>JBIQLI010000001.1:0-235212 GCA_044464395.1 Lysobacter sp.
GACGAGGCCGACCGCATGTTCGACCTCGGCTTCATCAAGGACATCCGCTTCCTGCTGCGGCGCATGCCGGCGCGCACCGAGCGCCAGACCCTGCTGTTCTCCGCCACCCTGAGCCACCGCGTGCTCGAGCTCGCCTACGAGCACATGAACGAGCCCGAGAAGATGGTGGTCGAGAGCGAGCACATCACCAATGCCAAGGTCCGCCAGCGCCTGTACCTGCCGGCCGACGAGGAGAAGCTGCCGCTGCTGCTGGGCCTGCTCTCGCGCAGCGAGGGCGCGCGGACCATGGTCTTCGTCAACACCAAGGCCTTCGTCGAGCGCGTGGCACGGGCACTGGAGCGTGCCGGCTACCGGGTCGGCGTGCTCTCCGGCGACGTCCCGCAGAAGAAGCGCGAGACCTTGCTGAAGAAGTTCCAGGCAGGGCAGCTCGAGATCCTGGTCGCGACCGACGTGGCCGCGCGCGGCCTGCACATCGACGGCGTGCAGTACGTCTACAACTACGACCTGCCGTTCGACGCCGAGGACTACGTGCACCGCATCGGCCGCACCGCGCGGCTGGGCGCCGAGGGCGACGCGATCAGCTTCGCCTGCGAGCGCTACGCGATGTCACTGCCGGACATCGAGGCCTACATCGAGCAGAAGATCCCGGTCGAGCCGGTAACCCCGGAACTGCTGGTCGCGCTGCCGCGGCCCAGGCGCGAGCGCCCGGCCGATGACGGGGAAGAAGAAAGCATCGGCGAGATCTTCCGCGAGGCGCGCGAGCAGCGCGCCGCGGACGAACAGCGCCGCGGAGGCAGGGGCGGCGGCAATGGCAAGCCCGGCGGCCGTCGCGAGCGCGGGCCGCGCAAGCCGCGGGCCATGGCCGAAAGCGAAGCCGCGGCCACGCGCCCGGCGCCGCAGTCCGCGGCCCCATCCGCCGCTGGAGCGCCCGAGGCGAACGGCGAGCAGGCGCCGCGCAAGCGCCGTCGCCGGCGTCGCGGCAAGCGCGTGGACGGTGGCGAGGCCGCCGCCCAGCAGGGCGCCCCGCGGGCGCCGCGGGAGCCGGCGTCGCGGGAGTCCGCCGCGCCCAAGAAGCCGGCGCGGACCCGCAAGCCCGGCGCGCAGCCGGCCAAGGCACCGCCGGCCCGTCCGGCACCCGCACCCTCGCTGCTGTCGCGGATCGGCCGCGGCCTGAAATCGCTGGTCTCGCGCGGCCCGCGCTCGGGGCAGTAATCGTGCATCGGCCGGGGGCCGTCCCGGCCGCCACCCGGCGCCGGCAAGGCGCGGGCTAGAATCGGCGCATGCCGGTCCTGCGTTTCGACAACGTCAGCAAGCAGTACCCCGGGGGGCATGTCGCGCTGGCCGATGTCAGCTTCGAAGTGCAGCCGGGCGAGATGCTGTTCGTCACCGGCCATTCCGGTGCCGGCAAGAGCACGCTGCTGAAGCTGATCCACCTCGCCGAGCGGCCCAGCCGCGGCACCGTGCTGTTCGCCGAGCGCAACCTGCAGAAGGTGCGCGGGCGCCGGGTGCCGCTGCACCGGCGCGAGGTCGGCGTGGTGTTCCAGGACCATCGCCTGCTCGGCGACCGCAGCGTGTACGACAACGTCGCGCTGCCGCTGGTGCTGCGCGGGATGAAGCGCGGCGAGATCGGCAAGCGCGTGCGCTCGGTGCTCGAGCGGCTCGGCCTGGGCACGCGCGAGCGCGCCCTGCCGCCGCAGCTGTCGGCCGGCGAGCAGCAGCGCGTCGGCATCGCCCGCGCGGTGGTCGCCGAACCCCGGTTGCTGGTCGCCGACGAACCCACCGGCAACCTCGATCCGACCCTGGCGGCGGAGATCATGGCCCTGTTCGCCTCGCTGCCCGAGCGCGGCACCAGCGTGCTGGTCGCCAGCCACGACCTCGGCCTGGTGAAGCGGATGAAGCGGCGCGTGCTGGTGCTGGACCACGGCCAGCTCGTGGACGACATCGCGCCGGAGGACCTGGCGGATGAGTAGCCACGGCGGGAACGGGGAACGGGGAGCGGGGAACAGGAGTGCGCATCACTCCCTGCTTGCGGCGTGGCTGGACCATCATGTGTACAGCCTGGTGGCGAGCCTGGGGCGGTTCCTCGGCAAGCCCTGGGCGAGCGCGCTGACCGTCGGGGTGATGGCGGTGGCGCTCGCGTTGCCGCTCGGGTTGTGGCTGGTGCTCGGCAACGTGGCGAAGTTCTCCGGGCAGGTGCAGCAGTCGCGCGAAGTCAGCGTGTTCCTGAAGGCGGAGGTCGATCCCGCCCGCGCCCGCGCGCTGGCCGACGAGCTGCGCGCCCGCGACGACGTCGCCGACGCCACCTTGCGCACGCCCGAGGAAGGCCTGCAGGCGTTGCGCGCCGCCGGCCTCGGCGACGCGATCGACGCGCTCGGCGACGACAACCCCCTGCCCAGCCTGCTGGTGCTGACCCCGGCGGGCGACGAGGCGCTGCTGGCCGAATCGCTGCAGGCGCTGCCGGAAGCGGACCTGGTCCAGCACGACGCGCTGTGGCGGCAACGGCTCGACGGCTGGCTGCGCTTCGGCAACCGGGTCGCGCTGGTGCTGGCGCTGCTGCTCGGCTTCGGGGCGCTGCTGGTCGTCGGCAACACCGTGCGCCTGGACATCCAGTCAAGGCGCGAGGAGATCGGCGTGCTCCAGCACCTGGGCGCGAGCGACGGCTTCATCCGCCGCCCGTTCCTGTACCTGGGCGCCTGGTACGGGCTGGCCGCGGGCCTGCTGGCGATCGCCCTGCTGAGCGTGGCCGGCGTGGCCCTGCGCCCGCCGCTGGCCGAACTTGCCGCCAGCTACGGCAGCCCTTTCTCCCTGTCCGGCTTCGATCCCGTGACCGCGTTGCTGGTCACCGCGGGCGCGGCATTGCTAGGCTGGCTCGGCGCAGGCATCGTGACCGGGCACTACCTGCGCCAGACCCGGCCCACGGAGACCTGAGCACGCGATGGAAGCGCCACCGAGCAGTGGACAACACGAACTGCGCCACGTCATCAGCGACGCGCCGCGGGTGATGGTGGTGGATGGCTCGCGGATGGTGCGCAAGCTGATCGGCGACGTGCTCCAGCGCGACCTGCCCGGCGCCCGCGTGGTCGCCTGCGACGGCCTCGCCAGCGCCCGCGAGGCCCTCGCCGCCGAGCCGGTGGACCTGGTCACCACCTCGCTGGTGCTGCCCGACGGCGATGGCCTGGCGCTGGCCCGCGCGGTGCGCGAGGCGGCCGGCCAGAGCTACGTGCCGGTGATCGTGGTCTCCGGCGACGTGCAGTCGCGGCTGGAGTCGCGCAGCCTCAACGACGACGTCACCGACTATTTCGACAAGGCGCTCGGCCACCAGGCCCTGGCCGCCTTCATCCGTGGCTACGTGCAGCCGCAGCCGGTGCCCGGCGCGCGCGTGCTGTACGTCGAGGACAGCCGCGTGGTCGCCGCAGCGACCAAGCGCATGCTCGAGCGCCAGGAACTGGAAGTGCTGCACTTCACCGAGGGCGAGGGCGCGCTGGACTACCTGCGCGGCGGCCACGCCCGCGGCGTGATCGGCGCCGACCTGGTGCTGACCGACGTGTACCTGAAGGGCGAGCTCAGCGGCCGCGACCTGCTCGCCGAGATCCGCGGCCCGCTGGGCTACGGCAAGCGCGCGCTGCCGGTGCTGGTAATGACCGGCGACGCCAACCGCGACAACCAGGGGCAGCTGCTGCGCGACGGTGCCAACGACCTGGTGCTCAAGCCGATCGAGGAACGCCTGCTGGTCACCAAGACCCTGTTCCAGCTGCGCCTGGCGCGGATGGCGGAGCCGCCCGGCTTCCGCGAGTGAGCACCGTGGCGGAGCGGATCCGGCTGGAGCCCTCGTGGAAGGCGCGGGTAGGCGACTACCTGCTGCGCGAGGACATGCGGCGGCTGTCGGCGTTCCTGCGCGAGCGCAAGGCCGCCGGCGCCCGCATCTATCCGCCCGGGCCGTCGATCTTCGCGGCCCTGGACGCGACCCCTTTCGACGAGGCCAAGGTGGTGGTGCTCGGGCAGGACCCGTACCACGGCCCCGGCCAGGCCCACGGGCTGTGCTTTTCGGTGCAGCCGGGCACGCCGGTGCCGCCCTCGCTGCAGAACATCTACAAGGAGTTGCAGCGCGACCTCGGCATCGCCCCGCCGGACCACGGTTGCCTGCTGCCCTGGGCGCTGCAGGGGGTGTTGCTGCTCAACGCGGTGCTGACGGTCGAGGACGGCCGCCCCGGCTCCCACGCCGGCCAGGGCTGGGAGGGCTTCACCGACCACGTGGTCGAGACCCTGGCCCGGGAGCGCGAGGGCCTGGTGTTCCTGCTGTGGGGCAGCTACGCACAGAAGAAGGGCGCGGTGATCGACCCGCGCCGGCACCGGGTGCTGCGCGCGCCGCACCCCTCGCCGTTGTCCGCGCACCGCGGGTTCCTGGGCTGCGGCCACTTCTCGGCGGCGAACGAGTACCTGGCCCGGCGCGGGGTGGCCCCGGTGGACTGGCGGCTGCCGCCACGGGCCGAACTGCGCGACCCGGCCGTGCCGGCCTGAGCCGGGACTGAGCGCCCTTGCGCCTGAACGCGGCGCCCCCACAATGGATTGACGGGGGCCGTGATGGACTGGCCCCCCGGAACGGGAACTGGGGCGCGCCAGCGTTCCAGGAACAGAACACACCGGGAACTTCCGCGGTCCTTAGCAGTCTGTTATGGGGACTGCTAACATCATGAGCATGAGCGAAACCCCCATGTCCCAAGCCCTGGTGGCGAGCAATTTCCCGATTCCCAGCGCGATCGGCTCGCTGGACGCGTACATCGGCGCGGTCCATCGCATCCCGGTGCTGTCGTTGGAGGACGAGCAGGCGTTGGCGCGCCGCTACCGCGATGAAGGCGACCTGGAGGCGGCACGCGAACTGGTGCTGTCGCACCTGCGGTTCGTCGTCCACGTCGCCCGCGGTTACAGCGGCTATGGCCTGCAGCTCGGCGACCTCATCCAGGAAGGCAACATCGGCCTGATGAAGGCGGTCAAGCGCTTCGACCCCGACGTCGGCGTGCGCCTGGTCAGCTTTGCCGTGCACTGGATCCGTGCGGAGATGCACGAGTTCATCCTGAAGAACTGGCGCATCGTCAAGGTCGCCACGACCAAGGCGCAGCGCAAGCTGTTCTTCAACCTGCGCAAGAGCAAGACCCGCCTCGGCTGGCTCAATGCCGAGGAAGTGAAGGCGGTCGCCGCCGACCTCAACGTTTCCGAGCGTGAAGTGCTGGAGATGGAATCGCGCCTGTCCGGCCGCGACATCGGCTTCGACATGAGCGCCGACGACGACAACGACCACGCGCCGCCGGCACCCGCGGCCTACCTGGTCGCGCCGGAAGAGGATCCGTCCGAAGCCTACGAGCGCGCCGACACCGAATCCGACCAGTTGCAGCTGCTCCGCGAGGGCCTGCGCACGCTCGACGACCGTTCGCGCGACATCATCAAGCGCCGCTGGCTGGATCCGGACAACAAGGTGACCCTGCAGGAACTGGCCGACGAGTACGGCGTCAGCGCCGAGCGCATCCGCCAGATCGAGGCCAACGCGCTGAAGAAGATGAAGGCGCTGTTCGCCGCCTGAGGGCCGTCGCCCCGACGCTGTAGCGCCCGACCCATGGTCGGGCGACCTCCACCATTCAGTACAGATCCACCGGATCCACATCCAGCGACCAGCGCACCTTGCGCGCGTCCGGCAGTGCCCGGATTCCCGGCAATGCCGCCTCCAGCGCCGCGTGCAGCGGCGGCCGCACGGGTGCCGACAGCAGCAGCTGCGCGCGGAGGAAGCCGGCGCGGCGCGGCATCGGCGCCGGGACCGGGCCGCTCACCTCCAGGTGCTTGCCGGCAGCGTCGCGCAGCAGCGCGCGCGCGCCGTGCAGGAACTGCATCGGCGGATCCACGTGCTTGGCCTCGGCGCGCAGCAGGGCCAGGTGCGCGAACGGCGGGAAGCCGGCGGCCTCGCGCAGCGCCAGTTCCTCTTCGGCGAAGGCGTGGTAACCGCCCTGCACCAGCAACTGCAGCAGCGGGTGTTCGGGGTGATGGGTCTGCAGCCACACCTCGCCCGGGTGCGCGGCGCGCCCGGCGCGGCCCGAGACCTGGATGAGCAGTTGCGCCAGCTTCTCGCCGGCGCGGAAGTCGGCCGAGAACAGGCCTTCGTCGATCCCGACCACCGCGACCAGGGTCAGCCGCGGCAGGTCGTGGCCCTTGGCCAGCATCTGCGTCCCGACCAGGATCCCGGGACGGTCGCCCAGTTCGCCCAGCAGCTTGTCCATCCCGTTGCGCCGGCGGGTGCTGGCGCTGTCCACGCGCAATACCGGCACGTCGGCGAACTCGCGCGCCAGCAGTTCCTCCAGGCGCTCGGTGCCCACGCCCTGCGGCTGCAGCGCGAGGCCACCGCAATCCGGGCAGGCCTGCGGCGGCGACTGGCGCGCGCCGCAGTGGTGGCACTGCAGGCGCCGTCCCGCGCCGTGCACCGTCATCGGTGCGCCCTTCTCGGCGCTGCTGCAGCGCCGGCACTGCGCGCTCCAGCCGCAGTCGTGGCACAACAGCACCGGCGCGTAGCCGCGGCGGTTGCGGAACACCAGCACCTGGCCGCCGGCATCCACCGCCTGGCGGATCCCGGCGCGCAGCTCCGGCGACAGCCCTGCCTCGAGCGGCCGCTTGCGCACGTCCAGCACCCGCACCGTCGGCGGCCGCGCGGTGCCCGCGCGGCGCGGCAGGCGCAGGTGCCGGTAGCGGCCCTGGCGCGCGTTGTGCAGCGACTCCAGCGAGGGCGTGGCGCTGCCCAGCACGATCGGCACGCCCAGCGCCTTGGCCCGGACCAGGGCGAAATCGCGCGCGTGGTAGCGGATCCCGTCGAACTGCTTGTAGCTGCCGTCGTGCTCTTCGTCCACGACCAGCAGCCCGGCCTCGGGCAGCGGCGTGAACACGGCCGAGCGCGTGCCCACCACGACGCGCGCCTCGCCGCGCCAGGCCGCGGCCCACGCACGGGCGCGCTCGGCATCGCCGAGACCGGAGTGCAGCGCGTGGACCTCGACGCCCAGGCGCGCGCGGAACCGCGCCAGCAACTGCGGGGTCAGCCCGATCTCCGGAACCAGCACCAGCGCCTGGCGGCCGCGCGCGAGGCACTCGGCGATCGCATGCAGGTAGACCTCGGTCTTGCCGCTGCCGGTGACCCCGTCGAGCAGCAGCGCGGCGTAACCCTCGCGCCCCGCGGCCAGCACCGCGTCGATCGCCGCGTGCTGGTCGGGATTGGGTTCGGGCGCGGCGCCCGGCGCCGGTGCCGGCGGGTCGTCCTTGCGCCGGCGGCCGCGCGCGCCTGGCGCCGGCAACGGATGGCCGGCGCGCAGCCGCGCCGGCAGCGCGGTCGCCAGGACTTCCCCCAGCGGCGCGTGCAGGTAGCGCGCCAGCCAGCGCAGCGAGGCCAGCAGCTCGCCGTGGAACAGCGGCGCGGCGTCGAGGCGCTCGACGACCGCACGCAGCGCCCCGGGGTCTTCCGCCGGCCCGACCCCGGCCACCACGCCGACCGCCTCGCGGCGGCCCAGCGGCACCCGCACCCGGCCACCGATGGCCGCCGGATCGACGGCCTCGCCGGCGGGCGGGAGATAGTCGAACAGCTGCGGCAGGGGCACCGGCAGGGCCACCTGGTAGACCTCGTGGCGTGCGTCGTCGTGCGCGACGTGGTGTGCGGACCCCGGCATCCGCAGAGTCTAGCGACGGGCGTGGCGCGCCGCCGCCGGGGCCGCGCGTGACTTGCGGTCAATATCTGTGACCGAAGCAAGGAAACGGCCGCAAGCAGTTGCCGGCAAAGGAATTTTTCCTTTATCCACACGAACTGTGGATAACCCTGTGCATGGCGGCATGGGTGGATGCCGCAAAAAGCCTTAATCGCGCATTACCGGCACCTTGGTGAAAAAAGTACCAGTTCGTGAAAGTTACGATGGATCAATGACTTGCGCGTGAAACAATCGTGAGCGCCGGGAACCCGGCCTCGTGAACAAGGTGTCCACGCGCGGGCCTTTACTGCTGTGCACAACCGATTGCGCAAGGGTCGCGACGCAAACCCTTGGGACGCCTTGCGGAGCACGTGTTTACCAAATGTCAAGCAAGCCTCCACGCCCCCGCTCGCTATGATCCGGGCGACGCCTTCGAACACGACGATGACCGCGACCGCCTCCGCCCCCACCGGCGCGTCGCCTGCCCTGGCCGCGTTCCTGCGCGGCAGCGGCCGGCGTGCGCTGCTTTTCGCCCAACTGCAATCCGGCGACGCCCGGCGCGGGGACGCCGCGGCGCTGGCCGCGTTGCCCCGCTTCGCCGCCGGCGCCGCGGAGCTGCCGATGGCGCAATGGCCGCGGCGGTTCTGGGCCGGGTTGCTGGCCGAGCCGGCCCTGCGGCCGGGGCCCGACGCGCATTGGGCGCCGCCATTCGAGGCCCTGGCGGGCCTCGGCCCTGGGGCGCGCGCCGCCCTGCTGCTGTGGCTGGTGGCCGGCCTGGGCGAGGAGGAGGCGGCCGCGGCGCTCGGGGTGGAGGTCCCGGCCTGGCGCCAGGCGCTGCGCCGTGCCGCCCCCCTGGATGCCGAAGGCCAGGTGGACGCCGTCGCCTGGCGGGCGATGGAATCCGAGGTGCGCGAGGCCCTGCGCCATTTGCCGCCGGAGCGGCTGGCGGCATGGGACGAGGCCAGCGCCGCGCTATGGCCTGCGCCTGCCCCGGTGGCGCGCCGGGCCGCGCCCCGGTCCCGCGCCCGGCGCTGGCTGGTGCCGCTGCTGGCGCTTTGCGCGCTGGCCTTGGCGGCGACCTTCCTGTGGGCCTGGTACCGGCCTGCGGCCGAGGATCCGGGCGTCAGCGAGCCGGTGGACGCCCTGGTCGAGCGCAAGCCGCTGCCGGAGCGCGACGCGCCGCCGAGCTTCGACCCCGGCGACCAGGCCGCGCTGCTGCTGCATCCGGATTTCGACCTGCTCGTGGCCGGTGGCGACACACCGCTGCTGCGCGAACTCGACTTCCAGGCCTGGTATGCAGCGCGGCGCGCCGCGGAAGCGGCGCAGGAGGACGACGATGCGCGTTGACGGACGCCTGGCCGCCCTTCTCGTCGCGGTGCTCGTGGCCGCGCCGCTGGCGTGGGCCGCGCTGCCGCCGGACCTGGCGCGGCAGCTCGAGCGGATGCCCGAAGCCTTGCGCCAGCAGGTCCTGCAACGCCAGGCGCGGCTGGACGCAATGACGCCGGACGCGCGCGCGGCGCTGCACGCGCGGCGCGTCGCGTGGGATGCGCTGCCGCTGGAGGCGCGCGCGCGCTTGCGCGAGCACTGGCTCGCCTGGCAGGCGCTGCCGCCAGGGCAGCAGCAGGCGCTGCGCGAGGCGACCCGGGCGTTCGCCGCGCTGCCGGCGGAGCGCCAGCAGGCCTTGCGGCAGGAGTTCGCAAAGCTGTCGCCGGATGAACAGCGCGGCTGGCTGCTCGGGCCGCGCGTGGGCGCGCACTGGCTGCAGTTGCAGCCGCTGATGATGCAGGTGCCGGCAGGCGAGCGCGCCAAGCTGCTCGCGGTGCTGGTCTCCATGGAGGAAGCGCAACTGCGCGACCTGGCGATCCTCGCCCACCGCACGCCGCCGCAGGCCCGCGCCGCGCTGCGCCGCGACCTGCTGGAGACGACGCCCGCCAATCGCGGTGCGTGGCTGCAGTTGCGGCTGGAGCACTGACCCGGAACCGGTTGCGACGACGGCGTGTCGCCGCCATCATCGCGGGGGAACACGGGGAGCGAGATGGCGGCAATACCGGCGGCAACGCGCGCGCGCGCGGGCTGGTCATGGTTGGCGGTGCTGGTGCTGGGCGCCGGAATGCTGCTGCTGGCGCTGAACCAGCTGGTCGATGTCGGCGCCCGCGTCCACGGCGACGGCGTGCTGCGCTTCGACCATGCGCGGCTGGTCGCCGCCGATGGCAGCGAGAGCGGGCCCGTGCCGATGCGCCTGGAGGGCAACTGCCACGCACGCGGGCACTGCGCGCAGCGCTACCGGATCACCTTCGAGCACGTGGCCGACGCGGGCCAGCGCTACGCGCTGTACGTGCCGCAGTACACCGGACGGGTGCAGGTCGAGTTCAACGGCGTGCCGATGGCCGACAGCGCGCTCGACCAGGCCTCGCTGCGCCAGGGGCAGGGCGCGCCGCTGATCGCGACCCTGCCCGACCGGTTGCTGCAGCCCGGCTTCAACGAGATCGGCGTGGACCTGGCGGGGCGGCTGGGCGCGGGCGCGATCGGGCCGGTGTTCTTCGGGCCGGATGAACTGCTGCGCCGGCACTACGGCAACGCGCGGTTCCTGGTGGTGATGCTGCCGCGGCTCATGGACGGCGCGCTGCTCGCGATCGGCGCGATCATGCTGCTGATCTGGCTGGCGCGGCGGAGCGATCCGCTGTACCTGCTGTGCGCGGCGATCTCGCTCGCGTTCGCGGTGTCCTCGCTGGCCCCGGTCATCGGCGGCGTGCTCGGCGACGGGTTCCTGATGCCGGCGAACGTCGCCCGCTACGTCGGCGCCTGCCTGGTCCTGCCCTTCGCCTGCCGTCTCGCCGACCGCGCACCGCCGGTGCACGCGGCCTGGTTCCTGTTGCCCGGCGTGCTCATGTATTTCGCCTTCGACCTGTTGCCGGCGGCGTGGTCGACGCTGTTGCTGACGGTGCTGTTCGTGCCGCTGGCGCTGCTCCTGGGCGCGATCGCGCTGTGGGTGCTGTGGCGCGCCGGCATGCGCGAGGGCAACCGCACCGCGCTGACCCTGGGCGTGGCGATCGCGGTACTGCTGGCGCTGGCGGCGCGCGACCAGCTGGTGACCGCCGGCGTGCTCGGCCACGGCCACGTGCTGATGGCGCGCTTCAACGGGCCGGTGCTGGCCATGATCATGGGCACCATCCTGCTGCGCCGCTTCGCCGAAGGGCTGTCGCTGATGGAGCACTTCAACGCGCGGCTGCAGAGCGACGTGGCCGCCGCGCGCGCCGAGCTGCACGCGATGTTCGAGCGCGACAAGGCCAACGCGCGCCGGGCGGCGCTGTCGGAGGAGCGGATGCGGCTGATGGCCGACCTGCACGACGGCATCGCCGGCCAGCTCATGTCGATCGTCGCGATGGGTGAACGGACCACCGATCCGGCGGCGCGGGACATCACCCAGGCCTGCCATCGCGCGCTGACCGACCTGCGCCTGGTGGTGGATTCGATGGAGGACGTCGGCGACGACCTCGGCATGATGCTGGTCGCCTTCCGCGACCGGATCGAACCGCAGCTGCGACGCGCCGGCATCCGCCTGGACTGGCGCGTGCGCGGGTTGCCGGACCTGCCGGGATTGTCGCCCGCCACCACCCTGGCGATTTTCCGCGTGCTGCAGGAGGCGGTGAACAACGCCGCCCGGCATTCGGGCTCGGACCGGATCGAGGTCGCCTCGGAACCCTCGCCCCGGCCAGGCCATGGCGTGCGCCTGCTGGTGCGCGACCATGGTCGCGGTGGCGCCATCCACCGCCGCGGGCACCATGGCATGGACAACATGCGCCGGCGCGCGGAAGGCATCGGCGCGGCGCTGGAGGTGGACAGCGGGCCCGGCGGCACGACCGTGGCCCTGGACCTGCCGGTGTCGCTGGTGCCGGGGCACGCGCCCGTGCCGCAGGCCGACCCGGCCGCGACGCCCGCCCCCGAAAAGGTCAGAGCGTGATCAGCTGCCGGGTCAGGGCCTCGAACACCGCCTCGCCGCGGCTGTTGACCTCGAGCTTGCGGTAGATGCTCTTGATGTAGTTCGGCACCGTGTTGCGCGAGATCCCCAGGTTGTCGGCGATCTCGTGGTAGGTGAGGCCCTTGGCGATGCCCCACAGGATGTCGATCTCGCGCTTGGTCAGGCCCAGCTGCGAGTTGCCCTCCTGGACCCGCTCGGTGTCCGGCTGCAGCCGGCGCAGGATGTAGCGCGCGATCGCCGCGGACAGCGGCGAATGCCCCTGCAGGACCTGGCGCACGGTCTCGCCGATGTCCTCGGGCAGCGCGTCCTTGACGATGTAGCCGCTGGCGCCGGCGGAGATCGCGGCGACCACGTTGCGCTCGTCGCACAGCACCGAGATCACCAGGATTTCGACCTTCGGGTGCTTCAGGTGCACCTCCGCGGTCAGCGCGGTGCCATGTCCGTCGGGCAGTTCCAGGTCGGTGACCAGCACGTCGGGTACGCGCCCGGCGAGCGACTCGCGCGCGCCGGCGACCGTGTCCACCGAGACCACCTCGAATCCGGCGTTCGCGGCCAGCGCGTCGTGCAACCGGCGCCGGGTCGGCGCATCGTCCTCCACCAGCAGGATCCGCACGGTGTCCATGGTTCCGCTCACAGCCAGGCCTCGACGTCGATTGTGGGCGCTTGCGAGGGCAAGCGCGAGACCTGCGCCACCTCGGCCGGGTCGCGGCCGAACAGGCGCCGCGACAGCGCCGCCGCGTCCACGGCCGGAGGCGCGTCGCGGTCGCCGCGGTGCGCGGTGAGCAGGACCAGCACGTCGCTGCGGCGCGCGCTGGCCTGGCGGCTGCCGAACAGCCACGAGGTGCCCGGCGCCTCGGACAGCCCGGGCGTGCCGGTGTTGCCGTCGCGCACGGTCATGGTGGCGCCGGAACCGAGCGCGATCGCGCGTCCGAACGGGATCCGCGCGGTGGCTTCGGCCGCGGTCTTCTCGGTCTGCAGCACCGTCGCGTTGACCCCGCCGATGGTGTTCGCGGCCAGGTTCGACAGCTCCAGCACCGCGCTCAGCTCGACGTAATCGTCGCCGATCTCGGACGGCGTGACCTTGAGATCCACGCCGACGTCGCGCTCCAGCGGCTCGGTCTCGTCGCCGGCCGGCACGATCAGCACGGTGGCCCCCTCGAAGAAGCGCGAGGTCTGGCCCGGGACCGCGACCACGCTCGGGCTGGCCTCGATGCTGAACGCGCCGCGCGAGGCCGACGCCATGTTCAGCGCGTAGCTCACGCTCGGGATGGCCACCTCGATGCTGCGCTCGGTGTCGTGGGTCGCGTCGCCGTCCTCGCGGGTGTAGGTGTTCACCAGGGTGCCGCCGAACTGCAGCTCCAGTGCGCCGAGGAGGTTGATCCCGGCCTGGCTGCTGCTGTCGCGGCTCTGCCGGATCACGTAGGCGTCGATGGCGACGTTGCCGCCCTGCACGTCGGCCTCGGGCCGCGGCAACAGGCGCTCGCGCAGCGGCGCGGCCGGTCGCGCGTACGGCCCCTCCTGGACCAGGCCGGCGGACACGAAGGCCTCGGCCATGGCGTCGCCGGGGTTGGCTGCGGGGCCGGACCGGCGCGCCTCCTCGATCGCGGTGGCCGCCAGGCCGAACTCCCCGGCGCGGAACGCGACCAGCGCCAGGCCGTAGCAGAGCTGGCCGCAGCCGCCGCGCAGCGCCACGGCGTCGGCGTAGGCGGCCAGCGCGCGCCGGTAGCGGCCGAGGCGGTACTCGGTCGCCGCCAGCGCCACGGTCGGCTGCCACCAGTCCGGTGCCAGCCGTGCGGCATTGGCGAAGGCGACGCGCGCCAGCTCGAGGTCGCCATGGCGGCCGCGGCGCAGCAGGTAGCGTCCGTTCTGGTAGTGCAGGCGCGCGTTGGTCGGCTCGGCGGCGATCCGGCGGAACATCGCCTCTTCGCCGGCAACCGGGGCGTCGAAGCCGAGTCGGGAGAGCTGTGCATCGGCGCGGGGCGCGGAGGCGCATCCCGCCACGGCCAGGGCCAGGGCGGTGGAAAGCAGCAAGGTGCGCAGGTGGCGCATGGGGCAGGGCATCCGGTGGGCTGGGAGGCAGCTTCGCGCAGGCAAGGGGGCGATCCGATGCCACGTTCATGGTGTACCGCCGCGGCCCCGCTCGCGTTGAAGTACGCCCCACATCCAAACCCGAGGGGAATCCGCATGAAAACCGCACTCCTTCTTTCCGCGGCGGCCGGCCTGGGCCTGCTTGCCCTGAGCCCGCAGGCATTCGCCGGCTACAAGTGCGCCTGCGAGGCCAATGCCGAGAAGATGGTCGAAGGCAGCAAGGATCCGAAGCTCAACTGCAACGAGATCTACAAGGGCTTCAACAGCAGCGTCTCGGTGCAGGAGAAGCACCTGAAGGTGTACGTGTCCAGCGACAACGTCGTGCAGGGCGACAAGGACATGAACATCCGCTTCCGCCCGCGCGACGGCAAATGCCTGGAGCGGGTCGCCGACGGCAACAAGAAGAAGGTGCTTTGGGAAGGCGCCTACTGCAACAACGACAGCTACAAGGACATCGGCCAGTTCAGCCTCGACGAGAAGAACGGCATGTGGATGGCCACCTACGAGGGCAAGACCGGCGGCAAGGACTACACCGGCCTGGTGATGTTCGCGGCCAACCCGCAGGACGGCAAGAAGTACATGCAGGCCGTCTGCCTCGAGGACAAGTAGGCCGCCACGGCCACCGCGCTACATCCAGACGATGCTCGCCACCACGGTGGCGACCATCCCGATGGCGATCAGCAGCGAGTAGCAGAAGCCGAGGAACGCATACTTGAGCAGCGTCATCGGCCAGCCCTGCCCGTAGATGCGCTTCTGCATCAGCAGCAGGTAGATCGGCATCCACAGCGCAAGCAACCGCTCCGCCGGCCGCGTGGCCGGCGCGAGCGCCGGCACCGCGCCACCCAGCGCGTCCAGCGCCAGCACCAGCAGCAGCGCCAGGCACAGGAAGGCGTGGCTGTGCAGGGCCACGATCAGGTGCTCCATGTACAGGCGGCGCTTGAAGAAGTAGGCCAGCTTCAACATCAGCGCGAAGATCGGCAGGAGCACGAACAGCGTCGACGGGATCGCGCCAAGCAGGGCTTCCTTGAAGCGCTCCTGGTCGGGGCTGCGCTTCATCTCGCGCAGGTTGGCGACGCCGTGGGCGATCTGCGCGTTGAGCCAGCGGTCGGCGAAGGCCGGCAACCAGCCGACGTCCACCGGGTTGGCCACCGGGTCCCACCTGCGCCCGTTGATCTCGAAATCGAGGTCGTCGTCTTCCTCGTCCTCGTCGGCTTGCGCGCCGGCATCGGGCACCGCGTCCGCACCCGCCGTGGCCGGCGCCGTCGTCGCCGGGGTCCCGTTTCCGTACTGCACCGGTGGACTGTCCCAGCTCACCATCAGCTGGGCGATGAAGAAGGTCGCGATGCTCAGGAACACGAACAGCCGCACCGGGCTGACATAGCGCACCCGGTGGCCGGCGAAGTATTCCCGGGTCAGGTAGCCGGGCCTGGCGAGCAGCGGCCACAGGGTGCGGAACACGCGCGCGTCGATGTTGAGCACGCTGTCGGCGAAGTCGCCCATGATGCTGCTGAAGTGCCGCACCAGCCCGTTCACCGGCTGCCCGCATTTGTAGCAGTGCGGCCCCAGCAGCGGCGTGCCGCAGTTCTGGCAGGCGGGCGGGGGCGTGGTGTCTTCGGCGCCCGGCGCGGCGGCGGTCTCGGTCATGGCAACGCCTCCCCTGGCGTGCTCCGGTGCATGCGCCGTTAAGATAGCCGCACGCCGCGATCCGGCGCCAGCACCGTCCCCGATGGCCACCCCTGTTCCCTCTTCGCGCTTCGCCGGCGAACTGCGCGCAAGCGCGGTGCTCGCCGCGCCGCTGATCGCGGGGCACCTGTCGACCGGCCTGATCGGGTTCGTCGACAGCACCATCGCCGGCCACCACGGCACCGCGACGCTGGCGGCGGTAGCGGTGGGCACCGCGCTGTTCTGGCTGCCGATGATGGTGCCGATGGGCACGCTGATGGCGCTGCGATGCGCTACCTGAGCGACGGCATGCACTGGACCTTGCCGACCATGCTGCTCGGCTTCGGCGGCCTGCTGGTGCTGGTGCCGCTGGGCTATGCGCTGACCTTCGGCCTGTCCGGCCTGCCGGAACTGGGCGCGGGCGGGCTCGGTGTCGCCTCGGCGGTGATGATGTGGGCGCAGGCGCTGGCGTTCGCGGCGTACCTGGCGCGTGCGCGGCGGTTCCGCGACCTGCGCCTGTTCGCACGCTTCGAGCGCCCGCGCCCCGGGCCGATCCTGGCGCTGCTGCGCACCGGCCTGCCGATCGGGGTGACGGTGGCGATGGAAGGCAGCCTGTTCATCGTCACCGCACTGCTGATCGGGCGCCTGGGGGCGGTGCCGGTGGCCGCGCACCAGATCGCGATCAACGTCGCCGCGCTGTGCTTCATGGTGCCGATGGGCCTGGCCGAGGCCACCACCGTGCGCGTCGGCCACGCGCTCGGCCGCGGCAGCGCGCACGGCGTGCGCCGCGCCGCCCTCGCCGGCTACGTGCTGGCGCTCGGCACGCAGTCGCTGTCGGCGCTGCTGCTGCTCACCGGCCACGACCTGGTGGTGGCGCTGTACACCCGCGACGCCGCGGTCGCGACGCTGGCCGCCTCGCTGCTGCTGTACGCCGCCGCGTTCCAGTTCCCCGACGGCATCCAGGTGCTCTCGGCCGGGGCGCTGCGCGGGTTGCGCGACACCCGGGTGCCGATGTTCCTGGCCGCGCTTGCCTACTGGGGCGTGGGCATGCCGCTGGGGGCCGGCCTCGGCCTGTGGCTGGGCTGGGGCCCGCGCGGCATGTGGATCGGCCTGATCGCCGGGCTGTCGGTGGCCGCGTTCCTGCTGTGCAGGCGGTTCCTGCGCTCCAGCGCCCGCCTCGTCGAAGGCCCGGTGACCTCCGGTGCATGAATCCCCGGCCCGCGGACGCTAACCTGTGCGCCTGGATCCCGGAGTTTCCCGATGAACGAACCCCGCCGCCGCGGCCCGATCGCCCGCTTCTTCAAGGGCCTGTGGGACGCGATGAACTTCACCCGCCGGCTGGTGTTCAACCTGCTGTTCTTCGGGCTGCTGGTCGTGATCCTCGCGCTGATGTCGGCGGGCGAGACCGTGCGCCCGCTGCTCGACGGGACCACCCTGGTGATCGCGCCCGAAGGGCGGCTTGTCGAGCAGTACAGCACCGACCCGGCGACCCGCGCGCTCGCCAGGATCATGGGCGACGACAAGGCGCGCGAAGTGCAGCTGCGCGACCTGCTCCGGGCGATCGACGCGGCGAAGGACGACAAGCGCATCGGGCAGGTGCTGCTGCGCACCGACCGCATGGCGTTCTCCGGCTACGCCTCGCTGCGCGAGGTCGCCGACGCGCTGTCGGAACTGCGCGCCGCCGGCAAGCAGGTCATCGCGTTCGGCGAGACCTTCGACCAGAACCAATACCTGCTCGCGGCCCAGGCCGACGAGGTCTACCTGGATCCCATGGGCGGGTTGCTGCTGGAAGGGCTGGGCCGGTACCGGCTGTACTACCGCGAAGGCCTGCAGGACAAGCTCGGCGTCGACGTGCACCTGTTCAAGGTCGGCGAGTACAAGTCGGCCGCCGAGCCCTACGTGCTCGATGCCGCCTCGCCCGAGGCGCTGGAAGCCGACCTGTTCTGGATGAACGACATCTGGCAGCGCTATCTCGGCGATGTCGCCGGCGCGCGCAAGCTGGATCCGGCGCAGCTCGCGGACGCCATCGACACGTTGCCCGCGGGGATCGAGGCCGCCGGTGGCGACCTTGCGAAGTACGCACTGTCGCAGGGCCTGGTCGACGGGCTGATGACCGAAGAGGAAGTCGACGGGCTGCTGGCGGAGCGCGGCGTCGAAGACCCGGACGCGGAGCACGGATTCCGCGCGGTCTCGCTGCAGGGCTACCTCAAGCACATCGACCGCGGCATCGCCGCGGTGGACGAGCGCCCGCAGGTGGCGGTGGTGGTGGCCGAAGGCGCGATCGCCGGCGGCGAGCAGCCGCCCGGCACGGTCGGCGGCGAGTCGACCTCGGCGCTGCTGCGCCAGGCGCGCGACGACCGGCTGGTGAAGGCGGTGGTGCTGCGGGTGAATTCCCCCGGCGGCGAAGTGTTCGCCTCCGAGCAGATCCGCCGCGAAGTGGTGGCGCTGCAGGCCGCCGGCAAGCCGGTCGTGGTGTCGATGGGCGACCTGGCGGCGTCCGGCGGCTACTGGATCAGCATGGATGCCGATCGCATCTACGCCGATCCTTCGACCATCACCGGCTCGATCGGCATCTTCGGCCTGGTTCCCACCATTCCGCGCGCGCTGGACAAGATCGGCGTGCACAGCGACGGCGTCGGCACCACCCGCTTCGCCGGCGCGTTCGACATCAGCCGGCCGCTGGATCCGCAGGTCGGCGCGGTGATCCAGTCGGTGATCGAGAAGGGCTACCGCGACTTCACCTCGAAGGTCGCGCACGCGCGCGAGCGCAGCGTCGAGCAGGTGGACGCGGTCGCGCGCGGCCGCGTCTGGACCGGTGCCCAGGCGAAGGAGCGCGGCCTGGTGGATGCGTTCGGCGGACTGCGCGAGGCGATCGCCGACGCCGCCGCGCGCGCCGAGCTGGGCGAGCGCGGCGCCTGGCGCGTGCGCTACCTGGAGCGGCAGGTGACCCCGTTCGAGCGCTTCTTCGGCAACCTCGCCGAGTCGCGGATCGGCGCGGCGCTGCTGCGCGACTCCTCGCTGGCGCAGGCGCTGGTGGCCAGGGCGCTGCCGCGCGCGGGCGACGACCTGCGCTTCCTCGAGGCGGCGATGCAGCCGCGCGCGGGCAAGCCGGTGAAGGCCCTGGCCTACTGCTTCTGCGGGCTCTGAGCGGGCGGCGTCGCGGCGCCGGGCCTTTGGCTATGCTAGGACCCATGGATCCGAACCGCTGGCGGCTGGACGGGCAACTGGCGCTGGTGACCGGCGGCAGCGCCGGCATCGGCCTGGCGATCGTGCGCGAATTGCTTGGCTTCGGCGCGCGGGTGCTGATGGTGGCTCGCGACCCGGAGGCGCTGGAACGCGCCCGCGAGGAACTGGAGGACGAATTCGGCGAGGACGCGTCCGGCGAGGCGCGCGTGTTCGCGCTCGCGGCCGATGTCTCCGACGACGAGCAGCGGCGCGAGATCCTCGACTGGATCGAGGATCGCGGCGAAGGCCTGAACATGCTGGTGAACAACGCCGGCGGCAACCTGACCCGCCCCTCGAACGAGTACGCCGAAGAGGAGTGGCGCGCGATCTTCGAGCTCAACCTGTTCAGCGCGTTCGAACTGGCACGCTACGCCTACCCGTTGCTCACCCGCCACGCCGCCTCCAGCATCGTCAACGTGGGCAGCGTGTCCGGCGCGACCCACGTGCGCAGCGGCGCGCCCTATGGCATGAGCAAGGCGGCGCTGCACCAGATGACCCGCAACCTGGCGGTGGAATGGGCCGAGGACGGGATCCGCGTCAACGCGGTCGCGCCGTGGTACATCCGCACCCGGCGCACCTCCGGCAAGCTGTCCGACCCGGATTACCTGGACGAGGTGCTGCTGCGCACGCCGATGGGCCGGGTTGGCGAGCCGGAGGAAGTCGCGGCGGCGGTGGCGTTCCTGTGCCTGCCGGCGTCGGGCTACATCACCGGCGAGGTGATCGCGGTGGACGGCGGCTTCCTGCGCTACGGCTTCTGATTGCAGCGGCTGTTCGCGAACGTCGCGCGCAGGACCTCGTAGTCGAACCGCTCGTCGGCGTCGCTGCCGCCGCCGGCGAACTTCCAGCGGAACTCGGCCTCGTCCACGCGCCGCTTCCAGGCACGGCACAAGGCTTCGTCCGGGACCGGCTCGCAGGTGTCCGCGACCCGTTCGCAGGCGGCCGCCGGCGGCGTGGTTCCGGCGATGCCGACCACCTGCAACGGTGCGCAGCGCGTTTGCGGCGTCGCCTCGCCGGTGAGGTACTGCTTCCCCTCCCAGGTCGTGCACTGGTACAGCGGCGGTGGCGGCTTGCGCTCGCCGGGCGGAACCGGCGCCGGCACCAGGCGTTCGATGCGCTCCGCCAGCCGTGCCTGTTCGGCGGCGACGACCTCCGGCATGCGCGCCTCGCGCGGCACGTAGGCGGGCAGCGCGGGTGGCGGCTCCACCACCCTGCGTTCCTCCCGCACGCCCGGAGGGCAGGCCGTGTCGTTCTGGAACGTGACGTTCCCGGCCGCGTCCGTGCACTTGTAGATCACGACCTGCGCTTGCGCCGTGGCCGTCGCCGGCGCGGCCGCGAACCCGCAGGACAGCAGCAGGCATGCCATGCGCGGACTCATGGGCAATCCGCGTCGATGCGTGCCTGCAGCCCGCGGCGCTCGACCTCGAGCACCGCGCGCTGGCTTGGCTGGGCATTGAAATGGCGGCGGTCGATCTCGCGGCGGCGGTCGACCAGCCGCGCGCATGCCTCGGCCCGGGGAAGCTGGTAGCAGTGGTCGCGCACCCAGGTCCCGGCATTGGTGCCCGTGTTGATGCCGAGGGTCCACAACGGAACCCAGCGCGGATTGCCTTCCGGCGAGTCGCTGGTGTAGCGATCGCGGCCGTCGGGAGTGACGCATTCGTACATCGGCTGCGGCGCGCGCAGCACGACCACGCGTGGCGGCTCGGCCGGCGCGACCACCGGCTCGGGAGCCGGGGGCGGCGGCGGCGCGGGTGGTGCGGGTGGCGGATCCTTGGGCTTGAGCATGGTCCGCACTTCCTGCTCGGTGCCCTGTTTGCACGGCGTGTCGCGCAGGACGACATCGCCGGCATCGTCGGTGCAGCGGTAGATCTTCACCTGCGCCTGCCCGGCCTGCGCAGCCGGCGGCGCCTCGGTGGACCAGGCGGCGCAGGGCAGCAGGGCGACCATCGCGACGGGCAGGATCCGGCGCATGGCTAACGCAGCAGCGCCCCGCTGCGGGCGTCGCGGATGTCGCTGGGGCGGTCGCGTCCGCCGGTCTCGCCGACGACGCAGGCATCCACCGCGTCGCGGATCGCGGGTTCGATGTCCTCCATGCGGCGCGGCGGCGGGGCGCCGGCGCTGTTCGCGCTGGTGGACACGATCGGGCCGCCGAAACCGGTGCACAGCGCCATCACCCCGGGGTGCGCGCTTGCGCGCAAGGCAACGCCGTCGTGCGCGCCCGTGATCCAGCGCGGCACCCGCGCCGTGGCCGGAACGATCCAGGTATGCGGCCCGGGCCAGCTCGCCAGGACGGCGTCCACGCGCTCGCGCGGCAGCGCGCCCCAGTCCGCGATCCCTTCGAACTGGTCGGCGCTGGCGCCCACCAGGATCACGCCCTTGTCGGGCGCGCGCCGCTTCATCGCCAGCAGCCGCGCCACCGCAGCCTCGTCGAACGGATCGCAGCCCAGGCCCCACACGCCCTCGGTCGGATACGCGATCACCCCGCCGCGGCGCAGCACGGCCACCGCCTCGGCGATGCTGGCGCGCGCATCCGTCATGCTCAGGGCGTGGGCGCCGCGGACTTCGCGGCGGTCTTCTTCGTCGCCTTCCGTGCGGTTTTCTTCGCGGCCTTTTTCGCGGTTTTCCCGGTCGCCTTCTTCACCGTCTTCTTCGTGGCGGCCTTCTTCACGGCGGCCTTCTTCGCCGCCTTCTTCGCCGGCGCCTTCTTCGCCGCGGCCTTGCGCCCGAAGCGCCCGCGCATCGGCTTGCCGGTCTCCTCGAGCAGCTTCATGACCTCCTCGAGGGTCAGCGACTTCGGGTCGCGGTCCTTGGGGATGCGGCCGTTGAGCTTGCCGTCGCTGATGTACGGCCCGAAGCGCCCGTTGAGCACCTGGATGTCGCTGCCCTCGAATTCCTTGATGATCCGGTTGCGCGCGATCTCCTCCTTCTCCTCGATCAGGAACACCGCGCGCTCGAGCTCGATCGTGTACGGATCGTCTTCCTTCTTCAGCGAGGCGTAGGTGCTGCCGCGCTTGGCGAACGGGCCGAAGCGGCCGATGCCGACGCTGACCTCCTCGCCGTTGGACTCGCCCAGCTTGCGCGGCAGCTTGAACAGCTCCAGCGCGTCCTCCAGCGAGATAGTGTGCATGCTCTGGCCGGGCCGCAGCGAGGCGAAGGTCGGCTTCTCCTCGTCGTCGGCCGTGCCGATCTGCGCGTACGGCCCGTAACGGCCCAGGCGCACGCTCACCGGCTTGCCGCTCTTCGGGTCGGTGCCGAGCTCACGCGCGCCGGTGGCCTCGGAGCGGTCCACCGACTCGGTCTTGTCGTCCACCAGCTCCTTGAACGGGCCCCAGAACTTCTCCATCAGCGGGACCCATTCCTCCTCGCCGCGGGACACCGCGTCGAGCTCGTCCTCCATCCGCGCGGTGAAGTCGTAGTCCACGTAGCGGGTGAAGTGCGCGCTGAGGAACTTCGAGACCGCGCGGCCGACGTCGGTCGGGCGGAAGCTGCGGCTTTCCATTTCCACGTACTTGCGGAACAGCAGGGTCTGGATGATCGAGGCGTAGGTGGACGGGCGGCCGATGCCGTATTCCTCCAGCGCCTTGACCAGCGCGGCCTCGGTGAAGCGCGGCGGTGGCTGGGTGAAGTGCTGGTCGGCGTGGATGCGCTCCAGCGGCACCCGGTCGCCGGGCTTCATCGCCGGCAGCTTGCGGCCTTCGTCCTCGTCCTCCTTCCCCTTGGTGTCCTTGCCTTCCTCGTACACGGCGAGGAACCCGGGCACGACCACGGTGGTGCCGGTGGCGCGGAACGCATGCTCGCCGCCGGCGGCCAGCTCCACCGAGACGGTGTGCAGGGTCGCGGGGATCATCTGCGAGGCGACCGCGCGCTTCCAGACCAGCTCGTACAGACGGCGCTCGTCGTCGCTGAGGAAGCGCGCGACCTGGGCCGGCGTGCGCAGCGCCGAAGTCGGGCGCACCGCCTCGTGCGCCTCCTGCGCGTTCTTCGACTTGGTCGCGTAGAAGTTCGGCTTGTCCGGCAGCGACGCGGTGCCGAAGTCGCGCGCGATCACGTCGCGCAGCTCGCCCAGCGCTTCCGCGGACAGGTGCACGGAGTCGGTACGCATGTAGCTGATCAGGCCGACCGTGCCTTCCTCGCCGATGTTGACGCCCTCGTACAGCTTCTGCGCCACCTGCATGGTGCGCTTGGTGGTGAAGCCGAGCTTGCGCGCGGCCTCCTGCTGCAGGGTGGAGGTGGTGAACGGCGGCGAGGGCCGGCGCTTGCGCTCCTTGGTGGCGACATCGGTGACCTGCAGCGCGCCGCCCGCGGCCCGGGCGATGCGCTCGCGCGCGGCTTCCGCGCTGTCGCCGTCGGTGACCGTGAACTGCTCGAACTTGCTGCCGTCCAGCTTGACCAGCTTGGCGGTGAACGGCTGCTGCGGGTGCGCGCACTCGGCCTCGATGGTCCAGTACTCGCGCGCCTTGAACGCCTCGATCTCCTCTTCGCGCTCGACGATCATGCGCAGCGCGGGCGACTGCACGCGGCCGGCGGACAGCCCGCGCTGGACCTTGCGCCACAGCACCGGCGAGAGGTTGAACCCGACCAGGTAGTCGAGCGCGCGCCGCGCCTGCTGCGCGTCCACCAGGTCGCTGGCGATCTGCCGCGGCGCCTCGATGGCCTCGCGGATCGCGCGCGGGGTGATCTCGGTGAACACCACCCGGTACAGCGGCTTGTCCTCGAGCAGGCCGCGCTCGCGCAGGATTTCGGCGATATGCCAGCTGATCGCCTCGCCCTCGCGGTCCGGGTCGGTCGCCAGGTACAGGGCGTCGGCCGCCTTCGCCGCCTTGGCGATCGCCTCGACGTGCTTCTCGTTCTTCTCGATCAGGTCGTAGCGCATGGCGAACCCGTGCGCCGGGTCGACCGCGCCTTCCTTGGGGACCAGGTCGCGGACATGGCCGTACGAGGCCAGGACCGTGAAGTCCTTGCCCAGGTACTTGTTGATCGTCCTGGCCTTGGCCGGCGACTCGACGATGAGGAGGTTCTTGGCCATGGGGCAGCAGCTTCCTGTCCAGGGGTGGGGGCGTGCCGTGAACGGCCGACCCGGGTGGCGCTTAGATGGCAACGCCCGCGGCGGGGCCACGGGCGCTGGGGGGACTCCTTATTATTTAGTGGAAGCATGCGGCACGGGCCGCTGTCAAGTTTTCACTCCCTGCAGGCGGTCGGGAGGTAGCGGTCCTCGAGCTCCGAGGAGCAACCCCAGGAACCGTCCGCCGGCTCGTATTCCAGCCACACCCGCTTCCCCTCCAGGGCCGGGGCCCCGGTCCCGCCGAGGGTGAGCTCGATCGCGCAGCGCCCGCTGTCCTCCAGGGCGCCGGTGACGATCGAGGCGACCGGCGCCGACGCGTAGGCCGCGGGCTCGCCGATCCCACCCTCCCCGTTGGCCGGGCAGCGGCCCTCGCTGGCGAGAAAACCGGCGATTTCCGCCTGCAGCGGCTGGGCCGCCTGCGTGGCCTGATGGACCTTGGCCCGCAAGGTGTAGTCCTGGTACGCGCGGACCGCAATGGCGGCCAGGGTAGAAGCCGATCCCGAGGATAAGGCCGTCGATGATGTAGGCGCCCCACCGGCGCACGAAGCCGGCGTAGACGACGTCTGCAGTCGTCGTTTGGTCCACGGATTGTCCCCCTTGCTTGCGTTCCGTTGCGGCTGGCTCAGTGCACCGGCTCGGGCTCGTCCAGGTACATCTGGGTTTCCATCCAGGCGTAGGCCGCCTCGGAGCCGGGCTGGTTGAACAGCACCATCAGCACGACCCACTTCACGTCCTCGAGGTCGAGCTCGTCCTGGTCCAGGGCCAGCGCGCGGTCCAGCACCAGCTCGCGCTGGTCGGCGTCGAGCACGCCCTGCTGCTCCAGGAACATCAGGAAGCCGCGCCCCTCGACGTCGAGCTTGTCCAGCTCCGGGCCGAAATACACGCGGGTCGGGCCGTTCGGGCGGGCCGCGCCGCTGGCGGGCCGCTGCTCGGCCAGCACGCCCAGCCAGTCGAAGGCCTTGTGGATCTCGGCGGGGCTGAAGCCGGCCTGGGCCAGTTCGTCGAGGAGGGCGCCGTTGGCGAGCTGTTCCCGGTCCGGGAACGCCCCTTCCCCGGGGGGCGGAACGGCGTCGTCGGTGAAGTAGTGCTCGAACAGGTAAAGCAGGACGTCCAGGATGCTTTCTTTCATTTCCCTCTGCCGGTCAGCGCTTGCGGGAATAGCGGCCGTGCTCCACCGCCACGTGTCCATCCAGCTCCATGAGCAGGAGCATGGAGGACAGTTCGGCGGCCGTCAATCCGGTGCGGGCGGCGAGGGCATCCATACTGGTGGGGTCGTGGCCTAGGGCTTGCCACAACTTCTGGTATTTGGGGTCCTCGTTCGCGGGGGGCGCTGGAAGGGCGGTGCCCCCCGGCTCCTCGAGAGCGTTTTGACTCGTCGCCGGGGGGCGCCGCCCTTCCAGCGCGTCCGCCGAAGCCAGCCTCCCGCGCAGGGCATCGGCCAGGGAATGGGCGAGGGGGGAGAGGGCGGCGAGGACTTCCTCGGGGGATTCGACCAGGGCGGCACCGTCGCGGATCAGGCGATGGCAGCCGCGGGCCTTGGGGTTGCGGATGGAGCCCGGCAAGGCGAAGACCTCGCGGCCGGCCTCCGCGGCGAGGCGGGCGGTGATCAGGGCCCCGGAGCGGAGCGCGGCCTCGATGACGACGGTCCCCAGGGTCAGGCCCGCGACGATGCGGTTGCGGCGCGGGAACTGGCCTTGCCGCGCGGGCGTGCCCGGCGGGTATTCGCTGACCACGGCGCCTTTGGCGGCGATCTCGGCATGCAGCTCGCGATTGCGCGGCGGATAGACGACGTCGACGCCGCAGCCGAGGACGGCGATGGTGCGGCCGTTCGCGGCGAGGGCGCCGCGGTGCGCGGCGGCGTCGATGCCGGCGGCGAGGCCGCTGACGATGCAGTAGCCGGCGCGGGCGAGGGCGCGGGCGAAGGCGTGGGCGTGCTCGGCGCCGGCGGCGCTGGGTCCGCGGCTGCCGACGATTGCCACCGCGGGGTGCCACAGCAGCATCGGGTCGCCGGCGACGTGCAGCACGTCGGGCGGATGCGGCGCGCGCTGCAGCAGCGCGGGGTAGTCGGGGTGATGTCGGGGCAGCAGCATGCGCGCATGCTGCGCCGGATACGACGACGGCGCCCTCAGGCGCCGCCGCGGATCGATATCAGGATTTCCCTCCCCTCTCCCCGCCCGCGGGGAGAAGGTGCCCCGAAGGGGCGGATGAGGGGCGCTTTTCAGTAAGGCGCATCCGGATGCTTCAACTCGAACCCGACACGCGTCGGCTTCACACTGTCCATGACGATCGCGTAGCTCATCCGCTCGAAGGTGCGGAACACCATCACGTGGCCGGCGAATTCGTCCGGCAGCCGCACGCGGCCGCTGAGCGGCACCATGTCGGGCGAGCGGTCGTGGCCGTACTGGATGTCGTCGGGGGTGTTGCTGCCCATCCGCCAGGTCGAGAACACGGTGCCGTTGTCGATGCCGTCGCGGGCGCCGACCGAGAGCGCGACCACGTCGTGCGGGCCGCCGACGGTGAGCATGTCGGCCACCGCCATCACCCGCGCGCGGCCGTACTCGAAGCTTTGCGCCGGCGCGTGCGGGAAGAAATTCAGGTCGTAGGGCTGGGCTTCCACCGGGAGCACGCGGTCGCCGACGCGCACGTCGAGCGAATCGTCGTCCAGCAGCAGGGTGCTGGCTTCGATGCCCCCCGGCGTGTCGCGGGTGATGGTGCCGGTGGCGACGCGCTTGAGCTCGTAGCCCAGCAGTTCCTTGCCGTTGTCGTGGACCAGCACGTCGGTCCAGAAGTCGGCGCTGTCGAGCGTGCGCCGGCCGCGGAAGTCGAGGTCGTCGTCGCGGAAGATGTCGCAGCAGGCGTCCGCGCGGTCGAGGCGGGTGAAGCGCTGCGTCGGGCGCACGATCATCACCCGCTGGCCGACCGCCGCGGGCATGCCGTGCAGGTAGGCGAGCTGGCCCTGCCCGGCGCGCAGGCGGTCCTGCTCGAGCCCGACCACGTAGGGCAGCTGCTCGAAGTCCTGGACCACGCGCAGGTCCTTCAGGAACGGCTCGACCTCGGACAGCGGGATGCCGGTGATCGGGCGCGCCTCGCGCGGGCCCGGGCTGAGCTTGATCGCGGGCTGGTCGCCATAGGCCAGCGAGATCACGTCGCCCGGGTAGATTTCGTGCGGATTGGCGATCTGCGGATTGGCCTGCCAGATTTCCGGCCACAGCCACGGCCGCTGCAGGAACTTCGCAGCGATCGACCACAGCGTGTCGCCACGCTGGACGACATAGGTCTCCGGGTGGTCGGCGCGCAGGTCCTGGGCGGCGACCCAGCTGCCGACGGTCAGCAGCGCCGCGGCCGCCAAGGCACGCCAAGGGCGCCCCCGCCGGCCGGTCGCCGTCTTCGAAACGCGATCAAGCTTCGCGGCCATCTTCCTGCTCCCCTTGGAATTTCCCCGCCAGCAGCGGGGCCAATATAGCCCAAGGGTTCAGGCCATGGGCAAGCCGAAGCGCTACAATTGCCCCTTCCGTGGCGCCCGCATGCGCGCGGATGTGACCGATACCCCTTTTTCCAGGCTCCCATGGCCCTGCTCCCGATCCTCGAGTTCCCCGACCCCCGGCTGCGCACCAAGGCGGCGCCGGTCGAGCCCTCGTGGCTGGCCGAGGCCGGGACCCAGGCCCTGATCGACGACATGTTCGAGACCATGTACGCGGCCCCGGGCATCGGCCTGGCGGCCAGCCAGGTGGACGTGCACCGCCGGTTCATGGTGATCGACGTGTCCGAGGAGAAGGACCAGCCGCTGGTGTTCGTGAACCCGGAGATCCTCGCCAGCGAGGGCGAGCAGGTCTGCCAGGAAGGCTGCCTGTCGGTGCCGGGCATCTATGCCGACGTGACCCGTTCGGCGCGGATCAAGGTGCGCGCGCTGGACCGCCACGGCCAGCTGTTCGAGCTGGAGGCCGACGACCTGCTGGCGGTGTGCATCCAGCACGAGATGGACCACCTGGACGGCAAGCTGTTCGTCGACTACCTCTCCGCGCTCAAGCGCGAGATGGTGCGCAAGAAGCTGGCGAAGCAGCGCAAGCACGCGGCCTGACCGCGGCGCCGATGCGGATCGTCTTCGCAGGCACGCCCGAATTCGCCGTGCCCTCGCTGCGCGCCGCCGCGGCGAAGGGCGAAGTCGTCGCCGTCTACACCCAGCCCGACCGCCCCGCCGGACGCGGGCGTGGCCTGCAGCCCTCGCCGGTGAAGCGCGAGGCGCTGGCCCGCGGCATCCCCGTGCTGCAACCCGAGTCGCTGAAGTCGCAGCTCGCGCGCGACGCGCTGCGTGCGCTGCAGCCTGACTTGGTGGTCGTCGTCGCCTACGGGCTGCTGCTGCCGTCGAAGATCCTCGTGATTCCCGCGCATGGTTGCTGGAACGTGCACGCCTCGCTGCTGCCGCGCTGGCGCGGCGCGGCGCCGATCCAGCGCGCGATCGAGGCCGGCGACACCGAAACCGGCGTCTGCCTGATGCAGATGGAAAAAGGCCTGGACACCGGTCCGGTGCTGCTCTCGCAATCGCTGCGCATCGGCGAGAACGAAACCGCGGGCGACCTGCACGATCGCCTCGCCGCGCTCGGCGCGCAGGTGCTGGCCGACGGCCTCGGGCTGCTCCGCGCCGGCATGAAGCCGGTGCCGCGGCCGCAGCCGGACACCGGCGTGACCTATGCGCACAAGCTCGACAAGGCCGAAGCGAAGCTCGACTGGGCGCAGCCGGCGCAGGTGCTGGCGCGCAAGGTGCGCGCATTCAATCCGTGGCCGATGGCCGAGGCGCCGCTGGCCGGCGAGCGGGTGCGCATCCATGGCGCGGTCGCGCTCGACCTCGCGCACGACGCGCCGCCGGGCAGCGTGTTGCAGGCCTCGCGCGAAGGCATCGACGTCGCTTGCGGCGAGGGCGCGCTGCGCCTGCGCGTGCTGCAACGCGAAGGTGGGCGCGCGATCACCGCCGCCGATTACCTGAACGCGCGGCCGCTGCCGCAGCCCGCGTGAGCGCCTCCTCCGGCGCCGCGGTCCGCGTCGCCGCCGCGCAGGCGCTGGATGCGGTCCTGCACCAGGGCCGTTCGCTGCGCAACGAACTCGCCACCCCCCTACCGCGCTTCGAGGATACCCGTGACCGCGCGCTGCTCGAGGCCATCGTGTTCGCCGGCCTGCGCGGCCAGGCGCGCTACCGCGCCGCGCTGGCGCAATGGATGCCGAAGCCGCCGGGGCGCCGGGATGGGGTGTTGCGCGCGCTGCTGTACGCCGGCTTCGCCCAGCTGGAGGCCCTGCGCCTGCCCCCGCACGCCGCCGTGGCCGCCACCGTCGAGGCGGCGCGCGAGCTCGGGCGCGCGCACCAGGCGGGACTGGTCAATGCGCTGCTGCGCCGGGCCTCGCGCGAGGGCCTGCCCGCGGGCAGCGCGGAAGACGCCTGGCCCGCCTGGCTGCTGGCGGCCCTGGGCGAGGACTGGCCGGGGCGTGTCGGGGCGATCGTCGCCGCGAGCGCACAGGCTGCGCCGATGTGGTTGCGGGTGAACCGCCGCCGCGGCGACCGCGACGCGATATCCGCGCGCCTGCGCGCCTCAGGCATCGAGGCGTTGCCGGTGCCGACTTGCGCCGATGCGCTGCGGCTCGACGTACCGGTGCCCGTGACCGCGTTGCCCGGCTTCGCGGAGGGCGAGCTGTCGGTGCAGGACGGCAGCGCGCAGCTGGTGGCAGACGCGCTGGCACCGGTCCCCGGCGCGCGCGTGCTCGATGCCTGCGCCGCGCCGGGCGGCAAGGCGGCGCACCTGCTCGAGCGCGACCCCGCCCTGCGCCTGCTGGCCCTGGACGTGGAGCCGGATCGGCTCGAACGCGTGCGCGAAACCCTGCAGCGCCTGCGGCTCGACGCGCAGGCGCGCCTGCGCGCGGTGGACGCGATGGACGTCGGCAAGTGGTGGGACGGGGTGCCGTTCGACGCGATCCTGCTCGACGCGCCGTGCAGCGCGACCGGTGTCGTCCGCCGCCATCCGGACATCCTCCTGCACCGCCGCGCGTCGGACGTGGAGGCGCTGGTCGCCGTGCAGGCGCGATTGCTCGACACGCTGTGGCCGACGCTCGCGCCTGGCGGGACGCTGCTCTATGCCACCTGTTCGATCCTGCGCCGCGAGAACGATGCGCAGGTTGCCGCCTTCCTTGCGCGCACGCCCGGCGCCCGGCAGGCACCGCTCGACGCGCGCTTCGGCCACGACACCGGGCACGGGTCGCAGCGGTTCCCGGGGGAGGAGGGGATGGACGGGTTCTTCTATGCGCGCCTTTGCAGGGACTGAGGTCCATTAAGATTCCCGGGATGTTCGAGCGCCGCGACCGACGCGACACCTGGCTGTTCTGGATCCTCGCGCTGCTGGTGATCGGCGCGGGGCTGGGCCTGCGCGACCCGTGGCCGTCGGACGAACCGCGCTTCGCGCTGGTCGCCAGGCACATGGTCGAAAGTGGCGACTGGTTGTTCCCGCACCGCGGCCACGAGCTGTATTCGGACAAGCCGCCCTTGTTCATGTGGTTGCAGGCGACGGCCTACGAGCTGGTCGGAAGCTGGCGGGTCGCGTTCCTGCTGCCCTCGCTGCTGGCGGCGCTGGGCACGTTGTGGTGCGTGCAGGATCTCGGCCGCCGGCTGTGGAACCGGCGGGTCGGCCTGTATGCCGCGTATGCGCTGCTGTTCGCGCTGCAGTTCGTGTACCAGTCGCGCAAGGCGCAGATCGATCCGCTGGTGACCTTCTGGATCACCCTGGGCAACTACGCCTTCCTGCGCTTCTTCCTGGCCAGCCGCGGCGACCCGCGGCCGCAGTGGCGCTGGTGGGCGCTGGGCTGGTGCGCGGCGGGACTGGGCACGATCACCAAGGGCGTCGGCGTGCTCGCGCTGCTGATGGTGCTGCCTGGGCTGTTCGCGGCGTTGCGCGGCTGGCCGGGCGCGCGCGCCCCCTTGCGCAACTGGCGCACGTGGATCGGGCCGATGGCGTTCCTGGGTGCGGTGGCGCTGTGGCTGGTACCAATGGTGCTCGCCGCCACCCAGCATCCGGATCCAGCCTACCGCGCGTACATGGACGACATCCTGTTCCGGCAGACCGCGAAGCGCTACGCGCAATCCTGGGACCATCCGCAGCCGCCCTGGTACCACCTGGAGGTGATGCTGAGCATGTGGCTGCCGGCGATGCTCGCGCTGCCGTGGGCGATTCCGGCCTGGTGGCGGCGGCTGCGCCGGCGCGACCCGCGCTACCTGCTGCCGCTGGCGTGGTGGGTGCTGGTGGTGCTGTTCTTCTCGATCCCCAGCGGCAAGCGCGACGTCTACATTCTGCCGGCGCTGCCGATGGCCTGCCTCGCGCTCGGTCCGCTGCTGCCGGGCATCGTCCGCCGCGTGGGCGCGCAGCGGCTCGCACTCGGCTTCACCCTGTTCATCGGCGGACTGGCGCTGGTCGCTGGCGGGTTGATGCTGTCCGGCACGCCCGGTTTCGAGGAGAACCTGGTCACCGATCGCGGCCTGGACTGGGCGCAGACCGCGGCAGGCGCCTGGCTGCTGCTTGCGATCGCGGCGTGGGCGCTGGCCTGCGTCGCCTGGGGGCGGCGCGCGCGCGCGGTGCCGGCGATGCTGGCGATGCTGGCCGGCACCTGGGTGCTGTACGGCCTCGTGGCCTATCCGTTGCTGACCGACTCGAGCTCCTCGGCCAGCCTGATGCGCGAGGCGGGTGCGCGCATCGGTGCGGACGGCGAGCTTGGGCTGGTGGCCTGGCGCGAACAGAACCTGCTGATGGCGGACCGGCCGGTGGAGACCTTCGGCTTCAGCGAGCCGCCGCAGGCGCAGATGCGCAGCGGCATTGCCTGGCAGCGTGAGGCGCCGCGCAGGCGCTGGCTGCTGGCGCAGGAAACCGCACTGCTGCCGTGCATCGACCAGGCCGCCGCGGTGCCGCTGGGTGGCGCCAACCGGCGCAGCTGGTGGCTGCTGCCCGCCGCCGCGACCCGGACTTGTTGGAGCGGCGGAAGCCGCGACCAGCCGCCCATGGGTCCGCCCTACGAGGTTGCAGGGTTCTGAAGCTCCCGCAACGCCCGGTACTTCCGCCACACATACCGCGCATGCAGCCAGTGGTAGCGCGGTGCGCTGCCGCCGTCGAGGAAGCCGCCGCGCAGGATGAAGTTCTTCAGCCAGTACGCCGCCGCGTGCAGCGGCGCTGAAAGCCGGCCGGCACGCTTGCCGGCGGCATGCCGCTGGCGCGCCCAGAGCGCGGCGTAACGGTCGAGCTTGGCGGCGTATTCCGCATCCGAGCGCGCGGTGTCGTGCTCGATCCGCGCGTCCACCCGCTGCAGCGTGCGCCCGCGCAGGTCGAGCTTCTCGTGCACCTCGGCCGGCAGGTAGTGCAGTTCGGGGCGGAACAGGCGCTCCACCCACTCACGGCCCCAGCCGCCGTGGTCGAGCGCGGTGCCCAGGTAGTGGGTGCGGCGCGGCAGCCGCCAGACATCGGCGCGCTCCACGGCGCCGTCGGCGAACAACGCGCGCAGGCACTGCGCGGCATCGTCGCCGAGCCATTCGTCGGCATCGAGCAGCAGCACCCACGGCTGGGTCGCGCGCGCGATCGCCGCGTTCTTCTGCGCGGCGAAGCCGAGCCAGTCCTGTTGCTCGACCCGCGCGCCGGCGGCGGTCGCCACGGCCACGGTGTCGTCGCGCGAACCGGAATCGAGCACGATCACCTCGCGGCACAGCGCGGCCAGGCTCGCCACGCAGCGGCCGATGCGGTCGCCTTCGTCGCGTGCGATCACCACGCCGCTGACCGGCAGCGTGCCCGTCGCGCCGCTCACCAGCGCAACTTCCGCCGCGCCACCGCCGCGCCCAGCCGTTCGAACAGGGCGCGCGCGTCGGCCTCGGGCAGGTAGTACAGCCGCAACGGCGGCGACAGCGCGCCCGCGCCGGCGGTGTCGAGCCCCAGCGTGGCCATGCCCAACATCCGGTCCAGCGGCGACTGCCACAGCTGCAGCGCCTGCAGCTTGTCCAGTTCGGCGAAGCGCCAGTGCCGCGACCACCATCCGCCGCGGCGCGCGACCAGTTCGCCCTCGCAGGCATAGCCGGCGTGCGCGGCATGGCGGCGGGCGACGAACACGCTCCAGGGCAGCCACGCCAGCGCGAGCAGGCCCCAGGCACCGAAGTTCCAGCACAACGCGGCGGCCACCACCAGCGCCAACAGCACGCCCGGTAGCGCCAGCCGCAACCACGCGCGCGGATGCAGGGGCTGCCATTGCGCCGGCGGCCAGGCGAGCTGGGGCACCAGGTGCCGGACCAGCGCGTCGCACTGCTGCGCGGTGGCGATCGGCGCGAGGTCGCGCAGGCCGCGCCCGGACTGCCCCGGCTGCGCGCCGACCGCGGTGTCCACGTGCAGGCTGCGCCGCCGCAGCAGCCGGTGGGTCAGGCTCTCTTCCAGCGTCCAGGCCTGGATCCGGCGCCGCGGCACGCTGCTGCGCAGGCGCGTGAGCAGCCCGCGGACAACGGTCAGCCGCCGTCCGTGCTCCTCGAGGCGGAACCCGAAGTACTGCAGCAGCGCCAGCAGCACCGAGAACAGCCGCAGCAGCGCGATGAAGGCGACCACCAGGCTGGTGCCCGCGAGCAGGTAGTCCTGGATGTCGAACTGGTGCGCCTCGGCATAGCCGAACAGCGCTTGCCCCCATTGCTCGAACAGCGTGCCGAGCAGGCGCGAGTTGAACTGCGAGACCGCGGCGAAGCCGCCGCCCAGCACCAGCAGGCCGCGGTTGGAGACCAGCCCCAGGCGCAGCACCTCCATCGGCGGCAGCGCAAGCAGGGTTTCGCCCGCGTCTTCCGCGGACGTGTCCGCGCCCGCCGTGGCGGCGCCGGCCGCCGCGCCCGCGCGGCGCCGCACCAGCGCCTCCAGCGCCATCGCGTCGGCCAGCTTCAGCACCTGCATCTGTGCCTCGGGCTTGGTCCCGCCCGCCGATTCCAGGCGCACCTCGGCGACGTCGAACACGCGGTGCAGCACCGACTGGTGCAGCGCGACGTTGTGGATCCGCGCGAACGGCACTTCGCGCAGGTGCCGGTGCAGCAGTCCGCTGCGGATGACGATGCTGTCGGCCTCGATCCGGTAGCGGTAGGTGAAGTAGCGCCAGACCGACACGAGCGCCAGCACCCCGACGCCGACCAGCGGCCACAGCGCCTCGTCGTCACGCTGCCCGAACACCACCAGCGCCAGCAGCGGGACGATGAACTGGCGCACCTGCGCCAGCAGCACGAACAGCCACGACAGCGGATGCAGTCGCCGGTCCGGCGCGGTGGCCGGCGCGTCGCCGGTCTCAGTCGCCATCGTCCACCTGGCGCGCGAGGGTGTCGCGCAGCCGCTCCGCATCCTCGGCGTCGAGCCCGCGCACCACGACCTCGCTGTGGCGCGTGCCGGCGGTGTGGATCACCAGCGTGGCCAGGCCGAAGCGGCGCTGCAGCGGGCCGCGGCGCAGGTCCAGGTGCTGCACGCGCGACTGCGGCACCAGCGTCTCGCGCCGCCACAGGTGCCCGCGGCGCAGGGTGAAGCCGGCCTCGTCGAGGCGCCAGTGGGTGTAGCGCCAGGCGCGCTCGCCGCGCCACAGGCCGGCCACGATCCCCGCCAGCGCCGCCGCAAGCACGATCCACCACCGCTGGGCGGCGCCGCTCGCGGCGGCAAGGAAGAAGGCCGGGAACAGGGCCAGGGCACCGATCGCGGCCCCGGACACCATCGAAAGTACGCGCGCGGGGCGGGGCAGCGCCTGCCAGTCCATCAGTGTCGCTCCAGGTCGCGGTAGGGATTGGTTTCGCCGCTGTCCGGCGGACGCAGGGTATAGCGCTTGTAGGTCCACTGGTACTGCGCCGGCGCACGCCGCGCGATCGATTCGACCGCGGCATTGAGCGCGGTGGCGGCCTCGACTGGATCTTCCGAAGCGATCGCCGCCGGCGCCGCCTCGATGTGCAGCGCGAAGGTGGGCTCGCTCCCCGGCGCCTCGATCCGTTCGCACCAGGCGAACAACACCGGCGCGCCGGTGCACGCTGCCAGCCGCGGCAGCAGGCGCATCGTCAGCGCCGGCTTGCCGAAGAACGGCGCGAAAACGCCTTCGCCCGCCTTGGGCTGCTGGTCCGGCAGGATCCCGACCACGCCGCCTTCCTGCAGCCGCCGCAGCAGCTTGCGCACCGCCGCACCTTCCGCCGGCACCTGGGTGACGCGGTCGCGGGCGCAGGCGCGGGTGCGGCGCAGGAAGGCCTCGCCGACGGCCGACTCCGGTGGCCGGTACAGGATCGCGATCGGCGTGCGGTGCACCAGCCACTGGTTGAGCAGCTCCCAGTTGCCGTGGTGCGGGGCGGCGACGATCACGCCGCGGCCGGCCCCGATCGCGGCGTCGAGCAGCCCGGTCCCGTGGGTCTCGCGGATCAGCGCCAGGTTGCGCCGCATCGGCCGGGTCCAGAACACCAGCGTCTCCAGCGCCTGCCGCGCGGTGGTGCGCAGCACCTTGCGCTGCAGCGCGTCGCGCTGGCGGGCGTCCAGCCACGGCATCGCCAGTTCCAGGTTGCGCCGTGCGACCCGCGCCTCGCGGGCGTCGATCCGCCGCCACAGCCAGCCCACGCCGTCGCCGAGCGCGTTGAGCCACGCCCAGGGCAGGCGCGCCAGCGCGGCGGCGGCGTAGTAGGCGAAGGTGGCGGCCAGGCGTGTCATCGGGTCCATACAATACGGGGATGCTTGCGCTCATCCAGCGGGTGACCCATGCCTCGGTCACCGTCGGTGAAGAGACCATCGGTGCGATCGGTCCGGGATTGCTGGCCCTGGTGGGGATCGAGCCGCAGGACGGCGACGCCGAGGTCGAGCGGATGGCCCGGCGCCTGCTTGGCTACAGGGTGTTCCCCGACGACCAGGGGCGGATGAACCGCTCGTTGGCCGACACTGGCGGCGGCCTGCTTCTGGTCAGCCAGTTCACCCTCGCCGCCGACACGCGCTCCGGGATGCGCCCGGGCTTTTCGACCGCCATGGCCCCAACCGCGGCTGAACGGGTGTTCGAACAATTGATCACTACCTGCCGGCAAATGCATCCCCTGGGGGTGGAAACCGGCCGTTTTGGTGCCCATATGGCCATCAGCCTGGTCAATGACGGCCCGGTGACCTTCCTGCTGCGGGCGTAGCCGAGGCCTGCGCCGCAGCCATGACCGGTTCGGGGCGGACCCCCCGTCCGGTATAATGCAGGGTTCTTTCCGTCTCCAATCCCCCGGTGGCAAGCCCCATGGCCAACGAACGTCCGGCAGCTCCGCAGTCCGACATCAAGCAACTGATCAGCAAGGGCCTGGAGCAGGGCTACCTGACCTATGCCGAGGTCAACGACCACCTGCCCGACGACATGGTCGACCCGGAGCAGATCGAAGACATCATCGGCATGATCAACGGCATGGGCATCGAGGTGCACGAGGTTGCGCCCGATGTCGAGACCCTGCTGCTGACCGGCCAGTCCGGCAGCGGCCGCGACGTCGACGACACCGCCGCCGAGGAAGCCGCCGCCACCCTGTCCGCGCTGGACACCGAGGGCGGCCGCACCACCGACCCAGTGCGCATGTACATGCGCGAGATGGGCACGGTCGAGCTGCTGACCCGCGAGGGCGAGATCGCCATCGCCAAGCGGATCGAGGAAGGCCTGAACCAGATGCTGTCCTCGCTGGCCAGCTTCCCGGGCTCGGTGGCGATGCTGCTGGAGGACTACGAGCTGCACAAGGCGGGCAAGAAGCGCCTGGCCGAGCTCGTGGTCGGCTTCAACGACCTGCTCGACGAGGAGCCGGAACCGCCGGCCCCGGTCGCCGCCAAGGAAGAGTCCGCCAGCGACAGCGACGACGACGCCGATGAGGACGAGGACGACGACGACAGCAGCGAGACCGAGGACACCGGCCCGACCGGCCCGGATCCGGCCGAGGTCGAGCGGCGCATGTCCGAGCTCGCCTCGATGTATGCGAAGTTCCAGAAGTCCTACGCGAAGAACGGCCCGGGCGCCAAGCCGGTGCTGAAGTTGCGCGAGGACATGGCCGCGCTGTTCATGACCCTGAAGCTGCCGCTGCCGTTGACCGACGCGCTGGTGAAGAACCTGCGCGACGTGCAGTCCGCGATCAAGGACCACGAGCGCCGCATCCTCGACCTGTCGACCCGCGTGGCGAAGATGCCGCGCAAGGAATTCATCCGCGCCTGGGACGGCAACCAGACCAACCTGCACTGGGTGGACGACGTCCTCAAGCGCAAGCAGAAGTGGTCGAGCGGCCTGCGCGAGGTGAAGGACCAGATCATCGCCGAGCAGGAAGGCATCGCCGCGCTCGAGAAGGGCATGATGGTCACCCTGTCCGACCTCAAGGACATCAGCCGCGCGATGGCCTACGGCGAGGCCAAGGCGCGCAAGGCGAAGAAGGAGATGGTCGAGGCGAACCTGCGCCTGGTGATCTCCATCGCCAAGAAGTACACCAACCGCGGTCTGCAGTTCCTGGACCTGATCCAGGAAGGCAACATCGGCCTGATGAAGGCGGTGGACAAGTTCGAATACCGCCGCGGCTACAAGTTCTCGACCTACGCCACCTGGTGGATCCGCCAGGCGATCACCCGCTCGATCGCCGACCAGGCGCGCACCATCCGCATCCCGGTGCACATGATCGAGACGATCAACAAGCTCAACCGCATCTCCCGCCAGATGCTCCAGCAGTTCGGCCGCGAGGCCACGCCGGAGGAGCTGGCCAAGGAGATGGACATGCCCGAGGACAAGATCCGCAAGGTCATGAAGATCGCCAAGGAGCCGATCTCCATGGAGACCCCGATCGGCGACGACGAGGACTCGCACCTGGGCGACTTCATCGAGGACACCAACGTCAAGTCGCCGATCGACGCGACCACCAACACCAACCTCATGGAGACGGTGCGCGAGGTCCTCGCGGGCCTGACCCCGCGCGAGGCCAAGGTGCTGCGCATGCGCTTCGGCATCGACATGAACACCGACCACACCCTCGAGGAAGTCGGCAAGCAGTTCGATGTCACCCGCGAGCGCATCCGCCAGATCGAGGCCAAGGCCCTGCGCAAGCTGCGCCACCCGAGCCGCTCGGAGCAGCTGCGCTCGTTCCTCGACATCGACTGACCGGCCGGCCCGCCTTCACGGGCCAACCACCGGTCCCGGTGCAAGGTCTCCGATCGTCACCGGACGAAAGGAGAGTTGGCATGACCAGGAAGCATCTGGCGATGGCGCGCACGCTTGGCGTGGCGATCGTCGCCTTCGTTGGCCTTGGTGGCTGCGCCACCTACGACGACGACTTCGCAAGGATCGACACGCGCCTCGACCAGCTCGACGCGCGGGTGCAGGACGCAGCGCAGAATGCCGATGCCGCCAGGCAGTCGGCGGACCGGGCCAACCAGCGGCTGGACCAGATCGAAGGCCGGGTCCGCACGCTCGAGACGGCTCCGGGCCGCGTACCGCGGGGCTGATCGCCCTTGCGCGGCCTGATCCCGCCGACCCCGGCAATCCGCCCCCGTTGTCGCGCGCTGGCGCTTGCGTTGGCGCTCGCCTGCGCGGGGGTGGCCGGGGACGCGGTCGCGCAAGCGGCGGCCGCGGTGGACCAGCTTCCGCCCGGGCAGGCGGTCTCCGAGACGGTGATCGAACTGGCGGGCTGGGTGGTCGCCACCGGCGACAACCACGGGTATCCGTTCGCGATCATCGACAAGCCCGCGGCGCAGATCCTGGTGTTCGCCGGCGATGGGCGGCCACTGGGCGCCGCACCCGGGTTGTTCGGTTCGGCGATCGGCGACCACTCGGCGCCCGGCGTCGCCGGCCTCGCACTGCGCGAAATCCCGGGCCGGGACCGCACCACCCCCGCCGGCCGTTTCGTCGGCGGATTTGGTCCATCGAAGGACGCCGGGCGCGTGTTGTGGGTGGACTACGACTCCGCGGTATCGATGCATCCCACCGCGACCGGGGTCCCGGCCGAGCGCCGCCCGGAACGCCTGGCGTCGCCGACGCCCGACGACAACCGCATCACCCACGGCTGCATCAACGTCGCGCCCGGGTTCTACCAGCGCGTCGTCAGCCCGGCGTTCGAACGGGGCGGCGTGTTCTACGTGCTGCCGGAAACGAAACCGCTGGCGGAGACCTTCCCCGCCTTTGCGCAGGCTGGTGCGGAGGCAACCAATGCCGCGCCGTGATCCGGCCTCCGCGCGCCGCGCCGACGGCGCCCATCACGACAACGTGACGCCGCCCGCGGAATGCTGGGCGGCGTGAACGCGCCACCGGTCCGCCGTGGTTACCCGCATCCGCTGCATGCCGTGCTGTTGGCCGGCACCCTGCCGCTGTTCCTGGGCGCCCTGCTCAGCGACATCGCCTACGCGAAGACCTACGACATCCAATGGCAGAACTTCGCCTCCTGGCTGCTGGCCGGCGGGCTGGTGTTCTGCGGCGCCGCGCTGGTCTGCGCGATCGGGGCGCTGCTGGTCGGTCGTCGCGACGGCCTCGGCTGGCTCCGGCTCCTGCTGGTCCTGGCGACCTTCGCCTGCGGCCTGCTGGGCGCGCTCGTCCACGCCAAGGACGCCTGGGCGATGATGCCGGAAGGCCCGATCCTGTCCGCGCTTGCGACTCTGCTGTCCCTGGCTGCGATCTGGGCAATGTTCGCCGGCGCGCGCGTGGTGGAAGTCCGGTGAAGCGCCTGTCGCTCGCGCTGCTGGGATTGGCCGTCGCCTTCGCGGGTGGCTGCGGCGGAGGCGGCGAGGTGCCGCCTTCGGATACCGGCCCGGATCCGCAATTGCCGGAGCCGCAACGCGGCCTGCTGCCGGACATGGTGATCGCCGATCCGGCCGACTGGGGCGATCGCACGCCCACCGTGCCCGAGGGCTACACGGTCACCGCCATCGCTACCGAGCTGAAGATCCCGCGGCAGATGCTGGTGCTGCCGAACGGCGACATCCTCGTCGCCGAGGGCCGCGGCGGCAATGCGCCCAAGCTCAAGCCGAAGGATGTGATCGCCGGCAAGATCAAGGCCGCGGGCACGACCGCGGTCGAGAGTGGCAATCGCATCACCCTGCTGCGCGATGCCGACGGCGACGGGAACTATGAGCTGCAGACCGTGTTCGCCGAAAACCTCGACGCGCCCTATGGCCTGGCGCTGATCGGCAACGCGCTGTATGTCGCCGAGCAGGGCGCGCTGGTCCGCTTCGATTACAGCGAAGGGCAGACCCGCGCGAGCGGGCCGCCGGAAAAGATCACCGACCTGCCCAGCCGTATCAACCACCACTGGACCAAGTCGCTGGCGGCCAGCCCGGACGGCCTGCTGTACGTGGGCATCGGCTCCAACAGCAACATCACCGAGCGCGGCATGACCGCGGAAGTCGATCGCGCGGTGGTGTGGGAAGTGAATCCGGCGACCCGCCGCCATCGCGAATTCGCTTCCGGCCTGCGCAACCCGACCGCGCTCGCGTTCGAACCCGGCAGCGGGCAGTTGTTCGCGGTGGTCAACGAGCGCGACGAGCTCGGCGACAACCTGGTGCCGGACTACCTGACCTCGGTGCGCGACGGCGCGTTCTATGGCTGGCCGTACAGCTATTGGGGCCAGCACGTGGACACGCGGGTGAAACCGCAGGATCCGGACAAGGTCGCGTCGGCGGTGAAGCCCGACTACAGCCTGGGCGCGCACGTGGCGGCGCTCGGCCTGGATTTCTCCACGCCGGCGATGGGTGCGCGCTACGCGGACGGCGCGTTCGTCGGCATGCACGGCAGCTGGAACCGCAGCGACCCGGCCGGCTACAAGGTGGTGTTCGTGCCGTTCCGCAACGGCCGCCCGTCCGGCGACATGGTGGACTTCGCCACCGGGTTCCGCGATCCGGAGAGCGGCAAGACCTTCGGTCGCCCGGTGGGTGTCGCGGTCGATCCGCGCGGCGCGCTGCTCGTCGCCGACGACCTGGCGAACATCGTCTGGCGGATCGCGCCGACGACCCCGGTGGCGATGCCGCAACCCACGGCAACGCCCGAAGCCGAGCAACCCGAGGCCGACCTGTAGAGCCGACCCACGGTCGGCTGGCTCGCCGCGAGTTGTTGCCGGTAGGTGATAATCGCGGGAGGGGCCTATAGCTCAATCGGTTAGAGCAGGGGACTCATAATCCCTTGGTTCCAGGTTCGAGTCCTGGTGGGCCCACATTCCTTCAGCCGCCGTCGCGCGGCAGCCAGGCATCGCTCTCGCCGATGGCGCTGCCTCCGGCATCGAACCGCCGCTCGACGAAGCGGATGCCGTCCGGTTGCACCAGCACGACGGTGCTGCAACGCGTGCCGTAGTGCGGATCCAGTACGAACGGAGGCGACAGCAGCCGCTCGAGTTCCAGGCCGACGCCGGTGTCGGGCAACGCGTCATCCGGTGCCGGCGTGCGATCGGCCAGCGCGTCGAGCAACGGTGCCACGTCGGCCTTGCGCGCGTCCGCCGGCAGGCCATTGTCCATCCATGCGGCCAGTGCGCGGCTGGCCAGGTTGCTCTTCGGCCAGGGCGCGTCGAAGGCGCCGTTGGACACGGCGTGCAGTCCCGGCGCCACCACCTCGCGAACGAAGTGCGGGTGATTGCCCGCGAAGGCCAGTTCGCGCCCGTCCCACAGCAGCAGGTTGAACGGCCCGAACGCCGCGGCATCCGGCGCGAGCGCGTCGAGCCACCTGGGGACATCGGCGTCGCTGCTTGCAAATCCGCGAACCAGATCCCCGCGTGACCGGGGGAACGCACGATCCAGCGGCCGCACGCGCACGTTGGTGACCGCCGCCAGCCGGCCGCGGCGCGAGGCCAGCAGCCAGCTCCCGCCCTGCAGGAGGTCGCGGCCGCCGTAGACGTCGGGGAACCCAGGATCCGGGCCGGCCGGCGCGGCCGGGCGGGCATGCCGCTCGTCGCGGTTGGCGATCAGCACCAGCGGGTACGCCGGATGCCGTCCGCTGGCGATGGCGATCAGGCACATGGCGCCATCATAGTCGCCGATGGCGCTGCGGCGCCGGCGGGATCAGCCTTCGCGCACCTCGGTTTGCAAGTGCACCGGCGCCTTCAGCGAATTGGAAATCAGGCAACCCTTCTCGGCGCGCGCCAGTGCGGCTTCCGCGGCACTGCGGTCGGTGCCGGGTGCCACCGTCAGTCGCGCGTGCAGCGTGAAAGCGGTGAATTGCGTGACCCGTTCCGGCCGGTCCAGCGTGCCTTCCACCGATACCACCAGCTCGCTCCATTCCAGCTTCGCGGCGCGGGCCACCGCACGGAAAGTCAGGACGAAGCAGTCGACCAGCGCCGCCAGCAGGAGGGTTTCCGGCGACCAGCGGTCGCCCGGGCCGTCGAATTCGACCGGCGCCGACGATTCCAGCGGCTCGACGCCCTCGGTGTCCAGGATCACGCGGCCCTGGCCGGCGCCGCGCGCGCTGACGCGATAGACGTGGGGAAACGGATGCATGGCGGGCTCCTTCGAAGGGACTGGATCGAGTCTGCGCCCAAGGCGCAAGCCGTGGGTTGACCCGGATCAAGCCGCCCGCGCCTCGCTCAAGCGTCGCGCGGCAGCACCGTCAGCACCCGCGCGACGAACTCGTGGAATTCGTCCAGGTAGTGGCGCAGGAATTTCGCCGTGGATTCGTCCGCGATCTCGCCGGCGTCGTTGAGCATGCCTTCCTTGAACTGGATGTAGGCTTCCGGCGCGTTCATCTGCGGCGAATTGAGGAAGCCGAGGATGCTACGCAAATGCTGCTGGCCGACGGCGGTGCCGATCGCGCCCGGCGAGGTGCCGATCACCCCCGAAGGAATGTGCGCGAAGGAGTTCTTGCCCCAGGGGCGGCTGGCCCAGTCGATCGCGTTCTTCAGTCCGCCGGGGATCGAGCGGTTGTACTCCGGGGTCACGATCAGGATCGCGTCTGAACTTTCGATGTCCTTCTTGAAGCGGCGACCCGCCTCCGGGTAGTCGGCGTCGTAGTCGTAGCTGTAGATCGGCAGGTCGTCGAAGCGGATCTCGCGGAACCTGAGCTGCTCCGGCGCGAGCTTGATCAGCGCCCCGGCCAGTTTCCGGTTGATCGATTCCCTGGCCATGCTGCCGATCAGGTAACCGACGTTGTAGGTCTTCATGGAAATCCTCCTTCTGGCGCCCGGGCCTGCGGCGGACGATTGCGGCCGAAACCGTCATCTTCCGCGCGCAGGGTGTAGGCGGTGCGAACTCAACCGGCGGTGTCGACCAGCACCAGCTCCGCATCTTCCAGCGCAGTGACGCGGATGCTGTCCAGCTCGCGGATGGCGGCGCCGTCGCGGGCCTCCAGGGTCACGCCGTCGACGTCCACCTTGCCCTTTGCCGGCACCAGGTAACCAAAGCGGCCGGGACCGGCGAACCGGTACTCGGTGCTTTCGCCGGCCTTGAGCGTCGCGCCGAGCACGCGCGCGTCGGTGCGGATCGGCAGCGCGTCCCCGTCGCCGGCGATGCCGCTGGCCAGGGTGACGAAGCGACCGGAACGGTCCTCCTTCGGGAACGGGCGCGCGCCCCAGGACGGCTGGCCGCCCTTTTCGTTCGGGAAGATCCAGATCTGGAAGATCCGGGTGACGCCCGGCTCGAGGTTGTACTCGGCATGGCGCACGCCGCTGCCCGCGCTCATTACCTGGACGTCGCCGGCTTCGGTGCGGCCCTTGTTGCCCATGCTGTCCTGGTGGGTGATCGCGCCCTCGCGGACATAGGTGATGATTTCCATGTCCGCATGCGGATGCGGCGGAAAGCCGGTGCCCGGCTGGATGGTGTCGTCGTTCCACACCCGCAGCGCGCCCCAGTGGATGCGCGCCGGATCGTGGTACTCGGCGAAGGAGAAATGGTGCCTGGCGTCGAGCCAGCCGTGGTTGGCTCCGCCGAGGCTTGCGAAGGGGCGACGCTCGATCATGTGGGGTCTCCGGGAAGCATGCCACCAGTGTCGGTCGTTCCCATGTCGCAACAAACCCCATTTTGGAGAATGGATTGATCCAGAATTGGAACGAATCCCGGGCTTACTTCGGCTGGGGCAGCTGGTTCAGCGGCAGGCGCAGGTAACGGATGCCATTGGCGTCCGCCGGCGGCAGCTCGCCCGCGCGGATGTTCACCTGCAGCGCCGGGAGCAGCAGCCTGGGGACCGGGAGCTGCGCGTCCCGCTGGGTGCGCAGCTGCACGTATTGGTCTTCGTCCGCGTCGCCACCGACGTGGATGTTGTGCCGGCGCTGGTCGTCGATCGAGGTCTCGGCGCGCGGGTCGCGCGCCTTCGGATAGTCGTGGCACAGGAACATGCGGGTCCCCGGCGGTAGCTCCAGCAGCCGGCGGATGGAGCGGTACAGCTTGCGCGCGTCGCCGCCGGGGAAGTCGGCGCGGGCGGTGCCGGTTTCGGGCGCGAAGATCGTGTCGCCGACGAACGCGGCGTCGCCGACGACATAGGTCAGGCTGTCGTCGGTATGGCCCGGCGTCGCGACCGTGCGCGCCTCCAGCGCGCCGATCCGGAACGTGTCGCCATCGTCGAACAGGCGGTCGAACTGGCTGCCGTCAGTGGGGAATTCCGGTTCCAGGCCGAACAGCGCCTTGAAGCGCGCCTGCACTGCGGTGATGCCGCGCCCGATCGCGACCGGCGCGCCGGTTTCGCGCTTCAGGTACGCGGCAGCGGTCATGTGGTCCGCGTGTGCGTGGGTCTCGAGGATCCAGTCCACCGTGAGCCGCTTCCCGCGTACGAAGGCAAGGACCTTGTCCGCCGAGGCCGTGGAGGTACGCGCCGCCGCGACATCGAAGTCGAGCACCGGATCCACGATCGCGGCGTGGCCGCCTTCGCGGTCGTACACCACGTGGGTGAACGTCGCGGTCGCCGGCTCGTAAAAGCTTTCCACGCAAGCGTGCATGTTCATGCCTCCCGCAGTTCCACTCGCCCGATCCAGTTCGCCGTGCGGCGGCGCAGGCGTGCTTCCGTCGCCTCGCCGTCGAAGGACACCGCCGCGCGTTCGAAGGCGGGCGTCGGGGCCTCGAGGGTATTCACGTTGACCACCGCATGCAGCCGGCCCTCGATCCGGCTGATGCACACCGGCACCGCGCCGCAACGGCGGCAGACCAGGAATTCCGCCGTCCTGGTCCCGAACGCATAGCGCGACACCAGGGCCGGAGCGGCGACATCGATGGACAGGGCCGCTTGCGGGTGCGCGGTCCACACCGCACCGTGACGTGTGCAGAACGTGCACGTGCAGGCGCGTGCCGGCAGTGCCTCGGGGTCACCCGGCCATTCAAGCGTAAAACGCAGTGCACCGCAGTGGCAGCTTCCTCGAAGGCGCATCAGTACAGGCTGCCGTCGCGGTGCCGGTAGCGGCGGTCGCCGGCATCCAGCCTGAGGTCGATGTCCGGATACTCGACGGCGTCGGCATCGGGCCGCCGGCTGCCGACTTCCAGCAGCACGGCATCGGCGCTGCCGCGATTCTGCAGGTGGTGGCCGTTCGCGACTCCCGCGGGAAAGCCGGCACACTCCCCCGCGTGCAGCACTTCCTCGCCCGCGTCGGTGACCAGCACCACTTCCCCCTCCAGCACGTACACGAATTCGTCCTCGCCACTGTGCCAATGGCGCTGGCTCGACCAGGTCCCAGGGGGCAGCCGCAGCCGGTTGACCCCGAACTGGGTCAGTCCCGCTGCATCGCCCAGGCGCACCCGTTGGCGCTGGGCGCAGGCGGCGTCATGCGGGGGTGGATAGCCACTGCCGGTGTGCACGGGCAGTGCCGCGGGATCGATCTTCGGCATCGAGGGCTCCCTGACGTTCGAGGTCGATTGTAGGGCGGCCTTTGCCCGGCTAGCCTACGGCGATGAAACGCGCTTTCCCCATCGCGGCTGTCCTGTTGGCGTCGGTCGCGTGCAGCCAGGTGGATGGGCCACCGCCCGCAGTGAGGTCTGCCGATCCCGCGGCACCCGTAGCGAACGTGCTGCAGCTTCCGGACCTGCGCCAGCCCGAGGCGGGTATCTATACCTCCGGCCGGCTGGACGCGAGCGACGTGGCGCGGCTGCACGCCGCGGGCGTGCGCCAGGTGGTCGACCTGAGCCTGGACGCGGAGACACCGGACTTCGACGAAGCGGCCGCCATGCGCGAGGCCGGCATCAGCTACGACGCGCTGCCCATCGCCGGCGCCGATGCGCTGACCCGCGGCAATGTGGAAGCCTTCGACTCGCTGCTGCGCGATGCGCGCGGGCCGGTCCTGGTCCATTGCGGCAGCGGCAACCGGGTCGGCGCCATGGCCGCCCTGCGCGCCGCCTGGATCGAAGGCCAGCCGGCGGAGTCCGCGATCGAGGAGGGCAAGGCCTGGGGCCTGCAATCGCTGGAGCCGAAGGTACGCGATCTCCTCGAGGCTCCTGCGCGCTGATCCGCGGAGGCCGGCACGCGGTCGGATTCGGCTTTACACATACCGTCCTGGGGCGTAGCGTCGGGTCCGTCCAAGCTGTCCGGTGTCGCGTCGTGCGACATCACCGGGAGCTCCCTGAAATGTCCGTTTCACTCAAACCCCTAGGCATTGCCGTGTCGCTGGCGCTGCTTTGCGCCTGCAACGAACCGGCTCCTGCCGCCGAATCCCTCGATGCCGCCATGGCGGCCGATGCCGTCGCGGAACCGGCGGCCGACCACGCGATGGAGGCCGAACAGGCCACCGCGCCCGCGCCGCAGCTGCAGGCCGCGATGCGCGACCTGTGGCATGGCCACATCGTCCATACCCGCGACTACGCGATGGCCGTGCACGCCGGAGACGACGCGCGCGCCAAGGCGGCCGCCGACGCGGTGGTCGAGAACGCCAAGCAGATCAGCGGCGCCGTGGCCGGCTTCTACGGCGAAGCCGGTGGCGACCAGCTGCTGACCCTCCTCGCCGGCCACTGGGGCGCGGTCAAGGCCCTCACCGATGCGCAGGCCGACGCCGACCAGGCCGGTGCGACCGCCGCGATGGGCGACCTGAGCGCCAACGCGGGTGAAATCGCCAGGTTCCTCGCCAGTGCGAATCCGAACCTGCCCGAGGATGCCGTGCGCGGCATGCTGCTGGCGCATGGCGCGCACCACAACCGCCAGATCCAGCTGATCATGGCCGACGACACCGCCGGCGAAGCGGCCGAGTGGGACGCAATGCAGACGCACATGAATTCGATCGCCGACGCGCTGGCCGCCGCGATCGCCAAGCAGTTCCCCGACAAGGCGAGCTGAGCCATGCACCAGGGCCTCGCGCGCTTCGGCGACACCCAGCAGCGGCTGCTCCGGCAGTTGCTGCTGGCGCGCGAGGGACTGGGCGTCGAGGACCTGTGCGCGCGCTTGCGCGTCAGCCACAACGCCGTGCGCCAGCACCTCACCGCGCTGACCGTGCGCGGGCTGGTGGAACGCGCGCAACCCGTCGCCACCGGCGGGCGGCCGCAGGCGCGCTACGTGCTGACGGCGGAAGGGCGCGAGCTTTTCCCGCGCAACTACGGTGCGATCGCCGCGGCCCTGCTGTCGCAGTTGCACGCACGCCTGGGCGAAGCCGAAGTCGGCGCCATGCTGCAGGAACTCGGTGCCACGGTAGCGGCGACGCAAGCGCCGCTGTCGACCGGAGAAGGCATGGAAGCGCTGGCCCGCGCGCTGGCGCAACGCCTTGACGGGCTCGGCTACGAGGCCGCGGTCGCGCGCCACGGCGACGATTGGCAGGTGGAGGCATTCAACTGCGTGTTCCACGCGCTGGCGCGGCAGCACCCGCAGGTGTGCAAGTTCGACCTCGCCTACATGGAGGCGGCCACCGGCCGTCGCATCCATCACATGGAATGCATCGTTCGCGGCGGCCACGTGTGCCGCTTCAGGATCGGCGCGGAGCCTGCGCGCGGCTGAGCTGTAGAGCCGACCCATGGTCGGCGCGGACCAGCCGACCATGGGTCGGCTCTACAATGTGCCCATGGACCTGCTGCAGACCGTCGAACAGGACACCGGGCCCGACCCGCAATGGACGATCCTCTGGCTGCACGGCCTCGGCGCCGACGGCCACGACTTCGCACCGATCGTTCCGGAGCTGGTGCGGCGCGACTGGCCCGCCATCCGCTTCGTGTTTCCGCATGCGCCGGTGCGCCCGGTCACGATCAACAACGGCATGCGCATGCGCGCCTGGTACGACATCCGCAACTTCAGCGCCGATGAACTGGCCGGCGGCGATCGTGCCGACAGCGCCGGGGTGCTGGAATCGATCGTCCAGGTCGAGGCGCTGGTCACCCGCGAGGCCGAGCGCGGCATCCCGGCACAGCGTCTGATCCTCGCGGGCTTCTCGCAGGGCGGCGCCATCACCCTGGCCGCCGGCATCCGCCGCACCCAGCCGCTGGCTGGCCTGGTCGCGCTGTCCACCTACCTGCCGATGGCGTCGCAGGCGCGCGCGGACCTACAGTCGCGGGCCACCGCGCAACCGGTGTTCATGGCCCATGGCAGCCAGGATCCGGTGGTGCCGCCGGCCGCCGGCGAACGCAGCGCGGCGCTGTTGCGCGAACTCGGTTTCGAGGTCGAATGGCATCGCTACCCGATGCCGCACGCGGTGTGCGCGGACGAGATCCGCGACCTCGGCGACTGGCTGCAACGGCGCTTCGCCGCGGGCTGATGGACGACGCCCGCGACCGCGAGCCCTGGCTTCCGGACCTGTGCCGGCTGCCGCGGCTGGCGATGCTGTTCGCGGTCGCCGAGCTGGTGGTGCTGGTGGTCGCACTCGCGCCCAGCGGCGAAGCCTGGAACGCGGGCCAGTTCGCCTCCGCAAGCTGCTTCGCGCTGTGGCTGGCGCTGTCGATCGCGGTGCTGCTGTGCGCGGCCCGCGTGCCGTTGTCGCGCCTGCCGCGCGCGCTGGGCGGTGTCGCCGCGGTGGCCTGCGCACTGCTGGTCGCGCTGGTCGGCGCGGCGCTGGTCCACCAGTTCGACGGCGCGCTGGGCTACGGCCTGGTGCCGTCCAAGGTCGGGCTCGGCAAGTTCGCCGGCGCCAGTGCCGCGATCGCCGCGCTGATCACCGCGGTAGTGCTGCGCTACTTCTACGTGATCGACGGTTGGCAGGCGCAGGTGCGCGCCAGCGCGCAAGCCCAGGCCGATGCGCTGCAGGCGAGGATCCGCCCGCATTTCCTGTTCAACAGCATCAACGCGATCGTCGGCATCGTGCGTCGCGATCCCGCGCTGGCGGAGCACGCGTTGCTCGACCTGTCGGACCTGTTCCGCGCAGCGCTCGGTGCGGGCGAGGCGGGCTCCAGCCTGGGCGAGGAAGTGGAACTGGCCGAACGCTACCTCGCGATCGAGCGCTTGCGGCTCGGCTCGCGACTGCAGGTGGACTGGACCAAGCGCGAGCCGCTGCCGTGGGACCTGCCGCTGCCGCGGCTGGTGCTGCAACCGCTGGTGGAGAACGCGGTGCTGCACGGCGTCGCGCGGTTGCCCCAGGGCGGCACGGTGGCGATCGAACTGGCCTGCGACGGCGAGCTGTTGCGTATCAGGGTAGGCAACCCGGTGCCGGAACGTGACGGCGCCCGCGCGGGGCACGAGGGCGCCCGCCACGCGCAGCGCAGCATCGGCGACCGCCTCGCGCACGCCTTCGGGCCGCGCGCCGGGCTCACGGTCGAGCGGCAACCGGGCTACTATCAATGCGAATTGCGGGTGCCGACATGAGGATCGTCATCGCCGACGACGAACCGCTGGCCCGCGAGCGCCTGCGCCAGTTGCTCGCCGACCAGCCGGACACGGAGGTGGTCGCCGAGGCCGGCGACGGCCATGCCGCGCTGCAAGCCTGCGCCGCGCACGACCCCGATCTGGTGCTGCTCGACATCGCCATGCCGGGCATCGACGGGCTCGAGGCGGCGCGCCACCTGGCCGCGTTCGAGCCGCGCCCGGCGGTGGTCTTCTGCACCGCGTTCGATGCCCATGCGCTGTCCGCGTTCGAGGCCCAGGCGATCGACTACCTGGTCAAGCCGGTGCGCGCCGAGCGCCTGGCCGCGGCGCTGGATCGGGTGCGCACCTTCGCCGCCGGGCGTGCCCACGCCGTGGCCGCGCATTCCGCCGAACGCACCCACCTGTGCGCGCGCCTGCGCGGCAGCTTGCGCCTGATCCCGGTCGAGGAGGTGCACTACTTCCAGGCCGAGGAAAAGTACGTGGTCGTGCACCACGCCCGCGGCGAGGACCTGGTGGAGGAATCGCTGAAGGCGCTGGAGTCGGAATTCGGCGAGCGCTTCGTGCGCATCCACCGCAACTGCCTGGTGGCGCGGCACGAGATCGTCGAGCTGCGTCGCGGCGAGGACGGTGGCGCCCAGGTGGTGCTGGCCCACGGCCCGCATCCGCTGGAGGTGTCCCGGCGCTGCCTTGCGCCGCTGCGGCGCGCGCTCGCGATCGGCTAGCCGCACCCGGGCGCGGCTGCGCGTAGGGGATAATCCCGGCATGGCCACCCTCCGCATCGCCACCCGCAAGAGCCCGCTCGCCCTCTGGCAGACCGAGCACGTCGCCGCACGCCTGCGCGCCGCGCATCCCGGGCTCGAAGTCGTGCTGGTGCCGATGAGCACCCGCGGCGACCAGGTGCTCGACCGGTCGCTGGCGGACCTGGGCGGCAAGGGCCTGTTCCTCAAGGAACTGGAGCTGGCGATGCAGCGCGGCGAGGCCGATTGCGCGGTGCATTCGCTCAAGGACGTGCCGATGGAACTGGAGCCGGGCTTCGCCCTGGGCGCCATCCTCGCCCGCGCCGACCACGCCGACGCCTTCGTCAGCAACGACCACGCAAGCCTGGAGGCATTGCCCGAGGGCGCGCGCGTGGGCACGTCCTCGCTGCGGCGGCAGGCGCAAGTGCGGGCACTGCGCCCGGACCTGCGGCTGCTGGACCTGCGCGGCAACGTCAACACCCGCCTGGCCAAGCTCGACGCCGGCGACTACGAGGCGATCGTGCTGGCCTGCGCCGGTCTGGCGCGCCTCGGCTTCGACGCCCGGATCCGCGCGCGCCTGGACGCGCCGCGCTGGCTGCCGGCCCCGGCGCAGGGTGCGATCGCCGTCGAGATCCGCGATGGCGATGCGGACACCCGGGCCTTGTGCGCGGTGCTCGACCACGCGCCGACCCGTACCTGCACCGGCGCCGAGCGCGCCATGAACCGCGCGCTGCATGGCAGTTGCCACGTCCCGGTGGCGGCGCTGGCCCGACTGCAGGGCGACCGGCTGCGGCTCGACGGCCTGGTCGGCTCGGCCGGCGACGGCCGCCTGGTCCGCGCCAGCGCCGAGGGCAGCGCCGCCGACCCGCAGGCCATGGGCGAGGAAGTCGCCAACGCGCTGCTCGCCGCCGGCGCCGGCGAATTCCTGCCCCCGCCCGCGCCATAATCCCCGGCATGGACCGCTACGAACGCATCATCGCCCTGCACCGCACCCTGCGCGCGGCGCGCTACCCGGTGACGGTGAAGCGCCTGCAGGACGAGCTCGGCTGCTCGCGCGCCACCGTGTACCGCGACCTCGCGTTCCTGCGCGATGCGCTGATGGCGCCGGTGGTCGGCGACGGCGAGGCCGGGTTCCGCTACGACCCGGACGAGGCCGACCGCTTCGAACTGCCGGGCCTGTGGCTGACCTCCGACGAACTGCACGCGCTGCTCGCCGCGCAACAGCTGCTCGCGCGCAGCAGCGGCGGGATGCTGTCCAGCGCACTGGCACCACTGCAGGCGCGGATCGACAAGCTGCTGGCCGAGCATTCGCACTCCGGCGACGGCGCGGCCAAGCGCTGGCCGGTGGAGCGGGTGCGGGTCATCCCGCACCGCGGCCGGCGCATGGACGAGGCGGTGTTCCGTTGCGTGTGCTCGGCGGTGCTGGAGCGCAAGCAGCTCACCTTCGAATACCGCGCGCGCTCGACCGGCGAGAAGACCCGGCGCACGGTCTCGCCGCAGCGCATCACCCACTACCGCGACAACTGGTACCTGGACGCCTGGGACCAGGAGAAGCAAGGCCTGCGCAGCTTCTCGGTGGACCGCATTTCCGGCGCGCGCATGCTCGATGCGACCGCGCGCGACATCGACGAGGCCACCCTCAACGAGCACCTGTCCGGCAGCTACGGCATCTTCTCGGGGCCGCCGAAGGGCTGGGCCACCATCGTGTTCAACGAGCGCGCCGCGCGCTGGGTCGCCGACGAGCACTGGCATTCGCAGCAGCAGGGCCGCTGGCTGCCCGACGGCCGCTACGAACTGAAGGTGCCCTACAGCAACGCGCGCGAATTGCTGATGGACGTGCTGCATTACGGCGCCGACGCCGAGATCGTCGAGCCCGCCTCGCTGCGCGAGCAGGCGCGGGCGCTGCTGGCGCTGGCGCTGTCCAACTACGACCGCTAGGGCGATGCGCGAGGACACCGGCGCCCCGCGGATCGGCCTCGTGCTCGGCTCCGGCGGTGCCCGCGGCCTGGCCCAGATCGGGGTGATCGAGGAAATCGAGGCGCGCGGCCTGCGCATCACCTCCATCGCCGGTTCGTCGATCGGCGCGCTGGTCGGCGGCCTGCACGCCGCCGGCAAGCTCGGCGCTTACCGCGACTGGCTGCTGGGCATGGATCGCAACGCGATGCTGCGCCTGCTCGATCCGGGTTGGGGCCGCTCCTCGCTGTTCACCGGGCAACGCCTGCTCGATGCGCTGCGCGAGGTCTGCGGCTCGCCGCGCATCGAGGAGTTGCCGATCGACTTCACCGCGGTGGCCGTGGACCTGTCCCGGCATCGCGAGGTTTGGCTGCGCCAGGGCGACATGTGGGAGGCGGTGCGGGCCTCGTTCGCGATTCCCGGCGTGTTCACCCCGCAGGTGGTCAACGGTCGCCCACTGGTCGATGGCGGGCTGCTGGCGCCGCTGCCGCTGACCGCGATGCGCATGTCCGACGCGGACACCGTGATCGCGGTGGACCTCAACGGCCCGCCGCGGGAGAAGGAACAGCAGGCCGCGACCGAGACCGAAGGGGGCGCCCCCGCTCACCGCTGGTGGCCGTTGCGCCGCGGGCGAACGCATGAGGATCGCCAGGCCCGTGGCCTGCGCATGGGGTTCGTGCAGCTCATGACCGAGTCGCTGGACACCATGCAGGGACGCATCGCGCGGGTGCAGCTCGCGCTGGATCCGCCCGGAGTGGAGGTGCGGATCCCGCGCGACGCCGCGCAGTTCTACGAGTTCTGGCGTGCGGCGGAACTGATCGCGCTGGGTCGCGCGGAAGCGGCCAGCGCCCTCGACGACGCCGGGTACTGACGCCGGCGCCGCGCCTGCGGCCCGCGCCGGCGACGCGGCCGTGCGCCCGCGCCCGATGCATCGACCCGCCGCCAGCGCGGCAGCGCGAACCCGTGCAGCGCCCACAGGCTCGACAGTGGCATCGCAACCAGCCACAGCGGCCAGGCGCCGAGCCATTGGCTGGCGCCGCGCGCGGCCGGCAAGGCCAGGACCAGCAGGGCACCGGCCAGGACGATGCGGCGCAGCGCCAGGTCCAGGCGCGGATCGGGGGCGGGCAGGGAACGGGCAGTGCGGGCCATGGCGGGTCTCCTCGAAGGGTCGCCGGCAGGTTCCCGCGGGCCTATCTCATTTGCCGCGACTCCGGGATAGCCGACCATGGGTCGGCTCTACAGGGGGCGGGTTGTCTGATAGCGTTGCGGCTTTGCCATGCACCCCCACCGGAGCCGTTCCATGCCCAAGCTGACGCCTGCCCGCCGCGCCCTTGCCGCCGCCGGCCTGGTCGCCGCCTCGACTGCCGCCTTCGCCGTTCCGGTCCACGCCGCCGCCCAGGCGGCCACCGAACAGGAGACGCCAACCGTGGCCGACAACGCCCCCGCCGACACCGATCCCTACCTCTGGCTGGAGGACGTCACCGGCGACAAGGCGCTGGACTGGGCGCGGCAGCAGAACGCCCGCACCGACGCCGAGCTGGCGGTCGCGCCCGGCTTCGAGCAGCTGGAGGCCGACATCCTTGCGATCCTGGATTCGAAGGAGAAGATCCCGGGCGTCCAGAAGATCGGCGACTACTACTACAACTTCTGGAAGGACGCGCAGCACGAGCGCGGCCTGTGGCGCCGCACCACGCTGGAGGAGTACCGCAAGGCCGAGCCCAAGTGGGAGACCATCATCGACCTCGACGCGCTGAACAAGGCCGAGGGCGAGAACTGGGTGTGGCACGGGGCCGACTGCCTGAAACCAGCCTATGAGCGCTGCCTGATCGCGCTGTCGCGCGGCGGCGCCGACGCCGACGTCAGCCGCGAGTTCGACCTCACCACGAAGCAGTGGGTCGAAGGCGGCTTCTTCCGCCCCGAGGCCAAGGGCGGCACCAGCTGGATCGACCGCGACACGTTGTTCGTGTTCACCGATTTCGGTGAAGGCACGATGACCTCGTCCGGCTATCCGCGGATCGCGAAGAAGTGGAAGCGCGGGACGCCGCTCGAATCCGCCGAAGTCGTCTATGAAGGCACCGGCGAGGACATGTACATCGCCGCGTTCCACGACGACACGCCCGGCTACGAGCGCAACTTCGTCAGCCGCACCATCGCCTTCTACAACGACGAGCTGTACCTGCTCGACGACGCCGGCCAGCTGGTGAAGATCGACGCGCCGAACTCGGCCAACAAGTCGGTGCACAAGGACTGGCTGCTGCTGCAGCCGCGCGATCCGATGACCGTCGGCGGCACCACCTATGCCGCCGGCTCGCTGCTGGCCGCGAACTTCGACGATTACATGGCCGGCAAGCGCGAGTTCGAAGTGCTGTTCGAGCCGACCGACACGACCTCGCTCGACGGCTACACCTGGACCAAGTCGCACCTGGTGCTGAACATCCTCGACGACGTCAAGAACCGTTTGCGCGTGCTCACCCCGGGCGCCGACGGCTGGGCCGAATCGGAGTTCGTCGGCGCGCCGCAGCTCGGCACCCTCGGTGTCGGCGCGGTGGACGCGGACGAGAGCGACGCGGTGTGGCTGACCGCCACCGACTACCTGACCCCGACCACGCTGTCGATCGCCGAGATCGGCCAGCCGCCGGAACTGCTGAAGTCGATGCCGGTGTTCTTCGACGCCTCCGGCCTGGTCCAGGAGCAGCACTTCGCGACCAGCGCCGACGGCACCCGCATCCCGTTCTTCATCGTCCACCGCAAGGGCGTGCCGCACGACGGCAAGCAGCCGACCCTGCTGTACGGCTACGGCGGCTTCGAAGTCTCGCTGACCCCGGGCTACTCCGGCACCGTGGGCAAGGGCTGGCTCGAGAAGGGGGGTGTGTATGTCGTCGCCAACATCCGCGGCGGCGGCGAATACGGGCCGCGCTGGCACCAGGCCGCGCTGAAGCAGAACCGGCACAAGGCCTACGAGGACTTCGCTGCGGTGGCCAAGGAACTGGTGGCCCACGGCATCACCTCGCCGGCGCACCTCGGGATCATGGGCGGCAGCAACGGCGGCCTGCTCACCGGCAACATGCTCACCCAGTATCCGGAGCTGTTCGGCGCGGTGGTGATCCAGGTGCCGCTGCTGGACATGAAGCGCTACAGCCACCTGCTCGCGGGGGCTTCATGGATGGCCGAGTACGGTGACCCCGACACCGCCGACTGGGAGTACATCCGCACCTTCTCGCCGTACCACCTGTTCGACGCGTCGAAGGACTACCCGCCGACTTTCATCTGGACCACCACCCGCGACGACCGCGTGCATCCCGGCCACGCGCGCAAGATGGCGGCGAAGATGCTGGCGGCCAACAAGGACGTGCGCTACTACGAGAACACCGAAGGCGGCCACGGCGCCGGTGCCACCAACGCCCAGCAGGCGCACCTGTGGGCGCTGACCTACCAGTTCCTGTGGGACAAGCTGGCAGACTGACGCCATGCGCACTCCCTTCCTCCTCGCGACCCTGCTGCTGATGACCACGCCGAGCCACGCCTCCGACAACGCCGTTCCGCCGCCCCCCGACGTGGCCCGCAAGCCGCACGTGGTGACGGCGCCGTTCGGCGCGACCCGCGAGGATCCGTACTACTGGCTGCGCGACGACACCCGCAAGGATGCGGCGATGCTCGCCTACCTCGAGGCGGAGAACGCCTACGTCGACACGGTGATGGCGCCGCTCGCCCCGCTGCAGGAGACGCTGTACGAGGAGATCGTCGGCCGGATCAAGCAGGACGACAGCTCGGTGCCGTACCGCGAGCGCGGCTTCTGGTACTACACCCGCTACGAGACCGGGCAGGACTACCCGATCCACGCGCGGCGGCCAGACGTGCTGGGCCACTACGACGAGGCCGCGAGCGAAGAGGTGCTGCTCGACGTCAACGCGATGGCGCGCGGCAAGGACTACTTCAGCGTCGGCGACTACGACGTCACCCCCGACAATTCGATCCTGGCCTGGGCCGAGGACGACGTCGGCCGCCGCCAGTACACGATCCGGTTCCGCAACCTCGCCACCGGCGAGACCTATCCGGACGTGATCACCGGCGTGTCGCCGAACCTGGTGTGGGCGGACGACAACCGCACCGTGTTCTATGTCGAGAACGACCCGGAGACCCTGCTGACCAAGCGCGTGCGCAAGCACGTGCTCGGCACCCCGGTGGCGGACGACCCGCTGGTGTACGAGGAACTGGACGACAGCTTCTACATGGGCATCGACCGCACCCGCGACGACCGCTTCATCTGCATCTCGGTCGGCTCCACGGTGTCCAGCGAGATGCGCTGCGCGCCGGCCGCGGACCCGCGCGAGTTCACCGTGTTCGCGCCGCGCGAGCGCGACGTCGAGTACCAGGCCGACCATCTCGGCGACCGCTGGGTGATCCGGACCAATGCGCCGGGCGCGGACGGCAAGCCGGCGGCCAACTTCAAGCTGGCGACCGCGCCCACCGATGCCACTTCGCGCGCACAGTGGACCGACCTGGTACCGCACCGCGACGACGTGTTCATCGAGGACTACGACCTGTTCGACACGTTCATCGCGATCGGCGAGCGCTCCGGCGGGCTCGAGCGGATCCGCCTGCTCAAGGCCGATGGGGAAGAGTACGTTGCCGCCGACGAGCCCGCGTATTCCATGGGCCTGGACGTCAACTCCGAGCCCGACACCCCGTGGCTGCGCTACAGCTACACCTCGCTGACCACGCCGGCCACGACCTACGAGGTCAACACCGCAACCGGCGAGCGCCGCCTGCTCAAGCAGCAGCCGGTGATCGGCTACGACCCTTCCCGGTACACGACCGAGCGCCTGTGGGCGACGGCGCGTGATGGCACGAAGATTCCCGTGTCCATCGTCTACCGCAAGGGCTTCCGCAAGGACGGCACCGCGGCGCTGCTGCAGTACGCCTACGGCAGCTACGGCTACTCGATGGATCCCGGCTTCAACCTGCCGGTGGTCAGCCTGCTCGACCGCGGCATGGCCTACGCCATCGCCCACATCCGCGGCGGCCAGGAAATGGGCCGGGCCTGGTACGACCAGGGCAAGCTGCTGCACAAGAAGAACACCTTCACCGATTTCATCGACGTCACCGACTTCCTGGTCGCCGAAGGCTATGCGGCGAAGGACCGGGTCGCGGCCTACGGCGGCAGCGCCGGCGGCCTGCTGATGGGCGCGGTGGCGAACATGGCGCCCGACCGCTACCGGGTGATCCTGTCGCAGGTGCCGTTCGTGGACGTGGTGACGACGATGCTGGATCCGTCGATCCCGCTGACCACCAACGAGTACGACGAGTGGGGCAACCCCGAGCAGCGCGAGTACTACGACTACATGCTGTCGTATTCGCCTTACGACAACCTGGTGGCGCAGGCCTATCCGGCGATGTTCGTCGGCACCGGGCTGTGGGACTCGCAGGTGCAGTACTGGGAGCCGGCCAAGTACGTGGCGAAGCTGCGCGACGTGGACACCGGCGGCCGCACGATCCTGTTCCGCACCAACATGGACGCCGGCCACGGCGGCAAGTCCGGCCGCTTCCGCCGCTATCGCGAGCTGGCCGAGATGTACGCGTTCGCGCTGGACCAGCTCGGGGTCGGCGCGCAGCCCGCGCGCTAGGCGCCGCGGCACCGCGCGATGGCCGGCACGCGCTTCCGCTGGGCGTGGTGGCTGCTGGCCTGGGCGGCGCTGGCCCTGGGCATGATCGGGATCGTCGTGCCCGGCCTGCCGACGGTGCCGTTCGTGTTGCTCTCGGCCTATGCCGCCGCGCGCGGCTCGGAAAAGCTGCACGCCTGGCTGCTCGCGCACCGGCGCTTCGGGCCGATGATCCGCGACTGGCAGGCCGAGGGCGCGGTGAGCCGGCGGGCGAAGTGGCTGGCGACGGCGATGATGGCACTGGCCGCCGTGGTCATGTTCCTCACCGCCCCGAAATGGTGGATGGCCGCCACCGGCACCGCGATCATGGCAGTGGTCGACCTGTGGCTGTGGCGCCGGCCGGAGCCCCGCCGCTAGCGCCGCCTGCACGCGGCCGCGCTACACTCGCGCGCATGCACAAGCCGATGCCCGTGTTGCCGATCCTCGCCCTCGCCGCGACCCTGGCACTTGCCGCCTGCGGCAACAAGGGCCCGCTGGTCCGGATGCCGGACGAACCGCCGCCGACCCCGGTGGAGGAGACCCTGCCTGACCTCACCCCGCCGGAGCAGGTACCGGCCACCGAGGTGCTGCCGCCACCCGCCGACGAGGTCGGCGACGACGACGCGATTCCACCGCCGCCGGACACCGGCGACGACGGCGCCTGATCGATGGCGACCGCGCCGCGCCCGCCGCTGCGCTTCAGCAAGATGCACGGCGCGGGCAACGACTTCGTCGTCCTCGACCTGCGCGATGGCACGCCGCCGCCGGACGCCGCGCTCAGCCGCGCGCTAGGCGACCGCCACAAGGGCGTGGGCTGCGACCAGATCCTGACCATCGAGCCGCCGCGCAGCGAGGGTTCGGTCGCGTCGTACCGGATCTGGAATGCGGACGGCAGCGCCGCGATCCAGTGCGGCAACGGCGCGCGCTGCGTCGCCGCCTGGCTGGTGCGCGACGGCACCGCGCTCGGCGACCGTTTCATCGTCGACAGTCCTTCCGGGACACACCCGGTGGAGGTGATGGGCGAGGGCCATTACCGGATCGGGATGGGCAAGCCGGTGTTCGAGCCGTCGCGGATTCCGTTGCAGGGCATCGGGCAGGCGCAGGATGAATACGGGCTCGACCTCGACGGGCGCCAAGTGGCGTTCGGCGCGGTCGCGGTCGGCAATCCGCACGCGGTGGTCGAGGTCGCCGACGTCGCGGCCGCGCCGGTCGCGGCGCTGGGCCCGGCGCTGCAGCGCAGCGGTGCGTTTCCCGAATCGGTGAACGTGGGCTTCGCCCAGGTGGAGTCACGCGGGCGGATCCGCCTGCGCGTGTTCGAGCGTGGGGCCGGCGAGACCCTGGCCTGCGGCAGCGGCGCCTGCGCCGCGGCGGCGGTGCTGATGCGCCGCGGCCGCGTCGATCGCGAGGTGGACGTCGCCCTGCCGGGGGGCACCTTGCGCATCGGCTGGCAAGACGACGACGCGCCGATCACAATGGCCGGGCCGACGGCATTCGTTTTCGAAGGGGAGTGGTGCACATGAGCGAGACCATCCGGGAGCCGGGGCTGCGGCACACGGAGGAGAAGCTGGGCGCGCACGAGGTCGCCGCGTTCCTGCGCCGCCACCCGAAATTCCTGCAGCAGTTCCCCGACCTGGCGGTGAGCATGGTGGTGCCGCGCGAGCAGGGGCCCGCGGCGTCGCTGGCCAGCTACCAGCTCGAAGTGCTGCGCGACAAGAACCGCGAGCTGTCGCGGCGCCTGCACGAACTGTTCGCCAACGCGCAGGAGAACGAGCGCCTGGCGGTGCGCACGCACCAGCTCACCCTGGCACTGATGAAGCAGTCCAGCGCGGCGGACACGGTGCGGGCGATGGTCGCCTCGCTCAGCGAGGACTTCCAGGGCGACCTGGTCCGCGTGGTCCTGTTCGACGACACGGCCGGCCTCGACGACGTGGACTGGCTGCAAGTGATCGCGCGCGACGACACGCGCCTGGATCCGTTCCGCGATTGCCTGGCCGCGGGCGAACCGTTGTGCGGGCGGCTGCAGCCGGAGAAGAACCACCTGCTGTATGGCGACCGCGTGGCCGAGGTGCAGTCCAGCGCGCTGTTGCCGATGATCGGGCCCGCGGGCACCCCGGCGCTGGGCATGGTCGCGGTCGGCAGCCTCGATCCGAACCGCTTCTACCCGGGCATGGGCACGCTGTTCCTGCGGATGATGGCCGAGGCCCTGGCCACCGCGCTGCAGCGGTTCGACGCATAGGGCGGCAGCCGTGGGCGCGACCCGGATCGACGCCTTCCTCGAGCACCTCGCGGTCGAGCGGCGGATGTCGCCGAACACCCTCGACGGCTACCGCCGCGACCTCGCCGCGTTGCAGGCGTGGGCCGAATTGCACGCGCGCGAATTGCAGGCGCTGGAAGGCGAGGACGTCCGCGCCTTCGTCGCCGCGGAGCATCGCCGTGGACTGTCGCCCAAGAGCCTGCAGCGGCGTCTGTCGGCGGTGCGCAGTTTCTACCGCTGGCTGCTGAAGCAGGGCCTGGTGGTCGCCAATCCGGCAGCGGCGGTGCGCGCGCCCAAGGCGCCGCGCAAGCTGCCGCAGGTGCTGGATCCCGACGAGGCGCAGGCACTGGTCGAAGTGCCGACCGACGTGCCGCTGGGACTGCGCGACCGCGCGCTGCTGGAGCTGTTCTATTCCTCGGGACTGCGCCTTTCGGAGCTGTGCAACCTGCGCTGGGGCGACCTCGACCTCGACAATGGCCTGGTGACGGTGCTCGGCAAGGGCAGCAAGCAGCGCACCGTGCCGGTCGGCTCGCATGCCTGCAGGGCGTTGCGCGAGTGGCGCGCCGGGCCGGGCGCCGGCGACGACAAGGCGCCGGTGTTCCCCGGCCGCCACGGTCCGATCACCCCGCGCGCGGTGCAACTGAGGTTGCGCGAACTCGCAAAGCGCCAGGGCCTGTTCAAGCGCGTGCACCCGCATCTGCTGCGGCATTCCTTCGCCAGCCACGTGCTCGAATCCTCCGGCGACCTGCGCGGCGTGCAGGAGCTGCTCGGCCACGCCGACATCGCCACCACCCAGATCTACACCCACCTGGACTTCCAGCACCTGGCCAAGGTCTACGACGCCGCGCACCCGCGGGCGAAGCGGAAGCCGTAGAGCCCGTAGAGCCGACCCATGGTCGGCTGCCCTCGGCAAGGACGGGACCGGGGGTTGGGACCCGGCGATCCCATCCCCAGATGGAGGATTCAGCCCCCGGGAGCCCCCCATGGACCCCAGTCGCAACCCCGACACCTTCCACGCCACGACCATCGTCTCCGTGCGCCGCAACGGCCGGGTGGTGGTGGCCGGCGACGGCCAGGTCACCCTCGGCAACACGGTGATGAAGGCCAATGCGCGCAAGGTGCGGCGCCTCGGCCGCGACGGCCAGGTGCTGGCCGGCTTCGCCGGTGCCGCCGCGGACGCCTTCACCCTGTTCGAACTGTTCGAGGCCAAGCTCGAGAAGCACGGCCAGCTCACCCGCGCCGCGGTCGAGCTTGCCAAGGACTGGCGTACCGAGCGCCGCTTCGGGAAGCTCGAGGCGCTGCTGGTGGTCGCCGACGCCGCAACCTCGCTGGTCGTTTCCGGCACCGGCGACGTGATCGAGCCCGAGGACGGCCTGGTCGCGATCGGCTCCGGCGGCAGCTACGCGCTTGCCGCGGCGCGCGCCCTGGCCGCGCACACCGGACTGGATGCGAAGGCGATCGCCAGCGAGGCGTTGAAGATCGCCGGCGACATCTGCATCTACACCAACGGCAACATCGTGGTCGAGGAGCTGTGAGCATGCAGAAGCTGGTGAACACCTCCGCGACCATGACCCCGCGCGAGATCGTGCAGGAGCTGGACAAGCACATCGTCGGCCAGCAGGACGCCAAGCGCGCCGTCGCGATCGCGCTGCGCAACCGCTGGCGGCGGATGCAGCTCGACCCGGGGCTGCGCGACGAAGTGATGCCGAAGAACATCCTGATGATCGGCCCCACCGGCGTCGGCAAGACCGAGATCGCGCGGCGCCTGGCCACGCTCGCCAACGCGCCGTTCGTGAAGGTCGAGGCGACCCGCTTCACCGAGGTGGGCTACGTCGGCAAGGACGTCGAGCAGATCATCCGCGACCTCGCCGACACCGCGGTCAAGATGTACCGCGAGCAGGCCAAGACCCGCGTGCGCACCCAGGCGGAGGAGAACGCCGAGGACCGGATCCTCGACGCGTTGCTGCCGCGGCGCGAGGCGCCCACCGTGTTCGGGTTCAAGGCCGAAGAAGCGGAGGACGAGCCCTCGGCCGAGCGCAACGTCGAGAGCGAGACCCGGATCAAGCTGCGCAAGCAGCTGCGCAGCGGTGCCCTGGACAACCGCGAGATCGAGATCGAGACCGCGGTCAACGTCGGCGTGGACATCATGGCGCCCCCCGGCATGGAGGAGATGGGCCAGCAGCTGCGGCAGATGTTCTCGCAGATTTCCGGCGGCAAGACCCACAAGCGGCGCATGACCATCGCTGCCGCGCGCCCGATCCTGATCGAGGAGGAGGCCGCCAAGCTCGTCAACGAGGAAGAAGTGCGCGAGGCCGCGATCGAAGCCTGCGAGCAGCACGGCATCGTCTTCATCGACGAGATCGACAAGGTCGCCAAGCGCAGCGAAGGCATGGGCGCGGACGTCAGCCGCGAAGGCGTGCAGCGCGACCTCCTGCCGCTGGTGGAAGGGTCCACGGTCAGCACCAAGTACGGGCCAGTCAAGACCGACCACATCCTGTTCATCGCCTCGGGCGCGTTCCACCTCGCCAAGCCGAGCGACCTGATCCCGGAAATGCAGGGCCGCTTCCCGATCCGGGTCGAACTGGGCGCGCTGAGCAAGGACGACTTCGTCCGCATCCTCACCGAGCCGCGCGCGGCGCTGACCACGCAGTACGTCGAGCTGCTGAAGACCGAGGGCGTGAAGCTGGACTTCTCGCGCGACGCGATCGAGCGCCTCGCCGACATCGCCGCGCAGGTCAACGAGCGCCAGGAGAACATCGGCGCCCGCCGCCTGCACACCGTGCTCGAGCGCCTGCTCGACACCCTCAGCTACGAGGCCCCCGACCGCGATGGCGACGCCATCACCATCGACCGCGCCTATGTCGACGAGCACCTCGGCAACCTCGTCCAGGACCCCGACCTCTCCCGCTACATCCTCTAGCGAAGCTCCCTTCTCCCCGCAAGCGGGGCTGAGGGGCGCCCCGCCTTTCCCTTCTCCCCGCAAGCGGGGAGAAGGTGGCGCGAAGCGCCGGATGAGGGGCGCGTTTCAGTACACCCCAATGTTTGACGTTTAACGGCGATCGTCGATTACCACTGAGGAAGGGCAGGAGATGTACAAGAACGGCATGCGACCGATCCACCCGGGCGACAGGGCCCCGCGGCCTGCCTCAATCCTCCCCGATATCCTCGTTCCACACCTCGGGATTCGCCGCAATCCAGTCCCCCAGCATCTGGATGCAGCGTGCGTCGTTGAGGTCCACCACCTCGACGCCAGCCTCCCGCAGCCACTCAACCCCGCCCGGGAAATTCACCGACTCGCCCACCACGACGGTGCCGATGTTGAACTGCCGCACCAGCCCGCTGCAGTACCAGCACGGCGCCAGCGTGGTGACCATGATCGTGTCCTTGTAGCGGCGCTGGCGCCCGGCCTTGCGGAACGCATCGGTCTCGCCGTGCACCGAGGGGTCGCCCTCCTGCACGCGGCGGTTGTGGCCGCGGCCGAGCAGGCGCCCGTCGCGATGGAACAGGGCCGCGCCGATCGGAATGCCGCCCTCGGCCAGGCCCTGCCGGGCCTCGGCGATGGCGATCTCGAGCATGGCGGGGTAGTCGGGGGTGGCGGACATGCTGCGCGCTCCATTTGGACCAGCCGTCAGCATAGGCGATCCGCGGCCACGGCCCACCCCATGGAATGGGGGATAATCGGCGCATGAGCGAGCCTTCCCTCGACCCCGGCACCACCCATTTCGGCTTCCGCGAGGTCCCGACCGCGCAGAAGCAGAAGCTGGTCGGCGAGGTGTTCTCCTCGGTTGCCGGCAAGTACGACCTGATGAACGACCTGATGTCGCTCGGGATCCACCGGCTGTGGAAGCGCTACTTCGTGGCGACCGCGCAGGTGTCGAAGGGCGACCGCGTGCTCGACCTGGCCGGCGGCACCGGCGACATCGCCGCGCTGCTGAAGGATCGCGTCGGCGACACCGGCGGACTGGTCCTGGGCGACATCAACGGCGACATGCTCCGCGTCGGCCGCGACCGCATGATCGACCGCGGCAACGTGCGCGGCTTCGAGTACGTGCAGTGCAACGCCGAGGCGCTGCCGTTTCCGGACGCCAGCTTCGATCTGGTCACCATCGCGTTCGGCCTGCGCAACGTCACCGACAAGGACGCCGCCTTGCGGGAAATGCATCGGGTCCTGAAGGTCGGCGGGCAGGCGCGCGTGCTGGAGTTTTCGGAAGTGACCGCGGACTGGTTCAAGCCGATCTACGACTTCCACTCCTTCAAGGTGCTGCCGCGACTCGGGCGGCTGTTCGCGCACGACGCGGGCAGCTACCAGTACCTGGCCGAGTCGATCCGCAAGCATCCGCCGCAGGAGGCGCTGAAGGGGATGATGGAGGGGGCGGGGTTCGGGCGGGTGTCCTATAGCAACTTGAGTGCGGGGATCGTGGCGATCCACACCGGGTATCGGCTGTAGAGCAAGAGCGCCCCTCATCCGCCCCTTCGGGGCACCTTCTCCCCGCGGGCGGGGAGAAGGGCATTCGCGTCAGGGTTGCCAGCCGTAGCTGAGTTTCAGGAAGACGCTGCGGGTGTTGCCGAACAGGTGGGGGTGCTCGTCGTCCATGAACGCGCCATAGGAGGCGCCGGCGTAGAGCACGGTGCGCGGGTTGACCTTGTACGAGTACACGGCCTGGGTGGCCCAGTCGCGCGAATGCGCCTCGACCGGGTCCGCGTACAGCGACACGTCGCGGTCCACGTCGCTGCCCTGCAGGACCAGGCGCAGGCGCTGGCGCGGGGTGAACTGCCAGCTTCCACCGGCATTGAGCACCAGCGCCTCGAAGGCGGTGCCGCCGTCGCGGCGCATGGCCTGGCGGATCAGGTCCCAGTCCAGCGCGATGCCGCGGCCGATGTTGGCGTTGCCCCACAGCTCGAGCATCGTGCGGCGCCCGGTCTCCACCGCATCCAGGTCGATCATCGTGCCGACCTGCGCGTAGGCGCCGACCTGCAGGTTACCCGTGGGCCGGAAATTCGCGTTGACGTCCACGTAGTGCTCGTCGAACAGCACGCCCTGCCAGAAGCGCTTGCGGGTCATGCCGTGCAGGCTCAGGTTGCTCTGCTTCGGGCCCTGGGTGCTGACCTGGCCTTCCCACTCGCGCTCCAGCAGCTGGCCGTCGAAGCGGTGGGTGACGTCGAAGTCGGCATACACGTCGAAACGGTTGAACGCGGCATCGTCGCGGTACCAGGTGTGGCCGCCACCGACCAGCGACTTGTCGTAGCCTACCTGGCCGACGAACCCCAGGTCCGCGCGGAAACCGGGGTCGATGTCCTCGTGCCAGGCGTCGAAATCCCAGTTGCGGTTGCTGAACGAGTATTGCGCGCGCCAGGCGTTGCCCGCGGGGGAGGGATCGTCGCCGAGTTCATCGCGGTACTTGTCCACGACCTGCGCCGGGTACTCGGACCGGCTGTGCAGGATCTGCGCCGTCGCGGTATGCGAGCCCTGCTGCCAGCGCGCGTCGACCCCGGCCACGTCGTTGGCGTAGTCGTCTCCGCGCCGGAACGTGCCGATCGCGCCGACGCTGACATGGGTGTTGAAGTCGTAGCGGTAGCGGCCCACGGCCACGTCCGCTTCCTGGTCGAGCTGCAGGAAGCGTGAACCGAGCACGCCCGGCACCAGCACCAGGGTGGTGGCGTCGCGCGCCATGATCGCGCCGTAGGCGCCGTTGCCGGTGCGCCCGGTGACGCGCAGGCCATAGTCCGGATCGGCGATCTGGCGGGTGTAGAGCACGTCGAACTGGCTGGTGAAGTAGTCCGCTCCCTCGAGGAAGAAGGGCCGCTTCTCCGGATAGAACAGGGCGAAGCTGTCGGTGAAGTTGAGCTGCAGCTGGTCGGTCTCGACCTGGGAGAAGTCCGGGTTGATCGTGGCGTTGAGGGTGATCGCCGGCGACGGCGCCCAGCTCACGTCCAGGCCCGGCTCGATGAAGCTGTCGCCGCGGCCCCAGTCCGCGCCGGCGGCGTCGCGGGTCTGCGTGCGACCCATGGTCAGGGTCGGCACGATCTCCAGGTTGCGGCCCTGGCGCGCGCCGGCGAAGCCGTCGTATTCGCCCCACTCGCACTGGAAGCAGCTCGAATCGCGCGGCACCGGGCGGCTGGCGAGCTGGTGGCGCTTGTCGCGCGGCCAGTTGCGGAACAGGGAAATGCCCCAGCGTTGCTCGGCGCCACCATTGGGGAAGCGCAGGGTCGCGAACGGGATCCGGAACTCGACGTCGTAGCCCTCTTCGGTGAGCCGCCCGGCGCTCTCCCACAAGCCGTCCCAGCTGGAGTCCTCCTGGTTGGAAAGGTTGCTCTCGTCGCGGATGATGTCGCCCTGCACGCCGAGCGGATTGGACACCAGTTCGTAGCCGCGGCGGTTGTCGTTGAAGGTGTCCAGGAACACGCCGACCCAGTCGTCGTTGAACATCGCGTCGCGGTCGCGCAGGTGCGCGCGGATCTTGCCCGGCTCGGGATCCAGCGCGTGGAATGACACGTACAGCGCATCCGGCGTGTAGCCGATGCGCACGACGGTCTTCACCGGCGCGGGGACATTGTCACCCGGCTGGACCTCGTAGCCGACCTCCTGCACCAGCGCGCCTTGCCAGGCGGCGTCGTCGAGCCGGCCGTCGATCACGATGCCGTCGGGCAGCAGCGGAATCCTGCCCTCGGCGGCAGTCGTGACCGGTTGTGCATGAATGGCGGGCGCGAACAACAGCAGGGCGGCAAGCAGGGTGAGTGCGGTCATCGTGGCTTCCGTGGGGGTTTCCGGAAGGGATGCGCGAACCCGGCCGACCGTTGCCATGACCAATGGCAGGGTCCGGTTCGGCAGCGCCTGGCGCGCGGCGCTAAACTCGCCAATCCGTTTCGCAACAGGTCCGTTCCCGATGCGCAAGCTCCTGATCGTGCTGTCCGCCGCCTTCGCCCTGGCCGCGGCTTCCTGCGCCCGCGATGCCACGCCGGCCGGCGAGGCCACCGGCGCCGGCCCCGAGGCGACCGCCGATGCCGAGGCCGCCGCCATGGCCAACCACGACGAATATTCCTATGCCGAGCCCGACAAGGTGAAGACCACCGAGCTCGCGCTCGACCTGGCGGTCGACTTCGAGCGCAAGACGATCTCGGGCACCGCCACCTACACCCTGGACTGGCTCGATCCCGACGCCACCCAGCTGCTGCTCGACACCCGCGACCTGACCATCAAGCAGGTCGAGGGCGCCGGCAAGGACGGACAGTGGCAGCCGCTGCAGTACGCGCTGGCCGACGCCGACCCGTTGCTGGGCAGCAAGCTGACCATCGACTCGCCCGAGCGCAACGCCACCATCCGGGTCAGCTACGAGACCTCGCCGCAGGCGTCCGGCCTGCAGTGGCTGGAGCCGTCGATGACCGAGGGCGGCAAGCAGCCCTTCATGTTCAGCCAGTCGCAGCAGATCCACGCGCGTTCCTGGGTACCGCTGCAGGACACTACCCAGGTGCGCTTCACCTACACCGCCCACGTCACCGCGCCGAAGAACGCGATGGTGCTGATGAGCGCGGACAACGATCCGCAGGCGGCGCGCGACGGCGATTACCGCTTCACCATGCCGCAGAAGATCCCGTCCTACCTGCTGGCGATCGCCGCCGGCGACCTGGTGTTCCGCCCGATTTCCGAGCGCAGCGGCGTGTGGGCGGAGCCGGCCATGGTCGACAAGGCGCAGAAGGAGTTCGAGGACACCGAGAAGATGATCCAGACCGCGGAGTCGCTGTACGGCCCTTACCGCTGGGGCCGCTACGACATCCTGGTGCTGCCGCCCTCGTTCCCGTACGGCGGCATGGAGAACCCGCGCCTGACCTTCGCCACCCCGACCGTGATCGTCGGCGACAAGTCGCTGGTCTCGCTGGTGGCGCATGAGCTGGCGCACAGCTGGTCCGGCAACCTGGTCACGTTCTCGACCTCGCGCGATGCGTGGCTCAACGAGGGTATGACCAGCTACGTCGAGAACCGGCTGGTCGAGGCGCTGTACGGCAAGGAGCAGGCCGACATGGAAAGCGCCATCGCCCGCGGCGAGCTGATGGACGAGTTCACCGACGAGAACAAGCCGCTGCAGCGCCTGGCGATCAAGCCCGGCGATCTCGACGACCCCGACCACAACCTCACCGGCACCGTCTACACCAAGGGCGCCTGGTTCATGCAGTTCCTGGAGCAGCGGATCGGCCGCGAGGACTTCGACGCGTTCCTGCGCGGCTATTTCGACCATTTCGCCTTCCAGAGCATTTCCACGGAGCAGTTCCGCGACTACGCGATCGCGAACCTGCTGGAGAAGCATCCGGGCAAGGTCACCCAGGAAGAATTCGACGCGTGGCTGTACGAGCCGGGCATCCCGGCCAACGCGCCGCAGGTGAAGTCGCAGCGATTCGCGGTGGTGGACGCCGCACGGATCAGCTGGACCGGCACCGGCACCCTGCCGTCGGACCAGGTCACCTCGAACTGGAGCACGCAGGAGTGGGTGCGCTTCATCGAAGGCATGCCCGAGACCCTGACGGTCGAGCAGATGCAGGCGCTGGACGAGGCCTACCACTTCACCGGCACGCCGAACGGCGAGATCGCGCAGCGCTGGTACCCGCTGGCGGTGCGCAGCGGCTACCACGCGGCCGACGGGGAGATGGGCAAGTTCATGCAGCGGGTCGGCCGGCGCAAGCTGATCATGCCGATCTACAACGCCCTGGTGCAGACGCCGGAAGGCCTGGCGTTCGCCAAGGAAGTGTTCGCCAAGGCGCGCCCGGGCTACCACCCGATCACGACCGGTTCGGTCGAAGCGGCGATCGCGCGTGGTGAACAGAAGGCCGCGGGCGGGCAGGGCGAGTCGCAGTGAGGCTGCTGCGGCAACTCGCCATCGCGGGTCTTGCGTCGGCGGTGCTGGTCGCCGCCGGCTGCAACCGCGAACAACGTCTCGCCGAACAGGCGGCGGCCCGGGCCGCCGCCGCGGAGGATGCGGCGAAGCAGGCGGAAGGCGCGTTCGAGGCGGCGGTCGCGGAGGGCAACTGGCAACTCGCCAAGGCCCAGGGCGAAGTGCTGCTGGCGACGTACCCGGATACCGAAGCCGCGGCGCGGGTGAAGCCGCGCCTCGATGACGTCGTTGCCAAGGCCGACGCCGAGCGCGAGCAGCGCCGGCTGGCGGCGCTGTGGAGCTACCAGCGGCAGCCGGCAGGCGATGGCACCCAGTCTTCGGCGGCGATCTACGCGAAGGACGAAGTGGACATCGACGGCAGCGGCCCGCAACCGGTGCGTTTCATCCTGCGCGACCACCCTGACTGGGGCCGTAGCACCTACCTGGTGCTCCAGCGCGGCGATTTCGACTGCTACGGCGGCTGCAAGCTCAAGGTCACGATCGACGACGGCAAGCCGAAGTCGATGTCCGGCCTGCGCCCGAAGACGGACGACGCCATCGCCATGTTCATCAACGACGACCGCGCCGTCTGGAAGCTGCTCGATGGCGCGAAGACCTTCACCGTCGAATTCCCGGTCAAACCCACCGGCACCCGCACCGCCACCTTCGAAGTGTCCGGCCTGGATCGCAGCCAGATGCCCAGGTGAGCCTTTTTTTAGCCACAGATTTCACAGATAACACAGATTAGAAGAGCAAGGTTTTGCGTTTTATCTGTGTAATCTGTGAAATCTGTGGCTGAAATACCTCGAAGCAGCCGACCATGGGTCGGCTCTACGGGGGTCAGAGGGCGTAGCCGAACTGCTGCTTGAACTGTTCGGCGAATTCGTCGAAGTCGAAGCGCTGGTTCTGGGTGCCCGGGTGCTCGACCTTCAGCGCGCCCATCAGGTTGCCGATGCGGCCGATGGTCATCCAGTCGTACTGGCGCTCGATGCCGTAGATCAGGCCGGCGCGGAATGCGTCGCCGCAACCGGTGGGGTCGGTGATGCGGCGCTCGTGCGCCGGCGGCACTTCCATGGTCTTGCCGTCGGCATGGATCACCGCGCCGTGCGGGCCGCGGGTGGTGATGTAGGCCTTGACCTTGCCGGCGATGGCCTTCTCGTTCCAGCCGGTGCGCTCCTGCAGCAGGTTCGACTCGTAGTCGTTGACCGTCACGTAGTCGGCCAGCTCGATGAACTCGCGCAGCTCGGCCCCGTTGAACAGCGGCATCGCCTGGCCCGGATCGAAGATGAAGGGGATCCCGCCCTCGGCGAACTCGCGCGCGTTCTGGATCATGCCCTCGCGCCCGTCCGGGCTGACGATGCCGATGGTGATGCCGGGCACGTCGCGGACGTGGTTCTCGTGCGAGCGCATCATCGCCCCCGGGTGGAAGGCGGTGATCTGGTTGTTGTCGTGGTCGGTGGTGATGAAGGCCTGCGGGGTGAACAGCTCCGGGATCTCCTTCACCCGCGACAGGTCGATGCCGAGCTCGTCGAAGTACTCCCGGTAGGGGCCGAAGTCCTGGCCGACCGTGGCCATCGGCACCGGGTTGCCGCCCAGCAGCTTGAGGTTGTAGGCGATGTTGCCGGCGCAGCCGCCGAACTCGCGGCGCATCCGCGGGACCAGGAAGGACACGTTGAGGATGTGCACCTTGTCCGGGAGGATGTGGTTCTTGAACTGGTCGGGGAACACCATGATGGTGTCGTAGGCCAGGGAACCGCAGATCAGCGCAGACATGGGCAAGCCTCGGGGTGGCCCGGCGCGGCCGGGGGCTGGGTGGAGTGGGGGGGTGCCGTGACCGGGTGCACGGAACCGGCATCTGCCGGCGGCGCGACAGGTTACCGGCTGGCGCCCGCGCAAGCCAGTTTTTGCTAGGCTAGCCCATCCTCCGCGCGCGCCCAGACGGACACCCCTCCGCGATGTTCAAGAAGTTCCGTGGCATGTTTTCCAACGACCTGTCGATCGACCTCGGCACGGCCAATACCCTCATCTACGTCCGCGGGCAGGGCATCGTGCTCAACGAGCCGTCGGTGGTCGCGGTCCGCCAGGACCGACTGGTGGGCAATTCCCGCTCGGTCGCGGCGGTCGGCACCGAGGCCAAGCAGATGCTGGGCCGGACCCCGGGCCACATCACCACGATCCGGCCGATGAAGGACGGCGTCATCGCCGACTTCACCTATACCGAGGAAATGCTCAAGTACTTCATCCGCAAGGTGCACAAGTCGCGGATGCTGCGGCCGAGCCCGCGGGTGCTGGTGTGCGTGCCGGCCGGCAGCACCCAGGTGGAGCGCCGCGCGATCAAGGAATCGGCCGAGGAGGCCGGCGCCCGCGAGGTGTTCCTGATCGAGGAGCCGATGGCCGCCGCGATCGGCGCCGGCATGCCGGTCACCGAGGCCCGCGGCTCGATGGTCGTGGACATCGGCGGCGGCACCACCGAGGTGGCGGTGATCGCGCTGAACGGCATCGTCTACTCGCAGTCGGTGCGGATCGGCGGCGACCGCTTCGACGAATCCATCATCGCCTACGTCCGCCGCACCCACGGCATGCTGATCGGCGATGCCACCGCCGAGCGGATCAAGCTCGAGATCGGCTGCGCCTACAAGCAGGACGAGGTCCGCGAGATCGAGGTCTCCGGCCGCCACCTCGCCGAGGGCGTGCCGAAGATGATCAGCATCAACTCCAACGAGGTGCTCGAGGCGCTGCACGAGCCGTTGGCCGGCATCGTCGCCGCGATCCGCCAGGCGCTGGAGCAGACCCCGCCGGAACTGTGCGCCGACGTCGCCGAGCGCGGCATCGTGCTCACCGGGGGCGGCGCCCAGCTGCGCGACCTGGACCGCCTGATCAGCGAGGAGACCGGCCTGCACGTGCAGGTCGCCGACGATCCGCTGACCTGCGTCGCCCGCGGCGGCGGCCGCGCGCTGGAACTGGTGGACATGCACGGGAACGAGTTCTTCGCGCCGGAGTAACCGGTGCCTTCCTTCTCCGGCTCCAACCCCCGCACTGGCGACATCGCCGGCACCCTGAAGTTGCTGGCCTACCTCGCGATCTCGATCGCGCTGCTGGTGCTCGACCACCGCGGGGGCTGGCTGTCGGAGATGCGCGCGCGGGCCACGGTGCTGGCCCAGCCGCTGTGGTCGCTGGCCGGCCTGCCGGGCCGGGTCGGCGACGCACTCAGTGAACATGCCGCCACCCGCTCCGGCCTGATCGCCGAGAACCGGACCTTGCGCAACGCGCTGCTGGTCAGCGGCGCGCGGGTCGCCCGGCTGCAGGCGGCCGCCGCCGAGAACGCGCGCCTGCGCCAGCTGCTTGGCGGCGCCAACCGCCGCGCCGGCGTGGAGGCGCAACTCGCGCCGATCCTCGACATCGACCTCGACCCCACCCGCCAGCGCCTGGTGCTGGCCGCCGGTGCGCGCGACGGCGTCGCCGTCGGGCAGAGCGTGATCGACGCCGGCGGCCTGGTCGGGCAGATCATCTCGGTGCGGCCCGGCTCGTCCACCGTGCTCCTGCTCACCGACCCGGACCACGCGGTGCCGGTGATGGTGGCGCGCACCGGCGTGCGCCTGGTGGCCTACGGCAAGGGCCGCAGCGATCGCCTGGAAGTGCCGAACATTCCGCTGTCCAGCGACATCAAGGTCGGCGACCTGCTGATCACCTCGGGCCTGGGCGGGCGTTTCCTCGCCGGCTTCCCGGTGGGCACGGTGGTGGAACTGCACCCGGACGACAGCCATGCGTTCCTGGTCGGGACGCTGGAGCCGGCGGCGCAACTCGACCGCGGCCGCGACGTCCTGCTGCTGCGCGAGGAGGCGCCATGAGCCGCACCCGCCATCCCTGGCTGCTGCCGGCCAGCCTGGTCGTGGCGCTACTGCTCGGCCTGCTGCCGCTGCCGGTGTGGCTGCAGCCCTACCGGCCGAACTGGCTGGCGCTGGTGCTGGTCTACTGGCTGATCGAATCGCCGGAGCATGTCGGCCTCGGCGTCGCCTTCGCGATCGGGCTCGCCGCCGACCTGGTCTTCGGCAGCCTGCTCGGCGAACAGGCGTTGCGGCTGACGATCATGGCCTTCATCGTCCAGCGCTTCCGCGCGCAACTGCGCTTCTTCCCGATCTCGCAGCAGGCCCTGGCGCTCGCCGGCCTGCTGCTCAACGACCGCGTGGTCGGCGCCGCGGTGCACCTGGCCCTGGGCGAACCGTTGTTGCCCTGGTCGTTCTGGTGGGCGCCGCTGATCGGGATGGTCCTGTGGCCGCCGATGTTCGTGCTGCTGGACCGCATGCGCATCGGCGGGCGGGGCTGAACCGATGGGTCCGCGGCGCCGCCAGCTCAAGTCGCCCGCGGCCGAAGCCGCGCAGTTCAAGCGCCGCGCGCTGCTCGGTTTCGTCCTGGTGGTGCTGTCGCTGGCCGGGCTGGCCGGCTGGTACTTCAAGCTGCAGGTGGTCGACCACGCCGACTACGCGCTGCAGTCCGAGGCCAACCGGGTCAAGCTGCGGCCGGTGCTGCCCGGGCGCGGCCTGATCCTCGACCGCAAGGGCCGCGTGCTGGCCGACAACGTGCCCGCATACCGGCTCGACGTGACCCCGCTCGAGGCGGGGCCGGCCGAGCAATGGCTGCCGGCGCTGCGCCGCATCGTCGCCCTCGACGACGAGGACATCGCCGATTTCGGGAAGGCGGTGAAGGCGCAGAAGCGCTTCCGCCCGATCACCCTCAAGCCGCGGGTGGACGCCGAGGAGGCAGCGCGTTTCGCGGTCGACCGCTGGCGCTTCCCCGGCGTCGAGCTGGTGCCCTACCTCAACCGGCGCTATCCCTACGGCCCCCTGTTCGCGCACGTCATCGGCTATGTCGGGCGCGTGGACGAGGACGACCTGAAGCGCCTCGGCGAGGGCAACAGTGCGTTCACCCACGTCGGCAAGGCCGGGCTGGAGCGCTACTACGACGACATCCTGCGCGGCGAGATCGGCTACGAGCGGATCGAGACCAATGTGGAAGGGCGCGCGCTGGGCACGATCGGGCGGGTGCCGGCGACGCCCGGCGCGGACCTGCGCCTGTCGGTCGACCTGGACCTGCAGAAGGCCATGGTCACCGCGTTCGGCGACATGGACGGCTCGGCGGTGGCGGTGGACCCGCGCACCGGCGAGATCCTGGCGATGGTCAGCCTGCCGGCCTACGACCCCAACCTGTTCGTCAACGGCATCTCGCACAAGGAATACCGGGCGCTCACCACCAACCCGTCGCGGCCGCTGTTCAACCGCAACGTGCTCGGCGGCGGGCCGCCGGGCTCGACGGTGAAGCCATTCATCGGCCTGGCCGGCCTCGACAGCGGCCTGCGCACGCCCGAGGACAAGGTGTTCTCCAGCGGCGAGTTCCACATTCCCGGGCAGAGCCGCGGCTATCGCGACTCGCACGCCGGCGGCCACGGCTGGACCGACCTGCGCAAGTCCATCTCGGCGTCGGTCAACACCTATTACTACCAGCTCGCCATGGACATGGGCATCGAGGCGCTGGCCGACTGGATGCACAAGTACGGCTTCGGCGAGAAGAGCGGCATCGACCTGGTCGGCGAGAACGTGGGAATCGTGCCGTCGCCGGAGTGGAAGCGGAAGAACAGCAGCGAGCCCTGGTACCTGGGCGAGACCGTGATCGCCGGCATCGGCCAGGGCTTCTGGAAGGCGACCACGCTGCAGCTCGTGCGCGCGACCGCGGCGATCGCGGACGACGGCCGCCTGCGCCGCCTGCACCTGGCCCGGGATCGTCGCGACGGCTATCGCGCGCCGTGGCAGCCGCTGCCGCAGCCGAGGCCTGAGACGATCAGCGAGCATCCGGACAACGTGCGCGCGGTGCAGGAAGGCATGCTCGGGACCACCCAGCCCGGCGGCACCGCCTATTACGCAATGCTTGGTTCGCCTTATCCGATCGCCGGCAAGACCGGCACCGCGCAGAAGGTCAGCCGCCGGGGTTCGGTCAGCGTCGATCCGCACCAGCTTCCGCTGGCGCTGCGCCACCAGGCCTGGTTCATCGGCTACGCGCCCGCGGACAACCCGACGATCGCGGTTGCGGTGGCGGTCGAGCATGGCGGTTTCGGCTCCAGCACCGCGGCGCCGATCGCGCGCAAGATCATGGACGCCTGGATCCTCGGCAAGATGCCCGAGCCGGTACAGCTGGGCGAAGGCCAGCCCGAGGGCGAGCCCGGGCCGGTGGTCTCCTTCGACGACGTCGAGGGTGCGGTCAACGGCGTCGAGGCATTCCGCGGTGTCGAGGCCGCCAGCGAGACCACGCCCGCGGAGGCCACGCCGTGAACGCGATCCTGCGCTGGCTGGCGGACATCGCCGAGCGGGTGTTGCGCACGCTCGACCTGCCGTTGTGCGTGGCGCTCGCCGCGCTGATGGCGATCGGCCTGGCGGTGCTGTACAGCGCCGGTGGCGATTCGCCGCAGCTGGTGATCGCCCAGGGCGCGCGCTACGCGGTCGGCTTCGGCGCGGCGTGGGCGCTGTCGCGGGTGCCGCCGCACCGGTTGCGCAACGCGACCCCGCTGGCCTACCTGCTGACGCTGCTGCCGCTGCTGCTGGTGCTGGCGATCGGCACCGGCCGCTCCGGCAAGCACTGGATCGACCTCAAGGTGTTCTATTTCCAGCCGGCCGAACTGCTGAAGCTGACCCTGCCGATGATGGCGGCCTGGTACCTCAACCGCGAACCGTTGCCGCCGCGCTTCGGCACGGTGCTGATCGCGATCGCGATCGTGGCGATCCCGACGTTGCTGATCCTGCTGCAGCCGGACTTCGGCACGGCGATGCTGGTTGCGGTCAGCGGCGCCTTCGTGCTGTTCCTGTCCGGGCTGTCGTGGTGGTGGTTCACCGCCGCCGCCGGCATGGTGGTGGCCGCGGCGCCGGTGGCCTGGTTCTGGCTGCTGCAGCCGTACCAGAAGGACCGGATCCTGACCTTCCTCGACCCGGAGTCCGACCCGCTCGGCGCGGGCTGGAACATCATCCAGTCGAAGATCGCGATCGGCGCCGGCGGCCTTACCGGCAAGGGCTGGGGGCAGGGCTCGCAGTCGCACCTGAACTACCTGCCCGAGCACACCACCGATTTCATCTTCGCCGTGCTCAGCGAGGAATTCGGCTGGGTCGGGGTGGCGACGGTGCTGGCGCTGTACCTGTTCATCGTCGGCCGCTGCCTGTGGATCGCGGCCGAGGCGCGCGACGGCTATTCGCGGCTGCTCGCGGGCAGCCTCGGCCTGGCCCTGTTCGTGTACGTGATCGTGAACGGCGGCATGATCTCCGGCCTGCTGCCGGTGGTCGGCGTGCCCATGCCCCTGCTCAGCTACGGCGGCACCTCCGCCGTCTCCCTCCTCGCCGGCCTCGGCGTCGTCATGGCCGTCCGCGCCCACAAGCCGATGCATGGGCACTGAAAAGCATTATTGGCCACGGATTTCACAGATGAACACAGATTGGGTCGCGGGAACCCGGCGAGCGGCTGTTGCTCTTTGATCTGTGTCATCTGTGAAATCTGTGGCTATATGCTTTTTAATCCGTGTCATCCGTGTTCATCCGTGGCTAAATCGCCTTTTCCCCGTGCGTGATAGGCTCGGCCGATGCTGAGAAAAGTGGCCATTGCCGGGGTGGTGGGAGTGCTGGCGGCGTGCGCGACGCCGGTGCAGGGGAACGTGGTCGGGCAGGTGGAAACGAAGCCCGACCTGGCCCGGGTGGCGCCGTTGCCCAAGGAGCCGGAGCGGCCGCCGGCGCCGGCGTCGGTGACCGATCCGGCGTTGTCGCTCGACGCCCGTATCGACAACTTCGTCGCCTATGCACAGCGCGACTACGGCGCCGATCCGCAGGTGGTGCGCGAGGTGCTCGCACAGGCGGAGAAGAAGCAGTCGATCCTCGACGCGATGTCGCGCCCGGCGGAAAAGGTCCGCAGCTGGGCTGACTACCGCCCGATCTTCATGACCGACGCCCGCATCGGCGGCGGCCGCGAGTTCTACCTGCAGCATCGCGACGCGCTGGAGCGGGTGTCGCTGGACACCGGCGTGCCGGCCGAGTACATCGTCGCCATCATCGGCGTGGAAACCAGCTACGGCCGCATCACCGGCAACTACCGGGTGCTGGACGCGCTGTACACGCTCGCCTTCCACTACCCCAAGCGCGCGCCGTTCTTCGCCGCCGAGCTGGCCAACCTGTTCGCCCTGTCCGGCGAGGAAGGCCTGGCGATGGCCGCGCTCAAGGGCAGCTATGCCGGGGCCATGGGCTGGGGCCAGTTCATGCCCTCCAGCTACCGCATCTGGGGCCGCGACGGCGACGGCGACGGCGTGCGCGACCTGCTCAACGACACCGACGACATCTTCGCCTCGATCGCCAACTACTTCGTCGCCCACGGCTGGCAGCGCGGCGCCCCGGTCGTGGCCCGCGCCGATCGCCGCGCGGATGCGGAGGACCTGGACCTCGGGCTCGCCCCGTCGCGGACGCTGGCGCAGCTCGCCGCGCTGGGGTATACCCCCCGCGAGGGCGAGCCGACGGTGCCCGCGACCCAGCAGGCGACGCTGGTCACGCTGCAGGGCGCCGAGGGTCGCGAGGACTGGATCGGCTACCGGAACTTCTACGTGATCACCCGCTACAACCACTCGCCGATGTACGCCCTGGCCGTGCACCAGCTCGCCACGGCGATCCGTGACGGGATTGGCGCTGCGCCGGGCGCCGCAAGCGACGGCGCATGAACGAGGGGGGCGCCTGGGAACGCTGGCTCGCCATCGCGGGGGTCGCCACCCTGCTGTCCGCCTGCGGCAGCACGCCGCCGAAGACGCCGCCGCCGACGACCAAGGTCATCATCGAGAACCACGGCGAGTTCGACGCCCGCCCGCGCCGCAAGGTCTCGCCGTATCCGCCGGCGCAGGAAGACCTGTCCAAGCGCGGCGACTACACCCCGGGCGGCCTGTACGCGCCCGGCGTCCGCGACAGCGCGCCGGACGGCGGCATCCCCGATGTCGACCTGATCCCGGAGCCGGAAGTGCGCGCCGAGCCGCGCTCGCGCTACGGCAACCGTTCGCCCTACAAGGTGCTGGGCAAGACCTATCGCGTGCTCGACAGCGCCGAGGGTTACGACGAGACCGGCATCGCGTCGTACTACGGGAAGAAATTCCACGGGCGCCGCACGTCCAACCTCGAGGTGTACGACATGTACGCCTTCACCGCCGCGCACAAGACATTGCCGCTGCCCAGCTACGCGCGGGTCACCAACCTGGCCAATGGCAAGTCGGTGGTGGTGCGGGTGAACGACCGCGGCCCGTTCCACGACGGCCGGATCATCGACCTCAGTTACGCCGCGGCGGTGAAGATCGGCCTCGACCGCGCCGGTACCGCCAGGGTGGAAGTGGTCGGCCTGAGTCCCGGCGAGAACGCGCACCAGCAATACGACGCGGTCGCGACCGCCGCGCCGCAACCGGCGCCGGCCAGCGGCATGGACACGCTGGTCGAGGCGTTGCCGCTCGATGCGCCGCCTCCGCAAGCGGCGCTGGTGGCCTCCGGACCGTCGCCGGCACCGGTCGTGGCGGATGCGCCGCCCGCGGCGGGCATCGTCCTCCAGGTGGCCAGCTTCAGTTCGCGTGAAAACGCCGAGCGCGCGCTGGCGACGCTCGGCGGCGCCGGCATCGCCAATTCCCGCGTGGTGGACGGCGATTCCAATGGCCAGCGGGTGTGGCGCGTGCGCGTCGGCCCGCTCGATCCCGCGGCCGCGGCGGAACTCGCCCCGCGCCTGCAGGGTCTGGGATTTGGCCAGCCGCAAGCCGTGCACGAGTAAACTGGTGCCTTGGCGCCGCTGCGCCCCCATTCACGCCGGAGCCCCGCTTTGAAGAAGTCGATCGTCCTCGCCGCCGCCCTCGCGACCGTCGCCCTGGCCGTCCAGGCCCAGCAGCCGCTGCCGCAGCCGGGGACGCCGAAGCCGGCGGCGCTGAGCGATGCGCTGCCGATCCCGCCGGCGCCGGCGCCCAAGGAGGCCGCGGCGTGGTTGCTGATGGACTACGCCACCGGCCAGGTGCTTGCCGGCGAGAACATCCACGAGCGCCGCGAGCCGGCCAGCATCACCAAGGTCATGACCTCGTACGTGATCGCCGCGGAAATGGCCGCCGGCAAGATCCACGAGAACGACCCGGTGATGATGACCGAGAACGCCTGGCGCAAGGGCGGCGCCGGCACCGACGGCAGCTACAGCGGCTTCCCGGTCAACCAGACCGCGCCGTTGGTGGAAATGGAAAAAGGCATGGTGGTGCAGTCCGGCAACGATGCCGCGATCGCCCTGGCCGAGCACGTCGCCGGCAGCGAGGAAGCCTTCGCCCAGCTCATGAACGCCTATGCCAAGCGCATCGGCATGAACGAGTCGCACTTCATGAATCCGCACGGGCTGCCGGAGGAGGGCCACTACTCCACCGCCTACGACCTGGCGTTGCTCGGCCGTGCGCTGATCCGCGACTTCCCCAAGGCCTACTCGTACAACAAGATCAAGGAATTCACCGTCGGGCCGATCACCCAGCCCAACCGCAACGTGCTGCTGTGGCGCGACAAGTCGGTGGACGGGATCAAGACCGGCCATACCTCCGCCGCCGGCTATTGCCTGATGGCCTCGGCCAAGCGCGGCGACCAGCGCCTGATCTCGGTGGTGCTGGGCGACGCCAGCGAGCGCGCGCGGGCATCGAATTCGCAGGCGCTGCTCAACTGGGGCTTCCGCTTCTACGAGACCCACAAGCTGTACGACCCGGGCCAGGCGATCGCCTCGCAGAAGGTGTGGAAGGGCGAGGCCGACACCGTGCAACTGGGCGTGGCCGAGCCGCTGCTGGTCAGCACCCCGCGCGGCAAGTACGCGCAGCTCAAGCCGACCATGGACGTGCCCCGGACCCTGGTCGCGCCGATCGGCAAGGGCCAGCGGATCGGCACGGTGAAGGTGTCGCTCGACGGCAAGGTGGTCGCCGAGCGCCCGCTGGTGGCGGTGGAAGCGGTCGAGGAGGCCGGATTCTTCGGCCGCCTGTGGGACGAGTTCTGGATGTGGTGGGAATCGGAGTGACGGAGGCCGCCTGATGGAGATCCGATCCGACAATCCCGAGCATGGCTTCCAGTTCCCCGGCGAGTTCGAGATCACCGCGATGGGCCCGGCCGGCAGCGGCCTGGAGGACATCATTCCCTCGCTGCTGGAAGCGGCCGACCTGCAGGTGCTGCGCGAGACCGTGAGCACCCGCGAGTCCAGCGGCGGCAAGTTCGTGTCCGTGCGCCTGAGCTTCCTCGCCGAATCGCGCGAGCAGTACGAAGTCGCGCACGCGGTGCTGCGCAACCATCCCGAGGTGAAGTGGACGCTGTAGCGGTCCCCGATTGCAGGGTGCGGGACCTCGGCCGGAAGGCGTACGAGCCGGTCTGGCGCGCGATGCAGGCCTTCACCGACGCGCGTGACGCGGCCACGCCCGACGAGTTGTGGCTGGTCGAGCACGAACCGGTGTTCACCCTCGGCCAGGCCGGCCGCCCCGAGCACGTGCTGGCCCCGGGCGACATTCCGGTGCTGCACGTCGACCGCGGCGGCCAGGTCACCTACCACGGCCCCGGCCAGATCGTGGCCTACCCGCTGCTCGACCTGCGCCGCCTGAAGATCGGCGTGCGCGACTACGTGTGCCGGATCGAGCAGGCGGTGATCGACACCCTGGCCGAATGGAACATCGAGGGCGCCCGCAAGGACGGCGCCCCCGGCGTCTACGTCAATGGCGCCAAGGTCGCCGCGCTCGGCATCCGGGTCCGCCGCGGCTGCTGCTTCCACGGGCTGGCCTTCAACATCGCCATGGACCTGGAGCCGTTCCACCGGATCAATCCCTGCGGCTACGCCGGTCTGGAGGTGGTGGCCATGGCCGACCTGGGCGGCCCGGGCGGGCTGGAGGCGGTGAAGCCGGTGCTGCTGCGGGCACTGGCGGCCAACCTCGGCCTGCGCATCCGGGCCGCGGATGAGACAATGGCGGCATGAGCAGCACCCCCGACGCCCCGGCGGCCGCGCGCCCCCGGTCGATCCCGATCACCACCGTGGACCCCGCGCCGCTCGAGCCGGGCGCGCGCCAGGCCGGCGCCGACAAGATCGCGCGCTCGCCGGTGACCTTCGCCGACGCGCCGGTGCTGCGCAAGCCGTCCTGGATCCGCGTGCGCATTCCCAGCGGCAACGCGGTGCAGAAGCTCAAGGCCAAGCTGCGCGAAAACCGCCTGGTCACCGTGTGCGAGGAAGCGAGCTGCCCGAACATCCACGAGTGCTTCGGCCACGGCACCGCCACCTTCATGATCCTCGGCGAGGTCTGCACCCGGCGCTGCTCGTTCTGCGACGTAGCCCATGGCCGGCCGAAGCCGCCGGACCCGGCCGAGCCGCTGCATCTGGCGCAGACCGTGAAGGACATGGGCCTGCGCTACGTGGTGGTGACCAGCGTCGACCGCGACGACCTGCGCGACGGCGGTGCCGGCCACTTCGTCGACTGCATCAGTGCCATCCGCGAGATGAGCCCGGGCACGAAGATCGAGATCCTGACCCCGGACTTCCGCGGCAAGGGACGGATGGAGCGCGCGCTGGACATCCTCGCGGCGAACCCGCCGGACGTGTTCAACCACAACATCGAGACGGTGCCGGAGCTGTACCGCAACGTGCGTCCGGGCGCGGATTACCAGTGGTCGCTGACCCTGCTGCAGAAGTTCAAGCAGCAGCACCCGTCGATCCCGACCAAGTCCGGGATCATGCTGGGCCTGGGCGAGACCCTGGAGCAGGTGCACCAGACCCTGCGCGACCTGCGCGCGCACGACGTGGACATGGTCACCATCGGCCAGTACCTGCAGCCCAGCCCGCACCACCACCCGGTGCTGCGCTACTGGACCCCGGATGAATTCCAGGCGCTGGCCGCGTTCGGCCATGCGCTCGGGTTCAGCCACGTCGCCTCCGGCCCGCTGGTGCGCTCCAGCTACCACGCCGACCGCCAGGCCGCCGAAGCCGGCGCCGCCTGACCCGCCCGGTTCCTCCCCCTGTGGGAGCGGCGCAAGCCGCGACGCTTTGCCCGGCGTTCACCCGCCGCAACACACCGGCCTATAGAGTGGACTGGCGCCTGCTGGCAACTTCCGGCACTGTCGGAGGCTCCAACCCAGGCACATCCTCGAAGCGTCCACGGCGGCCCGCGCGGCCGCGAGAGTCCCGATGAAACTGCAGAACAGCCTCCTCGTCCTGGCCCTGGCCGTCCCCCTGGCGCTGATGGCGCGCACCCCGGCCGCGGGCGGGCAGACCGGTGAAGTCGGGACCGGCCCGAACCCCGACCAGGTCACCACCGCCAAGCTGGTCCACGGCCTGCTCTCCGACAGCCGCTACGCCTACCGCCCGCAGGCGCTGGACGACGCGCTGTCGCAGGACATCTTCAAGCGTTACCTGGACGCGCTGGACGGCGGCAAGATGTTCTTCACCGCGCAGGACGTGGCGAAGTTCGCGAAGTACAAGACCCTGCTCGACGACGCGATCAAGTCCGGCGAGCTGGAGCCGGCCTACGCCATGTTCGCGCTGTACAAGCAGCGCGTGGACGAGCGCGCCGCCTATGCCCGCGCCCTGCTGAAGCAGGACATCTTCCGGTTCGACGGCAACGACCGCTGGCAGTACGACCGCGAGGACGCGCCGTGGGCGGCCAGCGCCGCGGAACTGGACAAGGTCTGGAAGCAGTCGGTGCGCAACGACTGGCTGCGCCTGAAGCTGGCCGGCAAGCAGCCGGACGAGATCCGCAAGACCCTCGACAAGCGCTACGCGAACCTGGCCGAGTCGGTCGACGAACTCGACGGCACCGACGCGTTCCGCAGCTTCCTCAACGCCTACACCGCCTCGATCGACCCGCACACCGACTATTTCGACCCGCGCACCGCCGAGCGCTTCAACCAGTCCATGTCGCTGTCGCTGGAAGGCATCGGCGCGCAGCTGCAGAAGCAGGACGACGTGGTGGTGATCCGCGAAGTGCTGCCCGGCGGCCCGGCGATCAAGAGCGGCAAGCTCGAGGCCGGCGACCGCATCGTCGGCGTCGGCCAGGGCGACAGCGGGCCGATGGAGGACGTGGTCGGCTGGCGCATCGACGACGTGGTCGAGAAGATCAAGGGGCCGAAGGGCACCAAGGTGCGGCTGGACATCATCCCGCCCGAGGCCGGCATGGATAGCAAGCCGCTGCGGGTGACCCTGGTCCGCGACAAGATCAAGCTGACCGCGGACGCGGCCAAGTCCAAGCTGCTCGACATTCCCGCGCGCGGCGACATGCCGGCGCGCCGGATCGGCGTGATCCAGCTGCCCGGCTTCTACCAGGACTTCGCCGCGCGCCGCAGCAAGGCCGACGACTACGCCTCGGCCACCCGCGACGTCGCCCGCCTGCTGGCCAAGTTCAAGCAGCAGGGCGTGGACGGCGTGGTCATGGACCTGCGCAACAACGGCGGCGGTTCGCTGGCCGAGGCGGTGGAACTCACCGGCCTGTTCATCGATCAGGGCCCGGTGGTCCAGGTGCGCGAATCCGGCGGCCGGGTCAGCGTCGAGAAGGACCGCAAGCCCGGCGTCGCCTGGGACGGCCCGCTCGCGGTGCTGGTCAACCGCGGCTCCGCGTCCGCGTCGGAGATCTTCGCCGGCGCGATCCAGGACTACGGCCGCGGGATCATCGTCGGCGAGCCGACCTTCGGCAAGGGCACCGTGCAGAACCTGGTGGACCTGGACCGCTGGCCTGCGAACGAGACCGCGCGCTTCGGCCAGGTGAAGCTGACCATCGCCCAGTTCTTCCTGCCCGGCGGCAGCAGCACCCAGAACAAGGGCGTGGTGCCGGACATCACCTTCCCGGTGACCGTGGACGCGACCGAGTTTGGCGAGAGCACTTACGACAACGCGCTGCCGTGGACCCGGATCGCGCCGGTCGAGCACGTGCGCTACGGCAACTTCACCCCGCTGCTGGGCAAGCTCGACGCACTGCACGACGCGCGGGTGAAGCAGAACCTCGAGTTCCAGTGGTGGGCGCAGGACGTGGCCGAATTCCGCGCGGAAAGCGCCAAGGGCTATGTCTCGCTCAACGAGGCCGAGCGTCGCGCCGAGCGCGAGAAGAACATCGCCAAGCGCGAGGCGCGCCAGGCCAAGCGCAAGGAACTGGGCCTCAAGCTCGATCCGCTGGCCGAGGTCGCCGCGGACGACGGCCTGCAGGCCAACGAGCGCGACGTGGTCAAGGACGCCGCGCGCGAGAAGGCCGCCGAGGAGCGCCCGGACCCGCTGCTGCGCGAGGCCGCGACGATCCTCGCCGACGCCACCGCGCTGCTCGCGCAGGACACCAAGCTGGCCGGCATCGTCCTCCCCGAAACCGGCCGCGCCCTGCACTGGGCCGAGTAGACAGCCTGCGGTGGACCCACCTTGCGGGAGCGGCGGAAGCCGCGACAGCCCTTCCAGGCATAAAATGAGCAAGAACCGGATATCGGGCGCCCCAGGCGCCCGATATCGTTTCCGCCATGAACGCACCCTCCTCCGCCAGCAAGACCGACGACCCGCGCCTGGCGCGCGCCCGCGCGCTGCTGGACGGCGGCGAGCCCACGCTCGCGGAACTGGCTGCCGCGGTGGGCCTGGGCCCCACCCAACTGCAGCGGCGCTTCACCGCGCGCTACGGGCTCAGCCCGGCCGAATATCTCGCGCAGCGCAAGCTCGGCACGCTGAAATCCGCGTTGCGCGCCGGCCGTGAGGTCAGCGCCGCGTTGTACGACGCCGGCTACGGTTCGCCTTCGCGCGTGTACGAGGACGGCGCGGCGAAACTGGGCATGACCCCGGCACGGTTCCGTGCCGGCGGCGCCGGCGAGGACATCCGCTGGAGCCTGGTGGACACCGTGCTCGGCCTGGCCCTGGTCGCGACCACCCGCCGCGGCGTGTGCATGGTCGAGCTCGGCGACAACGCCGACGTGCTCGAATCGAAATTGCGCGACGAATTCCCCAACGCGACGCTGCAGCGGGTCGATGCCGGCCGCGACGAGTTCCTCGCGCCGCGCCTGCGCGCGGTCGCCGAGCGCCTGGCCGGGCGCGCCGCCGAGGTGCCGCTGGACCTGGTCGGCACCGCATTCCAGAAGAAGGTGTGGGACGCATTGATGAAGATTCCCGCCGGGCAGACCCTGAGCTACGCCGGACTCGCCGCACAGCTCGGGCATCCGCGCGGCGCCCGCGCCGTCGCCAATGCCTGCGGCCGCAACAAGGTCGCGGTGCTGGTGCCCTGCCACCGCGTGGTCCGCGGCGACGGCAGCCTCGGCGGTTACCGCTGGGGGCTTCCGGTGAAGCAGCGCCTGCTCGAACGCGAAGCGGCGGGCGCATGAGCGCGCAGCCGCTGGACCGTCGCGGCGTGTGGGTGGCCATCGCGTCTTACGTGCTGTGGGGTGTGATGCCGCTGTACTGGCACCTGCTCAAGGCGGTGCCGTCGCTGGAGATCATCGCCCACCGCATCGTCTGGAGCACGGTGCTGGTGGCCGCCTGGCTGGGCTGGAAGTACGGCCGCGGCTGGCTGCGCGAAACCCTGGCGATCCCGCGCGCGCCGTGGATGCTGGCGCTCAGCGGCACCCTGATCGCGTTCAACTGGGGGCTGTACATCTGGGCGGTCAACGCCGGCCACGTGGTCGAGACCAGCCTGGGCTATTTCATCAATCCCCTGCTCAACGTGGTCCTCGGCGTGGTGTTGTTGCGCGAGCGGCTCAACCGGGTGCAGTGGCTGGCGGTGGGCATCGCCACCTGCGGCGTGCTGTGGCTGACCCTCAACTACGGCGACTTCCCGTGGATCGCGCTGTCGCTGGCGGCCTCGTTTGGCACCTACGGCCTGGTCCGCAAGCTGGTCGGGGTGCCGCCGGTGCGTGGCCTGGGCATCGAGAGCCTGTACCTGTTCCTGCCGGCGCTGGCGCTGCTGCTGTGGGGCGAGGCGCACGGCGACGGCGGCTTCATCGCCCATGGCGACACCCCGGGCTGGGGCCTGTGGATCGGCTTCCTGCTGGTCCTCGGCGGCGCGCTCACCGCACTGCCGCTGATCGGCTTCGCCGACGCGGTGCGGCGGATCCCGTTCTCGCTGGTCGGCCTGCTGCAGTACATCGCGCCGACGCTGCAGCTGCTGTGCGGCGTGCTGCTGCTCGGCGAACCCTTCGGCAGCGAGCGCGCGATCGGCTTCGGTTTCATCTGGGCCGCGCTGGCGCTGTATGCCAGCGACGGCCTGCTGCGCTCGCGCGCGCCCGGCCGCGTCGCCCGGGGCGCGTGAGCCCGTTGTCCGGCGCGATCCCGCTCAGGCGGCGTTGCCGATCGCCATCAACGCCAGCACGACGAGGATGGCCAGTCCGGAGAGGACCAGTCCGAGGATGGCGAAGAGCTTCTTCCGCTCCTTCTGCATCAAGCCCGCGATGCCGAGGCCGACGGCCACCAGTTCCACCAGCAGCAGGGCCATGATGCCCAGGCCGAGGCCCACGGCCTCCGGCGACGTCTCGTCGAACGTCCCTTGCGAGGACGCCACCATCATGGCGGCGGCCGCGATCAGGATGAACGTCAGCAGCCCCGCGACGAGGCTGGTGATGAACGAGGCGATGCCCAGGCCGGAGTGCCTGCGCTCCATGCTTTGAACCATGTTGTCCCCCACGCTGGCCGAAGTGCTTGTCGAACCGATCGGAACCCCGCCGGCGCGTGCCGGCGGGACTCCTCCCCGACCGACAGCCTAAGCCGCGCGCAGGGCCTCTGTCACGGGCAGCCGCGCCGCGCGCACCGCCGGGAACAGGCCGCCGACGAAGCCGATCGCCAGCGCCCACTTCAGTCCTGTCCAAAGCACCGGCGCGGACACGTGGAACTTGAAGGTGAGTTGGCCCACGCCGCCGGCCATGGTCGAGGCGGTGAAACCGTTGAACACCAGCCACGCGAGCACGCCGCCGAGCACGCCGCCGGCCAGCGCCAGCAGCATCGTCTCCAGCATCACCGCGACCACCACGGGCACGCTGCGGAAGCCGATCGCGCGCAGCGTCGCGATCTCGCGCATGCGCGCCGCGACGCTCGCGAACATGGTGTTCAGCGCGCCGAACACCGCGCCCAGGCCCATGATCGCGCCGACCACCATGCCGACGTAGCGGATCACCTTGGTCATCACCTCGGACTGCTCGGCGAAGTACTCGAGCGTGGTCTTGGCGTCCACGTCCAGGCGCGGATCGTCGGCCAGCGCGGCCTTGAAGCCCTTCAGCGCAGAGGCGCGCTCCAGCTTCACCGTCACCGAGGTGCGGCTGCTGCCGCGCTCGTAGGTCGAGGCGACCACGCCGGCGTCGGCCCACAGTTCCGATTCCAGCGCGTCGCCGGACTCGAACACGCCGACCACGGTCCAGTCCTGGCTGCCCATGTGGATCACGGTGCCGGGCGTGAGGCCGGCGAACTGGCGCTGCGCGCCGACGCCCGCCATCAGTTCGCGGCGCCCGGGCTCGAACTTGCGCCCGTCCACGACCCTGACGTTGGGGTGCACCGCCCAGGCCTGCCCGCCGACGCCGCGCAGCTGCACGCTGCCTTCGTCCTCCGGGCCGCCGTCGCGCAGCGGCAGGTTCGCCGCGACCACCAGCTCCGGCGAGGCCAGGGGCCGGTTCTCCGCGTCGCGGGCGATGCCGGGTGCCTGGCTGATGACGTTGACGCTGGCGTTGTCGAGGGTGGACATCACCTCGGCGGCGGAGGCGCCGCGCATCACCAGCGCGGTGTCCTCCGAGCCGGACTTGCGCAGCGTGTCCTGGTAACCCTCGGCCATGGCCAGCAGCGCGACCAGCACCGCGACGACACCGGCGATGCCCACCACCACCACCGACGAGGCGCCGATGCGCTGTGGCAGCGTGCTGAGGCCGACCTGGGCCACCGACGCCGCCTGCCGGCCGCGCCGGGTCAGCAGCAGCCAGGCGCCGAACACCAGCACCAGCGGCAGCAGCACGAACCAGGGCAGGGCCAGCCAGGCATACAGCCCGACCACCACCACCAGCGCCATCAGAAGGCCGCGCGCGAATCCCTTGAGCTTGTTCATGGTGTCGTCTCCTCAGCGTCCGGCCAGCGCATCGACGATGTTCAGGCGCATCGCGCGCAGCGCCGGCAGCGCGCCCACGACCAGGCCGATCGCGACCATCCAGCCCAGCGCCTGCAACCAGCCCTGCAGCCCCAGCGCAGGAATCTGGATCGCGCCCTGGGTCAGTCCCGCCACCGCGGGGCCGAAGGCGGTGGACAGCGCCACCCCGAGCACGCCGCCGATCAGCACCAGCAGCACCGACTCGGCCAGCACCATCGCCAGCACGCTGCCGTCGCTGAAGCCGATGGTCTTCAGCACCGCCAGCTCCGGGATCCGCTCGCGCACGGCCTGGGCCATGGTGTTGCCGGTCAGCAGCACCAGGGTGAAGAACACCGCGCCCATGATCGAGCCGACGATCAGGCCGATGTCGGCGAGCTGCTTCATCCACGACTGCGCCGCCGCCTGCTCGGTCATGGTCCGGGTCTCGTGGTCCGAGTTCACCGAGAGGGCGTCGATCGCCTTGGCGATGCGGTCGGCCTGGTTCACGTCGGACACGCGGCTCACGTACCAGCCGACATCACCGTCCACGTAGGGCGTGGACTCCTCGAAGTACTTGTAGTGCATGAGCAGCATCTGGTCGAACCAGGCCTGCGAGTCGTCCTTGGACACGCGCACCGTGCCGACGATGTCGAAGGTCCAGTTCTTGCTGCCGTCGGCGTTCGGGAAGATCAGCGACTGCAGCGGCAGCTTCTGCCCGACCTTCCAGCCGAAGCGCTGCATCAGCTTCTCGCCGACCAGCACGCCGGTGCGGGTCGCCTCGAATTTCGCCCGCTCGGCCGGATCCACCTGCATCTCCGGGAACAGGTCGAGGTAGTTCGGCGCCACCGCGAAACTGAAGATCTGGTTGCGCGGATCCCGGTACGCGCCGCCGAACCAGCTCGCGTAGGACACCGCGCTCACCCCGTCCACCTGCTGGATCCGCGGATACAGCGAGATCGGCAGGGTCTGGATGAACGACAGCCGCGACTGGGTCTGCAGCCGCTGCGCGCCGTTGGCGGTCTGGCCCGCCTGCTCGAAGCTGCTGCGCACGCCGTCGAGCAGGCCGAACAGCAGGAACGCGGCCAGGATCGAGATCAGGGTGAGGAAGGTGCGGGTCTTGCGCCGGAACAGCGCCGCCCAGACCAGGTGCATGTATTTCATGATGTATACCCCCGTGACGGTGCCCGCGTCAGGCCGCGTGTCCGACCTGCTCGACCAGCACGCCCTTGTCGAGGTGCAGGGTGTGGCTGGCGTACTCGGCGGCCTTCGGGTCGTGGGTCACCATCACGATGGTCTTGCCGTGCTCGCGGTTGAGGGTCTGCAGCAGGCCCAGGATCTCCTCGGCCGAGTGCCGGTCGAGGTCGCCGGTGGGCTCGTCGCAGATCAGCAGGGTCGGGTCGGAGACGATCGCGCGGGCGATCGCGACGCGCTGCTGCTGGCCGCCGGACAGCTCGTTGGGCTTGTGCGATTTGCGGTCGGCCAGGCCGACCAGCTCCAGCGCGATCGCCGCATTGCGCTTGCGCTGGGCGCCGGACAGGTGGGTCAGCAGCAGAGGCAGCTCGACGTTGCGCTGCGCGCTGAGCATCGGCATCAGGTTGTAGAACTGGAACACGTAGCCGACGTTCTGGCTGCGCCAGTGCGCCAGGCGCCCGCCGCGCATGGTGTCGATGCGCTGCCCGTCGATGGTGATCTCGCCGCCGCTGGGCGTGTCCAGGCCGCCGATCAGGTTCAGCAGCGTGGTCTTGCCGGAGCCCGACGGGCCCATCAGCGCGACGAAGTCGCCCTGTTCGATGTCCAGGTCCAGGCCGTGCAGCACGTCGACCCGTTCCGGGCCGCGCTGGTAGGTCTTGGTGAGGTTGCGGATGCTGACCAGTGCCATGTGCCTTGCCCCTTGGTTGTCGGTTATTGCCCTGCGACGGTGACCGCCGCCCCGTCCGCCAGCGTCGCCGGCGGGTCGAGCACCACGGCTTCGCCTGCCGACAGTCCGGACAGCACCTGCCGCCCGCCGCTGCCGACCGCGCGGCCGGTCTCGACCGCGCGCCGTTCCACTTCGTCGCCGTCGCCGGCGAGCACGAATACGACCGCTTCGCCGTCGCGCTCGACGATCGCCGCGGCCGGCACCCGCACGCCGCGCGGCGCCTGTTCCTGCGCGGCCTGCGGCTTCTCCAGGAAGCTCACTGCCACGCCCATGTCCGGCACGATGCGCTCGTCCCTTTCGTCCAGCGCGATGCGCACCTTGACCGTGGCCTTGCCACGGTCGGCCGCCGGGATGATCGCGATCACGTGCGCAGGGATCTTCCAGTCCGGATAGGCGTTCAGCGTCGCCTGCACCGGCATGCCCGGCTTGACCCGGCCGATGTACGACTCGCCGACGTCCACCTCGATCTCCAGCGAATCCATGTCCACGATGGTGCCGATGCCGGTGCGGGTGAAGCCGCCGCCCGCGGACAGCGGCGAGACGATCTCGCCGGGCTGCGCGGCCTTGGCGATCACCACGCCGTCGAACGGCGCGCGGACGATGGTGTGGTCGACGCCGAGCAGGGCGATGTCGAGCTGGTCGCGCGCGACCTGCGCGTTGCGCCGCGCGGTCGCGAGCTGCGCGCGCAATGCGTCGCGCTCGGCCACCGCCTGGTCGTACTGCGCCTTCGAGACCAGTTGCTGCTGCACCAGTGCGCCGAGGCGGCGCGCGTTGGCCTCGGCTTCGCGCAGCTGCGCCTCGACGCTGCCGACCTGGCTGCGCGACGCCGCCAGTTGCGCGGCGGCGAGGTCGCGCTGCGCATTGGCGTCGACCGGGTCGAGCGTGGCCATCACCTGGCCGGCGCTCACGTGCTGGCCTTCCTCGATCAGGATCTCGCGGACCTTGCCGGTGACCTTGGCCGAGACCGTGGCCATGCGCCGGGCGACGACGTAGCCGGTGGCGTCCAGCACCGACGCGGCGGCCGGGCTGCCGCTGCCCATCGCCACCGCCGTCTCCGTGCGCACCTCCACCGGCGCCGGGCGGCCGAACAGCCACCAGCCCGCCAGCGCCAGCAGCAGCACCACCAGCGCGGCGATGCCGGCACCGACCCACAGGCCCTTGCGCGGCGGCGGTGGCGGCGCGCTGCGGTCGATGCGGAGTTCCTTCAGCAGGTCGGCGGATGAGTTCATGCGTCCGTCTTGGGTGGGGCGGGGGACCTAGTGTGCGGGCGCGGGCGGGCCACTTCCACCCGTTCAGGCTACGCAGCGCCGGGCCACCTGTCAGGTGACGCCTGTCATGCGGATGGGGTGATGGCTGCGACTGCCCATGGCCGCTGCGCCTGGCCATCCTGCCGGCATGCCAGGGAGGATCCGCATGACCCACGCCAGTACCCCGACCCTCGCGCAGCTGCGCGGGGTCCACAAGCAATACGGCCCGGTCCAGGCGCTGCGCGGCATCGACCTGTCGCTGCGCGGCGGCGAGTTGCTCGCGCTGCTCGGGCCGAACGGGGCCGGGAAGACCACCGCGGTGTCGCTGCTGCTCGGGCTGCAGCGCCCGGACAAGGGCGTGGTCGCGCTGTTCGGGCGCGATCCGCAGGACATCCGCGCGCGCCGCCACATCGGGGTGATGCTGCAGGACGCGCGCCTGCCGCCGACCCTCAAGGTCGGCGAGCTGCTGCGCCAGGCGGGCCACTACTATCCGGCGCCCCGCGATTTGCACGAATGCGTGGCCATCGCCGGCCTCGAAGACCTGCTCGCGCGGCGCTACGCGAAGCTGTCCGGCGGGCAGCAACGGCGGGTGCAGTTCGCGCTCGCCCTGGTCGGCCGCCCGCGGCTGCTGTTCCTCGACGAGCCGACGGTCGGGCTCGACCTGCAGGCACGGCAGAAACTGTGGCGCGCGATCCGCCAGCTCGTCGGCGAAGGTTGCGGGGTGGTCCTCACCACGCACTACCTGGAAGAGGCCGAAGCGCTTGCGGACCGGGTCTGCGTGCTCGCAGGAGGGCGCGTCGTCAGCGAAGGCAGCGTCGACGAGTTGCGGGCGCGGGTCGCGGTCAAGCGCGTGCGCTGCCGCTCGTGCCTGGAGCTGCGCGAAGTCGAGCGCTGGCCGGAGACGGTGGAGGCCGGACGCGAAGGCGACCGGATGTGGATCAACAGCGACCAGGTCGAAGCGCTGCTGCGGCGCCTGCTGGCTGCCGACCCCACGCTCGATGCGCTCGAAGTGCGCGCGGCGGGCCTGGCCGAGGCCTTCACCGAAATCACCGAGGGCGCCGAAGCCGGCGCCGGACTGGAGGAAGCGGCATGAACGACACCACCCTCCTGCCAATGCCGCGGGGCCGCGTGCTGCACGCCTACCTCGCCGAGGCCGGCTTCGAGATCCTGCGCTACCTGCGCGAGCCGGCGTTCCTGCTGCCGATCATGCTGTTCCCGGCGGTGTTCTACCTGATGTTCGGCATCGTCATGGCGCGTGGCGACAACGCCGTCGAAGTCGCGCGTTACCTGCTCGGCAGCTACAGCACGTTCGCGGTGATGGCGCCGGGGCTGTTCGGCTTCGGCGTGTCGCTGGCGAGCGAGCGCGACAACGGCCTGCTCGACCTCAAGCGCGCGATGCCGATGCCGCCGGGTGCGTACCTGCTCGGCAAGCTGGCGATGGCGATCCTGGTCTCGATCGGCGTCGGCGTGCTGCTCGTGCTCATGGCGCTGTTCCTGGCGCACGTGCCGCTGACCGCGGCGCAGGTCGCCAGGCTGCTGCTCACCGATGCGCTGGGCGTGGTCCCGTTCTGCGCGATCGGCCTGCTCGTCGGTACGGTCATCAAGGGGCAGGCGGCGCCCGGCCTGCTCAACCTGGTGTACTTGCCGATGGCGTTCCTGTCGGGCCTGTGGTTCCCGCTGCGGATGCTGCCGGAGGTCCTGCGCGACACGGCGCCCATCTGGCCGAGCTATCACCTCAATGCCCTGTCGCTGGCCGCGCTGGACATGGGGGAAGGCGCGCGCTGGCCGCACATGGCCACGCTCGCGGCCGTCGCCATCGCGTGCCTGTGGCTCGCGGCGCGACGCCTGCGCCGGCATGGCTGATAGCATCCGCGCCATGAGCCTCGCCCTGGCCCGCCGCTGGCTGCGCCCCGCGCCCGATTCCGCGGTGGCCCAGGTCATGCGCACCGGCAAGTCGCCATGGACCCAGGCAGTGCACCTGCTGTGGTCGTCCTGGATCTTCATCACCCCGACCTTCAACGGGGTCGGCTACACCCTCGAATGGGTGGGGCTGACCCTGCTGTCCTACCCGATCTTCCTGGCCCTCTATGTCGGCGCGCTGGTCTCCTCGTGCCGGTACGACACGCGCTTCGCGCTGGGCATGGTGGCGCTGAGCCTGGTGCTGTTGCCCTGGTATTCGTCGGGCCTGAGCTACTTCGTGTTCGGCTGCGTGATGCTGCACATCTGCCGGCCGGTGCCGTTGTGGCGTTACCTGGCGCACGTGCTGCTGCTCAACGGCGTGCTGGGCGCGGCGTGCTGGGTGTACGGGCTGCCGCTGCAGATCCTCGCGTGGATGCTGCCGACGACCCTGATCGTCGGCATCGTGGTCAACGTGGAGCGCGCCAACGAGGAGCGCGACGCGGCGCTGCGGCTTTCGCAGGATGAAGTGCGGCGTCTGGCGGCCACCGCGGAGCGCGAGCGCATCGGCCGCGACCTGCACGACCTGCTCGGCCATACCCTGTCGCTGATCACGCTGAAGCTCGAACTGGCGCGCAAGCTGTTCGATCGGGACCCGGCGGCGGCACGGGTCGAGATCGCCGAGGCGGAAAAAGTGGCACGGCTGGCGCTGTCGGAAGTGCGCAGTGCGGTCACCGGCTTTCGCGCCGCGGACCTTGCGGCCGAGCTCGCGGCGGCGCGGCTGTTGCTGGAGAGCTCGGGCGTGGCGCTGGAATACGCCAGCCCGCCGGAGCTGCCGGAAGCGGTGGCGCAGCCGCTGGCGCTGGTCCTGCGCGAGGCGGTGACCAATATCGCGCGGCACGCCGGGGCCAGCCACGCCGAAGTGTCCTTCTCCCGGGACGGCGACGCCCTGCGCATGCGCGTGGTCGACAACGGCCGCGGTGGCGTCGGCGAGCGCGGCAACGGCCTGTGCGGCATGGCCGAGCGGGTGCGCGCGCTGCGCGGCTCCATCGAGATCGTGTCGCCAAGGGGGGGCGGCACCTGCATCGACGTGCGCGCGCCGGTGTCGCCCCAGCCCGCGGACGTCCCCGCTGCACCGCTGCCGGCCGCCACGCTGGAGCGCAGCGCATGATCCGGGTGCTGCTGGCCGAGGACCAGGCGATGGTCCGCGGTGCGTTGTCGGCGCTGCTGTCGCTGGAGTCGGACATCGAGGTGCTGGGCTCGGCGCCCGACGGCGAGGCGGCCTGGCGCGAGCTGCAGCGGCACAAGCCGGACGTGCTGGTCACCGACATCGAGATGCCCGGGCTGACCGGCCTGGAGCTGGCGCAGCGCGTGCAGCGCCACGAGTTGCCGGTGCGGGTGGTGATCCTGACGACCTTCGCGCGCCCGGGATTCCTGCGCCGCGCGCTGGACGCGGGCGTGTGCGGCTACCTGCTGAAGGATGCGCCGGCCGAACAACTCGCCGATGCGATCCGCAAGGTCCGCCATGGCGGCCGCGCGATCGACCCGGAACTGGCGATCGACGCATGGTCGGAGTCCGACCCGCTCAACGACCGCGAACGCCAGGTGTTGCGCCTGGCCGGCGACGGCCTGTCCGCCAGCGACATCGCCACGCTGCTCAATCTTTCCTCCGGCACCGTGCGCAACTACCTCAGCGAAGCCATCGGCAAGCTCGGCGCCGGCAACCGCATCGAGGCCTTCCGCCTCGCCCGCCAGAAGGGCTGGCTGTGATCAACGATCCGTAGAGCCGACCCATGGTCGGCTGCTCCTGCGGCAAACAGCAGCCGACCATGGGTCGGCTCTACAGGAACCGGTGCTTCAGCATCGCCCAGGCGGCGCGCAGGCCCTGCGCCTCGCCGCCGCAAGGGCGGCCGGGGCGGTCGTTGTCGTTCCAGGCGTAGACGTCCAGGTGCGCCCACGGCTGGCCCTCGGCGACGAAGCGTTCCAGGTACAGCGCGGCGGCGATGCTGCCGGCCATCTTCGACGGCCCGGAGTTGGCGATGTCGGCGACGTGGCTGGTCAGGTAGCGCAGGTACGGGCGCCACAGCGGCATCCGCCACACCGGGTCGCGCACCTGCTGCCCGGCTTCGAGCCATTGCGTGGCGACCGCGTCGTCGTTGGCGAACAGCGCCGGCAGGTCCGGGCCCAGCGCCACCCTCGCGGCGCCGGTCAGGGTGGCGAAGTCGAGCAGCAGCGCCGGCGCCGATTCGCAGGCGTAGGTCAATGCGTCGCACAGCACCATGCGGCCTTCGGCGTCGGTGTTGTCGATTTCCACCGACACGCCCTTGCGGGTCGCGACCACCTCGCCGGGGCGGTAGGACGCCGGGCCGATCGCGTTCTCGACCGCGGGCACCAGCAGGGTCAGCCGCACCGGCAATCGGCGCGCCATCACCAGTTCGGCCAGGGCGATCGCGTGCGCGCTCCCGCCCATGTCCTTCTTCATGTTGCGCATCCCTTCGCCGGTCTTGATGTTCAAGCCGCCGGTGTCGAAGCACACGCCCTTGCCGACCAGGGTGAGCTTCGGGTGCGATTCGTCGCCCCACTGCAGTTGCAGCAGGCGCGGTGCGCGATGCGAGGCGCGGCCGACCGCGTGGATCGCCGGGAAATTGCGCGCCAGCAGCTCGTCGCCGACCACCGCCTCGAAGCGGGCGCCGTGCGCCGTGGCGATGGCCTCGACCACGTCGTGCAGCTGCTCCGGGCCCATATGCTCGGTCGGCGTGTTCACCAGTTCGCGCACGCGCAGGCAGGCCGCCAGCACGTCGGCGACTTCCGCATCCAGCGCGTCGCCTTCGACCACCAGCCGCGCGGGCTCGCGCACCGGCGTGCGGAAGCGGGCGTAGCGGTAGCTGCCCAGGCCCCAGCCGAGTTGCAGGGCGCGGCGGGTCTCGTCGTCCAGCATGCCTTCCGCGACCCAGTCGCCCCCAGGCAGGGCGAACGGCGCATGCGCGTAGCTGTAGGGATCGCGCGGGTCGCCAATGCCGACCACCGCGCCGGCGATGCCCTCCGCGCCGGGCAACACCAGCACGCTGCCCGCCGAGGCCTCGAAGCGGTGCGCATCCATCCACTGGCCGAGGTCGCGCGGCTGCCGTCCGCGCCATTCGGCGAGCTGCTCGCGGCCGAGGAAGTACAAGGGGCGCGCGGCTTCACCGGGGGCCGCCGCGAATCCGTTCGGAAGGCTCATCTGCTGTCCTGCGTGGGGTGGGTGGCCGCGTCCAGCCAGTCGGCCAATGCGGCAAGGGTATCGACTTCCAGGTCGGGCCGGGGTTCCCCTTCGGGCCATTGGCGGCGGATTCCGCCGGCATCCGGCCGATTGACCCAGCAGGTGCGCAGCCCGGCGCGACGGGCGCCGAGCACGTCCATCTCGATGTCGTCGCCCACGTGCAGGACCTCGCCCGGAGCGCAGCCCAGGCGCGCGCAGGCTGCGTGGAAGATGCTGGCGGCCGGCTTCGCCGCGCCGTGCTCGCGCGCGCCGAGCTGGAAGGTGAACACGTGCATCAGCCCGATGCGCCCGAGGTCGGCGTTGCCGTTGCTCAGCGCGGCCAGCGGCACCTTCGCCGCGAGGCGATCGAGCGCGTCGAGGCTGTCGTCGTAATGTTCCACCTGGCAGCGCGCCGCGAAGAACGCATCGAACGCAGGTTGCACCAGGGCGACGTCGTCGCCGGCGGCTTCCAGCATGCGCTCCAGCGCGATCATCCGCTGCCGGGTGAAATCATGCGCCAGGTGCGGATGCTCGGCGGCCACCTCGTCGCGCAGGGCGCGCATCGCCTCCAGCGGGAAGCGTTCCGCGGTCCGCGGCGCATGCGCGCGCAGCCATTCGCCCAGGGCATTCTCGGCACGCAGGATCACCGGCCCGATCGGCCAGATCGTGTCGTCGAGGTCGAGGGTGATCGCGCGAACGTGGAAATGCATCCGGACAGCCCAGGCCACGCAGGCCGAGATCAACGCAGGCATTCCTTCGAGTATAGCGCCGCGACTGAGCGGCGGCCGCGGTTGCGCCGCAAGAAAAGGCGCGAGCAGAATTTCCCGCGCATCGAACCGGCCCCGTCTGGTGGCCGCGACTCTGGGGGAAAATCAAATGGGCATTCCACAACACGAAGCGGCCTCTGGCCGCTCGCTCTTCAACTGTCGTCGCGCAGCGCTGGGTCTGGCACTGGCTGCGGCCTGGATGGCAGCGCCTGTTTGCGCGGGCGAGGTCTGCGATACCGCTGCCGCCGGGGAAAATGGCAATGGTTCTGACGCCACCGGCTCGGACGCGACGGCCTGCGGCAAGGACAACGTGGCGTCCGGCGATGCCAGCAATGCGTTCGGCTCAGACAATGCGGCGTCCGGCGATGCCAGCAATGCGTTCGGCGCAGACAATGTGGCGTCCGGCGATGCCAGCACAGCGTTCGGCGCAGACAATGTGGCGTCCGGCGATGCCAGCAATGCGTTCGGCTCAGACAATGCGGCGTCCGGCGATGCCAGCACAGCGTTCGGCGCAGACAATGTGGCGTCCGGCGATGCCAGCACAGCGTTCGGCTTCAACAATGTGGCGTCCGGCGATGCCAGCGTAGCGTTCGGCTCCAACAATGTGGCGTCCGACATTGCCAGCAGTGCGTTCGGCGTCTTCAATGTAGCGTCCGGCGCTGCCAGCAATGCGTTTGGCATTCAAAACACCGCCATGGGCATCTCCTCGACCGCAATAGGTGCATTTGGCCAGGTGCTCGACAACACCGCCGACGGCAGCGGTTCGCAGTACTCGATCGCGATCGGTGCCGGCGATAGTGCCGCGACCGGCGCCCGGGTGGGCACCACCGCGGGCAATGGTTCCGAGGCGGCGATCGCCATCGGCCGGATGGCAACGGTGGAGGACGATGCCGACAACTCGATCGCCATGGGGACCGGGGCGACGGTGAACGCCGGGGTGGCCGATGCCGTCGCGATCGGGTCGGGGTCGGTGGCCTCGGAAAGCAGCACGTTCTCGATCGGCAGCGTGGGCGGCGAGCGGCGGCTGGTGAACCTGGCCGACGGCGTCGCGCTCACCGACGCGGTGAACCTGGGCCAACTGCAGTCCAACGTGGCCTCGGTGATGGACTTTTTTGGCGCCGGCGCGGGATTTGCCGGCGGGATCTTCACCGCCCCGAGCTTCATGATCCTGGGGACGCCGTACACCGACGTGGGAAGCGCCTTCGCCGCGGTGGACACTGCATTGGTCGATCTTCAGGCGCAGATCGACAACATCCCGGCCGGGCCGCAGGGTCCGGCGGGCCCGGCAGGACCGCAGGGCCCGCAAGGTCCCGCCGGCGAGGATGGGGATGACGGTGCGCCGGGGCCGCAGGGACCAGCGGGGCCGCAGGGGCCCGCCGGTGAAGACGGCGAGGATGGCGCGACGGGTCCGCAGGGCCCGGCTGGCCCGCAAGGTCCCGCCGGCCAGGACGGCAAGGACGGCCAGGACGGCAAGGATGGAAAGGACGGCAAGGACGGAAAGGACGCGGGCACCTGGGTGGACAACGATGGCGACGGCGATCCTGACCAGATCATCCTCGGCGGCACCGACGACGCAGCCTCCGACGGAACCGCCGGTGCGCCGGTGTCGGGTGCCGATGCCGGCAGCGGCGGCGGCATCCGCGTGTCCAACGTCGCCGACGGCGTGAACGACGACGACGCCGCCAATGTCGGGCAGATGAATGCAGGCGATGCGCGCACCCTGACCGAGGCGCAGGACTACGCAGATGCGGGCGACGCGCAAACCCTGGCAGAGGCACAGGACTACGCCGATGCCGGCGATGCGCAGACACTCGCCTCCGCGCGCAGCTACACCGACACCCGCTTCGAGGCGCTGAACCAGAAATGGGATGCCTTCCAGCAGGATGTCTGGGAGCGCCTGGACCGCACCGACGAACGGATCAACAAGTCCGGGGCGATGAACTCGGCGATGGTGCAGATGGGGATCAACGCCGCCGGCGCGCGGACCTCGCGCGGGCGCGTCGCGGTCGGCCTGGGCTGGCAGGAAGGCGAGCAGGCGATGGCGGTGGGCTGGTCGCGGCCGATCGGCGATCGTGGCTCGATCAGCCTGGGCGCCGCGTTCGCCGACGGCGAAAGCTCCGCCGGCATCGGCTTCGGCCTGGACCTGTAGCGCAATGGCGGGCGCGGCTGGCTATTCCAGCAGCCGCGCCCAGCCTTCCAGGCCTTCGATCTTGGTCAGCACGATCTTGACGCAGACCAGCAGCGGCACCGCCAGCAGCAGGCCGATGATGCCCCACAGCCAGCCGAACACCATCAGCGCCAGGATCAGGATCAGCGGCGACAGCGCCATCCGCGCACCGAGCACGATCGGCGTGATGAGCTGCCCTTCCAGCGTGTGCAGGCCGAGGTAGATCGCCGCCGGCGCCAGCGATTGCCACAGGTCGTCGAAGTTGACGAAGCCCATCAGCAGCATGACCAGGATGCCGATCAACGGGCCGACGTAGGGCGCGTAGTTGAGCAGCGCCGCCATGGTTCCCCACAGCATCGCCTCGTCGGGGTCAAAGCCCATCCAGTACAGCGCGCCGGCCAGCGCCAGCCCGACCAGCGCGTTGATCACGCTGATGGTCAGCACGTAGCGCGACATCTCGTGCTCGATGGACTGGAGGATGTCCACCGTCACCCGTTTCTGCTGGCGGTCGGGGAGCAGGTCGATCGCGTTGCGCTGCAGGCTTTGCCCGTAGACCATGAAGAAGAACGTCAGCAGCACCACCGCCAGCACCGCCGCCAGCATCCGCGGTGTGGCGATCAGGGTCTTGTAAGGGCTGCTCTCCGCGGTCTTCACCACCTGCACGGGCTTCTGGCTGGTGTCGCCGCCGGCGGCGCGGGCGATGTTCTCGGCAGCCTCGTTGGCCTGCTGTACGGGGCGGGTCAGGTCGCGCAGTTTCGGCGCCAGGTCGCGCAGCTCGCGCGGCACCTGCGCGATCCACTCGCCCGCCGGCGCGACCAGCTTCGAGCCCAGGTACACGGTGCCCGCCAGCCCGATCACCAGCACCAGCAGCGCGCTGATGAAGCGCGGCACGTACATGCGCTGCAAGACGCGGATGATCGGGTTGCCGATCAGGGCGAAGAACATCGCCAGCAACACCGGCAGCAACAGGCCCTGCGCCGCCCACAGGGTGAAGCCGATCGCGAGCGTGGCGAGCACCAGCAGCGCGGTCGGTGCGCGCGGCCGGGCCAGGGTCACGGCAGCCCCGCTTCCCGGTACAGTCGCTGGGCATCCAGCGCGGCGGCGGCGATCGTCGCCTCGTCGGGCGCTGCGAACGCGTCCGCGTTCGCAGCGGTTGCGCCGGCATCCGCCGCGTCTTCCGCTTCCTGTGCCGCGGCGTGCGCGCTGCCGCTGGCAAGCAAACCGGAAATCGTGGTCGCAAGCTGCAGCAGCCCGCGTCCGGCGCCAAGCTGTTTCAGTGGCCGCGCCTCGCCCACGATGAAGCCGGCGGCCACGCCGGCGATCAGGATCCGCCCCGGCGTCCACAGCGCGCGCCAGGTCGCCTTCGTCTGGCGCCAGTCGGCCGCGGCCTGGCGCTCGCGCGCCTCGAGGGCCGCTTCGGCCTGCTGCACCTTGTCGATCAGTTCGTGGAATCCCATGGCCCGTCCTAAGGCGGCGTCACATCGACGCCGAGTCCCTTTTTCACTGGCTCGCCGCCTGTCGCTTCGTCCACCTGCTCGGCGCCTTCCTCCGCGGAGGTGGCGGAGCCCGCGTCCGGAAGCAGCCCGGCCAACTCGCCGAAGCCCAGGCGCGCGAGTTGCCGGCGGGTGGCCTTCATCCGGGTGTGCTCGAAGTAGCGCATGGCCGCCCAGGTCGCGGCACCGGCCGCGGCAAGGCTGAGCAAGGCCGGCAACAGCAGCGCCAGCGACCAGGACCAGCCCAGGCCGGTCGCCAGCCACGCCACCAGCGTGCCCATGAGCAACAGCCACGCCGAGGCACCCAGCGCGATGGCGACGCCGGAAAACGCCAGCGTGCGCCCGAACGCGCTGCGCGCCAGGGAAACATCCGCGGTGACCAGGATGCGCAGCGCCTTGCCGGCATCGCGCCCGGCCTGGAAGGTCGCGCTGCCGGCGGCGCCGAGCTCGCGCAGGAGCGCCTCGACGCCCGGATCGGGCGCGCGCGCCCCGTCGTCGTGTGGGGCGTCGCGCGATTCTGCGGCGGTGTCGCCCACGCGCTTACTTGCCGCTGCGGGCGAGCTTGGCAATGATCCAGCCGGTGGCGAAGGCCACGCCGAACGAGGCCAGCGGGCGCTCGCGGATCAGCTCGGCGGCGCTGTCGACCAGATCGCGGCCCTTGTCCATCAGCGCGTCCATCTGCTCGCGGCTGGCGGCGCCGGCCTGCTCCAGCGCGGCGATGCCGGCCAGGGCGCCGTCGGCCAGTTCCGCCTTCACCTGCGCCTTGCCCAGGCGCGCTTCTTCGCCCGCGGCGCTGGCCGCGGCCTTGGCGGCGCTGCCGGCCTGGCTGGCGGCCTGCTTGATGTGGCTGCCGGCCTCGCCGAGGTTGCTCTTGATGCTGTCGGTTGCGGTGGGTGACATTGCAGTGGCTCCTTGTGTGGGTCGTCGCGTTCAGGGAAGTGTGCGGGTCATTGCATGAGCACGTTGTAGAGGCGGCCGCCGCGGACGATCCGCAGCATCAACCGCGACGGGGCGTCGAAGCCCAGGCGGAACCCGGCCAGGTCGTCGAAGCGGCCGCTGTTGGCGGCGACCACCACGTCGCCGGCGCGCAGGCCGCTGTTCGCGGCGCGGCTGCCGGCGGCGACGGATTCCACCAGCACGCCGCTCAGCCCGGCCTGGCGGGCGCTGGCCGGCAGCTCCGCGAAGGTGGCGCCGGACAGGCGCGGATCCAGGCGCGCGCCGGCCAGCGAACGCGGCTGCTCGCGCAGGGTGGCGGCGAGCTGCAGCGGCTCGCCATCGCGGCGCACGTCGAGCACCACGCGCGCGCCCACCGCCTGCAGGCCCTCGAAGTTGCGCAGCCCGGCTTCGTTGTCGATGCGCTGGCCGTTGGCGGCGAGGATCACGTCGCCGACCTCCACCCCGGCCGCGGCGGCGGCCGAGTCCGGATACACCCGGGTGACCAGCGCGCCGCGCGCGCTGTCCAGGCCCAGGCCGTCGGCGATGCGTGCGTCCACGTCCTGCGCCTGCAGCCCGAGGCTGCCGCGATGGACCACGCCATCGTTGGTCAGCAGCTGGGTCATGATGCTGGCGGCGAGGTTGCTCGGGATCGCGAAGCCGAGGCCGATGTTGCCCGCCATCGAGCCGCGCGGATTGAAGCTGGCGGTGTTGATGCCGACCAGCCCGCCCTCCAGGTTCAGCAGCGCGCCGCCGGAGTTGCCGGGATTGATCGAGGCGTCGGTCTGGATGAAGTTCTGGTAGCCCAGTCCGGGCAGGCCGGAGCGCGCCACCGCCGAGACGATGCCCGAGGTCACCGTCTGCCCGATCCCGAACGGGTTGCCGACCGCGACCACGAAGTCGCCGACCTGCAGCTTCGAGCTGTCCGCCAGCGGGATCTCGGTGAGCGGCTCGTCCCTGGGCACCTGGATCCGCATCAGCGCGATGTCGGTGTCCGGGTCCGAGCCGACGAACTCGGCCGGCATGGTGCGGCCGTCGGCGAGCGTGACCGAGACCTCGTCGGCGCCTTCGATCACGTGGTGGTTGGTGAGGATCAGGCCGCGGTCGGCATCCACGATCACGCCGGAGCCCAGCGACTGGTTGATCCGCTCCTGGGTGAGCTCGGGGAACATGCGGCGGAAGAACGGATCGTTGCCGAACGGGCTCACGCGCACGCGCTGGCGGCTGTGCACGCTGACCACTGCCGGCATCACCCGCTTGAGCATCGGCGCGAGCGAGGGCAACGGCTGCCCGGCGACGGCGGTCGGCATCGCGCCGCCGGTGGGCGCCGGCGCCGGGGCGGGCGCCCGTGGCGGCGCGGCGCTGGCGTGCGCCGGTTGCCACGGCAATTGCAGGGCGGTCGCGGCGAATCCGCCGAACGCGGCGGCGGCGACCAGGGCGAACACGAGCGCCAGCGTCCGCTGCTTGCGGGCGGGCGCGCGCGGGTCGGAAGGTTCACGGAACATCGTCGGCATCATCGGTCCAGTGGGGGTGGCTGCCGCGTGAGCGCGGCGTCGAGCGGGCCGCCCCGGCGGGCGCTCCAGCCCCATTCAGGAAGCCATGAAGCCACGCCTGCGCGGTCCCGGCAACATTCAGTTTCGTGTGCGACCGCCGAATCCCCGCTGAAGTTTCGGATCGTCGCGGGACCGGTTGACACGGGGGGCGTCCGTGATAGTTTGAAGGCTCCGCTTCGCCACAACATCTTGGGGTGTTCCTGGCGAGCCTGGCCCAAGTGCTGGGGTTTTTGCGTATCGGGTCCACGGGGACAACAACAACGACGCGGGCCACCCGCGCACACCTTAGGGAGTCGAAGGGATGAGTACAGTGCGCCTCGAGGCGGTGGGCCGGAGGAACGTCGACATGGAGCAGCAGGGCGCCGCGGAACGCGAGATCCCGATGCAGCCCGCCTCGCTGGACATCTGGGACAAGAAGTACCGGCTCAAGACCAAGGCCGGCGAAGCCGTGGACGCCGACATCGACGGCACCTACCAGCGCGTGGCCCGCGCCCTGGCCGAAGCCGAGCCCGGCAGCGAGAAGCAGCAGTACTGGTACGAGCGCTTCCTGTGGGCGCTGCGCCGCGGGGCGATTCCCGCCGGCCGCATCACCTCCAATGCCGGCGCGCTGGAGCACAAGCCGGCCACCTCGACCATCAACTGCACCGTGTCCGGGACCATCTCCGACTCGATGGACGGGATCCTGCAGAAGGTCCACGAGGCCGGCCTGACCCTCAAGGCGGGCTGCGGCATCGGCTACGAGTTCAGCACCCTGCGCCCGCGCGGCGCGTTCGTCGCCGGCGCCGGCGCGTACACCTCCGGGCCGATGTCCTTCATGGACATCTTCGACAAGATGTGCTTCACCGTCTCGTCCGCCGGCGGCCGCCGCGGCGCGCAGATGGGCACCTTCGACGTGTCCCACCCGGACGTGCGCGACTTCATCCGCGCCAAGCGCGAGGACGGGCGCCTGCGCCAGTTCAACCTGTCGCTGCTGATCACCGACGGCTTCATGGAAGCGGTGGAGCAGGACGCCGAGTGGCCGCTGGTGTTCCCGATCAGCAGCAAGGAAGCCGGCGACGTCGACCTCCAGGACGCCGGCAAGGTGGTCTGGCGCGAATGGCCGACCCACGAGGGCTACATCACCCGCGACGACGGCCTCGTCGCCTGCAAGGTCTACGGCAAGGTCAAGGCCCAGCACCTGTGGGACATGATCATGGTCTCGACCTACGACTACGCCGAGCCGGGCTTCATCCTGATCGACCGGGTCAACGAGATGAACAACAACTGGTGGTGCGAGAACATCCGCGCCACCAACCCCTGCGGCGAGCAGCCGCTGCCGGCCTACGGCGCCTGCCTGCTGGGCTCGGTCAACCTGACCAAGTTCGTGCGCCACCCGTTCACCGACCAGGCCGAGTTCGACTGGGACGAATACCGGGAAGTGGTGCGCGTGTTCACCCGCATGCTCGACAACGTGGTCGAGGTCAACGGCCTGCCGCTGCAGCAGCAGCGCGACGAGATCATGCGCAAGCGCCGCCACGGCATGGGCTTCCTCGGCCTGGGCTCGACGGTGACCATGCTGAAGATGAAGTACGGCTCGCCGGAGTCGTGCGCGTTCACCGAGCAGGTCGCCCGCGAGATGGCGGTGGCCGGCTGGGAGACCGGCCTGGCGCTGGCCGAGGAGAAGGGCCCGGCGCCGATCATGGACGAGCAGTTCGAGGTCACCGCCGAGATGCTGCGCAAGCGCCCGGAGATGAAGCGCGACGGCTGGAAGCCTGGGCAGAAGGTCCCGGGCAAGGTCCTGCACGCCCGCTACAGCCGCTACATGCAGAAGGTGGCCGAGGTGGCGCCGGAGCTGGTGGCGAAGCTCGCCGAGACCGGCGCCCGCTTCACCCACCACAGCTCGATCGCCCCGACCGGGACGATCTCCCTGTCGCTGGCCAACAACGCCTCCAACGGCATCGAGCCCTCGTTCGCCCACCACTACAGCCGCAACGTGATCCGCGAGGGCAAGAAGACCAAGGAGAAGGTGGACGTCTACAGCTACGAGCTGCTGGCCTACCGCGAGCTGGTCAACCCGAAGGCGATGCCCTTCGCCGAGGACGCGGCCGCCCGGCTGCCGGACTACTTCGTCTCGGCCGACGACATCTCCCCGAAGGAGCACGTGGACGTCCAGGCGGCGGCCCAGAAGTGGGTCGATTCCTCGATCTCCAAGACCGCCAACGTCCCCACCGACTACCCCTACGAGGACTTCAAGGACATCTACCGCTACGCCTACCAGCAGGGCCTGAAGGGCTGCACCACCTTCCGCTTCAACCCGGCCGCCTTCCAGGGGGTCCTGGTCAAGGAGCAGGACCTGGAGAACACCCTGTACCGGTTCGAGCTGGAGGACGGCAGCGTGGTCGAGGTCAAGGGCAACGAGCAGATCGAGTACGACGGGGAGATGCACACCGCCGCCAACCTGTTCGACGCCCTCAAGGAGGGGTATTACGGGAAGTTCTGAACCGCGCTAAATTCGCCTCGCGGGCGCCCCGCCCGCGGAGACACTGACGAGGATCCACCCATGAGCAACGGCAACGGGGTCGCGACGACCCTGACCAGCGCCGCCGAGACGGTCGCCGAAACGGCGAAGTCGATCGGCAGCACGGTCGCGAAGAAGGCCGGCAACGCGGTGAAGTCGGCGAAGAAGTCGGTCAAGAAGGCGAAGAAGACGCTGGCCCGCGCCAGCGCCAACGCGAAGAAGGAAGCGGCGGCGCTGAAGGGCCGCAAGGCCGGCAAGAAGGCCGCCCCGAAAAAGGCCGCGAAGAAGGCTGCAAAGAAGGGTGCGGCAAAGAAGGCCGCGAAGAAGTCGTCGACCCGCAAGGCCACCGCGAAGAAGGCGACGGCGCGCAAGTCGACGGCGAAGAAGGCGACGGCGCGCAAGGCCGGCGCCCGCAAGACAACCGCGAAGAAGGCGACCGCCCGCAAGGCCGCCCCGAAGAAGGCCGCGCGCAAGACCGCCCGCAAGGCGGCGCCGCGCAAGGCCGCGAAGAAGGCCTCGCCGAGGGCCCGCGCGTAACCGCGGCGCAAGCCGCAAAGCTGCCCCTCCCGCGAGGGAGGGGCTTTTCGACACAGCGACAGGAACCACCCCCAATGGCCGTCAGGATCGACAAGAAAATCAAGGGCTACGCCGTCGTCACCCCCGAGGACAAGGCGAAGCCGGCCGCGACCCAGGCCGATTCCGTGCCGCGCGCCGACGCCGGGGCCGAGCTGCCCAGCGCCGACGTCATCCAGATGCACGAGCGCATCGAGCGCCCGGAGGTGCTGGTCGGCAGCACCTACAAGATCAAGTCGCCGCTGGTGGAGCACGCCATGTACGTGACCATCAACGACATCGTGCTCAACCAGGGCAGCGAGCACGAGCAGCGCCGCCCGTTCGAGATCTTCATCAACTCCAAGTCGATGGAGCATTTCCAGTGGATCGTCGCGCTCACCCGGATCATGTCCGCGGTGTTCCGCAAGGGCGGAGACGTGACCTTCCTGGTGGAAGAGATGAAGGCCGTGTTCGACCCCAAGGGCGGCTACTTCAAGGCCGGCGGCGTGTACATGCCGTCGCTGGTGGCCGAACTGGGCAGCATCGTCGAGGACCACCTGAAGTCCATCGGCATGATCCACGACCCGGAAATGAGCCCCGAGCGCCGCGCGCTGATCGCCGAAAAGCGCGCCGCCTTCGAGTCCCGCTCAAAAAAAAAGCGTGAGCCCGCCAGCCCCGTAGAGCCGACCCATGGTCGGCTCGGCCAGGATCGCGACACCGAATCGGTCGCCGTCACCGGCGAAGGCGCCAGCTTCCCGCCCTCCGCCACCATGTGCCACAAGTGCAGCACCAAGGCCGTCGTGATCATGGACGGCTGCGCGACCTGCCTGAATTGCGGCTATTCCAAGTGCGGGTGACGCGGCGGGATTGACGCGGCGCGGCCCCCGCGCGACGCTGGCCTGCCCCAGGCCAAGGAGCGCCCGATGACCAACCATGTCTACAAGTCCCTGGAACTGACCGGCTCGTCCACGACCGGCAGCGACGACGCGATCCGCGTCGCGATCGCCAAGGCGTCCGAGAGCGTCCGCGACATCCGCTGGTTCGAGGTGCTGGATACCCGCGGTCACGTCGAGGGCGGCCAGGTGAAGTACTGGCAGGTGACGGTGAAGGTCGGGTTTACCGTCGACTGATCCTCGAAGCCGACCATGGGTCGGCTCTGCGGTGCGGCGCTATTTTCGGTAGACCCAGTGCCGGGAGAGGAAGAAGCCGACCACGCCGAGCGCGAGCTCGACGCCGGGCTTGGCCAGCCACGCCCACTTGAGCCCCGCGTAGTCGTCGATCACGCCCATCGACCAGGTGCTGACCGCGGTGGTGCCCAGCCACATCAGGATGAAGCGGGTGAGCTGGGTCGGGCCGATCGCGGTATCGTCGCCGGCGAAGGTCAGCTTGCCGTTGAGCCAGTAGCCCAGCAGGGCGCCGGCGACGCGGCCGGCGACGTTGGCCAGTTCGATCAGCACGCCGAAGTGGCTGAGCGCGACCATCACGCCCCAGTCCACCAACCATTGCACGCCGCCGATCAGCAGGTAATGGCGGGCATGGCGGCCAAGGCTCATCGGGTCCGGCGGGCGTGGGGCATCGGCGCATCCTAGCAGCGCGGCCCGCTAGAATCGCGACATCCCTTGCACCTGGACGCCCCATGCCCGCAGCCCTGCACGTCGTGATCCTTGCCGCCGGAGAAGGCAAGCGGATGAAATCCGCCCTGCCCAAGGTCCTGCTGCCGGTGGCGGCGCGGCCGATGCTGGCGCACGTCATCGACACCGCGCGCGCGCTGCAACCAGCGGGCATCCACGTGGTCTACGGCAACCGCGGCGACCAGGTGCGCGCCGCCTTCGCCGGCCAGCCGGACCTGGCCTGGGCCGAGCAGGCGCAACAGCTCGGCACCGGCCACGCGGTGCAGCAGGCGCTGCCCGCGATTCCCGACGACGCGCGGGTACTGGTGCTGTACGGCGACGTCCCGCTGATCACGGCCGGCACATTGCGCCGCCTGCTTGCCGAGCAGGGCGCGCTGGCCGTACTGGCGGCGGACCTGGCCGACCCGACCGGCTACGGCCGCATCGTCCGCGACGCCAGCGGACACGTCGCGCGCATCGTCGAGCACAAGGATGCCGACGCCGAACAGCGCCGCATCGGCCTGGTCAACACCGGGGTGATCGCCTGCGACGCCGGCAGGTTGCGCACCTGGCTGTCCGCGCTGCGCAACGACAACGCCCAGGGCGAGTACTACCTCACCGATGTCTTCGAACAGGCCGCGGCCGAATACTGCGCGGCCGAAGTGGTGGTCGTGGACGATCCGGTCGAGACCGAGGGCGCCAACGATCCCTGGCAGCTCGCCCAACTGGAGCGCGCGTTCCAGCAGCGCCAGGTGCGCGCGCTGTGCGCGCAGGGCGTGCGCGTGGCCGATCCGGCGCGGCTGGACATCCGCGGCCGCGTCACCGCCGGCAGCGACGTGGAAATCGACGTGGATGTCGTGCTGGAAGGCGACGTCGTGCTCGGCGACGGCGTGAGCGTGGGCCCGTTCTGCCGCCTGCGCGACGTGCACCTTGCGGCGGGCACGATCGTCCGCGCGCATTGCGACCTGGAGGGCGCCCGCAGCGACGGGGCCGCCACCATCGGCCCGTTCGCGCGCCTGCGCCCGGGCACGGTGCTGGCCGACGGCGTGCACGTGGGCAACTTCGTCGAGACCAAGAACACCGCGATGGGCCCGGGCAGCAAGGCCAACCACCTGACCTACCTGGGCGACGCGAACATCGGTGGCAAGGTCAACATCGGCGCCGGCACCATCACCTGCAACTACGACGGCGTGCACAAGTCCACCACCACGATCGGCGACGGCGCGTTCATCGGCTCGAACAGCTCGTTGGTGGCGCCGGTGACCATCGGTCGCGACGCGACCATCGGCGCAGGCTCCGTGATCACCCGCGACGCGCCCGATGCCAAGCTTACGGTCGGTCGCGCCAGGCAGGAAACCATCGACGGCTGGAAGCGTCCGCGCAAGGACTGAAGCGCGCAACGGCACCGCACCCGGCCAGTGACCGGTATTCACCAAATCGTGTCAATGCTGCAGCCGCCGGCGGGCGCTGAATAGACTTGCGCCCCTGCCGGGGCTGCGCGCTCCCGGGACCCGACATGCGATTTCGCGCCGGCATCGGAGCTGTCGCGGCGCATGTGTGGCGTCGGTATCGGCGCTGCAAACAAGAGCATGGAGAATGACATGAAGTCGAAGCTCATCGCCCTTGCTGCCCTGGGCTTGCTCGCCACGAGCAGTGTCGTGGCCGCGCGCATGGTCTGCGTCTCGGAGAACTGCACGTTCTACCCGGACGGCCATTACAGCTGCGGCAAGACCCATTGCACCTACTATCCGTCCACGGAGGCCAATTGATGAAGAAGGCAATCCTGTCCCTGTTCGCCGCCAGCATCCTCGCCTCCGGCGCCGCGATGGCGATCAAGTGGGAGTGCACCGACTGCACCCTGTACCCCGACGGCCGCATCGTCTGCAAGCACTGCGTCGGCACCGACGGTGCGACGACCTCCCGGGCGCCGAACTGAGGAACACACGATGAAGCACAAGATCGCAATCTGCATGATCGCGCTGGGCATGTTCGCCACCGGGTCCGCAATGGCCATGAAGTGGAACTGCAAGAACTGCACGCTCAATCCGGATGGCACCATCCACTGCGAAACCTGCACGGGCAAGACCGGCGAGGTCGAGCGCAACTGAGCATCGCCCACCCGGGCCGGCGCGCCGGCCCGCGTGGACCGGGAAACACCGCACCACTGGAAAGGAGACCAGACGATGCATCCGATGAAGGCCGTGCTGGGCGCGGCGCTGTTGTTGATCCCGTTGCTCGCACGCGCGGAAGTCGTCGAGGAGCAGGTCCACCTGCTTGCCCGCCAGTCGGCCGTCCTGTCCGACCACGGCATCCAGGTGCCCAAGGTGTACGTGCTGAGCGCCTCGGGCGAGGTCATCTTCGAAGGCAAGGCGTCGAAGTTCCAGGCCTATGAACCGATCCTGGAGGCGCTGCGTTCGGGCAAGACCAGCGGCCGCAAGGACGCGCACCTGCTGTCGCTGCTGGAGGACGCCGGATTCGAGCCGAGCGCCACGGGCGTGCCGGTGATGGTCTCGATCGAGATCGGGAAGAGCATCGGCGTGTGCCCGTCGTGCGATCCGTACTACCCGGACCTGGCCAGGTTCATCCGCGAACACGATCCGGACGCGCGCTGGCTGCGATTGGTGTTCGAAAAGAACGACTACAAACCCGAGGGCTGACCGCCGGCGCATGGCGATCCCCAAGCCGAACCGGAGTTTCGACCTCGACCCGCCCGCGGCGGGGCGCCGGCGTGCGCCGGCCTGGCGCCGCTGGTGGCCCGCATTGGCGGCGGCACCGCTGGCGCTGGTCCTGCTCGGCTGGGCGCTGCTGGGTGGCGCACGCGAGCCCGGCCCCGGCACGCGGCTGGCGGAAGTCATGCAGGGGGACCTGGTGCTGGGCATCGACGGCTACGGAAAGCTCGTCCCGGCCGACCTGGTGTCGATCGGCTCGCGCAGTGGCGGACGGATCGCGCGCATCGAGCGGCGCACAGGCAGCAGGGTCGGCAAGGGCGAGGTGATCGTCGCGCTGGAGAACGCCGAGCTGTTGCAGAAGCTTCGCGAGGCGGAAAAGTCGCTCGCCCAGGCCAAGGTCGACCTGATGCGCAACCGCGCGGACATGACCGGGTCGCAACATCGCGCGCGTTCCCGCCTGGCCGACCTGCAGGGCGAACTGCGGGTCTCGCGGCTGGAGATCGAAGGCCTGCGCAAGTTGGCGGAAGCGCGCATCGTCACGCCCATCGAGCTCGAGAAGAGCATCGTCCACGGGCAGAGCCTGGAGCGGCAGATTGCAGATGCCGGCGACGAGTTGCGACGCCTGGAGGCCCTTGGGCTGGCGGCGACGGACGCGGACCGCGCGGTCATGGACGCCCTGTCCAAGGACGTGCAGCGCCTGCGCGAGGAAGTCGCCGACCTGGAAGTGCGGGCACCGCGCGACGCGACCATCTTCGACATGCCGGCCACCCTGACGGTCGGTAGCCAGGTCGAGCCCGGCGCCGTGGTGGCCACACTGGCAACAGGCGACGGGCTCGCGGTTGAGCTGTGGATCCCGGCCAGCCGTTCCGGCGAGGTCGCCCCGGGGCAGCCCGCGACCGTGGAGCTTGCCGGCAAGCAGTACGAGGCCACGGTCGCGCGGGTCGATCCGCAGGTCGTGCGCGGCGAGCTGAAGGTGCTGCTACCGGTCGAAGGGCTTGCGGCCGGCAGCGTCTTCGCAGGGCAACCGGTGACCGGCCGCATCATCACAGGCCGGCTGCACGACGCGATCTATGTCGCGCGCCCGGCCAATGCCACGCCGCATCACGCCGGCAGCGTGCTCGTCGCCACCGGTGACCCAGATGCGCCCGCGCGCCGCGAAGTCCTTTTCGGCGCCGCCGACGCCGAGCATGTCCAGCTCCTCGCCGGTGCGATTGCCGGCGAACGCATCTTCCTCGACGCCGCGGCGGCGGCGGACTAGACGTCCATTCCATGCCTGACCACGACAGCCCCCAACCCCTCCTCAGCCTCCGCGGCATCACCCGTCGCTACAGCGCGGGCTCGGGCCGGGTCACCGCGCTCGACGACGTCAGCCTCGCGGTGCGCGACGGTGAATTCGTGTCGATCCTCGGACCATCGGGTTGCGGAAAATCGACGTTGCTCTCCGTGCTCGGCCTGCTGGAGCGGCCGGACGCCGGCAGCTACCGGATCCGGGACATCGATACCGGCGCGCTCGGCTTCGACCAGCGCAGTTCGCTGCGCAACCGCTACATCGGCCTGGTGTTCCAGGCCTTCAACCTGGTGGCCAACCTGACCGTTGCGGAAAACGTCGCGCTGCCGACGCGCTATGGCAACGTGGACCGCGACGAGCGCGATGCCCGCGTGCATGCGCTGCTCGAGCGGGTCAACCTCCTGGACAGGGCCCGGCACTACCCCCACGAGCTTTCGGGCGGCCAGCAGCAACGCGCGGCGATCGCGCGGGCCATGGTGATGGGCCCGTCGCTGATCCTGGCCGACGAGCCGACCGGCAACCTCGATTCCCGGCATGCCACGGACGTGATGGGCCTGGTGCGCGAGTTCAACGAGGAAGGCGCCACCGTCGTGCTGGTGACCCACGACCTGGGGCTGGCGCAGATGGCGGGGAGGCGGCTGCACATGCTCGACGGCCGTTTCGTCGAGGCGTCCTGAGGCACCGCCATGCCGCACGCCCTGCACGACGCGATCCGCTTCTGGAAGGCGAGTCCCGGGCGCGGGCTGTTGTTGCTGGCCAGCTGCGCGCTGATCGTGGCGCTGGCGGCGGTCAACACCGTGGTGCTGCGCTCCTCGCTCTGGTTCACGCCGCCGGGCGTGGATCCGGGGATGCACTTCCTCACCTTGGGCCAGCACACCCCGGAAGGGCGCTTCGAACCGGTCGCGCTGCAAGACCTGGACAGGTTGCGGTCGCTGGTCGCGCCCGGTGGATTTGCCGCATACGGCCGTTCCGATGGCGAGGTGCGCCTGGGCGACGCCTCCTGGCCGGCGCAACCGGTGGCCCTGGTCAGCGACCGATTTTTCGAAGTGCTCGGCGTGGATGCCATGATCGGCGAGACGCCCGGCGCCGACGCGCATGGAGCGATGCTCAGCCACGCATTCTGGTCCGGTCCGCTTCACTCGGATCCTTCCATTGTCGGCAAGAGCATCAACATCGCCGGCGCGGACATTCGCGTGGTCGGCATCGCGCCGCCCGCGTTCAAGGGGCTGGGAGACCTGGCGCCGGTCGCCTGGATTCCGGACAAGTACACGCCGGCGTTCTTCGACCTGCTGTTGCCGCTGCCGCAGGAGATCGTGGATTCGGCGAAGGCCGAGTTCGCGACCCTGGCGCCGTTCTTCTTCGGCATCGTCGACGCCGGCAAGGTGGATCCGGACGATCCGCGGCTGACCCGCTGGAAGGTCCGCGACACCCGCGAGATCTCGCTGTCCACGCCGACGGGGCCATTGAAGCTTGGCTTCGATGCCACCGGCCATGCCAGCGCGGTGTATCCGCGCATCGACATCACGCCGCAGCGCACCGCCACCGTCGCCCGATACCTCGCGATCCTCGGCCTGCTCAACGCCGCGCTCGCGTTCCTTGCGCTGCTGAACCTTGCTTCGTTCTGGTCGGCGCGCACCAGCGAGCGTGCGCAGGAACTGCAGTGCATGGTGGCGGTGGGCGCGCGGCGCCGCGACCTGGCCGGCATGTTCCTGTCCGAGGCCCTTCCGTTCCTGGCCCTGGTGTTGCTGCTGTCGGTGCCGCTTGCCTACGGCCAATTCCACCTGGTGCGCCAGCTGCAACCGATGCAGGACTACCTGCAAGGCAGGGGCGTCGCCTTGTCCGCGCGCGATTTCCTTCCGGGACTGGGCCTCATTGTCGCGGTCGGCGTGGTGGCCGTGGCCTGGCCTTGGCGCTACCTGCGCGAAAGCGTCCTGCGCAGCCGTTCGATCGGTGCGACCGCCGCCACCGAGCGGGGCCGCAAGCTGGCGCATGCCCTGCAATGGGCACTGTCCGCCTTCGTGGCGGGCGCCGTGGGGCTGAGCCTGCTCGTCGCGCTGCGCCTGAACGCGGCGCCCTGGGGCGGCAGCGCCGATCCGGTGCTGGTGACGGCGCCGGAACACGGCCTCGAAGCCGCATCGGATCTTGCGCGCAGGCTCGGGCTGGACGAGGACGCCATGGCCGTCATCCGGACCCCGCCGCTCACCCGTTTGCAGGTCCGCGCCGAGCTCCATGCGAACGAAGCCGGCGATAGCGTCCGCCATACGATCTACTTCAACGCGGCTTCGCCGCAGGCTTTCGACCTGCTCGGCGTCCCGCTCCTGGCCGGGCGCACCTATGCGCCGCACAGCGAGAACGAGGTCGTGTTGAGCGCCAGCGCCGCGGCCTTGTTCGGCGGTACCGCGGTGGTCGTCGGCAGACACCTCACCCGCGCGGATCCGTTCGACGCCAGCCAGGACACCAGCGTGCTGGTCACCGGGGTGGTCGGGGACATCCACTACGACAGCGTGCGCACGCCTGCCGAAGCGGTGGCGTACGTGCCGCCGGAATCGTCCCTGTCCGGGATGACCGTGCTGCTGCCGCACCGGTTCCTCGCTTCCGGCGCGCTGGACCACGCGCACAGCATGTCGGACAAGCGCGCGGACCAGGTGCGCACCGAACTGCTGCTGGCCGGGTTCACGTTCTGCTATGCGGTGCTCGCGCTGGGCCTGATGGGACTGGGCCTGTTGTCCCTCGCCAGGACCCGACTGCAGCAACACGGCCGCGAACTGGGCCTGCGCGCGGCGCTGGGGGCGAGCCTGGGCCAGGCCGCGCGCGAGTTCATGCGCGCGCCCGCGCTCGTTGCGGTCGCGGCGGCCTTGCCGGTCGTCCTGCTGTTCGTGCTGGCCCTGGCTGCCAATGCCGTGCCGATGCCATTGGCGCAGCCGCTCGATGCGGCCTGGGTCGGCCTCGGGATGGCCGCGGTGCTGCTGCTGTTCGGGGTGACGCTGTTCGGGTTCGCGCGGCGCAAGCTGGCACGGTTCAACCTGTCCGAACTGTTGCGCGCGGAGCGCTGATCCGCGCCGTCAGGCGGTGTTCCGGCGCCCCAGCCCGGCCATGCCCTCGGCCAGCTTGGCGGGATCCACCGGCTTGACGATGTGCCCGTCGAAGCCTGCCTTGGCGGCGTCGGCGACATCGCGCGCCTGGCCCCAGCCGGTGACCGCCAGGATCCGTAGGCCACGGCCATGCGCCTCGCGGATCCGCCGGCAGGTACTGAAGCCGTCGAGCCCGGGCATGCCCAGGTCCAGCAGCACCAGGTCCGGCATCCGCTCGGCGACCGCCTCCAGGCAACTCTCGCCGTCGTAGGTGATCCGCACCTGGTGGCCGGCCAGGCGCAGCATCTGCGCGAGGGAATCGGCGTTCTCCTGGTTGTCGTCGGTGACGACGATGTCCAGCGGATCGCCGTCGAAGGTGGCGAGTACGGGTTCCATGTGTGGCCTCTCCCCTGATGCCAGCAATGGCAGTTGGACGATGAATTCGGTGCCGCGGCCGACCCCTTCGCTGAGCGCGGCGACCGTGCCGCCATGCATGGCGACCAGGCTGCGCGCCAGAGTCAGGCCGATGCCCAGCCCGCCCTGCGCCAGGCGCCGGCCATGCTCGTCCTGCGCGAACAGGTCGAAGACCCGGTCCAGCATCTCGCTTGGCAGGCCGATGCCGTTGTCGCGCACCGAGACCCGCGCGTGGCGGTCCTCGCGCGCCACCTCGACGATGATCCGCCCGCCCTTGGGGGTGTACTTGGCGGCGTTGTTGAGCAGGTTGGCGAACACCTGCGACAGGCGCACGCCGTCGGCCAGAACCGGCAACGCCTCCAGCGGATCCATGCGCAGGTCGAACGCGTGGTGGGCGTGCACGATCAGCGGCCGGCTGGTCTCGATGGCGGCGTGGACGATGTCGCGCAGGTCGGTGGGCACCTTGCGCAGCTCGATCTTGCCCCGGGTGATGCGCGAGACTTCCAGCAGGTCGTCGGTCATCCGCACCAGGGTCATGACCTGGCGTTCCATGATCGCGCGCAGGCGCTTGCCTTCGACGTCGTCGGAGTCGCGCAAGCGTAGGATGTGCAGGCAGTTGCTCAGCGGCGCCAGCGGGTTGCGCAGCTCGTGCGCCAGGGTCGCGAGGAATTCGTCCTTGCGTGCATCGGCCAGCTTCAGCGCGTCGCGGCTGTCCTCGACCGACTTGCGCGCCTCCACCCCGGCGGAAATGTCGCGGAAGTAGCAGACCACGCCGGGCGTGCCGTCGGGCAGGCCGATCCGGAATACCCGCCACTCGTAGTACTCGGTATTGCCGGTGTCCAGGCGCTGGCCGATGAATTCGTCGCTGACGAAGGGCTCGCCGGTCTCGAGCGTGTGGCGGAACACCTCCAGCGACATCGCCGCGGCGTCCGGCCCCCACAGCTCGGCGAGCATCGGCCCTAGCCCGCGTCCGACCATGTCCTGCGCGAAGCGGCCGAAGGCGCGGGTGGCTTCGGCATTGGCGTGCATGACGCACATGTCGGCGTCGAGCACATAGATGCCGATCGGGGCAGCGTCGATGAGGCTGCCCACCAGCGCGGCATGGTCGCGCAAGCCGTGGTTCATGGTCCCCCCGGGGCGACCCCGCGCCCTCGGGATCGTTATAGACCCGCCCCGGGGGGGCGAATGTCAAAACTACGTCAAGACGGGCCGGGAGCAGCCGGCCGGCCTCAACCCGGCCGGCGCGACAGCCGCAGGGCGTTGCCGACCACCGAGACCGAGCTCAGGCTCATGGCCAGGGCGGCCAGCATCGGGCTCAGCAGCAGGCCGAAGGCCGGGTACAGCAGGCCCGCCGCCACCGGCACGCCGATGGCGTTGTAGAGGAAGGCGAAGCCCAGGTTCTGGCGCATGTTGGCGACGGTCTCCGCGGAGATCAGCCGGGCCTCCAGCACCCGCCCCAGATCGCCCTTGAGCAGGGTCACCTGGGCGGTGGACATGGCCACGTCGGTGCCGTCGCCCATGGCGATGCCGACCTCGGCCGCGGCCAGGGCCGGGGCGTCGTTGATGCCGTCGCCGGCCATCGCGACCTGGTGGCCTTCGGCCTGCAGGTGCCGGACCAGGGCGACCTTGTCGTCCGGGCGGACCTCGCCGTGGATCTCGTCGATGCCCAGTCGCGCGCCCACCGCCTGCGCGGTGGCGCGGGCGTCGCCGGTGGCCATGACGATGCGCAGGCCCTGTGCATGCAACGCACGGATCGCGTCCGGCGTGCTGGCCTTGATCGGGTCGGCCACCGCGATCGCGCCGGCCAGCTTTCCGTCCACGGCAAGGAACACCACGCTGGCGCCTTCGTCGCGCAGGCGTCCGGCGGCGTCGTCCAGCGCTTCGGTGGCGATGCCCAGCTCGCGCATGTAGCCGCTGCTGCCCAGCGCCAGCGCGCGTCCGTCGACCCGGCCGCGCACGCCCAGGCCGGTGACCGAGTCGAAGTCCTCAACCGGCTCCAGCGCGAGACCGCGCTCGCGCGCTTCGGTCACGATCGCCGTGGCCAGCGGATGTTCGCTGCCGGCGTCGAGGCTGGCCGCCAAGCGCAGCAATTCGCCTTCGTCCATGCCCGCCGCCGGGAGCAGGCTGCGGAACGCCGGACGGCCCTCGGTCAGGGTGCCGGTCTTGTCCACCACCAGGGTGTCCACGGTGCGCAGGCGCTCGATCGCCTCGGCGTCGCGGAACAGCACGCCGGCGCGCGCGGCACGGCCGGTCGCGACCATGATCGACATCGGCGTCGCCAGGCCCAGCGCGCAGGGGCAGGCGATGATCAGCACCGACACCGCGTTGAGCACCGCATAGGTCCACGACGGTTCCGGACCGAACAGGCCCCAGCCCAGGAACGTGGCCACGGCCGCGGCCAGCACCGCCAGCACGAACCAGAACGAGACCTTGTCCGCCAGGCGCTGCATCGGCGCACGCGAGCGCTGCGCCTGCGCGACCAGCTGCACGATGCGCGCCAGCACCGTTTCCGAACCGACCTGCTCGGCGCGCATCACCAGTGCGCCGGTGGTGTTGAGCGTCGCACCGACAAGCCGGTCGCCTTCGGCCTTGGTCACCGGCATCGGCTCGCCGGTGAGCATCGACTCGTCGACGCTGCTGCGGCCTTCCAGCACCACGCCGTCGACCGGCACCTTCTCGCCGGGGCGCACGCGCAGGCGGTCGCCCACGTGCACTTGTTCCAGCGGGACGTCCTCCTCGCTGCCGTCCTCGCGCAGGCGGCGCGCGGTCTTCGGCGCCAGCCCGAGCAGCGCCTTGATCGCCGCCGAGGTCTTCGAGCGCGCGCGCAGCTCCAGCAACTGGCCGAGCAGGGTCAGCGACACGATCACTGCGGCCGCCTCGAAGTACACGCCGACCCGGCCGTGCTCGTGGAAGGAAGGCGGGAACAGGTCGGGGGCCAGCGTGGCGACCACGCTGTACAGGTAGGCCGCACCGACGCCAGTGCCGATCAGCGTCCACATGTTCGGGCTGCGGTTGCGGACCGACTGCAGCCAGCGCTCGAAGAACGGCCAGCCGGCCCACAGCACCACCGGCGTGGCCAGCACCAGCTCCAGCCAGGTGCGGGTGCGCGGGTCGGCGATGCCAATGGCGTCGCCGAACATCGCCAGCACCAGCACGATCGCGCTCAACGGCAGCGTCCACCAGAAACGCCGGCCGAAGTCGCGCAACTCGGGATTCTCTTCCTCCTCCAGCGAAGGCATCTCCGGCTCCAGCGCCATGCCGCAGATCGGGCAGGTGCCGGGGCCTTCCTGGCGCACCTCGGGGTGCATCGGGCAGGTGTAGATGGCGCCTGGGATCGCCGGCGCCGGCGTGGCGGGTGCCTGCGCGTGGTCGTGATGGCAGCAGGCGTGCCCGTGGCCGGTCATGCGTCTGCTCCGGCCAGCGCCCCCATGATCGGGCAGTGCACCAGGGCGCCGTGGCCCGGGCAGGACTCGACCAGCTCGGTCAGGCCCTGGCGGATGCGCTGCAGCTCGGCGAGCTTGGCGTCCACATCGGCCAGCTTCTGGATCGCGGCGGCCTTCATCCCGGCCATGTCCTCCTCGCGCCGCGAGGAAAGCTGCAGCAGTTCCTGGATCTCGCCGAGGGTGAAGCCCAGCGCCTTGGCCCGGCGGATGAAGCGCAGGCGTTCGACCGCGTCGTCGTCGTAATCGCGATAGCCGGAGGCGAGGCGGGCGGGGGCCGGGAGCAGGCCTTCGCGTTCGTAGTAGCGCACCGTGTCGATGGCGACGCCGGCGCGCCTGGCAAGGGTTCCGATCTTCATGGGCCCATTCTGGACCCCGGACCCTGGTCCGGAGTCAAGGCCCGCGGGACTCAGTGTTCCGCGTACGCGCTTGTGCTGCCGTCCTTCGCGACGAGCTCCACCGTGTACGGCTGGGTACGGCCGTCGGGCGCCTCCATGCCGGGCGACCCGACCGGCATGCCGGGGACGGCCAGGCCCTTCGCGTCGGGCTTTTCGGCGAGCAGGCGCTTCACGTCCACCGCCGGCACGTGGCCCTCGATGAAATAGCCGCCGACCTCGGCGGTGTGGCAGGAGCCCTTGCCGGGCGGCACGCCGACGCGCTCCTTGACCGGGCTCATGTTGGCCACGTTGCGCACTTCGACCTCGAAGCCGGCCTTGCGCATGTGCTCGACCCAGCCGTTGCAGCAGCCGCAGTACTCGTTCTTGTGCACGACCACCAGCGGGCCGGCGGCGACGGCGGTGAAGGCAATCCCCAGCAGGGGCAGGAGGGCGAGGCGGGCGAGGGCGGAGGCGTTCATGGGTGGCATTGTGGACCATGGAGCGTGGTCGAGGGTCAAGTCGCATCGCATTTGAAACAGTGAATACCAGGAATCGGCCCTTGGACGGTGGCCCGCGCTCCCAATCTCCTTCCCGCGACATTCCATCGCGACAGCCACAAGAAGGAGCTCCACAATGCGCATCTCCCCCATCCTTGCCGCCTCGGTCCTCGCCCTCGCCCTCGGCGCGGTGTCGTTCGGCGCCCACGCCGCGGACCCCGACGGCTTCTACGTCGGTGCCGGCGCCGGCCAGTCGATGATCGACGAGGACTTCGCCGATGACGAAGACACCGCCTTCCAGGTGTTCGCCGGCTACCAGTTCAATCGCTACTTCGGCGCCGAGGCGGCCTATACCGACTTCGGCAAGGTCGACGTGACCGGCAACGTCGGCGAGCTCGAGGCCGATTCCTGGTCGCTGGTGGCGGTGGGCACCGTGCCGTTCACCGACCGGTTCTCCGGCTACGCGAAGGCGGGCTTCCACGACTGGGACGCCGAACTGGATGTTCCGGCCGTCGGTCCCGCCGACGACAACGGCACCGACCCGACCTATGGCCTGGGCCTGCAGTACCGCTTCACCGACAACCTCTCGCTGCGCGGCGAGTACAGCCGCTTCGAGATGGACGACGTGGACGTGGACCTGGCGCAGCTGCAGCTGCGCGTCGACTTCTGAGCCGCGTCCCGGCGCGATGATCGGAAAGGCCGGTCCGGCAGCGGACCGGCCTTTTCCTTATTCCACCGTCACCGACTTGGCCAGGTTGCGCGGCTTGTCCACGTCAGTGCCGCGCGCCAGCGCGGCGTGGTAGGCCAGCAGCTGCACCGGGATCGCGTGCACGATCGGCGAGAGGATGCCGACGTGGCGCGGGGTGCGGATCACGTGCACCTGCTCGGAGGGGCCGAAGTTGCTGTCGGCGTCGGCGAACACGAACATCTCGCCGCCGCGCGCGCGCACTTCCTGGATGTTGGACTTCACCTTCTCCAGCAGGCTGTCGTTGGGCGCGATCACCACCACCGGCATGGCCGCGTCCACCAGCGCCAGCGGGCCGTGCTTGAGCTCGCCGGCCGGGTAGGCCTCGGCGTGGATGTAGGAGATTTCCTTGAGCTTGAGCGCGCCTTCGAGCGCGATCGGGTAGTGCACGCCGCGGCCGAGGAACAGCGCGTGCTCCTTCGGCGCGAACAGCTCCGCCCAGGCGATGATCTGCGGCTCCAGGTTCAGCGCGTGCTGCACGCTGCCGGGCAGGTGGCGCAGGCATTCCAGGATGTCGGCTTCCTGCGCCTCGTCCATGCGGCCACGCAGCTTGGCCAGCGTGGCTGCCAGGGTGAACAGCGCGACGAGCTGGGTGGTGAAGGCCTTGGTCGAGGCCACGCCGATCTCGGCGCCGGCGCGGGTGTAGTACACCAGCCGGCTGGCGCGCGGGATCGCGCTCTCGGGCACGTTGCAGATGGACAGGGTGCGGTCCTGGCCTTGTGCCTTGGCGTATTTCAGCGCCTCCATCGTGTCCAGCGTCTCGCCGGACTGGGAAATGGTGACGACGAGCTGCCTCGGGTTGGCGACCACGCCGCGGTAGCGGTACTCGCTGGCGATGTCCACCGCGCAGGGGAGTCCGGCCATCGCCTCGATCCAGTAGCGCGCGACCAGCCCGGCGTAGTAGCTGGTGCCGCAGGCGAGGATCTGCACCGCGTCCACGTCCTTCAGGACCTCGGCGGCGCCCTCGCCGAACAGGTCCTTGCCGAAGCCGCCGCGGTCCATCAGCGCCTCGATGGTGTCGGCGATGGCGCGCGGCTGCTCGTGGATCTCCTTCTGCATGAAGTGCCGGTACGGGCCCAGCTCCAGCGAAGCCAGCGACACGTCGGACTGGTGCTCCTCGCGCTCGACCGGTGCGCCGTCGGCGTCGTACACCTGCACTGAAGTGCGGGTCAGTTCCACGGTGTCGCCTTCCTCGAGGAAGATCACGCGCCGGGTCGAGGAGACGATCGCGGAGACGTCGGAGGCGACGAAGTTCTCGCCTTCGCCCAGGCCCACCAGCAATGGGCAGCCCATGCGCGCGGCCACCATGCGCTGCGGGTCGGACTTGTCCACCACCGCCAGCGCGTAGGCGCCGTGCAGTTCGCGCGCGGCCTTCTGCAGCGCGTGGATCAGCGTGTCGCCCTGGCTGCGGTAGTAGTGGATCAGGTGGGCGATGACCTCGGTGTCGGTCTGCGACTCGAAGGCGTAGCCGAGCGCGCGCAGGCGCTCGCGCTGCTCCTCGTGGTTCTCGATGATGCCGTTGTGGACCAGCGCGATCTCGCCGTGGCTGATGTGCGGATGCGCGTTGTCCTCGGTCACGCCGCCGTGGGTCGCCCAGCGGGTGTGGCCGATGCCGAGCGTGGCCTTGAAGCCCTCCGATTCGGCCGCGGCCTCCATTTCGCTGACCCGCCCGGTGCGGCGCACGCGGCGGACCTGGCCCGCGTCGACGACGGCGATGCCGGCGGAATCGTAGCCGCGGTATTCGAGCCGTTTCAGGCCATCGATCAGGACCGGGACGACGTTGCGATCTGCGATGGCACCGACGATTCCACACATGGGGACGGGGACTCCTGCAGGGGAAACGCCAGTGTAGCGGCTGGCGGCCGCGGCGGCTGTCCGCGCGGACACCCCGGCGTGTCCGCGGACAGCCTGGCCCGGGCGGGAATCCGCGCCGATGCAACGTTCCAGGCTTGGCACGCATCCTGCATGTACGGGAGGCAAGCCCCCCGCAGGACACCCCCGCCGCATGAGCATCCGCGACACCTCCGCCCAGGACATCCCGGTCGGCAACGCCGCCGCCCGCCGCGCCCGCCAGCGCCGGCACTGGCTGCTGTATGCCGGTGGCGGCGCGGCGTTGCTGCTGGTGGGCGCCTGGCTGGTGTCGGGCTGGGCCGCCGGCAGCCGCTCGGTGAGCGGCGAGCGGGTGCGCATCGCCACCGTCACCCGTGGCGACCTGGTCCGCGACATTTCCGCCGAGGGCCGGGTGATCGCCGCCAACAGCCCCACCCTGTACGCGGTCGCCGGCGGCACCGTCACCCTGCACGTGGTGGCCGGCGACAAGGTGGAGAAGGGCACCGCGCTGGCCGAGATCGACAGCCCCGAGCTGCGCAGCCGCCTCGCCCAGGAGCAGGCGACGCTGGCCAGCGTCGAGGCCGAGGCCAGCCGCGCCGCGCTGGATGCCCAGGTCACCCGATCCAGCGCGCGCCAGCTCCTGGAAGAAGCCGAACTCGCCCGCCAGGCCGCCGCCCGCGACCTGGAGCGCTACCGCCGAGCGTTCGAGGGCGGCGCGGTCGCGCAGATCGACGTGGCCCGCGCCGAGGACACCCTCAAGGCCGCCGAGATCGCACTGGCCAACGCCCGCGTCGCCAGCGGCCTGCAGGGCAAGGGGGCAGGGCTGGACCTGCGCAACAAGCGCCTGCAGGCCGATCGCCAGCGCGCGGTCGTGGCCGAACTGCAACGCCAGGTGGACGCGCTCACCCTGCGCGCGCCGTTCGACGGCCAGGTCGGCCAGGTGCAGGTGCAGCAGCGCGCCAACGTCGCCGAGAACGCGCCGGTGCTGAGCGTGGTCGACCTGTCGCGCTTCGAGGTCGAGATCCGGGTCCCGGAAAGCTTCGCCCGCGACCTGGCCATCGGGATGCCGGCGCAACTGCGCAGCGGCAGCGGCGAGCCGTTCCCCGCCGAGGTCTCGGCGGTGTCGCCGGAAGTGGTGAACGGCGAGGTCACCGCGCGCCTGCGCTTCACCGACAGGCAACCGCCCGGCCTGCGCCAGAACCAGCGGTTGTCGGCGCGGATCCTGCTCGACACGCGCAAGGACGTGCTGATGGTCGACCGCGGCCCGTTCCTGGAACAGGGCGGCGGCCGCAGCGCGTACGTGATGGACGGCGATGTCGCGGTGCGGCGCCCGGTCGAGACCGGCGCCAGCAGCCTGGGCTACGTCGAGATCGTCTCCGGCGCGCAGGAAGGCGACCGCATCGTGGTGTCCGGCAGCGACCAGTTCGGCGACGCGGAACGCGTCGTCGTCAACTAACCAAAAAGACAGCCGACCACGGGTCGGCTCTACGGGAGAAGCAACATGCTCGAGATGCGCCAGGTCAGCAAGGTCTACCGCACCGAACTCGTCGAAACCCATGCGCTGCGCGCGCTCGACCTGCACGTGCGCGAAGGCGAGTTCGTCGCGGTCACCGGCCCCTCGGGCTCGGGCAAGACCACCTTCCTCAACATCGCCGGGCTGCTGGAGACCTTCACCGGCGGCGAGTACCTGCTCGACGGCCAGGACGTGCAAGGGCTGTCGGACGATGCGCGCTCGAAGCTGCGCAACCAGAAGATCGGCTTCATCTTCCAGAGCTTCAACCTGATCCCGGACCTCAACCTGTTCGACAACTGCGACGTGCCGCTGCGCTACCGCGGCATGGCCGCGGCCGAGCGCAAGCGCCGGATCGAGGAAGCGCTGGGCCAGGTCGGCCTGGGCTCGCGCATGAAGCACTACCCGGCCGAGCTCTCGGGCGGCCAGCAACAGCGCGCCGCGATCGCACGCGCCCTGGCCGGCAGCCCGCGCCTGCTGCTCGCCGACGAGCCCACCGGCAACCTCGACTCGCAGATGGCGCGCGGGGTGATGGAGCTGCTGGAGGACATCAACGCCAAGGGCACCACCATCGTGATGGTCACCCACGACCCGGAGCTGGCCGCGCGCGCCCAGCGCAACGTGCACATCGTCGACGGCATGGCCACCGACCTGAGCGTCGAGCCGAGCCTGCGCCGCGTCGCCAGCGAAGCCCTCGCCAACGGCTGAGGAGCCCACGCCATGTTCGCCTACTACTTCGACCTGGCCTTGCGCAGCTTCCGCCGCAACAAGGCCCTGACCACGCTGATGGTGCTGGCGATCGCGCTGGGCATCGGCGCCAGCATGACCACGCTCACCGTGTTCCACGTGCTGTCCGGCGATCCGCTGCCGGGCAGGAGCGGCCAGCTCTATTACGTGCAGTTGGACGCCGGCTCGATGGACGGCTACCAGCCCGGCGAGGAGCCGGACACCCAGCTCACCCGCTATGACGCGGAGGAATTGCTGCGGCAGGCGAAGGGCGACCGCCAGGCGCTGATGACCGGTGGCAGCGTCGCGGTGACCCCGGCCAAGCAGGGCCTGGATCCGTTCTACAGCGACGTGCGCTACACCAGCGCGGATTTCTTCGCGATGTTCGGCACCCCGTTCCTTTACGGACAGGGCTGGACCGGCGCGGAGGACGTGCGCCGCGAACGCGTCGTGGTGTTGTCCAGGGCCCTGAACGACAAGCTTTTCGGCGGCGCCGACAGCACTGGCCGGACCGTGCGCCTGGACCAGTCGGATTTCCGCGTCGTCGGCGTGCTCGACGACTGGCGCCCGACCCCGCGCTTCTACGACCTCAACTCCAACCGCTACGGCGCCGCCGAGCAGGCGTTCCTGCCGTTCTCCACCTCGCGCGACCTGAAGATGTCGCGCAACGGCAGCATGAACTGCTGGCGCAACGCCAGCCAGAGCGACGACCCCGAGGGCGAGACCGGCGTCAACGCGCCCTGCACCTGGCTGCAATACTGGGTGGAACTGGGCACCCCGGCCAAGGCCGACGCCTACCGGCAGTACCTGCGCAACTACTCCGACCAGCAGCGCGCCGGCGGGCGCTTCGAGCGGCCCACCAACGTGCGCCTGCGTTCGGTGATGGAGTGGCTGGACTTCAACGAAGTGGTGCCGGGCGACGTGCGCCTGCAGGTATGGCTGGCGTTCGGCTTCCTGGGCGTGTGCCTGCTCAATACGGTCGGCCTGCTGCTGGCGAAGTTCCTGCGCCGCTCGAGCGAAATCGGCGTGCGTCGCGCGCTGGGCGCCTCGCGCCGGGCGATCTTCGCCCAGTGCCTGGTCGAAGCCGGCACCGTCGGCCTGGCCGGCGGCCTGCTCGGCCTCGGGCTGGCCCAGCTCGGCCTGTGGGCCGTGCGCCAGCAGCCGGTGAGCTACGCGGACCTGGTCCACCTGGATCCGCTGATGCTCACGACCACCTTCGTGCTCGCGATCTTCGCCAGCGTGCTGGCCGGCCTGGTGCCGGCGTGGCAGGCCTGCCAGGTCACCCCCGCCATGCAGCTCAAGTCGCAGTAACGACTTCCCCGGAGACCCCACATGGAACTGCGCCCCATCCTTTCCACGCTGCGCCGGCACAAGACCGCGGCCGCGTTGATCGTGCTCGAGATCGCGGTCAGCTGCGCCATCATCTGCAACGCCCTGTTCCTGATCGGCGGGCGGCTCGAGCGCATGGACCGGCCGACCGGAATGGCCGAGGACGAGATCGTCCGCATCCAGCTCACCGGCATCGGCCAGGACGAGAACGCCGCCGCCCTCACGGCAACCGACCTGGCCGCGCTGCGCGCGTTGCCAGGGGTCAAGTCGGCCAGCGCCACCAACATGGTCCAGTTCGGCGGCAGTTCCTGGAACACAGGCGTCAACCTGAGCCCGGACCAGACCCAGATCAGCCTCAGCGCGGCGATGTACCTGGGCGACGAGAAGCTGCCTGAAACCATGGGCCTGACCCTGGTGAAGGGCCGCACCTTCAACCCGGACGAGATGATCGATTTCGAGACGGCCAACGCACCCGGCAGCGACGTGCAGATCCCGTCCGTGATCGTCACCAGCGCCATGGCCGAAAAGCTGTGGCCCGGCGAGGATCCGCTGGGCAAGGTGATCTACGGCGGCGACGAGAACGGCATCAAGGTCGTCGGCGTGGTCGACAAGCTCGCCCGGCCGAACGACATCGGCGGGCCGGACGCCTACTACTACTCGATGATCTACCCGATCAAGGTCCCCTACACGGTCGGCGGCAACTACCTGATCCGGGTCGATCCGGCGCGCCGCGCCGAGACCCTGAAGGCCGCCGTGGAGGTGCTCGAGCGCAACGGCCCGAACCGGATCATCCTCGACCAGCAGACGCTCGAGGAAATGCGCGCCGCCAATTACCAGTCCGACAAGGCGATGGCCTGGATGCTGGCGACCGTGTGCGTGCTGCTGCTCGTGATTACCGCGCTGGGCATCGTCGGGCTGGCCAGCTTCTGGGTCGCGCAGCGGACCAAGCAGATCGGCGTGCGCCGCGCGCTGGGCGCGACCCGCGGCCAGATCCTGCGCTACTTCCAGACCGAGAACTTCCTGCTGGCGACGCTCGGCATCGTGATCGGCATGATGCTCGCGTTCGGCCTCAACCAGCTGATGATGGAACGCGCCTCGCTGCCGCGCCTGCCGGCGCTGTACCTGCCGATCGGCGCGATCGTGCTATGGCTGCTCGGCCAGCTCTCGGTCCTCGGCCCCGCCCGCCGCGCCGCCGCCGTCCCCCCCGCCGTCGCCACCCGCAGCGTCTGACCAACTCCCGAAGAGAGGCCTTTCCCTTCTCCCCGCCCCGCGGGGAGAAGGTGCCCCGAAGGGGCGGATGAGGGGCGCTTCGGGACTTGCCCTCAGCCCCCTCCGACCCCCACCGCCACCACCCCCATCGCCCGCCGGATCGGCGCCAGGATCGCAACCTGCCCCAACGCCATCATCCCCAGGGCGCCCGCCAGTGCGGGCGCCAACGGCATCGACGGCGTCCCCAGCCACCCGGTGAGCACCACGCTCAGACCGATCGCGCAGCCAAGGCCGATGGCTGCGCCCAGGCCCGTGACCAGCATGTTCTCCAGGCGGAAATACCACGCGATATCGCGACGCCGCGCCCCCAGCGCACGCCGGATCGCGATCGTCTTGCGTCGCTTTTCGATCCAGTAGCTCGACAGGCCGCCGACGCCACCCGCGACGACCAGCGCCAGGATCACGCCCACGCTGGCGAGAAGCCGGACCACGGCCTGGTCGAACGCAAAGTAGTCGGCGCGCAACTGCGCCAGGCGCGTGCCCGACCACGCGAGGCCGTGCGGCGTGGACCGGGTCACCGAGGCGATGGCTTCCTCTAGCAGGTTCGGCGACGCATCGTTGTCCGCGCGCAGGACCAGATGTGAGGCAAGCGGACCGCCCGGAGGTGCGGGAATGAACGCCACGAGCCCCGCTTGGCCGGGTTCGGAAATCGAAGGCGGCAGTACGTCCGCCGCGATGCCGACCACGGTGAACGCGCGACCGGAAATCCGGACCTGCTGCCCTGGCACCGCCCCCAATCGCGTCGCCAGCCGCTCGGCGAGCACCACCGTATCGGCCTGTTGCAGTGGCCTGACCGAAGGCGCTGCAAAGTCCGCGGGCGCGAATCCGCGCCCGGCCAGGATGCGCGCGCCGAGCATTTCCATGAAGCCCGGGCTGCCGTTGTAGACGGCGGCGTCTTCGCTGCGCGGCAACACGCCATCGACGCTCGATACCCGGAAATTCCCGGGGCGGCCGTCGAAGGGCAGGGCATTCACGTAGCCGGCCGCGTCAACGCCCGGCAAGGCCAGGGCGGCTTGCATTGCACGTTGGCGATCCGCGTCATCGACCTTGCCCTGCAATGCCTGTACATCGAGTACGAGCAGGCGCGCGTCGTCGATGCCGGACGGTAGTGCCTGGAGCGCGAATCGGTGGCGCACCAGGTTGATGCCATTGCCGGCAACGGCGCAGGCGATCGCGACCTGCAGCGCCAGCAGGATCACGATCGGCCAATGCCGTCGCAGCGCACGCAGGATCAGCGGCAGGTCGGTCGGCATGCGCTCAGTCCACCTTGACCTGGATGGCAGGCTCCACTGCGCTGGCCCGCCATGCCGGATACATGGCCGCGGCCACGGTCGCCACTACCGATACACCCGTCGCCGCCAGGAATACGTGGGTGTCGACACTGGCGAGCTGCAGGAATCCCTTCGGCAACCAGCCGGATACGCGGACGCCGCCGAAGGTGATCGCAAGCCCTGCCATGCTGCCCAGCAGTCCCAGCACCACGGCTTCGACCCCGAACTGGCGCAGGATGTCCTTGCGCGATGCTCCCAGTGCGCGCCGAATCCCGATTTCATGGGTCCGGCGCAGGAACATCGCCAACAGCAGCCCGGTGGCGTTCACCAGGCACAGGAGGAGGAATCCGCCGGCCAGCAACAATCCCAGGCGCACCCCACCTGGCACGTTGGCCTTGCGGCGAAGGAGTTCCCGGACGTTCTCGACCCGGAGTTCCTGGTCGGCGGCAAGCCAGCCTTCCGTGCGGCCGCGGGGCACCAGCGCAGCCAGGTCCTGTTCCAATGCCTTGCGGTCGCGGGTGCTGTCGAGCAAGGCCCACGCCTGCAGCGAGGCGCAGCGCGAGCGCGGCAAGTCCGCCGCGGAAACGTCGGGGGACACGCCGGGAGGGCAACTACGCGCCATGAACAGGTCGGTGCCCAGCGCACCGACGCTGGCCAGGGGCAGGTACAGGTTGTCCGCGGGCGCGTAGGCGCCCACGCTGAGATCGTAGAAGTGCGGTACTGGATGCCAATCGCCGGCGACGCCGATCACGCGGAAGGTCTTGCCGGCCACCTCCAGGGTACGCCCGATCGGATCCGCACCGCCGAACAGCTGCGTGGCCAAAGGTGTGCTGACCACCGCCAACGGTTGCCCGGAAGCCTCCTCGTCCGCGGTCCAGGCGCGGCCGCGACGGAGCGGCACCTCGAATGCAGGAAAGAACGACGCGTTGGTGAACCGCACGAGATCAGCCGTCCGCCGGCTTCCGTCCCCGGCCGCGATCCCGCCGAATCCGTAAGTCAGACCGACCCATTGGGCGCCCCTGCCTGCCTCGCGGAAGCGCGCAAATGCCGGGAAGGAAACGAAGCCGGGATCGCTGTCCGACCGAACACCAGACGCGGAGATGTGCAGCAACCGCTGGCTGCGATCGGGGATGGGGTCTCCCGCAAGTGCATGCATCAACGAATAGGCCGTCATGAAAACGCCGACGCCCGCGCCGACGATCAGCGCGGTCAGCGCGACGTACCAGGGATGCTTCCGGCAATTGCGCCACGCCAACCCCAGGTAGTACCGGTACAGCGGCAGGCTGGATTGCACGGATGGCATCGCGATTACTCCGCGGCGGGAGTCGACCGCATCTCGCGCGTGCCGAGGAAAACGTCACGGTATGCGACGCTTGCCTTCAGCGAGTTGAAATATCGGTCCAGTTCCTGCTGGGTCGAATCGCAGTACGGGCAGGTACCGATGCGCGCGGGGGTCACGCGGACGACGCAATAGTCGGCGCCGCAATCACGCCAGCGCGCGAAATCCACGCCTTCGTCGAAGACGCATTCGCCCAGCACCGCAACCTTGTCGGCCAGGCGGCCCTTGCTGCCAGTCTCGATCGCGAGCGCCGCGCCCGGTGAATAGCCCAGCTCGCTGCTTGCGAATTCGCCGTGTTCGAACACGTACACCTGCGGCGTTTGCGGCTCGAGACCACACTCGCGGAACGCGTCGGGATGGATGAAGACTTCGGTGGCCTCGGCAGCGGAGGTCGTGGCGGGCTGCGGCGGCGGCGAACAGGCGGAAAGCCCGACGATGAGCAGGGCCAGGCAACGGATCGAGTGCATTTCCGATTTCCTTTCCATGGAAAGTGGAGGGGCCGGGACCAAGCGAGGTCGCCTCGGACAGGCCCCGGCGTTCCTTCGGAGGGGCGCGGAGCAAAATCTAGTGATAATGGGAGGGAGCGGTCAACCTGAAAGCGGTTCCATGCCCACCATCCTCGTCATCGACGACAACCCCGCTGTCGCCACCGCGCTGGAAACGCTGTTCTCGCTGCACGACATCGAGACCCGCGCCGCGGCGACGCCGGAGGAAGGCCTGGCGCTGCTCGAGCGCGAGGCGATCGACCTGGTCGTGCAGGACATGAACTTCCAGGCCGACACCACCTCGGGCGAGGAAGGCGAAGCGCTGTTCGCGCGCATCCGCGACCACCATCCCGACCTGCCGGTGATCCTGCTGACCGCATGGACCCACCTGGCAGCCGCGGTGGACCTGGTCAAGGCCGGCGCCGCCGACTACCTGGCCAAGCCGTGGGACGACCGCAAGCTGATGGCCACGGTCAACAACCTGCTGGAGCTGTCCGAGGCCCGGCGCGCGCTCATGCACGTGCGCCAGGGCGAGCGTCGCCGGCGCAGCGCGCTTGAGCGCGAGTTCGACCTGCGCGGCTACGTGTACGGCGACGCCGCCAGCGAGCGGCTGCTGGCCCTCGCCGTGCAGGTGGCGCGCTCGGAGCTGCCGGTGCTGGTCACCGGCCCGAACGGCTCTGGCAAGGAGAAGATCGCCGAAATCGTGCACGCCAACTCGCTCGCCAAGGACGGCCCGTTCGTCGCGCTCAACTGCGGCGCGCTGCCGGCCGACCTGATCGAAGCCGAGCTGTTCGGCGCCGAGGCCGGCGCGTACACCGGCGCCAACAAGTCGCGGCAGGGCAAGTTCGAAGCCGCCGACGGCGGCACCCTGTTCCTGGACGAGATCGGCACGCTGCCGGCCGCCGGCCAGGTGAAGCTGCTGCGCGTGCTCGAGACCGGCCGCTTCCAGCGCCTGGGCAGCAACCGCGAACAGCAGGTCCGGGTGCGCATCGTCAGCGCCACCAATGCCGACCTGCCGGGCCTGATCCGCGAGGGCCGGTTCCGCGAGGACCTGTACTACCGGCTCAACGCGATCGAACTGCGCTTGCCGCCGCTGGCCGAACGCGCCGACGACGTGCTGCCGCTGGCGCGCCATTTCCTGCCGGCGGGCAAGCAGTTCGCCGAAGACGCCCGGCGTGCGCTACTGGCGCATGCGTGGCCCGGCAACGTGCGCGAGCTGCGCAACGCGGTGCAGCGCGCGGCGCTGCTTGCCGCGGGCAAAACGGTCGGCGCGGCCGACCTCGGCCTGCCCGCATCCGCCGCGGGCGCGGGTGCGGCGGCCAGCCTGGACGAGCCCGACCGCGAGACCATCGAGGCGGCGCTGGAACGCCACCAGGGCGTGGTCGCGCAAGCCGCCGCGGAACTGGGGCTGTCGCGGCAGGCGCTGTACCGGCGCATGGAACGCTTCGGCCTCGAACGGGGCCGCGGCTGACGATGCGCCTGCGCCAGCGCATCCCGCTGAGCCTCCAATTCGGCGCGTTGGCGCTGCTCTACCTGCTCGCGGGCGCCACCCTGGCGGTGGTGCTGGCGCGCTGGCTTGCCCCGGTGTACGCAGCGCTGCTCGCGACCGCGTTGCTCGCCCCGCTGCTGCTGTACCACGCGCGGCAACTGTTCGCGCCGATGAACGCCCTGTTCCGCGCGCTCGCCGGCAGCGTCGCCAGCTTCCGCGACGGCGACTTCTCCTTCAACCTCACCTGGGCCGGGCACGACGAACTGGGCGAGCTGGTCGCCAGCCACAACGCGCTGGGCGACGTGCTGCGCGAGCAGCGCCAGGGCCTGGTGCAGCGCGAACTGCTGCTGGACACCATGGTCCAGAACACGCCGGTGGCGATGGTGCTGGTGGATCCGTCGCGACGCGTGGTGCTGGCCAACCTGTCCGCGCGCAAGCTGCTCGGCGACGGGCACAAGCTGGAAGGCCTGTCGTTCGACGCAATTCTCGAAGCCACGCCGCCGGCCGTGCAGGAGGCGTTCGAACGCGGCGGCGACGGCATGTTCACCCTCGGCGAATCCGGCGAGGACGACAACGGCAACGAGGACATCTACCACCTCGCGCGGCGCCACTTCCGCCTCAACGGCCGCCGCCACGAGCTGGTGCTGCTGCGTCAGCTCACCGCCGAGCTGCGCCGGCAGGAAGTGCAGACCTGGAAGAAGGTGATCCGGGTGATCAGCCACGAACTGAACAACTCGCTGGCGCCGATCGCCTCGCTGGCCCACTCCGGCGCGGAGCTGCTGCGCCGCGGCCAGACCGAGCGCCTGCCGACCGCGCTGGCCACCATCGAGGAACGCGCCCGGCACCTGGAAGGCTTCATCCGCGACTACGCGCGCTTCGCCAAGCTGCCCGCGCCGCGGCTGCAGCCGGTGGCCTGGAACCGCTTCATCGCCCAGCTGCGCAGCCAGGTGGAGTTCGCCGCGCAGGGCGCCATCGACGACCGCATCGGCCGCTTCGACCCGGCCCAGCTCGAGCAGGCGCTGCTCAACCTGCTGAAGAACGCGCACGAAGCCGGCGGCGACCCGGCCGCCGTGGCCCTGCACCTGCGCCGCGCCGGCAACGGCTGGCGGATCGACGTGCTGGACCGCGGCACCGGCATGAACGAGGCCGTCCTGGCCAACGCGCTGCTGCCGTTCTATTCCACCAAGCGCCATGGCACCGGCCTGGGCCTGGCGCTGGCCCGCGAGATCGCCGAGGCGCACGGGGGGCGGATCTCGCTGGTGAACCGGGAGGGTGGGGGGTTGAGTGTTTCGATCTTTTTGCCGGATTGATCAGAGAACCGGTTCGACCAAGTGTTCCAGCGCCTGCAGCTCGCGCGTCCCCTGATACAGCTGTCCATCCACGATGAATGCCGGGACGCTCTCGATGCCCAGGCGCTTTGCCTCCGCAATGTCGGCATCGACGGCCGCACGGCTTCCGGTGTCTTCCATGCAGGACGAAAAGGCCGCGACGTCGGGCACGCCGGACGACCGTGCCATGGGGCTGAAGTCGCCTTCCAACTCCGGCAGGTCGGCGGAAAACAGCTTGGCCTGGAAGGCCTGGCGAACGCCCTGTTGCCCGGCACATTTGGCCGCGATCGCTGCGGCGTAGGCGGCTGCATGGATTTGCGTCAGGGGGTACTCGTAACGGATCACGGACAGCCGGCCCGGGTGCCGGGCCACCAGCGTCGACAGCTTCTCGTCCAGGTCCTTGCAAAAGGGACACTGGTAGTCGGAAAAAAGGACGATCCTGGCGCCCGCCCCGTCGGGCCCCATCGCCGGAATCCGGTTGTCGGCAAGCCTTGTCCATCCGCTTACGGGCCGTGAGCCTGGAGCCGCGGTTGGCATCAATTCACGGCGTACCGCGACAACGGTCATCACGATTGCGCAGATCACAAGCACGCCAGTGGTGGCGTTCTGCGCCAAGCGGGAAGCATTCATGGTCTCTCCATCTGGCGCATCCCGGCGAGGCCGGGATGCGTTTTGCGATCAGCGTTCCTTGCAACTGCACCCAGACGCGCTCGCAGTGCATCCGTGGGTGCAATAGCAGGTGGTGTTCCCACCTTCGCATCGGTTGTAGAGAATCGACTGCCTTGGCGCGGCGTGCGCGGAAATGAGGCCGCACGCCAGGATCAGGGAAACCGAAACTCCGTTGACGATTTTCCGTGTCATGGGCTGTCTCCGGGTTTCCTGGTTACGCACAAGTGCAGGAGGTTTCATCGGCCGAGCAGCCGCCTTTGCATTCGCACTTGCCCTTGCCATCGGTGCTTTCGCATTTCGCCTTGAGCAGGGAGGCGCCCATGTGGGGGGTCGCAAAGGCGGCGGTGGCGCCCAGGCAGATGATCGAAATCGCGATCAGGTTCACCATTTTCCTTGGCATGCAGGATCTCCTTTCAGGTTGTTGCGGGACAATCGTCCGCTTGTCGGCGGACGGGCTAACGCCTCTTGACGGCTTGTGCAGGGTCGATCGCGGTCGCCTTGAGTGAAGGCCCCAGGCTTGAGAGCTGCACGACAAAAACAATGAGAAGTGCACACATCGCGACGGAAGACGGCGCCAATGCTTGTACTTCCAGGACCTTCATCAGTACGCGATGCAAGGCCAGCGCCGCGGGTGCGCCGAGAAGGATGGAGATGATCGCGAGCGCGGCGCTTTCGGCCTGGAATCCCAGGATGATCCTGGATTTCGTGGCGCCCAGTGCCCTTCGTATCGCGATCGAGCGGCGCGACCGCCTGACGCGGAACGTGGCCAGTCCGCCGATCCCGATGGCAGTCACCAGCAGGAGGGATAGCGTGGCTCCAAGCAGCAAGGTGGACTTTTCGACATCCCGTTTGAAAAACGCAGAGCGGGATTCCGCGAAGGTCCTGGCTTTTGCGCCGCCGGCAAATGCGGAAAGCCGCTCCTCCATCGCCCGCATGGTCCGTCCCCGAAGTGGCCCCATCGTCCGGAATAGAAGCACTCCGCGGTCAACAGACGGCACTTCGGGCAGCAGCATCGAATAGTGATTGACGCTTCCGGCGCCTTGGACGGGGTGTGGGCGCAGCAGTCGCTTGACGACCCCGACCACTCGCAGCGATGCGCCGGAGTCGGTGAACACCAGGCGTCCGGTCGCATCTGGTGTACCGAACAGTTGTCGAGCCAGGGATTCGGTGAGGATCGTTGCGGCTGGACCCGCTGCGCCCTCCGATCCCTGTTCGACGTACTCGTTGGGAAGGAAGTCCCGCCCTGCCACGAGCTCCAGGCCCATGGTTCCGATGGCGCCAGGTCCGCCCTCGAATTGGCTGACCGATATGCCGAGGGCCTGGTCATCGGTACCGGGTCCTGGAAAGATCGAGCCCACCAGATCGGAACCAAATGGCAGGGCGCGAACCCACGCCGCGGAGGCAACCCCGGGGACCGACCTGGCTTGCAGGATCGCTTCCCCGGAAGTAAAGCCTTGTCGTCCCGTGCCGAAGTCCTCGAGCTCCACGATGCCCACCACGCCCTCCCCGATGCCGCTGGGCTCGCTCATCAGCGAAAAGCTGCTGGCAACGACGCTCAGCACATTGGCCGCAACCGCGAAGGTCAGCGCGAGTTCCAGGACCAGCATGGCAGTCGTCAATTTGCCGGCGAGCAGTGCCTGGACGATGGGATGGCGGCGCATGCTCAAAGATCCTTCAACCGCACGGCCGGATCGACCCTGCACGAATTCCACGCAGGCACAGACGCCGCGCTGATCGAGGCAAGTACGGCGAGCACCAGCGTGGATGCGATCGTGACGCCATCCAGCCTCGCGAAGGGGGACAAATCGCCGTCGGCTTGTCGCACCAGCCAAAGACCCGCACTGGAGGCAGCGGCGGCTAGCAGCGCCGCTCCCGCCCCAATGGCAAGGCCCTCAAGGCAGTGTTCGACGAAGATCTGCTTCCGGCTGGCGCCCAACGCACGACGCAGCCCGACTTCGGCGCCTCGGGACTCGAACTTCGCCAGCATGAGGCCGCAGGCATTGAGGATGCAGACGGCCAGGAAGACAAAGGCGAGCATCAGCTTGACCCTGAGGCCGTCCGAAATGACATCCACCTGGGCAAGTCTTTGGCGGACATTCAACAGCGGTGCGTCGTCGGGTATCCGGACGCTGCGGCCGAGGTGCCGCTGCGCTTCGACGTAGCGTGCGAGAAAGTCGCTGTAGCGGGGCACCTCGCCCGGCGCCAGCTGGACCCAGAACTGGAGCCAGGTGCATTGGTCGCCGGTCTTCGATCCCGGCCCCCAGCAGGCCATGTTGCCGATGGTTCGCATGTCCAGGTCGAGTGCGGTCGTCAACGGAAGGAAGAACTGGTCCTCCACGCCGAACATCGCGTTTCCGGAAGAGGCATAGAAAAGCGGGCGCGGTGCCCAATCCGCAGCCACGCCGATCACGGTGAACTGCGTGTCATCGAGCGCCAGGGTATGCCCGACCACGTCGGTGGACCCGAACAGCCTCACTGAGAGGGCCCTCCCGAGCACGACCACGCGCCTGCGAGAAGCATCGTCCACGCGCGACCAGCCTGATCCGGACACAAATGGAACGCCAAACATGCTGAAGAATCCGGCGCTCGTGAATCGCCCGCTTGCGTGCACGCGCTTTCTCGCCTTTCCGTTGTCCAGGACGACAGTCGCCCTCCCCGCGGACATCGCAGCCTGGTGGGTTGCCTCGTCCGCCTGCAGCAGATTGCGGGCATCGATCCAGGTGAAGCCTTCCGTGGGATCGAGGCCGGTCTCGTTTGCGAATCCGGCGGGCGATGCATCCAGGTGGGGATAGAACAGCTGCTGGCTACGGCCCGGCAATGGATCTCCGGAGATCCCGTGAAGGATCGCCACCATCGCCATGCTTGCGGCCGTCCCCAGGCCGATGGTCAGAACGGCCAACGCGGTGACCCAGCCATCGCGCCTGAGGGCACGCAACGTCATGCCGCCGATATGGAGAGGCAGGCCGCGGCTCATGTCAGGGGCAGCGCGTCACCATGCATCATCGCGGGATCGGATTCGCTGACGACGCATCCGTCGAGCAACCGCACCCGCCGCCCCGCCCGCGCCGCCAACACCGGATCGTGCGTCACCATCACGATCGTCGTGCCGCGTTCGTTGAGCCGTTCCAGCAACTCCAGGATTTCCTGCGCCATGGCCGAGTCCAGGTTGCCGGTCGGCTCGTCGGCCAGCAGCAGGCTCGGCTCGGTCACGATCGCCCGTGCGATCGCGGCACGCTGCTGCTGGCCACCCGAGAGCTGGGACGGGAAATGCTCCATCCGCGTGCCCAGCCCCACCATGTGAAGTGCCGCATCCGTGCGGCGCCTGCGCTCGGCCGCCGGCATGCCGCCATAGCGCAGCGGCAGTTCGACGTTGTTGCGCAGATCCAGCTCCGGGATCAGGTTGAACGACTGGAAGACGAAGCCGATGCTGCGCGCGCGCAACTCGCTGCGCTGCCGGTCCGAGAGCGCCTCCACCGGCTGTCCGTCCAGCAGGTAGCTGCCGGCGCTGGCGGTCTCCAGCAGTCCGGCAATGCTCAGGAAGGTGGTCTTGCCCGAACCCGAGGGCCCGGTCACGGCGACGAACTCGCCCGGCTTCACCACAAGGTCGAACCCGCGCAGCGCATGGGTTTCGACCAGGTCGGTGCGGTAGGCCATCGAGATGCCACGCATCTCGAGGATCGGCGTCGCTTCCTTGCGCATGCGTCCTCCGCGGGATGCGTCCATGCATCCGGTGGGCAGACATTAACCCGCCGCGAAGCCCGCGCAAAGACTTTGAACAGGGGTCACGCCCACCTGCATGAACGGTTCGTCGCGCAACGCGCGAATTTAGTTTCGGCCTCACGGGAATTCGACCCGCGCTCGCTCAAAGTCGTAGCTGCCGGCACATCCCCCCACGCCGGTTTCCAAGAGGAGAGAACGCGATGACCAACCAGAACCGTCACCAAGGCGGCGGCAATCGCCAGGAAGGCAACAACCGCCAGGACAGCGGCAATCGCCAGCAGCAGGCCAGCGGCCGCCAGGAAGGCATGGGTCGCGAAGGCAAGGGTAGCCAGCAGGCTTCCGGCCGCCAGGGCGGCGACCAGGAAAACCAGGGCCGCCAGGGCAACCAGAGCAGCAATACCCGCAATCGCTGACCTCGATGGCGAACGACCGGAGGGCGCTGCCCTCCGGTCGTTTTCTTTTGCCTGGCGGGCATTGCCCGCCGACCGCAACTACTGCACGAACTTGTTCGAAACCATGCTGGCACCGGTCTTGTTCGCGGCCTCGGCCAGCACCGCCATCGCCTCCGGCGAGCGCTTCCATTCCTCGTACTGCACGTCCATGTCCGCGCGTTCCTCGGCGCTGAACAGCTCGCGCGCCATCTTGAACATGGTCTTCTCTTCTTCCTTGGCGTGGTGGTCGATGAACTCGCCGAACACCTTGCTGCGGCCGGCGAACTCCGGCGTGGTGACCTCGGCGCCGTGCACGTCCGGCATCACCGTCTGCTCCACCGCGCGGTGTTCTTCCACCGCCTCGGCGTAGGTCTGCAGGCCTTCGCGGTCGGCGCGCTGCTTGAACGCCGGGTAGAACACTTCCTCTTCCCACTTGGCGTGCGGCAGCAGGTTCTCGTCGATCTTCTTCAGCAGTTCCGTGCGCGTCTTGCTGGCGCGGTCGGTCGTGGACTTCATCTCCTTGAAGAGGTCACGCAGCATGTCGTGTTCCTGCTTCAGGGTCTTGAGGATGTCGCGCGGCATCGTGGGCTTCCTTGTGTGGTGGGGGAAGCCCACAGACTCGGCCGCGAACCGTCGAAAAGCCGTGAACCGGCGTGCGTGCGTTCAGGCCTGCGCGGCGACCTGCCGCCGCGCTTCGGCGAGCAGCGCGACCAGCGCGTCGATGTCGGCATCGGTGGTCCGCCAGGAACTGACGCTCAGGCGCATCGCGGAGCGCCCCTGCCAGCGGGAGCTGCCGAACCAGGCCTTGCCCCCGGCGATCGCCGCCTCGCGGATCGCGTCGGTGGTGGCGTCGTCGGTGCCCCGCGCGAGGACCTGGTTGAGCACCACCCGGTTGGGGACCTCCAGGCCCGCGGCGCGCAGGCCATCGCGCAGGCGCGCAGCCTGCCGGCAGTGGCTTTCGACCATCCGCGCCACGCCGCCGCGGCCGAGCGAGCGCAAGGCCGCCCAGACCGGGATCCCGCGCGCGCGGCGCGAGAATTCCAGGCCCAGGTTCTTCTGGCTGTCCGCGGCGGCCGCGGAATAGGCGGCATCCGCGTTCATCGCCGCTGCCAGCGCCGCGGCGTCCCGGCAGATCGCCATGGCGCCGTCGTAAGGCGTGTTCAGCCACTTGTGCGCGTCGGTGGTCCAGCTGTCGGCGCCCTCCGCGCCCTCGGCGAGCGCGCGCAGGTCGCGGCTGGCCCGGGCCCACAGTCCGAACGCGCCGTCCACGTGCACCCAGGCGCCGGCATCGCGCGCGCGGGCGATGAGCGGGACGAAGGGATCGAATTCGCCGCTGTTCACTTCGCCCGCCTGCAGGCACAGCAGGGTTGCTTCGTCCAGCGGCGGCAGCCGCGCCGGAGCCACGCGCCCATGGGCGTCGACCTCGGCGTACTCCACGTTGGCCAGGCCGAAGCCGAGCACGCGCAGCGCCTTGAGCACGGTGATGTGCACCAGCCGCGACACCACCACGCGCAGGCGCGGTGCGCCCGCCAGGCCATCGCGGTCGATGTCCCAGCCCTGCCGGGCGAGCAGTTCGCGCCGCGCCGCCGCCAGGCACGCAATGGTGCAAGCGGTGGCCGAGGTCCCGAAGCTCACCGCCGATTCGCGTGGCAGGTCCAGGATCTCCAGCACCCACCGGCCGGCGATCCGCTCCAGGGTGTCGGCCACCGGCGAGTTGTTGAAGCTCGAGGCGCACTGGTCCCAGGCCAGCATCAGCCGCTCGGCCGCCGCGGCCTGCGGCAGCGCGGCGCCGATCACGAAGCCGTAGTAGTGCGGGCCGTTCGAGGCCACGGTGGCGGGGCTGCCGGCGTCGTCCAGCAGGGCGAGGGTCTCCAGGCCAGGGTGGCTGGACTCCGGCAAGGGCTCGTCGAAGCGGCCCAACCCCCGCAGGGCTTCGGCGTCCGGGAATACCGGGCGCGCCCGCACGCCCGCCAGGTAGCGTGCGGCGCGCGCGTCGGCATCGCGCAGCAGGGCAAGTTCGTCCATGGCGTTGTCGGGACGCGGCTCCATCAGGCACTCCGAAGCAGTGGCACCGGCTCGATGATGCGCTCGAGCACGGCGGCGGTGGCCAGCGGATCGGGCGACGCCTGCCGGCAGGCCGCCTCGAGCAGGCGCACGAGGCCCGCGGCATCGTCGGCCACCGGCAGGTGCGCGCCCAGCACGGCGGTGGGATCCAGCCGCGCCAACGCCGACAGGCTGCGCGCCCGTACCGCCGGATCCAGGGACGCCAGCCACGGCGCATCGATGGCCGACCATGCCGCCATGCCGGCGACGAGATCCTCCTCGCGCGCATCCGCAAGTGCATGCACCGGGGCCGGCAGCGGGGCGCCGAAGCTGTCGACGGCATACAGCACGTCCGCCATCTCGTCATAGAAGCCGAGCGTCTCCGGGGCGTCGTAGTACGGCGGGCGCAGCGGATGCAGTGCGCGGTCGCCCAGGTCCACCACCTCGCCCGGCGCGAGCACGCGGAAGCGGCTGGTGTCGACGCCGCGCAGTTCCAGCTTGGCCTTCGCCAGGAACCCGGCGAGGACCTGCGCCTTCGGGGCCATCGCGAGCAGGCGCTCGAGGTTGCCGGTGTGGTCCGGGTCCGCGTGGCTGAGCCAGATCCAGCGCAGCTCGGTGGGGTCGACGACCCCGGACAGTGCCGCGAGGAGCGGGTCGCCGAGCGCGGCGATGCCGGTGTCGACCAGCATCGGCTCGCGGCCGGCGAGGACGAAGGTGTTGACTGGCAGGGCGCCGAGGCCGGGCAGTGGCACCCAGGCGGGCAGGACGGACCAGCCACCGGCCACGGGCGCGGCTGCGAGCTGGCGGGGCGCTTCGAGGGAGTGCATGGGGGAACCTTTTGGGTAAACAGCGGTGTGCTGCCAAATCAGGTTAGGCATGGCGCCCGGCGCTTGTCAATAGTTCAGTGAACAGATATGATCACTGAATGACCGAGAAGCGCCCCTACCGCATGCGCCGCCGGGCCGAGGCCCAGGACCAGACCCGGCGCCGCATCCTCGAGGCCGTAATGCAGCTGCACGAGGAAGTCGGGCCCAAGGCCACCAGCATCAGCGCGATCGCCGAGCGCGCCGGGGTACAACGGCTGACCGTCTATCGCCATTTCCCGGACGATGACGCCCTGATCCTGGCGTGCAGCGGCGAGTGGATCCAGCGCAATCCGCCGCCGGATCCGGGCCGCTGGCAGGCACTCGCGGATCCTGCGAAGCAGGTGCGCACCGCGCTGGCCGAGTTCTACCGCTATTACCGGCGCACCGCCCGCATGTGGTCGGCGGTGCATCGCGACGCGGCGGATGTGCCGGCGCTTGGTGAGCCCATGGGCGGCTATGCGGCGGTGCTCGACGCGGTCGCCGGCGAGCTGGCGGGCCCGTTTTCAGGGCGGCGCGCGAAAGCGCAGGCCCGTGCCACGTTGCGCCATGCGCTGGAGTTCCCCACCTGGGACGCACTCGAGCGCCAGGGCCTGGGCGACGCCGCCAAGGTGGCGCTGGTGGATCGTTGGTTGCAAGGCATCGAAGCGGGCGCGTGAGGCGTCGCAAACGCAGGGGCAGGACCATGCAGATCGAACAGGCACAACGTGAAATGCGCACCCGCTTTGCCGGCGGGTTGTACGGGCAGGCCGTGTCCGGCGTGCTCTGGCTGGGCTCGGCGTTTCTGGCGCAGGTGCAGGGGCCCAGGCCGGCGATCCTGTTGCTGGTGCTCGGCGGGTTCCTGATCTTCCCGCTGACCGAAGCGCTGGTGCGATTGCGCGGAGGCGCGCCGCTGTCGCGCGACAATGCACTGAAGCAGCTCGGAATGCAGGTGGCCTTCGTGCTGCCGCTGTCGATGCCGCTCCTGCTGCCGGTGGCGCAGTTCAAATTGTCGCTGTTCTACCCGGCGATGATGATCCTGCTGGGCGCGCACTACGTGCCGTTCGTATTCCTGTACGGCATGCGCCTGTTCGCAGTGCTTGCGGCGTTGCTGGTCGGCGCCGGCGTGGCGATCGCCATGCTGCTGCCGCAGGCGGCGTTTGCCGCGGGCGCCTGGTATACCGGCGCGGTGTTGCTGGTGTGCGCAGCGGTGGGCGGCGCGCTGTCCCGTCGCGAACAGCGCGCCGCGGTGACGCCGGCCTACGGTGCCGGCGCGTAACGCAGGGTCAGCGCGAACTCCCGCCCCGGCTGCGCGTAGTACGCCACCGTTTCGTACTCGCGGTCGAACGCGTTGCGCAGCGACGCCTGCAGGCGCCAGCCGGCCGCCAGCCTGGTTTCGGCGCGCAGGTCCACGGTGGCGTGCCCGGCCAGGCGCAGGGTGTTGCCGGCGTCGTCCCAGGCCTCGCCGCGGGCGATCAGCGTCGCGCCCACGCGCCAGCGGCCGAGGTCGCGGTCGGCGTCCACCCGCGCGCTGCGGCGGGCGCGGCGCGGCAGCAGCTTGCCGTCCAGCGCCGCGCTTTCGTTGCGCGGGTCCATCCAGGTGGCCTGCGCGGCCAGCGTCCACCCTGCCAGTTCCGCGCCCGCGCCCAGTTCCAGCCCGCGGATCCGGCCCTGTTCGATGTTGTTGGCCACGAACAGGTGCGGGTCGTAGACGATCAGGTCCTCGATCCGGGTGCGGTAGGCGTTGAGCTGCCAGTGGCGGTCGCCGTCGTGCCAGGCCAGGCCGACTTCGCTGCTGCGCGAGGTTTCCGGGCGCAGGTCGGGGTTGCCGTAGAACGGGTAGTACAGCTCGTTGAAGGTCGGCGCCTTGAACGCGGTGCCGTGGCTGGCGGTCAGGCGGAAGCCGGTGCCGATGTCCACGCCCCAGGCCACGCTGCCGGTGTCGTGGCCGCCGAACTGGTCGTTGTCGTCGTGACGCAGCGCGAGCTGCAGGTCGTGGCGGCCGAACGCGCCCTGGTACTGGGCGAAGCCGGCGCGGTTGCCGCGCGCCACCTGGAAGCTGGCGAACGGGCCGGACACGTCCGCGCGGTCGCGCGACCAGTCCAGGCCCGCGGTCAGGAGCTGCCCCGGGGCAAAGGTCCAGTCGGCCTGCAGGGCGGCGCTGTCGCGGGTGGTGGCGAAGCGGTCGCTGAATTGGCCGGCCAGGAAGTTGTCCGAGCGGTCGGTGTTGCGCCCGCCGCTGAGTTGCAGCGCCAGCGCGCCGCCGTCGTCATGGCGCAGCTTGCCGCCGACCACCTGCTGCACCGTGCTGGAGCTGTCGGGCAGGCCCCAGGCGGGATCGGCGTCGAACTGGTTGTGGCCTTCGCTGCGCAGCACCCGTGCGTCCGCGCTCCAGCCGGCGACCGGGCGCAAGCCGGCGCGCAGCGCCACCGCGTTCTGCTCGTAGCCGTCGCGGTCCGGGTCGGGCGTGTCCATGCCGCATCCGGCGAACACCGGCGCGCCGATGCCGCGGCACGCGTTGATGCCGTCGGTGCGCTGGTGGCTGGCGTCCACGCCGAACCAGGCGCGCGTGCCGCCCCAGTCCAGGCCGGCGCCGGCTTCGCGGAAGTGGTGGCTGCCCGCACCCAGGTGCGCACGGGGCTGCAGGCCTTCGCGCGCGCCGCGGGTGAACACCTGGATGACGCCGCCGATGGCTTCGCTGCCGTACAGGCTCGAGCGCGGGCCACGCACGATCTCGATGCGTTCGATCAGCTCCAGCGGCAGGTCCTGCAGCGCGGTGAGGCCCGACGTGGCCGAGCCCACGCGCACGCCGTCGATCAGGAACAGGGTGTGGTCGGATTCGGTGCCGCGCATGAACAGGGTGGAGACCTTGCCCGCGCCGCCCTGGTTGGCGAGGTCGATGCCGGCGCGGCCGCGCAGCAACGCCTGCAGCGAGGGCGCCTGGCTGCGCTCGATCTCCCCGCGGGTGATCACCTCCACGGCGGCCAGCGACTGGTCCACGGTGAGCGCGGTGCGGGTGCCGGTGACGACGACACGGTCGAGATCGGCGGTTTCGGAGGCGGTTTGTGCGGCCGCGGCCGCGGGAAGGGCCAGGCCGGCGGCCAGGGCAAGGAACAGGGGACGACGCGTATGCAGCAAGGTCATGTGGATGCGCTCCGGCGTGCACGCCCGCACGCCAAGGGGTTGGCGGGAGTCGCGTGCACGGGAGGCTTGCTGCGAGGGCGGACGCGGAGGGAGACCGACGAACGCCACCGCCACGGCGCCCTCCGCACCGCAACCAGTCTGCTTCGTGGCCGGTCTCCGGACTTGCGAGCGGCAAGAACATTGTTCCTGCCTGGCGTGGCGCCTTCCCGTGCCTGGGCACAGTGGCCGATGCCACGCCTGTCTCTCGCCTACCGTTGCGGGGGCAGTGCCGGAATGGCCGCGCGGGCGGCGTCACCGGCTTCCCGTTTCAACCCTGCGGCGCATGCCGCCGGGTCACCTCGAAGCGGGGGCGATTGTAGCGCAGGCCCGGAACCGCAAGCGGTTACGGTGTTCCCCCGTGTCTTTCGGCCCTTTGACGCTGGCTTCACGCCCCTGTAGGTTGCGGACCTTTGGACCTGGGGGACAAGGGAATGGCACATCTGGTCGACATCTATCTGCAGCCCGGCAAGGTCTTCTCCGACCTGCGCGAGAAGCCCACCTTCCTGCTGCCGATGGCGCTGCTCATCATCGCGTCGGCGGTCATGCCGCTGTGGTACTTCCTGACGGTGGACCCGGACTGGTACCTGCAGCACATGATGCTGGCCTCGGGACGGGACATGACCCCCGAGCAGATCCAGCAGGCGAGCGCGGTGTTGCCGGGGGCCCGGCTGATGGGCTGGATCGGCGCCGGCAGCGCGGCCGTGATGATCGCGCTGGTGTATTGCCTGTACGCGCTGTACCTGATGCTGGCCGGCAAGGTGACCGGCGGCAGCGTCTCGTTCAAGAAGGGCCTGAGCCTGATCAGCTGGTCGAGCATGCCCGGGCTGCTGGCCGTCGTCGTGGCGCTGGTGGGCATCGCCACCATGAAGCCGCAGACGTCGTTGGAATCGCTGATGCTCACCAACGTCGACCCGCTGCTGGTGCAGCTTCCGCCGGACAGCCCGTGGCGGGCGTTGGCGCAGGGCTTCAGCCTGCTCAACTTCTGGTCGTGGTTCCTGCTGGCGCTGGGCTGGCGCGTGTTCAACCGCGCCGGGTGGCTGCAGTCGGCCATCGTCGCGTTGCTGCCCAGCGTGGTGATCTACGGCGGCATGGCGCTGTTCGCGCTCGCCAAATAACGGAAGGCCGATGAAGTTCGAACGCAAGTGGGTGGCGGCGGCGCTGGTCGTCGCCGTCGTGGCGGTGCCGTTGCTGGTCCATTCGTGCCGGGGCGACGCCGGCAAGCAGGTGGACCTGGTGCAGGTGGAGGCGCGCAGCATCCACCCGACCATCCTCGCGCCGGGCACGCTCGCCTATCGCACCGAGGTGAACCTCACCTCGGAAATCACCGGCCGCGTCGCCAGCATCGAGATCGAGGACGGCGATTCGGTGCGCGAGGGCCAGGTGCTGCTGACACTCGATCCGGAGCTCTACCGCAACGCGGTGGACCGGGCCGAGGCCGGCGTGCGCCAGGGCCGGATCGTGATCGACCGGGCCAGGGCCACGCTCGCGCTGCGCGAGAAGCAGTTCAAGCGGGCCGAGGCGCTGCTGCAGGAGAAGATGATCGACCAGGGCAGCTTCGACGAGACCCGCAACCAGTTGCAGGTCGCGCGGCTGGAGCTGGAGACCAGCCAGGAAGACTACCGGCGCGCGCTGTCGGCGCTGGAGGACGCGCGCGAGCAGCTCGGCAAGACCGTGATCCGCTCGCCGATCACCGGCCGCATCGTCTCGCTGCCGATCAAGGTCGGCGAGACCGCGGTGCCGTCGACCTCGTCCTTCGTCGGCGCGCAGCTGGCGAAGATCGCCGACGTCTCGCGGATCCAGGCCGAACTCAAGGTGGACGAGGCGGACATTGCCCGGGTCTCGGTGGGCCAGGCGGCCGACGTTTACGCCGCGGCCTATTCGGACACGGCGCTGAAGGGCAGGGTCGAGAAGATCGCGCTGGCGCCGACGGTCGAGGGCCAGGGCCGCGCGTACCAGGTCACCGTGGCGCTCGAGGTGCCGGAGTCGGTGGACCTGCGCTCGGGCATGAGCGTGCGCGCGGAGATCGTGCTGGGCGACGACGCCGAGCTGCCGGCGGTGCCGGTCGAGGCCATCGTCACCCGCATGGGCGAGGACAAGAAGGCCGTGTACTCGGTGTGGAAGGTCGAAGACGGCATCGCGCGCAAGGTCGAAGTCGAGACCGGCGTGTCCGACGACGCCTGGCAGGCGGTCGGCAAGCCCTTGCAGGTCGGCGACACCGTCGTGCGCGGGCCGGCGCGGCAGCTGCGCCAGCTCCAGGATGGCGACCGAGTCGAGCAGCGCAAGGACGCGTCCGACAAGGACGACGAAGACGCGACCGCCGCGGACGACGAGGAAGACGGGTCGGACGCCGGCGAATGATCGAGCTGCGCAACATCACCCGGCGCTACAGCATGGGCGACGAGGAGGTGATGGCGCTGGCCGGCGTCGACCTCGACATCGCCCGCAACGAGTACGTGGCTCTCGTCGGCCCGTCCGGCTCGGGCAAGTCCACGCTGATGAACCTCATCGGCTGCCTGGACACGCCCACCAGCGGCAGCTACCGGCTCAACGGCCGCGACACCGCGCAGCTCGACGAGGTCGAGCTGGCCCACGTGCGCAACCGCGAGATCGGCTTCGTGTTCCAGAGCTTCCACCTGCTCCCGCGCATGAGTGTGCTGCAGAACGTGATGCAGCCGCTGGTCTACCGCCGCACCCCGGCGCCCGAGCGCAAGCGGCGCGCGCTGGAGGCATTGGAGAAGGTCGGCCTGGGCAACCGCCAGGGGCACCGCCCGAACGAGCTGTCCGGCGGCCAGCGCCAGCGCGTCGCCGTGGCGCGCGCGCTGGTCGGCGAACCTTCGCTGCTGCTGGCCGACGAACCCACCGGCAACCTCGATTCCCGCACTTCGGCCGAGATCATGGCGCTGTTCGACGAGCTGCACGCGCAGGGCCAGACCCTGCTGGTGGTCACCCATGAACCGGACATCGCCGCGCATTGCCGGCGCACGGTGCGCATCGGCGATGGCCGGGTCGTGTCCGACACGGTCAATCCGCCGCGCGGAGTGCCGGCATGAACGGGATCTTCGGCGAAGCGTTGCGGGCGGCGTTCGCCAGCCTGATGGCGCACCGGATGCGCAGCTTCCTCACCACGCTGGGCATCCTCATCGGCACTGCCTCGGTGATCGCGGTGGTGTCGCTGGTGCAGGGCATGTCGGCCTCGATCACCGACCAGTTCTCCGACCTGGGCGGCAACACCATGAGCGTGCAGGCGGTGAACACCAACGAGAACTTCCGCACCGGCAGCCTCAACTACCTCACCTTCGACGACATCGACGTGCTGCGCTACAAGGTGCCGGGCGTGGACCAGGTGGCGCCGGTGATGGTGGTCCAGGCCGCCGGCGCCAGCTACAAGGGCCGCACCAGCCATCCGCAGGTGCAGGGCACCACCGCCGAATTCCAGCTCGTGCGCTCGGTGGATACCCGCTTCGGGCGCTTCCTGGTGGACGCGGACGACCGCAACCACTCGCGCGTGGCGGTGATCGGCGAGCAGTTGCGCGTCGACCTGGAAATGCCGGACAACCCGGTCGGCGAGTTCCTGAAGATCGGCGGCGAGTGGTTCAAGGTGGTCGGCCTGGTCGAGAAGCAGGGCGAGATCTTCGGCATGAGCCAGGACAACTTCGCGGTGATCCCGTTCGAGGTCGGGCGCGCGATGATGGGCCAGGGGAACAAGCCGATGATCGCCGCCAACTTCACCGTGAAGCGCCTGGACCAGGCCGAGGTCGTGCGCGAACGGGTCAAGCGCGCGATCCGGATCTCGCGCAAGCTGAAGCCGGGCCAGTCCGACGACTTCGAGGTCCAGGCTTCGGACGAGTTCCTGAAGCAGTTCAAGCAGGTCACCGCCACGATCACCGCCGTGATCGGCGGCATCGTCGGCATCTCGCTGCTGGTCGGCGGCATCGGGATCATGAACATCATGCTGGTGTCGGTGACCGAGCGCACCCGCGAGATCGGCATCGTCAAGGCGCTGGGCGCCACCCGCCGCGACATCCTCACCCAGTTCCTGCTGGAGGCGGCCTTGCTGTCGTTGCTCGGTGGCCTGATCGGCATCGCCCTGGGCTACGGCCTTGGTGCGGGCGTGTCCGCGCTGATCCCGGGGTTCCCGCCGGCGCGGGTGCCGCTGCTGGCGATGGTCGGCGCGGCCGCGTTCTCGGCGCTGATCGGCGTGGTGTTCGGGATCATGCCCGCCTCGAAGGCGGCCAGCATGGATCCGATCGAGGCGCTCAGGTACGAGTGACGCTCAGGCGTCGTCCTCTTCGGCCGGCGCCATCACCACCGTTTTCACCGGCGCGGGCGCGGGCCGCCCGCGCGGGGCCGGCAACTGCGCGATCGCTTCCTCGGCCGCGGCCACCAGTTCGCCGCGGCGCGCTTCGGGCACTTCCTGCCAGTGGCAGTCGTTGAGCGCGCCCTCGATGGCGTACAGCAGGTTCAGCCCCGGCCGGAACCCGGCGCGACGCACCCGCAGGTACGCTTCCACGGTGCCGGCGGCTTCCAGGTCCTCGCGCGTGCGCAGGCCGACCTGGCGCAGCCAGGCGGCGGACTTGGGTCCGATGTTGCGCAGTTTCGGTTGTGCGTTCATTGCACGGCCTCCACCCAGGCGCGGCCGATCGCTTCCAGGCCGCGGGCATCGTCTTCGTCGAACCGCGCCAGCCGGGGGCTGTCGAGGTCGAGCACGCCCAGCAGGGTACCGTCTCCGGCGACCAGGGGCACGACGCACTCGGATTGCGAGGCCGAATCGCAGGCGATATGGCCTTCGAAGGCGTTGACGTCGCGCACCACCTGGGTCTGGCGGCTGCGGGCCGCGGCGCCGCACACGCCCTGGTCCAGCGGTATCCGGATGCAGGCGGGCAGGCCCTGGAACGGGCCGACCACCAGTTCCGTGCCGTCGTACAGGTAGAACCCGCACCAGTTGAGGTCCGGCAGCGCGTGCCAGAGCAGCGCCGACAGGTTGGCGGCGTTGGCGATCCGGTCGCGTTCGCCATGCATCAGCGCGCGCGCCTGCTCCAGCAGCTGCGCGTACTGCTCGGGCTTGGTCCCGGCCAGCGGGATGGCGTGGAAGCTCATGCGGCCATTGTACGCGGCGGTACCATGCGCGCAGCGCAGCCGCCCTGGAGGGGAACCGGACATGCCGACGCAGGAGATGGCAGTACAGGAGCGGGGCCGGGAAGTGACCCGGATCGAGGCGTTCGTGGATGCCGCGTTCGCCTTTGCGGTGACCCTGTTGGTGATTTCCTTCGATTCGATCCCCGACAGCGTGCCGGCCCTGGTCGAGGCCTTGAAGGGCGTGCCGGCCTTCGCCGCCAGCTTCGCCCTGCTCGCCTGGATCTGGTGGGCGCACGCCGCCTGGAGCCGCAGCTACGGCCTGGACGACGGCCGCAGCGTGCTGCTCAGCCTGCTGCTGGTGTTCCTGGTGCTGGTCTATGTCTACCCGCTGCGGCTGATCTTCGGCAGCTTCTTCGAATTCGTGTCGGGCGGGTGGCTGGACTCGCCGCTGCGGGTGCGCGACCCGGCCGAGCTGCGCGGCATGTTCGTGGCCTACGCGGTGGCTTGGACCACGCTGGGCTGCGTGGTGGTGGCACTTTACCGGCACGCCTGGCGCCGGCGCGATGCGCTGGCGCTCAGCCGCCAGGAGCGGATCGAACTGCGCGGGCGGATCGCGATGTACGCGATGATCCCGGCGACCGGACTGGTGTCGCTGGCATGGATCGGCGCGGTCTCGCTGGCGGGGGTGCCGGGGCTGTCGTCGTTCTCCGGATTCGCCTACGGCCTGATGGGCCTCACCGGCGTGGCGGCCACGCGCGCTCAGCGCCGGGCTGCGCGCGAATTGCAGGCCGCGCCGGCATGAGCGACTGGCTGCAGACCGGCGTGTACGTCACCGGCACCGATACCGGGGTCGGCAAGACCGTGGCCAGTTGCACGCTGCTGCATGCGCTGCGCGCGCGCGGGTTGCGCGCGGTGGGGATGAAACCGTTGGCCAGCGGCTGCGAGCGCACCCCCGACGGCCTGCGCAACGAGGACGCGCTGGCGCTGCTGGCGGCGAGCGATCCGCAGCCTGCGTATGCCGACCTCAATCCTTACGCATTGCCGGAGCCGCTGGCCCCGGAAATCGCCGCGCGCGAGGCCGGCATCGAGGTGGCGCTGGGGCCGATGCTCGAGGCCCATGCGCGCCTGCAGGCGCTGGCCGACGTGGTGGTGGTGGAAGGCGTCGGCGGCTGGATGGCGCCGCTGGCCGGCGAGCTGATGCAGGCCGACCTGGTGCGCGCGCTGCGCCTGCCGGTGGTACTGGTGGTCGGCCTGCGCCTGGGCTGCCTCAACCACGCCTATCTCAGCGCACGGGCGCTGGCCGCGGACGGCTGCGAGCTGGTCGGCTGGATCGGCACCAACATCGATCCGGCGATGGCGCGGATCGACGAGAACCGCGCGCTGCTGGCCGACCGGCTGCCGGCTCCGTGCCTGGGCTGGCTGCCGTGGCAGGCGCGGCCGGAGCCCGCGGCGCTGTCGCAGCATTTGCGACTGCCGGCCTGAGGATGGAGGTCCCCGCGTTCACGACTTCTGGCACGGTCGTGACCGCCGGTCAATGTTAGACTCACGGGTACAGGAACCCCCTCCCCCAGAGGTACTTCATGCGCCACTCCTTCGTAGTGCTCGCGCTCGCGGCCGCGTTCTCGCTGACGGCCTGCGGCAAGGACGACCCCGCGGCCGCCCAGGGCGGCCAGATGCCGCCGCCGGAACTCGGCGTGGTCACCCTGCGCCCGGTGGACGCGCCGCTGACCAAGGAGCTGGTCGGCCGGCTCACCGCGTTCCGCAGCGCCGACGTGCGCGCCCGCGTGCCGGGCGTGCTGCAGCGCCGCCTGTACGTGGAAGGCAGCGACGTGCGCAAGGGCCAGCCGCTGTTCCAGATCGACCCCGCGCCGCTGCAGGCGACCCTGGCCCAGGCCGAGGGCGCGCTTGCGCAGGCCCGCGCCGAAGCGGCCAACGCGCATTCGGCGGCCGAGCGCGCGCGCAACCTGATCGAGGGCAAGTTCATCTCGCGCTCCGACTACGACAACGCCATTGCCGCCGAGCGCACCAGCGCCGCGGCGGTGCAGGCCGCCCAGGCCGCGGTGCAGGCGGCGCGGATCAACCTGGGCTATGCCACCGTGCGCGCGCCGATCAGCGGCCGCGCCGGCAAGCAGCAGGTGACCGAGGGTGCGCTGGTCGGGCAGGGCGAGGCGACGCTGCTGACCACGGTCGAGCAGACCGACCCGATGTACGTGAACTTCTCGATCAGCGTGTCCGAGCTGGCCCAGGTGCGGCAGGCCGCGGAAGGCGCGGTGGGCGACCGCTCAGTGCGGATCCTGCTGCCCGACGGCAGCGCCTACGACCGCCCGGGCGTGCTCGACTTCTCCGGCGACATCGTCGATCCGGCCACCGGCGCGGTGTCGCTGCGCGCGCGCATCGACAATCCCGACGGCGTGCTGCTGCCGGGCACCTACGTGACCGTGCAGGCGATGCTCGGCCAGCTCCAGGACGTGTTCCTGGTGCCGCAGGCCGCGGTGCAGCGCGACGGCCAGGGCGCCTATGTGCTGGTGGTCGGCAAGGACGGCGTGGTCGTGCGCAAGGACATCGTCACCGGCGCCGCCCAAGGCAACGCCTGGGTGGTGCGCGAAGGACTGGCGGCCGGCGACCAGGTGGTCGTGTCCGGCATCCAGCGCGCGATCCCGGGACAGCCGGCGAAGGCGGTGCCCGCGCAGCCCGAAGGCGGGGCCGGCAAGCCGCCGCAGGCCGCCGCGCCCGCTCCCGCGCAGGACTGACCCGCCATGTCCCGTTTCTTCATCAACCACCCGGTGTTCGCATGGGTGATCGCGATCCTGATCGCGCTGGGCGGCATCCTCGCGATCGGCGACATGGGCGTGGAGTCGTACCCGAACATCGCCCCGCCGCAGGTGATCGTCAACGCCGCGTATCCCGGCGCCAGCGCCGAGACCACCGAGAAGGCGGTCACCCAGATCATCGAGCAGCAGCTCACCGGCATCGACAACCTGGTGTACTTCAGCTCGTCCTCGAGCGCGTCGGGCGGCAGCGGCATCACCCTGACCTTCGCGCCGGGCACGGATCCGGACATCGCCCAGGTGCAGGTGCAGAACAAGGTCGCGCTGGCGACCCCGCGCCTGCCGTCTGAAGTGGTCCAGCAGGGCGTGGTGGTGGCCAAGGCCAACTCCGGCTTCCTGATGGTGGTGGCGCTGCGCTCGAGCAACCCGGCGTTCGACAAGAACGCGCTCTCGGACCTGATCGCCTCCAGCGTGCTCGACCAGATCGCGCGCGTGCCCGGCGTCGGCAGCACCCAGCTGTTCGGCGGCGAGTACGCGATGAACATCTGGCTCAACCCGGAGAAGCTGCGCGGCTACGGGCTGTCGGCGACCCAGGTGCTGCAGGCGGTGCGCGCGCAGAACGTGCAGTTCGCGGCCGGCAGCATCGGCTCGGAGCCGTCCTCGCCGGGCACCGCGTTCACCGCCACGGTGACCGCGGAAGGCCGCTTCAGCACCGCCGAGGAATTCGCCAACATCATCCTGCGGGCGGATCCCGATGGCGCGACGGTGCGCCTGGGCGACGTCGCCAGGGTGGAGAAAGGCGCCTCGGCCTACGGCTTCGACCTGCGCTGGAACGGGCAGCCGGCCTCCGGCTTCGCGGTGCAGCTCGCTCCCGGCGCGAACGCGCTGGGCGTGGCCGACGCGGTGCGCGAGCGCATGGACCAGCTCGCCCAGACCTTCCCCGAGGGCGTGGAGTGGTTCTCGCCGTACGACAGCTCCGACTTCGTCGAGATCTCGATCACCGAGGTGCTGAAGACGCTGGGCGAGGCCTTCGTGCTGGTGTTCCTGGTGATCCTGCTGTTCCTGCAGAACTTCCGCGCCACGCTGATCCCGACGCTGGTGATCCCGGTGGCACTGCTGGGCACGTTCCTGGGCCTGTACCTGCTCGACTTCACCGTCAACCAGCTCACCCTGTTCGGCGTGGTGCTGGCGATCGGCATCGTCGTGGACGACGCGATCGTGGTGATCGAGAACGTCGAGCGGATCATGACCGAGGAAGGCCTGTCGCCGAAGGACGCGACGGTCAAGGCGATGGGCCAGATCAGCGGCGCGGTGGTCGCGATCACGGTGGTGCTGGCCGCGGTGTTCGTGCCCAGTGCGTTCCAGGGCGGCTCCGCCGGCGAGATCTACAAGCAGTTCGCGATCACCATCGCGCTGGCGATGGCGTTCTCCGCATTCCTGGCGCTGGGCTTCACCCCGGCGCTGTGCGCGACGCTGCTCAACCACACCCCGGACCACCACCGAGAGAACGTCATCTTCCGCGGTTTCAACCGGATCTACGCGCGGGTCAGCAACACCTATGTGCGCCACATCGGCCAGGCGATCACCCACGCGCCGCGCTGGATGGCGGTGTTCGCGGCGCTGGCGCTGCTGTGCGGCTTCCTGCTCACCCGCCTGCCGGGCAGCTTCCTGCCGGAAGAGGACCAGGGTTACGCGCTGGTCATCGTCACCCTGCCCGCCGGCGCGTCGCTGGAGCGGACCAAGGACGTGTTCGAGGACGTGCAGGCGACGCTCGAGCCGATGCCCGGCTTCGAGAGCATGATGGGCGTGGCCGGCTTCAGCTTCATCGGCCAGGGCGAGAACGTCGGCATGGCGTTCGTCAAGCTCAAGCCCTGGGACGAGCGCGACATCACCGCGCAGGAGTTCATCCAGAACGCCAACGGCGCGCTGTTCGGGATCCGCGACGCGCAGATCTTCGTGATGAACCTGCCCACGGTGAACGGCCTGGGTGCGTTCGGCGGTTTCGACATGTTCCTGCAGGACCGTGCCGGCCAGGGCCGCGACGTGCTCGGCCAGGCGATGGGGCAGTTGCTCGGCGCGGCCGCGCAGACCCCGGCGGTGACCGCGGTGCGCCCGAACACGCTGCCGCCCGCGCCGCAGCTCCGGCTCACCGTGGACCGGGTGCAGGCGCAGGCGATGGGCCTGTCGGTCGGCGACATCTACAGCGCGATCCAGCTCATGCTGGCGCCGGTGTACGTCAACGACTTCGTCGACGGCGGCCGGGTGAAGCGCGTCACCATGCGCGCCGACGCCGGCTTCCGCGACGACGCCGGTGCGCTGGCGAAGTTCTACACCCCGAGCCCGCGCGCGGGCGGCGAGGACGGCACGCCGCGGATGGTGCCGCTGTCCAACGTGGTCGACTACAAGTGGGAAGTCGCTTCGCCGTCGCTGACTCGCTACAACGGCTACGCCGCGGTGGAGATCGTCGGCCAGCAGGCGCCCGGGCACAGCTCGGGCGAGGCGATGGAGGCGATGGAAGGCATCGTCGAGCAGCAGTTGCCGGAAGGCATCGGCTACGACTGGACCGGCCAGTCCTACCAGGAAATCCTGTCCGGCAGCCAGGCGCCGATGCTGATGGCGCTGTCCATCCTGGTCGTGTTCCTGTGCCTGGCCGCGCTGTACGAAAGCTGGTCGGTGCCGGTGTCGGTGCTGCTGGTGGTGCCGCTGGGCGTGCTCGGCGCGGTGGTGTTCACCATGCTGCGCGGGTTGCCGAACGACATTTTCTTCAAGATCGGCCTGATCACCGTGATCGGCCTGGCGGCGAAGAACGCGATCCTGATCATCGAGTTCGCGATCCAGGAACGCGCCGCCGGCAAGCCGCTGAGGCAGGGCGTGGTGGAGGCGGCGAAGCTGCGTTTCCGCCCGATCCTGATGACCTCGTTCGCGTTCATCATGGGCGTCACCCCGCTGGCGATCTCCAGCGGTGCCGGCGCCAATGCCCGCCACGCCATCGGCACCGGCGTGATCGGCGGCATGCTGTTCGCCACCTTCCTCGGCCTGCTGCTGATCCCGGTGTTCTACGTCGTGGTCCGCCGGCTGCTGGGCGACAAGATGGACGAAGTCCCCCGCACCTGAGACGGGGCCCGAAGCGGAAACGTGTAGAGCCGACCCATGGTCGGCTCTCATTTTTCCGGACCCCCGCTGGACGCCCTGCCCCCCACCGGGCATAAAGCCGGCATGGACTGGGATACCGCATTGCGCGGCTGGGTCGCCGCACTGGCGATCGGCCTGCTGGTGGGCGTGGTGCGCGAGCGCCGCGCCGCGGACGATGCCACCGGCGCCCCGATCCGGGCCGGGCTGCGCACGCATGCCATGGTCGCGCTGGCGGGGGCGGTCGCGGCGCACCTGGGCACGGGCGCGCTGGTGGTGGCGCTGGCCGCGATCGCCGGGCTGGCGATCACCAGCTACCTGGCCAGCCAGCACGAAGACCCGGGCATGACCGGCGAGATCACCCTGCTGCTCACCGCATTGCTGGGCGCCATGGCCCCGAGCCGGCCGGCGTTGGCCGCGGCACTCGCGGTGGTCGCGTCGATCCTGCTGCAGGCCAAGCAGCCGTTGCACCGGCTGGTGCGCGAATCGATCCGCGAAGGCGAACTGCGCGATGCGCTGCTGCTCGCGGCCGCCGCGCTGGTGGTGCTGCCCTTGCTGCCCGATCACCCGATCGACCCCTGGGGCGCGCTGCGCCCGGCACTGCTGTGGAAGTTCGTGGTGCTGGTGATGGGCGTCGGGATGCTCGGCCACGTCGCCTTGCGCGCGGTGGGCGCGCGCTGGGGCCTGGCCATCGCCGGCTTCTTCGCCGGCTTCGCATCGTCCACCGCCGCGGTGGCCGGCTTCGGCGGGCGCGTGCGCGAGCAGCCGGCGTTGCGCACGTCCGCGGTGGCGGCGGCGCTGCTGTCGAACGTGGCCTCGCTGCTGCTGTTCGCGACGATCCTCGGCATCGGCGCACCACACCTGCTGCGGTCGATGGCACTGCCGCTGGCCGCGGCGGGGCTGGTGCTGCTGGCCGGAGGCGCGCTCGGCCTGCGTGCGCCGGGTGGCGACCGCAGCCTGCCGCGCGAACCGCCCGCCCGCGCCTTCCACCTCAGCCATGCGTTGCTGCTTGCCGTGGTGGTCGCCACGGTGATGCTGGTCTCCGCCTGGATGCGCGCCTGGTTCGGGGAAGGCGCGGCATTGCTGGCGGCGGCGCTGGCGGCACTCGCGGAGCTGCACGCGGCCGGCGCCACGCTGGCCCAGCTCGCCAGCTCCCATGCGCTGGAATTCGAACACGCGCGCTGGGGCGTGCTTGCGCTGCTGTCGGCGGCGGCGCTGTCGAAGTCGGTGCTGGCGTTCGCCAGCGGCGGCGCCGGTTACGGCTGGCGTGTGGGGTTGGGGTTGGCGGCGTCGGTGGTGGCGGCCGCGGCGGTGTTGTTGCTGCCCGTCACCTGAATTCCCGCCTGAATGCACAGTTTCGCGATCCCGTCGCGGGATTGCGTTGTTTCCCTTCGCGTTTGACGCCTAGAGTCGGGCAAGCGTTCGGAAAGTGGGGAAGTCGCTGTGCGGGGGTTGAAGTGTTTTGCGTGGGTGTTGGGCGGTGTGCTGCTGGCGACGACCAGCATGGTGTCTGCTTCGGATGAGGAGCCGCCGAACAAGCAGCCGCCCACCAACCCGGAAACCCAGGGCTCCACCGACGGCATCCACCCGTACCTGGAATACGAGAAGCGCATCCAGACGGCGCAGACGATCGCGCCATTGCAGCATGGCCTGTTCGGCGAGCAGGTCAGCCTTTACGACGGCGGCACCTCGTTCGTGGTCGACGACATCGACGTGCCGGGCAACAACGCGCTGCCGGTCCGCCTGTCGCGGCGCCTGGACGCGCAGCTGCAACCGCAATCGTTCGTGGCGCCCTACGACACCCGCCTGCTGGGGATCGGCAACTGGGACATCGAGGTGCCGTACCTGGCCGCGACCGTGCCGCAGTCGACCGGCTGGCCGACCCCGCGCTGCACCTCGCGTGGCCAGCCCACCACCGGATTCCCCCATTTCGACCTCGCCGAAGTCTGGCAGGGCGTGAACGTCCACATCCCGGGGCGCGGGAACACGCTGGCGCTGTCGCTGCCGAGCGCGGCGCCGCGGCCCTCCGACGGCGCGACCTGCTGGCGACCAAGGTGGAAGACCGCTTCGGCAACACCGTGCAGTACCAGTACAACGCCGCGGGTCACCCGACCCGCATCTGGTCGAACGATGGCCGCGAGATCACCCTGACCTATTCGGGCTTCCCTACACCAGCGAGAGCGACACCGTGCCGCCGCTGGCCTATTGCATGGGCTTCGGGCCGATGTTGGAGGCCAGCTACACGCTCAACGCCACGCACCCGTCGGGGGCCACCGGCCAGTTCGAGTTCAGCAACCACCGCCACTCGCGCAGCGGCGTGAGCATCAACGAGTGCGTGCAGACGGGCGATGCCTCCAACCCGACGTACGAGCTGAAGGTGCCGCACTATTTCGACGTGCTGGGCCTGGACCGCAAGGTCATTGCCGGCCCCGGCATTGCCGCGCCGATGACCTGGGACTACGCCTACACGACGAGCCTGGAGCCGCTGTGGGGCACCTTGGGCACCCAGACGACGTATCCGTGCACGACCTGCAACCAGGAAAAGGCCACCACGGTGACCGCGCCCGATGGCACGGCGACCCGCCACTGGTTCGGGATGCAGTACTACTTCAATGACGGGCGGTTGCTGCGGGTGGAGACGCTCGACGAGGCCGGCGCCGTCCTGCGCACCCAGACCACGACCTACATGACCGACGCGCAGGCGGCGGGCCAGCCGTTCCACGGGGTGTACGGGTCGGTGCCGTACTACGTGTCCGACCCGGTGAAGCAGCAGGTGCGGCCGGTCGTGGAGCGCAGCACCCTCCAGCAGGGCGTCACTTTCAAGTGGCACGCCAACGCGTTCGACAGCTTCGCGATGCCGGTCGATGTGACCCGGAGCAGCACGCTGTCGGGCAGCCCCCTGGTGCGCGAAACGATCCAGTACTACCACCATGAGCCCAAATGGATCCTGGGGCAGGTCGCCAGGCTCGTGGGGAGTACGAGCCCTACGGCAAGCTGCTGAATGCGCCACTCGAATCCGGCCCGGGCTACACCGGCCACGACACCGACCCGGACACCCAGTACGTCTCCATGCAGCAGCGCTATTACGATCCGCGCGTGGGGCGGTTCTGGAGTGTGGATCCGGTCACCGTCGACAGCGCCGGCGGCAACTTCAACCGGTACTGGTATGCGAACAACAATCCTTACCGGTTCAAGGATCCCGATGGCAGGTTCGGTTGTACCGGGACATTGATCAAGAGCAATTGTGGAGGTTCACGCGCATTGCTCGAGGGCGTACGAAGCGTCGGGCCAATTGGAACATTAGAATCTGCCTCGGGAACTACGCAACAACGTGGATCAAGGGAATTTACAATCGAAAATGCAAACTCTCGATTGGCTGAGGCATCAAAGCGGCTCGATCAAATTCGACGAGCAGTAGAAGGCAAGTCACATAAAGACTTTGACGAGGCGGCCGCCTACTTTGGAAGGATATTGCAGCCTCTGGCTGAGGAATATGGACTAGAAGTTTTCGCGGACATCAATTCCATGGCCCAATACCGATTGGAAGGGGTATTCGTAAGCGACGTTGTGGACGACAAAGGGATCGGTTCGGGTGGTGTTGCTGCATATGCTGGCTTCCCCACCATCCATGCCCATCCGTATATTAGCGAGAGTCCACCCGGGCTAGCCCCCTTCAGCACCCCCGACGTATTGTGGATAAGTGCGACGGGCAAAATGCGCCATTACGTTTCAGATTCAACGGGGGTTTGGCGATTTAACGGTCCCGCCATCCCGCCAACGAGGGTTGGGCCATGAGTACGAAGAAAGGTATGCTTCTTTTGGCGGTGGTTGTCATTGTTGCGATTGCGTCGAATATTCTGCTTTGGCATGACTTGGCGGAGCTTCGAACGCATGCGAAGGACCAACCCTCCAGCCGGGAAAGAGCCGGGAATAAGGAAAATCTTTGGTTGGACAACTTCATGTGTCCTCGGGCGAACTGGTGTGGAGTGGACTTCACCCGACTAGCAGCGCATCCAAGAACGGTCTCCGGCAAGCGGCTGTTTATCTTGGGATACCTTGCAGTGGACGGCGGGATAGTGTCGTTGTTCGCGAGCAAAGAAGACTATATTCGTCTGGAGTATGGCCGGTCATTGGAAGTTGGCGGCGATCGGCACGATCTCGTTGCGCTTATACAGGCCCATGGGAACAGTTATGTCCGCTTGGAGGGAACATATCGGCTGCCTGAACTTGGTCCATCGAGATCAGGGAGGCTCGGTACACTCGAGCCTCCCATCGAGGCCTTCGAATTCCAGCCTCGCGCATTCGAGCAAGGCCCAGAGGACATCGGAGTGCGCGTTCGATATCTGGATGAAAGCGCAACCGAAAAGTAGATCAGTGTAATGACCCAGCAATTCCTGCACAGGTCAACCCGCTAAAGCGTAAGCTTCCCTGATCCGTAGACACTACAACGGTAGAGCCTTGGCATGTTTTCCCAGCCAGGAGGAGATCTGGAAATCTGGATCTACGAGGATGAGGCGGAGTTGCGCCGACTGGGTGGGCAATTACTGTGCGCGAAAGCATCTTCCGGGTCGGAAGAGCCGTGCCGCCTGCGCCTCACCCCACCGGCAAGCACCCCAGCGCCGCCAGCACCCCATGGATCGCCGGGTGCCGCATCAGCCACGGTGAGGCGATGGTCACTACGCCGGCCAGCAGCACCAGCAGCGCGGCGGCGATGCGCCAGCGGCCGCGCATCAGTTTCTGTCCGAGGCGGGCGCCGGACCAGGTGAGTGGCAGCATCAGCGGCAGGGTGCCGAGGCCGAACGCGGCCATGGTCAGGGCGCCGTTCACGGCGCTTGCCTGCAGCCAGGCGGCGGCGAGCATCGTGGTGCTCAGGCCGCAGGGCATCCAGCCCCAGAGCATGCCCAGGGCGATGCGCTTGGCGGGGCCGTCGGTGGAGAGCAGCACGCGGCGCTGCAGCGGGCGCAGCCAGGCCCACAACCGTGCACCCGGGGTGGTGCTGAAGCCCAACAAGCCGCCCAGCCCGAGCAGGCGCAGCGCGGCGACGACCAGCACGATGCCGACCGCGGCGCGCATCGCCAGGGTCAGCCATTGCACCCGCGCCAGGTCGAGCAGGCCGTGGCCGACGCCGCCGACGATCGCGCCGGCCAGCACGTAGCCGAGCACCCGCCCGAGGTTGGGCTGCGCCGCCGCCCACCAGCCGTTGCGCCCGGACAGCGCCGAGAAGCCGGTGGCGATGCCGCCGCACATGGCCGCGCAGTGCGCGCCGCCGAGCAGGCCGGTCAGCGCGGCGGCGCCGAGGGTGAGCAGGTCAATCGGCATCGTGGTCGTCCGGCGGCGCGTGGTCGTCGTCGCGCAGGATGTCCAGCGCCGGGGTGTCCAGGTCCTCGAACTGGCCGCGGCGCACCGCCCACACGAAGATCGCGACGGCGATGCCGATCAGCACCAGGCTCAGCGGGATGAGCAGCAGCAGGATGGTCATGGGCGCATCAGCCTCAAGGCGTTGCCGGTGACCAGCAGCGAGGACAGGGCCATGCCCAGCGCCGCCAGCCACGGCGTCACCAGCCCGGCGGCGGCCAGCGGAATCGCCAGCACGTTGTAGCCAAGCGCCCAGGCCAGGTTCTGGCGGATGATGCGGCGGGTGCGCCGGGCGACATCGATCGCGGCCGGAAGCTGCCGGAGCGAGCCGCCGACCACCAGGTCGGCCGCGCGTTGCGCCAGCGCGGTGCCGTCGCCGATCGCCAGCGACACGTCGGCGCCGGCCAGCACCGGCGCGTCGTTGAGGCCGTCGCCCACCATCGCCACGATCCTGCCCTCGGCCTGCAGCCTGCGCGCGAACGCCAGCTTGTCCTCCGGCGACTGCCGAGACAAGGGCGCGCCGATGCCGAGCCGCGCGGCGAAGACCTCGACCGCGCGCGCGCCGTCGCCGCTGGCCAGGTGCAGGCGCAAGCCGAGGCCGCGCAGCGCATCCACCGCGGCCTGCGCATCCGGGCGCTCGCCCTCGGCGATGTCGAAGCGCGCCTGCGCGCCGTGGTCGTTGCCCAGCCACACCGCACCGTCGTCGGCGCCGCCGGTGGCGAAGCCGGCCTGGCCCAGGCGCCAGCGCACGCCGTCCACGTCGCCCTCGATGCCCTGGCCGGGCACCGCGCCCACGTGGCGCGCGACCGGGGCGTCCCGCACTTCGGCAAAGGCCATGCGCAGCGGGTGGCTGCTGTCGCGCTCCAGCGCGGCGGCGACGCGCAAGGCGTCCGCCTCGCTCACGCCGGCGCGGGCCTCCACGGCGCGCAGCCGCGGTTGCCCGTCGCCGAGCGTTCCGGTCTTGTCGAACACCACGTCGGTCGCACGCGCCAGGCGCTCCAGTGCCTCCGGCCGCACCGCGAGCACGCCGAGCTTCGCCAGCGCGCCATGCGCGGTGGCCAGCGCGGTCGGCACCGCCAGCGACAGCGCGCACGGGCAGCTGATCACCAGCAGCGAGAGCACGACCTCGAACGCGCGCTCCGGATCGTGCACGCGCCACCACGCGTACACCGCCACCGCCGCCAGCGCGATGCCGGCCACGAACCAGCCGGCGATGCGCTCGGCACCGCGGGCCAGCGCCGGGCGGTGCGCCTGTGCCTGTTCCACCAGCCGCGCGAGCTGGGCCAGGCGGGTGTCGCTGCCGACCCGGGTCACCCGCAGCCGCGCCGGGTGCTCGCGGCAGGCGGTGCCGGCGAACACCGGGTCGCCGGCGCGCTTGGCCACGGCGCTGGATTCCCCGGTGAGCAGCGCTTCCTCGAAGAACGCGTCGCTGTCGAGCAGCACGCCGTCCGCCGGGACCGGCTCGCCGACCGCGACCCAGGCGATGTCGCCGGGCTGCAGCAAGGCCAGCGGGATCGACTCGCGGCTGCCGTCGGTGCGCTCGCGGGTGGCGAACGCGGGCCGCGCGCGCGCCAGTGCGTCGACCTGCGCGCTGGCGATGCCGCGTGCGCGCTGCTCCAGTTGCCGCGCCACCAGCAGCAGGAACACGAACATCACCGCGGCGTCGTACCAGACATGCCGGGCGCCGATGACCGTGCCCCAGACGCTGGCGAAGTAGGCGAGCAATGTGGAGCCCGCGATCAGCGTGTCCATGCCCAGGCGGCGGAAGCGCAACTCGTTCCAGGCGCCGGCGATGAACGGCCAGCCGGCCCAGAACACCACCGGGGTGGAGACCAGGAACGTGATCCAGCGGAAGAAGTCGCGCGTCGCCAGCGGCATCTCGCCGCGGGTGTCCAGGTACAGCGCTTCGGCGAACATCATCGCCTGCATTGCGCCCAGGCCGGCCAGGCCGATGCGGATCAGGGCGCGGTTGCGCTGGCGGCGCTGCTCGCGTTCGCGCGCCTCGCCGGTGGCCAGGTACGGGCGGTAGCCGAGCGCCGCGAGCCGCCCGAGCAGCTTCGACAAGGGCGCGCGCGCGGGGTCCCAGGCGATGCGGATGCGGCCGGTCACCGCGTTGGCGGTGATCTCGTGCACGCCCGGCTCGCGGCTCAGCGCGCGGTCGATCAGCCAGGCGCAGGCGGCGCAGCGCATGCCGTCGGTGAGCACGGTGATCTCGCGGCCGCCGTCCACGTCGCGCACGTGGCCGGCGACCAGGTCCTCGCGATCCCACACCGCCATGTCGGGCAGCTCGTTGCCGACCCGCGCCGCGGGTTCGCTGCGCAGGCGGTAATAGTCGTCGAGCCGGGCGTCGCGGATCCATTGCGCCGCGGCCGCGCAGCCGCGGCAGCAGAACAGGCGTTCGACGCCATCCAGGCGCACGCGCTCGGGCACCTGCGGCAAGGCTTCGCCGCAGTGGTGGCAGGCCGCTTGTGCGTCCATCTGCGCGGTCAGGGCGCGGGCGCGTCCGCGTCGTCGAGCGCGGGGTGCACGCGCGCGGCGAGCTGCCCGCGCGGCAGGCGCCCGCGCAGCCGCCAGCTGCCATCGTCAGGGGCCAGCTGCAGGTTCCAGTCGTGCTCGCGCGCGACGTCCGCCTCCACCCGCCAGCCCAGTTCGGTCGGCGCCAGTGCCAGCGTGGTGTCGTCGGCGGCACGCAAGGGATGGTGCAGTTCCAGCCGCAGCGGTGCGTCGCGATCGAAGGCGCCGGTCACCGGGATCACTTCCACCGCCCCGGCCTTGCGATCGAGGCGCACGATCGCGCTCAGCTTGCGCTGCGCGGCGACCGCGTCCGGGCCCAGGTCGGCCTGCTGCACCTGGCCGGTGCGGCGCACCGTGTCCGGCACCGCGTCCATCGGGCCGTCCTGGCCGGCGACGCGAACCATCACCACGCCGCCGACCACGGCCGCGGCGACCAGCAGCACCACCAGCCAGACGATCGGCTGGCGCCAGGGCGAGTTGTCGGTGGCGTCGTTCATGGGCGGATCCTCACATGGGCCCGAGGAAGGTGCTGTCGACGCGCTCGCTGGCGCTGCCGTCGCGCGCCTCGATCACGAATTCCAGCGCATGCCGGCCCTTCACCCCGGACGGGGCGACCACGTCCACGCCCGCGGACACGACCTCGCCGGCCGGCACCGCGATCTCGCGGCGGCCGCCGCGCAGGTCCAGCCCCGGGGTGGCCGATTCCACGGTCACAAGGTAGGTCGCGTCGTTGGCGCTCTTGTTCGCCAGCTTGAGCGTGTAGCCGTTCTCCACGCCGTCCTCGACCACCCGGTACAGCGCGTTGCGGTCGCGCAGCACGTCGGCGATCAGCGGGCTGCGGTGGCCGATGCCCCAGGCCCAGCCGGCGACCAGCGCGGTGAGCAGCACCGCGTACACCGCGATGCGCGGACGCAGCACCCGCGACTTCTGCCCGTCCAGCGCGTGCTGCGTGGTGTAGCGGATCAGGCCCTTCTCGAAGCCCATCTTGCCCATCACGTCGTCGCAGGCGTCGATGCAGGCGCCGCAGGAGATGCACTCGTACTGCAGGCCGTTGCGGATGTCGATGCCGACCGGGCACACCTGCACGCACATGGTGCAGTCGATGCAGTCGCCCAGCTCTTCCGGCGCGAACTTCGGTAGCGGCTTCGCCTCGGCATCCGGGTCGAAGGTGATGGTGCCGGCCGCCTGCAGCCGCGCCTGCGCGGCGCTGGGGTGGCGGGTGGCGCGGAACACGTAGTCGTAGGCGGTCTGCACGTCGAGCAGGCCGCGCGCGCGCTCCAGCACGCTGCCCAGGCCGCGCTTGCGCGGGCCGCGCGGCTCGCCGCGCATCGGGTCGTAGGCGATGATCAGCGTGTCGCGGTCGAACATCGCGCTCTGGAAGCGCGCGTACGGGCACATGTACTTGCACACCTGCTCGCGCAGGAAGCCGGCGTTGCCCAGGGTTGCGCCACCGTAGAACAGCACCCAGAACGTTTCCCAGCCGTTCCAGGCGAACGGCCAGGCGCGCTCGGCGAGGCCGTGGATCGGGGTGAAGAAGCCGACGAAGGTGAAGCCGGTCCACAACGCGAACGCGATCCACAGGGCGTGCTTGGCGCCCTTGCGCAGGAGCTTCTCGCGGGTCCAGGGGCCGGCGTCGAGCTTCATCCGCTTCTGCCGGTCGCCCTCGGTCCAGCGCTCCATCCACAGGAACACTTCGGTCCACACCGTCTGCGGGCAGGCGTAGCCGCACCACACCCGCCCGACCAGCGCGGTGGCGAAGAACAGCACCAGCGCCAGGATCACCAGCAACATCGCCAGCAGGCTGAAGTCCTGCGGCCAGAAGGTCAGGCCGAACACGTGGAACTTGCGCGCGGGCAGGTCGAACAGCACCGCCTGGCGGCCGTCCCAGCTCAGCCACGGGAACAGGTAGTACATGCCCAGCAGCCAGAACACCGCCGCCTTGCGCAGCCGGTCGAAGGTACCCGACACGTCGCGCGGGTAGACCTTGCGCTCGCTCACGTACAGCGAGTCGCCGCCGGAGTCCAGCACCTCGATGTCGATGGACTTGTCCACTGCCCCGCCTTACCGCTGCCGGGGTCCGTTGAAGCGGCTCGAGGGCCGCAGCAGGATCCAGGTGAACAGGCTCGACGACGCAGTCGCCAGCCAGAAGGTGAAAAAGCCGATGGTGTAGCCCACGCCGCGGGTCAGTTCGACATGGGGGAACGTCATCTGCCCCAGCTCGATCGGGTCGACGAAGGCGAAGAACACCATCGTCGCCACGCCTGCGGCGAAGAAGCTGGGCCACACGATCGCGCCCACCCGCTGCACCAGCGGGCGCGGCGGGTGGTCGAACTCGGGCAGCGGGGCGACCATCAGTCCGCCGCCTGCGCGGCCGTGGCCGCCGGTTGCGACAGCGACCACACGTAGGCCGCGACCAGCCGCGCGCGGGTCTCGCCGAGCAGCTCGGCGTGCGCGGGCATGGTGCCCTTGCGGCCGTTGACGATGCTCTCGCGGATCGCCTCGCTGCTGCCGCCGTACAGCCAGTAGCCGTCGGTCAGGTCGGGCGCGCCCATTTCCGGGTTGCCCTTGCCGTCGATGCCGTGGCAGGCCACGCACACGCCTTCGTACAGCGGCTTGCCCTGCGCGGCGAGGAAGTTGTTGCGCATCGCTTCCGGGCTGCCGAGGCTGCGCACGTAGGCGGTGACGTAATCCACCGCGTTGGGGCCGCCCATGCCGGTCAGCACCTGGCCCCACGGCGGCATCACGCCCTCGCGGCCGTGCAGCACGGTCTCGAGCACGCGTTCCGGCGCGCCGCCCCAGTGCCAGATGTCGTCGGCCAGGTTCGGGTAGCCGGTCGCGCCCTGCGCCGAGGAACCGTGGCAGGTGGCGCAGGTGTTGGCGAAGATCGAGCGGCCCAGCTCGCGCGCCTGCGGATCCTCCGCCAGCGCGGGCAGCGGCTTGTCGCGGAACATCGCGAAGGTCTCTTCCAGGCGTGCGTCCGCCGCGGCCTTGGCCAGCGCGTGCTGGTCCTTGGAGCTCCAGCCGCCCATGCCCTCGAAGCGGCCGAGGCCGCCGTACCAGGCCAGGTAGGCGATGCCGAACGCGATCGCGATGTAGAAGCCGTTGATCCACCAGCGCGGCATCGGCTTGTTGTATTCGGTGATGTCGCCGTCCCAGTAGTGGCTGGTGTCCTCCGGCTTCGGGTCGCCGGGGCGGCGCTTGGCCGTCCACCACAGCAGCCAGGTGCAGCCGAGGATGTTGAAGGCGGCCAGCAGCGCGACGTAGAAGGACCAGCCGGTATTCATGGCTCGTCCTCCACGGCCAGGCGCGCGGCGTCGTCGAAGTCGGCGCGCTTGCGCGGCTGCCAGGCCCAGGCCCAGATGCCGATGAACAGCAGCAACAACACGGAGGTCACGATTCCGGAGAGCATGGCGTCAGTTCCCGCGCGGGGCGTGCTTGCCGAGGCCCTGCAGGTAGGCGACCACGGCGTCGAGTTCGGTCTTGCCGGCGACCTCGCCGGCGGCGTTGGCGATCTGCTCGTCGGTGTAGGGATCGCCCAGGCGCTGGAGCGCCTTCATGTTCGCGGCCACCTGCTTGCCGTCGACCAGGGTCTTCTCCAGCCAGGGGAAGGCCGGCATGTTGGATTCCGGCACCACCGCGCGCGGATCGGTGAGGTGCACGCGGTGCCAGTCGTCCGAGTAGCGGCCGCCCACGCGCGCCAGGTCCGGGCCGGTGCGCTTGGAACCCCACTGGAACGGGCGGTCGTACACCGACTCGCCGGCCAGCGAGTAGTGGCCGTAGCGCTCGGTCTCGAAGCGCAGCGTGCGCACCATCTGAGAATGGCAGCCGTAGCAGCCCTCGCGGATGTAGACGTCGCGGCCGGCCAGCTCCAGCGCCGGGTACGGCTCCACGCCGGGCAGCGGTTCGATCGCCTCGGCGTCGAACATCATCGGCACGATCTCGCCGAGGCCGCCCAGCGACACCGCGACCGCCACCAGCACGGCCAGCAGGCCGACGTTCTTCTCGATCTTTTCGTGTGCAATGCCCATGTTCGCGTCCTCAGGCGGTCGCCGCGGCTTCGTCGGCGTGCGGCGGCAGCACCGGGTTGGCGGCGACCGCGCGCGCGTCCGCCCAGGTGCGCCACATGTGCCAGGCCATCAGCAGCATGCCGGCGAGGATCAGGGCGCCGCCGAAGAACCGGCCCAGGTAATAGGGGTAGGTCGCCACCAGCGACTCGACGAAGCTGTAGGTCAGCGTGCCGTCGGCGTTGGTCGCGCGCCACATCAGGCCCTGGGTGATGCCGGCGATCCACATCGAGACGATGTAGAACACCACGCCCAGGGTGTGCAGCCAGAAGTGCGCGTCGATCAGCTTGACCGAATGCATCGACTTCAGCCCGAGCAGCCGCGGGTACAGCGAGTACAGCGAGCCGATCGAGATCATCGCCACCCAGCCGAGCGTGCCCGCATGCACGTGGCCCACGGTCCAGTCGGTGTAGTGGCTGAGCGAGTTCACCGTCTTGATCGAGAGCAGCGGGCCCTCGAAGGTCGCGATCATGTAGAAGCTGATCGCCACGATCAGGAACTTCAGGATCGGGTCGGTGCGCAGCTTGTGCCACACGCCCGAGAGCGTGAGGATGCCGTTCATCGCGCCACCCCACGAGGGCGCCAGCAGGATCACCGAGAACACCATGCCCAGCGACTGCGCCCAGTCCGGCAGCGCGGTGTAGTGCAGGTGGTGCGGGCCGGCCCACATGTAGATGGAGATCAGCGCCCAGAAGTGCACGATCGACAGCCGGTAGGAGTAGATCGGCCGCTGCGCCTGCTTGGGCACGAAGTAGTACATCATCGCCAGGTAGCCGACGGTCAGCAGGAACGCCACCGCGTTGTGGCCGTACCACCACTGCGCCATCGCGTCGACCGCGCCGCTGTAGATGGGGTAGGACTTCCACAGGGACGACGGGATCGCCAGGTTGTTGACGATGTGCAGCAGGCCGACCGCGATCACGTACGCGCCGTAGAACCAGTTGGCGACGTAGATGTGCTTGACCTTGCGCTTGACGATGGTGCCGAAGAACAGCCAGCCGTAGGCGACCCAGACGATCGCGATCAGGATGTCGATCGGCCATTCGAGCTCGGCGTATTCCTTGCTCTGGGTGATGCCCAGCGGCAGGGTGATCACCGCCGCGACCATCGCCAGTTGCCAGCCCCAGAACACGAAGCTCGCCAGCCGGTCGCTGATCAGGCGCACGTGGCAGGTGCGCTGGACCACGTACAGCGAGGTCGCGAACAGCACCGAGCCGCCGAACGCGAAGATCACGCCGTTGGTGTGCAGCGGGCGCAGGCGGCTGTAGGTCAGCCAGGGGGTGTCGAAGTTCAGCGCCGGCCAGTACAGCTGCGCGGCGATGAGCACGCCCACGGCCATGCCGACGATGCCCCAGAACACGGTCGCGACTGCGAACTGGTGGACCACGCGGTCGTTGTAGAAGGCGCCGGGCGCAGGCGCGGACTGGCCGGCGGGCTGGGCCGCCGACGTGGCTTCAGGTAGGAGCATCGGGAAACCCCGGCAATTTCACGAAATCTTGACGCGCGATATTGTCGCCCAACGGCCGATTGAATTGGCTTGACCTGGATCAAGCCCCCGGATTCCGGTCAGGGTCCGTTACGCTGGCGTCCGGCCCGGCCCGCGGTAGCGGCAGCCGGAGGTGCAGGTTTCGTGGACCACGACCTCCGACAACAACGGCAACGCGGGCGCGAGCCGGTCCCAGATCCAGGCCGCCAGGCGCTCGCTGGTGGGGTTCTCCAGCCCGGGAATGTCGTTCAGGTAGTGGTGGTCGAGCTGCGCGTGCACCGGCGCGAACGCGGCCTTGAGCTCGGCGAAGTCCATCACCCAGCCGGTGTGCGGGTCGGGCTCGCCGCGGACCCGCACCTCCACCCGGAACGAATGCCCGTGCAGGCGCGCGCACTTGTGCCCTTCCGGCACGTTGGGCAGCCGGTGGGCGGCCTCCAGGGTGAATTGCTTGTAGATCTCCATGGCCCGGCGATTCTACGGCGTTGCCCGCCCCGCGGGGCTCAGCGCGGTGGCGGCGTTGGATTCGCCTGCTTGTGCTCCGCCACCAGCGCCTTGGCCGCGTCCTCGCGCGCGCCGACCACCATTTCGGTGAGCCAGTTCACCAGCAGCGTGGTGTAGGCCTTCTGCCAGGGCTTCTCGCTGAGGGCGTGGTCGGCGCCGGACAGCGTGCGCGCAGTGAGCGAGTGCGCCTGGCCGAAGGCGGCGCGGTAGCTCTCGTGGACCGCGTGCGGGACGATGGTGTCGTGCTCGGCCTCGACCAGCAGCGCATCGCCGCGGAACGCCTGGCAGGCGCGCAACGCGCGGTTCTCCTCCGCGGGGACGTGCCGGCGGCGGTAGCTGGCCAGGTCGAAGTCGCGGTGCAGTTGCCGCTTCGGCAAGTCCCATCCGTCGTCCGGGTACAGCGCCGGTGAGCGCAGCGCGAGCCAGCGCACCGGCCGCAACGCACTTAGGATCGCGGCGAGGTAGCCGCCATAGCTGATCCCGACCACGACCATGCTCTGCTCGTCCACGATCCGATGCTCGGCCAGCCAGTCGTAGGTGGCCAGCAGGTCGTCCAGGTTCTGCGCCCGGCTCACCGTTTCCCATTGGGATGCGTTGGCCTCGTGGCCGCGCAGGTCGAAGGTCAGGCACACGCTGCCCAGGCCCGCGGCCTCGCGCGCGCGGACCAGGTCGTGCGCCTGGTTGCCGCCCCAGCCGTGCACGAACAGGATTCCGGGCCATTGCCGCGCGGGCGCCAGCATGGTGCCGCTGACCGAGTCGCCGTCCACCGCGATGCCGACCGTGTCCAGGCGGATGTCCATCAGTGCACCCACGCGTATTTGCATAGCGGACCCAGCGACGGGTCGTCGCCGCGGAAGCCGACGATCGCGCCCGGCGGCGGCGTGTGCACGCCATGGGCTTCGCGGCAGCTCGCGCGCACGTGCATGCGGGACGGGTCGTCGGCGAACGCGCGCATCGCGGCCAGCTCCGCGGGGCTGGCGCCGCCGATCCGCCAGGACTGCTCGAGCACGCCGCAGGCGTCGCGGCCTTGCGCATCGTGGCCCGCGACCACGTCGTAATTGCGGCGCGAGGCGAAGAAGCCGGGGAAGTTCGCGGACATCGCGGCGTCGTAGTGCTGTGCCCGGGAGACCGCGCGGTGGGCGTCCGGCGGGAGTGGCAATTGCAGGAGCGCGTCGAAGCCGCCGCGGACCACGTCCAGATCGGAGCCGCCGTAGACCGCGTTGCCGTCGCGGTCGCGGGTACTGCGCTGGACACCCGCGTAGGCGATGGCCAGCGCGCCGCAGCGGGCGACGCCGATGCTCCAGGTGCGGCTGTCGGCGAGCTCCTGTTCCAGGGTCGCCCCGTGCAGGCGCAGTTCGTCCGCCGGCAGGGCGGCGAGCGCTTCATCGAGCCCGTCCTGATCGGTGACCCGGGCCTGGCCGCGCCCGCCCAGGCCGCGCGCGAGCTTCAGGCGCAGGGGCCCCAGCGGCAGCAATCGCGCCGCGGCGCGGCGCGCATCCGTCTCGGAGAACACCGCGAAGCCGGGCAGCACCGCGCCGTCGATCGCCTCGGCCAGCGCATGCACCCATCCGTCCGGTGCGGCCGCGTCCGCGCCCACCAGCGGATGGCTGACCAGCTTGGTTGCGGCGAAGCGGTGCGGGACCACGCCGCCGAACAGGTCGCATTCGTCGACAATCCCGAGCGCAGCGGCCTGGCCGGCATCGAGTGTGTCGTCCGGCACGAAGTACGTCCGCGTGCCCGGCGCCGGCCCCTCGTCGCACGGCACGCCCAGCAGATCGGCGATCGTGCCCGCCATCGCGTCCAGGCTGCGGTCTTCGTGCCGCGCGAGGCGGCGGGTCTCGGTGCCTGCCCGTGCGACGGCGGCAATGGCGGGGCGGGTGCTGGAGGGCGGCATCGCCCCAGCATCCACATCCCTGCGGCAGTTCATCGTGAAAGTGTGACGGGCGGCAAACTTGCGACGCCAAGCAACCCGCGTACACTCCGCCTTGCGGGATCGCCTACAGGGGGGTGGCCCGCCGCGGGGGGATGTGGATCCGCCCGTGCACAATCGCCCGGGAGGAATCCCAATGCTCCGGGTCCAGGGAAACGAGGATGGCTGCTCGCCTGCCATCCCGATGGAACTCGATTGCGATGCGCTCTGCGTCGCAATCGCACTTGCCGACCAGGCACTGCACGGCGGGGAACTGCCGCGCCGTGACTATGCCGAGCTGGTCGCACAGGTCTACCAGGGGATCGTCGGCGGAATGCCGTATTTGAGGCTGCTCGACTTCGCGCGCGATCGCGTTACGGAGTCGTCGCCCTCGCAGGTGGTGGCGGCGGCCTGAACGGCTCAGCCGGTCGGGCCGAGGCTGCTGACATCGTCGTCCTCCGACGACGGCGCGCGCTTGCGCGCGTCCCGCACCGCGCTCGGGCTGACCCCGAACTGTGCCAGGAACGCGCGCTGGAACTGGCGCTCGCTGGAGAACGCGCGGCGGTAGGCCACGTCGATGATCCTGGTATCCGGGTTGTTGCACAGGTCCCGGAACGCGGCATCCAGGCGCCTGTCGCGGATGACCCGCTTCACCCCGCCTTCGGCGGAGAAGATCTTGTAGAGCCAGGTGCGGGAGATCCCGAACTTCCGGCACAGCTGTTCCGGCCCAAGCTCGATGTTGTCGAGGTTTTCGTCGATGAAGGCCAGGATCGTCCTGCGCAGCGACACGGCGCCCTTCGGCTTGGCAAGGGCCGGTGCGAAATCCAGGCACAACTGGAGGATGGACAGCGTCGCCTGGACCGTCGCCTCGACCTTGGGCGTGCCGGCATGGGGCAGGGCGCCGAATGTGTTCCGCAGGTGCCGGTCCAGCATCTGTGTCGGCAGTTGCGACTCGCGCAGCGCCAGCGGCTGGACCTCGCCGGCGAGCAGGTCGCGCGGCACCAGCATGCCGATGCAGGTGCACTCGCTGACCGCGAAACTGGCCGCGTCGGCGAGGTCGAAAATGCCGATGTCGCCCCGGCGCAGATTGACCAGTTGCCCGCCGGTTTCGCCGCGGGCGCTTCCATGGAGCATGTCCACGACCATGGCGTGGTTGCTGAAGTCGCTCACGGCAACGGTGTCCGCATCCCGCACGAGCTCGCAAGCGTTGGAGCTGGAATTGAACAGCGTCAACGGGCCGAGCTGATAAACCGCACATTGCCCGGTCGGTGCCAGGGGTGGGCGCTCGCGCAGCCACGCAACCTGGCGCAGCTGGCGACGCCACCGCAGGGTCATGGTCCGTTCGGCGCGCCGATAGATGCGTCCCTTGGTATCGTCACCTTTTCCGTCTTGCCCGGGCACGGTCAACACGATTGCGTGCGGCATCCTGGTGGTTGGGTCATGGGGAGCGGCGACGGACGGGGCATTCCCGAACCCTCGATTATTCACCCCGATGCAAAAGAGGGCCCGTCAATCCATCCAGGGGACAAAATGTCGCCGGGGCGTCATCCGGGCAGAGTGCAGAAGGGTATGTGGAACGGCGTTGGAAATGGTTTGGAAAGCGTTTCCCGCGCGACGCAAATCCGCGACCGGGCGCACAGTTTGAATGTGTCGCGTGACGCATGGCGGTAGCATCCGCACCCATGCTTGAGCCACAGGCGAAGGAACGGTTGCTCGGAAAGCTGCTGGCCCAACTTTCGGGGTGGCTGCAGGAAGACATGGCGCGGCTCGGTGGCGAGGCATTCGCGACCGCGTTCCTCGCCGCGCTGGAGCGCCGGGCGCGCGCGCTGTGCGCCATTCCCGGGCCGGCGCCCGCCGCGGGCGGAACCGCGTCTGCCCGCGCGATCCCGCCGGCGTCGGAGTTGCGCCTGCTCGACGAGGACATCGCCGAGGAAGAGGCGATGCTCGAGGGCATCGCACGGCGTTTCTCCGGCAGCGCCAGCCTGCCGCTGCAGTTGCTCGGGCAGCGCTTCGCGGTGCTGCTGGACCGCACGCCGCTGCCGGCGATGGAACAGCCGCTGGGGCCGCGCGCATTCTGCGACGCGCTCGCGGATGCGGCGGCGGAGCTCGAGCTCGACGCGGACGCGCGCGTGGCGTTGTACCGCCGCGTGGACGTGGACGCGATGGACCTGTACGCCGACTTCGCCGATGCGGTGGACACCGCGCTCGACCAGGCCGGGATCCTCCGCGGCATGTCCTTCGTGCCGTTGCGCCCGCGCGGGCCGGGCCGGGGCGGCGCGGCGCAGGACCCCGAACGCGACGCCCTGCAGGCGGTGCGGCGGGCGAGTGAAGCGCTGGTGCCGGAGGCGGCCCTGTCGGCGTCCGCGCGCCAGGGCCGGCGTGATGCGGTGGCGGCGCTGGCGCGCTACCTGATGCAGCACGGCCGCGACTCCACCCAGTGGAGCGATTGTCTCGCGGTCGCGGAGAGCCTGGAGCACGCCGCGCAGGGCCAGGCGGCGGCGCCGCTGGAGGCGCGCGCCTGGCTGCGCAAGGCCTTCCGCCAGCTCGGCTATGCCGACGCGGAAGCCGAACAGCTCGCCGCCGGCCTGGCGCCGGATGCGGATGCGATGCAGCACGCGCAACAAGCGGCCGCGGACGCGCCCACCAGTGCCGAAGCGGCGCCGGTGCAGGAACTGGGCATCCGCGAACAGCGCTGCTTCGACCGCCTGCGCCAGCTCCCGGCAGGGGCGACGCTCGGCTTCTCCGCGGGCCGCGGCGGGTTCCTGCATGCGCGGGTCAAGGCGCACCTGGACGATCCGCCGCGCCTGCTGCTGGACAGCGCGGAAGACGCGCACGAAATCCTGTTCGAGGCCGACCTGCTGGCGCGGATGCTGGCCTCGGGTGAAGCCTGGGTGGTCAGGCGCCCGCTCGCGGGCAACGCCTGAGGGAGGTCAGTGCAGGCCCTGGCGGTTGGCGAGGTACTGCTCGACGTCCTGCACCGAGTGGCCGACGTCCTCGACCGCGGTGCGCAAGGTGTCCTCGTCGATGCCGAAGCGCTGGGTCCAGTAGCGCACTTCGTGGTCCTGCCCAAGCGAGATCCGCGCCCGGTCCTCGGGTCCGCGGTCGGCGGTGTTGTCGGTCATGGCGGCTGGCTCCGGTGGGGAGCGCCAGACCTTAGGAACTGCGGTGTCACGACCGCGTCTTCGCGCGCGCGGATGGTGGCTACGGGTGGACTCGAACCACCGACCCCAGCATTATGAGTGCTGTGCTCTAACCGGCTGAGCTACGTAGCCAAGAGACATCGGGCGGCCTTGCGGCGCCCTGGCCGGGCCATTGCGGCGCGGCGAACGCGCAATTTTCCACGCCCCGGCCGGCGCCGTCAATTCGGCGCCGCCAGCGCTTGTCGCCGCCGCGGGCGCGTGGCAGAGTCGGTCGCAGTGCATTCAGGAGTCCGCATCGTGATCGATCCGGACGGATATCGGCCGAACGTCGGCATCGTGCTCATGCGCCCCGACGGCCGGGTGTTCTGGGCGCGGCGGGTCCGCCGCGACGGCTGGCAGTTCCCGCAGGGCGGGATGAACACCGACGAGACCCCCCTCGAGGCCATGTACCGCGAGTTGCGGGAAGAGACCGGGCTGGGCCCGGAACACGTGGCCGTGCTCGGCGTGACCCCCGGCTGGCTGCGCTACCGGCTGCCGCAGCGGGCGATCCGCCGCCACGACCGGGTGGTGTGCATCGGCCAGAAACAGGTCTGGTTCCTGCTCCAGTTCAACGGCGAGGAGGCCGACCTGCGCCTGGACGCGACCGACAGCCCGGAATTCGACGACTGGCGCTGGGTGGACTTCTGGTACCCGGTGCGGCACGTGGTGATGTTCAAGCGCGGGGTGTATTCCAGCGCGTTGCGCCACCTGGCCCCGTTCGCGCGGCAGATTGCCGGCGCGGAAGCGATTCCGCCGCCGGTCGATGCGCCGCGCGGGGTGGGGCGGCGGCCGCCCCGGCGGCGGCCGCGGGCCGCGGCCGGCCCGGCCCGCAGCACTCAGGATTGACAATCATTCGCATTTGGCAGGAGAATGCGGGCGTCCCCACCGCCCCCGCCTGCCGAACGTGTACGTCTGCATCTGCAACGGTGTCACCGACCATGAAATCCGCGAGGTCGCGGCCGCCGGCTGCGCCAGCCTGGCCGAGCTGACCATGCGCACCGGCTGCGGCTCGACCTGCGGAAGCTGCCTCGACGAGGCCCAGCGGATCCTCGACGAGGTCCATGCGGTCGCGCTCGACCTGCCGGTGCTGTCCAACGCGGCCTGAGCCGCCGGCCCGCGCGGCTGTGAATGCACTCGATTCGCGTTCCGCCATGCGTTTCCCCCGCGCGCTAGCATCGGGCCAACCCCGCTGTCGGAGCGCGCTGCCATGAAAGGCGACCCCAAGGTCATCGAGCACCTCAACAAGGCGCTGTACAACGAACTGATCGCGATCAACCAGTACTTCCTGCACGCAAAGATGCTGAAGAACTGGGGGCTGAAGGAACTCGCCGAGCACGAGTACCACGAGTCGATCGACGAGATGAAGCACGCGGACGAGCTGTCCGAGCGGATCCTGTTCCTCGACGGCCTGCCCAACTTCCAGAACCTGGGCAAGCTGCGCATCGGCGAGTCGCCGGTGGAGATCCTGAAGGCCGACCTGGCGCTGGAGATGGACGCGCTGCCGACCCTGAAGGAGGCGATCGCGTACTGCGAACAGGTGGGCGACTACGTCAGCCGCGAGCTGTTCGCCGACATCCTCGAATCCGAGGAAGAGCACATCGACTGGATCGAGACCCAGCTCGACCTGATCGCGCGCGTGGGCGAGCAGAACTACCTGCAGTCGAAGATCGAGGACTGATTGACCGGCGAGGCGAGCCCCCCCGCGCACGGACACGGCCTGGCCTACGCGCTGCTGGCCCTGTTCCTGGGCGCGCTCGCCTTCGGCGCGTGGGGCGTTTGGGTCACCTTCGGCCCGCAGCCGCGCGATGCGCGCACGACTATCCGCGAGCAGCGCGCGCGGATCGATGCCTTGGAGCAGCAGGTCGCGCTGCTGTCGCGCTCCGACCAGATCAGCCGCGACGCCAACCGCGACCTGCAGGACACCCTGGCCGAGCGCGACGAGGAGATCGCCGGCTTGCGCGCGGACGTGGCCTTCTACGAGCGTTTCGTCGGCAGCACCGCGCAGCGCCACGGCCTCACCGTGCACCAGCTCGAGCTGCAGCCGCAGGAGGGCGGTGCCTGGCAGTTCACCGCCACCCTGACCCAGAACCTGAACCGTGGCGCGGTCAACAGCGGGCGCCTGAGCCTGTCGGTCGAAGGCACCCGCGAGGGCAAGCTGGAGAAGCTTGACTGGGCCGACCTGCGCCAGCAGCCGGACGCCGAGGGCCTGCCGTACTCGTTCAAGTACTTCCAGCAGGTCGAAGGCGACCTGATCCTGCCGCCAGGGCTGCAGCCGCTACGGGTGGTGGTGCACCTGGATCCGGCGCGCGGCAACGACGTCGCACAGTCGTTCAGCTGGGCCGATGCGGCCGCCAGACCGCCCGCCGGCGGTTGAATCGCGCGCGCCGACGCCCCATCCTGAGCGCATGGAAATTCCCCTCCACGGCGGTTCGGCCGGCGACGCCGCCCCCGGCTACCAGTCGCTGTCGCGACCGCTCGAGTTCACCCCCGCCGCCGCGGCCAAGGTCCGCGAACTGATCGCGGAAGAAGGCAACCCGGCGCTGAAGCTGCGCGTGTACATCCAGGGCGGCGGTTGCTCCGGCTTCCAGTACGGCTTCGAGTTCGACGAGGCGCAGGCCGAGGACGACCTGGCGATCGAGACGGACGAGGTGACGCTGCTGGTAGACCCGCTGAGCCTGCAGTACCTGATGGGCGCGGCGGTGGACTACACCGAAAGCCTGCACGGCGCGCAGTTCGTGATCCGCAACCCGAACGCGAAGAGCACCTGCGGCTGCGGCAGCAGCTTCACCGTGTGACCCCGTTCGCCTTCGTCGACGGAGCCCTGGATCGCGCCGATGCGCTGCGCGACCAGCCCGGGGCGCTGGCCCGGTTGTGGCCCGATGCGCGCGTGCTCCTGCTGGACGACGACGGCCGCTCGCTGGCGACCGCGGACGGCCGCGTGCACGCGGTGCGCGGCCGCGATCTCGGCGGCGGCCCCGGCACCGCGATCTTTCTCGGCGTGCACGAGGGGGAGGGCTGGTTCGCGCAGCGCGCGGCCACGGTCTCGGCGGCCATGCTCGACGCGGCCCCCGAGCGGATCGACCTGCGCCGCGCGGCGGCGCGCTGGCCCCCGCTGGAGTCCACCGCCTTCGCCCAGGCGCGCGCAGTGCTGCATTGGCATGCGCGGCACCGGTATTGCGGCGATTGCGGCGGCGAACTCGGCTATGTCCGCGGCGGCTGGCTCGGACGTTGCCCGGACTGCGGCAGCGAACACTACCCGCGCACCGACCAGGCGATCATCGCTGCGGTGACCGACGGCGAGCGCCTGCTGCTCGGGCGACAGGCGAACTGGGCGCCGAACCGCTGGTCGGTGCTGGCCGGATTCGTCGAACCCGGCGAGTCGCTGGAGCAGACCGTGGCCCGTGAGGTGCTGGAGGAATCCGGCGTGCGCGTGCGCAGTTGCCAGTACCTCGCTTCGCAACCGTGGCCGTTCCCGAGCTCGCTGATGCTGGGCTTCATCGCCCATGCCGAGCCCGATCCGCCGGTGACCGGCGACGAACTGGAGGATGCGCGCTGGTTCGACCGCGACAGCGTCCGCGCCGGCCTCTCGCGCGATTGGCAGGACGCGCCACCGGACGACGAGGGCATCGTCCTGTCCTCGCCGATCTCGATCGCGCGCTGGCTGATCCAGCGCTGGCTCGACGGGTAGGAACCACAGGTAGAATCGGCCCATGGCAACCGCGCTGATCGCCGTCGTCATCGCCCTCGTACTGGGCCACGCGGCCCCGGCCTTCGCCGCGGCGGTGCGCGAGCACGCCTGGTATTCACGCTGGCTGCGCTGGCTGTGCGCCCGCTTCCCCGAGGGCAGCTTCTGGCGCGGCCGCTGGGGGATCGTGCTGGCCCTGGCGCCGCCGCTGCTGCTGGTGCTGCTGTTCCAGGTCGCCCTGGACGAGCCGCTGCTGGGGCTGGCCGGGATGCTGCTGGCGATCGCCGTCGTGTTCTACGCCTGGGGGCCGCGCGACCTCGACCAGGACGTGGACGCCCTCGTGAACGCCCCCGACGCCGCCGCGCGCCGCGAGGCGGCCGCGCGCCTGTGGCCGGATCCGCGCGAAGCGGCGAGCGACACCCCGTCGCTGGTCACCGCCGTGTTCCACGGCGCCCGCCGGCGCTGGTTCGGGGTGCTGTTCTGGTTCCTGCTGCTGGGGCCGGTCGGCGCGTTGCTGTACCGGCTGGTGTCGCTGGCGGCCGAAGGCGAGGACAGCGCGCTGCTGCCGCTGGAGACGCTCGCCGGCGCGCGCTGGCTGCAGTCGGCGCTGGACTGGCCGGTTGCGCAGCTGATGACCCTGGCGCTGGCCCTGGTCGGCAACTTCGACACGGTGATCGGCGCCTGGAAGGACCACGGCGGCGCGGAGTTCCGGCTGGAGGCCGACTTCCTCGGCGCCGCCGGGCGCGCCAGCGTGCGCGCCGAGGTCGCCGAGGAAGTGCGCGACTACGTCGAGGAAGGGGTGGACGGCCCGGAGCTCGCGGAGCAGATGGGCGAGATGCCCGAACTGCGCGACGCGATGAGCCTGGCCTGGCGCGTCCTGCTGCTGTGGCTGGCCGTGATCGCCCTGCTGGTCCTCGCCGGCTGGGTCGCCTGACACTATAGAGCCGACCCATGGTCGGCTGCCTCGGCGCGCTCCAGGTACCGCCCATTGCCAGCCGAGCATGGCTCGGCTGCTACGGGGCGTCCCCGCGCAATTCCCTCACCGCCGCCTCCAACTCCCCCGCACGACTCTCGGGCCCCATCGCCGCCCCCGCCACCAGCTCCACACGCGCCCGGAACCGCCGCGGCACCCGCATGCGCCCCAGCCGCGTATCGCGCCGGCTCCACATGCTCGCCCACATTCCGCGCAAGGCCATCGGCACCACCGGCACCGGCCGTCGCGCGAGGATCCGCTCCACGCCCGTCTTGAACGGCGCGATGCCGCCGTCCGCGGTGAGCCGCCCTTCCGGGAAGATCCCGACCAGCTCGCCCGCCGCGAGCGCCGCGTCGATCTCCTCGAACGCGCGCTGCATCAGCGCCGGGTCCTCGCGCGCGCCGGCGATCGGGATCGCCCGCGCGTTGCGGAAGATCCAGCGCAGCACGGGAATGTCGAAGATGCGGTGGTACATCACCCATCGCACCGGCCGCGGCACCGCGCCGGACAGGATCAGCGCGTCCATGTAGCTGACGTGGTTGCACACCAGCAGCGCCGGGCCCTCGTCGGGCACGTGCTCCTCGATCCCGCGCACCCGCAGCCGGTACAGCGCACGCACCAGCACCCAGCTCAGGAAGCGCATCAGGAATTCGGGCACGATGCTGAAGATCCACAGCGCCACCAGCGTGTTGGCGACCGCCAGGGCCAGGAACAGCTGCGGGATGCTCCAGCCCGCCCACTGGCGCAAGGCCAGGCACAGCAGCGAGGCGCCGACGACGAAGGCCGAGTTCTGGATGTTCAACGCGCCGATCACCCGCGACAGCTCGTCCTTGGGCGTGCGGCTCTGCACCAGCGCGAACAGCGGCACCACGAACAGGCCGGTGAACGCGCCGATCCCGAGCAGGTCCACGACGATGCGGGTGCTGCCCGGCTGGCGAAGGAAGCCGCCGATGTCGAGCCCGCTCACCGTCACCACGCCGCTGCGGGCGAAATACAGGTCGAAAAGGAACGCGCTCATGCCGAACGCGCCCAGGGGCACCAGGCCGATTTCGACGGTGCGCGCGGACAGCTTTTCGCAGGCCATCGAGCCGGCGCCGGTGCCGATCGAGAACAGCGCGAGCGCGAACACGTACAAGGTGGCGCTGCCGCCCAGGTGCGCGACCGCGTAGTCGGGCAGCTGCGTGGCGAACACGGTGCCGACGAACCAGAACCAGGAAATGCCGAGCACCGCATTGCGCACCGCGAGCTGCTTGCGCGCCAGGCGCAGCACCGCGACGCTCTCGGGAATCGGGTTCCAGCGCACTCGCAGGTCCGGGGCACCGGCACCGGCGGGCGGGATGAAGCGGCTGGCGAGGTTGCCGGCCAGCGCCAGCGCGATCACGCAGGCGCCCGCGACCCACGGGCCCTGGTCGCCGGCCGCGGCGAAGATCAGTCCGCCGGCCAGCATGCCCAGCAGGATCGACATCGCGCTGCCCATTTCCACCAGGCCGTTGCCGCCGGTGAGTTCCTCCGGGCGCAGCACCGCCGGCAGGATCGAGTATTTCACCGGCCCGAACAGGGTCGACTGCACGCCGGTGCAGAACAGCGCGATCAGCAGCAACGGCAGGTTCTGCAGCACGAAGCCGACGGCCGCGAACGACATGATCGCGATCTCCATCGTCGTGGTGATGCGGATCAGGCGCGCCTTCTCCAGCTTCTCCGCGATCTGCCCGGCGGTGGCCGAGAACAGGAAGTAGGGCAGGATGAAGATCGCCGGCGCCAGCGACGCATACAGGGTGCGGTCCGCGGGCGAGGCCTGCATCCAGAACAGCAGGCCGATGATCGCCTGCCTGAACACGTTGTCGTTGAATGCGCCGAAGCACTGGGTGACGAAGAACGGCAGGAAGCGGCGTTGCCGCAGCAACGCGAACTGCGAGTGTCCCGGGCCTGCGTTCCCCATCCGATGCGTCCCTCCCCGCGCGCATCTTCGCACAGGCTTTGCCTGGCCGATGGCAGCATGGCCGCGACTTCCAGGAGGGTCCCCACATGAATGCACTGATGAAGACACTCACCGTGTTCGCGGCCGGCGCCGCGGCGATGTACTACCTCGATCCGGCGGAAGGCCGCCGGCGCCGCGCGCTGGTGCGCGACAAGGGCACCGCTGCGCGCCACGATGTCGCCGGGTTCGTGCGCGCCAAGGGCAAGCGCGCCTCCGATCGCGTCCAGGGCGCGGTCGCGGAACTGGAGGCGGGCATGGTCGATGCGCCGGTGAGCGACGAGGTCCTGCACGAGCGGATCCGCTCGAAGCTGGGACGGGTGGTCGCGCGTCCGGGCGACGTCGAGGTCGAGGTGAACGGCGGCCACGTCGTGATCAGCGGCAGCGCAAGCGCCGAGGAGATGGACGAGCTGGCCCGCACCGTGGCCGGAATGCCGGGCGTCAGCGACGTGGAGAACCGGATGAGCGGAGCGGCGGTGGGCGAAGGAAACTCCGCCACCCACTGAGCTCGTTCAGCGCGCGCGCTCGCGTTCGATCGCGCGCCAGCCGATATCGTGGCGGTGGAACTCGCCGTGCCAGGAGATGCCCGCGACTTCGGCGTACGCGCGTGACTGGGCCTCGGCGACGGTGTCGCCGAGCGCGCACACGCACAGCACGCGGCCGCCGGCGGTCACCACCTGGCCGCCTTCGAGCCGGGTGCCGGCGTGGAAGACCTTGGTGTCGGCCAGGTCGGGCGCATCCATGGAATTGATCGCATCGCCGGTGCGCGGCTTGCCCGGATAGCCTTCCGCGGCCATCACCACGCCCAGCGAGGGACGCGGGTCCCACTGCGCCTGGACCTGGTCGAGGCGGCCGTCGATCGCGGCCTCGACCAGCTCCAGCAGGTCCGAGCGCAGGCGCAGCAGCACCGGCTGCGTTTCCGGGTCGCCGAAGCGCACGTTGAATTCGATCACCTTCGGTGCGCCGCTGGCGTCGATCATCAGGCCCGCGTACAGGAAACCGGTGAACGGCGCGCCGTCGGCGGCCATGCCGCGGACGGTCGGTTCCACGACTTCACGCAGGATCCGCGCGTGCACTTCCGGTGTCACCACCGGTGCCGGCGAATACGCGCCCATGCCGCCGGTGTTGGGGCCGGTGTCGCCGTCGCCCACGCGCTTGTGATCCTGCGAGGTGGCCATTGGCAGGGCGTGCGCGCCGTCGACCATGCAGATGAAGCTGGCTTCCTCGCCTTCGAGGAATTCCTCGATCACCACCCGCGCGCCGGCGTCGCCGAACGCGTTGCCCGAGAGCATGTCGCGCACCGCGCTTTCGGCTTCCTCGAGCGTGGTGGCGACGATCACGCCCTTGCCCGCGGCCAGGCCGTCGGCCTTGACCACGATCGGGGCGCCCTTGTCGCGCAGGTGCGCGAGCGCGGGCTCGACTTCGGAGAAGACCGCGTAGTGTGCGGTCGGAATGCCATGCCGGGCGAGGAAATCCTTGGCGAAGGCCTTGCTGCCTTCCAGCCGCGCCGCCGCGGCAGTGGGGCCGAAGATGCGGTGGCCGCGCTCGCGGAAGCGGTCCACCACGCCCGCGACCAGCGGCGCCTCCGGACCGACCACGGTCACCGACACGCCCTCGCGCTCGACCAGCGCAAGCAGGCCGTCGATGTCGGTGGCGCCCACGTCCACGTTGCGGCACTTGGGCTCGGTGGCGGTGCCGGCGTTGCCCGGCGCGACCAGCACGGTGCCGACCCGCGGCGACTGCGCCAGCTTCCACGCCAGCGCGTGCTCGCGACCGCCGGAACCGATGACCAGTACCTTCATTGACGCCTGCTCCCGTATGCCCTCATCCGCCCCTTCGGGGCACCTTCTCCCGCAAGCGGGAGAAGGCAAATACTAGTGCCGGAAATGACGGATGCCGGTGAACACCATGGCGATGCCGTGCTCGTCGGCGGCGGCGACCACTTCCGCGTCGCGCATCGAGCCGCCGGGCTGGATCACCGCCTTGATGCCGGCCTCCGCCGCGGCGTCGATGCCGTCGCGGAACGGGAAGAAGGCGTCCGAGGCCATCACCGAGCCCGGCACTTCCAGGCCGGCGTCGTTGGCCTTGATCCCCGCGATGCGCGCCGAGTACACCCGGCTCATCTGCCCCGCGCCGACGCCGATGGTGCGCCGGTCCTTCGCGTAGACGATCGCGTTCGACTTCACGAACTTGGCCACGCGCCATGCGAACAGCAGGTCGTCGAGCTGGGCGTCGGTGGGCGCCAGCTTCGTGACCACCCGGAGTTCGTCGCGCGCGACTTCGCGGATGTCGCTGGTCTGCATCAGCAGGCCGGAGCCCACCCGTTTCACGTCGAAGTTGTTGCGGCTGTCGCCGTGCGGAATGCGCAGCACGCGCACGTTGGCCTTCTTCTTCGCGTAGGCCAGGGCCTCGTCCGCGTAATCCGGCGCGATCAGCACCTCGACGAACTGGCGGTCCAGGATCGCCCTGGCGGTGGCGCCATCGAGCGGCTGGTTGAAGGCGATGATGCCGCCGAACGCCGAGGTCGGATCGGTCGCGTAGGCGGCCTCGTAGGCCTCGCCCACCGCGGCCGCCTCGGCCACGCCGCAGGGATTGGCATGCTTGACGATCACGCAGGCGGGCGCGGCGAACTGGCGCACGCATTCCCACGCGGCGTCCGCGTCGGCCAAGTTGTTGTAGCTGAGTTCCTTGCCCTGCAGCTGGGTGAACGTTGCCAGCGTGCCCGGCACCGGCCACAGGTCGCGGTAGAACGCGGCCTGCTGGTGCGGGTTCTCGCCGTAGCGCAGGTCCATCACCTTGACGAAATTGCTGTTCTGCTGCGCCGGGAACAGCCCGCGTTCGCCGTCCTCGCCGAGCGAGGACAGGTAATCGCTGATGCAGGCGTCGTATTGGGCGACGCGGTTGAACGCGGCGACCGACAGCGCGAAGCGGGTCTTCGCAGACAGCGCGCCGGCGTTGGCGTCGAGTTCTGCGACCAGCGCCGCATACTGCGCCGGGTCGGTGGCCACCGCCACCCGCGCGAAATTCTTCGCCGCCGAGCGGAGCATGGCCGGGCCGCCGATGTCGATGTTCTCGACGATCTCCTCCAGCGAGCTGGACGGATCGGCCGAGACCTTCTCGAACGGGTACAGGTTCAGTACCAGCAGGTCGATCGGGGCGATGCCGTGCTCGGCCATCACCGCCTCGTCCAGCCCGGCGCGGCCCAGCAGGCCGCCGTGGACCACGGGGTGCAGGGTCTTGACCCGGCCGTCCATCATTTCCGGGAAGCCGGTGGCCTCGCTGACGTCGGTGACCGCCAGGCCGGCCTCGCGCAGGGCGCGGGCGGTGCCGCCGGTGGAAAGCAGGGCGACACCGTGCCGGTCCAGGGCGCGTGCCAGCTCGACCAGGCCGGTCTTGTCGGAGACGGACAGCAGCGCGCGGCGCACGCGGATCGCGTCACCCATGGTCAGGCGATCCCGTAGTCGCGCAGCTTGCGCCGCAGGGTCGCGCGATGGATGCCGAGCATCGCCGCGGCCCGGCTCTGGTTGCCGTCGCAGTGGTTCAGCACCTCGGCGAACAGCGGGATTTCCAGCTCGCGCAGCGCGATTTCGTAGAGGTCGTGCGCTTCGCAACCGTCGAGGTCGCGCAGGTAGCGGCGGACCGAATTGGCGACGTGCTCGCGCAGCGGCGGACGCGGGCCACTGCGGGCGGGTTCGTTGCGTTCGGCGTTCAAGCGGGATCCCCAGCGAGGTGACTCAGTCGCCGCCGCGTGCCGCCGGCGGGGGAACGAGTCTAGCGCGACGCCGGGGCGGCCGCCACGCGCGCGCTCAGCGGAAGTCGAAGGTGAATGCGACGACGCCCGGTGCCGGCTCCACCAGGTCCATCTCGATGCGTGCCGACTGGCCGCTGCCGAGCGTGGATTGCGTAGGCGCCGTGCCCAGGTATTCGCTCGGCTGGAAAGCGCGGCTGCCGACCGTGCGTCCGTCGACATCGGCCAGGGTCAGCACCAGCACAGGCCAGGCCTGCGCCCACACCGCATCGTTGCGGAACTCCGCACTGACATGCAGCACGCCCGGTTGCCCGGGCAACGGCCGCACGTCGCGGCTGACCAGGGTCAGCGCGGCCGGCTCGCGCCATTCAGGCACCGCGCATTGCAGGATCGCGCAGGCGCCGGCCACCACGGGCCGCCAGCGCGCATCGGCGGCGAGCCGCTCGCGGTCGGCCAGCACCACCTGCACGCACAGCAGCAGCGCCAGCGCGACGACGATGGCGATGCCACGCCAGGGCAGCGGCCGCGCCGCGCCGCCGTCGGCAGGCGGCGCGATGAAGGTCGGCAGGTCGCGGCGTTTCACCGGCGCCTCCCGTCGATCCGCACCCAGTCGCCTTCGCGGGCGACGTCGAGCCCGTCGAACCAGGCGCCGTAGCGCGCGAGCAGCGGCGGTTCCTGCCCGGCCAGGATGCCGGACAGGGCAATGCGCCCGCCCGGGGCCACGCGCGCGGCCAGGGTGTCGGCCAGCGCATCCACCGCGGAGGCGAGGATGTTCGCCACCACCACCGGGTAGGTGCGCGCGGGCTCGTCGGCGGGTGCATGCACCGCGAGACGGTCGGCGACGCCGTTGCGTTCCGCATTGTCGCGGGTGGCCTGCAGCGCCTGAGGGTCGTTGTCCACGCCGGTCGCCGACGGCGCGCCGAGCTTCAGCGCGGCCAGCGCGAGGATGCCGCTGCCGCAACCGAAGTCCAGCACCGACGCGTCGCGCAGCGCGCCTTCGCCGGCCAGCGCGTCGAGCCAGCGCAGGCACAGCGCAGTGGTCGGATGGGTGCCGCTGCCGAAGGCCAGGCCGGGGTCCAGGCGCACGACCGCCGCGTCACCGGTCGCTGCCTCCGCGGGGAGCTCGCGGTTCCAGGGCACGATCCAGGTGCGCGCGCCGAACCGCAGCGGCTGGTACTGGTCCATCCACGCACGCTCCCAATCCTGGTCCTCGACATTGCGGAACCGGGTGCGGGTCCAGTCGAGGCCGGGATCGAAGCTCTCCAGCGCCGCGAGCAGCAGCAGCGCGTCGGCGTCGTGCGGGAACAGCGCCGACAGCGCGAGCTCGCGCCACAGCGGCGTCTCGCCGACCCCGGGCTCGAGGATGGCGCGCTCGTCCGGGGTTTCCGCATCCGCGTCGAGCAGGGTGACCGCCAGCGCGCCCACGTCCTCCAGCGCGCGCTCGTAGCGCGGCTGCTCGGATTCGCGGCATTGGAGCGACAGTTCGAGGAAGGGCATGCGCCCAGTCTAACGGCGCAGCAGCCCCTTCAGCAGGCTCTTCACGGCCGGTTCCTCCGGTGCCTGGTCCTGCGCTTCGCGGGCGTCCTGCGCCGCCGGCATGTCCATGCCCAGCATCGCCATCGCGGTGGACTTGGTCCGCACGCGCACGTTCCATTCCGGATCCCAGGGTTCCTTCGGGTCGGCGGGCCGCGGCGGCCAGGCGATGTGGCTTTCGCTGCCGTAGGCGATCATCCGCAGCATGCCGCCGGCCGCGTCGCCGCCGCTGCCGGCGAAGATGCCGCCGGGCATCGCACAGGTCGTGGTGGACGGCGCCAGCAACACCTTCTCCCTGATCCACTTGTCCACGGTGGCGTTGGCCAGGTAATCGACCACGCCCATGCCCGCGTCCGGCGTCTCGGCGCTGCTCCACAGCACCAGCTCCTTGCCGCGCGCGCCCATCGCATGGAGGAAGTAGCCGCGCGCACCGCGCACCGGCTGCCAGCGCCAGGTCTGGCCGCTGGCGAGGTCGCCGGTGGCGGCGAGCTGGATCTTCGGCATGAAGTCCTGCGTCTCGCCCAGGGTGAACTTCAGCGATTCGGGCACGCGCTCGCCGCTGATTACGTGCTCGCCGGCCAGCGAGGCGCCTTCGGGCACGCTGCGCTTGTCGCGCTCGTTGGGCCACAGGGCGGTGTCGGGCCCGGTGCGCACCGCGCGGTCGGGCGCGTAGCGGCCCTCGAGCGACCCGCTGACCGCGACCTTGCCGTCCTTCGTGGTGATCTCGATCACCTTCGGCTGGCCCGGGCGCACCTCGGTGCCGCAGCCCCAGTAGACGAGGATGCGGGTGGTGCTGTCCGGCACCTGGCCGTCGGCGATGCCGCCCTCGACTCCGTCGCCGCCGCGCGGCGCCGCCTTCGGCGGCAGCAGTGGCAGCTGCTTCAGGCGCAGGCCGGCCGGGACCTGGTCCACCGCTTCGCCGCCCGGATTGAGCGTGTTGCGCAGGGCGACGTCGAGGTACTGGCCGGGCATCGCCGGGAACCGGGTCATGCCGTAGTGGTTGCCGCCGCCGAACATGCCCATCGCCGCGCGGCCCAGGCCGCCGAGTTGCGGCATGCCGGGCATGCTGTGGGTGGCCACGTCGATGTACAGCTCCGCCTCGGGCGTGCCGTTGGTGGCGGACTGGCTGCTGGCGGGGAGCGCGAGCGCGCCGCCGGCGATGGCGACGCAGAGCAGGGTGCGGCGGGTCATGGCGGGGGTCCTTTGTGGCAATACCCCCGCCTAACGGAAAGCCCGCCCGCGGCAGGCCAGTGCCGCGGCTATCCGATCGAGAGCGAGTTGTCCTTGCGCTCGGCGAGCCGCTTCTCCAGGTAGTGGATGTTGCGCCCGCCTTCCTGGAAGCCGCCGTCGGCCATGATCCGCTGCTGCAGCGGGATGTTGGTCTTGATGCCGTCCACGACCATTTCGCTGAGCGCGACGCGCATGCGCGCGATCGCGGTGGCGCGGTCGGGCCCGTGCACGATCAGCTTGCCGATCATCGAGTCGTAGTTCGGGGGCACGCGGTAGCCCTCGTAGATGTGCGAGTCCACGCGCACGCCGGGGCCGCCGGGGCTGTGGAAGTGCTGGATCAGGCCGGGCGAGGGCAGGAAGGTCTCCGGGTCCTCGGCGTTGATGCGGCACTCGATCGCATGCCCCTCGAGCACGATGTCCTCCTGCCGCAGCGACAGCTTGTTGCCGGCGGCGATGCTGAGCTGCTCGCGGATCAGGTCCACCCCGGTGACCATCTCGGTGACCGGGTGCTCGACCTGGATGCGGGTGTTCATCTCGATGAAGTAGAAGCGGCCGTTCTCGTACAGGAACTCGAAGGTGCCGGCGCCGCGGTAGCCGATGCGGACGCAGGCCTCGGTGCAGACCTTGCCGATCTCCGCGCGCTGCTCGGGCGTGATGCCCGGCGCGGGCGCTTCCTCCACGACCTTCTGGTGGCGGCGCTGCATCGAGCAGTCGCGTTCGCCCAGGTGGATGGCGTTGCCCTGGCCGTCGGCGAGCACCTGGATCTCCACGTGGCGCGGGTTCTCCAGGAACTTCTCCATGTAGACCATGTCGTTGCCGAAGGCGGCCTTGGCTTCCTGCTTGGTGGTGGCGATGGCGTTGGCCAGCGCGGCCTCGGTGTGGACCACGCGCATGCCGCGGCCGCCGCCGCCGCCGGCCGCCTTGACGATCACCGGGTAGCCGATCTCGCGGCCGATGCGCAGGTTCTCGTCGACGTCGTCGCCGAGCGGACCACCGCTGCCGGGCACGCAGGGCACGCCGGCGTCCTTCATCGCGCGGATCGCCTCGACCTTGTCGCCCATCAGGCGGATGGTGTCGGCCTTCGGCCCGATGAAGATGAAGCCGGACTTCTCCACCCGCTCGGCGAAATCGGCGTTCTCGCTGAGGAAGCCGTAGCCGGGGTGGATCGCCTGGGCGTCGGTGACCTCGGCGGCGGCGATGATCGCGGCCATGTCGAGGTAGCTCTGCGACGAGGGCGCAGGGCCGATGCACACCGATTCGTCGGCCATCGCCACGTGCTTGAGGTTGCGGTCCACGGTCGAGTGCACCGCGACCGTGCGGATCCCGAGCGCGTGGCAGGCGCGCAGGATGCGCAGCGCGATCTCGCCGCGGTTGGCGATCACGACCTTGTCGAGCATGGCCCGTCCGGGGGCAGCCTTGTCAGCCATGGGGGCGCTCAACCGATGACGAACAGCGGCTGGTCGAATTCCACCGGCTGGCCGCTTTCGATCAGGATCTTCAGCACCGTGCCCGAGACCTCGGCCTCGATCGGGTTGAACATCTTCATCGCCTCGATGATGCCGAGGGTCTCGCCGGCCTTGACCGCCTGGCCGACGGTGACGAACGGTGGCTTGTCCGGGGCGGGCGCGGCGTAGAAGGTGCCGACCATCGGCGAGCGCACGATGTCGCCGTCGGGCAGGTCCGCGTTCGGCTTGGGCGCGCCGCCGGTCGCGGCCTGCACCGGCGACTGCATCGGCATCGCCGCCTGCGGCGCCGGCGCGGCGTGCATCGCGGGCGCGGCGACCACCGTGCTCGAGCTCACGCGCGCCAGGCGCACCGACTCCTCGCCCTCCTTGATTTCGATCTCGGCGAGGTTCGATTCCTCGAGCAGGTCGATCAGCTTCTTGATCTTGCGCAGGTCCATGGCGGTCTCTCTGGTTCTCAGGCTTGGCCCAGGCGCGCGATCGCGGCGTCCAGGGCGTATCGGTAGCTGTCGGCGCCGAAGCCGGCGACGATGCCGACCGCCAGGTCGCTGAAGAAGCTGTTGTGGCGGAACGGCTCGCGCGCGTGCGGGTTGGACAGATGGATCTCGATGAAGGGAATGCCGGTGGCGGCCAGCGCGTCGCGCAGCGCCACCGAGGTATGGGTGAAGGCGGCCGGGTTGATCAGGATGAAGGCGGTGCCGTCGTCGGCGGCGGCCTGGACCCGGTCGATCAGGGCCAGCTCGCCGTTGGACTGCATCGCCTCCAGCGCATGGCCCGCGGCGGCGGCGCGGCGGGCCAGGTCCGCATCGATCTCCGCCAGCGTCGCATGGCCGTAGACCGCCGGCTCGCGGGAGCCGAGCAGGTTGAGGTTGGGACCATGCAGGAGCAGCAGCTTGGCCATGCAGCCACGACGGGTGACGGGAGGCGCAGTCTGCGCGAAGCGGCCGATGCTGTCCAGTTCGCCGATGTTCGGCGCAATTCAAGCAATTGTTTGGTTTCGGGGGGCTAGTCGGCGGTGGCCCAGCGGGTGATTTCGCCATGCGCGAAGGGCCCGATCCGCTGCTTCAGCAGGCGGCCGTCGGCCGAGACCAGCACCGAATACGGCAGCACGCCCCTGGGATTGCCGAGCTGCACTCCGGCGTCCGCCGGGCCGGGGGTATCGAGCAGGATCGGGTAGCGCACCGGGATCCGTTCGAGGAAGGCGCGGACCGCCGCGGCGTCCTCCAGCGCGATCCCGACCACCTGGATGCCGCCCTCGCCCTGCGCGGCGGCGAAACGCTCGAGCTCCGGCATTTCCTCGATGCAGGGGCCACACCAGGATGCCCACACGTTGACCAGCAGCGGACGGCCGGCGAAGTCGCCGGGCAGCGCGACCCGGGTGCCGTCCAGCGCCGGCAACTCGAGCGCGGGAATCGCCTCGCCCGGGCGGGCGACGGGCACCCCCGCGGGCACCTCCGGCGCGGTCGCGGCGAACCACTGGCCGAGCAGGCGCTGGCCCAGTTCGGTGCGCAGCAGCGGGCCGGGGCCGGAGGTCGCCAGGCTGGCCAGCGCGCCGAGCGTGCCGGCGACCAGCGCCACCAGGACGATCTTGGTGGAGGAACGCATGTCGCGGCCTCCCTCAGCGCGCCGCCGCAGCCTGGCGCACGCGCTCGGCGAACGGCGCCGCGGCCTCGAAGCCGATCAGGCGCAGCCCGCGCAGTTCGGCGCCGTCCACGAAGAACAGCGTGCCCGGCGGGCCGATGATGCCGTAGCGCTTCATCAGCGCCTGGTCCACCGCGTCGTTGGCGGTGACGTCGGCCTTCAGCAGCACGTAGCCGGCGAGGGCGGCCTGCACATCCGGATCGGAGAAGGTGTACTTCTCCATCTCCTTGCAGCTCACGCACCAGTCGGCATAGAAGTCGAACAGCAGCGGCTTGCCGGCCGCCTGCGCCGCGGCAATTTCGCGGTCGAGGTCGGCGGCCGACTTGATCATGCGGAACTCGACGGCTTCGGCGCGCGGCGCGCCGGACATCCCGGCCAGTGGTTGCAGCGGATCGCGACCGCCGCCCATCGCGCCCAGCAGTTCCGCCGCGCCGACGATCGCCAGCACCAACCCGGCGAAGTGGGCGAACATGCGCGCGCGCGGCGATTGCGCCGCCGCGGTGAACGCCCACGCGGCCGCGGCCAGGGCCAGCAGGCCCCACAGCGCGAGCGTCGCGGCGTCGGGCAGGATCCGCGACAGCATCCACACCGCCAGGCCCAGGAACACGAAGCCGAACACGCGCTGCACCGCGAGCATCCACGGCCCACTGGTGGGCATGCCGCGGCCCGCGGCCACGCCGAAGAACAGCAACGGGGTGCCCATGCCCATCGCCAGCAGGAACAGCGCCAGCCCGCCGAACACCGGATCCTGGCTCTGGCCGATGTACAGCACCGCCGCGGCCAGCGGAGGCGCGACGCAGGGGCCGACGATCAGCGCCGACAGCGCACCCATCACCGCTACGCCCCACAGCGACCCGCCGTGCTGGCGGTCGCTGGCCGCGCCCAGGCGCATGCGCCACGACGCCGGAAGCTGCATCTCGTAGAAGCCGAACGAGGACAGCGCCAGCGCGACGAACAGCACCGCGAACAGCACCAGGATCCACGGTTGCTGGAACGCGACCTGCAGGTTGGCGCCGACCAGGCCCGCGACCACGCCGGCCACGGTGAACACCAGTGCGCTGGCGAGCACGTATACGAACGACAACGCCAGCGCGCGCCCGGTGCCCAGGCGCGTGCCCTGGCCTGCGATCAGCCCGGACAGGATCGGGATCATCGGCAGCACGCAGGGCGTGAACGCGAGCAGCAGGCCGGCGCCGAAGAAACCGAGCAGGGTCAGCCAGCGCGCCTGGCCGGCGAGGGCCTGGGCCAGGCGGGTGTCTTCGGCGATGGGGGTGGGTTGGGTTGGGGAGGTTCCACTTGAGGGAGGGAGCCCACTTGAGGGAGGAAGCCCACTTGTGGGAGCGGCGGGAGCCGCGACTGCTGCCGGAGCCGAAGATGTCGCGGCTTCCGCCGCTCCCACAATCGGGGCATCAGCCGCTGCCGCTGCCGCTGTCATGGCAGGCAGGGAGATCGCCACCTCCCTCGTCATCGGGGGATAGCAGATGCCGCCGGTCTGGCAGCCCTGGAAGGTCGCCACCAGGCGGATGTCGGCCGCGTCGCGCCGCGTGCGCCGCAACGGCAGCGGCACGTCCACCTGGTCGAAGTACACGACCACGTCGCCGAAGTATTCGTCGTGGTAGTCCTCGCCCGGCGGCCAGCGCGGCGTGCCGACCGCGATGCCCTGTGCGCCTTCGATGCGGAAACGGGTGCGGTCGCGGTACAGGTAGTAGCCCGCGGCCGGGGTGAAGCGCAGCAGCAGCGTGTTCGCGTCGCCGACGATCGCTTCGAAACGGTAAGCCTGGTCCTCGGGCAGCGGATCGCCGACGCCGGCCGTCGGCGCCAGCCCCGGCAGGCGCAGGCCGCCCGCACGCGGCGCGCCGAGGGTCGGAAGCCCGCCCGCAACACCCGCGTCCGCAACCGGCAGCGCCACGCTGAGCGTGCGCGTCTGCGGCGGATAGCACACGCCGATGTCGGCGCACCCCTGGTACTTCACCTTCAGGTGGATCGGGCCCGCGCCCGCGGACGCGTGTCCAGGCAGCGTCGCGCGCAACGCGTGGCGGAAGGTTTCGACCTCGCCGAAGAATTCATCGGTGTGCGGGTCGCCATGCGGCAGGTCGAGCGCCCCCGCCTCGAAGCCGGGACCGGCCACTTCCACCGAGATCCGGTGGCGGTAGAGGTAGTAGCCGTCGGCGATCTTCCAGGACAGGTCGATGCGGTCGCGCTGCGGCGCGCTTGCGGACAGCGCGAAGGCCTCGTCCACCGGCAACAGGTCGGACTCGTCGATCGCCCACGCCGGGCCGGCGCATGTCAGCAAGGCCAGCAGCCAGGCCACCGCGGCCGCCCGCGGGCGGCGCCACCACCGATGCTTCAACTCACTCTCCCGTGCCGCCGGACGCGCCGGCCACCCGCACATTGTCGGCGATCCAGCCGAGGTAGGCAGGCAGGCCACCGGCCGGTTCGACCGCGAGCAGCTCCGGCAGTTCATAGGGATGCAGGGCCAGCAGCCGCGCCTGCAGCGCCGGCAGCGCGGCGCGGGTGGTCTTGATCACCAGCAGCAGTTCGTCGGCGTGCTCCACCGCGTCGTGCCAGCGGTACACCGAATGCACCCGCGGTAGCAGGTTGACGCAGGCGGCCAGGTGCTCCTCCACGAGGGTCGAGGCGATCGTGCGCGCGCTGGCCTCGTCCGGGCAGGTGCACAGGCAGGCGAGGACCCCGGTGGCGCTCATGCCAGGCCCTCGCTGCCGAGGCCGCGGCCGCGCGCGCGCCCGATCCGCTGCGCCGCGAGTTGTTCGGCCAGTTCCAGCAGCGGCAACCGCGCCTGCACCGGCACTTCGCGGAAGGCCGCGAGCAGGCGCCGCTCCTGCGGGTCGTCCACCATCACCGCATCCACCGCGGCGACCGAGTCGAGCAGGTCCTCCGGCGACGGGGTCATCGGCCCGCGACCGGTGGCCAGCCACTCGAACTGGGTGCCGGTGACCAGCGCGAGCTGGCGCAGGTGGTTCATGCTGGGCTTGCCGCGCTGCGCTTCCCAGTGGCTGACCGCGCTGCGCTGCACGCCGAGCTCGAGTGCGAGTTGCGCCTGCGACAGTCCGGCGGCGCGACGGGCCAGGCGGATGCGTTGCGCGGCCGCGCTGGAAGGGTGGGAATCGTGGCTCATGGGGCGTTCCGTGGCTCCGGGCACGGCCATGCTATCAAAATTAACGGCGTTAACGACAATAGCCCCAGCTTGTCTAGCTCTGATAGCCCTTCACGCGCGGGGACACTCGGGACCGCTGTTTTAAAGGGCTTGAGCGGCATCGGGCTATCGGAACTAGCCTTTTGTGCGCCCCGGGACACTTCCCATACGCGCGCGACATGTCCATGCTCTGGCCCAACGACACGGAGGTCGTCTCGGCCACGCGGCCGAGCGACAGGAGTCGGGTCCGGTCGATTGGGCGACCTACCCCGATTTTCGTCGAACCCGGGCGCGCATTCTCCCCTGGAATGCGCGCCTTTTTTATGCCCGCGCTGCGACCTCCACGCCGCGGGCCCCGCGGCCCTTGAAAGCCGTGGACGGCGCCCCATCTCCCCCGGGTCCCGCTCGTCGGGCATTTCGCGTCCGCGATGTTGGCACTCGCCATTGGCGACTGCTAACATTGCCAGCCGTTTTTTCGACCAATCAAGCACTTGCGAGGGTTGCAATGAACATCAAGCCGCTTTACGACCGCGTCGTGATCAAGCGCATGGAAGAAGAAAAGATGTCCGCCGGCGGCATCGTGATCCCCGACACCGCGGCCGAAAAGCCGATCAAGGGTGAAGTCATCGCCGTGGGCGAAGGCAAGGCGCTGGACAACGGTTCCGTGCGCGCGCCCAAGGTCAAGGCCGGGGACAAGGTGCTGTTCGGCAAGTACTCCGGCACCGAGGTGAAGCTCGACGGCACCGAGTACCTGGTGGTGAAGGAAGACGACATCCTCGCCATCCTCGGCTGAGCGTCGACTCCCTTCATTTCCTATTCCCCTTATTCCCTGCTTTCGAGGTAAATCAGAATGGCTGCCAAGGAAATCCGCTTCGGCGAAGACGCGCGCTCCAAGATGGTGCGCGGCGTCAACGCGCTTGCCAATGCCGTCAAGGCCACCCTCGGCCCGAAGGGCCGCAACGTCGTGCTCGAGAAGAGCTACGGCGCGCCGACGATCACCAAGGACGGCGTGTCCGTCGCCAAGGAGATCGAGCTGCAGGACAAGTTCGAGAACATGGGCGCGCAGATGGTCAAGGAAGTCGCGTCCAAGACTTCCGACAACGCCGGTGACGGCACCACCACCGCGACCGTGCTGGCCCAGGCGCTGATCCGCGAGGGCGCGAAGGCCGTCGCCGCGGGCATGAACCCGATGGACCTGAAGCGCGGCATCGACAAGGCCGTGGTCGCGGCCGTCGCCGAGCTGAAGAACATCTCCAAGCCCACCGCCGACGACAAGGCGATCGCCCAGGTCGGCACCATCTCCGCCAACTCCGACGAGTCGATCGGCAACATCATCGCCGACGCGATGAAGAAGGTCGGCAAGGAAGGCGTGATCACGGTCGAGGAAGGCTCGGGCCTGGACAACGAACTCGACGTGGTCGAGGGCATGCAATTCGACCGCGGCTACCTGTCGCCGTACTTCATCAACAACCAGCAGTCGATGTCGGCCGAGCTGGAAGACCCGTACATCCTGCTGCACGACAAGAAGATCTCGAACGTGCGCGACCTGCTGCCCGTCCTCGAGGGCGTGGCCAAGGCCGGCAAGCCGCTGCTGATCGTCGCCGAGGAAGTCGAGGGCGAGGCCCTGGCGACCCTGGTGGTCAACACGATCCGCGGCATCGTCAAGGTGTGCGCGGTCAAGGCGCCGGGCTTCGGCGACCGCCGCAAGGCGATGCTGGAGGACATGGCGATCCTCACCGGCGGCACCGTGATCTCCGAGGAAGTCGGCCTGTCGCTGGAGAAGGCGACGATCAAGGACCTCGGACGCGCGAAGAAGGTGCAGGTCTCCAAGGAGAACACCACCATCATCGACGGCGCCGGCGCGACCGGCGACATCGAGGCCCGGATCAAGCAGATCAAGGCGCAGATCGAGGAGACCTCCTCGGACTACGACCGCGAGAAGCTGCAGGAGCGCGTCGCCAAGCTCGCCGGCGGCGTGGCCGTGATCAAGGTCGGTGCCTCGACCGAGATCGAGATGAAGGAGAAGAAGGCCCGCGTCGAGGACGCGCTGCACGCCACCCGCGCCGCGGTGGAAGAGGGCGTGGTCCCGGGCGGCGGCGTCGCGTTGCTGCGCGCCAAGGCCGCGATCGAGTCGCTGAAGGGCGACAACGAGGACCAGACCCACGGCATCGCCATCGCCCTGCGCGCGATGGAGGCCCCGCTGCGCGAGATCGTCACCAACGCCGGCGAGGAGCCCTCGGTCATCGTCAACAAGGTCAAGGAAGGCAAGGGCAACTTCGGCTACAACGCCGCCAACGGCCAGTTCGGCGACATGGTCGAGTTCGGCATCCTGGACCCGACCAAGGTCACCCGCACCGCGCTGCAGAACGCGGCGTCGATCGCCGGCCTGATGATCACCACCGAGGCGATGGTCGCCGAGCTGCCGAAGAAGGAAGAGCCGGCGATGCCGGGTGGCGGTGGCATGGGCGGCATGGGCGGCATGGATTTTTAAGTTCGCGGAGCGAACTTTAAAATCAGGTGGCAGCGCCACCCCCGGCCTTCGCCGCCTGCGGCGGCGACCGCCCCCGGCTCGGGGGCTAGGCCCAAAAGCAAGAGCCCCGCTTCGGCGGGGCTTTTGTTTGGGCGTGCGAAGTTCCGTGAGATGCTTGGCGGATGCACAAGCGCACGGATTGCGACGTCCTCATTGTCGGTGGCGGCCACAACGGCCTGGTCTGCGCGGCCTACCTGGCCGGCGCCGGGCTCAAGGTGCGCGTGCTGGAGCGCCGCGGGGTGGTCGGCGGCGCGGCGGTGACCGAGGAGTTCTTCCCGGGGTTCCGCAATTCCACCGCCAGTTACACGGTGAGCCTGCTCAACCCGGCGGTGATCCACGACCTGCGCCTGCACCAGCACGGGCTGCGCATCGTCGAGCGGCCCTACGCCAACTTCCTGCCGCTGCCCGACGGCCGTGCCTTCCGCCTCGGCGGCGAGCACACCCAGGCCGAAGTGGCGAAGTGGTCGGTGCGCGATGCCGAGCGCCTGCCGGCCTACTACGCGATGCTCGACGGCGTGGTCGGTGTGCTTCGCGAGCTGATGCAGCGCACCCCGCCCAACGTCAGCGACCGTTTCGTGCTGGCCGACTGGATCGCCTCCTACGAAGTCGGCAGGCAGCTCAAGCGCCTGGACATGCGCGCGCGCCGCGACCTGCTGGACCTGTTCGCCAAGTCCGCGGGCGAGTTGCTCGACAGCTTCTTCGAATCCGAGCCGCTGAAGGCGGTGCTCGGCTGGGACTCGGTGGTGGGCAACTTCGCCAGTCCGTACACGCCGGGCAGCGCCTACGTGCTGCTGCACCACGTGTTCGGCGAGGTCAACGGCAAGTCGGGCGCCTGGGGCCACGCGATCGGCGGCATGGGCGCGATCACCCGGGCGATGGCGCTGGAATGCGAAGCGCGCGGGGTGGCGATCCAGACCGACGCCGCGGTCGAGCAGGTGCTGGTCGAAGGCGGGCGCGCGGTCGGCGTGCGCCTGGCCGGTGGCGGCGAGCTGTTCGCGAAGACCGTCATCGCCAACGTCAACCCGAAGCTGCTCTACCAGCGGCTGGTGCCGCGCGAAGCGCTGGACAACGATGTCGCCCAGCGCATCGACCGCTACCGCTGCGCTTCCGGCACCTTCCGCATGAACGTGGCGCTGTCCGAACTGCCCGACTTCACCGCGGCACCGGGTACCCAATTGCAGCCGCACCACCAGAGCGGCATCCTGATCGGCCCCTCGCTGCAGTACTTCGAACAGGCCTACTTCGACGCCAGGTCGCGCGCGCACAACCCGGGCTGGGCCCGGCAGCCGATCGTCGAGCTGGTGATTTCCTCGACCCTCGACGACACGCTGGTGGACAGCCGCGTGGCGCCGCACGGCCAGCACGTCGCCAGCCTGTTCTGCCAGCAGGTGAACCCCGAGGTCGACGGCGGCTGGGACGCGCACCGCGACACCGTCGCGCAACTGATGATCGACACGGTGGACGCTTACGCCCCCAACTTCCGCCGCAGCGTGCTCGGCTACAAGGCGCTGTCGCCGCTGGACCTGGAGCGCGAGCTCGGCCTGGTCGGCGGCGACATCTTCCATGGCGCACTGCGCCTGGACCAGCTGTTCAGCGCGCGGCCGCTGCTCGGACAGGGCAACTACCGCGGGGCGCTGGGCGGGCTGTACCTGTGCGGCTCCGGCACCCACCCCGGCGGCGGCGTGACCGGGTTGCCCGGCCGCAATGCGGCCCGCGAGGTCCTCAGGGACCGCGGCCGGGCCTTCCCAGGCTGAACCGTTCAGGCGTTGTTGCAGTGCAGCGTGCATCTTCCGTAACGATTCCTTCACGATGGACCCGCATCCCGACGTGGGGGAGGGAGCAGGCCCGCTACCGGTTTCGACCGGTGCGGGCTTTTTAATTCCATGGCCGCCGACGAGCCCACCGCCGCCGACCTCGCGCGGGTGACCCGCGCCAGCGACTTCGTGGCCGACGTGCTGCGCCGGCAACCCGGCCTGGCCGGGCAATTGCCCACCTCCAGCGAGCGCCCGCTACCCGCCCCCGCGCTCACCGCCGACAACCGTTCCGACTGGGCCGCGCTGCTGCGCCGGCATCGCCAGGGCGAGTCCGCGCGCCTGGCCTGGCGCGACATCCTCGGCCTCGACGACGTGGACGCGACCCTGGCAGGCACCACCGCGCTGGCCGAGGACTGCCTGCGCATCGCGCTGGCGGCGCTGGAGACGGACTTCGCCGAACGCCATGGCGTGGTCCGCGGGCCGGACGGTCGCCCGCAGCGGATGGTGGTGTTCGCGCTGGGCAAGCTCGGCGGTGGCGAACTCAACTTCTCCTCGGACGTCGACCTGGTCTACGGCTACGAGGAGGAAGGCGACAGCGATGGCCCGCGGCCGCTGCCCGCCGAGCAGTACTACTCGCGCCTGGGCCAGCAGCTCGCGAAGCTGCTCGACGAGGTGACCGCAGACGGTTTCTGCCACCGCGTCGACCTGCGCCTGCGGCCGTACGGCGGCGCCGGCCGGATTGCCTGGTCGTTCGCGGCGATGGAGCAGTACTTCCAGCGCGAGGGCCGCGACTGGGAGCGCTATGCCTGGCAGAAGGCGCGCCCGGTCGCGGGCGACCTCGATGCCGGCGAGCGCTTCCTGCGCACGCTGCGCCCCTTCATCTACCGCCGCTATCTGGACTATGGCGCGCTCGACGGCCTGCGCGAAATGAAGGCGGCCATCGCGGCCGAGGTCGCGCGCAAGGACCTGCAGGACGACATCAAGCGCGGCCCCGGCGGGATCCGCGAGATCGAGTTCCTGGTGCAGGCGCTGCAGCTCATCCGCGGCGGGCGCGAGCCGGCCTTGCGCGAACGGCGCCTGCTGCCGGCACTGGACGCCCTGGTGGCGGCGGGGCACGTGGATCCCGGGGCCGGCGCCGCGCTCGCGGCGGCCTACCGGTTCCTGCGCCGGCTCGAGAACCGCCTGCAGATGCTGCGCGATGCGCAGGTGCATTCGCTGCCCACCGACGCGGAGGATCGCGCGCGCATCGCCGGCGGGCTCGGTTACGAGGATTGGCCGGCCTTGCTGGAGGCGCTGCAGGCGCATCGCCATCGCGTCTGCGCGGAATTCGATGCACTGCTGGCGCCGCGCCGCCGACAGGCCGCGCCGAATGCGCTGGTCGTGTACTGGCGCGCGCTGCCCGATGCCGGCGACGCGGAGACGCTGGCCGACGCCGGCTTCGAGGACCCCGTCGCGGCCGACGCCGCGCTTCGCGATTTCGCCCGGGCGCCGGCCTTGCGTGCGCTGTCCGATGGCGCGCGTGCGCGCCTCGACCGGGTGCTGCCGGCGCTGCTCGGCGGGGCCGCGGACTCGCGCCAACCCGACGCCGCGCTGCGCCGGCTGCTGCCGTTGCTGCACAACATCCTGCGCCGCGCCAGCTACCTCGCGCTGCTCGACGAGCAGCCCGCGGCGCTGGACCGGCTGGTGTCGGTGCTCGCGCGCAGCGCGTTCCTGGCCGAGCGGCTGGCCGCGCATCCGCTGCTGTTGGACGAACTGCTCGACGTGCGCGTCGGTGGCGCGCTGCCCGATCGCGAGGCGCTGCGCGCGGCCTGCGCGCAGGCGCTGGCCCACGAGGACATCGAGGCCGCGCTGCTGGCCCTCAACGAGGCACGCCAGGCGCTGAGCTTCCGGATCGCGCTGGCCACGCTCGACCGCCGCCAGGACGCGCGCGACAGCGTGCGCCAGCTCGCCTGGCTGGCGGATGCGGTGGTCGAGGTGGTGCTGCAGCTCGCGCAGCGCGACATGCGTCGTGCCCACGGCGCGCTGCCCGGCGCGAAATTCGCCGTGCTCGGCTATGGCAGCCTCGGCGGCGAGGAGCTCGGCTTCGGTTCCGACCTCGACCTGGTGTTCCTGTACGAGGCGCCGGCGGACGCGCAGTCCGATGGCGCGCGCCCGCTGGAGCCGGCGCGCTGGACCGCGCGCCTGGCGCAGAAGGTGGTCGCCCTGCTTGGCACGGTCACCGCGGCCGGGCGCCTGTTCGACGTGGACGTGCGCCTGCGCCCGGACGGGGCCAAGGGCCTGCTGGTCTCGCCGCTTGCCGGCTTCGCCGACTACCAGCGCCAGCGCGCCTGGACCTGGGAGCACCAGGCGCTGGTGCGCGCGCGTTGCGTGGCCGGCGACGCGGACCTGTGCGCCCGCTTCACCGACATCCGCGCCGCGGTGCTGGCGCAGCCGCGCGACCCGGCGAAGCTGCGCGAGGACGTCGTGGCGATGCGCGCGCGCATGCGCACGGAACTGGATCGTTCGCGCGAGGGCCTGTTCGACATCAAGCAGGGCGAGGCCGGGCTGGTGGACCTGGAGTTCCTGCTGCAGTACCTGGTGCTGCGCGGGACGGCGGCGACGCCGGCACTGGCGGTGCCGCGCGACAGCGCCAGCCTGCTGGCGGCATTGCGCGAGGCCGCGGTCCTGCCGGACGACACGTTCACGGCGCTGCGCGACGCGCACGCGGTACTGCTGGACGCCGGACTGCGCTGCACCCTCGACCGGCGCCCGCGGCTGGTGCCGGTCGACGAGGCGATCGCAAGATCGCGCGCGGCGATCCGTGCGGCGTGGGCCCAGTACCTGTAGAGCCGACCCATGGTCGGCTGGTTGCATCGGCTGATTCCAGGAACCGACGAAGGCCAGCCGAGCATGGCTCGGCTGCTACAGGCGTGCGAGCACCTCGGCGGCGACGCGTGTGGTTTCGCGCAGCGGTTGCGTGTCGAAGCGGGCCATGCCCGCGTCGAGCTCGCGCACGCGGCCGAGCGCGAGCAGGTCGTCGAGGAAGGCCCGCGGGCGATCCTGCACGCGGCCGGGCGCGGCGACGAACACGGGGGCCCAGGTGGCGCACGCCTCGGAGAGCATGTTCACCGAATCGGGCGTGCAGGCGATGCGGTCGGCCCAGGCCAACACCCCGGCATAGGGATTGTCGCCGTCGCCGGGGTCGAGCCAGCGCAGGCCGGGCAGGCCGTCCGCGCCGGCCGTGTCGCGCAACGGCGCGCGCCAGTCCTGCGGCGTGCGCCGCGAGCCACACAACAACAGGCTGCCGCCTTCCGCGGCCACCAGCGCGCGGACCTGGCGCAGCCAGCCTTGCAGGGCGCCGAGGTCGTAGCGCGCGTGCCGGGTCGGCCCGCCGAGCAGCATCGCCACCCGTGGCCGCGGCAGCGTGCCGAGCATCGCGGACGTGGCGCGCGCCTGCGCCAGCCAGGCATCGTCCACCGGATGCAGGCTGCCCAGCAGCGTGACCACGTTGGCGCCGCGCAGGCCGTCATGCCGCGGCGCGACCACCACGTCCCAGTGCGCGGGATCGATCCGCGGGTCCAGCACCTGCACCACGCGCGCGCCGCGCGCGCGCAGCAGGCGGGTGGCCAGCGCCGCCTGCCGGCCGCAACCGATCGCGATCGTCGGCGGCGCGCGCAAGGCGTCGGCGAACACGCCGCCGAACGCGGCCTCCGCCCCTGGCAGCCGGCGCGGCGCCAGCCAACGCCACGGTGCGCGCGCCTGCACGATCCAGTCGCGCGCGGGCAGCCCCATCGCCGCCGCCAACGCGCTCGCCTGGCGCGCGTTGCCGGCGCGGCCGTCGCTCACCGTCCAGGCGGTCGTGGGCGTTGCGGATCGTTCCATGGCTGGTCGTCTCCGTTCCCCGGGCGTGGGCGTCTTCCGCCGCGCGACACTCTACACTGGCGTTTCCGCCGGGACGTCCCCGGCGCAGCCACGGATGCCCGATGACGGATCAACTGCACCCCCTCGACGCGCAGGCGCTGGACCGCCTGTTCCGCAAGGCGCGCACCTACAACGCCTTCGACGGCGAGGTCACCGACGAGACCCTGCACCGGCTCTACGACCTGATGAAGTTCGGCCCGACCCAGTCGAACACCTGCCCGGGCCGGTTCGTGTTCGTGCGCTCGGCGGAGGCCAAGGCGAAGCTCGGCCCGGCGCTGGACAAGGGCAACTACGACAAGACCATGGCCGCGCCGTGCACGGTGATCGTGGCCTACGACATGGCCTTCTACGACAAGATGCCGGTGCTGGCGCCGCACGCCGACGCGCGCGGCTGGTTCTCGGACATGCCCGAGGCCGAGCTGTACCGCGCGGCGCTGCGCAGCAGCAGCCTGCAGGGCGCGTACCTGATCCTGGCCGCGCGTGCGCTCGGCCTGGACTGCGGGCCGATGTCCGGCTTCGACACCGCCAAGGTGGATGCCGCGTTCTTCGCCGGCACCCGCATCCGTTCCAACTTCCTGGTCAACCTCGGCCACGGCGACCCGGCCAGCACGTATCCGCGCGCGCCGCGGTTGCCGTTCGACGAGGTTTGCACCATTGCCTGACGTTCGCGCCGCGTGCCGCGGCGATCATCCCCACACGACCGGAGATTCCCCCATGACCAAGCGACTGCTTCTTGCCGCCCTCCTCGCCACCGCCAGCTTCGGCGCCGCCGCCGAGGCGGTGAAGTACGAAATCGACCCGACCCACACCGTGGTGCTCGCCACCTGGAACCACTTCGGCTATTCCAACCCGACCGCCAATTTCGGCGACGCCAGCGGCAGCATCACCTACGATCCGGCCGCGCCGGAGGCCTCCAGCGTCGAGGTGACGCTGCCGATGTCGGGGCTGGACAGCTTCGTGCCCAAGCTCGACGAGCACCTGCGCAGCGCCGACTTCTTCGACGCCGAGCGTTTCCCGGAAGCCACCTTCCGCAGCACCTCGGTGCGCGCCGACGGCGAGAACCGCCTCGAGGTGACCGGCGACCTCACCCTGAAGGGCGTGACCCGCCCGGTGGTGCTGGACGTGGTCCTGAACAAGGCGGCGCCGCACCCGATGGGCAACACCCCGACGATCGGCTTCGACGCCACCGCCACGCTCAAGCGCTCGGACTTCGGCATCGACAAGTACGTGCCCGCGGTCAGCGACGAGATCTCGCTGCGCATCACCACCGAAGCCAGCGCGAAGACGGAATGATCCTGAGGCGGCCCGCGGGCGAACGCGGCAACGTGCGCACCGGCTGGCTCGACAGCCGGCACACGTTCTCGTTCGGGCACTACCACGACCCGGCGTGGATGGGCTTCGGCCCGCTGCGCGTGATCAACGAGGACCGGGTCGCGCCCGGCGCCGGGTTCGCCCCGCACGGGCACGCCAACATGGAAATCCTCAGCTACGTGCTGTCCGGTGCGCTGGAGCATCGCGACAGCCATGGTGGCGGCGGCGTGCTGCGTCCGGGCGAGGTGCAGTGGATGAGCGCCGGCCACGGCATCGAGCACAGCGAGTTCAACGCCTCGCAGGACGCGCCGGTGCACTTCCTGCAGATCTGGCTCCAGCCCGACCGGGTGAACGCGCCGCCGGCCTACGACCAGCGGCGCTTCGACCCCGCCGCCCGGCGGGGCCGCTGGGCACCGCTGGCGACCCCGGACGGGGCCGGGGGCAGCCTTGCCATCCGGCAGAAGGCACGGCTGCTCGGGGTGATGCTGGGGGAGGGCGAGGAAGTGCCGCTGGAGCCCGACCCGTGCCGCCGCTACTGGCTGCACGTGGCCCGCGGCGGGGTCGCGTTCGACGGCGAGCCGCTGGCCGCCGGCGACGCGCTCGCGCTGGAGGGCGAATCCGCCGTGCGCCGGCTGCAGGGGCGCGGCCCCGGCACCGCGGACGTGCTGCTGTTCGACCTGCCCTGAGCGGGGCGGCTTACAATGGCGCTTCCGACGCCACTCCCCCGCAGCGCCATGGCCGACACCCGACAGACTCCCGCTTCCGCTTCCGTGCCGGCGAATGCCGAGCGCCGCTACGAGGTGCGCCGCGGCGACCTGCCGTTGAGCTGCCCGACGCCGGAGATGTCGCTGTGGAACTCGCATCCGCGGGTCTACCTGCCGATCGAGAAGCAGGGCGGCGAGGCGCAGTGCCCGTACTGCGGCGCCCAGTACGTGCTGGTGGACTGAGCGGCGGCGCGGCCGCGGCATGCCCGGGGCGAAGCGCCCGCTGACCGTGGTGCAGCTGCTGCCGGCGCTGGAGTCCGGCGGCGTCGAACGTTCCACCCTGGAAATCGCCGCGGCGCTGGTGGCCCGCGGCGACCGCGCGGTGGTGGTCTCCGCCGGCGGGCGCCTGGTGCCCCGGCTCGAGGCATTGGGCGCCACCCACCTGACCCTCGACATCGGCCGCAAGTCGCCGGCGACGCTGCGCCATGTGCCCGCGCTGCGGCGGCTGTTCGCGCACGAGCGCGCCGACATCGTGCATGCGCGCTCGCGCTTGCCGGCCTGGCTGGCCCGCTTCGCGCTGCGTGGGGGCGGCGCGCATTTCGTGACCACGGTGCACGGCCTCAATTCGCCCTCGCGCTACAGCGCGGTGATGGCTTCCGGCGAGCGCGTGGTGTGCGTGTCGGAGACGGTGCGCGCGCACGTGCTTAGGCACTATCCGGACACCGATCCGTCCAGGCTCCGGGTCATCCCGCGTGGCGTGGACCCGGCCGCGTTCCCGCGCGCGCCGTACCCCGACCGCGCGGCGCGCGACCTGGCGGCGGCGATGCATCCGCGCCTGGGTGGCGAGGGGCCGCTGCTGCTCCTGCCCGGCCGCGGCACCCGGCTGAAGGGGCACGGCGACGCGCTGGCCCTGCTCGGGTCGCTGCGCGCGCGCGGCATGGACGCGCGGCTGTGGCTGGCGGGTGCGCGCGAGGCGGGCCGCGCGGCCTACATCGCCGGCCTCGAGCGCGAAGCGGCAGAACGTGGCGTCGCCGACGCCATCGCCATCACCGCGCCCACCGCCGACATCGCCGCGGCCTATGCGGCGAGCGACCTGGTGCTGCAGCTTTCGCGACGCCCCGAGGCCTTCGGCCGGACCGTGCTCGAGGCCCTGTGCGTGGACCGACCGGTGCTGGGCTGGGACCACGGCGGGGTGGGCGAGCAACTGCACGCGTCGTACCCGGCGGGCGCGGTCCCGGCGTTCGACCAGGCTGCGTTGCTGCATGCCGCGCTCGCGGCGCTGGCGCGGGCGACGCCGCCTGCGGTTACGATGGCCGACACTTTGCGGGCGATGCAGGAGGCGACGCTGTCGCTCTATGACGAACTTGCCGGACGCGACTGAAGCCGCTCCCCCTTCCACCGGCATGCCCGCCGCGGGCTGGCGCTGGGCGCCCGCGTGGGTGCTCGCGTTCGTCGCGCTGTGGCCGGCACCGGGCTACGCCGAAGGCATCATGGTGCTGGGTGCGCTGGCCGCGATCGTGCACCTGCTGCTGGTGCGCTTCCGCGGCGGCACCCGCCTGCTCAGCGGCCGGGCGTGGGCGCTCACCAGCGTGCTGTTCTTCTCCTACTGGCTGCCCGAGGCGCTGTCGGCGGTGGACGCGCTGGACAAGGGGCGCGCGCTGCGCGAGGCGGCGGTGGACCTGCGCTACCTGCCGTTCCTTTGGCTGGTCGCCGCCGCGGTGGGCAACGCGCGCAGCCGCCGGATCACCTTCTCCGGGCTCGGCGCCATCGTCGCAGTGTGGACCGTGGACGCCCTGCTGCAGGCATTGACCGGCACCAGCCCGCTGTTCTGGTCGATCGACAGCATCAAGCAGCTCATCAGCGGCCATCCCATGTGCACCGTGGCCGAAACCGGGCTGGCGGACCGGCTCAGCGGCGTACTCGGGCCGTGCAACCTCAAGCTCGGCCTGGTGGTCGCCAGCCTGTCGCCGTTCGCCTTGCACCTGGCATCGCGGCGGATGGGCGTCGTCGGCTGGCTTTGCGGCGCGGCCGCGATCGGGTTGGTCGTGCTGCTCGCCGGCTCGCGTGCCGCCTGGCTGACCTTCGCGCTGGTGCTGGTGTTCGCCGGCTGGCAACTGCTCGGCTGGAAGCGGCTGCTGGCGGTGCTGGCGTTCGGCGCGGTCGCGCTGGCCGTGCTGACCGCGACCTCGCCCAACGTGCGCGATCGGGTGACCCGCACCGCGCAGGCGCTGGCCGCCGACCAGGAAGGCGTGGACATGGCCCTGTCCGGGCGCACCCGGATCTGGGGTGCGGCGCTGTGCATGGCCTCGGAGCACCCGGTCAACGGCGTGGGCGCACGCGGCTTCCGCGAGGCCTTCGCCGACTGCGACCCCGATGCGGGCGTGGCGCCGGCCTGGGGCGAGGGCCCGGCGTTCCACGCGCACCAGATCGTGCTCGAGATCCTCAGCGAGACCGGCGTCCTCGGCCTGCTGTTCTGGCTTGCCGGCACCGCGCTCGCGGTCCGCGCATGGAACTATTCCAGCGACGCCGCCCGCCGCAACGCACGGCCGGCGATGCTGGCGCTGGCGGTGACGGTGTTCCCGCTCAACACCCATCTGGCGTTCTATTCCACGTTCTGGGGCGGGCTGACGCTGATGCTCGCGGCGCTGTTCGCCGGCAGCCTGCTCGGCCGCGACAGCCTCGAGCCCGCAGAGCGATGAACGGCGCGGCCTCGCGCCGCTGCGCCTGGACCGGCGTCGCCAACGGGGTCGGTCGCATGCTGGCGCGGTTGCCGCAGCGGTGGCTGCTGCGCCTGGGCGCGCTCCTCGCCGTTGCCGGTGCGCCGCTGCTGCGCCGCCGCCGCCGCATCGCCGCGCGCAACCTGGCGCTGTGCTTCCCGGAGTTGGAGGCGCCGGCGCGGCGCCGGCTGTTGCGCGCCACCCTGCGCGACACGGTCACCGGCGCGCTGGAGACGCTGCGCGCGTGGTTCGCGCCCTCCGCGCGACTGCGCCCGCTGTACAGCGCCGAAGGCCTGGAACACCTGCGCGATGCGCTGTCCGCGGGTCGCGGCGTGTTGCTGGTGACCGGGCACCTGCCGCACTTCGAGTTGGCCGGGCGCCTGCTGGGCGAGGCGCTCGGGCGCAAGGTCGCGCTGCACGCACGGCGCCACAACGATGCCTGCGTGGACGCCTGGATCGATGCCGCGCGCCTGCGCGCGTTCTCGCGCACGATCGCGAAGAAGGACAAGGCGGCGCTGCTGTCCGCGCTGCGCGCCGGCGAAGCCGTGCTCTACCTGGGCGACCAGGACTTCAGCTACCGGCACGCATTCGTCCCGTTCTTCGGCGTGCCCGCGGCCACGGTCACCGCGTTGCCGGACCTCATGCGCGAGTCCGGCGCCGCGGCGCTGCCGCTGTGGATGCAGCGCCAGGCCGATGGCCGCTACCTGCTGCGCATCGAGCCGCAGTGGCGCGATTGGCCGACCGGCGATCCGCAGGCGGACGCGGCGCGCTACATGGCGGAGCTGGAAACGGTGGTGCGCCGCCAGCCTTCGCAATACCTGTGGGTGCACCGGCGGTTCAAGACCCGGCGGCCGGGCGAACCGGACCTTTACGCGTAGGGATCGGTGCCGTCGGGCTGGCGCTTGAAGCGCCGGTGGATCCACAGGTACTGCGCCGGCACCGCGCGCGCCATCGCCTCGATCGCCGCCATCACCCGCGCGGTGTCGGCGCCGGCATCGGCCGTGGGGAACGCCTCGAAGGCGGGCGACAGGCGCAGGCTGTAGCCGCCGTCGTCGCGGCGCTCGTGGGCGAAGGCGAGCACCGCCGCGCCGGACAGCCGTGCAAGCTGGTGGGTGGAGGTCAGGCTGGACGCCGGGCGGCCGAAGAACGGCACGTAGACGCTGTCGCCGCGGCGGGTCTCCTGGTCGGGCGCGAACCACAGCACGCCGCCCTGCTTGAGGTGGCGGATCGCCGGGCGCAGTTCCTCCCGGCCGAACATCGCGGTGGCATAGCGCAGCCGCCCGCGTTTCACCGCCCATTCCAGCGGCGCTTGCGCATGCGGGCGGTACATCCCGGCCATCGGTTCGCGCTCGCACAACAGGCGGCCGCAGATCTCGAGCGTGGTGAAGTGGCCGGACACCAGGATCACGCCCTTGCCGCGGGCGCGCGCCGCCTCGAGGTGTTCGACGCCCTCGATCCGCAGGTCGCGCTGCATCGCGTCCACCGAGCCCCACCAGGCGCGTGCGAACTCGAACAGGCCGACGCCGAGCGCGGCGAAGTGCGCGCGCAGCAGGCCGTCGCGCGCGGCTGCGTCGAGCGCGGGGAAGCACAATGCGAGATTGCGTTCGGCGATCCGGCGGCGGCTGCCCAGGGCGACGCGCAGCACGGCGCCCAGCCCGCGGCCGAGCGCGCGTTGCCACGGCCACGGGAGCCGTGCGAGCGCCGCCATGGCGCCGATGAGCAGCCATAGGGGCCAGTGGCGCGGGGCCAGCGGGGGGCGGCCGGGAGTGGTGGGGGTGGGCATGGACATGGGGCCGATTCTAGTGAGGCAGGCCTTCGCGGCTTCCGCCGCTCCTACAACAAGGTGCCGCAGGCGCGGCTATCCTTTGCGGATGCGGGCCGATTTCTTCGAACGAGTGCTGCGCGGCCTGTATTCGGCCGCGCTTTACCTGTTGCTGCCGGTCACGCTCTACCACCTGGTCTGGCGCGGCTTCCGCCAGGGCGAGTACCTGCTGCGCTGGAACGAGCGCTACGCGGTGTACGACCCCGCCGCGCCGGTGGACGTGTGGGTGCATGCGGTGTCGATGGGCGAGGTGAACGCGGCCGCGCCGCTGGTCAATGCCCTGCGCGCGCGCCATCCCGGGCTGCGGGTGCTGGTGACCACCATCACCCCGACCGGCTCGGCGCGGGTGCGCGCGCTGTGGGGCGACGGCGTCGCCCATGTGTACCTGCCCTACGACCTGCCCGGCGCGGTGTCGCGCTTCCTGCGCCAGTACCGGCCGCGGATGGCGCTGGTGCTGGAGACCGAGCTGTGGCCGAACCTGCTGTTCGGCTGCCGCGACCACGGCATCCCGGCGTGGATCGTCAATGCGCGCCTGTCCGGGCGATCGCTGCACGGCTACCGGCTGCTGAAGCCGCTGCTGCGCCGCGCGCTGCGCACCTTGCGCGGCGTGCTCGCCCAATCGGAGGACGACGCGAGACGCTTCGTAGTGCTGGGTGCCTTGCCCGAAGCGACCACCGTCACCGGCAACCTCAAGTTCGACATCGCCCTGCCCGCGGGTGGCGACGCGCTGTCGGCGGAGTTCGAGGCCAGGATCGGCGGGCGACCGGCGTGGATCGCGGCCAGTACCCATCCGGACGAGGAAGCGGCGGTGATCGCGATCCATCGCCAGCTGCGCGGCCGCTGGCCGGACCTGCTGCTGCTGTGGGCGCCGCGCCATCCCGAGCGCTTCCGCGCGGTCGCGCAACAGGCGGTCGACGCCGGCTGGCGCGTGGCGACGCGGACCCTGACCCGGTGGCCGGACCCGAACGACGCGGTGTTCGTGATCGACACGATGGGCGAGCTGGTGTCGTTCTATGCGTGCGCGCAGGCGGCATTCGTCGGCGGCAGCCTGCAGGACATCGGCGGCCACAACCTGCTCGAGCCGGCGGCGGTGGGGACCGCGGTGGTCAGCGGCCCGCACCTGCGCAACTTCGCCGACATCGCCGCGCGGATGAAGGCGGCCGGGGCCCTGCGGGTGGGCGCGGACGCGGGCGAGGTCGCGGCGCACCTGGAAGCGCTGCTCGCGGACACTGCCGCGCGCGCGGCCATGGTCGAGGCCGGGCGTGCGCTGGTGGAGGAAGGGCGCGGCGCGCTCAGCCGCACCCTGGCGATGGTGGAACCGGCACTGCCGCGCTAGCGGCGGCAGTCACCCGCGGCAGTCGCCGCTGCGCTCAGCCGCGGCCGGCGTCGCCCGCGGCGGCCGCAACGCTCGCGTCCGCGGTCAGCAGGCGGTTGATCTCCTGCACGTCGGCGACGTCCAGGGTGCCCGCGGCCTGCTCCAGCAGCAGCCGGTTCTGCAGGAAGTTGTACTTGGCCAGCGCGTACTGGCGCTGCGCGTCGAACAGGTTCTGCTGGTTGATCAGCACGTCGATCACGGTGCGGGTGCCCACTTCCAGGCCGACCTGCGAGGCCTCGTAGGCGCTCTGCGCCGACACCAGCGCCGCGCGCCGCGCCTCGACCTCGCTGATGCCGGCGACCAGGGTCTGGTAGGCATTGCGGGTGTTGCGCACCAGCGCGCGCTTCTGCTCCTCCAGCTGCTCCTGCTGCAGGTCGCGCTGGTAGACCGCCTGGCGCACCCGCGACTGGGTCAGGCCGCCGGAGAAGATCGGCACGCTCAGGGTGACCCCGAACGAAGGGCCGCGGCTCTCGCTGCCGGTCGGGAAGGTGGCCGGGGCCGGGAGGTCCGGGCTGGTGAAGGTGCTCTCGCCCCAGGAGGCGTTCTTGCCGTAGCTGCCGCCGAAGGTCAGCGTCGGCAGGTGGCCGGCGCGCGCGGTGTCCACGTCGTGGTCGCTGGCCTGCACCTGCAGTTCCTTGGCCTGCAGCGCCGGGTTGTTCTGCAGCGCGGTGGCGACCCACTCGTCGGCGCCGCCCTCGGCCGGCAGCTGCGGCTCGAAGTCGTCCGGCAGCGCCTTGAGGCTGGCCACCGGGGTGCCGGTGATCTCGACCAGCGCCTGGTAGGCGTCCTCCAGGGCGTTGCGCACGACGATGGTGTTGGCGCGCGCGCTGTCGTACTGCGCGCGGGCCTCGTGCACGTCGGTGATCGGCGCCAGGCCGACCTCGAGGCGCTTGCTGGCGAAGTCGAACTGCTTCTTCAGCGCTTCCTCCTGGGCCTCCGCCGCGGCCAGGGTCTCCATTGCGACGAGCACGTCGAAGTAGGCCTTGGAGGTGCGCGTAATCAGCGTGTCGCCGGCCGATTCCAGGGTGAAGTCGGCGGCGCGGCTGAGGGTGCGCTCGCTGCGCAGGCGGCTGAACGCGCCCAGGTCGAACAGCACCTGGTCGACGTTCAGGCCGAGCCGGCGCGAGTGCGTGGTGGTCTCGGAATCGCCGGTGAAGCGCAGCGGCTCGCCGGTCTCCGGGTCGAACTGGGTCTGGCTCGACGGGCCTTCGCTCTTGCTGCGGTTGTAGCTGGCCGAACCGTTGATCTGCGGCAGCAGCGCGGCCCGCGCCTGGACCGCGCCTTCCTTGTTGATCAGGCGGCTCGACTCGGCCTGCGCGAACTGCGGGTCGCCCGCGCGCGCGAGTTCGTAGGTCTGCAGCAGGTCTTCGGCGTGGGCGCCGGCGGCCGGGAGCAGGGCGAGGGCAAGGGCGAGGGCGAGCGGGCGACGGATCATGGGTGTCCTTTTACCAGTCGTGATTACCAGTCGAAGCTGGGGGCCGGCGCGGCGCCGGCGAGATAGGGGAGTTCGGTTTCGAACAGCGATTCGATGCGCACGTCGGCAGGGTCGCTGCCGCGGGTCAGCAGCACCGCTTCCATCACCGGTGCGCGGCCGCGGACCACGAACATGCGGCCGCCGGGGCGCAGCCATTCGAGGAAGCGGGCCGGGATCACGTCCACCGCGCCGCTGACGCAGACCGCGTCGAACTGGCGGCCGGGGGCGTAGTGCATGGCGTCGGCAATCTCGACCTCGACGTTGCCGAGGCCCTGGGTGGCGAGCCGCGCGCGCGCCGCGACCGCGAATTCGTCGCGGATCTCGATGCTGGTCACCGAACGCGCGAGGCGGCCCATGCACGCGGCGAACCAGCCGCTGCCGGTGCCGATCTCCAGGGCGTCCTCGTGTGCCTGCAGCGCCAGCGACTGCAGCGCGCGGCCCTCGAGGATCGGCTTGAGCATCACCTCGCCGTGGCCCAGCGGCAGCTGCAGATCGGCGTAGGCGAGGGCGCGGCAGGCTTCCGGGACGAAGGCGTCGCGCGGCAGGGTGGCCAGCACGTCCAGCACGCGCGTGTCGAGCACGTCCCAGGGACGCACTTGCTGCTCGACCATCAGTTCGCGGGCGTGGGCGAAATCGGACGTGCTCATCACGGGGCTGCTCATGCGGGGGGTCTCATGCACGGGGCGGCGGAAGCGCCGGACCCGCGATTTTACCCGGCCCGGGCCGGGAAGACGCGGACAGCATCGCTGTGCTACCACACCCGCACTGAGTGCCGGAAGTCACCGGGACCGACGTCCGGCGTCGGCTGCCGTTCAGCCTCGCGTGGCGCTCAGCGGGGCGCATAGGCGCGCAGGAACAGGTCCACGGTCGCTTCCAGGTGGCGCTCGATGTCGCGCCGGTGCAGGTCGCAGCAGCCGAACATCATGCGCGCGTGCGGCTCGCCCTTGAGCAGGGTGAAGAACTGCGAGGCGGCGCGCGGGATGTCGTCGATCTGCAGCTCGCCACGGGCCACCCGGCGCTCGAGCATCCCCGCGAACGCGTCCTGCACCCGCTGCGGGCCGGCCTGCCAGAAGCGTTGCGGCAGCTGCGAGTCGGCCATCCGCGGCGAGCACAGGATGCGGTGCCCGGCCACGGCCTCTGGCGAACTGATCATGGCGAAGAACGCGCGGGCCACGCCCATCAGGCGCTCGCGCAGCGGCAGCTCGGGCATGGAGTCGAACAGCGAGGCGGGCAGCTGCTGCTCGCAGAACGATTTCACCACTTCCGCGAACAGGGTTTCCTTGTCGCCGAAGTGGCTGTACACCGTGAGCTTGGAAACGCCGGCCTCGGCTGCGATCTGGTCCATGCTGGCGCCGTCGTAACCATGGGCGGTGAACAGGCGGCGGGCGGCGTCGAGGATGGCGCTGCCCTTTTCCAGGTCCTTGGGACGGCCGGGTGCCGGGCGCGGGGGCGGCTTGGGGGAGGTACTGCTGGTGGCCATCCCTCAATACTAGACTAATCGGTTCGTTATTTATACGATACCGGCGAGTTCATTAATGCGGGGGCAGGGCCCATGCGCGAGGTTTCAGGGAAGACGATCCGCGCGGTGCTTGCCGCTGCGCTCCTCCTTCTGCTCACTGCCTGCGGCAACGGCGATGGCGATGCGCCGACGCCGCGCGCGGTGCTGGTGGGCCATCCGGACACCGCGCCCGGCGCACAGGCGCAGGCCTATGCCGGGGAAGTGCGAGCGCGCGAGGAAGCGGCACTGTCGTTCCGCGTCGGCGGCAAGCTGGTGCGGCGGCTGGTGGACGTCGGCGACCGCGTTGCGCGCGGCCAGTTGCTGGCGGAGCTGGATCCCGGCGACCTGCGCCTGCAGGCGCAGGCGGCGCAGGCCCAGCTCAACGCCGCACAGGCGCAACTGGCGCGTGCCGAGGCCGACCTGTCGCGCTACCGCGCGCTCGCCGCGCAGGACCTGGTGAGCCGCTCCGCGCTGGATGCCCAGGAAGCCGCGTTCGCCGCGGCGCAGGGCCAGGTCCGGGCGGCGCGCGCGAATCTCGACGTGGCCCGCAACCAGGCCGGATACAGCCGCCTGTTGGCGCCGGCGGATGGCGTGGTGGCCGCGCGCCATGCCGAAGCCGGCCAGGTGGTGGCGGCGGGGCAGCCGGTGTTCACCTTCGCCGCCGACGGCACCCGCGAGATCGCGATCGCCCTGCCGGAGTCCGGCGTCGACGACTTCCAGGTCGGGCAGGCGGCGGAAGTCGAGTTGTGGAGCGCGCCCGGGCAACGCATTCCCGGCCGGATCCGCGAGATCTCGCCCGCCGCCGACCCGCTCACCCGTACCTTCGCGGCGCGCGTGGCGCTGCCCGGCGCGACCGCGGTCGAACTGGGCCAGAGCGCGCGCGTGTTCTTCGCTCCGGCGGACAGCAAGGGCGAAGGCCGCCTGACCGTCCCGCTGGCGGCGTTGCAGCGCGGCGGCGACGGCGGCACCGCGGTGTGGGTGGTCGATCCCGACACCCGCAAGCTGCGCCTGGCGCCGGTGAAGGTCGGCGCCTACGGCGAGGACCGGGTGCCGGTGCTGTCCGGCCTGCGCGCGTCGGACTGGATCGTGGTCGCGGGAGGGCATCTGCTGCGCGACGGCGAGGTGGTCGCGCCGGTGGACCGGAACAACCGGCCGGTGCTCGAGCCCGTGCAGCAGGAGCGCTGAGGTGATGCGCTTCAACCTGTCGGAATGGGCGCTGCGCAACCGCGCCCTGGTGGTCTACGCGATGCTGGTCGTGGCCCTGGTGGGCGCGTGGTCGTACCAGCGCCTGGGCCAGTCCGAGGACCCGCCGTTCACCTTCAAGGCCATGGTGGTGCGCACGCTGTGGCCGGGCGCGACCGCGCAGGAAGTGGCCTCGCAGGTCACCGAGCGGATCGAGAAGAAGCTCATGACCACGGGCGAGTACGAGTTCATCCGTGCGTACTCGCGCCCGGGCGAGTCGCAGGTGATCTTCATGGCCCGCGACTCGATGCGCTCGAAGGACGTGCCGGACCTCTGGTACCAGGTGCGCAAGAAGGTCGGCGACCTGCGCCCGGAGCTGCCGCAGGGCGTGATCGGCCCGTTCTTCAACGACGAGTTCGGCGACACCTTCGGCAACATCTACGCGATCACCGGGCCCGGTTTCGACTACGCGGTGCTGAAGGACTACGCCGAGCGGATCGAGCTCGACCTGCAGCGTGTGGACGACGTCGGCAAGGTCGAGCTGGTCGGGCTGCAGGACGAGAAGGTCTGGATCGAGCTCGACAACGCCAAGCTCGCGACCCTCGGCATTCCGCTGGCCGCGGTGCACCAGGCGCTGGACCAGCAGAACGCAGTGGTGCCGGCCGGCTTCTTCGAAGGCCGCGACGCGCGCGTGCAACTGCGGGTGAGCGGCGCCTTCGCCTCGGTCGAGGACATTCGCGACTTCCCGATCCGCGCCGGCGACCGCACCGTGCGCCTGGGTGACCTGGCCACGGTGCAGCGCGGTTTCAGCGACCCGGCCGCGCCGAAGATGCGCTTCATGGGCGAGGACGCGATCGGCATCGCGGTGGCGATGAAGCCGGGCGGCGACATCCTGCGCCTGGGCGAGACCCTGGACGCGGAGTTCGCGCGGCTGCAGGAAACGCTGCCGGCCGGCATGCAGCTGAGCAAGGTCAGCGACCAGCCCGAAGCGGTGCGCGACTCGGTCGGCGAGTTCACCCGGGTGCTGGCCGAGGCGGTGGCGATCGTGCTGCTGGTCAGCTTTTTCTCGCTGGGCCTGCGCACCGGCATGGTCGTCGCGGTCAGCATCCCGCTGGTGCTGGCGATGACGTTCGCGCTGATGCACTACTTCGACATCGGCCTGCACAAGGTGTCGCTGGGCGCGCTGGTGCTGGCGCTGGGCCTGCTGGTGGACGACGCGATCATCGCGGTGGAGATGATGGCGATCAAGATGGAGCAGGGGCTGACGCGCCTGAAGGCCGCGGCCTTCGCCTGGGAAAGCACCGCGTTCCCGATGCTCACCGGCACCCTGGTGACCGCGGCCGGGTTCCTGCCGATCGCGACCGCGGAATCCAGCACCGGCGAGTACACGCGCTCGCTGTTCGAGGTGGTGACGATCGCGCTGCTGGTGTCGTGGCTGGCCGCGGTGGTGTTCATTCCCTACCTCGGCGACCGCATGCTGCCCGACCTGGCGGCGCAGGCGGCGCGCAAGGGCCACCACCCGGATCCGTACCAGCGGCCGTTCTACCGCCGCTTCCGGCGCCTGCTCGGCTGGTGCCTGGCGCATCGCTGGAAGGTGATCGGCGCGACCGGCGCGCTGTTCGTGCTGTCGCTGCTGCTGTTCCGCTTCGTGCCGCAGCAGTTCTTCCCCGACTCCACCCGCCCCGAGCTGATGGTGGACATGGAGCTGGCCGAAGGGTCGTCGCTGCGCGCGACCGCGGCGCAGGCGCAGCGGCTGGAGAAGCTGCTGGAACAGCGCGAGGGCATCGACAATTTCGTCGCCTACGTCGGCACCGGCTCGCCGCGCTTCTACCTGCCGCTGGACCAGCAGCTGCCGGCGGCCAACTTCGCCCAGTTCGTGGTCAAGGCGCAGGACGTCGACTCGCGCGAGGCGATCCGCGACTGGCTGATCGAGGTGGTCGCGCCGCGCTTCCCGGAGCTGCAGCTGCGCGTGACCCGGCTCGAGAACGGTCCGCCGGTGGGCTATCCGTTGCAGTTCCGGGTGTCCGGCGAGCACATCGAGCGCGTGCGTGCGCTGGCGAAACGGGTCCAGGCGAAGGTGCGCGCGAACCCGCACACGGCCAACGTCAACCTGGACTGGGACGAGCCGAGCAAGGTGGTGCGCCTGGTGCTCGACCAGTCGCGGGCGCGGGCGCTGGGGATCAGCAGCCAGCAGCTCGCGCATTTCCTCTCCGGGCAATTGTCCGGCCTGCCGGTGAGCACCTGGCGCGAGGGCAACGAACTGATCGAGGTGTCGTTGCGCGGCAGCGACGCCGAGCGCAGCCAACTCGACCTGATCGGCAGCCTGGCGGTGCCGACCGCCAATGGCGGCTCGGTGCCGCTGTCGCAGGTGGCGCGCATCGAGTACGGCTTCGAGGACGGGATCATCTGGCACCGCGACCGGTTGCCGACGGTGACGGTGCGCGCGGACATCCGCGACGGCCTGTTGCCGGCGACGGTGACGGCGCAGATCGTGCCGACCCTGGAGGACATCCGCGCCGACCTGCCGGAGGGTTACCTGCTCGAGGTCGGCGGCAGCGTCGAGGACGCGGCCCGCGGCCAGGATTCGATCATCGCGGGGATGCCGCTGTTCCTGTTCGTGGTGGTGACGATCCTGATGCTGCAGTTGCGCAGCCTGTCGCGGACGGTGCTGGTCCTGCTGACGGCGCCGCTTGGGATCATTGGCGTGACCTTGTTCCTGCTGGTGTTCCGGGTGCCGTTCGGGTTCGTGGCGATGCTGGGCACGATCGCGCTGGCGGGGATGATCATGCGCAATTCGGTGATCCTGGTGGACCAGATCGAGCAGGACATCGCGGCGGGCCACGATCGGTGGACGGCGGTGATCGATGCGACGGTGCGGCGGTTCCGGCCGATCGTGCTGACGGCGCTGGCGGCGATCCTGGCGATGATCCCATTGACGCGCAGCGCGTTCTTCGGGCCGATGGCCGTGGCGATCATGGGCGGCCTCACCGTGGCGACCGTGTTGACGCTGCTCTTCCTGCCCGCCCTCTACGCCGCCTGGTTCCGGGTGAAGCGCCCGGCCTGATCGGCGCGGGTTTGTTCCGGCGCGGTGGGGGGGTGTCCTGGCGTGCGCGGGAGGCGGGGGTGTGGCCTGCCGCGTGCGGCACGTCCGTGTGCCGACACGCGGCGGGGGCATCCATGCCCCCTGCAGTCCACACCCCCGCCTCCCGCGACGCTCCAGGAGTTGTGGGACCGCGCCTGCTTCGCCGCGATCACTCCCTTCTCCCCGCCCGCGGGGAGAAGGTGCCCCGAAGGGGCGGATGAGGGGCGCTTTTCCTCCCCCGCCTCCCGCGCACGCCAGGACGCCCCTACACCGCGCCGGACCGAAGCCCACGTCGGACCGAAGCCCGCGCCGGCCGAAGGCGCCGCAAGACGTGACACAATGCGCGGCGAAGCGGGGGTACCCGGCATTGCCGGGTTGAGACAGACCCTTCGAACCTGATCCGGTTGACACCGGCGTAGGGAAGCTTCGCGGCGGCGCCTTCACGCCCGCTCGCGCCCCGCTTCGCAAGAGTCGTGCGCGGAACCGCACGGCATCCCTCGATGCGAACGGGAGCCCGAGACATGAACGCTGTCCCCACCGAACTGATCCGCCAGGCCGAGAAGCTGTCGGAGGCGGTCACCCGCCCGATCCCCGGCTCCCGCAAGATCCACGTCCCGGGCTCGCGCCCGGACCTGCGCGTGCCGATGCGCGAGATCGTGCAGTCGACCACGCCGACCCTGTTCGGCGGCGAGGACAACCCGCCGGTCACCGTGTACGACACCTCCGGTCCGTACTCCGATCCCGAGGCGCACATCGACCTGGCGGCGGGGCTGTCGCGCCTGCGCGAGGCCTGGATCGCCGAACGCGGCGACACCGAGGCGCTGCCGGCCTTGTCGTCCGCTTTCGGCCGCGACCGCGACGGCGATACGCGGCTCGACGCGGTCCGCTTCCCGAACCGTGCGCTCCCGCGCCGCGCCGCCGCCGGCGCCAACGTTACCCAGATGCATTACGCGCGCCGCGGCATCGTGACCCCGGAGATGGAGTTCGTCGCCATCCGCGAGAACCAGCGCCTGGACGCACTGCGCGACGCCGGCCTGCTCGCCCAGCACCCGGGCCAGGATTTCGGCGCCAGCATCCCGCGCCGGATCACGCCGGAGTTCGTGCGCGACGAGATCGCGCGCGGTCGCGCGATCCTGCCGAACAACATCAACCATCCGGAAAGCGAGCCGATGGTCATCGGCCGCAACTTCCTGACCAAGATCAACGCCAACATCGGCAATTCCGCGGTGTCCTCGGGCATCGCCGAGGAAGTGGAGAAGCTGGTGTGGGCGATCCGTTGGGGCGCCGACACGGTCATGGACCTGTCCACCGGCAAGCATATCCACGAGACCCGCGAATGGATCGTGCGCAACTCGCCGGTGCCGATCGGCACGGTTCCGATCTACCAGGCGCTGGAGAAGGTCGGCGGCGTCGCCGAGGAGCTGACATGGGAGCTGTTCCGCGACACCCTGGTCGAGCAGGCGGAGCAGGGCGTGGACTACTTCACCATCCACGCCGGCGTGCTGCTGCGCTACGTGCCGCTGACCGCGAAGCGGGTCACCGGCATCGTCAGCCGCGGCGGCTCGATCATGGCCAAGTGGTGCCTGGCGCATCACCGCGAGAGCTTCCTCTACGAACACTTCGAAGAGATCTGCGACATCATGAAGGCCTACGATGTGGCCTTCTCGCTCGGCGACGGCCTGCGCCCGGGTTGCATCGCCGACGCCAACGACGCGGCCCAGTTCGGCGAGCTCGAGACCCTGGGCGAGCTGACGAAGATCGCCTGGAAGCACGACGTGCAGACCATGATCGAAGGCCCCGGCCACGTGCCGATGCAGCTGATCAAGGAGAACATGGACAAGCAGCTCGCCGAATGCGGCGAGGCGCCGTTCTACACCCTCGGCCCGCTGACCACCGACATCGCCCCGGGCTACGACCACATCACCAGCGCGATCGGCGCGGCGATGATCGGCTGGTACGGCTGCGCGATGCTTTGCTACGTGACGCCGAAGGAACACCTCGGCCTGCCGGACCGCGAGGACGTGCGCGACGGGATCATGGCGTACAGGATCGCGGCGCACGCCGCCGACCTCGCCAAGGGACATCCGGGCGCGCAGGTGCGCGACAACGCGCTGAGCAAGGCGCGCTTCGAATTCCGCTGGGAGGACCAGTTCAACCTCGGCCTCGACCCGGAGCGCGCGCGCGAATTCCACGACGAGACCATGCCGAAGGATGCGCACAAGTCGGCGCACTTCTGCTCGATGTGCGGGCCGAAGTTCTGCTCGATGCGGATCACCCAGGACGTGCGCGACTACGCCGCCGAGCACGGCCTGGGCGAGCAGGAGGCGCTGGCCGAGGGCATGGCCGGCAAGGCCGCGGAGTTCCGCGAGGCCGGCGCCCGCGTGTACCAGGACGCCTGAGCGGATGCAGCAGCGCAAGCTCTGGTCGCGGCCGTGGGGGTTCCTGGCGAAGCGCCACCCGTCGGCGCTGCTGCTCGCGGCGCAGCTGCTGAGCCTGATGATCTACCCGTCGATGGACGACACCAGCAGCGGGCGCCTGCTGTTCGGGGCGGTCGCGCTGGTGGTGGTGCCGCTGGCCGTGTGGGTAGTGAACCGCAGCCCGTCGGTGCGCTGGGTCGCGTGGCTGCTGGCGATCCCGGCGATGACCCTGACCATGGCCGGGGTGCTGCTGGACAAACCCGGGCTGCTGCCGTTCTCGGCCACGCTGGAGTCGGTGCTGTACTTCTACGCCGCCGGCGGCCTGATCGCCTACATGATGGACGACCGCGTGGTCAGCGCCGACGAGCTGTTCGCCGCCGGCGCCACCTTCACCCTGCTCGCGTGGGGCTTCGCCTACGCGTTCTTCGTCTGCCAGGCGCTGTATCCGGACAGCTTCGCCGGCATCGTGGAGCCCGACCGCCCGCGGCGCTGGCTGGAGCTGCTGTACCTGAGCTTCAGCAACCTCTCGGCCACCGGACTCAGCGACGTGGTGCCGCTGGGCTCGCCGGCGCGGGTGCTGGTGATGCTCGAGCAGTTCGCCGGGGTGGGCTACATCGCCACCGTGGTGTCGCGGCTGATCGGCCTGACGATCATCCGGCACCGGCGCTGAGGCCGGCGCCGGCCCGGCTCAGAACGCCTGCTTGCCGGGCAGCGCGGCGTGGCGCTCGATCGCGTCGGCCAGGATCGCCTTGGCCTCGGCCGCGTCGCCCCAGCCGTCGAGCTTGACCCACTTGCCCTGCTCCAGGTCCTTGTAGTGCTCGAAGAAGTGGCCGATGCGCTCGAGCCAGTGCGGGCTGACCTTGGCGATGTCGTCGATGTGGGTGTAGCCGGCGAAGACCTTGTCCACCGGCACGGCCAGGATCTTCTCGTCGCCGCCGGCCTCGTCCTTCATCCGCAGCACGCCGACCGGGCGGCAGCGGATCACCGAGCCGGGAATCAGCGGCAGCGGCAGGATCACCAGCACGTCCGCGGGGTCGCCGTCGCCGCACAGGGTGCGCGGGATGTAGCCGTAATTGCACGGATAGCGCATCGGCGTGGACAGGATCCGGTCGACGAAGATCGCGCCCGAGGCCTTGTCGACCTCGTACTTGACCGGCTCCGCGTCCTTGGGGATCTCGATGACGACGTTGATTTCGTCGGGGGGGTTCTTGCCGGTGGGGACGAGGTCCAGGCCCATTGCGCACTGCTCCGTGGGGAAAACGTGGGGGAAAGGGGCGCAATTCTACGCGCCGGCCGGGCAGCGGCGCAGCAAGGCGGCTACCATGCGGGCGTGCCGGAGGGGGGAAGCCGATGGGGCTGTTCGCCGAGCTCAAGCGCCGCAACGTCATCCGCATGGCCGGCCTGTACCTGGTGGGGGCCTGGCTGGTGGTCCAGGTCGCCGACACCGTACTCCCGGCATTCGGACTCCCCGAATGGGCGCTGCGCGGCGTAATCCTGCTGCTGGCGATCGGCTTCCTGCCGGCGCTGCTGTTCGCCTGGATCTTCGAGCTGACCCCTGAAGGCCTGAGCCTGGAATCGGAGGGGGCGCCGGCGAATCCCGCCGCGCCGCGCACCGCCGCGCGCATGAACCTGTCGATCGCGGTGGTGCTGCTGCTGGGCATCGGCTGGTTCGCGGCCGACCGGTACCTGTTCGCATCCGATGTCGCGATCGCGGAGGCCGGTCCTCCGACGGCGCAAACGAGGCCAGGCGCCGACCATTCCATCGCGGTCCTGCCGTTCGTGGACATGAGCGAGGCGGGCGACCAGGAATATTTCTCCGACGGCCTGTCCGAGGAACTGCTGAACCAGCTCGCGCAGGTGCCCGGCCTGAAAGTCATCGCGCGCACCTCCTCGTTTTCCTTCAAGGGCAAGCAGGCGGACATCGCCACGATCGCCGAAGCGCTGGGCGTTGCCCACGTGCTGGAAGGCAGCGTGCGCAAGTCGGGGAACCGGCTGCGGGTCACCGCGCAGCTGATCCGCACTTCCGACAGCAGCCACCTGTGGTCGCAGACCTACGACCGCGCGCTGGCCGACGTGTTCGACCTGCAGGACGAGATCTCGCGGCAGATCGTGTCCGCGCTGAAGCTCGAGCTGCTCCCGGAGCAGTCGTTCGGCAATACCCAGCGCACCAGCAACACCGAGGCCTACGTGGCGTTCCTGCGCGGGCTCGAAGCGACCCGCCTGGTCGGCGAGGAACATTCCCGGCGGGCGGTGGCATCGTTCGAGCGCGCAGTCGAGCTGGATCCGGGCTATGCCAACGCGTGGGCCCTGCTCGGGCTCTCCTATGGCGTGGCCGCGGATTTCGCCGGGACCCCGTCGTTGCGATCGGAGTTTTTCGGCCGCGCCGCGGCCGCGGTCGACAAGGCCATCGCGCTCGCACCCGATCTCGCGATCGGCTATCGCGCCCGCGCGATCCGCCGCAACTTCATGGACTGGGACTGGGCCGGTGCGGCCGAGGACTTCGAGCACGCGCTGGCGCTGGATCCGAACGACTCCGCCACGCTGTCCACCTATTCGCACGTGATTTTCTTCGCCGGCCGCCGCGGGGAGGCAATCGCGATGCTGCGGCGGGCCACTGCGATCGATCCGTTGGCGGCCGACATCTGGTTCAACCTGGGCGTCGCGCTGCTGCACGACGGCCAGCGCGATGAGGCGCGCGAGGTCCTGGGCCATGCCACCAGGTTGAGCCCGGAGGTCAACTGGCCGGAGTTCTACCTGGGCCTGCTCGACCTGCAGTCGGGCGACCTCGATGGCGCCATGCTGCACTTCCTGCGCGCGCCGGATCCCTACCGGCTGGCCGGCACGGCGATGCTCGAGTACACGCGCGGCAATGACGCGGCCTCGCGGGCAGCGCTCGACGCGTTGCGCCGGCAATACGCCGTGGGCTTTGCCTACCAGGTCGCGCAAGTGCATGCGTGGCGTGGCGAGGCCGACGCAGCGTTCGAGTGGCTGCAGCGCGGCTATGAAGTCCGTGACTACGGCCTCACGCGCCTGCGCGAGGATCCCATCCTCGTCCGGCTCGAGGACGATCCGCGCTTCGAGGCATTGGTGGACCGGGTCGGGCTCGGGCGATGACGCAAGAAGAAGCCCCGCCAGGGCGGGGCTTCGGGTCCAGCGAGCCGACCATGGGTCGGCTCCACGCGGATGGTGCCGGCGTTACAGCAGCGGCACCAGCAGCAGCGCGACGATGTTGATGATCTTGATCAACGGGTTGATCGCCGGGCCAGCGGTGTCCTTGTAGGGATCGCCGACGGTGTCGCCGGTGACCGCGGCCTTGTGCGCCTCGGAACCCTTGCCGCCGAAGTTGCCGTCCTCGATGTACTTCTTGGCGTTGTCCCAGGCACCGCCGCCGGTGGTCATCGAGATCGCGACGAACAGGCCGGTGACGATGGTGCCGATCAGCAGGCCGCCCAGCGCCTTCGGCCCGAGGGCCAGGCCGACCACCACCGGCACCACGACCGGCAGCAGCGAGGGCACGATCATTTCCTTGATCGCCGACCGGGTCAGCATGTCCACCGCGCGGTCGTACTGCGGCTTGCCGGTGCCCTCCATGATCCCCTTGATCTCGCGGAACTGGCGGCGCACTTCCTCGACCACCGCGCCCGCGGCGCGGCCCACCGCCTCCATCGCCATTGCGCCGAACAGGTAGGGGATCAGGCCGCCGATCAGCAGGCCGATGATCACCATGTGGTCGGACAGGTCGAAGGCGAAGATCGTGTCGGGATGGTTGACCTGCAGGTTGTGGGTGTAGTCGGCGAACAGCACCAGCGCCGCCAGCGCGGCCGAGCCGATCGCATAGCCCTTGGTCACCGCCTTGGTGGTGTTGCCGACCGCGTCCAGCGGGTCGGTGATGTCGCGCACCTCCGGCGGCAGTTCCGACATCTCGGCGATGCCGCCGGCGTTGTCGGTGATCGGGCCGTAGGCGTCGAGCGCGACGATCATGCCCGCCATCGACAGCATCGCGGTCGCGGCGATGGCGATGCCGTACAGGCCGCCGAGCGCGTGCGCGCCCCAGATCGCGATGCATACCGCGACCACCGGCATCGCGGTGGACTTCATCGAGATGCCGAGGCCGGCGATGATGTTGGTGCCGTGGCCGGTGGTGGACGCCTGGGCGATATGCCGCACCGGCTTGTACTGGGTGCCGGTGTAGTACTCGGTGATCCAGACGATCGCGCCGGTCAGGGCCAGGCCGATCAGCGCGCACCAGAACAGGTTCATCGCGCCCAGCGGCGAGTCGCCCATCAACTGCACGGTGATCGGGTAGAACGCGATTGCCGCCAGCACCGCGGAGATGATCACGCCCTTGTACAGCGCGCCCATGATGTTGCCGGAGCCGTCCTTCACCTTGACGAAGAACGCGCCGATGATCGAGGCGATGATCGAAGCGCCGCCCAGCACCAGCGGGTAGAGCACCGCGTTGCCGCCGGCCTCGGCGGCCATCAGCCCGCCCAGCAGCATGGTCGCGATCACGGTGACCGCGTAGGTCTCGAACAGGTCGGCGGCCATGCCGGCGCAGTCGCCGACGTTGTCGCCGACGTTGTCGGCGATCACCGCCGGGTTGCGCGGGTCGTCCTCGGGGATGCCGGCCTCGACCTTGCCCACCAGGTCCGCGCCGACGTCGGCGCCCTTGGTGAAGATGCCGCCGCCCAAGCGCGCGAAGATCGAGATCAGCGAGGAACCGAAGGCCAGGCCGACCAGCGCGTGCAGCGCTTCGTCGCCGGTGACGCCCAGCGAATGGGTCAGCAGCCAGTAGTAGCCGGCGACGCCGAGCAGGCCCAGGCCGACCACCAGCATGCCGGTGATCGCGCCGCCGCGGAAGGCGACGTCCATGGCCTTGGCCATGCCGCTGCGCGCGGCCTCGGCGGTGCGCACGTTGGCCCGCACCGACACGTTCATGCCGATGTAGCCGGCCGCGCCGGACAGCACCGCGCCGATCAGGAAGCCGATGGCCGTGTACCAGCTCAGCGCGAAGCCGACGAGGACGAACAGGACCACGCCGGCGATGGCGATGGTCGTGTACTGGCGATTGAGGTAGGCGCGCGCGCCTTCCTGGATCGCCGCGGCAATCTGCTGCATCCGTTCGTTGCCGGCCGCCTGCGCGCCGATCCAGCGCGCGGAAATGATGCCGTAGAGAATCGCGACGACCGCACAGGCGAGCGCGATGGGTAGACCGTACTGCTCCAACATGAACCCCTCCCCGGAGTGACCATTCGGAATTTCAGGAAAACGCCGCGGGACTATCGCACAGATGACGACCGCGTTCAGCGGCGCCGTGGCAGCCTGCGCCCCTTTCCCCGCCAGACTTCCCGCCCAGGAGGCCCCCGATGCGCCCTGTCGCCGCCGCCCTTGCATCCGTCCTGCTGCTCGCCGCCAGCCTGCCCGCGCAGGCCGCGGACCCGCCGCGGCCGGAAGTCGCCCGCGCACCCGCGCCACCGCAGGCGGTCGGCCACGCGCACACGCTGCGCACCATCCCGGAGGCGTGCACCCGCCTGCAGGGCGAGTTCACCGGCGACCCGGCGCAGCCGTACCGGTTCCAGGCCGTGCACACCAGCGTCGCCTGCCAGCCGCGGGCACGGGTCGTCGCCGCCGGCGAGGCCGGCGCCCCCGGGGCGGGATGGGTGCTCAACGATCGCATCCGCGTGCCGAGCGCTTCCTGCCAGGGCCTGGAGGCGGTGGTCGAAGTCTGGCGCGAAGCGCGTGGTTCGGAGGCGCCGGCGCTGGACGCGCAGGGCAAGTCGCGGATCTACCTCGAGGAAGGCCTGCAGAGGGCGAAGTCGGGGAAGCTCGCGGCCCTGCCGGCCTACGCGGTGGGGATGCAGCTGGTCGGCGAACCCTGCCGCTGAAGCCCGCGGCGCGGGGGCGCCCGGCTCAGGGCGTGTACGGCGCCAGCACCGCCGGTACGGCCTCGTTGCGCAGCGCGATGTAGGCCGGCAGCCCGTCGCGCCCGTACGGCGGGTACGCCTCGCCCCGGACCAGCGGCTCGAGGTAGCGCCGGGCGGCCGCGGTGATGCCGAAGCCATCGCGGCGGATGAATCCGGCCGGCATCTTCTTCTCGCGGTTGGCGATCTTCGCCAGCGGGGCGGCTTCGATCTTCCAGCGGTAGGGGGCGTGGGAGGTGCGCGCGATCACCGGCATCGTCGCGTTGCGGCCCGCGAGCGCGAACTCGACCGCCTTGCGCCCCACCGCGCGCGCGTGCTCGAAGTCGGTCTGCGAGGCGATGTGCCGCGCCGAGCGCTGCAGGTAGTCGGGCACGGTCCAGTGGACCTTCAGGCCCAGGGCGTCCTTGACCCGGCCGGCCAGGTACGGGGCGACGCCGCCGAGCTGGGTGTGCCCGAATGCGTCCTTGCCGCCGCCGGCGTCGGCGACGAAGCGGCCGTCGGCGTCACGGATGCCTTCGCTGGCCACGACCACGCACCAGCCGACCCGCGCCACCACCCGCTCGACCCCGGCCAGGAACGCGGCCTCGTCGTAGGCCCGCTCCGGGAACAGGATCAGCTGTGGCGCCTCGTCCGGCGATTTGCCGGCCAGGCCCGCGGCCGCGGCCAGCCAGCCGGCGTGCCGGCCCATCGCCTCGTACACGAACACCTTGGTGGAGGTGTCTGCCATCGCGGCGACATCGAGCGCCGCCTCGCGTACCGACACCGCGGTGTACTTGGCGGCCGAGCCGAAGCCGGGGCAGTTGTCGGTGACCGCGAGGTCGTTGTCGATGGTCTTCGGCACGCCGATGCAGGTCAGCGGATAGCCAAACTCCTCGGCCAGTTGCGACACCTTCCACGCGGTGTCGGCCGAATCGTTGCCGCCGTTGTAGAGGAACCAGCGCACGTCGTGGGCGCGGAACACATCGATCAGGCGCTGGTAGTGGCGGCGGTCCGCCTCCAGCGACTTCAGCTTGAAGCGGCAGGAGCCGAACGCGCCGCCGGGGGTGTGCGCCAGCGCCCGGATCGCGGCGATGGGCTCCTTCGAGGTGTCGATCAACTCCTCGCGCAGCGCTCCGAGGATGCCGTTGCGGGCCGCGAGCACCTTCACCCGGCGCGTGCGCGCGGCCTCGATCACCGCCGCCGCGGTCGCGTTGATCACCGCGGTGACACCGCCGGACTGGGCGTAGAGCAGGGTCCCTGCGGGCATGGCGGCTCCTGTGGGGCGGCCGGGATGCGGTATTCTGGCGTCCGGCCGCGTGTGGGGGTCGGCGCAGTCTAGCGCCGGAGCCCGCGACGCGATGGCAAGGCTTGGGAGTGGCTGATGCGATTGGTTCTGTTGGGCGCGCCGGGTTCCGGCAAGGGAACACAGGCGGCCCGCCTGAAGACGCACCTGCAGGTGCCGCACGTGTCGACCGGCGACCTGCTGCGCGCGGAAGTCGCCGCCGGCAGCCGCCTCGGCCTGGAAGCGAAGGAAGTGATGGCCCGCGGCGAGCTGGTCTCCGACGAGATCCTGCTGGGCATGCTCGAGGACCGCTTCTCGCGCCCGGACACCGCCAACGGGTTCATCCTCGACGGCTACCCGCGCAACCTGGCCCAGGCCGACGCGCTGGACGCGCTGCTCAAGCGGATCGGCCAGCCGATGGACTTCGCGGTGCAGCTCGACGTGCCGCAGGAGCTGCTGGTCGAGCGCATCGCCGGCCGGGCGAAGGAAGAAGGCCGCGCCGACGACGCACCCGAGGCGGTGCGCACCCGGCTGCAGGTCTACGAAAACCAGACCGCGCCGGTGATCGAGTTCTACCGCCAGCACGGCCAGCTCACGGTCGTGGACGGGGTCGGCTCGCTGGACGAGGTGTTCAACCGGATCATCGAGGCCATCGCGCCCTCCAATCCCGTTGGCTGAATCCCTTCTCCCCGCTCGCGGGGAGCATCAACCTCCTTCTCCCCGCCAGCGGGGAGAAGGTACCCCGAAGGGGCGGATGAGGGGCGCTGTGAAATGAAACTCCACATCCTCGGAATCGCCGGCACCTTCATGGGTGGCGTCGCCGCGCTCGCCCGCGAACTCGGCCACGAGGTCGAAGGCAGCGACCAGGCGGTGTACCCGCCGATGTCCACCCAGCTGGAGCGCCTGGGCATCGGCCTGCGCCAGGGCTACGACCCGGCGAACATCTCGCCCGATTGCGACGTCGTGGTCATCGGCAACGCCCTGTCGCGTGGCAACCGCGCGGTCGAGCAGGTGCTCGACGACGGTCGCGCCTACACCTCAGGCGCGCAGTGGCTGAGCGAACAGGTGCTGCCCGGCCGCGACACGCTGGCGGTCGCCGGCACCCACGGCAAGACCACCACCACCACGATCCTCGCCTACCTGCTCGAAGCAGCCGGCCTCGCCCCGGGTTTCCTGATCGGTGGAGTAGCGGAGGACTTTGGCGTCTCCGCCCGCCTCGGGGGCGCCGCTTCACGGCTCCCGGCTCCCGATTCCCGGCTCCCGTTCGTCGTCGAAGCCGACGAATACGACACCGCCTTCTTCGACAAGCGCAGCAAGTTCGTCCACTACCGGCCGAAGGTGGCGATCCTCAACAACCTCGAGTACGACCACGCCGACATCTTCCCCGACGTGGCCGCGATCCAGCGCCAGTTCCACCATCTGGTGCGGACCGTGCCAGGCAACGGCAGGCTCATCGTCAACGGCGAGGACGCGCGCCTGGCCGAGGTCCTGTCCATGGGCTGCTGGACGCCCGTCGAGCGCTTCGGCCTGGACGGCGACTTCGACTGGAGCGCACGCCTGCTGGCCGCCGACGGCAGCGCGTTCACCCTGCTGCACCGGGGCGAAGCAGTCGGCGAAGTGCACTGGGCGCTGCTGGGGCGGCACAACGTGATGAACGCGATCGCGGCGCTGGCCGCCGCGCACGCGGTGGGCGTGGACCTGGCGGCGGTGCTGCCGGCGCTGGCGGCGTTCCGCGGCATCAAGCGGCGCCTGGAGGTCGTGGGCACCCACGACGGCATTACCGTGTACGACGACTTCGCCCACCATCCGACCGCGATCGCGACCACGCTCGCCGGCCTGCGCGCACGGGTGGGCGGGTCGCGGATCGTGGTGGCGATGGAGCCGCGCAGCAATTCGATGCGCCTGGGCGCGCACGCCGACGCGCTCGCGCCCGCACTCGACGGTGCGGACCTGGTGGTGTTCCTGCACCGGCCCGAACTGGCCTGGGACGCCGGCAAGGTGGTCGCCGCGCTGCGCCACGAAGGCCGCGCCGTGCCCGACGTCGACACCCTGGTCGCCACCCTGCGCGAACGCGTCCGCCCCGGCGACCACGTCGTGTTCATGTCCAACGGCGGCTTCGACGCCGCCCCCCGCCGCTTCCTGGCCGCCCTGGTCGGCGAAGGCAAAAGCGATTAGCCACGGATGAACACGGATTGACACGGATCAGCGCATGGCGCCCGTAGCAGCCGCACCGATTCGTGTTCATCCGTGTTCATCCGTGGCTGAAACCTGCTTTTCTCCAGGTATCGGTTAGGGTGTCGCCCATGGATGAACGGGTCGAGTCGCTGGGGTTGTTTCCGTTGCATGCGGTGCTGGTGCCGGGCGGGGTGCTGGGGTTGCGGGTGTTCGAGCCGCGCTACCTGGACCTGGTACGCGAGTGCTCGCGCGACGGCCGCGGCTTCGGCGTGTGCCTGATCCTCGAGGGCGAGGAAGCCGGCGGCAACGCGACCCCGGCGGCGTTCGGCACCGAAGCCCTGATCGAGGACTTCGACGCGGACGACCAGGGCCTGCTCACCCTGCGCGTGCGCGGCCATCGCCGCTTCCACGTGCTGCGCACGCGGGTGCGAGACAACGGCCTGGTGGTCGGCGACATCGAGTGGCGCGATCCGGATCCGGACGACGAACTGCAGCCCGAGCACGGCCTGCTCGCGCTGTTGCTGCAGCGGATCCTCGAGCAGGCCGGCGGCGAGCATGCCGACGCCCCGGCGGCGTGCTTCGACGACGCGGCCTGGGTCGGCTGGCGGCTGGCGGAGCTGTTGCCCCTCACCGACTTGCAGCGGCAATCGCTGCTGCAGGAGGACGCGCCGGAGGCGCGCCTGCAGCAACTCCTGGGCTGGGTCTCGGACGAGCTGAAGTAGCCGGTCAGTCCCGGGCGTCCGCCTGCGGCCGCAGGTCCACGCGCAACACCGCGCGTTCGCCGTGCAACCCGGTCTTCAGCGGCAGGCCTTGCAGGTCCTGGAGCAGCGCCGCGTGCGCCGCACCCTCGTCGTCCACCGGCTGCCACAGGGCGAAGAAGTCGAACGGGCGCGTGTAGCGGAGCGTCTGCGCGCTTCCCAGCCACAGTGGCATGCCATCGTCGAGCCGCGCGGGCGCGGCCCACAGCCGCAGCACCTGGATTTCGCCTGGCTCGCGGCCTGGCCGCCGCAGCAGCAGCGCTTCGGCCTCGGCGTCCAGGGTCGCCGGCAACACCGGTTGCCGGTGCGGCTCGAGATCGTCGTCGAGCAGGCCCAGGGTGGCGACCCAGTCGGCCTGCGGCTGCACCTCCCAGCCGCGTGCGACCAGCCATTGCTGCAGCCGCGGCAGCGGACCCGCCACCTGCAAGTCCAGCGGCCAGCGCAGGTCGAGGTCGCGTTCGTCGCGTTGCATGGGCAGCGCCCGCCAGTCCTCCTCGGCCCACCAGCCCGCGGCGTTGATGGCCGTGGCACTGGCCGGCACATGGAAGCGCGCGAGCAGCGGTTCCGCCGCGCGCGGCGCATGCCAGGCTGCGGCGAGGACGAACGTGCCATAGAAGATGGCCGCCAGCGGCCGCATCCACATCGAGCGCTGCACGTGGCTGCGGTAGGCGATGCCCAACGCCAGCAGCCAGGCGATCCCGAGCAGCGCGCTGACCACCACGTCGCTGAGCCAGTGCGCGCCCAGGTACAGGCGCGCGAATCCGATCACGGTGACCACTACGCCGCCGAGCAGGTAGGGCCACACCCTGCGCCGGCCCGGCAGCTCGCGCGCGATCAGCACGGCGAAGAAGCCGAAGGCGATCGTGGCCATGGTCACGGCGATCGAGGGGAAGCCGAAGCCTTCCGGCGCGCCCGGCGGGCGCGGCATGTCGATCCATCTGCCCAGGCCGGAGGTCAGGGCGAGGCCGAAACCGAGCGCGGCCAGCCAGTGCGCCGCCGCGATCCAGCGCCGCCGCCACAGCAGCCAGCCCAGGGCGAGCGCGCAGGCCGGCAGCAGCACCCTGGCGTCGCCCAGCGTGGCCAATGCGGCCATCATCCGGTCGGCCAGCGGGTTGCGCAGCGCAGCCATCGCCGAGTACACGCTCCAGTCCACGACCAGCGGGCCGCCGCGCGCCAGCAGCAGTGCCAGCAGCCCGAACCAGGCCCAGCCGATCGCCAGCAGGCACGCGGCGAGCAGGATCAGCGAGGTCGATTCGGGCCGGTTGGGATCCATCAGCGCCTGCGCGTAGCGCCCCAGCAGCGGGTGCGCGCGCGACCAGCGCAGGGCCCGCGCGAGCAGGGCGTCGGCGTGGTCTGCGAACCAGCGCCAGCCATACAGCACCACCGCCCAGGCGCCGGCGACCACCGCCAGCAGGGCGAGCAGGACCAGCGCCAGCCGGTCCGCCACCGCGGCCACCGCGTCGTAGGACGCGCCGAACACCCAGCCCGGCGCCAGGAACACGGCCGCCCAGGTCGCCGCCGCGAACATGCTTGCCGGCAGGTAGCGGCGCAGCGGCATGCCGAGCATGCCGGCCACCGCCGGCACGAACGGCCGCACCGCGCCTACGTAGCGCGCGATGACGATGCCCTTCAGCCCATGGCGGCGGAACAGCTGTTCGCCGCGGTCGATGAATTGCGGATAGCGGCGGAACAGCCAGTGCTCGCGCAGGCTCGGGCCCCAGCGGTGGCCCAGCCAGTAGCTCAACGCGTCGCCGCACAGCGCGCCGAGCGCGGCGCTGGCCAGCGCGTACGGGCCGGAGACGTGGCCCAGGCCCACCATCGCGCCGACCGCGAACAGCAGCGGCAGCGCCGGCACCACGATCCCTACCACCGCCAGCGCGTCGCAGAACGCGACCAGGAAGATCAGCCCGCCGGCTGCAACCGGGTGCGCGCCGATCCAGGCAACGGCGTTGTCGAACCACGCGCTGGGCATCGGGAGATTATGCCCGCCGCGCCTACAATGGGCGCAACCCGTTGACCCAGGCGAGGAAGTGGTGCCATGGCCGACCTGTCCGGCAAGACCTTGTTCATCACCGGCGCCTCGCGCGGGATCGGCCGCGCGATCGCACTGCGCGCCGCGCGCGACGGCGCCAACGTCGCCATCGCCGCGAAGTCGGACGTGCCCAATCCCAAGCTGCCGGGCACCATCCACAGCGTGGCCGCGGAGGTCGAGGCCGCCGGCGGCCGCGCCCTCGCGTTGAAATGCGACATCCGCGACGAGGAAGCCGTGCGCGCGGCGGTCGCCGCCACCGCGGATGCATTCGGCGGCGTGGACATCCTGGTCAACAACGCCAGCGCCATCTGGTTGCGCGGGACGCTCGACACGCCGATGAAGCGCTTCGACCTGATGCAGCAGGTCAACGCCCGCGGCACCTTCGTGTGCGCGCAGGCCTGCCTGCCGCTGCTGCTGCAGGCGCCCAATCCGCACATCCTGACGCTCGCGCCGCCGCCGTCGCTGGATCCGAAGTGGTGGGGCCCGCACACCGGCTACACCCTGGCCAAGATGGGCATGAGCTTCGTCACCCTCGGCCTGGCCGCGGAGTTCGGCCGCAAGGGCGTGGCGGTGAATGCGCTGTGGCCGCGCACGGTGATCGCCACCGACGCGGTCAACATGCTGCCGGGCGTGGACATCGCGAATTGCCGCAAGCCGGAGATCGTCGCCGACGCCGCGCACGCGATCCTGTCGCGCCCCGCGCAGGGCTTCAGCGGCCGGTTCCTGATCGACGAGGAGGTCCTGCGCGACGCCGGCGTCACCGACTTCGACGCCTATGCCGTGCAGCCGGGGCAGCCGTTGCTCCCGGACCTGTTCCTCGACTAGGTACGCCTCAGTCCAGCGCCTGCGCCCAGTCGGCGATGAGGTCGTCGGCGTGCTCCAGCCCGACCGACAGCCGCAGCAGCGCCTGCGGCGACACCGGCTTCGGTCCCTCGACCGAAGCCCGGTGCTCGACCAGCGACTCGCAGCCGCCCAGCGACGTGGCATTGGTGAACAGCCGCAGCTTGCCCGCCACGCGCAGCGCCGCCTCGCGGCCGCCGCGCAGGTGCACGCTCAGCATCGCGCCGAAGTCGCGCATCTGCGCGCGGGCCACGGCGTGCCCCGGGTGCGACGCCAGCCCCGGCCAGTTCACCCGTTCGACCGCCGGGTGTGAAGCCAGGTATTCGGCCAGCGCGCGCGCGTTGGCGCAGTGCATCGCCATCCGTGCCGGCAGCGAGCGGCAGCCGCGCAGTGTGAGCCACGCGCTGAACGGCGACAGCACCCCGCCGGTGATGTGGCGGCGGTGGGCGACGGTGTCGAACAACGCGTCGCGGCGCGCGAACACCAGTGCGCCGCCGAGCACGTCGCTGTGCCCGCCGAAATACTTGGTGGTGGAATGCATCACCACGTCGGCGCCGAGCGCCAGCGGCTGCTGCAGCACCGGGGTGGCGAACGTGTTGTCGCAGCACAGGACGGCGCCGTGCGCCTGCGCGATCCCGGCCAGCGCCGCGATGTCGCAGATCTTCATCAGCGGGTTCGACGGCGTCTCCACCCACAGCAGCGCCGGGGCGGGCGAGCAGGCCGCATGCACCGCGTCCAGGTCCGACATGTCCACGAAGCGCGCGGACACGCCGCGTTGCGGCAGGAACCCGGTCGCCAGGTAGCGCGTGCCGCTGTAGCAGTCGTCCGGCAGCAGCACGTGCGCGCCCGGGGACAGCGCTTCGAGCAAGCCGGAAATCGCGGCCATGCCGGAGGCATAGGCGAGCGCGGCAGCGCCGCCTTCCAGTGCCGCCAGCGCGGTTTCGAGCCGGTCCTGGGTAGGGTTTCCTTCGCGCTGGTATTCGTAGCCGGCCACGCGCTCGGCGGCCGGGCCATGCTGGAAGGTGGTCGACAGGTGGATCGGCGGGGCGACCGCGCCGGTCTGCGGATCCGGCTCGGCGCCGGCGTGGACGGCGAGCGTCTCGAGCCTCGCGCCGGGCCGGTCCGCGCTCACGCGGCCGCCGCTTCGGCAAAGGCCGCGCGCGCGGCTTCGAGGGTCGCGGCGATTTCCGCCTCGCCGTGCGCCGAGGACAGGAACCCGGCCTCGAACGCCGACGGCGCCAGGTACACGCCGCGCGCGAGCATGGCGTGGAAGAAGCGGTTGAACATCGCCGTGTCGCAGGCGACCGCGCCGGCATAGGTGTCCACCGGTTCCTTGCTGAAGAACAGGCCGAACATGCCACCGATCCGGTTGGTGGTGACCGGCACGCCCGCGTCGCGCGCGGCGGCTTCGAGCCCGTCGCACAGCGCGTTCGTGCGGGCCTCCAGCGCGTCGTGGAATCCGGGTTCCGACACCAGGTCCAGCATTGCCAGGCCCGCGGCCATCGCCACCGGGTTGCCGCTCAGCGTGCCTGCCTGGTAGACCGGGCCCGCCGGCGACACCTGTTCCATCAGCTCGCGACGGCCCCCATAGGCGCCGACCGGCATGCCGCCGCCGATCACCTTGCCGAAGGTGCTGAGGTCGGGGGTGACGCCATAGCGCGCCTGCGCGCCGCCGAGGGCGACGCGGAAGCCCGTCATCACTTCGTCGAAGATCAGCAGCGCGCCGTGGCGCGTGCACAGCTCGCGCAGGTGCGCCAGGTAGCCCTCACGCGGCGGCAGGCAGTTGGCGTTGCCGACCACCGGCTCGATGATCAGCCCCGCGATGTCCTCGCCGCAGTCGTCGAACAGCGCGGTCGCTGCTTCGAAGTCGTTGTAGGGGAGGGTGAGGGTCAGGTCGGCCAGCGCCTTGGGCACGCCGGGCGAGGTCGGCACGCCGAAGGTCAGCGCGCCGCTGCCCGCCTTCACCAGGAAGCTGTCGCCGTGGCCGTGGTAGCAGCCCTCGAACTTGACGATGCGCGCGCGTCCGGTGGCGCCGCGCGCCAGCCGGATCGCCGACAGCGTGGCCTCGGTGCCGGAGTTCACCATGCGCACCATCTCCACCGACGGAACCAGCGCGCGGATGCGCTCGGCCATGTCCACTTCCAGCGGGTTGGGCACGCCGAAACTGAGGCCGTCGCGGGCCACGCGCTGTACCGCCTCGAGCACCGCCGGGTGGTTGTGGCCGACGATCATCGGCCCCCAGGAGCCGACGTAGTCGATGTAGCGGTTGCCGTCCACGTCGAACAGGAACGGGCCTTCCGCGCGCTGCGCGAAGAACGGCTCGCCGCCGACCGAGCGGAACGCGCGCACCGGCGAGTTCACCCCTCCGGGCATCAGCGCCTTGGCGCGGGCGAACAGGGCGTGCGAGCGGGAGGTGTCCATGGAATCCTTGGGTTCAGCGGGAAGGTCGGAAGCAGGCGCGCAGCGCGCGGGCGGCGGCCACCGGGTCCGGCGCGTCGAACACGCCGCCGATCACGGCGAGCAGGTCGGCGCCGGCGGCGATCGGCACCGCGGCATTCTCGGGCGTAATGCCCCCGATCGCCACCACGGGCAGGCCCAGCCCGCGGGCCTCGCGCAGCAGCGCGGGCGTGGCGCGGCGGGCGCCCGGCTTGGTCGGCGAAGGGAACATCGCGCCGAATGCGAGGTAGCTGGCGCCGCGCGCGGCGGCGTCGCGCGCCCGCGCGGGCTCGTCGTAGCAGGACACGCCGACGATGGCGTCGGCGCCAAGCAGCGCGCGCGCGGCCTCCACCGCGGCGTCGCCGGCGCCCACGTGCACACCCGCTGCGCCGATGTCGGCCGCCAGGCGCGGGTCGTCGTTCACGATCAGCGGCACGCCGGCGTCGGCGCAAAGGTCCTGCAGCAGTGCGGCCTGCTCCGCGCGCAACCGTTCGTCGGCTGCCTTGTTGCGGTATTGCAGCCAGGTGGCGAACGGCAGCAGCGGCGCCACCCGCGCGCGCAGGCGCGCGCTGTCGGGGTCGTCCGGCGTCACCAGGTAGAGGCCGCGCGGGCGGGCGTGCGTCATGGCGTCTTTGCGCATCCGCGCATTATCATCCGTGCATGAGCGAAGCCGCCGCCCGCCAGCCCGCGCCCTACCGCACCTGGATGTGCGTGGTGTGCGGGTTCATCTACGACGAGGCCGAGGGCCTGCCGGAAGAGGGCATCGCGCCCGGGACCCGCTGGGAGGACATCCCGGACACCTGGACCTGCCCGGACTGCGGCGTCACCAAGGACGACTTCGACATGCAGCCCCTGTAGCGCCCGACCCATGGTCGGGCGGCATCACCGCCATGGTCGGGCGGCATCACCGCCATGGTCGGGCGGCATCACCGCCATGGTCGGG
>JBIQLI010000001.1:240312-482086 GCA_044464395.1 Lysobacter sp.
CAAATTCCTTCGGGAGTTTGCGCGGTAGAGGAGCGTTCCGTAAGCCTGCGAAGGTGTGTCGAAAGGCATGCTGGAGGTATCGGAAGTGCGAATGCTGACATGAGTAACGATAATGCGGGTGAAAAGCCCGCACGCCGAAAGCCCAAGGTTTCCTTGCGCAACGTTAATCGGCGCAGGGTGAGTCGGCCCCTAAGGCGAGGCAGAAATGCGTAGTCGATGGGAAGCTGGTTAATATTCCAGCACCTCGCGCAAGTGCGATGGAGGGACGGAGAAGGTTAGGCAGTCCGGGCGTTGGTTGTCCCGGTGAGAGGGTTGAGGCGGTCTCCTTAGGCAAATCCGGGGAGGCAACGTTGAGACCAAGGACGAGCCCTATTGGGCGAAGCTGCTGATATCACGCTTCCAGGAAAAGCTCCTAAGCTTCAGCTTGCGCAGACCGTACCGAAAACCGACACAGGTGGGCAGGATGAGAATTCTCAGGCGCTTGAGAGAACTCGGGTGAAGGAACTAGGCAAAATAGCACCGTAACTTCGGGAGAAGGTGCGCCTCCTCTGGTGAATAGCTGGGGGGGGCCGAAGTGACCAGGCCGCTGCGACTGTTTATCAAAAACACAGCACTCTGCAAACACGAAAGTGGACGTATAGGGTGTGACGCCTGCCCGGTGCCGGAAGGTTAAGTGATGGGGTGCAAGCTCTTGATCGAAGCCCCGGTAAACGGCGGCCGTAACTATAACGGTCCTAAGGTAGCGAAATTCCTTGTCGGGTAAGTTCCGACCTGCACGAATGGCGTAACGACAGCGGCGCTGTCTCCACCCGAGACTCAGTGAAATTGAAATCGCTGTGAAGATGCAGCGTTCCCGCGGCAAGACGGAAAGACCCCGTGAACCTTTACTATAGCTTTACACTGAACGTTGAGTTCGTCTGTGTAGGATAGGTGGGAGGCTTTGAAGTGCAGACGCCAGTTTGCATGGAGCCATCCTTGAAATACCACCCTGAAGTGCTTGACGTTCTAACCTCGGCCCGTAATCCGGGTCAGGGACCGTGTATGGTGGGTAGTTTGACTGGGGCGGTCTCCTCCCAAAGAGTAACGGAGGAGCTCGAAGGTACGCTCAGCGCGGTCGGACATCGCGCACTGTGTGCAAAGGCATAAGCGTGCTTGACTGCAAGATCGACGGATCAAGCAGGTACGAAAGTAGGTCTTAGTGATCCGGTGGTTCTGTATGGAAGGGCCATCGCTCAACGGATAAAAGGTACTCCGGGGATAACAGGCTGATACCGCCCAAGAGTTCATATCGACGGCGGTGTTTGGCACCTCGATGTCGGCTCATCACATCCTGGGGCTGTAGTCGGTCCCAAGGGTATGGCTGTTCGCCATTTAAAGTGGTACGCGAGCTGGGTTCAGAACGTCGTGAGACAGTTCGGTCCCTATCTGTCGTGGGCGTTGGAGATTTGAGAGGGGCTGCTCCTAGTACGAGAGGACCGGAGTGGACGAACCTCTGGTGTTCCGGTTGTCACGCCAGTGGCACTGCCGGGTAGCTATGTTCGGAAGCGATAACCGCTGAAAGCATCTAAGCGGGAAGCGCGCCTCAAGATGAGATCTCCCGGGGCACAAGCCCCCTGAAGGAACCATCAAGACCAGGTGGTTGATAGGCAGGGTGTGTAAGCGCAGTAATGCGTTGAGCTAACCTGTACTAATGATCCGTGTGGCTTGACCATATAACCTCAAGTGGCCTTGGACTCGACGACGCGTCGACGTTCGGACCAAAACTCGCTACGTCCCACCCTATGAGAGCGTGAGCGCGACGGTATTGCACCGACCGCGACCCTCCACCCTCTCCCTGGTGACAATAGCTGCGTGGAACCACCCGATCCCATCCCGAACTCGGAAGTGAAACGCGCACGCGCCGATGGTAGTGTGCATCTAGCATGCGAGAGTAGGTCATCGCCAGGGGCTTTACCCCAAAACCCCCAGCCAACCGGCTGGGGGTTTTTCTTTACCCGCGCGTTTTTCCGCCTGGGCCCGGTAGTGCGGGGATCAGAGAACCAGGGGCGGTTCGCCGCCGACGATGACGACGTCGGCGCGGCGCCGCGCGAACAGTCCGACGCTGACCACCCCGGGCAACTGGTTGATCGCCTGTTCCATCGCCACCGGATCGGTGATCCGCAGGTTGTGCACGTCCAGGATCCAGTTGCCGTTGTCGGTCACCGTGCCCTGGCGCCAGACCGGCTGCCCGCCGGTGAGCTCGACCAGCTCGCGTGCGACCAGGCTGCGCGCCATCGGGATCACTTCCACCGGCAACGGGAAGCGGCCGAGCACGTCCACGCGCTTGGCCGGATCGATGATGCAGACGAAGCGTTCGCTGGCCTGGGCGATGATCTTTTCGCGGGTCAGTGCCGCGCCGCCGCCCTTGATCAGGCACTTGCCGGGATCGCACTCGTCGGCGCCGTCCACGTACAGCGACAGCGGGCCGGTGTCGTTCAACTCCATCACTTCGATGCCGTGCCCGCGCAGGCGCGCGGTGCTCTGCTCGGAACTGGAGACCGCGCCGGCGATGCGGTGCTTGATCCGCGCCAGCGCATCGATGAAATACGCGACCGTCGAGCCGGTGCCGACGCCGACGATCATGCCGTCCTCGACGTAGTCGATGGCCTTTTCGCCGGCCAGGCGCTTGGCTTCGAACATGTCAGGCGTGCTCCAGCGAGACGATCAGTTTCCACTGCGCCGCGGTCACCGGCATCACCGACAGCCGCGAGCCCTTGCGGATCAGGGCGAAGTCTTCGCCCAGCGCATCGGCGTGCCCCCGGATCTCGTCCAGCGGGATCGCCCGTGCCAGGTGCCGGTCGTAGGCCACGTCCACCAGGTCCCAACGGGGCTGTTCCCGGGTCGCTTTTTCGTCGAAGTACTTCGATTTGCGCTGGAACTGGGTCGGGTCCGGGTACGGCGGGCTGGCGACCCGGGCCAGACCGTAGACGCCGGGCACCTCGCAGTTGGAGTGGTAGAACAGCACCCCGTCGCCCACCTGCATCTGGCGCATGAAGTTGCGCGCCTGGTAGTTGCGTACGCCGGTCCAGGGCTCGGTGCCGACGCGGCGCAGGTCGTCGATCGAGAAATCGCCCGGCTCCGACTTCATCAGCCAATAGCGCTTGCGTGGGGTCATCGATGGCCCGTCATCAGGATCTCGCGCTCGGTGCACACCGCGTCCAGCGGCACGTCCCACGGCGCGGCCTCGAGCGATTCGACCTGCTGCGCGTGGAACGCGGCCCCGACCAGCCACGGTGGAGGCAGCGCACCGGGCGCATTGCGGAACGCGAAGCTGCGATCGTACCAGCCCCCGCCCATGCCGAGCCGGTGGCCGCGCGCGTCGAAGCCGACCAGAGGGACCACCACGAGCGACATCGCTTCCGGTTCGAGCAGTCCGGAAACGGGGACGTCCGGCTCCGGAATGCCGTGCCGGTTGGTCGCCAAGGGGTCGCCCGGCGACCAGCGCGCGAAGCGCAACCGACCGTCGTCGGCCAGTACCGGCAGGCAATAGTGCAGCCCGGCAGGCAATCGCAGTTGCAGCACGTGCAGCGCGATCTCGCCGTCCGTCGCCCAGTACCCGGCGACGTCGCCTTCGCCGGGCAGGAACGGCAAGGCGAGGATCCGCGCCGCGAGCGCCTCGGCGGCGGCGATCCGCTGCGCGGCCGGGATCGCGCGGCGGCGCGCGCGCAATTCGCGGCGCAGCCCGGCGCGGGCGTCGTCGGCCGCGCCGCTCATGCCGCCATGGCCCCGGAACGCAGGAAGCCCGCGCCTTGCGGACGCGGGCTTCGACGGGCTGTCGCCATTGAAAGTACATCCTCCGCCATGGCGATGCGTGCGAAACGACCTTGAACCCGGGGTTCAAGTGGGGACGCCTGGCAGCCTTCGGGCTTTCCGCTCGAGGGCGGACCTGCACGCCTGGTTGCCGCTGCATCCCCGTGGTCGCTTTTAAGGGCCAAGGGTAATGTTTGCGCACGCCGTCGCGCAGGGCAGAGGACGCAGGCGCAGTATACCGGGGCGGGCTCGCCGGCAACATCCATTCGTCGGCTCATCGCGCGCCGCGGTTCAGCCCGGCACCACGCGCGTGAATGCGCCTCAGGCACCAATGCCGTCGAGGCGCCGCTGCAGGCCGTCGACCAGGCGCGCCAGCTCGCGCTCGCGGCTGGCGTTTTCCTCGCGCAACTGCTGCAGTTCGTGCGCGAGGTTCAGCGCCGCCAGCACCGCGACGCGGTCGACCGCGGCCATGCGGTTGCCGCCGCGGATCTCGCGCATCTTGTCTTCCAGCACGCGCGCCGCGGCGATCAGGCTCTCGCGCCCGGACGGTTCGACGCCGACCGTGTACTCGCGATCGAGCAGGCGGATGGAGACCGGTTCGCTTGCGTTGCTCATGTCGGCCTCAGGTGTGCTGTTCCAGCGACTTCAGCCGCGCGATCATCGCCTCGACCCGCGAGCGCGCCTGCTCGTTCTTGGCCAGCAGTTGCGCGCGCTCGCCGGCCAGCTGTTCCTGCTGCTGGCGCAGGCGCTGGTTCTCCTGCTCGAGCTGGCGCGCGCGTTCGACCAGCGCGTCCACCCGCGCGGCGATGTCGTTGAGCTGGGCAATCACCTGGGCAGGGTCCATTCCGGCACGATAGGCAGCGTCGGGGGGGCGGTCAAGGCGGCTCAGGCCAGGGGGGCCAGCTCCGGCTCGCGGCCGGCATGCCCGGACGCCGGCTTCCAGCCCCGGATGAAGGCCTGGCAGCGCGACGCCTCCAATGGCGGGGACAGCCAGTAGCCCTGGATCTCGTCGCACTCGTGCTCGCGCAGGAACTGCAACTGGGCCTCGGTCTCGACCCCTTCGGCGACCACGTTCAGTCCGAGCGAGCGGGCCATGGCCAGCACCGTGGTGGTGATCGCCGCGTCTTCCGAGCCGTGGCTGAGGTCGTCGACGAATTCCTTGTCGATCTTGAGCGTGTTGATCGGCAGCCGCTTGAGGTAGGCCAGCGAAGAATAGCCGGTGCCGAAATCGTCGATCGCCAGGGTCACGCCCAGGTCGCGGAAGGCCTGCAGCTTGTCCGCGGTCTGCTGCGCGTTGGCCATGATCACCGTCTCGGTGAGCTCCAGTTCCAGCGTGCGCGGATGCAGGCCGGTGTCCTCGATCACCCGCGCGACCGCGGCGGGGAAGTCGCCGCGCAACAGCTGCAGCGCCGAGACGTTCACCGAGACCCGCAGCCCGGGCAGGTGCTGCTGCTGCCATTGCGCCACCGTGCGGCAGGCCTCGCGCAGCACCCATTCGCCGATTTCCATGATCAGCCCGCTTTCCTCGGCCAGCGGGATGAACTGCGCCGGCGGAATCTCGCCATCCGGCCCTTCCCAGCGCAACAGCGCTTCCACGCCGACGATTCGCGAATGCGACAGGGACAGCCGGGGCTGGTACACCAGGCGCAGCTCGCCGCGGTCGAGCACCTTGCGCAGCGCGCCCGACACCGTCGCCCGCTGGCGGATGGACACGTCCATCGCCTCGCTGTAGCGCATGAAGGTGCGGCGGCCGGCCGCCTTGGCCTGGTACATCGCGGTGTCGGCCTGTTTCAGCAGCTCGGTCGGGACCTGCGCGTGGTCGGGATACAGGCTGATGCCGATCGAGGGCGTGATCGAGATGTCCTGGCGCTCGTCCAGCAGCAGCGGCGACTCGAACGCGGCGATGATCCCGCGCGCCGCCTCGTCTGCGTCCTCGGGCGTGTCCAGGCCCTCCAGGACCACGGTGAACTCGTCGCCGCCCAGGCGCGCGACGGTGTGGCGCTTGCCCACCAGCTCCTGCAGGCGCGCCGCGGCGGCGCGCAGGATGCGGTCGCCGGCGGCGTGGCCGAGGGTGTCGTTGATGTCCTTGAAGCGGTCCAGGTCGAGGAACAGGACCGCGATCCGATCGCCTTGCCGGCGTGCGCGCACGATCGCGCGCGACAGCCGCTCGGCCAGCAACGTGCGGTTCGGCAGGTTGGTCAGCGGGTCGAAGTTGGCCAGGTAGCGCAGTTCCTGCTCGGCGCGCTTCTGCTCGGTGATGTCGTTGAGCACCAGCACGTACAGGCTGTGGCGGCCGTTGGCGTCGAGCACCGCGCTGCATTCGTAGGCGCACAGGAATTCGTCGCCGTCCTTGCGCCGCTGCCACATTTCGCCGGACCAGCGGCCATGGCGGCGCAGCTCGTCGCGGATCTCCGAGTAGTACGAGGTGGTGTGCTGGGCGCTGTCGAGCAGCCTGGCGTTGCGGCCGGTGATCTCGACCTCGCCGTAGCCGGTCATGCGCGAGAACGCGGGGTTGACCGAGATGAAGTCGAACTCGGGGTTCAGCACGCATACCGCCTCGGCCATGCTGCGCAGCACTTCCGAGGCGATCCGGCGCTCGCTCTCGGCGGCGCGGCTGTGGGTGATGTTGCGCGCGGTGCCGGCCAGGCGCCGCACCTTGCCGGTGTCGTCGCGCCCGACGCCACGCCCGCGCGCCAGGATCCAGGTCCACTGCCCGTCCTCGCCCATCACCCGGTGCTCGGACAGGAACAGGGGCGATTCGCCGCGCAGGTGCCGGCGCAGGCGCTCGCGCACCAGCGGCAGGTCGTCCGGGTGGATCCGGTGGTCGGCCTCGATTTCCGTTTCCACGGTGATCTCGGCCGGGTCGCGGATGTCGTCGCGCACGCGCATGCGCTGCAGGCGGTCGTGCTCGAAGTCGTAGTCCCAGAACTGCTCGCCGGAGGCCCACAGCGCGAGCTTCAACCGTTCCTCGCGATCCTGCAGGCGGCGGAACCAGCCGTGTTCGCGCTCGCGCTGGCGACGCAGCTGCAACCACATCAGCCAGGGCGCGAACAACGCCAGCGCCAGGCAGGTGCCGAACAGCAGTGGGTGGCGCAGGGCGGAGTCCGCGGCATCCTGCAGCGGAGACGCGAGTGGCGCGGCGACCGCGACGGCCACGGCCCCCAGGCCTGCCAGGCTGGCAAGCAGGACTTTCACGCTTCCCGCGCGCAGATTGCCGATCACGCCGATGGCGAGGCTCTCCCCAGGCACCGCCATTGGCGGATTCCCGCAGTGTAGGGCATGTGCGCTTCGCGGCAACCCCGCGCTGGGTACACTGTAGCGCCCGCCAGCGAGAGTCCCGCGTGCCTGCAAGCCTGCCCCCCCTGGAGGACGTCGACCGCGCGCTGCGCCAGGCCGGCGTGGCGACCGATGCCGCCGAGCTGCATGGCGGCCTGTGCGGCTGGCTGGCCGCGGGCGGGGACGCCGGGCCCGGCTGGCTCGGCAAGGTGCTGGCCGACGAAGCGCTGCCGCAGGTGGTGCAGGACAGCGTACTCGACCGGATGGCGCGAGCCAGCGCGGCCCAGTTCGAGGACCGCGATTTCGCCTTCGAGTTGCTGTTGCCGGGGCCCGATGCGCTGCTGGCCGAACGCAGCGGCGCGCTGTTCGCCTGGTGCCGCGGCTTCCTCGGCGGCTTCGGCCTGGCCTCGGGAGAACAGCCGCCGCTGTCGGAGGAAGGCCGCGAAGCGCTGTCCGACCTTGCCCGCCTGGCCGCCGCGCAGCCGCAGGAGGAAGGCGACCAGGAGGACGAGGCGGCGCTGGCCGAGATCGAGGAATTCGTGCGCGTCGCGGCGCTGCTGCTGCACGGCGACTGCGTGCTCGGGCCGCGCCACCGCAGGAGCCTCAACTGAATACGGCGATGAAGGCGTCCACCGGAATCGACCCGAAGGAATTCGCCCGCCGCCGCCGCCAGCTCATGCGCATGGCCGGCGAGGAGGCGATCCTGGTGCTGCCCGCCGCGCCGGAGCGGATCCGCAGCCGCGACACCCACTATCCCTACCGGCAGGACTCGGACCTGTGGTACCTGACCGGTTTTCCCGAGCCCGAGGCGGTGCTGGTGCTGGTGCCGGGCCGCGCGCATGGCGAAGCGATCCTGTTCTGCCGCGAGCGCGATCCGGAGCGTGAAGGCTGGGACGGCCCGCGCACCGGCCCGGAAGGCGCGGTCGACCGCTTCGGCCTCGACGACGCCTACCCGGTGGAGGACCTGGACGAGATCCTGCCGGGCCTGCTGGAGGGCCGCAGCCGGGTCTACTACCACTTCGGCCGCGATACCGAATTCGACCTCAAGCTGATCGGCTGGCTGAACCGGGTGCGTGCGCAGGTGCGTGCCGGCGCGCAGCCGCCGCACGAGTTCCTGGAGCTGGGCCACTTGCTCGACGAGCTGCGCCTGTTCAAGTCGCCGGCGGAAGTGAGGCTGATGCAGCGCGCCGCCGACATCAGCATCAAGGCGCACGAAGCGGCGATGCGGCTGGCGCGGCCGGGGATGCACGAATACGTGCTGCAGGCCGAAATCGAGCGCATGTTCCGGATCCACGACGCGGTGCCGGCCTACGGCAGCATCGTCGGCGCCGGGGCGAATGCCTGCGTGCTGCACTACATCGCCAACAACGCGCAGGCGAAGGACGGCGACCTGGTGCTGGTGGACGCCGGCGCGGAGTACCGCAACTACGCCTCCGACATCACCCGCACCTTCCCGGTCAACGGCCGCTTCACGAAGGAGCAGCGCGCGCTGCACGACCTGGTCGGCGCCGCGCACGCCGCGGCGCTCGCGCAGGCGCGGCCCGGCGTGCCCTTCGAAGCCGGGCACGAGGCGGCGGTGCGCACCCTCACCGAGGGCCTGCTGCGGCTGGGCCTGCTCAAGGGCACGCTGGCGAAGAACCTGGAGAGCGGCGCGTATCGCCGCTTCTACCGGCACAAGACCGGGCACTGGCTCGGCCTGGACGTGCACGATGTCGGCGACTACCGCATCGAGGGCGAATCGCGCCTGCTCGAGCCGGGCATGGTGTTCACCATCGAACCCGGGCTCTACATCCCGGCCGACGACACCAGCGTGGCGGCGAAGTGGCGCGGGATCGGCATCCGTACCGAGGACGACGTGCTGGTCACCCGCGACGGCCACCGCGTGCTCACCGCGAAGCTGGCGCGCAGCGCCGACGAGATCGAAGCGCTGATGGCGGGCTAGGCCCGGGCGAATTCCTCGCGGGTCAGGTTGACCGGCTCGCCCTCGGTGCAGGCCACGTCGTCCTCGATCCGGATGCCGCCATAGGGACGGAACGCATCGACGCGTGCCCAGTCGACGGCACCCGCATGCGGGCCCGCGCGCATTTCCTCGAGCAGCATCTCGATGAAGTACAGGCCGGGCTCGATCGTCACCACGAAGCCGGGTTCCAGCGTGCGCGTCAGGCGCAGGTAGGGATGGCCCTCGGGCTTGTCGATGGTGCCGCCCGCGTCGGAGGCGGCGAAGCCGGCGACGTCGTGCACCTGCAGGCCGATGCCATGGCCGATGCCGTGGGGGAAGAACGCGCTGCTCACGCCGGTTTCCAGCGCCGACTCGGGGGTCATGTCCACGATCCGGAACTCGCGCAGGATCGCGGCGATCGCCAGGTGCGCGTCGAGGTGCAGCCGCCGGTAGTCGAAGCCGGCGCGGACCTTGGCGCACAGGGCCTGCTGGGCGGCGTCCATCGCCTCGATGAGCGCCTGGAACTCGTCGGCCGGGTTCGCCGACCAGGTTCGGGTGATGTCGCAGGCGTAGCCGCCGTGGCTGGCGCCGGCGTCGATCAGGAAGCTGCGTGCCGGGTTCGGCGGCAGCCGGTCGCGCTCCATGTAGTGCAGCACCGCCGCGTGCTCGTTGAGCGCGACGATGTTGCCGTACGGCAACTCGTCGCTGTCCTGTCCCACTGCCTGGCAATAGGCCAGGTGGATGCCGAACTCGCTGGCGCCAGCGCGGAACGCGCGCTCGGCGGCGCGGTGGCCGCGCACGCCGCGGCGGGTGGCCTCGCGCATCATCGCGACTTCGTAAGGCGTCTTGTAGGCGCGGTGGTACTCGAGGTAGTCGACCAGCGCCGGCGGGTTGTCCGGCACCCACGCGCCGAGCGACGACTGCGGCTCGCCGACGATCGCGCAGCGCGCCGGATCGGCCGGCAGGTGCTGCAGCGCCTCCTCTGGCGTGCGCACCACGACGATGTCGAAGTGCGGCACCCAGTAGCCCTCGGGCGCCTTCGGCACCACGTGCCAGTAGTCGCGCGGCTGCAAATAGACCAGCTTCGGCCGCGCGCCCGGGGTGTAGGCCAGCCAGCTTCCCGGGTTGCGGGTCAGCGGCAGCCAGGCCTTGAACTGCGGATTCACCGCGTACGGGTAGTCGCGGTCGTCGAACGCCTGGTAGTGCAGGGTGCCGCTGGGGACCACGAGGTGGTCGCGGCCGGCGCGCTCGAGCGCGGTGTCGGCGCGCCGCTGCAACGTTTCGAGGTGTTGCCGATATAGACTCGGCCAGTCGGCAGGCGTCATGGGGTACCCCTTGGGAGCATCACCGGATTCTGACCGATTCGACGCGGGACTGCAGCCGGAAGGGCCCGGGCACGCCGCGCCTTCCGGCATTCCGCCGTGGGCCTGGAGCATCGCCGCGCTGCTGCTCGGCATCGCGTTGACGCTCTGGGCCACGGGCCACCAGCATGCACGCGTGCGCGGCGCGCAGGCGGCCGCGTTCGCCAAGCTGGCCGACGAGAGCCACGACCGGATCGCCGACGGCCTGCAGGCGTGCGAGCGCCTGCTGCGCGCGGTGCAGACCGTGTTCCTCGCCTCCGACCGGGTGTCGGTGGACGAATTCATGCACCTGTACGGGAACCTGCGCCCGCGGATGCGGTTCCCGAGCCTGCAGGCGCTGGCCTATGCCGAGCGCCGCGAGGGCCCCGGCGGGCCGCACTACGTCACCACGCTGGTGGCGCCGGCCGCCGGCAACGAAGCGGTGTCCGGGCTCGACGTCGCGAGCCAGCCTGACAACCTGGCGGCGCTGCTGCGCTCGCGCGACACCGACCAGGTGGTGATGTCGGCCGTGTTCCGCCTGGTGCAGGGCGGGGCGGGTGCCGATGCCGACGGCGTCACCCTGCGCCTGCCGGTGTACGGCAGCGGGCCGCCGCCGCTGACGGTGGCCGAACGCCGGCAGCGGATGCGCGGCTCGATCGCCGCTTCGTTCCGGGTGCACCGGCTGATCGCGGACGCCGTGCCGCCCGAGGACCTGGAGGCGATGCGGCTGCAGGTGGCCGGCGATGCGGGCGAGGGCCTGCTGTTCGATTCGATGCCGGGGGCCGGGCCGATCGAGGGACCGGGTGTGGTCCAGCGCCGGCTCGCGTTCGGCGGCCGCACCTGGACCATGACCCTGCAGCCGCTGGAGAGGTCGCCGCTCAGCGCGGACGGGTCGCTCGGCGTGCTCGCCTCGGGCCTGTTGGCGAGCACCCTGCTGGCGCTGCTGGTGTGGTCGGTCGCCAGTACCCGCCGTCGCGCGCTGGAGCTGGGCTGGCGCATGAGCCACCGGTTCCGCGAGAGCGAACAGCGTTTCCGCACCCTCAACGACCTGCTGCCGGCGCTGGTGCTGCTCGCGCGCGGCGACGACTGCGCGGTGATCTATGCCAACCAGGCGGCGCGCGCGCGACTGGGGGCGGATGTGGACGAGGGCGTCGCCCTGGAATCCCTGTTCGAGGATCCGGCCTTGCGCCGGCGCCTGCGCGGCAACGACGAGGGCCTGCCCTGGAGCAACGTCGAGGCGGTGCTGGTCTCGCTCAACGGCGACCGCTTCTGGGTCGCCAGCTCGATCGCGCGGATCCGGGTCGGCGGCGAGGAGCGGCTGCTGATGGTCGCCACCGACATCTCCGAGCAGCGCCAGCTCACCGAGCTGCTCAGCTACCAGGCCAGCCACGACACCCTTACCGAGCTGTTCAACCGGCGCGAGTTCGAGCGTCACGTGCAGCGGGCATTGCAGGCGGTCGCGCACGGCGGCATGGCCCGCGCGCTGCTGTACATCGACCTCGACCAGTTCAAGCTGATCAACGACACCTCCGGGCACCTCGCCGGCGACCAGCTGCTCAGCCAGCTCGCGCTGCTGATGGCCGACGTGGTCCGTCCGGAAGACGTGCTGGCGAGGCTGGGCGGCGACGAGTTCGGCGTGCTTGCGCACGAGGTGGATGCGTCCGGCGCGATCGCCCTGGCCGAGCGCCTGCGCACCGCCATCGAGGGCCACATGTACGCCTGGGAAGGGCGCAGCTACACGATCAGCGCGAGCGTCGGCGTGGTGATGCTCGACCGCCCCGGGCTGACCCTCAGCGAGGTGCTGTCGCAGGCCGACACCGCCTGCTACATGGCCAAGGACCACGGCCGCAACCGGGTCCACGTGTTTTCAGAGCAGGACGCGGAGACCATCCGCCGGCGCGGCGAGATGGAGTGGGCCAACCGCCTGCGCTGGGTGATCGAGGAGCAGCGCCTGCTGCTCGACTACCAGGAGGTGCTGCCGCTCCAGGAAGGCCTGGTCGAAGGCGCGCACATCGAGCTGCTGGTGCGCCTGCGCGACGAGGACGGGCGCATCGTCAGCCCCGGGGCGTTCCTGCCCGCGGCCGAGCGTTACGGGCTGGTGCCGCTGGTCGACCGCTGGGTGCTGGCCGAGGCGATCGCGCACTTCGACGCGCTGCATGCCAGCGGTCGTCCGCCGCGACGCTGCGCGATGAACCTGTCGGCGACGACGCTGGAGGACGACACGCTGCCGGATTTCGTGCTGGAACTGGTGCGGCGCCACGGGGTGGCGCCGGAGCGGCTGTGCTTCGAGATCACCGAGACCGAGGCGGTGCGCAACCTGGCCCGCGCGGCGCGCTTCATCGAGCGCCTGCGTGGCTTCGGCTGCCATGTCGCGCTCGACGACTTCGGCGCCGGCATGTCCTCGTTCGGCTACCTGAAGAACCTGCCGGTGGACACGATCAAGATCGACGGCAGCTTCATCCGCGATCTGGAGGGCGATCCGATGAGCCGCTCGATCGTCGACGCGATCACCGAGATCGGCCATCAGCGCGGACTCGACGTGATCGCCGAATGGGTGGACAAGCCGTCCACCATCGCGATCCTGCGCGAGCTCGGCGTGGACTACGGCCAGGGCTACGCGCTGCACCGGCCGGAGCGGGTGTTGTACCAGCGCCAGGTGCGCAAGGCCGGGCCCGCGTAGCACCCGACCCTGTAGTGCCGACCCATGGTCGGCTCTCCTTATTTTTTCAAACGCCACCCGACCGTGGGTCGGGTGCTACAGGAACAGCTCGATCACGTCGTTGGTGAAGCGCCGCCCGAGCTCGGTCGGCAGCACGTGCCCGTCCGCGACCGTGATCCATCCGGTGCGCTGCGCGGTCCCGAGCTGGGACGCGATCGCCTCGCGTGGCAGCCCGGTGCGCGCCTCGAATTCCGCCAGCGCGAAGCCGTCGTTCAGGCGCAAGGCGTTGAGCATGTAATCGAACGGCCGCCGCCCGGGCTCGATCCGCTCCTCGCCGCCGATGCCGCCGTTGCTGCCCGCCTTTGCAAGGTAGGACGCCGGCGTGCGCACTTTCCAGCGGCGCAGGATCGCCTGTTCCGCGCCCAGGGTCAGCTTCCCGTGCGCGCCGGCGCCGATGCCCAGGTAGTCGCCGAAGTGCCAGTAGTTGAGGTTGTGCGCGCACTGGCGCCCCGGGCGCGCATAAGCGCTCACCTCGTACTGCGCGTAGCCGGCCGCGGCGAGCCGCGCCTGGCAGCGCTCCTGCATGTCCCAGGCCTCGTCGTGGCCGGGAATGCCCGGCGGCGGCTTGGCCGCGAACAGCGTGTTCGGCTCCAGCGTGAGCTGGTAGTGGGAAATGTGCGCCGGCTGCAGTTCGATCGCGCGGGCGACGTCGTCCTCGGCCATCGCCACGGTCTGCCCCGGCAGCGCATACATCAGGTCCAGGTTGAAGTTGTCGAAGCCGGCTTCGCGCGCCAGGCGCACCGCTTCGATCGCCTCGCGGCTGTCGTGGATCCGGCCGAGTCGTTGCAGGCAGGCGTCGTCGAAGCTCTGCACGCCGAAGCTGAGCCGGTTCACGCCCGCCGCGCGGTAGCCCTCGAATCGGCCGTGCTCGGCGGTGCCCGGGTTGGTCTCGAGGGTGATTTCGCAGTCGGGCGCGAAGCGCAGCCGGCTGCTGGCCTCCTGCAGGAAGCGGTCGATCGCCTCGGGCGGGAACAGCGAGGGCGTGCCGCCGCCGAAGAACACCGAATGCACGATCCGCCCCCAGGCCAGCGGCAGGTCGTGGTCGAGGTCGGCGAGCAACGCGTCCACGTAGGCCGCGAACGGCAGTTCGCCGCGGCGCTCGTGCGAATTGAAATCGCAGTACGGGCACTTGCGCACGCACCACGGCAGGTGCACGTACAGCGACAGCGGCGGGACCTGGAGCATGCGTGTCCCGGTCAGAGCTCGCCCAGGCGCGCCTTCAGCGCGGCCAGCGCGCGGCCGCGGTGGCTGATCGCGTTCTTCACCACCGGGTCGAGCTCGGCCGCGGAACAGGCGTTCTCGGGATCCAGGAACACCGGGTCGTAGCCGAAGCCGCGCGAGCCGCGCGGCGCGTCGAGGATCCGCCCTGCCCACTGTCCTTCGACCACGATCGGCCGCGGGTCGTCGGCGCTGCGCAGCAAGGCCAGCACGCAGACGAAGCGCGCGCCGCGCCTGGCGTCCGGCACGCCGTCGAGTTCGCGCAGGAGCCGTTCGATGTTCGCCGCCGAATCGCCATGCGCGCCGGCGTAGCGCGCGGAGTAGAGCCCGGGGGCGCCACCGAGCGCATCCACGCACAGCCCGGAGTCGTCCCCCAGCGCCGGCTTGCCGGTCGCCCGCGCGGCGTGCCGCGCCTTGAGCAGGGCGTTCTCGACGAAGCTCAGGCCGGTCTCCTCGGCGTCGCCGACGCCGAAGTCCGATTGCGGGTGCAGGGTGAAGCCGCCGGCGCCGTCGAGCAGCGCGCGCAGTTCCTCCAGCTTGCCGGCGTTGCCGCTGGCCAGGACCAGGTCCATGCCTCAGCCCGCCAGCGCCGCCTGCTGCGCCGCGAACAGCTCGCGGCAGCCCTGTTCGGCCAGGGCCAGCATCGCGTCGAGCTCTTCGCGCCGGAACGCGTGGCCTTCGGCGGTGCCCTGCAGCTCGATGAAGCCGCCGCCGTCGTTCATCACCACGTTCATGTCGGTATCGCAGTCGCTGTCCTCGGCATAGTCGAGGTCCAGCACCGGGGTGCCGCGGTAGATGCCCACCGAGACCGCCGCGACGGCGCCGACGACCGGGCTGCGTCCGCCGCGGGCATGGATGTCGCCGCGCGCTTCGAGCCAGCGCACCGCGTCCACCAGCGCCACGTAGGCGCCGGTGATGGCCGCGGTGCGGGTGCCACCGTCGGCCTGCAGCACGTCGCAGTCGAGCGTGATGGTGCGTTCGCCCAGCGCCGCGCGGTCCACGCACGCGCGCAGGCTGCGCCCGATCAGGCGCTGGATTTCCAGGGTGCGCCCGCCCTGCTTGCCGCGTGCCGCCTCGCGGTCGTTGCGGGTGTTGGTGGCCCGCGGCAGCATGCCGTACTCGGCGGTGACCCAGCCTTCGCCCTTGCCGCGCAGGAACCCGGGCACCCGGGTGTCGACGCTCGCGGTGCACAGCACCCGGGTCTCGCCGAAGGACACCAGCACCGAGCCCTCGGCATGGCGGGTGAAGCCGCGGACGATGGACACCGGGCGCAGTTGCGCCGGTTCGCGGCCGCTGGGGCGGAACGGTTCGGTCATGGAGGCAGGGTCGCGTGCGGGGATCGGCACAGTGTACCCGCGGGGCAGGGCGGCCCCGGGTGCGCTAGGCTTTGCGGCGGAACACCGCCAGGAGCGCCGATGCCCATCCGCAGCATGACCGCCTTCGCCTCCGCCGAGCAGGGCGGACCGGACGGCACCCTGGCCTGCGAACTGCGCGCGGTCAACCATCGCTTCCTGGAGATCGGGCTGCGCCTGCCCGAGGAGTTGCGCGCGCTGGAACCGGCACTGCGCGAGCGGATCGCGGCGCGGATCGGCCGCGGCAAGCTGGAGCTGGGAATGCGCCTGCGCGGCGCCGAGGGCGCCGAGGCCCTGCAGCTGGATCCCGGCGTCGTCGGCCAGCTCTCGAGGCTGACGCAGGAGCTGCACGCACGCTTCCCGATGTTGCGGGTCGAGCTCACCGACCTGCTGCAGTACCCGGGCCTGCTGGCCGGCCGCGGGGTCGACATGGAGCGCCTGCAGGCACGGGCGATGGCCCTGCTGGAACAGGTGCTCGACGCCTTCGTCGCGGCGCGCGAGCGCGAGGGCGGCAAGCTGGCGGAGGTGATCCTGGAGCGGGTGGACGCGATCTCGCGCATCGTCGGCGACGTCCGCGGCATGGTCCCGGCGATCCGCGCGGGCCAGCGGCAGAAGCTGGAGGCGCGCCTGGCCGACCTGCCGCAGCAGGCCGATCCCGGGCGGCTGGAGCAGGAACTGGTGCTGTCGCTGCAGAAGCTGGACGTGGACGAGGAGCTCGACCGGCTCGACAGCCACGTTGCCGAGCTGCGCCGGGTGCTGCGCCAGGACGCCCCGGTGGGGCGGCGCCTGGATTTCCTGCTGCAGGAATTCAACCGCGAGGCGAACACCCTCGGATCGAAGTCGGTGGATGCGCGCACCTCGGCCGCCGCGGTCGAGCTCAAGGTGCTGATCGACCAGATCCGCGAGCAGGCGCAGAACATCGAATGAGCATGCGCGGGACCCTTTTCATCGTCGCGGCGCCTTCGGGCGCGGGCAAGTCGAGCATCGTCAACGCCTGCCTGGCGCGCGACGCCAACATCTGCCTGTCCATTTCCTTCACCTCGCGCGCGCCGCGCCCGGGCGAGCGCCACCACGAGCACTACCACTTCGTCAGCGCGGCCGAATTCGAGCGGATGGTGGCGGCCGGCGACTTCTTCGAGCACGCGCGGGTGCACGGCGACTGGAAGGGCACCGCCCGGCAGTCGGTGGAACCGCAGCTCGCCGCCGGCAAGGACGTGCTGCTGGAGATCGACTGGCAGGGCGCCGCCCAGGTCCGCGCGCAGGTGCCCGACGCGGTCAGCATCTTCATCCTGCCGCCGTCCCGCGCCGCGCTCGAGCAGCGCATGCGCGCCCGCGGCCAGGACAGCGAGGAGGTGATCGCCCGCCGCCTGGCGGCCGCGCGCGAGGAGATGTCGCACTACGCCGAGTTCGACTACGTGATCGTCAACGAGGTGTTCGAGACCGCGGTCGCCGAGATGTGCGCGATCTTCACCGCCAGCCGGCTGCGCCGCGGCCAGCAGGAGCTGCGCCACGGCCGCCTGCTGGAGGCCCTGCTGGGGCCGCCGGGGCCGTCCTAAGTCGCTGATTCCACGGCAAGAGCTTGCGCCGTGGCTGGCCGGGTCGGTAAAATTCCCGGTCCCCCTCGAACCGATACGGACGGCCGAGCGCCGCCGGGAGCCCCATGGCCCGCATTACCGTCGAAGATTGCCTGGAAGTGGTCGACAACCGCTTCGAACTCGTGATGATGGCCGCCAAGCGCGCGCGCCAGCTGGCCAACGGCGTCGAGCCGCAGCTGGACAACAGCGAGGCCAACGACAAGCCGACCGTGCTGGCGCTGCGCGAAATCGCCGCGCGCCGCATCGACCAGCCCTTCATCGATGCCGTCGACAAGGCCGAGCGCGAGCGCAAGGAGCGCGAGGCGCTGGAGTGGGCCGCCGCCGAGGTGGTCGCGGACGACGACCTGTCGAAGGGCGACGACTGAGGAAAAGGCAAGGGAATAGGGAATAGGGAATGGGGAACGACGATTCCCTCCCACCTGAACGAAAACGGCTCCGGAGACGGGGCCGTTGTCGTTTCCGGGTCTGGGCAGGTCCATTCCCCATTCCCCATTCCCCATTCCCGCTTTAACCTCAAGGCATGACCCCGGACCCCGCCCACGCCCTTTCCGCCACCGTGCCCGACGGGCCGGTGCCGGACTACGTGCAGGCGCTGGAGCGGGCGGCGTCCTACCTGCCCGAGGACCAACTGCCGCTGCTGCGCCGGGCCTGGGCGGTGGGGGCCGCGGCCCACGCCGGGCAGAACCGGCGCTCGGGCGAGCCCTACATCACCCACCCGGTGGCGGTGGCTACCGCGCTGGCCGAGCAGCGGGTGGATGTCGAGACCCTGGTCGCGGCGATCCTCCACGACACCCTCGAGGACACGCCGCTGACCCGCCAGGGCATCGCCGGCGAGTTCGGCGAGACCGTGGCCGAGCTGGTGGACGGCGTCACCAAGCTGGACAAGCTGCGCTTCGCCGATCGCCAGGAGGCGGTGGCGGAGAGCTTCCGCAAGATGATGCTGGCGATGGCGCGCGACCTGCGCGTGATCATGATCAAGCTCGCCGACCGCCTGCACAACATGCGCACGCTGGGCGCGCAGACGCCCGAGGCGCGGATGCGCATCGCCCGCGAGACGCTGGAGATCTACGCGCCGATCGCGCAGCGCCTGGGCATGAACCTGGTCAAGGCCGAGCTGCAGGACCTGGGCTTCCGCGCGCTGCATCCGTGGCGCCACGCGGTGCTGGAGAAGCGGATCCGCACCCAGCCGCTGGTGCGGCGCGAGGCGCTGGCCAAGATCGAGGCGCAGCTCGCCCAGCGGCTCACCAACGAGGGCCTCCAGTACCGCCTGGTCGGGCGGGTCAAGTCGCCGTGGAGCATCTATTCGAAGATGCGCGCCGAGGGCAAGACCTTCGACCAGGTGATGGACGTGTTCGGCTACCGGATCGTGGTCGGCACGGTGTCCGACTGCTACCAGTCGCTGGGCGTGGTGCATTCGGTGTTCAAGCCGCTGGACGGGCGCTTCCGCGATTTCGTCGCGATCCCCAAGGCCAACGGCTACCAGTCGCTGCACACGGTCCTGTTCGGTCCTTACGGTTCGCCCATCGAGGTCCAGATCCGCACCGAGGAAATGGACCTGGTGGCCGAGCGCGGCATCGCCGCGCACTGGATGTACAAGCACGGCGGCACCGGCAACAGCGCGCACAGCCGCGCGCACTCGTGGATCACCAGCCTGATGGAGAGCCAGCGCGGCACCGGCTCGTCGCTGGAGTTCCTGGAGAACGTCAAGGTCGACCTGTTCCCGGACGAGGTCTACCTGTTCACCCCCAAGGGCGACATCATGGCGCTGCCGCGCAATTCCACCGCGCTGGATTTCGCCTACTCGGTGCACACCGACGTCGGCAACCACGCGGTGGCCGCGCGGGTGGACAAGCAGCTTGTGCCGCTGCGCACCAAGCTGGCCAGCGGGCAGAAGGTGGAGGTGATCACCGCGCGCTCCGCGGCGCCGCAGCCGCAGTGGCTGGAGTTCGTCGCCACCGGCAAGGCGCGCACCGCGATCCGCCACCAGCTCAAGCAGCTCGAGCACGAGGACGCGGTGCAGCTCGGCCACCGCATGCTGGACCGCGCGCTGGAGCGGCTGCAGACCTCGCTGGACCGGCTGCCGCCGGCGCGCCTGGAGGCCTACCTGGCCGAAAACCGCTATCCGCGGCTGGAGGCGCTGCTGGCCGACATCGCCCTGGGCAACCGGATGCCGGTGCAGGTCGCGCGGGTGCTGGCGGTGGACGCCGCGGCGCGCGCCGACCAGGCCGAGGGCGGGGCGCGGCCGGCGCCGGAAGACCCGATTGCCGCGCGCATGCTCGGCGAGCGGATCCTGATCACCGGGCACGAGCGCGGCGTAGTCACCTTCGCCAACTGCTGCATGCCGATCCCCGGCGACGAGATCATGGGCTACCACACCACCGGCAAGGGCATCGTGGTCCACCGGCTGGACTGTCCCAACGTCGCCGACTACCGCAAGTCCCCCGACCGCTGGGTCGCGATCGGCTGGGACCGCGACGTGTCCGGCGACTTCCAGAGCGCGCTTTCGGTCGAAGTGGAGAACCGCCCCGGCGTGCTCGCCCAGGTGGCCGCGGCGATCGCCCAGGCCGACTCCAACATCGACGGCGTCGAATACCTCGAGCGCGACAGCAACATCGCCTCGATCCGCTTCGCGATCGAGGTCCGCGACCGCAAGCACATCGCCGACGTGATCCGCCGCGTGCGCCGGCTGTCGGTGGTCCACGGGGTGCAGAGGCTGTAGCGTTTTGGCTTAGGATGCGGTCAACCCGACACAGGTGACCCAGATGCCGCGACAGCCCATCCACAGCGACCATGCCCCCGCCACCATCGGCCCGTACTCGCAGGCCGTGCGGGTCGGAAACACCGTGTACTTCTCCGGCCAGATCCCGCTCGACCCGGCCACCGGCGAGCTGGTCGAAGGCGACATCGGCATGCAGGCGCGGCGCGCCTTCGAGAACCTGCGCGCGGTCTGCGAAGCGGCCGGCGGCTCGTTCGACGACATCGTCCGGGTCGGCCTGTACCTGACCAACCTGGCGCAGTTCGCCGCGGTCAACGCGGTGATGGCGGAATACTTCCAGGCGCCGTACCCGGCGCGCTCGACGATCGAGGTCTCGGCCCTGCCCAAGGGGGCCGCGTTCGAGGTCGATGCGGTGATGGTGACCGGCTGAAGGCCGGTCACTCGCGCCGCGGCGAGCGCGGCACGTGCTCCGAGCCTTCCTCGCGGTCGCGGTACAGGGCCGCGCGCACCAGCAGCATCAGCGTGATCGGCGTGGTGACCGTCAGGAACCCGCCGATCAGGATCTCGTGCAGCACCGGGCGACCGTGCAGCACCGAGAAGCAGGCGATCGACGCCGCCACCATCAGGAACGTGCCCAGGGTGGTGCCCAGCGTGGGTGCGTGCACCCGCTGGTAGAAATTGCGCAGCCGCAGCAGGCCGACCGAGCCCACCAGGGCGAGCAGCGCACCCAGCAGCGCCAGCACCCCCACCACCACCGCGGCCCAGGCCGGCAATGACGCGAGATGGTTCATTCGATCACCTCGCCGCGCATCAGGAACTTCGACACCGCCATGGTGCTGGCGAAGCCGAGCAGGGCGATCACCAGCGCCGCCTCGAAGTACAGCGCGCTGCCGGTGCGGATGCCGATGCTCAGCAGCAGGATCATCGCGTTGACGTAGAACGTGTCCAGCGCCAGCGCGCGGTCCTGCGCGCGCGGGCCGCGGACCATGCGCACGATGCAGCAGGCCATCGCCAGCAGCAGCAGGACCTGGGCGGCGACGATGGCGAAACCGAGGAAGGCGTGGCTCATTCGAAGATCTCCCGCAGCGGGCGCTCGTAGCGCTGCTGGATGGTGGCGATCCAGGCCTGCTCGTCCTCCAGGTCCAGCACGTGGATCAGCAGCAAGTTGGCCTCCGAGTCATGGCTCACCCACACGGTGCCCGGGGTCGAGGTGATGATGCAGGCAAGCACCGCCAACGCGTGCCGGTCGGTGATCGTGAGCGGGATCGCCACGAAGCCGGAGTCCGGGTCGACCCGGCCGCCCAGGATCAGGCGCGCCACCGCGATGTTGGAGCGGGTGATGTCGGCGACCACGGTGGCGAACAAGCGCAGCGCGGTGAACGGACGGTGCGCACGCGCCTTGGGCGGGTCGAGCCGTCGGTAGACCCGGCCGAGGACCACGCCGAGCGCCGCGCCGAGCAGCACCGTGCCCGGCGAGGCGGACTGGTTCAGCACCATCCACAGCAGCGCCAGCGTCGCCGACAGCAGCGGATACGGCAGCCAGCGCGACAGCGGCTTCGAGCTCATCGGTCCGCCTCCGCCGGCAGCACCGCGTCCACGTAGTGGGTCGCCTCGTGCAGGCGCTGCGCGGTGTCGCGCAGGAACGCCATCGGCGCGCGCGCGAACACGGTCAGCCCCAGGCACAGGCCGAGCAGCAGTGCGATCGCCGCGACCTCCGTCACCCGCGCCTGCGGGAACACCCGGTCGTGGTCGGCCCAGAACACGTAGATGCCGGCGCGGGACATCGCCACCACCGTGCACAGCCCCGCGCCGATCACCAGGCCGAACAGCCACAGCGTGCCGTCCGCGCGCGGAAGCTCGAGCATTGGCGCCAGCATCGCGAACTTCGCCAGGAACCCGGACAGCGGCGGCAATCCGGCCAGCAGCATGGTGCAGGCGAGGAAGCTCAGCCCGAGCATCGCGACCGGCGCCGGAATCACCACCCGGCTCTCGTCCTCTTCGGCGTACAGCACGTCCGCGCGCGGGTCGCCGTCGAGCGGCTCATAGGGTTCCAGCTGCAGGGCCTCGTCGTCCTGCTCCTCGCCTTCCGGGACGATCAGCCCGGCGACCAGGAACAGCGCGGCGATGCCGAGCGTGGAGATCACCAGGTAGGCCAGCGCGCCGGCCGTCACCAGCGGCTGGTGCAGCGCGATCGCGCCCAGCAGCGTTCCGGACGACACCAGCACGTTGTAGCCGGCGATCTTGCCCAGGTCGCGCGCGCCGAGCATGCCGACCGCGCCCACCACGATCGTCGCCATCCCGCCCCACAGCAGCCAGTCGCTGCCGAAATGGCTCGACGCCCCGGCCTCGCCGCCGAACAGCAGCGTCCCCACTCGCAGCAGCACGTAGATGCCCACCTTGGTCATCAGCGCGAACATCGCCGCCACCGCCGGTACCGATGCCGCGTAGGTACGCGGCAGCCAGAAACCCAACGGCCACATCGCGGTCTTGACCAGGAAGGCAATGCCCAGCAGCGCCGCGCCCGCGTGCAGCAACGCGCGCGTGTTCTCCGGCACCGCCGGGATCAGCTGTGCCAGCGCCGCCATGTTCAGCGTGCCGGTGACCCCGAACACCAGGCTGACGCCGAGCAGGAACAGCATCGACGCGGCCAGGTTGATCGCGATGTAGTGCAGCCCCGCGCCGACCCGGCGGCGCCCGGAGCCGTGCAGCACCAGTCCGTAGGAGGCGGCCAGCAGCACCTCGAAGAACACGAACAGGTTGAACAGGTCGCCGGTGAGGAACGCGCCGTTGAGCCCCATCAGCAGGAACTGGAACAGCGGCTGGAAATAGTTGCCGCGCTGCTGCCAGCGGCCGGACGCGGCCGGAAGCACGGCCAGCGCCAGCACCGCGGTCAGCAGCACCATCAGCACCGACAGGCGGTCCGCGACCAGCACGATGGCGAAACGCGCCGGCCAGTCGCCGATCCGGTATACCGCCGGGATCGCGCCCGGCGCGTCCACGGTCGCCAGCAGCATCAGCACCGCGGTCGCCAGCAGCGCCGCGCACGAGGCGAGGCCGATCGCCACGGTGGTGCGCGGGCGGCGCTCGCCGGCCAGCAGCTGCAGCGCACCGGCGACCAGCGGCAGCACGATCGGGACGATGGCCAGGTGCGGGTTCACGGCGTGCCGTCCTTGCCGTCGACATGGTCGTTTCCGGCCTGCCCGCGCGAGGTCAGCAGCACCACCAGGAACAGTGCGGTGGTGGCAAAGCCGATGACGATCGCGGTCAGCACCAGCGCCTGCGGCAGCGGATCGGTGTACTGGACGATGTGACCGGCGGCATCGCGCAGCACCGGGTCGGCGCCGGTGCGCAGCCCGCCGGTGGAGAAGATGAACAAATTGACCGCGTAGGAAATCAGGGTCAGGCCGATGATCACCTGGAAGGTGCGCGGGCGCAGCAGCAGCCAGGTGCCGGAGCCGGCGAGCACGCCGATGGCCAGGGCGAGGACCAGTTCCATCAGTGCCTGGCCTCCACCCGCAAGCTGCCGTCGGCGGCCACGACCGCGGTACGCGGCCGGCGCAGCGACTGGTGCGCCAGCGCGACCAGCATCAACGTGGTCGCGCCCACGACCAGGCAGAACACGCCCAGGTCGAACAGCACCGCGGTGGCCAGCGGAATCTTCCCGAGCAACGGCAGTTCGGCGTACTGGAAATGCGAGGTCAGGAACGGATGGCCGAAGGCGAGCGAGCCCAGGCCGGTGCCGGCGGCCAGCAGCAGGCCGATCGCGATCCAGCGCACCGGCCGCACCCGCAGCCGCGCCTCCACCCAGCGTGCGCCGCGCGCCATGTACATCAGGATCAGCGCGACCGAAACGGTGATGCCCGCGGCGAAGCCGCCGCCCGGCAGGTCGTGCCCGCGCAGGAACAGGTGCACGCCGAACAGCAGCACCACCGGGAACATCAGCTGCACGATCACCGCGGGAATCGCGAGGTAGCCCGCGGTCGACTGGTCGGCGCGGTCGGACCCGGCCGGGTCGAGCACCGAGTTGAGCCGCTGGAAGCGCAGCGTGTCGATGCTCTCCGCCGCCGGGCGGAACCTGCGCAGCAGCACGAACACGGTCAGCGCGACGATGCCGAGCACGGTGATCTCGCCGAAGGTGTCGAAGCCGCGGAAATCGACCAGGATCACGTTGACCACGTTGCGCCCGCCGCCCTCGGTGTAGGCGCGCTCGAGGAAGAAGCGCGAGATCGTGTCCACCGGATGCATCATCGCCGCATAGGCCAGCGCGGCGACGCCGCCGCCGGCCAGCAGCGCGATCGCCGCGTCGCGCCAGCGCTTGGCCCGCGTCCACGGCTGGTCCGGCGAGAGCCCCTGGATCCGCTTCGGCAGCCAGCGCAGGCCGAGCAGGATCAGGATCGTGGTCACCACTTCCACCAGCAGCTGGGTCGCGGCCAGGTCGGGCGCCGACAGCCAGACGAAGCTCACGCACGAGACCAGGCCCGCGCCGCCGGTCAGGATCAGCGCCGCGAGGCGGTGGAACTTCGCCTGCCGCGCCGCGCCGATCGCGCAGGCCGCGCCGAGCAGCCACAGCAGCGCGAAGGCCGGATCGATGTCGCGCCAGCGCGGCGCAGGCGTGTGGAATGGCGCGGTGCCGGCCGCCACCGCGCCGGCGACCAGCGCGGCCAGCACCACCAGCAGCAGCTGCACCTGCAGGCGCCGGGTCGGGAACCGGCGTTCCAGCCGCGCCGGCAGGTCGGCGGCGAACACCTGCAGCCCGCGCTCGAACATGCGCCGGCCGCTGACCCAGCCGATCAGCGGCGCGCGCTTGCGCCGGTCGAACCAGCTGCGCAGTGCGCCGTACAGCACGATGCCGAAGGCGAACGCGACGAAGCTCATCTGCAACGGCGTGGTCCAGCCGTGCCACACGGCAAGGCTGTACGCGGGCGCCTCCGCGCCGAGCACCGAGAACGCGGCCGCATCCAGCGATGGTCCGATCACCCGGCCGGGCAGGCTCCCGACCAGCAGGCACGACAGCGCCAGCAGGCCGATCGGCACCCGCATCCAGCGCGGCGGCTCGTGCGGCTCGCGCGGCAGCCCGGTTGCGGGCTTGCCGAAGAACACGCCGCGCACGAAGCGCAGCGAATACACCACGCCGAACGCACTCGCCGCGATTGCCATCAGCGGGCCCAGCCCCGGCAGCGGGCCGGGCTCGGCCACCAGGGTCTCGGCGAAGAACATTTCCTTCGACAGGAAGCCGTTGAGCAGCGGCACGCCGGCCATCGCCGCGCCGGCGACGACCGCCAGCGTCGCGGTGATCGGCATCACGTGGCGCAGGCCGCCCAGCCGGCGCAGGTCGCGGGTGCCGGTCTCGTGGTCCACCGCGCCCGCGGCCATGAACAAGGACGCCTTGAACGTCGCGTGGTTGATGATGTGGAAGATCGCCGCGACTACCGCCAGGGGGCTGCCCATGCCGGCGAGCATGGTGATCAGCCCGAGATGGCTGATGGTCGAGTAGGCGAGCACCGCCTTCAGGTCGTGCTGGAACATCGCCTGGTACGCGCCCAGCACCAGCGTCGCCAGGCCGATGCCGCCGACCCACCAGAACCAGTCCTCGGTCCCGGCCAGTACTGGCCAGAAGCGGATCAGCAGGAACACGCCCGCCTTCACCATCGTCGCCGAATGCAGGTAGGCCGACACCGGTGTCGGCGCCGACATCGCCTGCGGCAGCCAGAAGTGGAACGGGAACTGCGCGCTCTTGGTGAACGCCCCCAGCAGCACCAGCGCCAGCACCGGCCGGTACAACGCATGCGCGCGCACCTGCTCGCCGGAGGCCAGGATCGTGTCGAGGTCGTAGCTGCCGACGATGTGGCCGAGCAGCAGCACCCCGGCCAGCAGGCAGAAGCCGCCGGCCGTGGTCACCACCAGTGCGGTGCGCGCGGCATCGCGCGCCGAGGCGCCGTTGTACCAGTAGCCGATGAGCAGGAACGAGAACAGGCTGGTCAGTTCCCAGAAGAACACCAGCTGGATCACGTTGCCCGACATCACGATGCCGAGCATCGCGCCCATGAACGCCAGCAACAGCGAGAACAGCCGCGACAGCGGGTCGTCCGGCGCCATGTAGTAGCGCGCGTAGATCCCGACCAGCATGCCGATGCCGCTGACCAGCAGCAGGAACAGCCAGCTGAAGCCGTCCACGCGCAGGCTGAACTCCAGGCCCAGCGAGGGCAGCCACGGGATCGACGTGCGCAGCACCCCGCCGTCCACCACTGCCGGATACAGCGCCAGGGTCAACGCCAGGCACGCCAGCGCGGTCAGGAACATCAGCCAGGCGGCGGCGTCGCGCCCGCGCGCGCGCAGCGCGAAGACGAGCGCGCTACCCGCGAACGGCAACCAGAGGAGGGCGCTTTGCACTACGGGGGGAAGGGCTCGGGGTGGCTCCCGATTCTATTCGCCAGCCCCGTGGAATTGTGCAATCGTTGCGACCATGCCGTGGTTGCAAGGAATCCTGGTCGCGCACGCCCCGGGCGCATCGCTCGCGTCGCCCGATCCGGCGCACGCGCCCTTGGGCCGGCTGCCGGGCGTCGGCCCGCGGATCGCCGAAAAGCTGGCCGCGCGCGGGCTGGAAACGCTGCAGGACCTGTGGCTGCACCTGCCGCGGCAATACGAAGACCGCACCGCGCTCACGCCCATCCGCGACCTGCGGCCCGGCGTCACCGCGCAGGTCGAGGGCGAGGTCGTCGCGGTGGAGCGCGGTTTCCGCTACCGGCCGATGCTGCGCGTGGCGATCGTCGACGATTCGCGCGCCACCCTGGTGCTGCGCTTCTTTCACTTCCGCGCCGCGCAGGTCGCGCAGTTCGCACCCGGCGCACGGGTGCGCTGCTATGGCACGTCGCGTCCCGGCCAGCACGGGCTGGAGATGGTGCATCCCAGCTACCGGGTCCTCGGTGACGACGGCGAGGCGCTCGACGAGCGCCTGTCGCCGGTGTACCCGGCGATCGAGGGCGTGGGCCCGGCCTCGGTCCGGCGCCTCGTCGGGGCGGCGCTCGATCGCCTGCCGGACGATACCGCGCTGGAGTTGCTGCCGCCCGACGCACTGGCCGGGCTGGGCCTGCCGCCGCTGCGCGAGGCCTTGCTCACCGTGCACCGGCCGCCGCGCGACGCCGACCTGGGCGCGCTGCTCGCCGGCACCCATCCCGCGCAGCGCCGGCTCGCGGTCGAGGAACTGCTCGCCCATTACCTGAGCCTGCGCCGGCAGCGCCTGGCCCTGCGCGAGAACGCCGCGCCGGCGCTGGCCGATGGCGGCCTCGCCGAACGCCTGCGCGCGGCGCTGCCGTTCGCGCTCACCGGCGCGCAGCAGCGCGTGTTCGAACAGATCCGCGCCGACCTCGCGCAGCCGCGGCCGATGCTGCGCCTGGTCCAGGGCGATGTCGGCAGCGGCAAGACCGTGGTCGCCGCGCTCGCCGCGATGCTCGCGGTCGGCGCCGGCCGCCAGGCGGCGCTGATGGCGCCGACCGAGCTGCTCGCCGAGCAGCACCTGGCCAACCTGCGCGCGTGGCTCGCGCCGCTCGGGGTCGAAGTGGCCTGGCTTGCGGGCAAGGTCACCGGCAAGGCGCGCAAGGCCGCGCTGGCGGACGTGGCCAGCGGCCGCGCGCAGATGGTCGTGGGGACCCACGCGCTGATGCAGGAAGGCGTGGTGTTCGCGGACCTGGCGTTGGCGATCGTCGACGAGCAGCACCGCTTCGGCGTGCACCAGCGGCTGGCGCTGCGCGACAAGGGCGCCGGCGGCGCGGGGGTGCCGCACCAGCTGGTGATGACCGCGACACCGATTCCGCGCACGTTGGCGATGGCGGCGTACGCGGACCTGGACGTGTCCGCGATCGACGAGCTGCCGCCGGGGCGCACGCCGGTGCAGACCGTGGCCCTGGGCGCCGGCCGCCGGCCGGAGCTGGTCGAACGGATCCGCGCCGCCTGCGCCGAGGGCCGCCAGGCCTACTGGGTGTGCACGCTGATCGACGATTCCGACGAAGTCAGCGCGCGGGCGGCGCAGTCGACCTTCGAATCGCTGTCGAAGGCGCTGCCGGGCCTGCGCATCGGCCTGGTGCACGGCCGCCAGAAGCCGAAGGACAAGCAGGCGACGATGCGCGCGTTCAAGGACGGCGCGCTCGACCTGCTGGTCGCGACCACGGTGATCGAGGTCGGCGTGGACGTACCGAACGCGTCGCTGATGATCGTCGAGAATGCGGAGCGCCTGGGCCTGGCGCAGTTGCACCAGTTGCGCGGGCGGGTCGGGCGCGGCAGCGCGGCCTCCAGTTGCGTGCTGCTGTACCAGCCGCCGTTGTCGGCGCTGGCGAAGGAGCGCCTCGAAACCATGCGCGCCACCAACGACGGATTCGAGATCGCGGAAAAGGATCTTGCCTTGCGCGGTCCGGGCGAGCTGCTCGGCACCCGCCAGACCGGCCTGGCCGGCTTCCGCCTCGCCGACCTCGCCCGCGACGCCGACCTGCTGCCGCAGGTGCACGCCCTCGGCGACCGCCTCCTCGCCGAATCGCCGCCGGTCGCCGACGCCCTCGTCGCCCGCTGGATCGGCGGCGCCGCCCGCTACGCCGCCGCCTGACGGACCCCTTCCCTCTTCGGGATTGCGTTGCGCCGGGCGGGGTGCGCGTAGCGGGAAAGGCCTGCCCCCTGACCGACGAGTTAAAACGCTGTCGAGGAGGGCAGGGGGCAGGCCTTTCCCGCGTAAGCGCCCATCCGAAGGAGCGCCCCCCGCGTAGAATCGGTGGATGGACAAGATCCCCCTGCTGATCGACACCGACCCCGGCGTCGACGACGCCCTCGCCCTGCTGATGGCCCTCGCCGACGACCGCCACGCCATCGTCGGCCTCACCATCACCGCCGGCAACGTCGGCCTGCGCCACACCGTCGCCAACGCCCTCAAGCTGACCGAAGTCGCCGGCCGCGACGACATCCCCGTGTTCCCCGGCTGCGACAGCCCCCTGCTGCACGCCGCCGAGGATGCCGCCTACGTCCACGGCGAGGACGGCTTCGGCGACACCGGCTACGCCCCCGCGGCCCGCGCCGCCGCCGACGAACACGCCGCGCTCGCGATCCTGCGCCTCTCGCACGAACACGCCGGCCGACTGCTGCTGGTCGCGCTCGGCCCGCTGACCAACCTGGCCCTGGCGCTCAAGCTCGACCCGACCCTGCCGCAGCGGGTCGCCCGCTGCGTGGTGATGGGCGGGGCGGTCACCGGCCACGGCAACATGACCCCGTCGGCCGAGTTCAACATCGTGTTCGACCCCGAGGCCGCGCACCTGGTGTTCTCGGCCTTCCCGCGGGTCGAACTGGCGGACTGGGAGGCGGTGCTGCGCCACGGGCTGCCGCATGCCGCCTTGGAACGCTGGCTGCAGGCCGGGACCCCCCAGGCCGCGTTCTACGGTGCCATTTCCCGCCAGACCCGCGAATGGGCCCGGGCCGAGGGCCGCGGCGGGGACTGGCATTGCGCCGACGCGCTGGCGATGGCGCTGGCGCTGCAGCCCGAGGGGGCGCTGGACCTCCAGGCGCGGCCGCTGGCGGTCGAGATCGGCCTCGGCAAGGCCCGCGGCGCCACCCTGGTGGACTGGGACCGCGCCTTCGGCGGCAGCGACAACGCCGAAATCCTGATGGCCTACGACCGGGCCCGGTTCGAGGACATGGTCGCCCAGGCCCTCGCCCGGCCCCTCGCGGCGGGGGCCGGCGGCTTGCGCCAGGCCCCGCCCGCGGGCTAAAATGCCGCGCTTACCCCGCAGATTCCGGTGCGCCGACGTGAAGGCCGACATCCATCCCGAATACCGCGAAGTCGTGTTCCAGGACGTGACTTCCGACTTCAAGTTCCTCACCCGCTCGACCATCTCCACCAAGGAGACGATCAGGTGGGAGGACGGCAACGAGTACCCGCTGGCCAAGGTCGAGATTTCCTCGGCGACCCATCCGTTCTACACCGGCCAGAACAAGGTGATGGACACCAGCGGCCGCATCGACAAGTTCAAGAAGCGCTACGCCAAGTAAGCGTGGCCTGATCGCCTGCTTGCGGCCGCCCATGGGCGGCCGTTTGCGTTTGGCCGCTGTGCGATAATGGCGGCTTACCGATGACCCCCTCCGCGCCGACGACGAAGCTCCGGCGCGCACGCATCGAGGAGCGACGCCGTGTCCCAGAATCCTTCCCTGGACCAGGTCACCCTGTCCGCCGCCGGCAAGTCCGTCGAGCTGCCCGTGCAGCACGGCACGCTGGGCAACCCCTGCATCGACATCGCGCGCCTGCCGAAGCAGACCGGGCTGTTCACCTACGACCCCGGGTTCGGCGCCACCGCCTCGTGCAAGTCCGCCATCACCTACATCGACGGCGAGCAGGGCGTGCTGCTGTACCGCGGCTACCCGATCGAGCAGCTCGCCGCGAAGTCGAGCTTCCTCGAGGTCGCGTACCTGCTGATGCACGGCGAGCTGCCGACGAAGGACCAGTTCGCCTCGTTCGAGAACGACGTGACCCATCACACGATGATGCACGAGGCGTTCAAGAGCTTCATCGGCGGCTTCCGCCACGACGCGCACCCGATGGCGATGCTCGTCGGCATGCTCGGCTCGATGGCGAGCTTCTACCACAACACCCTCGACCTGGACGATCCGGAGCAGCGGCGCATGGCCGCGATCCGCCTGATCGCCAAGGTGCCGACCATCGCCGCCGCCTGCTATCGCCACTCGATCGGCTGGCCGCTGCGCTACCCGCGCAACAACCTCGAGTACGTCGAGCGCTTCCTGCACATGATGTTCGAGGTCCCGGCCGGCCCGCTGGAGCTGAAGCCGGTCGCCGCGCGCGCGCTGGACCTGCTGTTCATCCTGCACGCCGACCACGAGCAGAACGCCTCGACCTCGACCGTGCGCCTGGTCGGCTCGACCGGCGCCAACCCGTACGCCTGCGTCGCCGCCGGCGTGGCCGCGCTGTGGGGCCCGGCGCATGGCGGCGCCAACGAGGCGGTGCTGAAGATGCTGGCCGAGATCGGCGACGCGAAGCACGTGCAGTCGGCGGTCGACCGCGCCAAGGACAAGGAATCCGGCTTCCGCCTGATGGGCTTCGGCCATCGCGTCTACAAGAACTTCGATCCGCGCGCCACGATCATCCGCGAGATGACCCACAAGGTGCTGGACGAGCTGGGCATCGACGATCCGATGCTCGAGGTCGCGATGCGGCTCGAGGAGGCGGCGCTGAAGGACGACTACTTCGTGCAGCGCAAGCTGTACCCGAACGTCGACTTCTACTCGGGCATCATCTACAAGGCGCTGGGCATCCCGACGGAGATGTTCACGGTGATGTTCGCCATCGCCCGCACCGCCGGCTGGGTCTCGCACTGGCTGGAGCAGCAGGAAGACCCCGAGTTCCGCATCGGCCGCCCGCGCCAGATCTACACCGGCGCCGCCGCCCGCGACTACCCGGCGAAATAACCCGCGATCTCCTCCTCGGCGATCAGCTCGCGCAGCTGGCTCGCCGAGGCGCGGCACATCGGCTTCTCGTCCACGCCCGAAAGCGGCGCCTGGCGCAGCGACAGCCGCGGCAGCACGGTCAGGTCGAAGGCCAGGTCCTCGGCCGAGAACAGCCACACCGGCGCGTCGAGTTCGCGCTGCGGATCCAGCCGCAGCCGGCGCGCGCGCGACTCCGCCGGGATCCCGTGCTCGTCCAGGAACCTCGGCACCGCGTCGGCATCGTCGCTGAACAGTTGCAACGCCACCGGCGCGTGCGCGTCGGCGGTGCCGTCCAGCACCGGCCCGACCAGGCGCGCGTCGAACGGGGCGAAGAACTCCAGCGCGCGCAGCGCGGCCTCGCGCCGCTGGCGCAGGCCGGTCGCGTGCGCCTCGCCTGCAAACAGGCGCTGGTATTCGCGCAGCGCGTCCTCGATCTCGCGGTTGCGCGGCAGCGAGGCGTCGTCGTGGATGCCCAGCCGCGCGGCGGCCTTGAGCTTGGCCTGGTGGTAGTCGCGGATCCCGTCCTCGGCCATCAGCCGCGCCGCCTCGTGGGCGAGGCGGTGGCGGCGTTCCCGGGTGCGGGTGAGCGCGTGTTCGTGCGCGTGGCGACGGGCGTTCGCGTGTGGCATGGCGCACTCCCAGCTTCGACCCTGGGCGGACTGTACCCCAGTCCGCGTCAGAAGATGTCGAAGGCTTCTTCTTCCTGCGCCTGCTCGGCCGGGTAGGGATCGACGTAGGTCGCCATCCGCTCCAGGTCCTCGGCCTTCACCCACTCGGTGATTCCCGGCGTGCCCTCGGGCAGCAGCCGGCCCCCGGGCCCGACCTGCACCCGGACCATGCCCTCGGGTGGCTCGTTGTCCGCGACCGGCCGGCCTTCCAGCGCCACCCGCATGTAGTCGATCCAGATCGGCAACGCCGCGCGGCCGCCGTACTCGCCGGCGCCCAGCGACTTGAAGTCGTCGCGGCCGACCCAGACGGTGGTGACGACGTCGCCGGCGAAGCCCGAGAACCACGCGTCGCGGTGCTCGTTGGTGGAGCCGGTCTTGCCGGCCACGTCCTCGCGCCCGAGCACCGTCGCGCGCACGCCGGTGCCGCGCTGGACCACGTCGCGCATCATCGAGACGAGCTGGTAGGCCACGCGCGCGTCGATCGCGCGCGGCGCGAGCACGGTGTCCTCGGGCAGCGGCGCGGCTTCGGCGCCGGGCTTGCGCGCGCGGCTCACCTGCCGCGCCGGGCCGGCCGGGCCCAGGTCGAAGCCGGCCACCACGTGCGACTGCTGCACCGTCTTCGCCCCGGCGCTGGTGCCGCAGGCCGGGCAGGCGGTCGCCGGCTTCTCCTTGAAGATCACCTTGCCGTCGCGGTCGCGGACCTCGTCGATGAACCAGGGCGTGATCCGGAAGCCGCCATTGGGGAACGCCGCGTAGCCGCGCGCGACCATCAGTGGCGGCAGCGAGGCGGTGCCCAGCGACATCGACAGGTTCGGCGGCAGCAGATCCTCGTCCAGGCCGAACGCGCTGATGTAGCGGCGCGCGTAGTCGATCCCGATCGCGTCCAGCAGGCGCACCGAGACCAGGTTGCGCGACTGCACCAGCGCCTCGCGCAGGCGCATCGGCCCGGCGAAGTCGCCGCTGTCGTTCTGCGGCCGCCAGTCCTCGCCATTGCGCTGGTGGAACACCACCGGCGCGTCGAGCACGATCGAGGCAGGGTTGAAGCCACGCTCCATCGCCGCCGCGTACAGGAACGGCTTGAAGCTCGAGCCCGGCTGGCGCCGGGCCTGGGTGGCGCGGTTGAACTTGTTGCCGGCGAAGCTGAAGCCGCCGACCAGCGCCAGCAGCGCGCCGTTGTCCGGGTCCAGCGACACCAGCGCGGCCTGCGCCTGCGGCAACTGGTCGAGCTGGTAGCGCCCTTCGCCGGGCTTGTCGCCCTCCAGCCAGCGCACCCGCACCAGGTCGCCGCGAGTCACCAGCACTGATGGAGGCCGCCCGGTCCATTTGCTGCTGGCCGCATCCAGCGTGGCCTGGCTGCCGTCGGGCAGGACCACGTCGGCGCTGCCCTGGCCGCTGCGCAGCACGAGGGCGGGGACCAGGCTGCCCTGGGTCGCGATCCCGGCCAGGCGCCGCGCGGCGCTGGCGGCGTCCTCGTCGGGGCCGAGGTCGAAATGGTGCTCGGGCTGCTTGCGCCAGCCGTGGCGGTGGTCGTAGGTGATCAGGCCGTCGTGGACCGCCTTCTGCGCCGCGTCCTGCAGCACCGGGTCGATGCTGGTGATCACGTGGTAGCCGCGGGTCAGCACGTCCTCGCCGTAGCGCTCGATCATCTCCTGGCGGACCATCTCCGCCACGTACGGCGCGTCGGCCTCGATCGGCAGGTCGTGCGGGGTGGCGTGCATCGCCACCGCCTGCGCCGCGGTCTCCTCGGCGCGGCTGATGAAGCCGAGCTCGCGCATGCGCTGAAGCACGTAGTCGCGGCGGATCCGGGCGCGCTCCGGGTTGCTCACCGGGTTGCCGCTGGACGGGAACTTGGGGATCGAGGCCAGGGTGGCGACCTCGTCCAGGTCAAGTTCCTGCAGGCTCTTGCCGAAGTAGAACTCGGCCGCCGCGGCGATGCCGTAGGAGCGGTTGCCGAAGAAACTGTTGTTCAGGTACAGCTCGAAGATCTCGTCCTTGGTCAGTTCCCGCTCCATCTTCATCGCCAGCAGCATCTCGGCGAACTTGCGGGTGTAGCTGTACTCGGAGCTGAGGAAGAACTGCCGGGCCACCTGCTGGGTGATGGTGGAGCCGCCGGGGACCCGCTTGTCGTCGGTGGTGGCCAGCAGCCAGATCGCGCGGGCCACGCCTTTGTAGTCCACGCCGTGGTGCTGGTAGAAGCGGTTGTCCTCGATCGCGATGAAGGCCTGCTTGACCCGGGCCGGGACCCGGGCGATCTCCACCGGGTAGCGCCGCGACTCGCCGAAAATGGCCATCAACTTGCCGTCCCGGGCATGGACGTACATCGGCTCCTGCAGCGCGACGTGGCGCAGGGACTGGACATCCGGGAGTCCCGAGGACACCACGTAGATCAGGACCCCGGCGCCCAGGGCGCCGAGCACGGTCAGGGCCGCGAAGCCCAGCAGGGCCCAGCGCAGGAAGCGGCGGATCGGTGGCATACGGCGGATTTTTCCTCGAAAAACTGGGACTTAGGGCCCCGCGGGGGCATTCCGGCGGCATTCCAGTATAGGTCCCGGTGGCCGATCCGCCGCCCGGACCGCGTCCGCCCGATTTGCGCAGATGCGACGTGCGTCGCGCTGTGAAGGCACGAAATGGTTGCCACCGGGGGGAAAGTCGTTTATTTAATGCCCCGGGACACGTTGTGCGCGTAAGCGCCCGTGAATAAGGGGAAATTTGTGGGGCTGATCACAAAAAGCCAGCCGCCCAGGATCGGGGTCGACATCAGCTCGACCGCGGTCAAGCTCCTGCAACTGGCCAAGGCAGGCGACCGCTACCGCGTGGAGCACTACGCGATCGAGCCGTTGCCGCCGAACGCCGTGGTCGATCGCAACATCGTCGAACCGGAAGCGGTGGGCGAGGCGATCCGCAGGGGCATGGCGCGCAGCGGCAGCAAGGCCAGGCACGCGACCGCGGCGGTGGCCGGTTCCACCGTCATCACCAAGCTGATCCCGATGCCGGCCGACCTGACCGAGGACGATCTCGAGTCGCAGGTCGAGCTGGAGGCGGTCAACTACATCCCGTACCCGATCGAGGAAGTCAGCCTGGACTTCGAGGTCGTCGGCCCGATGCCGGGCAACGACGAGATGGTCCAGGTGCTGCTGGTCGCCTCGCGCTCCGAGAACGTCGAGACCCGCGCCTCGGCGCTGGAGCTCGGCGGCCTGGTGGCCAAGGTCATGGACGTGGAGAGCTTCGCCATCGAGAACGCCTTCGGCCTGCTCGGCGAGTCGGACGGCGACGCGCTGGTGGCGCTGGTCGACGTGGGCGCCACCGTGACCACCCTGCACGTGCTGCAGGGCGGCCGCACCCTGTACACGCGCGACCAGGTGTTCGGCGGCAAGCAGCTCGACGACGAGATCATGCGCCGCTACGGCCTGAACCTGGAGGAGGCCCGCCTGGGCAAGCGCCAGGGGACCCTGCCCGACTCCTACGAGGCGGAGGTGCTGCAGCCGTTCCGCGAGGCGCTGGTCCAGCAGGTCAGCCGCCTTCTGCAATTCTTCTACGCCGGCAGCGAATTCAACCGGGTCGACCGGGTCGTGCTGGCCGGCGGCACCGCCGCCACCCCCGGCGTGGCACCGATGGTCGAGGAGCAGCTCGGCGTCCCCACCACGGTGGCCAACCCGCTGGCGCACATGACCCTGGGACCGCGCGTGCAGGCCGCGGCGCTGGCCCAGGAAGCGCCCTCGCTGATGATCGCCGCCGGGCTGGCGCTCAGGAACTTCGACTGATGGCCCGCATCAACCTGCTCCCGTGGCGTGCCGAACGGCGCAAGCAGCGCCAGAAGGAATTCGCCACGATGGTCGGCGCCGCGGCGGTCGTCGCCGTGGTGCTGGCGTTCGCCCTCATCAGCTACTACAACGCGCAGATCAGCGGCCAGCAGGCGCGCAACGCCTACCTCCGCGAGCAGATCTCGCAGGTGGACAAGCAGATCGAAGAGATCAAGGCGCTCGACGAGAAGCGGGGCAAGCTGCTGGCACGCAAGGAAGTCATCGAGCAGCTGCAGGCGAACCGCTCGAAGATGGTGCACCTGTTCGATTCGCTGGTGCGGACCATTCCCGACGGCGTGATCCTGACCTCGGTGAAGCAGGAGGGCGACAAGCTCACCCTGACCGGGCGGTCGCAGTCCAACGCGCGGGTCAGCACCTACATGCGCATGATCGAGAACGCCGGCTGGATGACCAAGCCCGAGCTCGGCGTGATCGAGGCGCGCGACGGCGAGCCTGGCCTGCCGTACAGCTTCACCCTCACGGTGATGCTGGCCAACCCGAATGCGCCCAAGGACGAAGACGGCGATGGCGTCCCCGACCCGCCGGCGCCCGAAGCCGCGGCCCCGGCCGCGACGCCCGCCACGGGAGGGAACGCCTCGTGAGCCGCCGCGCAAAGAAGATGGCCCTCAACGAACTGACCCTGCAGAACACCGGGTCATGGCCGCAGGAATACAAGATCGGCTTGTGCGTGATCGTCATCGTGGCGATCGTCGGCGCCGCCTACTGGTTCTTCGCCCGCGACAAGACCGACGAACTCGAGACGCTGGAACGGCAGGAGTCCGAGCTGCGCAAGGAGTTCAGCGACAAGCAGGGCCGCGCGGCCAATCTCGAGCCGCTCAAGCTGCAGCTCGCGCAGATGGAGCAGCAGCTGCAGCAGATGCTGCGGCAATTGCCGAGCAAGACCGAGATGCCCGACCTGATCGTCGACATCTCGCAGACCGCGCTCGCCACCGGCCTGTCCACCGAGCTGTTCCAGCCCGGGCCGGAAACGCCGCGGGAGTTCTATGCCGAGAAGCCCATCTCGCTGCGCATGGTCGGCTCGTACCACCAGTTCGGTGCGTTCGTCAGCGGTGTCGCGTCGTTGCCGCGCGTCGTCATCCTGACCATGCACGACATCTCGCTCCGGCCGCGTGGCGCCACCACCGGCATCCGCCGGGACGTCCCGCTCGAGCTGTCGGGCACCGTGAAGACCTACCGCTACCTCGACGAGGAAGAGCCGGCCGCGTCGCAGGGGGGCCACTGATGCTTGTCCGCGCCCACTACATCCGCCTCGCCCGTTGCGCGCTGCTGCTCGCGGCGCTGGTGCTGCTGTCCGCCTGCGGGCGCAGCGTCACCAGCAGCCCCAACGATCCCTCGAACCTGGAGAAGTGGGTTGCCGAGGCGAAGCGGCAGCCGCCGCCGGCGCTCCCTCCGCTGCCGGTGATGCAGCAGTTCGAGACCTTCGAATACGCCGCGCAGTCGTTGCGCGATCCGTTCAGCAACGCGTTCAGCACCGAGAGTTCCAGCGTCGGCCCGCGCCCGGACCCGAACCGGCGAAAGGAGCCGCTGGAGGAGTTTCCGCTGGACAGCCTCGACATGGTCGGGACGATCGGCGCGGGCAGCAGCCTGGTGGCGCTGGTGATGGCGCCCGACAGGGTGACCCACCGCGTGCGCCCGGGGATGTACCTGGGGCAGAGCGACGGGCGCGTGATCGCGGTGCGCGAGGACGGCGTCGACCTGGTCGAGCTGATCCCGGACGGCGCCGGTGGATGGATGGAAAGGCCGGCGTCGATCGCGCTGGAAGATCAATGAATGCTTGGGGGTACAGGACGATGACCGTGACCAATGCCAATCGCCCGCGGACCGTCCGCGCCTGGCCCTCGCGGGCGGCGCTGGCCGGCCTTGCGGCCGGACTGCTCGCGGCACTGGGTAGCGTGCACGCGGCCACGCCGGCGGCGCTGGCGCTTTCCGCGCAGAGCGTGGCCCCCGCCGCGGTGGATCCGGCCCGGCAGGTGCCGGGCACGCTGTCCGTCACCGATATCGACTTCCAGCGCGGCGACGGCGGTGCGGGTCGGCTGACCCTGCACTTCAGCGGCGAGGGCGCGATGCCCGACCTGCAGACCTCGCCCACGGCGGTGGTGGTGGTCGTGGACAACGCCAACCTGCCGCCGGCGCTGGCGCGGCCGCTCGATGTCACCGACTTCGCCACGCCCGTGCAGCGCATCGACGCCACGCGTACCGGCACCGGCTCCCGCATCGTGCTCAGCACCCGCGGCGGCTTCGAGCCGATGGCCTACCAGACCGGCAGCGACTACATCGTCGAGGTCGTGCCGGTGCAGGCGCGGCAGCCGGTCGCCCGCGCCGACGCCGAGCGGACCGTGGTCGCGCCGTCCGCGGTGGCGCAACGCACCTATACCGGCAGCCCGGTGACCTTCAACTTCCAGGACGTTCCCGTGCGCACGGTCCTGAAGCTGATCGCGGACGAGGAGGACATCAACCTGGTCGCCTCCGACACCGTTTCCGGCAACGTGACCCTGCGGCTCGAGAACGTGCCCTGGGACCAGGCGCTGGATATCGTCCTGCGCGCCAAGGGCCTGGACAAACGCCGCAACGGCAACGTGATCTGGGTGGCGCCGCAGTCGGAGATCGCCAAGTACGAGGCGGACCTGCAGGCCGCGCGCCTGGCCTCGGAGAACAACGCCGAGCTGGTCACCGAGTACATCCCGGTCAGCTATGGCAGCGCCCAGGACATCGCCAACCTGCTGACCGAGGGCAGCAAGGGCGGCGGCGGCGGCGCGGCCGGCGGCAATGCGGTGCAGTCCAGCGGCTTCCTGTCCGCGCGCGGCAGCCTCAGCTTCGACCAGCGCACCAACACGCTGCTGGTGATCGACATCCCGCAGCGCGTGGCGGCGATCCGCGACCTGGTGAACCAGCTCGACAAGCCGGTGGACCAGGTGGTGATCGAGGCCCGGATCGTCATCGCCAACGAGTCGTTCGCCCGCGAACTGGGAGCGCGCTTCGGCATCAGCGGCGCGACCGGCAACCCGGGCGACCGCAGCAGCGTCGGCTTCGGCGGCAGCCTGGAATCCTCCCAGGCCAACGCGGAGGCGCGCGCCGGGGCGATGGAGAACCTGACCGGCACGCCGGGCGAGGACCAGACCCCGCCGTTCGACGTCACCCGCGGACTGATCACCAACCTGCCGAGCACCCTGGCCGGCGGCGGCGGGGCGTTGGCGCTGTCGATCCTCAACGCCGGGCACATGCTCGACGTCGAGCTGTCGGCGATGCAGACCGAGGGCCGCGGCGAGATCATCTCCAACCCGCGCATCGTCACCAGCAACCAGAAGGAAGCGGTGATCAAGCAGGGCGACCAGATCGGCTACCTGACCACCACCGGCGGCCAGCAGGGCAACCTGCCGACGGTCCAGTTCAAGGACGCGATCCTGCAGCTCACGGTGACCCCGACGATCACCGCCGACGGTCGCGTGTTCCTCAACATGGACGTCAAGAAGGACGACCTGTCCGGGTTCGTGCAGACCGGCGTCGGTGAAGTGCCGCAGATCGCGACCCGCCAGGTGACAACGTCGGTGCTGGTGGAGGACGGCCAGACCGTGGTGATCGGCGGTGTGTACGAATTCCGTGACCAGCAGGATCTCTCCAAGGTCCCGTTCCTGGCCGACATTCCGCTGATCGGCAACCTGTTCAAGAATCGCGGCCGCACCAAGAGCAAGGCGGAACTGCTGATCATGGTCACGCCGAAGGTGATCCGCGTGAACCAGCGCCCGCTCGGCTGAGGCCGGGGCGCGACGGGGGACGAAGGGGCCGAGCGGCCCCTTCGTCGTTTTCGCGGACCGTGCACTGAACCAATCGCAGCATGGAACGGTCACAATCGACCCGGGCGCGACGCGCGCCGAACCCGCCTTCACAGCCCTGGATGCCGATGGACAGCCCCAGCCCCGACACCGCGCGCCTGCACGGCGCCTTCCGCGCACTGCGCGACGCGCTCACCGCGGAGATCGTCGGCCAGGCGCACCTGGTCGACAGCCTGCTGGTGGCGCTGCTCGCCGACGGCCACCTGCTGGTGGAAGGCGCGCCCGGCCTGGCCAAGACCAGCGCGATCCGCGCGCTGGCTGCGCGGCTGGACGCCGGCTTCGCGCGCCTGCAGTTCACCCCCGACCTGTTGCCCGCCGACCTGACCGGCACCGAGGTCTGGCGCCCGCAGGACGGCCGCTTCGAATTCCAGCCCGGGCCGGTGTTCCACCCGGTGCTGCTGGCCGACGAGATCAACCGCGCGCCAGCCAAGGTGCAATCGGCGCTGCTGGAGGCGATGGGCGAACGCCAGGTCACGATCGGCCGGCACACCTATCCGCTGCCGGAACTGTTCCTGGTGATGGCCACCCAGAACCCGATCGAGCAGGAAGGCACCTTCCCGCTGCCCGAGGCGCAGCTCGACCGCTTCCTGATGTACCTGCGCATCGGCTACCCCGACGCGGCGGTCGAATCCGAGATCCTGCGCCTGGCGCGCGCGCGCGCGCGCAACGGCGGCACCGACACCGCGGCGCCGTCGCGGATGCCGCTGGAGGACGTGTTCGCCGCGCGCCGCGCGGTTCTCGACCTGCACCTGGCGCCGCAGCTGGAACGCTACCTGGTGGAACTGGTGCTGGCCTCGCGCGATGCCGCCCGCTACGACGAGGCGCTGGCGCGGCGCATCGCCTGGGGCGCGAGCCCGCGCGGCTCGATCGCGCTGGAGCGCTGCGCGCGTGCCCGCGCCTGGCTCGCCGGGCGCGACTTCGTCACGCCGGAGGACGTGCGCGCGGTCGCGCCCGACGTCCTGCGCCACCGCATCCTGCCCAGCTACGAGGCCACCGCCGAAGGCTGGGATGGCGACCGCCTGGTGGCGGAACTGCTGGCACGCGTGCCGCTGCCGTGATCGCCGCCGACGGCACCGTCCCGACGCTCGAGGAACTGGTGGCGTTGCGCGCCACCGTGCAGGGCCGGCGCCCGCCGCGCCGCGGCCGGCTGGCCAGCAGCGGCCAGGCACCGTCGCCGCTGCGTGGCCGCGGCATGGAATACGCCGAATCGCGCGAGTACGCGATCGGCGACGACGTGCGCCACATCGACTGGCGGGTCACCGCGCGCAGCGGCAAGGCGCACACCAAGCTCTACCAGGCCGAGCGCGAGCGCCTGACCCTGGTGGTGGCCGACACCGCACCGGCGCTGTACTTCGGCACGCGGGTGCGCTTCAAGTCGGTGCAGGCCGCGCGGGCCGGCGCGGTCGCGTGCTGGGCCGCGGTGCGCGACGGCGACCGCGTGGCCGCGCTGCGCGGCAGCGAGCGCGAGCCGCCGGTCGCGCCTGCCGGCGGCACCCGCGGGGCGCTGCGCGTGCTCGATGCGCTGGTGCGCTGGTACCGTGCGCCGCCGGCCGACGACGCCGGGCTCGACGTCGCCCTGGAACATGCGCGGCGCCTGCTGAAGCCGGGTTCGCGGCTGCTGGTGCTCGCCGACCCCGCGAGTGTCGCCGCGGTGCCGCGCGAACGCTGGCCCGCGCTGTCGGTGCACAACGAGGTCCGGTTGCTGTTGGCGAGCGACCCGCTGGAACGCGATCCGCCCCGCGCACGACTGCCATTCCGCAGCGGTGGGCACCGCCTCGAGCTCGACCTGGGCGCAAACGTGCAGCGACGCGAATGGCAGCAAGCGTTCCAGGCGCCGCTGGAGGACGCCTTGGCACAACTGCCCTCGCGCGGCGTGCGCGTGCAGGTGATGTCCAGCGAGGATCCCAGCGACGCCTGGCTGTTCCCCGGGGCACGCGCGGCATGATCGTGCAGCCCGCGCCAGCCGGGTTGGAGCTGCGCGACATCCACGTGCCGCCGGCGCCGCCGTGGTGGCCGCCGGCACCCGGCTGGTGGCTGCTGGCGGCGCTGGTGCTGGCGGCGGCGCTGTTCCTGGGGTGGCGCTTGTGGCGCCGGCAACGGCGCCGGCGTGCCCTGCGTCAACTCTTCGATGCGACGGTCGCGGCGGCCGCCACGCCGGACGAGCGGCTGGCGGCCGTGTCTTCGCTGCTGCGCCGCGCCGCGCGCGCGCGCGATCCGCATGCGGCGACCCTGCATGGCGACGACTGGCTGCGCGCCCTGGACGCGGGCGCGAAGGTGCCGTTGTTCGAGGGGCTGGAGGGCCGCTTGCTGGTGGAGGCGGCCTGGCGCGGCGGGGTCGACGCCGCCGCGGTCGACGCGCTGCTGCCGCGTGCGCGCCAGCGCTATCTGGAATGGATGGGCGCGGCATGAGCGGGGTGCTGGCCACCCTCGGCGTGGATGGCTTCGCCTGGCCATGGCTGCTGCTCGCGCTGCCGCTGCCCTGGTTGCTGCGCGTGCTGCTGCCGCAGGCGCGCGTGGCGGGCGCGGCCCTGCGGGTTCCGTACGGCGACCGCCTCGATGCGATCGCGGCACGTCGCGGGCCGGGCCGGAGCGCCGGCGGCGCGCACTGGCTGGCCTGGCTCGGCTGGTTGCTGCTGTGTGTCGCCGCCGCGCGGCCGCAGCAGCTTGGCGACGCGGTGCAGCCGCCGCAAGCCGGGCGCGAACTGATGCTGGCGGTGGACCTGTCCGGCAGCATGGCCGACGAGGACATGGAATTGGGTGGCCGCGTGGTCGACCGCCTGACCGCGGCCAAGGCGGTGATCGCCGACTTCCTCGACCGGCGCGCGGGCGACCGGGTCGGCCTGGTGGTGTTCGGCCAGCGCGCCTACGCGCTCACCCCCATGACCTACGACCTGGGATCGGTCCGCCAGCAGCTGCTCGACACCGTGGTCGGCCTCGCCGGTCGCGAGACCGCGATCGGCGACGCGATCGGGCTCGCAGTGAAGCGCATGTCAGCGGACGACGATGCCGGCGACGCGGACGACGGAGCCAACCGCGACGACCGCGCCCTCATCCTGCTCACCGACGGGGTCAACACCGCAGGCCTGCTGGAGCCGCTGAAGGCGGCGCAGCTGGCCCGCGCGCGCGGCATCCGCATCCACACCATCGCCTTCGGCAGCAACCGCCGCGCACTGTCCGTGTTCGGCATGCCCATCCGCCTGCCCGGCGGTGACGACATCGACGAGGCGACGCTGCGGCGGATCGCCGGGATGACCGGCGGCAAGGCGTTCCGCGCGCGCGATACCAGCGAACTGGCCGGCATCTACGCCGAGATCGACCGGCTCGAACCGGTGCCGCGCGCGGCGCAGCCGCTGCGGCCGCGGATCGAGCGCTACCCATGGCCGCTGGCGGCGGGGTCCGCGCTGTTGCTGCTGGCCAGCGTGCTGCCGCGAAGGAGGTTGGCATGAGTCCCGCCGGGTTCCTGGACGCGCTGCATTTCCTGCGCCCGCAATGGCTGTGGGCGCTGGCACTGCTGCCGATGCTGGCCTGGGCGTGGCGGCGGCGCAGTGCCGCACGCGATCCCTGGCGCGGGGTCGTCGATCCGCATCTTTTGCCGCACCTGCTGGACGCGGCGCCGCGCGAACGCTGGCGCCATCGCTGGGGGTGGCTGCCCGCCTGCATCGCGGCGGCCATGGCGGTGCTCGCGCTGGCCGGACCATCCTGGCAGCGCAGCCCGCAACCGCTGTGGCAGCCGCGTGCGCCGCTGGTCGTCGCACTCGACCTGTCGGGCAGCATCGCCGCTTCCGACCTGCCGCCCTCGCGCCTGGCCCAGGCGCGAGCCCGGCTGGCCGAGCTGTTCGAGCGGCGCGCCGGCGGCGACGTCGGCATGCTGGTCTACGCCGAGGAGCCGTTCGTGGTGGCGCCGCTGACCAGCGACGCGCGCAACGTGGCCCTGTTCCTGGATGCACTGTCGCCGGACATCATGCCCGGCGACGTGGACGCGCCCGCGCGCGCCGACCGCGCGATCGCGATGGCGGCCGACCTGCTGCGCCAGGCGGGCTTCGCGAGCGGCGACATCCTGCTGCTGACCGGTGCGGCCGGGGGCGACGCGAGGGATGCGGCGCGCGACGCCGCGGCCAGCGGATACCGGGTCTCGGTGCTCGGGCTCGGCAGCGCGGCCGGCGCGGCCTGGCGCGACAGCAGCGGCGGCATCCGCCACGCCGCGCTCGACGAAGCCTCCTTGCGCGCGCTCGCCACCGCGGGCGACGGCGCTTATGCGGCGCTGGCCAGCGCCGATCCGCTGGCGACGCTGCGCTTGCTGGATCCGCGCGACGGCAGCGGCGGCGAATCCGCCGGCGGCACCGCGAGCGCGTGGCAGGACCAAGGCTACTGGTTGCTGCTGCCGTTGCTGCTGCTGGTCGCATTCGGGTTCCGTCGCGGCGGCGCGCTGGCGCTGCTGGCGGCGTGCCTGCTGCTGTCGTGGCAACCGGCGTCGGCCCGGCCCGCCGACCTGTGGCAACGCAGCGACCAGCAGGCGCATGCGCGCCTGGAGCGGGGGGCGAAGGCTTACCGCAGCGGCGACTACGCCGCGGCGCTGGAGGCCTGGCAGGACCTGCCGGGCGCCGACGCCGCCTACAACCGCGGCAACGCGCTCGCGCAACAGGGCCGCTACGACGAGGCGCTGGAGGCCTACGATCGCGCGCTGCAGCTGCAGCCCGGCATGGCCGACGCCATCGCCAACCGCGAAGCGGTGCGCAAGCGCATGCAGGCGCAGCCGCAACCGCAACCGGATGGCGACGGGCAACAGCAGCCCCGTTCGAAGCCGGACCAGGACGGCAAGCAGAAGCAGGCGCCTGGCGAACGCGGGGCGCAGGCGGGGCAGGCGCCGCCACCCGACGCGGACGCGCAGTCCGAGGCCGACGCGGCGCAGCGCGAGCGCATGCGCGAGGCGATGCAGCCCGGCGAGGAAGGCCAGGAGGACCGGCAGGGGCGTCCGCAGCCGGGCGAGCGCAGCGAATCCGACGCGGAGCGCGAGCAGCGGCTGGCCAACGAGGCCTGGCTGCGGCGCGTGCCCGACGACCCGGGTGGCCTGTTGCGCGCACGCTTCCGGCTCGAATACCAGCGGCGCAAGGGGCTGCGGCCATGACCCGCCGGGGCGCGCCCGTGCTCGCGTTGCTGTTGGCCTGGCTGCTGCTCGCACCGCTGGCGCAGGCGCAGGGCAAGGTCGTGCGCGCTTGGCTGGACCGCGACCACATCGCCCTCGGCGAGACCGCCACGCTCAACATCGAGGTCGGCGGCGCGACCGCGGGCACGCCCGACTATGCGCCGCTGCTGCGCGACTTCCGCCTGAGCGGCCACAGCAGCAGCCGCAGCTTCCAGCAGGTCAACGGCCGCAGCCAGGTGCGCACGCTGTTCGGCGTTGCCCTGGAGCCGCTGCGCGAGGGGGTGCTGGAGGTGCCGCCGCTGGAGGTCGCCGGCACGCGCACCCCCGCATTGACGCTGACCGTCGACGGCTCGGCACCGCGCCCGGCGCATGCCGGCGACATCGCGTTCATCGAGGCAGAGGCCGACGCGCGCGCGCCCTTCGTGCAGCAGGCGGTGGGCTACGTGGTCCGGCTCTACGTCGCCGTGCCGCTGATGTCCGGCCAGCTCGACCAGGCCGAACCCGACGGTGCGACGCTGCAGCGGGTCGGCGAGGACGTGCGCTACACCCGCGACATCGACGGCCGCCGCTACACGGTGATCGAGCGCCACTACCTGCTGATCCCGGAGCGCAGCGGCCCGCTCGAGATTCCCGGTGCGCGGTTTCGCGGGCGCGGCGTCGGCGGCTTCTTCGACGACTTCTTCGGCGGCGGCAACGACGCGCTGCAGGCCAGTGGCGCGCCGAAACGACTGCAGGTGCGGCCGATCCCGGACGCGGCGCCGCAGCCGTGGCTGCCGCTGCGCGGGCTGTCGCTGCGCTGGGCGGCGAGCCCGAAACAGGCGCGCGCCGGCGCGGCGGCGACCGTCACCCTGGAGGCCACCGCGGACGGCGCCACGGCCGCGCAACTTCCGGCGCTCGAATTGCCGCCGATCGATGGTGCCCAGGTGTTCGCCGACCCGGTGCAGGTGGACGAGCGTTTCGTGGATGGCCGCCCGCGCGTCACCGCGTCGCGCCGGTTCTCGATCGTGCCGGCCGAGGCGGGGACGCTGGACGTCGCGGGGCCGCGCGTCGCGTGGTGGGACGTGGATGCCGCCGCAGCGAAAGTCGCGTCGGTGCCGCCACTGCACCTCGAGGTGGCGCCGGGCCGCGCGGGCGCGTCGGCGCCTCCCGCGTCGCCCACCGCGCCGGCCGTGCGCCCTTCCACCGACGCGGACCGCGGCGGCCTGTTGCGGATTCCCTTCGTGCAGGATCCGGTCCGTCCGTGGGCCTTCGCCACCGTGCTGTTCGCCCTGGCCTGGCTGTTGACGTTGGCCTGGGGGCTGCACCGCAGGCCGGCTGCGGCCAGCGCCGCGCCCGCGGACGCGAAGACGGCACCGGCAGGATCTGCCGGCACGTTGCGTCGCGCCCTGCAGTCGGGCGACCTGGGCGACATCGGCGATGCCCTGTGCGCAAGCGCGTCGCCACCCGCGCATGGGCTCGACGAAGTGCTGGAGCGGCTGGACGATGCCGCGCAACGCGACGCGGTGCAGGCGCTGCAACGCGCGCGCTGGAGCGACGGCAACCCGGCCGCCGCGCGCTCGGCGTTGCGCAAGGCGTTCGCGAAGGGGCCGCACTGGCGCGGCGCGCCGGGCGCGGCGACGGAGCCGCTGCCGCCGCTCTATCCCTGAGCGGCGTCCTGCGACGACACGGGCAGCCCGCAGGCCAGGACCAGCTGGCCGTCGACGTGGCGTGCCTCGAGCTCGCCGCCATGCGCCTGCGCGATCTCGCGCGCCAGCAGCAGGCGCAGGCCGAGGCCCTCGTCGAAGGGCTCGCGTTGCGGCGCGGTGAACAGGGCGCCCGCTTCCTCGGCGGAGACTTCCTGGCCGGCGACGCCGATCTCGAGTCGGGCGCGACCGTCGGCGCTGCGCAGGCAGATGCCGGCCAGCCCGCCGCGGGCCTGGGCGAAGTCGAGCAGGGTGCGCAGCAGCTGGGTCAGCCGCTGTTCGTCGGCGAGCACGACCGCGATGTTGCCGTCGTCGTCGACCTGCGCGCCGCGGATCCCGCCGCCGACAAGCGCGTAATCCAGCAGCAATGCCAGTTCGCATTCGCTGCGCTCGCCGAGCAGGCGGCCGCGCCCCGCGCGGGCCCAGTCGTCGAGCTCGTCGAGCATCCGCGCCAGGCGCCGGGTCTGGCGCTCGAGCATGCCCAGCAGCTCCTGGCGGCGTGCCGGCTCGAGGTCGTCGCGCTGCAGCAGGTAGCTGGCAGTCTGCAACGGCCCCAGGGGGCCGCGCAGGTCGTGCGCCAGGCGGTCGAGCCAGGACGGATCCATCGGGCTCATGCCGCCGTGTCCTTGGCCCGTTCGCCCAGCAGCCGGCAGATTGCCTGGATCGCGGGCAGTTCCGGTGGCTTGACCAGGTGCCGGTCGAAGCCGGCCTCGCGCGATCGCTTGCGGTCCTCGGGCTGGCCCCAGCCGGTCACCGCCACCAGCAGCACCTCCGCGCCGCCGGGCATGCGCCGCAGGTCGTGGGCGACGTCGTAGCCGCTGCGCCCGGGCATGCCGACGTCGAGGAAGACGACATCCGGCGCGAAGCCGGCGAAGGCGTCGTCGAACAGTGCGGGGTCGTACAGCGTGCGCACCTCGAAACCGAGCAGCTCGAGCATCATCGCCAGCGTGTCGGCCGCGTCGCGGTTGTCGTCGAGGACCAGCGCGCGGCGGCCGTCGCCGCCTGCCGGTGCCTGGTCGTCGGGGGCTTCCGCGGCCGCCGGCACCGGCGCGGGCAGGGCGCCGGATTCGACCAGCGTCCCCGGCAACCATACCCGGAACTCGGCGCCGCGCCCGGGCCCCTCGCTGTGCACGGACACCTTGCCGCCGTGCATCTCGACCAGTTGCTGGACCAGGGTCAGGCCGATGCCGAGTCCACCGCGGGCACGGTCGACGGCGGTGTCCGCCTGGATGAACAGGTCGAAGATGCGCTGCGCCTGGTCCTGGCTCAGGCCGATGCCGGTGTCGCGCACCACCACTTCGATGCCGCCGTCCAGCATGCGCGCGGACAGCTGGATCGGGCTGCCCGGATCGGAATATTTCGACGCGTTGTTGAGCAGGTTGGCGAACACCTGCGACAGCCGCACCTCGTCCACGCGCAGCGGGAGGTCGCCGTCGGGAAGATCGAGCGCGAGCTCGTGGCGGCCCTGCTCGAGCTGGGGCCGCGCGGTTTCGACCGCCGAGTCCAGCACCTGGCGCAGGTGGGTCTGTCCCGGGCGCAGCACCAGCTTGCCGCGAGTGATGCGGGCGACGTCCATCAGGTCGTCGATCAGCCGTACCAGCAACGAAAGCTGCCGCTCCATCAGCCCCTGCAGCGGGTCCGCGTCTGCAGCAGGGTTGGAGATGCGCCGCACATTCAATGCATTGAGCAGCGGCGCCAGCGGGTTACGCAGTTCGTGGGCGAGGGTGGCGAGGAACTCGTCCTTGCGCCGGTCGGCTTCCTGCAGTTGCTCCATCAGCTGCTTCATCTCGTGCACGCTGGTGGAGATGCCGAACCATGAGGTGACATTGTCGTGCTCGTCACGCCACGGCACGGCACGGGTCATGTACCAGCAGTAGTCGCCGTCGTGCGAGCGGTGGCGCGCCTCGAACTCGAACTTCTCGCCCGACTGCAGCGAGCGGGTGACCAGTTCGCGCACCGGCTCCGCGTCGTCGGGGTGCAGCATCAGCCGGGTCAATTCGGCGGGACCGCCATCGGCGGTGCGGCCGTAGTACTCGTACCAGTGGCGGTTGGCGTAGGTGACCGTGCCGTCCGGGGCGCAGGTCCAGACGATCGAGGGGATGGTGTCGGCCAGGAAGCGCAGCCGCTGCTCGGCCCGCGCGCGCTCGCCCACCTCGCGGTGCAGTTCCTGGTTGCGCGCGGCCAGCTCGGCGTTGGCGATCCGCAGCGAGTCGTTCAACCGGTCCAGCTCGCGCGCCTTTTCCGCCGCCAGCTCGGCGTTGGCCTGCTGCAGCTCGCGGCGCTTGCGGAACAGCTCGGCCAGGACCACGACCTTGCTGCGCAGGATCTCCGGGATCACCGGCACCATCACGTAGTCCACCGCGCCCAGCTTGTAGCCGCGCAGGCGGTCCATGTCGGTGACGTTGACCGCGGTGACGAAGATGATCGGCACCCGCTCGAAGCGCGGATGCTGGTGGATCAGGCTCGCTGTCTCGAAACCGTCGATCCCCGGCATGTTCACGTCCAGCAGGATGACCGCGTATTCGTCCTCCATCAGCAGGCGCAGCGCTTCCTCGCCGCTGGACGCGTCGACCAGGCGTTCGCCCAGTGGCTCCAGGATCGCGCGGTAGGTCAGCAGCCGGCCCGGCTGGTCGTCGACCAGCAGGATGTTGACCGGCTCCTGCGCGGCGGTCCCGGGCGAGGTCAGCGGTGCAGCCACTGCCGCAACACTCCCAGGAGCTGGTCGGTCACCACCGGCTTGGCCAGGTAGTCCGACGCCCCGGCCTCGAGGCACTTCTCGCGGTCGCCCTTCATCGCCTTGGCGGTCAGGGCGATGATCGGCAGCGCGCGGGATTCGGGATCCTCGCGGATGGCGCGCATCGTGTCGTAGCCGTCCATGCCCGGCATCATGATATCCATCAGCACCAGGTCGATGTCTGCGTCCTGGGCGACCTTCTCGATCGCCTCCTGGCCGGTGCCCGCGGTCAGCACCTCCATGCCGTGGCGCTCGAGCACGCTGGACAGGGCGAAGATGTTGCGCACGTCGTCGTCCACCACCAGCACCCGCTTGTCGCGCAGCGCCTCGTCGGATTCGTGCAGGCGCTGGACCATGCGCCGCTTGGCCGGCGGCAGGTCGGCGACCACCCGGTGCAGGAACAGCGCGGTCTCGTCGAGAAGGCGCTCGGGCGATTCCACGCCCTTGATCACCACCGACTTGGCCGCCTTCTTCAGCCGCTGGTCCTCATCGGCGCTGAGCTCCTTGCCGGTGAACACCACGATCGGCAGGTCACGCAGGCCGTCCAGCTCCTGGATCCGGTCGAGCAGGTCGAAGCCGGTCATGTCCGGCAGCTTCAGGTCGAGCACGACGCAGTCGTAGCGCTCGCGGCCGAGCGCGGCGAGCGCTTCCTCGCCGCTGCCGGCGGTGTCGATGTCGACGTCGTCGTGGCGGATCAGTTCCTCGATGCCCATGCGCTCGGCGGCGTCGTCCTCGACCACCAGCAGCTTCTTGACCCGGGGCAGGGTGTATTCCTTGATCCGCTGCAGCGCCGCGGCGATGCTCTCGTTGTCCGCCGGCTTGGCCAGGTAGGCGAAGGCGCCACGCTCGATGCTGTGGTGGCGCTCCTCCTCGACGGTGACCACCTGCACCGGGATGTGGCGGGTGGTGGGGTCCTGCTTGAGGCGCGCCAGCACGGTCCAGCCGAGCATGTCCGGCAGGAAGATGTCGAGGGTGATCGCGCTCGGCCGGTATTCGCGCACCAGCCGCAACGCGTCGGCGCCGCGGCCGGCGACCAGCACCTTGAAGCCGAGCGAACGGGCATGGTCGCGCAGCACCGCGGCGTAGCGGGGGTCGTCCTCGACCACCAGCAGCGACGGCTCGCCGGGCGCGATGTCGGCGCGGTCGTCCTCGACCTCCACCGCCGGCTCCGAGTTGGCCTCGTTGCGCAGCGCCTGCGCCCGCGCGGCGGCGTCCTGCGCGCGCAGGCGCTCGCGCGGCTGTTCGGGGGTGGCCGCGCCCATGTAGTTCAGCGGCAGGTAGAGGGTGAAGGTGCTGCCCTTGCCCGGGGCGCTCTCGAGCTTGAGTTCGCCGCCGAGCAGGCCGGCGATCTCGCGGCTGATCGCCAGGCCCAGGCCGGTGCCGCCGTACTTGCGCGAGGTGCCGGCATCGGCCTGCTGGAACGCTTCGAACACGATCTTCTGCTTTTCCGGCGAGATGCCGATGCCGGTGTCGCTCACCTGGAACGCGACCACCGTGGAAGCCTGCGACAGCACCGGGTGCTCCGGGGTCCAGCCGCCCGCGGCGACCCCGGCGGACAGGCGCACGCTGCCCTGCTCGGTGAACTTGAACGCGTTCGAGAGCAGGTTCTTGAGGATCTGCTGCAGGCGCTTGGGGTCGGAATTGAGCGACTTGCCCAGCTCCGGCGCGAACTCCACCGAGAAGTCCAGGTGGCGGCGCTCGGCCTCGTGGCGGAAGCCGCGCTCCATGTTCTCGCGCAAATGCGAGAAGCGGATGTCCTCGCTGTCCACCGTGACCGTGCCGGACTCGATCTTGGACAGGTCGAGGATGTCGCTGATCAGATGCAGCAGGTCGGTGCCGGCGGCATGGATGGTCTTGGCGAACTCCACCTGGCGCGCGGTCAGGTTGGTGTCGGCATTCTCGGCAAGCTGCTGGCCCAGGATCAGGATCGAGTTCAGCGGCGTGCGCAGCTCGTGCGACATGTTGGCCAGGAACTCGGACTTGTAGCGCGAGGTGAGCGCCAGTTCCGCGGCCTTTTCCTCGAGCGCGCGCCGGGCGTGCTCGATCTGCTGGTTCTTCTGCTCCACTTCGGCCTTCTGCTCCGCCAGCAGCGCGGCCTTGAGCGCGATGTCCTCGTTGGTCTGCTGCAGCTCCTTCTGCTGCGACTGCAGCTCCGCCGCGAGCTGCTGCGACTGCGACAGCAGGTGCTCGGTGCGCATCGTCGCCTCGATCGTGTTCAGCACGATGCCGATCGAGTTGGAGAGCTGCTCCAGGAAGGTGCGCTGGGTCGGGGTGAACTCGGCCAGCGAGGCCAGCTCGATCACAGCCTTGACCTGGTCCTCGAACAGCACCGGCAGCACGATCACGCTGCGCGGCACCGCATTGAGCAGGCCGGATTCGATCTGCACCGTGCCCGGCGGCACGTCCTCGAGCAGGATCAGCCGCGCCTGCGCGGCGCACTGGCCGACCAGGCCCTCGCCGAAGCGCAGGGTGCGCGCGGCCGGCGCGCTGTCGGCGTCGGCGTAGCCGGCGAGCTGGCGCAGGCGGCGGTCGCCGGCGGCGTCGCCGTGCTCTTCGACCACGTACATCAGGCCCTGCTGCGCGTCCATCAGCGGCGCCAGCTCGGACAGCAGCATCCGCCCCAGGGTCAGCAGGTCGCGCTGGCCCTGCATCATGTCCGAGAACTTGGCCAGGTTGGTCTTCAGCCAGTCCTGTTCGCGGTTCGACTCGGTCGTAGCACGCAGGGTGCCGATCATCGAGTTGATGTTGTCCTTCAGGTCGGCCAGCTCGCCGCGCACGTCCACGGTGATCGAGCGGGTCAGGTCGCCCTGGGTCACCGCGGTCGCCACCTCGGCGATCGCGCGCACCTGGGTGGTGAGGTTGGCCGCGAGCTGGTTCACGTTCGCGGTCAGGTCCTTCCAGATGCCGGCGGTGCCCGGCACCTTGGCCTGGCCGCCGAGGCGGCCCTCGACGCCCACCTCGCGCGCCACCGTGGTCACCTGGTCGGCGAAGATCGCCAGGGTGCCGGTCATCGCGTTGATGGTATCGGCCAGCTCGGCGATCTCGCCCTTGGCCTCCACCGTCAGCTTCTTGTGCAGGTCGCCGTTCGCGACCGCGGTCACCACCTTGGCGATGCCGCGCACCTGGGCGGTGAGGTTGGTGGCCATCGAGTTGACGTTGTCGGTCAGGTCCTTCCAGGTGCCGGCCACGCCCGGCACCTGCGCCTGGCCGCCGAGCTTGCCCTCGGTGCCCACCTCGCGGGCCACGCGGGTCACTTCCGCGGCGAAGCCGTTGAGCTGGTCCACCATCGTGTTGATGGTGTCCTTCAGCTGGGCGATCTCGCCCTGCGCGTCCACCGCGATCTTGCGCGACAGGTCGCCCTTGGCCACCGAGGTCGCCACCTCGGCGATGTTGCGCACCTGGGTGGTGAGGTTGGACGCCATCGAGTTGACGTTGTCGGTGAGGTCCTTCCAGATGCCGGCGACGCCAGGCACCTGGGCCTGGCCGCCGAGCTTGCCCTCGGTGCCGACCTCGCGCGCCACGCGGGTCACCTCGGCGGCGAAGCCGTTGAGCTGGTCGACCATCGTGTTGATGGTGTCCTTCAACTCCAGGATCTCGCCCTTCACGTCCACGCCGATCTTGCGCGACAGGTCGCCGCGCGCCACCGCGGTGGTCACCTCGGCGATGTTGCGGACCTGGGCGGTGAGGTTGGACGCCATCGAGTTGACGTTGTCGGTGAGGTCCTTCCAGGTGCCGGCGACGCCCGGCACCTGCGCCTGGCCGCCGAGCTTGCCCTCGGTGCCCACCTCGCGCGCCACACGGGTCACCTCCGCGGCGAAGCCGTTGAGCTGGTCCACCATCGTGTTGACGGTGTCCTTGAGCTGCAGGATTTCGCCCTGGGCGTCGACGGTGATCTTGCGCGACAGGTCGCCGCGCGCCACCGCGGTGGTCACCTCGGCGATGTTGCGCACCTGGCCGGTGAGGTTGGAGGCGAGCGAGTTGACGTTGTCGGTGAGGTCCTTCCAGGTGCCGGCGACGCCCGGGACCTGGGCCTGGCCGCCGAGCTTGCCTTCCGTACCCACCTCGCGCGCCACGCGGGTCACCTCCGCGGCGAAGCCGTTGAGCTGGTCCACCATCGTGTTGATGGTTTCCTTGAGCTGCAGGATCTCGCCGCGCACGTCCACGGTGATCTTGCGCGACAGGTCGCCCTTGGCCACCGCCGTGGTCACGTCGGCGATGTTGCGCACCTGCAGGGTCAGGTTCGACGCCATCGAGTTGACGTGGTCGGTGAGGTCCTTCCAGGTGCCGGCGACGTCCGGCACCTGCGCCTGGCCGCCGAGCTTGCCCTCGGTGCCCACCTCGCGCGCCACGCGGGTCACCTCCGCCGCGAAACCGTTGAGCTGGTCCACCATGGTGTTGATGGTGTTCTTGAGCTCGAGGATCTCGCCGCGCACGTCCACGGTGATCTTGCGCGACAGGTCGCCCTTGGCCACCGCGGTGGTCACCTCGGCGATGTTGCGCACCTGCGAGGTGAGGTTCGAGGCCATTGCGTTGACCGAATCGGTCAGGTCCTTCCAGGTGCCGGCCACGCCGGGCACGATCGCCTGGCCGCCGAGCTTGCCCTCGGTGCCGACCTCGCGGGCCACGCGGGTCACTTCCGAGGCGAAGCCGCGCAGCTGGTCCACCATCGTGTTGATGGCTTCCTTCAGCTGCAGGATCTCGCCGCGCACGTCCACGGTGATCTTGCGCGAGAGGTCGCCGTTGGCCACGGCGATCGTCACTTCGGAGATGTTGCGCACCTGCGCGGTGAGGTTGTTGGCCATCTGGTTGACCGAGTCGGTCAGGTCCTTCCAGACGCCGGACACGCCCTTGACCTTGGCCTGGCCGCCGAGCAGGCCGGCGGTGCCCACCTCCAGCGCCACGCGCGTGACCTCGGACGAGAACTCGCCCATCTGCTCGATCATGCGGTTGACGATGTTGGCCGAGCGCAGGAACTCGCCCTGCAGCGGGCGGCCGTCGGCCTCCAGCGGCACGGTCCGGGTGAGGTCGCCCTTGGCCACGCCGGCCATGGCCTCGGTGATGGTGTCCACCGGCCGTACCAGGTCGTCGATGAGCTGGTTGACCGACTGTTCCATCTCGGCCCAGGCGCCCTGGCGGGCGGCGGGCGCGATGCGCTGCCGGGTCTGGCCCTGGCGGCCGACCTTCTGCCCGACCCGGGCGAGCTCGGCGGCGAGGCGCTTGTTCTGCGCGACGATGTCGTTGAAGGCGGAGGCGAGCTTGCCTTCGATCCCGTCCCAGTGCTGTGGCAGCCGCGCGCTGAAGTCGCCCGCGCTGACGTCCTGCATTGCCGTCAGCAGCTGCAGCAGCGGATCGCTGGACGGGGGAGCGGCGGCCTTGCTGGCCTGGCGGGTGGCGGGCGTAGCGGCGGCGCGGGTGCGCCGGCGGGTCTTGGTGCTTTCGATGTTCACGGATCCCCCGGTACGGTCCGCAAACGTCGGGCGGAACCGAGTCCGGGTACGGTAGCCGAGCGACCCCGCGAACCCGTCCACGCGACCTTCACGCCGCCCGCATTCAGGGCGCGGGCCCAGGTCCGCCGCCGGCCTGGTGTTAAAGTCGGGGGCGGTTTCCGGGGAACTCCAGATGTCGCAATCGACCCAGCCTGCCGCCCAGCGGGAACGCCTTCCGCTGCACTGGAAAATGGCCATCGGCTTCATCGCCGGCCTGGTCGTGGGCCTGGTGGCCCACTACGCCGGCGGCGCCGACGCCGGTTGGGTGCGGGGCCTGACCGAATGGGTCACCGAGCCGGTCGGCACCCTGTTCCTGCGCCTGATCTTCATGCTGGTGCTGCCGTTGCTGTTCTCGGCGCTGGTGGTCGGCGTGGCCGAAATGGGCGACGTGCGCGCGCTCGGCCGGATCGGCTGGCGGACGCTCGGCTATACGGTGCTGGTCTCGGGCATCGCGGTGGCGCTGGGCCTGGCGCTGGTGAACTGGCTGCAGCCGGGCGCCGGCGTCGACCAGGCGACCGCGCAGCAATTGCTCAGCGAAGGTGCCGAGCGCGCCCAGGCGATCGTCAGCGGCAGCCGCGACCAGCCGCAGGGCCTGAACATGCTGCTGTCCATCGTCCCCGACAACGTGGTCGGCGCCGCTGCGGGCAACGCGATCCTGGCGGTGATGTTCTTCGCGCTGATGCTCGGCATCGGCCTGGTGCTGACCGATTCGCCCGGCACCCGGACCCTGCTGCGCGGCATCCAGGGCCTGTTCGAGGTCTCGATGGTGCTGATCGGGCTGGTGATCCGGCTCGCGCCTTACGCGGTGTTCTGTTTCATGTTCAACCTCGCCGCGCTGTTCGGCTGGGACCTGCTGGCGCGGCTCGGCGCCTACGTCGGCGTGGTCCTGCTGGCGCTGGCGATCCACATGTTCGTGGTCTACTCGCTGGCGCTGCGCTTCCTCGCCCGGAGGTCGCCGCTGCACTTCTTCCGCGGCATCCAGGAAGCGATGGTGATGGCGTTCTCGACCGCCTCCTCCAACGCCACCCTGCCGACCGCGCTGCACGTCGCCGAGACCGAGCTGAAGCTGCCTTCCAAAGTCTCGCGCTTCGTGCTGACCGTCGGCGCCACCGCCAACCAGAACGGCACCGCGCTCTTCGAGGGCGTGACCGTGCTGTTCCTGGCCCAGTTCTTCGGCGTCGAGCTGACCCTGGTGCATCAGGCCACCGTCATGTTCGTGTGCATCCTCGGCGGCATCGGCACCGCCGGCGTGCCGGCGGGATCGCTGCCGGTGGTGGCGCTGATCTGCGGCATGGTCGGGGTGCCGCCGGAAGGCATCGGCCTGATCCTCGGCGTGGACCGGTTGCTGGACATGTGCCGGACCACGATCAACGTGACCGGCGACCTGATGATCGCCAGCGTGGTTTCGCGCGGCGAGGAAGAGGTCGCCGAGGTGCCCGCCAGCGCCGGTTGAGCGGCCGGTCGCGGCCGCTCAGGCGCGCTTCGGGCGCGGCTTGCGCTCCGACGCGGACGCCTCGGCCTCGGGCCGCAGCAGGTCGAGCAGCGCCGCCTTGCGTCGCGGCGGCAGGTTGCGAAAGCGCTGCAGCAGGGCGCGTTCCTTCTCGTCGCGGGCGACCGGCGAGGCCTCGCGCGCCGGGTAGGGCGGGCGCGGCTCGCCCACCGTGCTCGCTTCGCCGGTGCCCAGGCCGCAGACCAGTTCGTCCAGCGAGCGGCCGAGCTCGCGGCGCAAGGCCGGCAACATCCGGAAGCTCGGGGTCTCGCGGCCGTTCTCCCAGGCCGACACCGACGACTTGGTGACGCCGACCGCGAAGCCGAGCTGTTCCTGGGTCAGGCCCGCGGCGATGCGGGCCTCGCGCAGGCGGTCGGCGAAACGCTTCATCCGAAGAGGCTCCGGGAGTGGACCGTCGCACCAGACCGTATGGAGATTCCGAACGAATGTCGTCTTGTTGCTGTTGACACCTTGTGTTCGGAGATGCAAGACTCGCCTGAAAGGAGTATCCACACCTCACTCTGTCGCGGACATGGAATCGTCCTTGCCGCGGCTGCGGCGCCGACGCCCTAAGGTTCCTGCCATCGTTGGCGCGCCCAGGGCTTTCAGGGGAGCCTCTGTCGCGCTTACGCCGCAGTCGCGGCGCCATTCGCTGGCGGCGCTCATCCACGGGTGGGACAATGGGGCGCCCGCGGTTCGCCGGGCGCAAACCTGATTCGAGACCCATGCCGACGCCCAGCCGCCGCGACCTCGCCAATGCCATCCGTTTCCTCGCCATCGACGCGGTGGAGGCGGCGAAATCCGGCCACCCGGGCATGCCGATGGGCATGGCCGACATCGCCGAAGTGCTGTGGAACGACTATCTGCAGCACAACCCGAACAATCCGAAGTGGTTCAACCGAGACCGCTTCGTGCTCTCCAACGGCCACGGCTCGATGCTGCAGTACGCGTTGCTGCACCTGTCCGGCTACGACCTGCCGCTGGAAGAACTGAAGCGGTTCCGGCAGCTGCATTCGAAGACCCCGGGACACCCGGAGAACTTCATGACCCCGGGCGTGGAGACCACCACCGGGCCGCTGGGCCAGGGCTTCGCCAACGCCGTCGGCTTCGCCCTCGCCGAGAAGCTGCTGGCGCAGCGCTTCAACCGCCCCGAATTCGCGGTCGTCGACCACCGCACCTGGGTGTTCATGGGCGATGGCTGCATGATGGAAGGCATCTCCCACGAGGCCGCCTCGCTGGCGGGCACCTGGGGCCTGGAGAAGCTGGTTGCGTTCTGGGACGACAACCACATCTCGATCGACGGCGCGGTCGAAGGCTGGTTCACCGACGACACCCCCGCGCGCTTCGAGGCCTATGGCTGGCACGTGATCCGCGACGTCGACGGCCACGACGCCGACGCGATCAAGGCGGCGATCGAGGACGCCATGCAGTCGCGCGGCAAGCCGGTGCTGGTGTGCTGCCGGACCACGATCGGCTTCGGGTCGCCGAACAAGGCCGGCAAGGAGTCTTCGCACGGCGCGCCGCTGGGCAAGGACGAGGTCGCCGCCACCCGCGAGGCGCTGGGCTGGCCGCATGGCCCGTTCGAGATTCCCGACGACATCCGTGCCGCGTGGCGCGCCGGCAACGCCGGCAAGGTGCGCGAGCACCAGTGGAACCAGTTGTTCGACGCCTACGCGGCGCGCCACCCGGCCGAAGCGGACGAACTGGTCCGGCGCTCCCGCGGCGAGCTGCCCGAGGGCTTCGCCGCCGACGCGGACGCGTTCATCGCGAAGCTGCAGGCCGACGGCCACACCGTGGCCTCGCGCAAGGCTTCGCAGATGGCGATCGAGGCCTACGCGCCACTGCTGCCGGAACTGGTCGGCGGTTCCGCCGACCTGGCGCATTCGAACCTGACCCTGTGGAAGGGCAGCAAGTCGGTTGCGGGCGAGGACGCCGACGCCAACTACGTGTACTTCGGCGTGCGCGAGTTCGCGATGACCGCGATCTCCAACGGCCTGGCGCTGCACGGCTGTTTCATTCCCTACGACGCCACCTTCCTGGTGTTCAGCGACTACGCGCGCAACGCGGTGCGCATGAGCGCGTTGATGGGCGCGCGCGCGCTGCATGTCTACACCCACGACTCGATCGGCCTGGGCGAGGACGGCCCCACCCACCAGCCGGTGGAGCACCTGGCGGCGCTGCGTTACATCCCCAACAACGACGTCTGGCGGCCCTGCGACGCGGTGGAATCCGCGGTCGCCTGGAAGGCCGCGATCGAGCGGACCGACGGCCCGAGCTGCCTGGTGTTCTCGCGCCAGAACCTGCCGCACCAGGCGCGCGACGACGCGCAGCTGCGGACGATCGCGCGCGGCGGCTACGTGCTGAAGGATTCCGCCGGTGCGCCGGAGCTGATCCTGATCGCGACCGGCTCGGAAGTGGGGCTGGCGATGGAGGCGGCCGCGCGGCTCGGTGAAGGCGTGCGCGTGGTGTCAATGCCCTGCGTCGAAGCCTTCGAGCGCCAGGACGCGGACTATCGCGAGTCGGTGCTGCCGTCCACCTGCCGCAAGCGCCTGGCGATCGAGGCCGGCACCGCCGATTACTGGCGCAAGTTCGTCGGCCTGGACGGCGCCGTGGTCGGCATGCACGGCTTCGGCGCCAGCGCGCCGGGAGATGCGCTGTTCCAGCATTTCGGCTTCACCGTGGAGCGCGTGGTCGAAGCCGCCAGCGCCTTGAAGTGAGCCGGCGCGGCCGGCGCCTGCCGCGCGCCTTCTTCCGGCGCGACCCGCGCCTCGTGGCGCCGGAACTGCTGAACAAGGTGCTGGCCGCGGACGATGGCCGCCGCGCGCGGATCGTCGAGGTCGAGGCCTACTGCGGCCCGATCGACCCCGCCGCGCACACGTATCGCGGCATGACCGCGCGCAACGCCAGCATGTTCGGCGAGGCCGGGCATTTCTATGTCTACTTCACCTACGGCATGCACTGGTGCGCGAACTGCTCGTGCGGCGAGGTGGGCGAGGGGGTCGGCGTGTTGTTGCGCGCGGCCGAGCCGCTGGCCGGGCTGGACCTCATGTTCGCCGCGCGCCCCAGGGCGAAACGTGAGCGCGACCTGTGCAGCGGCCCGGCGCGGCTGACCCAGGCCTTCGGCATCGACCGCCGCCACGACGGCATCGACCTGGTCGCCGGCAAGCAGGGCTACACCATCCTCGACGACGGGGTGCCGCCGCCGCCGGATCCGGTGGCCGGGCCGCGGGTCGGCATCAGCCGCGCGGTCGAGCATCCCTGGCGCTGGTACGTGCGCGACAACCCGCACGTGTCCCGGCCGCTTTAGGCCGCACGGGGGCCGGCCGCCGCGGCACTTGACAGCCGCGTTTACAGGTGTAAATCTCGGCCCTAGATTACAGGTGTAAACGACGTCATGCCGATCAGCGAAGCTGAATCCGCGGTCATGGAAGTGTTGTGGGCACGCAGCCCGCTCAGCGCCGAGGATGTGTTCGCGTCCCTGTCGGGCAGCCGCGAATGGCAGGAAGCCACGGTCAAGACCCTGCTCAACCGGTTGTTGCGCAAGGGCGCGATCCGCGCCAGCCGCGACGGCCGCCGCTATCTCTATACCCCCGTGCTGGAGCGCGAGGCGTGGTTGCTGGGCGAGAGCCAGGGCCTGCTGGAGAGGCTGTTCGACGGCCGGGTCGCGCCGCTGGTGTCGCATTTCAGCAAGCACCGCAAGCTCAGCCGCAAGGACATCGCGGACCTGCGCAAGCTGCTCGAGGAGCTCGACGATGGCAAGTCCTGAGACCCTGTTCGAAGCCACGCTCGCTTCCAGCGCGGCCATCGTGCTCGTGCTGCTGTTGCGCCGCACCTTGCGCAAGGCGTTCGGTGCGCGCGTGGCCTACGGCGCCTGGGCGCTGGTGCCTGCGGCGCTGGTCGCGGTGTTGCTGCCGGCGGTGGACCACGCACCGATGGCCAACGCGATGTTCCCGATGCAGTACCCGATGCCGATCCTGCCGGCGCAAGCCGCCGTGGCCGGTGGCGTCGATCCGGCCCTGCTGCTCGCGGTGTGCTGGATCGCCGGAATCTTCGTCAGCCTGGGATGGATGGCAATGCAGCAGCGGCGCTTCAGGCGCGGCCTGGGCCGACTGGCGGCACGCGCCGATTGCGTTTGCGAAGCCGAACACGACGTGGACGGGCTGCCGGCCACGGTGGGGCTGTTCCCGCCGAGAATCGTGGTGCCGCCCGGTTTCGACCGGCGCTTCGACCCGCGGCAGCGCGAGCTGATGCTCGCCCACGAGCGCGCGCACCTGCGCCGCGGCGACGTGCCGGCGAACGCGCTGGCCGCCGCGCTGCGCTGCCTGTTCTGGTTCAACCCGCTGCTGCACCTGGCGATGCCGCGCTTCCGCCAGGACCAGGAGCTGGCTTGCGACGCCACCGTGCTCGCCGGTTACCACGATGTGCGCCGCCACTACGGCGAGGCGCTGCTGCAGGTGCAACTCGCCGCCCAGGCATCGCCGCTGGGCTGCCACTTCGGCTTCGGCCATCCACTCAGGGAGAGAATCGCCATGCTCAAGGAACCGACCCCGTCCATCCCGCGCCGCGTGCTGGGTACCGCGCTCGTGGCCTCGCTCGGCATCGCCTTCGCCTTCGCCGCCTGGGCGACCCAGCCGCCGCAGGCGGCCGCCGGACCGATTGCAGGCGTGGACATGTCCGATCCGTCGCTCACGCCGCCCCGATACCCCGCGTATGCGTTCGAGCACAACCTCGCCGGCCGGGTGCTGCTGCTGGTGGACGTGGATGCGCACGGCAACGTCACCCACGCGGTGGTCGAGCGCGCCGAACCGGAAGGCGTGTTCGAGGAGACGTCGCTGGAAGCCGTGAAGCAATGGAAATTCACCCCGGCGATGAAGGACGGAAAGCCGGTCGCCAGCCGGGTCCGGGTGCCGATCGACTTCGCCCTGGATCCGCCGGATGACGCTGCCGCGCCGGTCGGCGGAGCACGCACCGAGTGATCCGCGGGATGCTTGCCGCGGCGGTGGTGGCGCTGTCGCTTGCCGGCTGCGCCAGCTCGGTCGCAAGGGTCGATCACCATCTGCTGCTGCAACGGGGCACCGTGCAGTACGAGATGCAGCCGCTGGAGCTTTTCGTGATGCCGCAGGAGCTGGAGGCGCCACTGCCGCCGTTCCCGGCATCCGTTTCCGGGGAAGAGGTCGGGCCGGTGGTGGCCTGCGTAGAGCTCTGGCTCTCGGAAAGCGGCGACGTGACTCACGTGGGCCCGCTGCACGGCGCCGCGGGCTGCGCCACCGAAGGCGACCTGGCGCTGGTGCCGTTCGAGGAAGCGGTGATGATCACGCTCCAGGCCTGGCAGTTCTCGCCGGCGCGGATCTGCCGGTTCCGCGAGGACCAGCGGGAACAGAGGGAAAAAGGCGACTGTCGCGGGGACGTGGAAGTGGACGCGGTGCCGGTGAGGATCGCCTACGTGTTCCGCTTCGAGCGGCACCAGGGGCGTGCCGACGTGGGGTCACGCCGGTTGCACCCCTGAGGTGCGGCCGATATCGTGCCGCGTCCGGGAACTCGGCGCCGCGCGCAGGGGTCGACGGTAGAAGGGATGCGGGGCCGGGGAGCGGCGAGTGATCGAATTGCAGGGCGTGCAGCGCCGCTACGACATGGATGGACACGCGGTGCAGGCGCTTGCGGGCGTGGACCTGCACGTGGCCGCGGGTGAATTCGTGGCCATCACCGGCGCCTCGGGTTCGGGCAAGTCCAGCCTGCTCAACATCCTCGGTTGCCTCGACCGCCCGACCGCGGGCCGCTACCTGGTCGAAGGCACCGACGTCGCCAGCCTGGACGACGAGGCCGCCAGCGACCTGCGCAACCGCCGCATCGGCTTCGTGTTCCAGAGCTTCCACCTGCTGCCGCGACTGACCGTGCTGGAGAACGTGCTGCTGCCGCTGCGCTTCCACCGCGCGCCGCCCGCCGATGCCGAAGCGCATGCGCGAGCGCTGTTGGCCCGCGTCGGCCTGGACGAACGCGGCCACCACCGGCCGTCGGAGCTGTCCGGCGGGCAGATGCAGCGCGCGGCGATCGCGCGCGCGCTGCTGTTGCGCCCGGCGATGCTGCTGGCCGACGAACCCACCGGCAACCTGGACTCGAAGAGTGCCGCCGACGTGCTGGCATTGATCGACGAAGTCCACGCCGGCGGCCAGACCGTGGTGATGGTTACCCACGACAACGACATCGCCGCGCGCGCGCCGCGCCGCATCCGCCTGCACGACGGGAGGATCGAGCATGACTCGGCCGCGGCCTGACCCACGCGGCGCCGGAATGCGGGCGCGCCGCTTGCTGCCGGCCTTCCTGTCGCTGGTCCTGTTCCCTTCGCTGGCCGGTGCGGTGGTGCTCACCGGCAAGGTCGAGGCCCTGGACGCGCAGGTGATCTACACGCCGGAATCCAACATGTCGCCGGTGACGATCCGCTACTACGTGCCCGAGGGCACGCGGGTGAAGAAGGGCGACGTGCTGCTGCGGGTCGACGCCAGCCAGGCGGCGGCGCAGGTGCCTGAGGCCGAGCTGCAGATCGAACAGGCGCGGGCGCGGGCGGCGAAGGAGATCGCCGAGCTGCAGGTCAAGGCGCTGGATGCGGAGGTCGCGCTGGTCGACGCGGAGGCCGCGCTGGAGACCGCGAAGGTGGATGCCGACATTCCGAAGGAACTGATCTCGGACCTGGACTACGACAAGTACCAGGGCGAGCTCGACCACGCGCGTCGCGAGGCGGCGCTCAAGCGCCGCGAGTTCGTGAACGCGAAGGAAGCCGTCGTCCGCCGGCGCACGGATGCCGGGCTCGAGATTTCCAAGCTCGAGCTGCGCCGCGACTACTACCAGGCGCGCGCCGACCGCGGCGAGGTCCGCGCCGACCGCGACGGCGTGGTCCTGCACGGCTTCAACAACAACTGGATCGGGGGCCGCATCGACGAAGGTTCGTCGACCATGATCGGCAGCCGCGCCGGGCAGGTGGTTCGCGGCGGCGACGTCGAGGTCGTGGCCTGGGCACTCGAACCGGATCGCCGCGGGCTGAAGGTCGGCCAGCCGGTGCGCCTCGCCTTCGATGCCTTCCCCGGCCGCGAGCTCGACGGGAAGATCACCGCCATCGCCGGGGCCCCGGACGAGAAGAAGGAGTGGGGGGACGGCCGCTACTTCGAACTGAGGGTGGCGCTCGCGCGCCAGGGCGAACTTCCGCTGCTGCCTGGAATGAGCGTGCGCGTGGACACCTCCACGGCCGAGCGTGCCGCGTCCCGGCCCGCGCACGCGCCGCCAGCCGGAGATGGTCCGCTGCGGATCGACGGCGAGGTCTTCGCGCGTCGCAGCGCCACCCTGACCGCGCCCACGGTCGAACGGATCTGGTCGTTCAACGTCACCCAGCTGGTCGCCGACGGAACCCCGGTGAAGAAGGGCGACGTGGTGCTGTCGTTCGACAGCAGCGATGTCGTGCAGCAGCTCGCGCAGAAGCGCAGCGAGCTGAAGGAGAAGCAGCGCCAGCTCGAAAAGCTCGACCTGGACATCGCCGAGCGCGTGCGCAACGAGCGCCTGGCAACAGCCGAGGCGCAATCGCAACTCGAGAAGGCCCGGCGCAAGACCGAACAGCCGGCCGAGCTGATTGCCGGCATCGAATACCGGAAACTGGTGATCGCCCGCGGCAAGGCGGAACGCCGCGCCGATCTCGCCAAGCGCCGCGAGCGGCTTGCGGCCGCGCAGCGTCGCGAAGAGCGCCGGCTGCTGCTCTCCGAGGTCGCCCAGCTGCAGGCGGACGTGGACCGGTTGCAGGCTTCGATGGCGGCGCTGCAGGTGCGCGCGCCGCGGGACGGCCTGCTGCTGCACAAGTCCAATTTCCGCCGCGAGAAGGTCGACGTCGGCTCGCAGGTCTATCGCGACCAGGTCGTGGCCGAGATTCCGGACGCCGACACGCTCGCGGTCCGCGCCGAGCTGCCGGAGCGCGACTTCCAGCGGGTGTCCGTTGGCACCCCGGTCCGGGTGCGGGTCGAAGGCGCGGCCGGCAGTGCGCGCACCGGCAAGGTCGTCTCGATCGGGCGCGCGGTGCGCAGCAAGTCGCAGGTGCAGCCGATCCCGGTGCTCGACCTGGAGATCGAACTCGATCCCGGTGCGGCGAAGCTGAAGCCCGGGCAGTCGGTACGGGTCGAGCTGGAGCCGAAGGCATGAGCCGCGGCCTCGTCGTCATCCTGCTGGCCGCGTGCCTCGCCGGCTGCGGCGCGGACGCCTCGCCGCCGGTCACCGAGACCGTGGCCACGGCGCCGCTGGCCTTCGCCGTGCGCGGCACCGGGCGTCTGGTGCCGGCCAAGGCCACGCCGCTGCGGGTGCCCGGGGAGAACTGGTCCAGCCGCACGCTCGAATGGATGGTTCCCGAGGGCAGCTTCGTCCACAAGGGCGACGTCGTCGCGCGCTTTACTTCCGAGCAGGGCAAGCAGGACCTGGCCCAGGCGATGGTCGACCTCAGGCGCAACCAGCTCGCGCATGCCGCCAAACAACTGGAGCTGCAAGCCGGCGAGGGCCGGGTCGCGGTGGACCTGTCGCAGGTGGGCGTCCAGCTCGGCATCGCCGAGCGCTACGCCGAAGCGGACCTCAGCACCCTGGCCCGCAACGAGGTGCTCGACGCGGTCCAGGACGCGGACTTCCTCGGCCGCAAGCAGGACACCCTGGAATGGAAGCGCGACCGCGCCGGCGTGATCGGCGGCGCCGAACTCGCGGTACTCGACGCGCAGCGCGCGACCTACCAGGTCAAGGCGGACGCGCAACGCAAGGACCTGGAGGCGCTGGAACTGCGCGCGCCGAATGACGGCCTGCTGATGTTGTCGCGCGACTGGTCCGGCGAGAAGCCGCAGGTGGGCAGCAACCTGTACGCCGGTACCGAGTTCGGCAGCCTGCCCGACACCTCCGCGATCGAGGTCGAGATTTCCCTGCCGCAGATCGAAGCGCAGGGCATCGCGGTGGGCGACGTCGTGGAACTGCATCCGGTCGGCCGGGCCGACCAGCCGATCCGCAGCAAGCTGTCATGGATCGCCAGCGCCGCGACCACCCGCAACCGCCAGGATCCGGTGAAGTACCTGACGATGAAGGCACCGGTGCCGGCCGACGCGATCAAGCGCTACCACCTGGTGCCCGGCCAGCAGGTCGAGGCGCGTGTGCTGATGGTGGACGCGCCCGAGGGGATCAGCGTCGCCAACCTCGCCCTGCACAGCGAAAACGGCCACCACTTCGTGCAGGTGCGCGACGGCGGCGACTTCGTGCGCCGCGAGGTCGAGCTCGGCGCGCGCGGCACCGCCCGCTCGCAGGTGGTCGAAGGCCTGGCGCCCGGCGACGTAGTCCTGCTGGTCCCTGCCGCCGGGGTGGACCCGGCGGTGGCCGCCGACGCGGAAGGGGACGACCACGAGGACGAGGACGCCGCATGAACCCTTGGATGCAACGCCTGCCGCCGGTGTGGCGTGAAGCGGTCGAGGAGCTCTGGCGCCGGCGCCTGCGCACGCTGCTGACCCTGCTCGGCCTGATCTTCGGCGTCGGCGCGATCGTCGCGATGCAGGCAGTGGGCGAGGGCAGCCGACGCGAGGCACTGCAGATGGTCGCCAGCCTCGGCCTCAACAACCTTATCGTCGAGGCCAAGCAGCAGGACGAAGCCACCCTGAAGGAAGTCCGGGCGCGCAGCCTAGGGTTGAGCCTCGCCGACGCGCGCGCCGCGCTGGCGGTGGTGCCCGGGGCGGAAAAATTCGCGGCCGAAAAGCGGATCCGCACCCATTCGGTATTCAGCGACGACGGCTCCAGCGATGCCCAGGCCAGCGGCATCAGCGCGGACTTCTTCGAGCTGTCCTCGTTGCAGGTCGGCCAGGGGCGCGCGCTCGACGCCGATGACGAGCAGTCGGTGGCCGCGGTCGCGGTGCTCGGCCACCAGGCCGCCGCCGACCTGTTCCCGCAGGGCGACGCGATCGGCCGCTACGTGAAGGTCAACCACGCCTGGCTGGAGGTGGTGGGCGTGCTCGCGGACCGCGACCTCGGCAAGGACAGTTTCGAGGGCGTGCAGCTCGGCGCCGAAAGCAACCGCATCTACCTGCCTCTGTCGAGCGCGCTGGCGCGGTTCGATTTCCAGGACAACGAGGACCAGGTGGACCGGGTGCTGCTGCGGGTCTCCGACCCCGCGCAACTCGCGGCCGCCGCGCGGGTGCTGGGCGAACTGCTCGACCAGCGCCACGCCGGCATGGGCGACTACACGCTGGTCGTGCCGCAGCAGCTCTACCGCCAGCACCAGAAGACCCAGCGCATCTTCCAGGTGGTGATGGGCGCGATCGCGGGCGTCAGCCTGCTGGTCGGCGGCATCGGCATCATGAACATCATGCTGGCCAACGTGCTCGAGCGGCGCCGCGAGATCGGCCTGCTGCGCGCACTCGGCGCACGGCGCCGCGACGTGGTCGCGCAGTTCCTGCGCGAGGCCACCGTCATCTGCGTCAGCGGGGCGCTGCTGGGACTGCTGTTCGGCCTGCTGCTGGCCTACCTGATCGCCGCGTTCGCCGGGTGGCAGGTGGCCTGGGCGCCGGTGCCCGTGTTGCTGTCAGTGGCGTTCTGCGCCATGGTCGGCCTCGCCTTCGGCGTCTATCCCGCGCGCCAGGCCTCGCGCCTGGATCCGATCGCGGCGTTGCGGCACGACTGAGCCGGCGTCGCCGCGGTTACCGCCGGGCGGTCCCCGCGCCGCAATAGATCCCGTGCAGCGTTTCGAGCACGGACTGGGCCGGCCCGGGCGCCAGTGAATACAGCATCGACTGCCCGTCCCGCCGGCACTGCACGAGTCCGTCCTTGCGCAACACGGCCAGGTGTTGCGACAGCGCCGACTGGCTGAGGTCCAAACGGGCGTTCAGTTCGCCCACGTTGCGTTCCCCGTCCACGAGCAGGCACAGCAGTTGCAAGCGCTTCTCGTTCGCAAGCGCCTTCAGCAGACGGGCGGCCTTGCCGGCATGTGCCCGCATCGCCTCGGGTTCGATGTTCATTCGCGCGGCTTCCTGATGCGGATCAAGGCCATGGCGCCCGGGCAGGCGCGGAATGGACCCGGCACCATCTTATCAGTTGCATCTAATATTAGGAAGAGCTAATCTAACGACACGACCGGGAGGAATGGCCATGGCCAACATCGTGGTGATCGGCGCAGGGTTGGGCGGCATGTCGGCCGCCTTCGAGCTTCGCGAGACGCTGGGGCGCGGCCATGCCGTGACCGTCGTCGGGGAAGGTCCCCGCTTTGCGTTCACGCCTTCCAATCCCTGGCTGGCGGTGGGTTGGCGGACGCCGGAGCAGACCAGCCTGGACGCCGGCGAATCGCTGGCGCGCAAGGACATCGGATTCAACGGCTCGGGCGCGATCCGGATCGACGCGCAAGCGCGGCAGGTCCATGCCGGCGACGGCACCGTCCTGGACTACGACTACCTGCTGGTGTGCACCGGGCCGAAGCTGGCCTTCGAGGAAGTGCCGGGCAGCGGTCCCGGGCAGGGTTACACGCAGTCGGTCTGCACGCTGGACCATGCACGCCACGCGTGGGACCAATACCAGCGGTTCCTCGAGGACCCCGGCCCGATCGTGGTCGGCGCGGTGCAGGGCGCGAGTTGTTTCGGTCCCGCCTACGAGTTCGCGATGATCCTCGACGCCGACCTGCGCAAGCGCAAGCTGCGCGATCGCGTGCCGATGACCTTCGTCAGCAGCGAACCCTACATCGGGCACATGGGCCTGGGTGGCGTCGGCGACTCCAAGGGACTGATGGAGTCCGAGCTGCGCCAGCGCCACATCCGCTGGATCGTCAACGCCAGGGTCGCCGAAGTGCGTCCCAGCGAGGTGGTCGCGGTGGAACAGGACGCGCAGGGCCAGCCGCTGCGCGAGCACGCCGTGCCGTTCAAGTACGCGATGCTGCTGCCGGCGTTCAAGGGCGTCGACGCGGTCGCCGCGGTCGAAGGGCTGTGCAACCCGCGCGGTTTCGTGATCGTGGACAAGCACCAGCGCAGCCCGAACCACCCGCGCATCTTCGCCGCCGGAGTGTGCGTGGCGATTCCGCCGGTCGAGGCGACCCCCGTGCCCACCGGTGCGCCCAAGACCGGCTTCATGATCGAGTCGATGGTCACCACCATCGTCCGCAACATCCAGGCCGAACTGGCGGGCAAGCCGGCGACTTTCGAAGGCACCTGGAACGCGGTGTGCCTGGCCGACATGGGCGACACCGGCGCGGCCTTTGTCGCACTGCCGCAGATCCCGCCGCGCAACGTGACCTGGACGAAGATCGGCATGTGGGTGCACGTGGCCAAGGTCGCGTTCGAGAAGTACTTCCTCTACAAGATGCGCCACGGCACCTCGGAACCCGTCTACGAGAAATACATCCTCGGCCTGCTCGGCATCGAGCGGCTCAAGCACGACCAACCCAGGCAACAGCAACCAAAGGGAGACACCCCATGATCACCCAACCCCGCCGCCGTCCCATGTCGCTGGAGCGCGCCATCATGGCGTTTGCCGGCGTCATGATCCTGCTCAGCATCGTCCTCACCCAGTTCGTGTCGCCCTGGTTCTGGCTGATGACCGCGTTCATCGGCCTCAACCTGTTCCAGTCGGCGTTCACCGGCTTCTGCGCCGCGGGCATGGTCATGAAGCGGATGGGTATCGGCCGCGGCGCCGACGGCTCGAGCTGCTGCCGCTGACGCTTCGACGGACTGATGATGAAACCACTGCGCACGACCCTCGTGGCCGCGTCGCTGGCCATGCTTGCCGCCTGCGGCAGGGAACCCGATGGACCGAAGACACCGCCACTGCCTCCACTGGAGACAGTGGTGGTGGCCGCGACCGCGGCATCCGCCGCCCGCGCGTGGGACGGCGTGGTCGAGGCGGTACGCCAGGCCGACCTGGCGGCGCAGACCGCTGGCCGGGTGACCGCGGTCGAAGCCGACGTGGACCATCAGGTCCGTGCGGGCCAGGTGCTCGTGCGCCTGACCGCGGTCGAGCAGCAGGCCGGCGCGAACACGGCGCGGGCGCAGTTGCGTGCGGCCGAGGCGGCGGCGGTTGAAGCGGAGGCGACGTACCGCCGCTACGCTGCGCTTGCAAGCGGCCAGTTCGTCTCGCGCGCACAGATCGACCAGGCGCGCGCCGCGCGCGACAGTGCGGTGGCGGCGCGCGATGCCGCCCGGGCGCAGCTGGCGCAGGCTGCGCAGCAGGCCGACTACACCGTCGTGCGCGCGCCGTTCGCGGGGATCGTCAGCGCCCGGCGGGTCGAGCCGGGCGAAACCGTCGCCCCGGGCCAGCCGTTGATGTCGCTGCATGCACCTGGCGAACTGCGCGTCGAGGTCCAGGTGCCGCAATCGGAGGCCGACGCCATCCGCAAGGCGGGCACGGCGCGGATCGCGCTCGGCGACGGGCGCACGCTGGATGCCGCGGAGGTCGTCGTGTATCCCGCGGCCGACCCGCGGACGCACAGCGTCGGCGTGCGCGTTCGGCTGCCGGTCGTGAGTCCGGCGCCTGCGCCGGGCGCGACCGCGAAGGTGTTGTTCCCCATCGCCACGGGCGACGCCGCCGCGGCGATCACCATCCCGGCAAGTGCGCTGGTGCAGCGCGGCGAACTCAGCGCCGTGTATGTGGTCGCCGGCGACCACCTCGTGCTGCGCCAGTTGCGGCTGGGTGCGCGCACCGGCGGGCGCGTCGAAGTGCTTGCGGGCCTGCGCCGGGGTGAAAGGATCGCCGCCGATCCGGTCGCGGCGGTGCAGGCGATGGCGCGGCAGCGCGAGGCCGCCGGGGCCGGCAATGACTGAGCACGCGCGCCTGGGCCTGCCGGGCCGCCTCGCCGCCGCCTTCCAGGACAACCCGCTCACTCCGGTCCTGGCGCTGCTGGGACTGTTGCTCGGCCTGGTCGCGGTGCTGGTGACTCCGCGCGAGGAAGAGCCGCAGATCGACGTGACCATGGCCAACGTGATCGTGCCGTTCCAGGGCGCGAGCGCGCGCGACGTCGAGCAGCTCGTCGCGACGCCCCTGGAGCAGAAGCTCTCCGAGATCGAGGGCCTCAAGCACGTCTATTCGGTCAGCCGCCCGGGCGTGGCGGTACTCACCGTCGAATACGAGGTCGGCATCGAGCGCCAGCCGGCGATCGTGCGCCTGTACAACCAGGTGTTCTCCAACCAGGACTGGCTGCCGCCCGGGATCGGGGTAGGGCAGCCGCTGGTCAAGCCCAAGGGCATCGACGATGTGCCGGTGATGGCGGTGACGCTGTGGACCGACGATCCGCAACGCGGCGCCACCGACCTGGCGGAAGTCGCGCATACGCTTGAAACCGAATTCAAGCGCGTGCCCGGCACGCGCGACGTGTATACCGTCGGCGCGCCCGACCGCGTGGTGTCGGTGACCCTGGACCCGGCGAAACTCGCGGCTTACGGTCTGGCCGTTTCCGACCTCGCGGGCGCGCTGCAGGCGGCCAACGTGGTGCACCAGGTCGGCGAGCGCGTCGGCGGCAATGCCGCGGTGCCGGTGACGGCGGGCAGCTTCCTCGCCAGCGCGGACGATGTCGCCAACCTGGTGGTCGGCCTGGCCGATGGCAAGCCGTTGCTCCTGTCCGACGTGGCGACGATCCGCGCCGGTGGCGATCTCGCCAGCCGCTATGCCTGGTACGGCGCCCCGGCGGGTCGCGCAGGCCCCGCGACCGGCCTCGCGCCGGCCGTCACCGTCGCCATCGCCAAGAAGCCCGGCAGCAACGCCGCCGACATCACCGGTGCGATCACGCAACGCCTGGACGCCCTGCGCGGCGAGCTGGTTCCCGAGGGCGTGCACGCCACCGTGACCCGCGACTACGGCCGGACCGCCACCGACAAGGCGCTCAAGCTGATCCAGAAACTGGTGTTCGCCACCGCTTCGGTGGTGCTGCTGGTGCTGTTCGCGCTCGGCTGGCGCGAGGCGATCGTGGTCGGCAGCGCGGTGGTGCTTACCCTGGCGATGACCTTGTTCGCCTCGTGGGCGATGGGCTTCACCCTCAACCGCGTGTCGCTGTTCGCACTGATCTTCTCGATCGGCATCCTGGTGGACGACGCGATCGTCGTGGTCGAGAACATCCACCGGCACATGGCGCTCGGCGGCAAGAGCCTGCGCGAGGCGATCCCGCCGGCGGTGCAGGAAGTGGGCGGGCCGACGATCCTGGCCACCTTCACCGTGATCGCGGCGCTGATGCCGATGGCGTTCGTATCCGGGCTGATGGGCCCGTACATGCGGCCGATCCCGATCAACGCCTCGGTCGGCATGCTGCTGTCGCTGGCGATCGCGCTGGTCGTCACGCCGTGGCTGTCGCTGAAGTTGCTGGCGCGGCATGGCGATGGCGAAGCCGCGCACCAGGCCGAGGAACGCACCGCCGGTCGCCTGCACCGGCTGTTCTCCAGGGTGATGCGGCCTTTCCTGGATGCGAAGCGCGGCGGTCGCCGCCGGCTGTGGCTGTTCGGCGGCATGGTCGCGCTGGTGGCGTTGTCCGCCTCGCTGGCGCTGTTCCAGCTGGTGGTGATGAAGATGCTGCCGTTCGACAACAAGTCGGAATTCCAGGTCGTGGTCGACCTCCCGGAAGGGCGCACGCTGGAGGACACCAATGCGTTGCTGGTCGAACTGGCGGCGGCCGTGGACGCGGTCCCCGAGGTGCTCGACTACCAGGGCTATGCAGGCACCGCCGCGCCGATCAACTTCAACGGCCTGGTGCGGCAATACTTCCTGCGCAGCGGCAGCAACGTCGGCGACCTGCAGGTCAACCTGGTGGACAAGCACGAGCGCGAGCGCCAGAGCCACGAGATCGCCCGCGCGTTGCGGCCCTCGCTGGCCGCGATCGGCCGCGCGCATGGCGCGTCGGTGAAGGTGGTCGAAGTGCCACCCGGTCCGCCGGTGCTCTCGCCGCTGGTCGCCGAGGTGTACGGCCCGGACTACGCGCGCAGCCGCGAACTGGGGAAGGCGCTGGAACAGCGTTTCCTCGCCACCGAAGGCGTCGTCGACGTCGATACCAGCGTGGAGAGCGACGCGCCGCGCGAAGTGGTCGTGGTCGATCGCGTACGCGCCGCGCGCCTGGGCGTGCCGCAATCGGCGATCGCCGACGCGCTGTCGGCGGCGGTCGCCGGGCTGGACGCGGCGTACGTGCACGACGGCGCCTCGAAATACCCGCGGCCGGTGCGGCTGCGACTGCCGGCGGGCGACCAGGCCAGCATGCAGCGCCTGCTCGCGCTGAAGGTGCGCGGCGGCGAGGGCCAGCTGGTGCCGCTGTCGGAACTGGTCGAGGTGCGGCGCGCATCGTGGGATGGCGCCATCCACCACAAGGACCTGCTGCCGGTGGTGTACGTCATGGGCGACGAGGCCGGGCGCCTGGACAGCCCGCTGTACGGCATGTTCGACCTGGTCGGGCAACTGCGCGACGACACCATCGACGGCGTGAAGCTCGGCCAGACCTTCATCGCCCAGCCGACCGACACCAGCGGATTCGCGGTGAAGTGGGACGGCGAATGGCAGATCACCTACGAGACGTTCCGCGACATGGGCATCGCCTACGCCGCCGGCATGGTGCTGATCTACCTGCTGGTTGTCGCGCAGTTCCGCAGCTACCTGGTGCCGCTGGTGATCATGGCGCCGATCCCGCTGACCGTCATCGGAGTGATGCCCGGGCATGCGCTGCTGGGCGCGCAGTTCACTGCCACCAGCATGATCGGCATGATCGCGCTGGCTGGCATCATCGTGCGCAACTCGATCCTGCTGGTCGACTTCATCAACCAGGAGACCGCGCGTGGCGTGCCGCTCGCCGAAGCCACCATCGACGCCTGCGCGGTCCGCGCAAAGCCCATCGTGCTGACCGGGCTGGCGGCGATGCTCGGCGCGTTCTTCATCCTCGACGACCCGATCTTCAACGGCCTGGCGGTGTCGCTGGTGTTCGGCATCCTCGTCAGCACCGTGCTCACGCTGGTCGTGATCCCATTGCTGTACTTCGGTCTGCGCAGGAGGCAGCTGGCATGACCACTCCCGTCCTGGTGCCGTGCCCCGCCTGCGGCGCCCTCAATCGTGTCCCGGACGCGCGCCTGGGCGAGTCACCCGCGTGCGGCAAGTGCCACCAGCCGTTGTTCGCGGGCAAGCCGCTGGCGCTGGACGAGGCGGGTTTCGCGCTGCACGTCGAGCGCGGCGGGCTGCCGGTGCTGGTGGATTTCTGGGCGCCATGGTGCGGGCCGTGCCGGATGATGGCGCCGCACTTCGAGCAGGCCGCCGCGCAGCTGGAACCGCGCGTGCGGTTGGCGAAGGTCGACACCGAGGCGGAACCGGGGCTCGGCGGACGCTTCGGCATCCGCAGCATTCCCACGCTGGCGCTGTTCGCCGGCGGCCGCGAGATCGCGCGCCAGGCCGGCGCCATGGGCGCGGCCGACATCGTGCGCTGGACGCAGGCGCACCTGCCATGAGCGCGCGCCTCACCGTGGTCGGCTCCGGCTTCGCCGGGATGACCGCGTTGCGCACCCTGCGCAGGCAGGATCGCGACGCCGAACTGACCCTGGTCGCGCCGGCGGCCGAGTTGCACTATCTGCCGGGGACCATCTGGCTGCCCTCGGGCAAGCGCACCCGCGAGGACCTTGTGGTACCGCTGGAAGCGTTCCTGCGCCGCGAGCGCATCGCCTTCCACGCGGCCCGCGCCACCGGGCTCTCGCCCGATGCGCGCGTGCTGCACACCGACGCCGGCGATGTCCGCAACGATGGCCTGGTGATCGCCACCGGCGCGCGCTTCCTGCGCAAGCTGCCGGGCATCGAGCACGCGATCATCCCCTGCGAGGGCGTTGCCGCCGGCGAGGCCATCCGCGACCGGCTGGCGACGCTGGAGGGCGGCACCCTGTGCTTCGGTTTCGGCTCCAATCCCGCCGAGCCGATCGCGATGCGCGGCGGGCCGGTGTTCGAGTTCGTGTTCGGCACCGAGACGCTGTTGCGGCGCCAAGGGCGCCGCGACCGCTTCGACCTGGTGTTCTTCAGCCCGTCCGCGCGACCCGGGCAGCGCCTCGGGGATCGCGCCGTCGGGATGCTGCTGGGCGAAATGCGAAAGCGCGGCATCGAAACCGTGCTCGGCGAGAAGCCGCAACGATTCGAAGCCGATGCCGTGCAGCTCGAACGCACCCGCATCGACAGCGACCTGACCCTGTTCATGCCGGGGCTGACCGGCCAGGCGTGGCTGGACCAGACGACGCTGCCGCGTTCGCCGGGCGGTTTCGTGCAGGGCAGCGAAACCTGCCGCGTGCCCGGATTCGCGAATACCTACGTGGCCGGCGACGGCGGCAGCTTCCCGGGGCCGGACTGGATGCCCAAGCAGGCGCACCAGGCCGACCTGCAGGCGGAAGTCGCCGCGCGCAACCTGTTGCGCGAACTGCGCGGCGAGGTCGCGGGCGAACGGTTCCGCAGCGAACTGGTCTGCATCGTCGACACCCTGGAGCGCGGGATGCTGGTGGTCCGGCGCGGGACGCGCAAGCTGGCGCTGCCGCCGACGCGGCTGGCGCACTGGTCGAAGGCGGCGTTCGAGAAACGCTACCTGCGGCCGTTCCGCTGAGGCTCAGTCGCCGAGGTCGGCCTCGAGTACCTGGGCCAGGCGCCACGCCGCCTGGCGCACGCGCTGCTCGGCCAGCGGCCGGAAGTGGTCGAGGTAGTCGTCGTCCATCTTGTGCACCTGCGGATAGACGTCGCGCGCGTCGATGAGGCGACAGCTTTCGCCTGCCCACGCCGCGGCGCCGGTGCCGGGGCCATCGGCGGGCATCGGCGGCCACGGCAACGCATCCAGCCGGTCGGCGTATCGCGACAGCGACAGGCCCTCGGTGCCGAGGATGTAGTAATCCCAGACCGAATGCAGGTTGGTGCCCATCACCCCGTCGACGTAGTTCCTGCGCGCGTAGGCCTCGGGCTCGAGGTCCGTGCGCAGGCTGACCTGGAAGCGGTTGCCGCCGAGGTCGTCGTGGTTGTTCGCGTGCATCGGCTGGTGCACGTCGCCGATGAAGTGGACCACGAACTTGAGCGCGTCGCGGCGGGCCTCCAGCGGCTGGCTGCGATCGGCCAGGATCGCGCGCTGGCGCTCGATCGCGCCGATCACGCACTGGCCGTCGGGGCAGTCGCGCGCGGCCACGTAGCCGCAGGCCTCGCCGGGCGGGGTGTTGACGTAGTGCCAGCGCGAGGTGGCCTTGAAGCGCTCCGGATCCAGGTTGCGCAGGTCGTCCGCCCAGGAGGCCACGCCTGCCAGGGTCGGGTCCGGCTCGCCGGCCAGCAGCCGCGCCACTTCCGCGCGGGCCGCCGGGTCCAGGTGGCGCTCCGCCAGTTCGCCCACCAGGGCGTGGCCAAGCCGGCTCCAGGCCTGCGCCGGGCCGCTGGCGGTGGCAAGCAGGGCGGCCAGCGCGGCGGCCAGGGCTGAGTGCAGGGCAACGGGACGGCGCATGGCGGCTCCAAAAACTGGGGTGAATGGCAGTGGCGGGTTAAAATACCCGGATTCCTTCGCGCGAGGCGCGAATCACCCCCTTCCACACCTTCTTCCGGGAGTCAGGCGACATGGCGATCAGGGTTGGCATCAACGGTTTCGGCCGCATCGGGCGCAACGTGCTGCGCGCGGCGGTGCAGAACTTCGGCGACGACATCGAGATCGTCGCGATCAACGACCTGCTCGAGCCCGACTACCTGGCCTACATGCTGCGCTACGACTCGGTCCACGGCCCGTTCAAGGGCGAGGTGGTCGTCGTCGACGGCGGCCACCTGATGGTCAACGGCAAGCGCATCCGCCTCAGCCAGGAGCGCGACCCGGCCAACCTGAAGTGGGGCGAGGTGGACGTGGACGTGGTGATCGAGTCCACCGGCCTGTTCCTGAGCAAGGACGCCGCGCAGAAGCACCTGGACGCGGGCGCGAAGAAGGTGGTGCTGTCGGCGCCGTCGAAGGACGACACGCCGATGTTCGTGTTCGGCGTCAACCACGACAAGTACAACGGCGAGAAGATCGTCTCCAACGCCTCGTGCACGACCAACTCGCTGGCGCCGCTGGCCAAGGTGATCCACGACAAGTGGGGCATCAAGCGCGGCCTGATGACCACCGTGCACGCCGCCACCGCGACCCAGAAGACCGTGGACGGCCCGTCCAACAAGGACTGGCGCGGCGGCCGCGGCATCCTCGAGAACATCATCCCCTCCAGCACCGGCGCCGCGAAGGCGGTGGGCAAGGTGATCCCGGAGCTCAACGGCAAGCTCACCGGCATGTCGTTCCGGGTGCCGACGTCCGACGTGTCGGTGGTGGACCTGACCGTGGAACTGGAGAAGCCGGCGACCTACGAGGAGATCTGCGCGGAGATGAAGCGCCAGGCCGAGGGCCCGATGAAGGGCGTCATCGGCTACACCGAGGACAAGGTGGTCGCCACCGACTTCCGCGGCGACGCGCGCACCTCGATCTTCGACGCCGACGCCGGCATCCAGCTCGACCCCACCTTCGTCAAGCTGGTGAGCTGGTACGACAACGAGTGGGGCTACTCGAACAAGGTGCTCGAGCTGGTCCGCGTCGTCGCCCGCTGACCGGTAGTGCCGACCTGTAGAGCCGACCCACGGTCGGCTTCGCAATGACCGCAAGACGCCCCCCGCTCGAACGCGACGCCCTGCCCGACGCCGAATCCATCGCCCGGCTGGTGGACGCGTTCTACGACAAGGTGCGGGCCGATCCGGTGATCGGCCCCATCTTCAACCAGGCCGTGCACGACTGGCCGGAGCACAAGCGCCTGCTGACCTCGTTCTGGTGCTCGGTGGTGTTGCGCGCGCAGACCTACCGCGGCAACCCGATGCAGGCGCACCGGCCGTGGCCGATCCAGGCCCAGCATTTCGACCACTGGCTGGCGCTGTGGCGCGAGACCACCGCCGAGCTGCTGCCGGAAGCCGAGGCGGCCACCATGGTCGAATTCGCCGAGCGCATCGGCCAGAGCCTGCGCTACGGGCTGGGCCTGGGCACCCACAGCCGCACCCTGAGGCTGCCGATCGCGCCGCGGTGAGGGACAATGCGGGCTTCGCCGACGCTTCACGGAGCCCCATGTCCATCCTGCGAATGACCGACCTCGACCTTGCCGGCCAGCGCGTGCTGGTGCGCGAGGACCTGAACGTGCCCATCGACGGCGGCCGGATCACCTCCGGACTGCGGATCGAGGCGGCGCTGCCGACACTGCGGCGGTTGCTGGACCAGGGCGCGGCGGTGATGGTGATGTCGCACCTGGGCCGGCCGAAGGAAGGGCAGTGGAGCGAGGCCGATTCGCTGGCACCGGTGGCCCGGCGCCTGGGCGAGCTGCTGGGGCGCGAGGTGCCGCTGCTGCGCGACTATCTCGACGGCGTCGAGGTCGCGCCGGGCCAGCTGGTCCTGCTCGAGAACTGCCGCATGAACCCCGGCGAGAAGGCCGACGACGAGGCGCTGGCCGCGAAGTACGCCGCGCTGTGCGACGTGTTCGTGATGGACGCTTTCGGCACCGCGCACCGCGCGCAGGCGTCCACCCACGGCGTGATCCGCCAGGCGAAGCGCGCCTGCGGCGGGCCGCTGCTGATGGCCGAGCTCGACGCGCTGGGCAAGGCGCTGGACAACCCGGCGCGGCCGCTGCTGGCGGTGGTCGCCGGCTCCAAGGTCAGCACCAAGCTCGAACTGCTGTCCTCGCTGGTGGCCAAGGTGGACCAGCTTATCGTCGGCGGCGGCATCGCCAACACCTTCCTCGCCGCGCAGGGCCACGGCGTCGGCAAGTCGCTGATGGAGCCGGACCTGGTCGGCACCGCGCGCGACATCCTGGCACAGGCCAGGGAACGCGGCGCCGAGATTCCGATGCCCACCGACGTGGTGGTCGCGCCGCGCTTCGCCGCCGACGCGCCGGCGACGGTGAAGGCGGTGGACGCGGTCGGCGAGGACGACATGATCCTCGACATCGGCCCGGAGACCGCCGCGCGCTACGCCGCCATGGCGGGCCAGGCCGGCACGGTGGTCTGGAACGGCCCGGTAGGCGTGTTCGAGTTCGAGGCGTTCGCGAAGGGCACCGAAGTGCTGGCGCGGGCGATCGCCGCTTCCGACGCGTTCTCGATCGCCGGTGGCGGCGACACCCTGGCGGCGGTGGACAAGTTCGGCATCGCCGGCGACATTTCCTACATCTCCACCGGCGGCGGCGCGTTCCTCGAATTCCTGGAAGGCAAGGAACTGCCCGCCGTCGCCGCATTGAAGGCACGCAGCACATGAGCGGACACCGGCGCCGCACCCGGATCCTCGCCACGCTGGGGCCGGCCACCGATCCGCCCGGCATGCTCGAGGCCCTGTTGCGCGCCGGCGTCGACGTGGTCCGGCTGAACTTCTCGCACGGCGATCCGCGGGCGCAGGTCGCGCGTGCGCAAGCGGTGCGCGCGGCCGCGGAAGTGGTGGGCGTGGAAGTGGGCATCCTCGCCGACCTGCCCGGTCCCAAGCTGCGGATCGAGCAGTTTGCCGAAGGCAAGGTCCAGCTGCGCGCGGGTGACCGCTTCGACCTGGTCGCCAGCGCCGATGCGCCGCCGGGCAACGAGCGCGAGGTCGGCGTCAGCTATCTCGGGCTGCCCGACGACGTCCGCGCCGGCGACACGCTGCTGCTGGACGACGGCCTGATGCAACTCTCGGTGCAGCGCGTGGAAGGCGAGCGCATCGTCACCACGGTGCTCAACGACGGCAGCCTGTCCGACCGCAAGGGCCTGAACCGCCTCGGCGGAGGACTGTCGCTGGGCGCGCTGACCGATCGCGACCGCGAGCTGATCGGCGTGGCCGCCGGTGCCGGGGTGGATTTCATCGCGGTGTCGTTCTGCCGCAACGCCGCCGACATCGAGGAGGCGCGCGCGCTGATCCGCAGCCACGGCAGCGAGGCCGCGGTCTGCGCCAAGATCGAACGTGCCGAGGCGATCGCCAACCTCGCCGGGATCATCAACGCCAGCGACGCGGTGATGGTCGCGCGCGGCGACCTCGGCGTGGAGATCGGCGACGCCGAGCTGCCCGGCCTGCAGAAGAAGATCATCCGCGAGTCGCTGGCCTGCGCGAAGGTGGTGATCACCGCGACCCAGATGCTGCAGTCCATGGTCGACAGCCCGATCCCGACCCGCGCCGAAGTGCTGGACGTGGCCAACGCGGTGATCGACGGCACCGACGCGGTGATGCTGTCGCAGGAATCCGCCGCCGGCGCCTATCCGCTGAAGGCGGTGGAGGCCATGGCCCGCATCTGCGTCGGCGCCGAGAAGCAGTTCGTGATGGACACCGACTTCGAGAAGGCCCAGCGCGACCTGCAGCGCGCCGACCAGGCGATCGCGATGGCCGCGATGTTCCTGGCCGAGCACGTCGGCGTGCGCGCGATCGTGGCCATGACCGAATCCGGAGGCACCGCCCGCTATCTCTCGCGCTTCCGCTCGAACGTGCCGATCTACGGCCTCTCGCGCCATGCCGGCGCGCGCCGGCGGATGGCGCTGATGCGCGACGTGTTCCCGGTCCCGTTCGACAGCCGCGGCCTGGCGACCCGGGAAGCGGCCCGCGCCGCCATCCTCGACCTGCACCGCCGGGGGCTGCTCGACGAGGGCGACCGGGTGATCCTGACCAGCGGCGACCACATGGAGCAGCACGGGGCCACCAATACCCTGCGCCTGCTCCAGGTCGGGCCTGGCGGGCAGGCCGAGGGACTCGGCGAAATCTGAGCCCGGGCCCTCCGGGCCGGCTATAATCTATTGATTCCCTCCACTTTTTTGACTGGGACGCCATGAGCATCGAACAGCTTGCCGAGACCGCCCGGGCGATGGTTGCCCCGGGCAAGGGCATCATCGCCATCGACGAATCCACCGGCACCATCGCCAAGCGCTTCGCCGGCGTGGGCGTGGAGAACACCGAGGAACACCGTCGCGCCTATCGCGAGATGCTGCTGACCACCCCCGGCCTGGCCGAGCACATTTCCGGCGCCATCCTGTTCGACGAAACCCTGCGCCAGTCCACCAGGGACGGCGTGCCGTTCGCCAAGGTCATGCAGGACGCCGGCATGATCCCGGGCATCAAGGTCGACAAGGGCACCCATCCGCTCGCCGGCTTCCCCGGTGAAGTGGTCACCGAGGGCCTGGACGGCCTGCGCGACCGGCTCAAGGAGTATTACGGCCTGGGCGCGCGCTTCGCCAAGTGGCGCGCGGTGATCAACATCGGCGAGGACATCCCGTCGGGCACCTGCATCGAGGCCAACAGCCACGCGCTGGCGCGCTACGCGGCGCTGTGCCAGGAGCAGGGCCTGGTGCCGATGGTCGAGCCGGAAGTGCTGATGGACGGCAACCACGACATCGAGACCTGCTTCGAGGTCACCGAGGTGGTGCTGCGCTCGCTGTTCGACGCGCTGTTCAACCAGAACGTGATGCTGGAGGGCACGATCCTCAAGGCGTCCATGGTCGTCCCCGGCAAGGACTGCCCGGAGCAGGCCTCGGTCGAGGAAGTCGCCGAATCCACCCTGATGTGCCTGAAGTCGTCGGTGCCGGCGATCCTGCCGGGCATCGTGTTCCTGTCCGGCGGCCAGTCCGACGAGGCGGCCACCGCACACCTGGACGCGATGAACCGGATGGGCCCGAACCCGTGGCCGCTGAGCTTCAGCTACGGCCGCGCGATGCAGTCGGCGGCGCTGAAGATCTGGTCCGGCGACATCCACGCCAACGTGGCCAAGGCCCAGGCGATGGTGCTCGAGCGCGCCCGCGACAACGGCCTCGCCGCGCTGGGGCAGTGGGCGAAGGCGGCCTGAACAGGGGCCGCCGGCGCGCAACCAAACCGCTGGTGAAGGAACTGTGACGCAATGCTGGACCGCGCCGGCAACGGCGCGGAGAATCGTGGCTGGCCCGCGATCCACCCGCAGCAGATGAATTCCCCCGTCACCCTTGCCAGCCTGGACCGGCTCCAGGCCACCGTCGACGCCGCCACCCGCCTGCACCGTCTCGGCCTGGTGCTGTTCTTCGCCGCCTGCGTGCTGGTGACCCTGCCGCGCGCGGGCATGCCCGCGTGGCTGCCGCAGGCGGCGATGGCGGCGACGCTGCTCGCGTTCACCTGCAAGCTGCTGGCCACCCGGCGCGAGATCCGCGTCGCCCGCCGCCTGTCGCGGATCATGGCCATGCCCTACCGCCGGCCGGCGCACGGCAGCGACCACAGCGCGTGGAGCGCGGTGCGCACCTACGTGGTCGCCTCGGTGGTGCTGACCGCCGCGGTGGCGCTGGCGCCGAGCATGCTCGCCGCGCTGGGCGAGGTGCCGCTGGCGAATGTCGTGGCCACGCTGAGCGTGGCCGCGCTGGTGTTGCAGTCCTTCGACCATCCGCGGCGCATGCACGGCCGGATCATGGAGATCTGCCTCAGCCGGCTCGAGCCGCAAGGCGGCAGCGACGGCACGCTGGCCGCCTGAGCGGCGAGGCATCGAACGCGCGAAGGCGGCAACGGTTGACCGCGGGCACGGGGGTCCAACGGCAGGGGGCGCCGCACCGCCGCGGACGCTAGACTGCGTTGTTCTTCGCCTATTGCCATCGCCCCCACGCCATGCCCGACGCCTTGCCCCGCGCCCAGCCCCGCCTGCCCCGCCAGACCCGGACGCGCCGCGCGCCCGGGCTGTTCGCGCTGCTCGCCCTGGCGATGCTGTCCGGCTGCGGCGACAAGGGCGACGCCCAGCCGCGCAACGAGGGCGCGACCGTCGTCACCACGACCGTCGTCCGCGCGCAGCCGTTCAACGACAGCATCCAGGCGCTCGGCACCGCGCACGCGCGCGAATCGATCACGGTGACCGCCAAGGTCAGCGAGATCGTGCAGCAGGTGCACTTCGACAGTGGCGATGAAGTCGGCAAGGGCGCCGTGCTGGTCACCCTGTCCGGCGAGCAGCAACGCGCGGCGCTGGCCGAGGCCCAGGCCGCGGCGGACGAGGCCGAGCGCCTGTACCGGCGGCAGGCGGAACTGGCGCAGAAGCAGCTCATCGCGCGCTCGCAGCTCGACAACCAGCGCGCCGCGCGCGATGCCGCCCGCGCGCGCGTGGCCCAGGTCCGCGCGCAGCTCGGCGAGCGGGTGATCCGGGCGCCGTTCGCCGGCGTGCTCGGCATCCGCCAGGTCAGCCCCGGTGCGCTGGTGACCCCGGGCACGCCGATCGCGACGCTCGACGACCTGTCGCGCATGTACGTGGATTTCCCGGTGCCCGAATCGGCGCTGGCGCGGATCGCGCCGGGCCAGCACGTCGGCGGCCGGGTCGGCGCCTGGCCGGACCGGCACTTCGAGGGCACGGTGGAGACCGTGGCCGCGCGCGTGGATCCGGCGACGCGCTCGGTGACGGTGCGCGCCAGCTTCCCCAATCCCGACCGGCTGCTGCGCCCCGGCATGCTGGTCACGGTCGACGTGCGCCAGCCCGAGCGCGAGGCGCTGCTGGTGCCGGAGATCGCGATCGTGCAGGTCGGCCAGACCTCGTTCGTGTGGCGGGTGAAGGCCGACGGCACGGTCGAACAGGCCAAGGTGGACATCGGTTCCCGGCGCGACGGGCTGGCGGAGATCACCGCGGGACTCGCGGCGGGCGACCGCATCGTGGTCGACGGCACCGGCAAGCTGCGCCCCGGCGCCGCGGTCGCCGAGGCAGGCGCGGGCGATGCCGCCGAGGACTGAGCCATGAAGCTCTCCGACGTCTCGATCAAGCGCCCGGTGTTCGCCACGGTGATGAGCCTGCTGCTCATCGTGCTCGGGATCATGGCGTTCTCGCGCCTGACCCTGCGCGAGCTGCCGGCGATCGATCCGCCGATCGTGTCGGTGGACGTGCGCTACCCCGGCGCCTCGGCGGCGGTGGTCGAGACCCGCATCACCCAGGTGCTCGAGGACGCGCTGTCCGGGATCGAGGGCATCGAGACGGTGCAGTCGCGCAGCGTCAACGGCCGCGCCTCGGTCACCCTCGAGTTCACCCTCAACCGCGACATCGAGGCCGCCGCCAACGACGTGCGCGACGCGATCAGCGGCGTCGCCGACCGCCTGCCGGACGAGGCCGACCCGCCGGAAGTCGAGAAGGCCGACAGCGACTCGGACACGGTGATCTGGCTCAACATGAGCTCGACCACCATGGACACCCTGGAGCTGTCGGACTACGCCGACCGCTACGTGGTGGACCGGCTGTCGAGCCTGGATGGGGTCGCCCAGGTGCGGATCGGCGGCCGCCAGCGCTACGCGATGCGGGTCTGGCTGGACAGCGCGGAGATGGCCGCGCGCGGGGTCACCGCCAACGACGTCGAGGCCGCGCTGCGCGCCGAGAACGTGGAGCTGCCCGCCGGCCGGATCGAATCCGGCACCCGCGACTTCACCCTTCGGGTGGAGCGCAACTACGCCACCCCGGACGATTTCAGGAAGGTGCCGCTGCGCGCCGGCGCCGACGGCTACGTGGTGCGCCTGGGCGACGTGGCGAAGGTGGAGCTCGCTTCCGCCGAGCGCCGCGCGTACTACCACAGCAACGGCCAGCCGAACATCGGCCTGGGCATCGTCAAGACCTCGACCGCGAACGCGCTCGACGTGACCCGCGCCGCGCGCGCGATGGCCGCGGAGATCCAGAAGACCCTGCCCGAGGGCACCGACATCTTCGTCGCCTTCGACGACACCGTGTTCATCGAGGCCTCGATCGAGCGCGTGTACGCCACGCTGATGGAGGCGATGGCGCTGGTGCTGCTGGTGATCTGGCTGTTCCTGGGCAGCTTCCGCGCGGCGATGATCCCGGCGCTGACGGTGCCGGTGTGCCTGATGGCGGCGTTCATCCCGCTGTACCTGTTCGGCTACTCGATCAACCTGCTGACCCTGCTCGCGCTGGTGCTGTCGATCGGCCTGGTGGTGGACGACGCGATCGTGGTCCTGGAGAACATCCAGCGCCGCGTGGACCTGGGCGAGCCGCGGCTGTTGGCGGCGGTGCGCGGCACCCGCCAGGTCGGCTTCGCCGTGGTCGCGACGACCACGGTGCTGGTGGCGGTGTTCCTGCCGGTGGGCTTCATGGAAGGCAACACCGGGCGCCTGTTCCGCGAGCTGTCGGTGGCGCTGGCCGGCGCGGTCGCGCTGTCCGCGTTCGTGGCGCTGACCCTGACGCCGATGATGTCGTCGCGGCTGTTGCGCCCGCACAGCGAGGAGAAGGGCACCCGCGTGCACCGCTGGGTCAACGGCGGCCTGGCGTGGCTGGCCGACCGCTACCGGCGCGTGCTGGCGGTGGGTCTGGACAAGGCTTGGCTGGTCGGCCTGCTGATGGTCGCCGCGGCCGGCCTGAGCGTGCTGCTGTTCCGGGTGGTGCCTTCGGAACTGGCGCCGGCCGAGGACCGTGGCGCGTTCTTCGTCTCGATCGTCGGCCCGGAAGGCGCCGGATTCGACTACACCGTCGGCCAGGTGCAGCAGGTCGAACAGGTGTTCGCCAAGCGCGTCGGCGAGGGCGGCGCGATCCGCCGCTACAACACCCGCGTGCCCGGCGGCTGGGGCGCGAGCGAGGAAATGCACACCGGCAACGTGATCGTGTTCCTGGAGGATTGGCGCGAACGCGAGCAGACCACCGCCGAGGTCGCCGACTCGCTGCGCAAGGAACTGGAGGCGCTGCCGGGCGTGCGCGCCCAGCCGCGCGTGGGCGGCGGTCTGGTCGGCAGCCGCGGGCAGCCGGTGCAAATGGTGCTGGGCGGGCCGGAGTATGCGGAAATCGCGCGCTGGCGCGACATCGTGATGCAGGCGATGGAGCAGAACCCCGGCTTCTTCTCGGTGGACTCGGATTACAAGGAGACCCGGCCGCAGATGCGCGTGCACATCGACCGCCAGCGCGCGTCCGACCTCGGGGTCAGCGTCACCGACATCGGCCATGCGCTGGAGACGATGATGGGCGGGCGCCGGGTCACCACCTTCGTCCAGGACGGCGAGGAATACGACGTGCTGGTGCAGGCCGGGCGCGAGGGTCGCGCCGCGCCGGCCGATCTCGAGGCGATCCAGGTGCGCGCGCGCAATGGCGAGCTGGTCCCGCTGTCGAACCTGGTCAGCCTGACCGAGCTGGCCGAGGCCGGCAGCCTCAACCGCTTCAACCGGCTGCGCGCGATCACCATCAGCGCCGGCCTCGCGCCCGGCTACACCATGGGCGAAGCGCTGGAGTTCCTCAATGGCGTGGTCGCGACGCAACTGCCCGACTACGCGCAGGTGGACTGGAAGGGCGAATCGCGCGAGTACCAGAAGGCCGGCAGTGCGGTGCTGTTGACCTTCGCCCTCGCGCTACTGGTGGTGTACCTGGTGCTGGCCGCGCAGTTCGAGAGCTTCATCCACCCGCTGGTGATCATGCTGACGGTGCCGCTGGGCGTGCTGGGCGCGTTGCTCGGCCTGTGGATCACCGGCGGCACGCTGAACCTGTTCTCGCAGATCGGCATCGTCATGCTGGTCGGCCTCGCCGCCAAGAACGGCATCCTGATCGTGGAATTCGCCAACCAGTTGCGCGACGCAGGCCGCAACATCCGCGAGGCGATCATCGAATCGGCCGGGGTGCGCCTGCGCCCGATCCTGATGACCTCGATCGCGACCATGGTCGGCGCGGTGCCGCTGGTGGCCGCCGGCGGCCCCGGCTCGGCCAGTCGCGCGACGATCGGCGTCGTGGTGATCTCCGGTGTCGGCTTCTCGACGCTGCTGTCGCTGTTCGTGGTGCCGGTGTTCTACGCCCTGCTGGCCCCGTACACGCGCTCGCCGCGCGCGGTCGAGCACGAACTGCGAGAGCTCGAAGCGGGCGCGCGCCCGGTCGAGGCGGAGTGATGCCGGCGCCGGCCGCGGCGGCGACGCGCCGGGGCATCCACGCCCTGCATGCGCTGGCACTGTTGTACGTGGCGGCCGCGGTCGCGGCGATGGCCTGGCTGTCGCCGCGCGTGCCCTATGCGGACGCGTGGCGGCATCTCGGCCGCTACCTGGCCTTGCCGTTCCCGCGCGACGTGCTGGCGCCGGACAACGGCCACCAGGAAATCCTGCCGAACCTGGTCCGGGTCGCGGAGCTGCGCCTGTTCGAAGGCGGCCAATGGCTGCAGATCGCGGTCGGCATCGTGCTGGTACTGCTGACCCTGGCGACCTGTTGGCGCGCGCTGCGCGGGCTCGAGCCGGCGCGGCGGGCGGCGGCGTGGCTGGGGGCCGTGCTCGGCGTCTGCTGGCTCGGCAACATCCGCGCGCTCGCCCATGCGAACGAATCCGTGCACGCCTACAGCGTGACCTTGCTGCTGGCGATCGGGTTGCTGGCGCTGGCCCGCGCGCGACCTGCCGACGCACTTGCGCGCACCGCGCTGGCCGCGGCCTGCGGGCTCGGCGCCGCATTCTCCTTCGGCAGCGGGATCGCCGCGTTCGCGGCCTTCGCCGCGGTGCTGCTGCTGCGGCGCGCGCAGTGGCGCGAGTGGGCGGTGCTGCTCGCGGGCCTGGCCACCACCCTGGTGCTCGTGCAGTGGAACGGCGGCGGCACGCCGTCGCCGGAGTGGGCGCCCTTGCGCCAGCTCGACCTGTGGCTGCGTTGGCTGGCGGGTCCGTTCGTGTACGCGGCCTGGCCGGTGCTGGACCCCGCAATCGCCACCCACGTGCCACTCGCGGCGGTGCGCGTGCCGGCGCTGGCGATCGCGAACGCCTACGAAGGCGCCGCCGGGCCGGTGATGCTGGCGCGTTGGCCGCACCTGGGGCTCGGCCTTGCCGGGCTGGGTGGCCTGGGCGCGCTGGCGTGGAAGACGTGGCGGCAGCCCGGCACCGCGGCGCTGTTCGGCCTGGGCCTGTCCTGCTTCGCGGCCGCGGTCGGCGGCCTGATCGCGATCGTGCGCCTGGACTATTTCGCCATCTGGCCCGACCAGCTGCTTGCGCCGCGCTACCTCGTCTGGTCGAGCCTGTTCTGGGCGGGCCTGCTCATCGCCGGTGCCGCGCATGCGCGCAAGCCGGCGCGGATCGCAGTGCTCGCAGGCGCGATCGCCTGCCTGTTGCTGCCCAGCCAGGTCTGGATGGCAAGGATGGCCGTGCATACCGGGGTCGTGGCCACGCAGGGCGCGGTGGCGGCGGCGGTCGGCGTGCTCCCGCCAGGACTGCCCCTGGGCGAAACGGTGGCGGAGGAAGTCGCCGCCACCCTGTCGCGGGCGCAAGCCGCGCGGGTGGCGGTCTACGCCTGGCCGGAAGCGCAGTGGCTGGGCCAGCGGCCGCCCGCGCCACGCGTGCACGCGCTGGACGCGCAGGCGCTGCAGGTGCGCGAGGTCGGCAACCGGATCGGCGCCCGCGGCCGCGAGCTGCATTTCGTGCTGGCCGATGCACCGGCCGCGCGGCTGTTGCTCCTCGACGCGGACGGCGTCGCGCGCGGCCTGGCCACGCAGGACCCCGCCGCCGGCGATGCGGCATGGATCGGCTGGATGCGCGGCACCGGCATGGTGCCGCCGCGGGTGGTGGTGGTCCGCTAGCCGGCTTGCGTCTAGCGTGTTCCGGTGGTGGCTTTCGGCGCGCTTCCGAAGTCGCCCTCGGCCTCGGCCGCGAGGTAGGTGAACACCGTGTACGCAGCGACGTTCTGCGCCAGCGCCTGCGGATCGATCTTGTCCAGGGTGTCGTCCGGCGTGTGGTGCAGGTCGAAGTACTCGCTGCCGTCGTGGCCCAGCCAGGCCCACGCGGCGCCGTCGCGCGCGAACGGGCCGATGTCGGATTCCGGGTCGCCTTCGCCGGGCATCCATTCGATACCCAGCGGCGCCAGCGCACCGGCGATCTGCTCGATCGCCGCGCCGGCATGGTCGGCCACGCCGGCATCGAAGCCGTAGATGCGGCCGGCGCCGAAGTCGCTTTCGGCCATGATCGCGTGCTTCACCAGTTCGTCCGCGTGCGCTTTCGCGTAGGCGAAGCCGCCGTACAGGCCCTGTTCCTCGTTGGCGAAGGCGACCACGCGGATGGTGCGCGCCGGGCGTTGCGGCAGGTCGGCGATCAGGCGCGCGGCGGCCATGGTGATGCCGATGCCGGCGGCGTCGTCGATCGCGCCGGTGCCCTGGTCCCATGAATCCAGGTGGCCGCCGATCAGCACGATCTCGTCCGGGCGGCTGCTGCCGGTGATCTCGCCGATCACGTTCTGCGAGGTGTATTCGCCGTCCCAGCCGCAATCCAGCGCGATGCGCACCCGGGTGCCCGGGTCCAGCGCGACCAGGCGCGCGAGCTGGTCGGCGTCGGGGTTGCTCAGCGCGGCCGCGGGGATCGGCTCCACGCCGTCGGCGAAGCGGGTGCCGCCGGTGTGGGCGACGCGGTGATGGTCGGTGCCGGCCGAGCGCATCAGGTAGCCGGCGGCGCCGGCGCGGCTGGCGGCCGACGGGCCGGCGTAGCGGATCCGCGACACCGGGCCGTAGCCGTGCCCGTCCTGCGCGCGTTCCATCCGGTAGTCCACGAACGCGATCTTGCCCGCGAGCGAGCCGGGCGCGGCCTGCTCCAGCGCGGCCAGGTCGGGGAAGCGCACGACCACGCCCTCGACCGTGCCGCCCGGGCTGCCGCCCAGCGCGGCGATCACCAGCGGCTGCGCGTGCGCGCCGACCACCGCCGCGTGCTCACTGCGGCGTTCCCACTTCGGGAAGGTGACCGGCTCGGTCCAGACCTTGTCGAAGCCGAGCTCGGCGAACTTCGCCTTCGCCCACTCGACCGCGCGCGCGTCGGCTTCGCTGCCGCCCATGCGCGGGCCGACTTCGGTGGTCAGCGATTCGGTCACGTTCCAGCCGGTGTCGTCGGCCAGGGCGATCTCGCGCAGCTGCGCGGCGGTCTGCAGCGCGGCGTCCGGGATCCGGGTGGGTGGCTGCGCGGCCGCGGCCGGAAAGGCTACGAGAAGGGCGAGCAGCAACGGCGCGAGACGCATGGCGGGTCCCCGGGCAGGCAAGGAAACCCCGAGGGTAGCAATCGCGCGGCCGTCGCCGCTGTGCCTCAAGTCACGCCGTCGGGCGCGCGCGCAGCGCGTCGCGGATCTCGCGCAGCAGCAGCACGTCTTCCGGCGGCGCGGCGGGCGCGGCCGCGGGGGCCGGTCGCCGCACGCGGTTGTAGGCCTTGAGGAACAGGAAGATCACCAGTGCGACCAGGAGGAAGTCGATCGCCGCCTGGATGAAGGTGCCGTAGGCCACCGCGACCTCGGCGACGGTGTTGCCGGCGGCATCGACGGTTTCCGGCTTGAGCACGTATTTCCAGTCGGACACGCTGACGCCGCCCAGCGCGACCCCGACCAGCGGCATGACGATGCCGTCCACCAGCGCGCTGACGATCTTGCCGAAGGCGGCGCCGATCACCACGCCGACCGCCAGGTCCACGACGTTGCCGCGCGCGATGAATTCCTTGAATTCCGCGATCATTCCCATCCCGGGTCTCCTCACGTGTGCCCCTGCCGGGGAAGACTAGCGCGGGAGCACCCGGCCCTGCATCCCGACCACGCCGTCGAGGCTGGCCTGGAACGCGTCGCCCGGGCGCAGCGGGCCGACACCGGCCGGCGTGCCCATGAACACCAGGTCGCCGGCGCGCAGCCGGTACAGCTTCGACAGCTCGTGCAGGATGTCGGGCACATCCCAGACCAGGTCGCGCAGGCTGCCGTGCTGGCGCCGCTCGCCGTTGACCTCGAGCGTGAGCGTGCGTCCGGCCAGCGCGCCGACCTCCGCCGCGGGCACCAGTGCGCTCACCGGCGCGCTGCCGTCGAAGGCCTTGCCGATATCCCAGGGCAGCCCCCTGGCCTTGGCCTCGGCCTGCAGGTCGCGGCGGGTCAGGTCGAGCCCGACCGCATAGCCGAACACCAGCGCCGAGGCGGCGTCGGCTGCGAGCACGCCTTCCGGCGCGCCGCGCCCCAGCGCCACCACCAGTTCCACTTCGTGGTGCAGCTCGGCGGTGGCCGGCGGGTAGGGCACCAGGCCGTCGACCACGATCGCGTCGGCGGGCTTGAGGAAGAACACCGGGCGCCCGCGCGCCGCGGGATCGGCCGGGGCGGCGCCCATCTCGCGGGCGTGGTCGGCGAAGTTGCGGCCGACGCAATAGATCCTGCGGACCGGGAACGTGGCGTCGGCGCTGCCGTGCACGCGCAGGCGCGCGGCGGGCGCGGCGGGGATCACGTCGGGCATGGGTCGCGCGCGGCGCTCAGGTCGGCTTGCCGACCACGTGGTATTCGCCGTCCACCACCCGCGCATCGCGCGCGGGCGCCTGGCCGCGCCGGGTCCACAGGCGGTGGACCAGGCCGATCGCCAGCATCGCCGCGCCGAGGAACACGCTGAAGAACACCATCACCGCGAGCACCGCCAGGCCCAGCAGGCCGGCGAGGATCCGCAAGAGCGGATGCCGGCGATGGCGCGTGCTGGCGCGCGCCTGGCGGAAGGCGTGGCGGTCGATGCGGAAGTGCAATGCGGACATCGTGTGCTCGGGTGCGTGAGACAATCGGCGCAGGCCGGGCGGGCAGTATCGTGCGAGGCGAAGGCGGGGTTGTGAGAAGTTCGTTAAACGAGCACGACGATCAGCCGGTCGGCGACGGACGCACGTCACAGGATGGCGTGCTGGCGCCGGTTTCCGCGATTCCGGAAGGCGGCCTGGCCGAAGCCGAAGGCCGGGTCGACGGCAGCGTCGAGTCGCTGATCCTGCATCGCGACGGCGATGCCGTGCGCGCCTGGCTCAACGTGTGCCCGCACGCGGGCCGGCGCCTGGACTGGGCGCCCGGCGAATTCCTGCGCTCGAAGAATGGCTTCCTCGTGTGCGCGGTGCACGGCGCCGAGTTCGAGCTGGGCGAAGGCCTGTGCGTGGGCGGCCCGTGCCGCGGCGACCACCTGCGCGCGGTCGCGGTGGAGGTGCGCGATGGTGTCGTCCGCCTCGCGGACCGCGCGCTCAGAACAGCAGGTTGACCGCCGACACCTGCAGAACGATGCAGGCCAGCGACAGCGGCGCGCCCGCGCGCCACATGTCGCGCGAGCTGTAGCCGCCGGGGCCGGTGATCATTGACATCACCGGGTTCGACGGCGTCATCAGGTTGTTCGAGGCCGCCAGTGCCGTGACCAGCGCGAATACGGTCGGGTCGCCGCCCGCGGCCAGGGCGACGTTGATCGCCATCGGCACCATCACGATCGTCGCGCCGACCTGGCTGATCACCAGCGCGAAGCAGGTGGTCAGGATCCCGACCAGGACCTCGATGATCCACAGCGGCAGGCCTTCGGGCAGCTGCTCGATCGTGTGCCCGGCGATCCATGCCGCCGCGCCGGAGGAGTCCATCGCCCAACCCAGCGGGATCAGGCAGGCCATCAGGAACACGGTCTTCCAGTTGATCGCGGCGTAGGCCTCGTCCATCTTCAGCACGCCGGTGATCAGCATGCCGGCGACGCCGGTCATCAGCGCGATCGAGGCCGGGATCCGCGACGACAGCGCGATCATCATCGTGATCGCGAAGATCACCATCGCGATCCGGAACTTGTGCGGGCGCTGCTCGCCCTTGGGGTAGTCGGTCACGACCACGAAGTCGCGGCCCTTCGCCGCGTCGGCCAGGTCGGTCCAGATGCTGTGCAGCACCAGCATGTCGCCGGCGCGCAGCGGCAGCTCGCGCACGTTCTCGTTGTGCACGTCCTTGTCGCGGTTCACCGCCAGCAGGCTCAGGCCCATCTGCTTGCGCAACTGCAGCTCGCGCGCGGTCTTGCCGATGTACTTCGAGGTCGGCGGGACCACCGCTTCGGAGATGCCGGCGCGGCTGGGGTTGAACAGGTCGCCGAACTCGCGCAGGCGCGAGGACATGCGCAGGAAGTTGTTCTGGGCGAAGTCGGCCACGGCCTGCTTGGCGCCCATCACCCCGAGCACGCTGCCGACCCAGATGCGGGCGTCGCCGGGCGGCGCCAGCCGCGACTCGTTGCCGGTCTTCAGCGCCAGCAGCAGCGGCGCGCCGTGCAGCGCCTCGGCCTCGCCGACCGCCATCCCGACCAGCGGGCTGTCGGCGCCGACGGTCAGCTCGTAGACATCGCCCTGGATGCCGTAGGTATTGGCGAAGTAGCTCTGCGTGCGCGCCGGGGTCACGCCCTTGTCGCTGTCGTCGGCCAGCAGCCGGTTGCCGAAGTAGCGGAAGTACAGCAGCGAGGCGCCGAGCAGCGCCAGGCCGATCGGCAGCGGCGCGAACATCTTCAGCGGCTCCAGCGTGGCCACGCCCGAGGGCAGGTTGGCGTTGGCCGAGACCAGCAGGTCGTTGAGCAGGATCAGCGGCGAGTTGCCGACCATGGTCAGCGAGCCGCCCATCACGATCGCCGCCGCCAGCGGCATCAGCATCCGCGACAGGGCCACGCCGGTGCGCGAGGACAACCGCGACGCGACCGGCAGGTACAGCGCCAGCACCGAGGGGTTCTGCATCACCGAGGAGTTGAGCCCGGCGACCGCGCCGGTCAGCAGCAGCAGCCGCTCCTCGACGCCCTTCGCCCGCCGCAGCAGCCAGCCGGCCAACCGGTTGAGCGCGCCGGTGCGGTCCAGCCCGGCGCCGAGGATCATCGTCGCCATCACGCTGATCACGGCGTTGCCGGAGAAGCCGTCGAACAGGTCCTCCGGCGCGACCAGCCCGGTCAGGCCCAGCAGGACCAGCACCGCCAGCGCGACCACGTCGGCGCGGATGCGCTCGAACACGAACAGGAACATGGTGAGGCCGACGAGCCCGAGCACCAGTTTCATGTCGGGCGTGAGCGTCAGCGCGGTATCCAAGTTCCTCGGTCCCAGTCCTTGTGCTACGTCCTGTCGTACAGCAGGTCCCAGACGCCGTGGCCGAGCCGCTGGCCGCGGCTCTCGAAGTGGGTCTGCGGACGCCACTCGGGCCGCGGCACGTGGCCGCGGGGGCCGGCGCGGTTGCGCAGGCCGGGGGTGGCGTCCAGCACCTCCCACATCTGATCGGCATAGTCGTGCCAATCGGTGGCGAGGTGCAAGCGCCCGCCCGGTGCCAGCTTGCGCACCAGCAGCGCGGCGAAGCCTGGATTCACCAGCCGGCGCTTGTGATGGCGCTTCTTGTGCCAGGGGTCGGGGAAGTAGATCCGGACCTCGTCGAGGCTTCCGTCGGCGATCTCGCGCTCCAGCACTTCGACCGCGTCGTGGTGGTACACGCGGACGTTGCCGGTGCCATCCGCGGCCAGGGCATTGAGCAGGCGGCCGACGCCGGGGGCGTGGACCTCGATCCCGAGGTAGTCGCGGTCCGGGTCGCGCGCGGCGGCGTAGCGCAGCGCCTCGCCGTTGCCGAAGCCGATCTCCAGCACGCGCGGGGCGCGCCGGCCGAATACCGCGTCGAAATCGCGCTCGCGACCCTGGAAGTCGAGCCCGTAGCGTGGCCACAGCTCGTCGAACGCGCGCTGCTGGGCCGGGGTGAAGCGGCCCTGGCGCAGCACGAAGCTGCGCACCCGGCGCTGGCCCTCCTCGACCGTGAACGGCTTCGGCGGCGCCTTCGCGCCCTTGCTGGCGAACGGATCGGTCATCGGTGGTCGGTCATGCCGCGGCCGGCCCCCGGGGCGGTCATCCGACCAGGCCCTCGAGCGGCGAGGACGCGCTGGCGTAGCGCTTGCGCGGGATCCGGCCGGCAAGGAACGCGTCGCGCCCGGCCTCGACCGCGAGCCGCATCGCCCGCGCCATGCGCACCGGTTCGCGCGCACCGGCGATGGCGGTGTTCATCAGCACGCCGTCGCAGCCCAGTTCCATCGCGATCGCCGCGTCCGAGGCGGTGCCCACGCCGGCATCGACGATGATCGGCACCTTCGCGTTCTCGACGATCTCCAGCAGGTTGTAGCGGTTCTGGATGCCGAGGCCGGAGCCGATCGGCGCCGCCAGCGGCATCACCGCGACGCAGCCGATCTCTTCGAGGCGCTTGCACAGGATCGGGTCGTCGCTGGTGTAGACCATGACGTCGAAGCCTTCCTTCACCAGGGTCTCGGCCGCTTCCAGGGTCTGGACCACGTCCGGGAACAGGGTGCGCCGGTCGCCGAGCACCTCCAGCTTCACCAGCGTATGGCCGTCCAGCAGCTCCCGCGCCAGGCGGCAGGTGCGCAGCGCCTCGGCGGCGGTGTAGCAGCCGGCGGTGTTGGGCAGGATCGTGTAGCGGTCCGGCGGCAGCACGTCGAGCAGGTTCGGCTCGCCCGGCGTCTGCCCGATGTTGGTGCGGCGGATGGCGACGGTGACGATCTGCGCGCCGGCGGCCTCGGTCGCCAGGCGGGTCTCCTCGAGGTCGCGGAATTTGCCGGTGCCGGTCAGCAGGCGGGAACGGTAGGACTTGCCGGCGATGACCAGTGCATCGCCCGCATCGCGGGGGGAAGTGGCATCCATGCCGTCATTCTAGCGCTCAGCCCCCGCCGAGCGCCTGCACGATCTCCACCGCGTCGCCCGCGTGCAGCGGGTGCGCGTCGTGGCGGCTGCGCGGCACGATCGTGCCGTTGACCTCGACCGCGACGCGGCGCTCGGCAATGCCGGCCTCGCGCAGCAGGTCGGCGACGGTGGCGCCTTCGGCCAGCTCGTGGCGGGCGCCGTTCAAGCGGATTTCCATGGCGCCATTGTCGCCGTCTTGCAACCCGGTCTCCAGCCGTGAAAGGATCATCACCATCCGGCGGCGTATCCGCCGGCCCCGACCACCCCGTTCCGGAGTCCTGCCGCATGTCCCGCAAGCCACTTCGCACCCTTCTCGCGGCCGCCCTCGCGCTGGCCGCCGCGCCCGCCATGGCGCAGGATTCGCCGTTCTCGCAGACGGTGTTCTTCGGCGACAGCCTCACCGACAGCGGCCACTTCCGCCCGGCCCTGATCCAGCTGATCGGTCCCAACGGCGCCCTGATCGGCCGCTTCACCACCAATCCGGGCCTGGTCTGGTCCGAATACCTGGCCGACTACTACGGCACCGACGCCACCAGCGACAACCAGGGCGGCAGCAACTACGCCGTCGGCGGCGCCCGCGTGGGCGTGGACGCCAGCGGCGGGCTCGGCCCGATCCCGTCAGTCGCCTCGCAGGTGCAAGCCTACCTGGCCGCGAACGGCGGCCAGGCCGACCCCAACGCCCTGTACACCGTCTGGGCGGGCGCCAACGACCTGTTCGCGGTCCAGGCCAACCCGAGCCAGGCGCAGCAGATCATCGGCGGCGCGGTCGCCGCGGAAGTCGGCGTGATCGGCGCGCTCAAGGGCGCCGGCGCCCAGTACGTGCTGGTCGCCAACCTGCCGGACATCGGCCTGACCCCGGCCTCGCGCGCCGGTGGTGCCGCCGGCATGGCCCAGGCCACGGCGCTGGCCGACATGTACAACCAGGCGCTGTTCGGCGCGCTCGCCGGGCAGGGCCTCAGCGTGATTCCGGTGGACACCTTCCACCTGCTGCAGGAAGTGGTGGCGGACCCGGGCCTGTACGGCTTCGCCAACGTCACCAGCGCGGCCTGCGCGACCCAACCGGCGCCGGCGGGCGACAGCTCGCTGTTCTGCAACCCGGGCTCGCTGGTGTCGCCCGACGCGGGCAGCGCGTGGATGTTCGCCGACGGCGTGCACCCGACCACCGCGACCCACGCAATGATGGCGCAGCTTGCGATCTCGATGATCGAGGGTCCGCGGCAGATGGCGATCCTGCCGCACTCCGAGGCGGTCGTCGGCCGCGCCCGCGCCGGCCGCGTGGACGCGCGCCTGGCGCTGCCGGCGCAGGGCGAGGGCATGCGCTGGTGGGCCGACGTGCGCGGCGATTCGCAGCGCTACGCCAAGGGCAACCTGTACGACGGCATGGGCCCGACCCTGACCGTCGGCGTCGACTGGGCCAGCGGCAATGTCGTCTACGGCGCGTTCGCCGGCTACGGCACCCAGGCGATGGACTGGGGCCTGCGCCGCGGCAGCTTCGACCAGGCCGATGCCAGCCTGGGCGGTTACGTCGGCTGGCGGTCCGGCAACCTGTGGGCCAACGGCCAGCTCAGCTATACCTGGCTGGACTACGACACCGACCGCGAAGTGCAGCTCGGCCAGGCCACGCGCGTGCACAGCGGTTCCGCCGAGGGCAGCAACGTGACCCTGGGTGCCAGCGCCGGCTTCGACTTCGGCGAGGGCGCCTTCCGCCACGGCCCGGTGGTGTCGCTGCTGTCGCAGCAGATCGACATCGACGGCTTCGCCGAAAGCGACCCGGCCCTGTCCAGCTCGCTGGCCTACCCGAAGCAGTCGTTCGACTCGCTGATCGGCAGCGTCGGCTGGCAGTTCCGCTACCAGCCCTCCGACCGGATCCAGCCCTATGCCCGGGTCACCTGGGACGTGGAACTGGAGGACGAGCCGGAGCAGGCCTTCGCGATCTCGCAGTCGATCCCGCAGGCGCTGCCGTACGCGGTGCCCGGCGTGGACTTCGACGGCCAGTACGGGACCCTGCTGATCGGTGCCCGGACCGAGCTGATGGGCCTGCAGGCCGACGTCGGCGCGACCGCCACCTTCGCCCAGGAGGACGCGAACGACGCCAGCGTGTTCATGACCATCGGGCGACGCTTCTGATCGGGCCGGCGTTCCGCTAAGATCGGGGGCTGCGCGGGTGTAGTTCAATGGTAGAACTGCAGCTTCCCAAGCTGCTAACGTGGGTTCGATTCCCATCACCCGCTCCAACGACGCGGCGGTACCATCGCAAGATGGTGCCGCCGTTCCTTTTCCGGGTGTCCCGATGAAGCTCGCGATCCTGTCGCGCAACGCCAGGCTGTACTCGACCCGGCGCCTGGTCGAGGCGGCACGCCAGCGCGGCCACAGCGTGCGCGTGCTCGACCCGCTGCGCTGCTACCTGCGGATCAGCTCCGACGGGTTCGCAATGCACTACAAGGGCCGCCCGATCGGCGAATACGACGCGGTGGTGCCGCGGATCGGCGCGTCGATCACCCGCTATGGCAGCGCGGTGCTGCGCCAGTTCGAGCTCATGGGCACGTTCACGCCGAACCCCTCCGACGCGATCGGCCGCGCCCGCGACAAGCTGCGCGCGCACCAGCTGCTGGCGGCGCAGGGGATCGGGCTGCCGACGACCGTGTTCGGCGACAACCCCGACGACACCGCCGACCTGCTGTCCCTGCTCGGGCCGCCGCCGCACGTGATCAAGCTCAACCAGGGCAGCCAGGGCTCGGGGGTGATGCTGACCGAGAAGCCGGCCGCCTCGCGCGGGGTGATCGAGGCGCTGCGCGGGCTGTACGCCGACTTCCTGGTGCAGGAGTTCGTCACCGAGGCCGGCGGTGCGGACCTGCGCTGCTTCGTGGTCGGCGATCGGGTGGCGGCGAGCATCCTGCGCCAAGCCGCCGACGGCGAGTTCCGGGCCAACCTGCACCGCGGCGGCAGTGCCCGCCCGGTGCTGGCCACGCCGGCCGAGCAGGCCATGGCGGTGCGTGCGGCGGGGGTGCTGGGGCTGGGCATCGCCGGGGTCGACCTACTGCGTTCGCGGCGCGGGCCGCTGGTGCTGGAAGTGAATGCGTCGCCGGGCCTGGAAGGCGTGGAAACCGCCACCGGGCAGGATCTGGCGGGGGAGATCGTCGAGTTCCTGGCGCGGACGGCCCCAAGCCGCTCCAGGCGTCGCACGGCTGCCTGAGATTCGTCCGCAATCGCTTGTTTCACGAATTTTTAACATCGGCTTTAACGGTCGTTTAATCGCTCCGCGGGTAGCCTTTCACGGACCGCAGACCTGCTTCTTCCAGATCGACACACTCGTCAGTGCCGCTGTCCGGCGACGCAGATTTCGGTAATCGGGGCAATGCTTGGCCCAGGCGCGGGTTCCGTGCCTGGGCCTTTGTTTTGCGCCTGCCGCGACGCGTTGCCGGTTAAGCTGGGCGTGCCCACTGCACAGGACCGACGGATGCGCATCCTCGTCATCGAAGACAACACCGACATCGCCGCCAACCTGGGCGACTACCTCGAGGACCGCGGCCACTCGGTGGATTTCGCGGCCGACGGGGTGACCGGCCTGCACCTGGCGGTGGTCCACGACTTCGACGCCATCGTGCTGGACCTCAACCTGCCCGGGATGGACGGCCTGGAGGTCTGCCGCAAGCTGCGCAACGAGGCGCGCAAGCAGACCCCGGTGCTGATGCTCACCGCGCGCGATTCGCTGGACAACAAGCTGGCCGGCTTCGACTCCGGCGCCGACGACTACCTGGTCAAGCCGTTCGCGCTGCAGGAAGTCGAGGTGCGGCTGAACGCGCTGGCGCGCCGCGGCCGCGGCGTGCAGACCCGGGTGCTGGAAGTCGGCGACCTCGAATACAACCTCGACACGCTGGAGGTTCGACGCGGCGGCAAGCTGCTGCAGCTCAACCCGACCGCGCTGAAGATCCTGCAGGCGCTGATGGAAGCCTCGCCGGCGGTGGTCACCCGGCAGGAACTGGAGACCCGGGTCTGGGGCGAGGAATTGCCCGACTCGGATTCCCTGCGCGTGCACATCCACGGCCTGCGCGCCGTGGTCGACAAGCCCTTCGATACCCCCCTGATCCAGACCCGCCATGGCATCGGCTACCGGATTGCCGCTCCCGATGGCGGCAGCTGAGGTCGCGCCCACGCCGGGCGAGCGGCGCCGCAAGCCCGCACGCTACCGCCGGCGGCTGCGCACCCGAATCATCCTCGCGTTCGCGCTGCTCGGGTTCGGCCTGACCCTGCTGCTGGCGTTCACCACGAACCTGGCGCGCGGCCTGGTCGAGAACCAGCTCGTCGAGGACGTGATGAACCGCAACCTCGACGAGGCATGGTTCCGTTACGCGCGCACCGGTGGCCGCGACCCGGGCGCCCCGGTCGAACAGATGAAGGGCTATTTCTATCCGCCCGAGAAGTTCGACGACGTCCGCCGCAGCAAGCCGGACTGGTACGCGTATACGGACGGCATCTACGACTACAGCGAGATCAACGAGGACGGCACGGTCTCGCACTACAAGCTCGGGGTGCGCAAGACGCCGCAGGCCTGGTTCTTCCTCAGGTACGACGTCAGCCAGGTCAAGAGCGGCGAGGAACGATTCAACAACGCACTGGTCGGCGTCGTGGTGGTATTCACGGCGTTCTCGCTGCTGGTTGGCTGGTGGGCGGCCTCCAGGGTCATGAGCCCGGTGTCGGAACTCGCGCAGCGGCTGCGCATGTCCGGTCGAAGTTCCCAGCCGGAGGCGCTGGCCGCGCACTTCCCGGACGACGAGGTCGGCGAGCTGGCCAAGGCGCTGGACGACTATGCCGCGCGCCTGACCGAAGTGGTGCAGCGCGACCGCGAATTCAACGCCGACGTCAGCCACGAGCTGCGCACGCCGCTGGCGGTGATCAAGGGCGCGGCGGAGTTGCTGCTGTCCCGGCCCGACCTGGACGAGAAGACCGAGGCGCGACTGCTGCGGATCCAGCGCGCGGAGCGGCAGTGCACCGACCTGATCAACGCACTGTTGCTGCTGTCGCGCAACGAACGCGGGCGCGGCGCGGCCGACGTCGCCGCGATCGCCGGGCAGTTGCTCGACACCCACCGCGCGCAGCTCAACGGCAAGCCGCTGGAACTGCGCCTGGAAGGCGAGCCCGGGCTGGTGGTCGACGCGCCCGCCGCGGCGGTAGTGGTGGCGCTTGGCAACCTGATCGGCAACGCGGTCAAGTACACCGCACAAGGCGAGGTCGTCGTGCGCCTGCTGCCCCACGCGGTGGAAGTCGTCGACTCGGGCCCCGGCCTGTCCGACGAGGAGGCTGCGCGCCTGTTCGAACGCGGCTATCGCGGTACCCACGCCGAGCATTCGCAGGGCGGCGGCATCGGCCTGTCGATCGTGCGCCGGCTGTGCGATCTGTACGGCTGGAACGTGCGCGTCGTGCCGGGTGTGGAGCGCGGGGTGGTGGCGACGCTGACGTTCGGGTAGGGCCGGGCCGTGCTCGGCTGCGCGAGGTCCAGCCGACCATGGGTCGGCTCTACGGGGTCGGCTCTACACCCGCTCAAGCCAGCCGTACTTGTCCGGGGTCTTGCCGGAGAACAGGCCGAAGAACAGGTCCTGCAGCCGGCGGGTGAGCGGGCCGGCCTTGCCGCTGCCGACCTGGTGGCCGTCCACGGAGCGGATCGGGGTGATCTCGGCGGCGGTGCCGCACATGAACAGCTCGTCGCACAGGTACAGGTACTCGCGCGGCAGGTCGCGCTCGACCACGGCGATGCCGGCGTCGCGGGCCAGGGTGATGATCGAATGCCGGGTGATGCCGTTGAGCAGCGCGGCGCTCACCGGCGGCGTGTGCAGGGCGCCGTCGAACACCAGGAAGATGTTCTCGCCGGCGCCTTCGCTGAGCAGCCCGGTGGAAGCCAGCGCAATTCCCTCGCCGAAGCCCAGCCGGCGCGCCTCGCGCGCCACGAGCTGCCCGGAGAGGTAATTGCCGCCGGCCTTGGCGCCGGCCGGGATGGTGTTCGGCGCAAAGCGCTGCCAGCTCGACACGCAGGCGTCGATGCCGTTCTCCAGCACGCCTTCGCCGAGGTAGGGCCCCATCGGCCAGGCCGCCACCGCGACCTCGATCGGCGTCTGCGCCGACAGGCCGAAACCGCCGAGCCCGCGCCAGGCCACCGGCCGCAGGTAGGCGGCGGACAGCCCGTTGCGCCGCAGAACTTCGCGGCAGGCGGCGTCGATGTCTTCCCGCGTGTAGGGAAGCGCCATCTCGTAGATGCGCGCGGACGCGAACAGGCGCCGGGTATGGTCGCCCAGGCGGAAGATCGCCGGCCCACCGGGGGTCTCGTAGCTGCGGATGCCCTCGAACACCGAGGAGCCGTAGTGCAGCGCGTGGGCCATGACATGGGTGGTCGCCTCGGCCCAGGGCTTGATCGCCCCGTTGTGCCAGATCCACTCGGGGTATTGCATGGCGACGCTCCCTGGGGGCCCGCGATCCGGGCAGTCGCCTATTTTGCGCCGTTCACCACCGGACCCACCAGCACCCGAGTTCGCGCTCCAGGCGCAGGCTGGTGGACGTCGGCGTGGTCCCGTCGGCGAGGGTCTGCTCGATCCGCAGCCCGACCGGCGCACGCGCGTCGACCGGTGGGTAGTACAGCGATCCGCCCAGCGGATCGGGCTCGGGATACAGCGGCACGATGTCCCGCAGCGGCCGCTTCGTGATCTGCTCCAGCCGGTCCATGATCCGGTAGCCCGCGCTGTTGGACATCCCGGTCCAGCGGTAATAGGCCGCGAGCTGGTTGACGTCCCCGACCTCGATCGCGGTGGACAGCTCGACCAGCAGCGTCGGCAGGTCGCGCGCGCAGGCATTGCGATGGCGTGTCACCAGCCGCGGCCGGGTGCCCTGGGGCGCGCGCTCGGCGCCGAGGCTGGCGCAGCCGCGGTCGGTGTAGACGATCGAGCCGTCGGGATGGATGCAGGTGTTCACTTGCGCGGCGGCGGGCAGGGCGAATGCCAGCAGCGCTGCGGCAAGGTGGGCGCGGTCCATCCGGCGAGGGTAGCAACCCGTCCGTCAGAACGAGACGAAGTAGCAGCCCTCGTAGTGGTGGACATCGAACTCGATGCTGCTGGCACCGCGCCCGTCGCCGTCGCCGAGCATCACCTGCAGCACGCCGGCATCGCCGCCGAAGCCGGCGTCGGCCGAGGCGTACAGGCCGCCGCCGGCGAAGCCGTAGCTGGCATCCAGGTAGCGGCTGTCCAGCACCGGCCGGCCGATCAACGCCTGCAGGCGGTCGAGCGTGCGCTGGCCCTGGGCGTTGTCCATGCCGGCCCAGTCGTAGCTTTCCGCGACCCGGTTGACGTCGCCCAGCGCCAGCGAGGCCCGCAGGTCCATCGCCAGCTGGGTGGCGGTGCGCGCGCAGCCGTCGGCCGGGGAGCGTCGGCCGCCGATGCTGCCCATGGCCATCCCGGTGCCGGCGTCCTCGAGCGCGGGATAGCCCACGGCGACGGTCGTGTCGGCGGGCATGTCGATGAAGCGGCTGGAGATCGCGACCGAGTCGCTGCCGAACACCTTGCAGCTGCCGTCGGTGTAGCCGATCGAGCCGTCGGCAGACTGGCATTTCTGGATCGAGGTCGCGTGCGCGGGCCCGGGCGCCGGAATGGCGGCCAGGGCGCAGGTCAGCGCGGCGGCAATCAGGGACACACGTTTCATGGCACGGCACCGGTCATGCGGGACGTGCGCATGCTCGGTGCGGCGACGTCAATTGCGCGCCGAAAAACCGCCGTGGAACTTGCTTCGCCCTGAATTCAGCGCAGGTTGCGCAACACGTTCAGAGTCGGTTTGGCGAGGTTGAGCGTATAGAAATGCAGGGCCGGCGCGCCGCCCTCGACCAGCCGCTCGCACATCGCGGCGACGAACTCGGCGGCGAAGGCACGGATCGAGTCCGCGTCGTCCCCGTAGGCCAGCATGCGCTTGGTGATCCAGCGCGGAATTTCCGCGCCGCAGGCCTCGGAGAAGCGTCGAAGCTGCGAGAAATTGGAGATCGGCATGATTCCGGGCACGATCGGGATGTCCACGCCGAGCGCGCGCACGTCCTCGACGAAACGGAAATACGCGTCGGCGTTGTAGAAGTACTGGGTGATCGCGCCGTCGGCGCCGGCGTCCACCTTGGCCTTGAAGTGGCGAAGGTCGGCCAGCGCGTCCTCGGCCTGCGGATGACATTCCGGGTAGCAGCCGACCTCGACGTGGAACCAGTCGCCGTGCTCGGCGCGGATGAACGCCACCAGGTCGGTTGCGTAGCGCAGGTCGCCCATCCGCGCCATGCCCGAGGGCAGGTCGCCGCGCAGCGCGACCAGACGGCGGCAGCCCATCGCCCGGTACAGCTTGAGCAGCTTGCGGATCTCCTCCCGGCTGCCGCCCATGCAACTCAAGTGCGGAGCGGCATCCAGGCCGAGCTTCTCGCGCAGCCGCTGCACGGTCTCCGGCGTGTACGACAGGGTCGACCCGCCGGCGCCGAACGTGCAGGAGACATACTCCGGCGACTGCGCGCGCAGCTTCGCCGCGGACCGGTCGAGCAGCGCGCGCTGCTCGTCGGTCTTGGGCGGGTAGAACTCGAAGGAAATCGGAACGCTGACGGCCATGCAGCCTCCCCGGTCTGCAGCGCGGCGGATCAGTAGCGGTAGTGCTCCGCCTTGTACGGGCCGTCGACGCTGACGCCGAGGTAATCGGCCTGTTCCTGGGTCAGCTTCGTCAGCTTCACGCCGATCTTCTCCAGGTGCAGGCGCGCCACTTCCTCGTCCAGGTGCTTGGGCAGGCGGTAGACGGTCTTCTCGTACTCGTCCTTGTGCTGCCACAGGTCGATCTGGGCGAGGGTCTGGTTGGCGAACGAGTTCGACATCACGAAGCTCGGGTGGCCCGTGGCGCAGCCCAGGTTCACCAGCCGGCCTTCGGCCAGCAGGAAGATCTCGCGCCCGGGGGCGATGACGTACTTGTCGACCTGCGGCTTGATGTTGATGCGCTGGGCACCGGAGGCGTTCAGCGCGTCCACCTGGATCTCGTTGTCGAAGTGGCCGATGTTGCAGACGATGGCCTGGTCCTTCATCGCCTGCATGTGCTCCAGGCGGATGACGTCCTTGTTGCCGGTGGTGGTGACGTAGATGTCGGCCTTGCCGAGGGTGTCCTCGACGGTGGCGACCTCGAAGCCTTCCATCGCCGCCTGAAGCGCGCAGATCGGGTCGATCTCGGTGACGATCACGCGGGCGCCATAGGCGCGCAGCGAATGCGCCGAGCCCTTGCCGACGTCGCCGTAGCCGCAGACCACCGCGACCTTGCCGGCCAGCATCACGTCCATCGCGCGCTTGAGGCCGTCGGCCAGGGACTCGCGGCAGCCGTACAGGTTGTCGAACTTCGACTTGGTGACCGAGTCGTTGACGTTGATCGCCGGCACCAGCAGCTTGCCGGATTCGGCGAGCTGGTACAGGCGGTGGACGCCGGTGGTGGTCTCTTCGGACACACCCTTCCAGTCGGCGACCACGCGGGTCCAGTAGCCCGGGCGCTCCTTCGCGACGCGCTTGAGCAGGTTCTTGATCACCTGCTCCTCGTGCGATGCCGACGGACCGTCGACCCAGTCGCTGCCCTGCTCGAGCTCGTAGCCCTTGTGGATCAGCAGGGTCACGTCGCCGCCGTCGTCCACCACCAGCTCCGGCCCGGTCAGGGTGCCGTCGGGCAGGGTGAAGGTGAGCGCGGCCAGGGTGCAGTCCCAGTACTCCTCGAGGGTCTCTCCCTTCCAGGCGAACACCGGCGTGCCGGTCTTCGCGATCGCGGCGGCGGCGTGGTCCTGGGTGGAGAAGATGTTGCAGGACGCCCAGCGCACGTCGGCGCCGATGTCCTTCAGCGTCTCGATCAGCACCGCGGTCTGGATGGTCATGTGCAGCGAGCCGGTCACGCGCACGCCCTTGAGCGGCTGCGCGGCGGCGTGCTTGCGGCGGATCGACATCAGGCCCGGCATCTCGTGCTCGGCAATGTCGATTTCCTTGCGGCCCCAGTCGGCGAGGCCGATGTCGGCGACCTTGTAGTCGCCGTCCTGGGAGAAATTGCGGGGTTGTGCGTTCATGGCTGCTCCGTTCGTCGGGCCCGCGGGTGGTGGCCCCCGGGCGGGTCAAACGGGCGCCGTTGAAGCAGGAGTCGCGCCGAGCCTGGCCGTGGCGGATCCCACGGTCGCAGCGCCCCTCGGCGGGTCGGGGATTATATCGCTTGCTGCGGATGAAGCGATAGATCGACGGCGCGGAGCGGATCGCTTGACCTTGCATACTTAGGAGTCCTAATGTTCCCCCATGGGCCAGATTCCCTCCCTCGACCAGCGTGAACAGGCCGCCCTCGGCCTCGAGCAGCTCGCCTTCCTGGTGCGCGCGGACGCGTGGCGCGGGCAGGGGACGCCGGCCCTGCCGCCGACCCAGGCCGGGGTGCTGCGGATGCTTGCGGGCGAGCCCTCCGGATTGCGTCCCGGGCACATCGCCGAGCGGGTGGGTGTGTCGCCGGCGAGCCTCAGCGATTCGCTCAAGGCGCTGGAAGCGCGCGGCTGGATCCGCCGCGATCCGGATCCGGACGACGGGCGTGCGATGCGGGTGCGGCTGAGCCGCCCGGGGCGGGCGCTCGCGGCGCGGCTCAACGATCCGGCGCGCGGCATGGGCGCGCTGCTGGCCGCCTTGCCGGAGCGCGATGTCGCCGCGCTGTTGCGCGCGACCCAGCTGCTGGTGGCGGAAGCGCAGCGCCAGGGGCTGGCCACCGGCCTGCGCACCTGCGTGGGCTGCCGGTTCTTCCGGCCCTACGCCAGCGACGACCCCGAGCGACCGCACCTGTGCGGCTTCACCCGCCAGCCCTTCGGCGACCGCGAGCTGCGCGTGGACTGCAGCGATTCCGAACCGGCGCCGGCCGATGCCGTCGCCGTTGCGCTGGACCGGTTCAGGAGGGCCGACGCGACCCCATGAAAAAAAAGCGGACGGCGCCCGACTGCCATCGGACGCCGTCCTTTCCTCCCACCCACCCTGACAGAGCAAGCAGAGGAGAGTCCAGTATGCGCCATGCCATGACCACGGCGATCGCGCTGGCGATGGCCGCCGGCAGTTTCGCCACTTACGCACACGATCCGCACGAAACCGGCCGGAAGGCCGCCGACGGGCACGCTGGTGGAATCGCGAGCGCCCCTTCGGAAGCCGTGCGCGCCGATTTCGACATCGTCCACACCCGGATCAGCACCGCAGGCCGGGTGGCCACCTTCCACATGGCGGTCTCGGGCAAGGCCGGCGCCACGCGCCCGGCGGCCAGCGGCAAGCTCGCCGGCAGCGAGGTGTTCTCCTATGTGTGGCCGACCTCGATCGATCCCTGGGAAGTCGGCTTCGACCGTGGCGCCGGGATCCTGGCGCTGGCGGTGACCGCGCATCCGGATTTCGACGACACCCCGCTGTACGACGAGAACGGCGACGGCATCCTCGACAACGACGGCGACGTCTGGCACAGCCACTGGGTCGTGCTGCAGCCGAATCCGGCCTGCGGCGAGGGTGCGTTGGCGGTGGTCGACATCCCGGAAGGCGCGAAGCCGCGACTGCCGAAGACCTGGCCGGGCCTGCCACTGCTGCTGGACAGCCCCGGCTGGCAGCCGTTGCTCGACGACCACACGGTGGAGGTGAGGGTGCCGTTCGACGACATCGGCGTGGTCACCGCCGGCAGCTTCGACGGCGTGACCGCCGGGTTGCGGGTGAACGCCAGCGTCCACGCGCCGCTGTTGTGCGTGGTGGACGTGTTCAAGGTGGCGTCTGGGGACCTGGGGTTGCCGGGGAAGGTGGAGTAGTGAAAGTGACGGGGGCGCTCGATTCATGAGCGCCCCTCATCCGGCGCTTCAGAACAAAAGCGCCCCTCATCCGCCCCTTCGGGGCACCTTCTCCCCGCTTGCGGGGAGAAGGGAGAACTGTTGAATCCCTCATCCGGGGCTTCGGGGCACCTTCTTCCCGCTCGCGGGGAGAAGGGATTTATTTGAGCTTGGCGGCCTTGCGCAGTTCCTCGGCCTTGTCGGTCTGCTCCCAGGAGAAGCTGGTCGCGGTCTGCTGCTTGCCGGCGGCGTCGGTGTAGGTGACCTGCTCGGGCTTGCGGCCGAAGTGGCCGTAGCTGGCGGTGCGCTGGTAGATCGGGTGCACCAGGTCGAGCATCTGCAGGATGCCGTAGGGGCGCAGGTCGAAGTGGCGGCGGATCAGGCGCTCGATCACCTCGTCGCCGACCTTGCCGGTTCCGAACGTGGTCACCGAGATCGAGGTCGGCTCGGCGACGCCGATGGCGTAGCTCACCTGCACCTCGCAGCGGTCGGCCAGCCCGGCGGCCACGACGTTCTTGGCGACGTAGCGCGCGGCGTAGGCGGCCGAGCGGTCGACCTTCGACGGATCCTTGCCGGAGAACGCGCCGCCACCGTGGCGGGCCCAGCCGCCATAGGTGTCGACGATGATCTTGCGCCCGGTCAGGCCGCAGTCGCCCACCGGTCCGCCGATCACGAACTTGCCGGTCGGGTTGATGTGGAACTTGGTGCCCTTGTGCAGCCACTTGGCCGGCAGCACGGGCTTGAGGATGGTCTCGCGCACCGCCTCGACCAGGTCCTTCTGCTTCACGCCCGGGTCGTGCTGGGTGGACAGCACCACCGCGTCGATGGCCACGGCCTTGCCGTTCTCGTAGCGCAGGGTGACCTGGCTCTTGGCGTCCGGGCGCAGCCACGGCAGCGGCGAGTTGCGGCGCTTGCGCACCTTCGCCTGCTGCTCGACGAGGCGGTGCGACAGGTGGATCGCCGCCGGCATGTAGCTGTCGGTTTCGTTGGTGGCGTAGCCGAACATCAGGCCCTGGTCGCCGGCGCCCTGCTGCTCGGGTTTCTTGCGGTCCACGCCCTGGTTGATGTCGGGCGACTGCTTGCCGATCAGGTTGAGCACGCCGCAGGTCTCGCCGTCGAAGCCGACTTCGGAGCTGTCGTAGCCGATGTCGAGGATGACCTTGCGGGTCAGCGCCTCCAGGTCCACCCACGCGGACGTGGTGATCTCGCCGGCGACGATCGCCACGCCGGTCTTGACCATGGTCTCGCAGGCCACGCGGGCGCGCTTGTCCTGGGCCAGGATCGCGTCGAGGACGGCGTCGGAGATCTGGTCGGCGATCTTGTCCGGATGGCCCTCGGAGACCGATTCGGAGGTGAACAGGTAGGGGGAATGGCTCATCTGGCGGGCTCCGGGACATGCCCTGGCGGACATATCCTTCAATGCGGATGAAAGGATGGGCGGGCATGATACACGGCCCGTCCCCGCGATTGTAGGCGCCTGCGCCGGGCGTGGCCGGCGGTTCAGGCGGCCGCGGGCAGCTCCGGGGCGACGCCGGCCGCCAGCGCGTCGAAGTAGTCGCGGGTCAGCCGCAACTGGGCCTCGGCGCTCGCCGCCTGGTTGACCACCGCGCGGAAGGCGGCGTTCTCTGGCCGGTCCTTCGCGTACCAGCCCAGGTGCTTGCGGGCGATGCGCACGCCGCGCTCCTCGCCGTGGAAGGCGTGCAGGTCCTGCAGGTGGCCGAGCAGGATGTCGCGCACCTCCGCCGGGCCGGGCTCCGGCAGGCACTCGCCGGTGCGCAGGAAGTGGGCGATCTCGCGGAAGATCCAGGGTCGGCCCTGTGCCGCGCGTCCGACCATCACCGCATCGGCGCCGGTGTGGCGCAGCACCTCGGCGGCCTTGCGCGGCGAGTCCACGTCGCCGTTGGCGATCACCGGGATGCGAAGCGCGGCCTTGATCGCGGCGATGGTGTCGTACTCGGCGATGCCGATGTAGTGCTGGTCGCGGGTGCGGCCGTGCGCGGCGAGCGCGGCGATGCCCGATTCCTGCGCGATGCGCGCGATCGCCGGCGCGTTGCGATGGTCGCGGTCCCAGCCGGTGCGGATCTTCAGCGTCACCGGCACGTCGACCGCGGCCACCACCGCCTCGAGGATCCGCCCGACCAGCGCTTCGTCGCGCATCAGCGCCGAGCCGGCCCACGCGCTGCACACCTTCTTCGCCGGGCAGCCCATGTTGATGTCGATGAGCTGCGCGCCGTGGTCGACGTTGTACTTCGCTGCCTCGGCCATGGTTGCGGGCACGGTGCCGGCGATCTGCACGCTGACCGGATCCGGTTCGCCGGCGTGGTCCATGCGCCGCAGGGACTTGGCGGTGTTCCAGAAGCGCGGATCGGAGGTGGTCATTTCCGACACCGCCAGGCCGGCGCCCAGGCGCTTGCACAGCACCCGGAACGGCTTGTCGGTGACCCCCGCCATCGGGGCGAGGATCACCGGCGGGTCGATCTGGAAGGGGCCGATGCGCATCGGCGCATTCTACCGGCCCGGTAGCGGGGCCCTGCCGTTCCGCTTCGGCGGCTTGCGCAGCCAGAACAGGAACCCGGTCGCCAGCAGGAACGCCGGCACCAGCCCGGCCAGCGCGGTCAGCCAGCGCAGCAACGGGCCGCCGACGGCGCCGATGTGCAGCGGGTAGATCGCCTCGGTCATGCGCGCGCCGGCGGCCTGCGCGGTGGCGTCATGGGCCAGCAGTACCTCGCGCCCGGCCAGGTCCACATGCACCGTGCTGCGCCCGTTGACGTGCCATTCGCCCGGCATCCGCGCGCGGAAGCTGACCACGCCTTCCCCCGGGGCGGGGGCCGCGGTGCGGGTCAGCCGCGCGCCCGGCAGCCCGGCCTGCGCGCGCGCCACCACCGCCTTCCAGTCCAGCGCCGCGTCCGCGGCATGGACCGGCGCCGCCGGCACCTCGCCCCCGCCGAACAGGCCGGTGAGCAGGCTGCGCGCGCCGGCGTGGTAGACCATGCCGACGCCGGTGAGGGTGAGCAGTAGCAACAGCGGCAACAGCAGTACCCCGCTGCTGCGGTGCCAGCTCAGCCAGCGCCGCGGCGGCGGGTTCGCGAACCACTGCAGGGACAGCTTCAGCATCCCTCGCTTCGGCCACCACAGGTACAGGCCGCTGAGCAGCAGCCCGAGCGCGATCCAGCCGACCACGCCCACCACCTGCTCGCCGGCCTCGCCGGACAGGAAGTGGATGTGCAGGTCCTGCAGCCACAGCAGGAAGTCGTCGTCGGTGCTGCGCATCAGCAGCGTGCGCCCGTCCTCGGGCGCGAAGTAGCCGCGGCGGCCGTCCAGGTAGAAGCCGACGTAGGTCGGCATGTCCGGGTCGGGGAACTGGATCGTGCGCAGCCCGTGCGCCGACTCGCGCGCCAGGATCGTGGCGACGACCTCGCCGTCGGCGCGCAGCGGATGGCCTTCCAGTTGCGGGTGCTGCCAGCGCAGCAGGTCTTCGTGGAACACCAGCACCGAGCCGCTCAGGCCGAGCACCGCGAACGCGATGCCGGCACTGAGTCCGACCCACAGGTGCAACCACGACAGCAGCTTGCGCATCAGGCCGCGCCCATCAGAAGCGCATCGTCCAGCTCGCGGTCAGCGCGCGCCCGCGCCCGGCGTTGTAGTCGTCGTCGGCCGGGGTGGTCTGCGAGAAGTAGCTGATGTACTTGCGGTCGAACAGGTTCTCGATGCCAAGGTTCAGCGTGCCGGCGTCGAAGGCGATGCGCGCCTGCAGGTCGAACACCGCGTAACCGTCGAAGCTGCCCGCGGGCGCACCGCGGAACTGGAAGTCGCGGTCGGCGGAGACGCTGCCTTGCAGCCGGGTCGAAAAGCGCGGGGTCCAGTCCTGTTCCCAGTAGCCGGTGGTGCGGTCGGGGCTGATGTTGATCCCGGCCAGGTCGCTGTCGAGCACGTCGTCGCCGTTGCTGTCGTAGCGGCCCTCGGTGCGCGCGTGGGCCAGGCCGAGGCGGGTCGCGTCCGACAGGCGGAACGCCACGTTCGCCTCCAGGCCGCGGATCGAGGTGGCCTGGCGCTGCACGTTGTAGGTGTTGGTCGGCGCGTCGTAGATCAGCAGCGAGCCGAGATCGGAATCCGACCAATAGGCCGCGACGTGCGCCAGCCAGCGGCCGTCGTCCCAGTCGAGCCCGAACTCGCGGTTGTCGGCCACCACCGGGGTCAGGTCGACCAGCTCGTCCACGTCCTGGCCGGGCACGCTGATGCCGCGCAGCACGCGGCCGACGTCGGCCACGGTGTAGCCCTCGGCATAGGACGCGTACAGCTTCAGCGCGTCGGTCGCTTCCCAGACCAGGCCGAAGTTGGGCAGCGTCTCGGTGTACTCGGGCGCGCCGCCGTCGACGTGCTGGCTGCCGTTGCGCGGGATCGTGGTGAAGTCGTCCACCACCAGCCGCGCGCGCTCGTGGCGCAGGCCGCCGGTGAGGAGGAAATCGCCGATGCGGTACTCGGCCTGCAGCAACGGCGAGGTGCTTTCGTAGGTGGTCGGCGGCACGTAGGTGATGTCCGCGGCCAGGTAGCGCTGTTCGGTGGTGTCGCGGGTCAGGTCCAGGCCCAGGGTCAAGCGCAACGGCAGGCCGCCGATGTCGCTGCGCGACCAGGTGAACTTCGCGCCGTGCTTCTCCGCGCCGATGTTGGTCTGGTCGAACCAGACGTCGTCGGTGCCTTCATTGAAGAAGTCCACGTAGCGGAACGCGCCGTAGCGCGCGTCGAACTGCGTCCAGTACAGCTGCGCCTGCAGATAGCCGCCGGCCAGGTCGAAATCGCTGTAGTCGAGGCTCGCCGTGGTCGAATCGTTCATCGGCGGATCCAGCGGCGGCTCGCCGCGGACCGAGGTCGAGGTGATGCCGGCCTGGTAGTCGCCGGGCAGGTTGAGGTAGTCGCCGTCGCCGCGCAGCCGGTAGCGGTTGAGGCTGAGCTGCAGCCGGCGCGCGTTGCCCAGGTCCCAGCCGGCCTTGGCGAACAGGCTCTGGCTGCGCGCGTCCATCAGGTCGCCCTGCACCGGGTCGATCGCGATCGCCTTGCCGTCGCCGTCGTAGTACAGCCCTTCCTGCGCGTAGGAGAGGCCGCCGACGAAGTCGAACGCGCCCTTGCGGGTGCCGAACAGGTACGAGCCGCGGTAGCCGGCGCCGTCGTCGCGCGACGGCAGCGCGGTGCTCGCGCCGAGGGTCACTTCGTGGAAGCTGCCGTCCTGGCGCGGCGCGCGCCGGGTGATGATGTTGATGATGCCGCCGGACGCGCCCAGGCCCTGGAGCGCATTGGCACCATGGATCACTTCGATCCGCTCGATCATCGCCGGGTCGATCGTGTGCGCGTCGCGCGAGCCGTCGCGCAGCGGGGTGGACTGCGGCACGCCGTCGACCATGTACAGCGGCTGGCGGCCGCGCAGCGACTCGCCGAAGCTCGACATCTTCTGCCGCGACGGCGCGAACGCCGGGATCAGGTTCGCCAGCACCTGCGACAGGTCGCGGGTGACCGCGAGCTGCTCCTGCAGCTCCTCGGCGGTGATCACGGTGATGGTGTTGGGCAGCGCGGCCTCCGAGTCGGGCAGCCGGCTGGTCGACGCGGACACGGTGACCTTGCCGAGCTCGGTGACCGGCAGGGCGTCTTCGGCGTGGAGGGGGAGGGAGAGCACGGCGAGGATCGCCGCGGACAGCAGGGTGGGTCGGGTCATCGGTTGGGGGGTGGGAAGAAGTCCCCGCCATGTTAATGCGAACAATTCGCATTAACAATTGATTCCGGTCAAGCCGGGAAGCGTTTGGCGAGTCCGGCCCGGGTCGGCATGGCCAGCGCGGCCCCGTGCGCCTCGGTGGACAGCGCCGCATAACGGCTGGCGAAGCGGACATGGGTGGCGAAGTCGGACGGGCCGCCGGCCAGCGACGCGGCCAGGGCGCCGTTGAAGGCGTCGCCGGCACCGGTCGTGTCCACCGGCGCAACCCGCTCGGCGGGCACCCGGTAATGGACGGCGGCGTCGCCGCGCCTCGCCGCGTCCGGATGCGAGACGAAGCAGCCGGCGCCTCCCAGGGTCACGACCACGCTGCCGCCTGGCAGGAGCTGCCGGCACAGGCCGTGCAGGGTGGCGTCGCCGGTGGCGGCGACCGCGTCGGCGCCGATGTCCACCCCGCAATGGCGCGCGAGCATGGCCGCGAATTCGGTCTCGTTGGGCGTCAGCAGGTCGGCAAGCCGCAGCAGGTCGCCGGTGGTCGTCGCGTTGGCCGGGGCCGGATTCAGTACCGCCAGGGCGCCGCCGTCGCGGGCCAGCTCGAGCGCCCGCGCGATGCTGTCCAGCGGGCTTTCAAGCTGGGCCAGCACCACCGCGGCGCCACGCAGGGCGTCCGCGTGGGACTCGACCGAGGCGACGTCGAGGTCGGCGTTGGCGCCGGCCCCGATCACGATGCTGTTGCGCCCGCCGGCGTCCACGAAGATGCCCGCCGTGCCGGTGCGCGCGCCGCTCGCGGCCGCACGCAGGTCGATCCCGTCATCCGCGGCAAGGCGCCGCGCGAGCGCGGCGCCCGGGTCGTCGCCCAATGCGCACAGGAAGGTCGTCGCGGCGCCGGCGCGGGCCGCCGCCATCGCCTGGTTGAAGCCCTTGCCGCCAGGACCGCTGGCGTACTCGCCGGCCAGCGTCGCGCCCGGCGCCGGCAGCTCGGCACAGCGCCACACGTGGTCGACGTTGAACGAGCCGACCACGACCACGCCGCCGCGCGCGCCCATCTCAGGGATTGTCGACGTCCGCCGCGCCATGCGCCGGCACCGGCGCGCCGCGGTCGTGGCGATGCTTGAACAGCGGCACGAACACCACGGCCATCGCCAGCGCGTACAGGGCGAAGGTCACCCAGATGCCGTGCCAGTCCTTGGTGCCGTCGGCGGCGGTGAACCAGCGGTCGATCATCCAGCCGCTGACCGCGCTGCCGAGGATCGCGCCGATGCCGTTGGTCATCAGCATGAACAGCCCCTGCGCGCTGGCCCGGATCCGCGGGTCGCTCTGCTGCTCGACGAACAGCGAGCCGGAGATGTTGAAGAAGTCGAAGGCCATGCCGTAGACGATGCACGACAGGATGATCATCCACAGCCCCGCGCCCGGGTCGCCGTAGGCGAACAGGCCGAAGCGCAGGAACCAGGCCAGCATGCTCATGGTCATCACCGCCTTGATACCGAAGCGCTTCAGGAAGAACGGGATGGTGAGGATGAACAGCGTTTCCGAGATCTGCGAGATCGACATGATGATCGCGGGGTAGCGCACCGCGAGCGTGCCGGCGTACTCCGGGTCGTTGCTGAACTCGCCGAGGAAGGTGCCGCCATAGGCATTGGTGAGCTGCAGCGCCGCGCCCAGCAGCATGGCGAAGACGAAGAACACCGCCATGTTGCGGTCGCGGAACAGGCGGAACGAGGACAGCCCGAGCACGTCCACCAGCGACCGGCTCGGCGCCTCGCCCAGCAGCGGCGGCGCCGGCGGCAGGGTGAGCGCGTACAGGCCGAGCACCAGCGCCGCGGCGGCGGCGATATGGAACTGCCCGGCCGAGGTTTCCAGCCCGAGCAGGCTGGTGGTCCACATCGCGGCGATGAAGCCGATCGTGCCCCAGACCCGGATCGGCGGGTAGTCGCGGATCACGTCGAACCCGGCCTGCTTCAGCGCGTTGTACGCGACCGCGATCGCCAGCGAGAGGGTCGGCATGTAGCAGACCATCGTCGCCATCATGATCCAGAACATCTGCTCGGGGCTGTTGGCGGTGGGCAGCATCCACAGGAACACCGCGCCCAGCAGGTGCAGCATGCCGTAGAGCTTCTGCGCGCTGACCCATTTGTCCGCGACCACGCCCATCAGCGCGGGCATGAACAGCGCGGAGATGCCCATGGTCGAGAAGATCGCGCCGAAGCTCGTGCCCGACCAGCCGCGGTTCTCGAACCAGAAGCGGCCGATGGTGATCAGCCACGCGCCCCAGATGTAGAACTGCAGGAAGATCGCGATCGTGAGGCGCAGCTTCAGGTTCATGCGTGATTCCAGGCAATGTGGAGCCGACCCATGGTCGGCTTCGGGGAAGTGTAGCGGTGCATCACGGGTCGCGCGCCATCACCCGGTTGCCGCCCAGCCGCTTGCCGGCCTGCAGGCGGCGGTCGGCGGTGGCGAGCAGTTGCGAGAGGTCGTCGCCGTCCTGCGGCCAGGCCGCCAGCCCGGCGCTGAAGCTCAGGCGTTGCGGATCCAGGCCGCGGCCGGGATGGAACGGCTCGCTCCACAGCATCCGCCGCAACTGCTCGATCCGCTCCCAGGCGGTGCCCAGCGGGCAATGCAGCAGGGCGACGAATTCCTCGCCGCCCAGGCGCACCAGGCGCTCGCCTTCGTGCAGGCCCTGCGACAGCAGCGCCACCGCGTGGCGCAGCGCGCGGTCGCCGTCGGGGCGGCCGATCTCGTCGTTCACCAGGCGGAAGCGGTCCAGGTCGACCAGCGCCACGCTCAGCGAGCCGCCATCGCACAGTTCCGCGAACAGATGCGGCATGTGCTGCAGCAGCCACATGCGGTTGGGCAGGCCGGTGAGGTGGTCGCGTCCGGACATCTGCACCAGGCGCTGCATGCGATGCACGATGCAGGTGGTCAGCAGGGTCATGATCAGCAGCACCAGCAGGCGCTCGAGCTGGTTGGCGATGGTGCCGGTGCCGTAGTCCGGCGACATGAGCTGTTCGGGCGACTCGGCGCCGGCGAACAGCACTGCCACCAGGACGCCGTACTGCAGCATCGCCAGGCCGCCGGCGAACAGGGTCAGGCGCCCGTCGTTGCGCAGCGCGGTCATCGCGATGGCGACCAGGTAGAAGCTCCACACGACCATGCTGTTCATGCCGGCGACGCGATCGCCCAGCGCGAGCAGCACCAGCACGCCGGTGGTGGTGGTGACGTCGTAGGCGCCCGTGGCGTAAGGCAGCCAGGCATGGCGGCGGCGCTGCCGCGCCAGCACCAGCCAGACCTGGGCCATCAGGTTCACGAACACCGCGGCGCCGAGGCCGATCACGGTTTCGCCGACATCGGCGCCGCTGAGCGCGCCGGCCAGCGGCAACAGCAGGATCAGCGCGGACAGCGCCGCGCGCAGGCGCGCGACCAGCAGCTCGCCGCCGGCGCCCAGCTCGAGCATCGCCTCGTCCTGGCGCGCGCCGAGCGTGCCCACCAGTTCGCCGACCCAGCCGCGCCGCCAGCCCTGTGTGTCCCCGTGCAACCCCGTGTTTCCCCTTGCCGGACAAAATCCCCGTGCAGGCAGCATAGCCGCGCTAGCCGGCGCCGCGCACGGCCACCCACAGGCCCAGGGCCAGGAACACCAGCGCAGCGGCGATCCGCGCGGCCTTGAGCGGCAGGCGGTTGGCGAAGCGGCTGCCCAGCAGCACCACCGGCACGTTGGCCAGCAGCATGCCGGCCGTGGTCCCGGCAACGACCTCCCACAGCGGCGCGTACTTCGCCGCCAGCAGCACCGTCGCGACCTGGGTCTTGTCGCCGATCTCGGCGATGAAGAACGCCACCGTCGTGGCGATGAATGCGCCGCGCGCGGGGAGTGGCGCGTCATCGTCGACCTTGTCCGGGCGCAGGGTCCACAGGGCGATGGCGATGAAGCTGCCGGCGACCACCCAGCGCAGGACCTCCGGGGTCAGCCAGCCGGCCGCGGCGGCGCCCGCCCAGCCGGCCAGCGCATGGTTCAGCAGGGTCGCGACCAGGATGCCAGCGGCGATCGGCCAGGGCTTGCGGAAACGGGCCGCGAGCAGCAGGGCGAGCAATTGGGTCTTGTCACCGATCTCCGCGAGGGCGACGGTGAGGGTCGAAACCAGCAGGGCATCCATCGCGCCTATTGTAGGAGCGTGATGATCTCGTCCCCGTAGCGCTCCAGCTTCGCCGCGCCCACGCCGGGCACGGTCGCGAGATCCGCGCGTTCGCGCGGCGGGGCCAGGGCGATTTCGCGCAGGGTGCGGTCGTGGAAGATGACGTAGGCGGGCACGCCCTGCGCGCGCGCGGTGGCCGCGCGCCAGGCGCGCAGCGCTTCGAAGCGTTCGACGGCGTCCGGGGGAAGGTCGGCGGTGGCGCTTTCGCGGGCCCCGCCGGCGGTGGCGGCCTTCGACCGCGGCACCCGCTTCGGATCCTCGCGCAGCGCGACCTTGCGCCCGCCCTTGAGCACCGCCGCGCTGTCGGCGGTCAGGCGCAGCGCGCCGTGCCCTTCCACGTCCACCTCGAGCAGCCCGGCGGCCACCAGCTGCCGGAACACGCTGCGCCACTGCCGTGCGTCCAGTTCCTCGCCGATGCCGTAGGTGCTGAGCCGGTCGTGGCCGAACTGGCGCACCTTGACGGTGTCCGCGCCGCGCAGCACGTCCACCAGGTGCGCGGCGCCGAAGCGCTGCCCGGTGCGGTACACGCAGGACAGCGCCTTCTGCGCGGCCACGGTGCCGTCCCATTGCCGGGGTGGCGACAGGCAGTTGTCGCAGTTGCCGCAGTTCCCCGGATGCGTTTCGCCGAACCAGGCCAGCAGCGCCTGGCGGCGGCAGCCGGTGGATTCGCAATAGCCGACCAGCGCATCGAGCTTGCGGTGCTCCAGGCGCTTGCGCTCCTCGCCCGACTCGGCGCCGTCGATCATCCGCCGCAACTGCACCGCGTCGCCCAGCGAGTAGCCCAGCCAGGCCTCGGCCGGCTCGCCATCGCGGCCGGCGCGCCCGGTTTCCTGGTAGTAGCCCTCCAGCGACTTCGGCAGGTCAAGGTGCGCGACGAAGCGCACGTCCGGCTTGTCGATGCCCATGCCGAAGGCGATGGTCGCGACCATCGCGATGCCGTCCTCGCGCAGGAAGCGGCGCTGGTGGGCGGCGCGCGTCGCCGCGTCGAGGCCGGCGTGATAGGGCAGCGCCTCGATGCCCTGGCGGACCAGGAACTCCGCGGTCGCCTCGACCTTGCGCCGCGACAGGCAGTAGACGATGCCGGCTTCGCCGCGGTGCCCGGCCAGGAACGCCAATAGCTGGCGGCGGCCGTCCTCGCGCGGGACCACGGTGTAGCGGATGTTGGGCCGGTCGAAGGAGCTGACGAACTGGCGCGCGCCCCCCAGCGCCAGCCGCTCGACGATCTCGCGGCGGGTCGGGGCGTCGGCGGTCGCGGTCAGGGCGATCCGCGGGACCTCCGGCCAGCGCTCGTGGAGCAGGGTGAGCTGGCGGTACTCCGGGCGGAAGTCGTGGCCCCACTGCGAGACGCAGTGGGCCTCGTCGATCGCGAACAGGGCGATCCGGGCGGCGTCCAGCAGGGACAGGAACCGGGGCGTGAGCAGGCGCTCGGGCGCGACGTAGAGCAGGTCCAGGTCGCCCCGTGACAGCTGTCGCTCCACCACGGCCGCCTGTGCGGGGTCAAGTGCCGAATTGAGGAAGGCGGCCTTCACGCCCTGTTGACGCAGCCCTTCCACCTGGTCCTGCATCAGCGCGATCAGGGGCGAGACCACGATCGCCGTGCCGGGCCGGAGCAGGGCGGGAAGCTGGTAGCACAGGGACTTGCCGCCGCCGGTCGGCATCAGCACCAAGGCATCGCCTCCTTGGACAAGATGGCCGACGATCGCGGCCTGTTCGCCGCGGAAGCCGTCAAATCCGAACACCTCGCGTAGCAGCGACAAGGCTTCGGGCGGGGCGGAGGGCAGGGTCAAGACAGGGGTCTGGGGGCCGATGAGGGCGGCCCAGCATGCCATGGGTGGGGCCGCCTCCGGCTGGAAACGTTTGCGTCGACCCGGCGACACGTCCTTCCGGGAGTGCGACGCATTTCACGGTTTCACGCACAGCTCACGTTCACTATATTCGGAAAAGGTGCCTTGCAGTTCACATTTTCGGCGTGATAGGGTGCCCGCCTAACGAAACCCTCACGCCACGCTAACGCCCGCAGTCGGTGCCCAAACACCGGGGTGGAAGCAGGAATGGGGGCCAAGGCCTATGACAGGGGACTGCAAATGACTGCCAATTTCGGAATCCGCATGGCCGGCTGGCTGGCGCTGGGCATCGCGTCCCTGGCCTATCCGTTCGCGGCGGCCGCCCAGTCGGGTGGCGTCGAGATCGACACCTCGGTCTACAAGGAAGTCGCCGCGGCGAACGGCGGGGTCGAGCGCGTGCCCGCGGAGCGTGCGGTCCCCGGCGACGAGGTGCTCTACGTGATCACCTACCGGAACAGTGGCGACGAGGCCGCCACCAACGTCGCGATCAACAACGAACTTCCGGACGAGATCGTCCTCGCGTCGACCGAGGACGATCCGACGGCCGTGTCCGTGGACAACGGCCAGACCTTCGGCCGGCTCGGCGAGCTGACCGTGATCACCGACGAGGGCGACGTGCGCCAGGCCCAATGGGCGGACGTCACCAATCTGCGCTGGATCGTCGACAGCCTGGCGCCGGGTGCCAGCGGCAGCGTCAGCTACCGCGCCCGGGTCAGGTAGTGGGCAGCAGGAGACATTCGCAGCAGGCCGTTCGTGCCGCCGGCCATCGAAGCGGTGCAAATGTTCGATTGATGTAGAGCCAGGCGGCAACGCCGGGATTACAGGGGACCCAAGATGAACCGCAAGCTTGTCATGACCTTTGCCGGGGCGGCATTGTTGCTGGCCGGCACTTCGGAGGCGCTCGCGCAGACCGCAGCGGGCCAGGATGTCAACAACACCGCCAGTGTGAGCTTCGAAATCGGCGGCGTGCTGCAGACCACGCCGAGCACCGATACCGCGACCTTCAAGGTCGACCGCAGGGTGGACCTGGTCGTCGCCGAAGTCGGCGACGCCGCCACCTCGGTGACCCCCGGCGCCACCAACCAGGTGCTGACGTTCACCGTCACCAACAACACCAACGACACCATCGACATCGCCCTGGCGGTGAGCGAGAAGGCCAACGGCACGATCTTCCTCGCCGGCGCGAACCCGGACCTGACCGACGACCAGGACTCCGGCGCGACCTTCAAGATCTACGAGGACGCGGATTCCAACGACGCCAACGAAGGCATCTGGGACGGCGGCGACGCCGAGGTCACGTACCTCGACCAGATGACCCCGGGCGCGCAGCGCACCGTGTTCGTCGTGGCCGACACGATGCCGGACGACACCGTGCTGCACAACAACGAGGTGATGGTGGTCGAGCTGACCGGTACCGCGCACAGCGCCTACGCCGACCAGACCGACACCACCTCCGCCGCGACCACCGGCACGCTGGGTGCGATCCTCGCCGACGATTCGGGCGACGCCGAAGATCCGAACCTCGTCCAGAACGTGTTCGCGGATGCCGCCGACGCCGAGACCGGCAATGCCGCGAACGACGGCACCGACTCCGCCTACGACGCCTACCAGGTCGCGGTCACCGACATCGTGGTGACCAAGACCTACGGCGTGCTCAAGGACCCGGTGAGCGAACTGACCGGCGACGAGCCGAAGGCGATCCCGGGTGCCACGGTCGTCTACTGCATCACGGTCGAGAACAACGGCAGCACCAATGCCGCCAACGTGACCGTGTCCGACCCGGTCCCGAGCCTGACGAGCTATGTGCCGGGCACCCTCAGGGTCGCGGCCAGCGCGGTCGACTGCAGTGCCGATCCGGCCACGGCCGCGGCGGCGGGCACCGGCCGGAGCGACACCAACGGCGACGCCGACGGTGGCGACCTGGGCTCGGCCTCGGCGCCCTGGAACGGGCCGATCACCACGGTGACGGCTGCGCTCAACGCCGGCACCGCGACCACCACGATCTTCCAGGTGACGATCGACTGATGGCCCCTGGGTCCGGCGCATCCCGCGCCGGACCCGTTCCCTGTGACTTCCGTCCGGCGGGATGACACCCGCCGGCACGGGCAGGCCTTGGGTGGCTGAAGTGCTCGCATCCGGACTCCACACGCGCGTGAACGCACGCGCCCCGGCCTGGCTGGTGGCGTGCGTGGTGGCGTGCGTGATCGGAGCCTCGCCGCCGCTGCAAGCCGAAACGATCGAGAACACGGCCTACGTCCACTACGAGGATCCGGACAGCGGCACCGTGACGTCCCTGGTCAGCAACACCGTCGTCACCGAGGTGCTGCCGGTCCCCACCCCCGCAGAGCTCGAGTTCCGCCGCTACGACCCCGATCTCCCCGGCGGCAGCACCCTTCCGTTCGACGGCGGGATGTGCCAGGTCGGCGACAGCTTCGTGCCGCTGCCCGCGGTGGAAGACCTGGACGGGAACCCGGTGGACGGCGACGGCCGCACCGACGAAGCGCCCGGCTTCTACGCCGGCGAGCCGATCGTGATCGTGGTCCGCGACCTCAACCGGAACGCCGACCCGCTGGTCCGCGAATACGTCCAGGTCGAGATCACCACGTCCACCGGCGACGCCGAGACCCTTCAGCTGCGCGAGACCGGCCCGGACACGGCCGAGTTCGCCGGCGCGATCCAGAGCGTGGTCATGCCGCCGGCCGCGACCCCGTACGACTGCATCCTCTCGCTCGAGGACCAGGCGGAGATCGTCGCCCGCTACACCGACACCGATTTCCCGCTGGACACGGTCGCGCGTGCCGTTTCCGGCTTTGCGCCACTGCCGCCGGACCGCGCGATCCTGCGGCTCGAGCAGACCGTGTCGCGGCAGGTCGTCGAGCGCGGCGACTTCCTGCAGTACCGCCTGGTCGTGCGCAACATCCACACCGCGCCCGCGACCCAGGTCCGCATCGAAGACGTGCTGCCGCCGGGCGTGCGCTACCGCGGCGGTTCGCTGCGCGTTGGCGCCGCCGCGGACAGGCTGCCGGACCCGGAGATCGCCGCCGATGGCCGTTCGTTCTCGATCCCGATCGGCACCCTTGCCGGCGGCGCCTCGGAAACCGCGACCTTCGTCGCCGAGGTCGGCGCCGGCGCGCAGGGGCCCGAACTGGCCAACGGCGCGATCGCGCGGGGCGCGCTCGACATCACGTCCAACCCGACCGAAACCGTCGTGCGCATGGAGCGCGCGCTGGCCACCGGCCGCTTCACCATCATCGGCACCGTGACCCTCGGCTCGTGCGAGGCCGCGGACGCGGGCGGCGAGCGCGCGCCGCCCGTCGGGGTGCCGGGCGTGCGCCTGATGATGGAGGACGGGACCTTCGTCAGCACCGACGAGCAGGGCGCCTACCACTTCGAAGGCGTGCGGCCGGGCACCCACGTCGTCCAGCTCGACCTGCCGAGCCTGCCGCCGGGCACCCAGCCGGTGCGGTGCAGGCAGGACACGCGCTTCGCCGGGCGCACCGGTTCGCAGTTCGTCGAAGGACAGGGCGGGTCGCTGCAGCGCGCCGACTTCACCCTGGCGCGCAAGGCTCCGGAGCGGAGCGAAGTGGGCGTGCGCCTGCTCGTCCCCGCGCCCGGCAGGCTGGCCATCGAGGCCGATGTCGGCAAGGCGCCGGTCGACGACCTGCGCCTGATCGCGATGCTGCCCACGGGTGCGAAATACGTTGCCGGCTCGGCGACCGCCGACGGTGCACCCACCGCCGATCCCCAGGTCACCGGCAATGCCGTGGTGTTCGAGCCCGGCGACACCGGTGCGAACTGGCGCAAGCGGTTCGAGTTTTCGATCGAGGGTGCGACCTGCGAGGCGGGCGAGGCGGTCGCCAAGGCGCTGGCGTCGTTCAAATACGAATCCAGGCCGGAGCGCACGCCCGCGGCGGAGCTGCGATGGCCGTGCGGCCCGCCGGATGGCGGTCCGGCCGCCAGCGACCGCGCCACCACGACCGTTGCCATCGCGCCCGAGGGTGCGATGGCTTCGCCGTATGCGGAGCAAATGCGCGTGCGGGCCGGGATCCTGTCCGACATCGAGGCTGACGGTGGCGGCGACGTGGACTGGTTCGAGGGCCAGGCGCCCGGGCGGGACTGGGTGTTCCCCGGCCCGAAGCACAATCCGCGCGCCCCGACCACGCGCGTGGTGCTGAAATACCAGCCCGGCGACAAGGTCGTGCTGCGGGTCAACGGGGTCGAGGTTCCGGCGCTCAACTTCGACGGGACCACCAGCAACCCGGCCAAGACCATCGCCATCGGCGTCTGGCGCGGCGTCGACCTCGTCGAGGGCGACAACCTGCTGCAGGCCGAGATCATCGGCGCCGGCGGCGACGTCGTGGCGACGCTGGAGCGGACCGTGCACTACGCCAACGGCGTCGCCCGCGCGGAGCTGGTGCCCGAGCAGTCGATCCTCGTCGCCGACGGCATCCACAACCCGGTGATCGCGGTGCGCATGCTCGACAAGTCCGGGCATCCGGTGCGCGCGGGCGTCACCGGCGAGTACTCGATCTCGCCGCCGTACATGGCCGCGATCGGCGCCGGTGCCGCGCAGAACCGGCGCATCGTCGGGCTCGACCGGGCCGGCCCCACCTGGCGGATCGAGGGCGACGAGGGCATTGCGTACATCGAGCTGGCGCCGACCAACACCGCCGGCAGCTTCACCCTGGGCTTCGACTTCCCCGGCGCCGAGCGCGCGCAGCAGATCGAAGGCTGGTTGAAGTCCGCGCCGCGCGACTGGGTGGTGGTCGGCTTCGCCAAGGGCAGCGTCGGCTACGAGACCCTGGCCGACAACATGGAGCCGCTGCCGGAAGGCGAGGACGGCAGCGGCATGCGCGGCGACGGGCAGGTGTCGTTCTACGCCAAGGGTCGGGTGCTCGGGCAGTGGATGCTGACCCTGGCCTACGACTCCGACAAGCCGACCGACGAGTTGCAACGCCGCGGCCTGCTCTCGGCGATCGACCCGCAGCAGTACTACACGCTGTACGGCGACGACACCCAGCAGGGCTACGACGCCAGCAGCAGCGAAAAGCTCTACCTCAAGCTCGAGCGCGACCAGTTCTACGCGCTGTTCGGCGACTTCCAGACCGGGCTGGACCGCAACGAGCTGTCGCGCTACCAGCGCGTGCTCAATGGCGTGAAGGTCGAATACCGGGGCCCGCTGTTCGCCTTCAACGGCTTCGCCGCCGAGACCTCGCAGAATTTCGCCCGCGACGAGCTGCCGGGCGACGGCACCTCCGGGCTGTACCGGCTGACCCACGCCGGGCTCCTGGTGAACAGCGAGCGCGTGCGCATCGAGACCCGCGACCGCTACCACAGCGAGCGCATCGTCGAATCGCGCGAGCTGGTCCGGCACCTGGACTACGACATCGACTACGACAACGGCACGCTGTTCTTCCGCGAGCCGATCCCGAGCCGGGACTTCGACCTGAACCCGGTGTTCGTGGTCGTGGACTACGAGACCCGCGGCGGCGCCGGGGAATACCTCAATGCCGGTGGCCGCGCGAGCGTGCGCATGATGGACGGCAAGCTGGAGGCCGGCGCCACCTACATCCGCGACGAGGACTTCGGCGGCCGCAGCCGGCTGGCGGGCGTGGATGCGCGCTTCCGGCCGAGCGAGGCCGACGAGATCCGCGCCGAGTACGCCAGCACCGAGGGCCGCAACCCCGCCGGCGCCCGCTCCGGCAACGCCTGGCTGGTGGAATGGCAGCACCGCGGCGACGACTACGACCTGCTCGCCTATGCGCGGCGCCAGGACCCCGGCTTCGGCCTGGGCCAGCAGAACCGCTCGGAAGGCGGCATGGCCAAGGCCGGCGTGCAGGGCCGCTGGCGCGTGGACGAGCGCTTCGCCCTGCAGGGCGAGGCATACCGCCTCGAAAACCTGGCCAGCGGCGCCGTGCGCCACGCCGCGCGCCTGGAAGCCACCTACCGTGGCGACGGCTGGGGCGCACGCGCCGGCCTGCAGTGGGCGCGCGACGAAGCCGCCGGCGGCAAGACGGCCGAATCGCGCCAGGTCACCCTGGGCGCCAACCGCGCGCTCATGGACGGCCGCCTGGAGCTCGACGCGCGCGCCGACTTCAGCCTGGGCGGCAGGAACGACAGCGTGGACTTCCCGACCCGCTTCCAGGTCGGCGCCGCCTACAGGATCACCCAGGATTTCCGCATCCTCGCCCAGCACGAGATCACCGACGGCGAGGACCGCGACACCAGCACCACGCGGATCGGCTTCGAGGTTTCGCCGTGGAAGAACGCGAAGCTCCGCAGCACCCTCAACCAGAGCCGCATCAGCGAGTACGGGCCGCGCACCTTCGCCGTGTTCGGGCTCGACCAGAAATTCATGGTCGGCGAGCACTGGAGCTTCGACGCCGCGATCGACAGCAGCCGCGCCTTCAACGAGTCGGGCCGGGAGCCGCTGGTGGTGGACCCCTCGCAGCCGATCGCGGCGGGAGGCATCCGCGATGGTGGCGCCCTGACCGAGGACTTCGTCGCCGTCTCCGGCGGTGCCACGTACCGCACCGGGCTGTGGGCCTGGAACGCGCGCGCCGAGGCACGCCACGGCGATGCCGAGCGCTACGGCTTCACCTCTTCGTTCCTGCGCCAGGCGCGCGACGGCGTGGCGTTCGCCGCCGGCCTCCAGGCGTTCTCGCAAGGCAATGCAGACGGCAGCAAGGGCCTGCTCGCCAACGCGCAGCTCTCCTGGGCCTACCGCCCGGGCGGCAGCCGCTGGTCGATGCTCGACAAGCTGGAGTTCCGCCTCGACGAGATCCGCGGCGGTGCCGGCCAGCCCGTGCTCGGCCAGGCCACGATCGCCGCGGTGGGCGACGCGCGCTCGCGCCGCCTGGTCAACAACTTCGTGCTGAACTACATGTCCGACGCCTGGGCCGGCGGCGAGGGCGGCCACGAAGTGCTCGACCTGGACCAGCGCAGCCAGCTCTCGCTCTACTACGGCTCCAAGTACGTACTCGACAGCTTCGGCACCGACGACTACGCCGGCTACACGGACATCCTCGGCGCCGAATGGCGCTACGACCTCGGCCCGCGCCTGGACGTCGGCCTGCGCGCGAGCGTGCTGCATTCGTGGCGCGACCACAGCGTCGCGTACGCGTTCGGCCCGTCGCTCGGGTTCTCGCCCTTCGACAACGCCTGGGTCAGCGTCGGCTACAACCTGCGCGGCTTCCACGATCGCGACTTCGAACAATCGCACCACACCGCCAAGGGCGCCTACCTGGTGTTCCGGCTGAAGTTCGACCAGCACACGTTCGGCCTGGACGGCCCGGCGCGCGCGGAGCATTGAGGAAGGAGAGGGTCATGCAGACACTGGCCCGTTCGATCGTCCTGACCGCCGTCGCGTTGCTCGCGCTTTGCGCGGCGCCCGCGCGCGCGGCGTTCAACAACACGACCCCGCGCGACACCTTCGCCGGCGCCCACAACTACGTGATCACCGGCAACACGTTGCGCACCCAGTCCAACAACGGCAACGCGTGCGCGGTGGGCGCGAGCAGCAGCGCCACGGTGTCCGGCATCCCGGCGGGCTCCACCGTCCTCAAGGCCTACCTCTACTGGGGCGGCTCCGGCAACGTGGACGCCAACGTCACCCTCAACGGCAACGCCCTGGTCGCGGACGACACCTTCACCGACAACTTCCAGACCTTCCTCAACAACCAGGACTACGACCTAGACTACTTCGGCGGGGTCAAGGACGTGACCGGCATCGTCACCGGCAACGGCAGCTACACCTTTTCAGGCCTGACCGTCGCCACCACCGACAACTACGGCGGCAACCCGGACGCCGACTATTGCGGCCCGGCCGCGGTCGTCGCCGGCTGGGCGCTGGTGGTGGTCTACACCAACGCCAGCGAGCGCTACCGCTACACGCGCATCTACGACGGCATCAAGTATTTCCGCGGAAGCTCCGTGACCACCACCCAGTCGGGCTTCCGGGTGCCCGACCTGATCGACGGAAAGGTCAGCATCGTCACCTGGGAAGGCGACCCCGACGCGGCTTCGTCGGTGGAGCTGGACGGCTTCAACGAGGCGCTCACCTTCGACGGCAATGCTTTGCTCAACGTTGGTTGCGACGAGAACCAGAACCTTTACAACTCGACCGTCGGCTACCTGGGCCAGAGCTGCAACGGCAATGCCTGGGGCGTGGACATCGACACCTACGACGTCACGCCTTTCCTGTACGAGGGCCAGACCGGCGCAACCCTCGAGTACAGCTCGGGCAACGACCTGGTGCTGCTGACCGCACAGGTGATCAGCACCACCAACACGCCGGTCGCCGACCTGGGCATCGCCAAGACCCACGTCGGCAGCCATTTCACCGCCGGCCAGAACGGCAGCTACGAGATCGTCGTCCACAACTACGGCCCCGAGGTCGCCACCGGCACCGCGACGGTGACCGACACCCTGCCGGCCGGGCTCACCTTCCTCTCCGGGACGGGCACCGGCTGGACCTGCAGCGCGGTCGGCCAGGTGGTGACCTGCAACAACAGCCAGACCTCGCTGCCCGTCGGCGCCGACCTGCCCACGCTCACCCTCACCGTGGCCGTGGACGGCAGCGCCGCCACCTCGACCGAGAACACCGCGTCGGTCTCGCACCCGATGTTCGACGGCACCGGCGGCAACCAGACCGACACCGACACGGTGACGGTGCGTGGCTCGAACCTCGCCACCTCGACCAAGACCGTCGAGGACCTCGATGGTGGCGAGGTGCTGGAAGGCGACGCGCTGCGCTACACCATCACCCTGGCCAACACCAGCGCCTGGGGCATCGATGCCACCGGCGTGAGCGTGGTGGACGACCTGCCGGCGCAGCTCGGCGACCTGCAGGTCGTTTCCATCCCCGCGGGCGCGGTGGACCAGTCCGTGGGAACCGGCGGCGCCAACGGCAGCGGCCAGGTGAAGGTCACCGGCATCACCGTGCCGGCCGGCGGCTCGGTGCAGATCGTGTTCGAGGTGACCGTCGGCGGCGGTGCCTTGCCCGGCGACTTCATCGACAACACGGCCATCGTCACCAACCCCAGCGGTCCGGCGAACAACCCATCGGTGCAGGTGCAGGTGGCGGCCTCGGAGGCGCCGGAAGACGGGCAGAAGCGGCTCTACCTGTACACCAGCCCGATCAGCCTGACCCGCGTGCCGCAGACCACGAACTCGACCAGCGGGATCACGATCGAAAACGACAACGACTTCGAGATCTGGCCGCTCACCGCGCCGGTCGCCACCGGCAAGAGCCTGGTGCTGCCCGCGCAGGACGTGACGGTGCAGCTGGTGACCCGCGCCAGCGGCAGCCGCACCGGCACCTCCAGGCCGGTGCTGGTGCAACTGCTCAACGACGGCACTGTCATCGGCGCAGACACCGTGGGCGTGTCCGGCGGCACCAACACCTTGCGCACCTGGAGCATCACGATCCCGCAGACCACGGTCGCCGCGGGCACCAGCCTCCAGCTCCGCGTCGAGAACCAGCACCAGTCCAACAACCGCGACATCGTGGTGGTGTCGCGGACAAGTGCGGCCAACTACAGCAGGATCACTTTCGATACCGATACCGTGGTCAACGTGGACGACGTGTCGGTCTACACCTCGATCTATCCCGGCACCTCGCAGAAGGACCCGCTGGAGCCGGGCGACACCATCTACATCCGCGCCGACGTGAGCGACCCGTTCGGCGGCTACGACGTCAGCGGCGCGCGCCTGACCCTCGACGACGGCAACGGCAACACGGTCGTCAACGACCTGGCGATGACGGCGCGGACCAACCCGGCCAACAACGGCACCCCGAACCGGATCTTCGAGTACGCCTACACGATCCCGGCGTCGCCCAACTTCGGCACCTGGACCGCCTCGGTCACCGCGACCGAGGGCAGCGAGACGCCGGCGGTGACGCACAAACGCAGCAAGACCTTCACCGTCGCACCCAAGGCGCTGGTGGTGGTGAAGTCGCATGCCGGCGACTTCATCGCCGGCGCGCAGAACAGCTACACGCTGACCGTGAGCAATACCGGCGGCACCACGGTGAACGGCACGACCACGGTGGAGGACACCCTGGCCACGGGCCTGGCCTTCGTCTCCGGCACCGGCAGCGGCTGGAGCTGCGGCGCGGCCGGGCAGGTGGTCACCTGCACCAGCAACGCCAGCATTCCGCCGGGCGGCAGCATGCCGCCGATCACGCTGACGGTGTTCGTGTCCGGCAACATGGGCAATTCGGTGGACAACCAGGCCAAGGTCGGCAACTCCACCATCGCCGGAGGCTTCCAGAAGGCCGGCAACACCGACACCGCGATCATCCGCCATCCGGACCTGTCCACCTCGACCAAGGCCGTCACCGACCTCGACGGTGGCGACGCCGATCCGGGCGATACGCTGCGCTACACCATCACGCTGGTCGAGTCCGCGGGCTACGCCGCCAACGACGTCACGGTCACCGACGCGCTCCCGGCGAGCCTGACCGGGCTCTCCGGGGTCAACGGCACCCTGACGACGTGCAACGGCACGCCATCGGTGGCCGGCAATACCCTCACCGTGTCCGGCATCAGCCTGGCCGGCGGCGCGAGCTGCGCCATCGTCTTCGACGTGGCGATTTCCGGTTCCGCGGGCGCCGGCCTCGCCATCGACAACTCCGCGACCGTCGACAACCCCAATGGCCCCGGCGCGACGCCGGCCGCGCAGACGGTCACGGTGTCGCAGTCGCAGGTGGTGATCCCCGGCGGCAAGGCGCTGTACGTCTACGCCAACAACACGATGACGCGCACCCCGCAGGCGGGCAACGCCAGCAACACGATCAACGAGAACAGCTACCAGGAATTCGTGCTCTCCAGCCTGCAGGCGCCGCTGCAGATCGCGCCGGGCAGCACGATCAGCGTGGACCTGTGGCTGGCCCGTTCCGGCAACACCACCACGACCGCCCGCTCGGTGTACGTGCGCCTGTTCAAGAACGGGACGGCGCCGATCGGCGCGCCCAGCGAATCGAAGGGCTTCAACTCGACGACGGCCGCGCGCCAGAACTTCACCATCACCGCGCCGAGCTTCGGCTCCGCGATCGACCTGCAGCCGGGCGACACGCTGGTGCTGCGGGTGTACAACGATTCCGGCAGCGGCGGCACGCCGCGGACGGTGTCGTTCTCGCAGCGGGTCACCGGCGGATCGCCGGACGATGACCTCAGCGTGGTCACCGTCAGCACGCCGACCGTCGTGAACGTCGGCAGCGTGGCGGCGTATTCGGCGCCGTACCCGTCGACCTCGCAGGCGGGCGCCTACGGCGCGGGCGAGACCGTCTACATCCGCGCGACCGTCACCGACCCGTTCGGCTTCGCCGACATCAGCGGCGGCGCGATCACGATCAAGGACCCGGACGGGGCATCCGTGCACGCGGCGGCGCTCACCAACGGCGCGCACAGCAAGTCGACCTCCGGCGCGACCCGGATCTACGAATACGCCTACACGATCCCCGCCGATCCGCCGACGGGCGCATGGACCGCGAGCGTCACCGCGAACGAGGGCACCGAGGGCACCATCACCCACACCGGCAACGGCGGCTTCAACGTCGGCGGCCGTGTCACCCTGCGCAAGACCTGGGGCGCGGGCGCCACGGCGGGGCACAGCGTGGCCCTCACCATCGGTGGCGGCACCAGCGCCGTCGCCGGCAGCTCGACCGCGCCTTCCACGCTGGTCGAGGCCACCGCGAACGCGGCGGCGGGCGCGACGATCACGCTGTCCGAGAGCTTCACCAACGGCGATCCCGGCGAATACACCGTCTCGCTGGCCTGCACCAAGGACGGCGACGGGACCACGGTCACGCCGGTCGGCACCGGCCTGAGCCGCACCATCACCATGCCGGCCGGCTCGGTGACGTGCACCTGGACCAACAGCAAGTCGGTGCCCCTGACCCTGGTCAAGATCGCCACCGTGATCTCGGATCCGGTCAGTGGTACGAGCAACCCGAAGGCGATCCCGGGCGCGATCGTGGAATACACGATCATCGTCACCAATCCCGCGACGGTCGCGACGGACACCGATACGGTGATCGTCACCGATGCGTTGCCACAGCAGGTCGAGCTGAGCGTCGCCGACCTGCTCGGCGCAGGCTCGGGGCCGGTGTCCTTCACCGACGGCTCGCCGTCCAGCGGCATGAGCTACAGTTTCGTGTCGCTGGGCGACGGCGGCGACGACATCGCCTTCTCGAACGACGGCGGGGCCACCTGGACCTATGTCCCGGTCCCGGGGCTGGACGGCGTGGATCCGCTCGTCACCCACCTCCGTGTCAACCCGAAGGGCGCATTCAACGCCAACAACGCGCAGTTCACCCTCAAATTCCGCGTGCGGGTGAAATAAACCCGGGGAATGACCGGAAAATGCGTTGCGTTGATTGCCCGGGTCGGCGCGCCGTGACGGTATAATTCCGACTGGCCATGGCCCGCATCGCCGGGGCCTGTTCAAACGCTGCAGGGGGGGCGGGATCGTTGCTGTTGGTGGTCCGCCGGAGTCTTCGGCACATTCCAGGCGTTCGGTCGTGGTTCGCGGTCGTCCTCTACTCGCTCGTGTTGGCCCTGGGCGCCGTCGCGCAACCAGCGTACGCCCAGTTCAACAACACCACGCCAAGGGCCGACTTCGCCGGCCCGCATGACTACCAGGTCACCGGCGGCAGCCTGCGGCGGTTCCCGAACGGCACCAGCGGCAACGGCGACGACAATTCCAACGGCATCAAGGATGCCTGCGAGGTCGTGTCCAGCGACACGGCGATGCTGGCGGGAATCCCGACCGACGGCGATGCCACGATCGCCGCGGCCTACCTGTACTGGGGCGGTTCCGGCTCGACCGTCGATTCCACGGTGTTCCTCAACGGCAGCCCGGTGCCGGTGCTGCAGACCTTCACCGAGAACTTCAACGAGGCCGGCTACAACCTCGACTACTTCGGCGGCGTGGCGGATGTCACCGCCATCGTCAACGCGGCCGGCGGCAACGGCGCCTACACGTTTTCCGGCCTGACCGTCGACACCGGCGGTGGCGGCGGCAGCACCGATCATTGCGGGCCCTCCGCGGTCGTTGCCGGCTGGGCCCTGTTCGTGTTCTACCGGGACCCCGACGAACCCTACCGCTATTCGCGCATCTACGACGGACTCGAGTATTTCCGCGACGCGGCGGTGACCACCAACCAGTCCGGGTTCCGGGTGCCGAACTTCAAGGACGGCAAGGTGACGGTGGTGACCTGGGAAGGCGATCCGGACGCCGATTCGTCCGTGCCGGGGGCCAGCGGCAGCACCGAGAACCTGGTGTTCGGCACCGCGTTCAGGACCGGCAACCTGCCCGACCCTCCGAACAGCTGCAACGTCGCCGACGAGCTGTACAGCTCGAAGATCAGCAACAACCTGGTCGGGCTGTGCGACACCGGCAGCCCGGGCGTCGATATCTCGACCTTCGACGTGACCGGCTTCCTGGACGAAGGGGTGGACTCGGCGTCGCTGACCTACAGCTCCGGCAACGACCTGGTGTTCCTGACCGCGCAGGTCATCAGCACGACCAACACGCCGGTGATCGACTTGTCCGTGGACAAGACCCATTCGGGCGACTTCACCGTCGGAGGCATCGGCAGCTACGCCATCGTGGTCCACAACAACGGCCCGGAAACGGCGGTCGGCGACAACACCGTGTCCCCGGCGCGCTACACCACGGTCACCGACACGCTGCCGACGGGCCTGTCTTTCGACTCCTACAGCGGCGCCGGCTGGAGTTGCCAGGTCTCCGGCCAGGAAGTCACCTGCGAGAATGCCGCCGATATCCCGGCGGGCAGCAGCCTGCCGGTGCTCACGATCAACGTCGCGGTCGCGGAGGAGGCGATCGGCACCGTGTCCAACACGGCCACCGTGACCCATCCGATGTTCGACAGCGACCCGCTCAACGACAGCGACACCGACGAGGTCGAAGTCCCGAACCCGGCGCCGCCGTCCAGCGGCAACAAGCAGCTCTACCTCCTGGACGGCGCGGTCGGCGCCACCAAGTCGCTGACCCGCACGCGGCCCGCGGGTGGCGGCTCCATCACATGGTCCAGCGGCGATGGCCAGTACCAGTACTGGCAACTGCCGCCGCTGGCGGCCGATCTCACCCTGCAAAGCAGTTCGGTCTCGGTGCAGGTGCGCGGCCGCCGCTCGGGCAACTCCGGCAACCGCCGGATGCGCGCGCAGCTGTTCCTCAACGGCACCGGCGCCGGCAACGCGATCTCCGCCGAGAGCGGGGACATGAATTTCAACGTGTCCGCCTACACCACGCGCACGGTGAACCTGACCCTGGACCGCACCCAGTTCTCCGCCGGCGACCGGATCATCCTGCGCCTGCGCAATCGCGACAACCGCGACATCGAGGTCACCCAGCGCGACGGCAACAACTACAGCTTCGTGCAGCTCGATGCGCTCACCGTGGTCAACGTGGACAGCGTGGGCTTTTACGAGGTCCCGTTCACCGATCCGGACCCCGACCAGCCGAAGGCGACCTGGGAGCCCGGCGAGACGGTGTACATCCGCGCCGTCGTCAGCGACCCGTTCGGCGGCTTCGACGTCAATGCCGCGGACAGCACGCTCGCGCTCGTCGACGCGGATGGCGGTGCGCCGATCCTCTCCGGCGCGACGATGACCGCGCGCACCAATCCAGTCGAAGGCGATGGCGTCGCGACCCGGGTCCTCGAGTACGCCTACACGATCCCCTCCAACGCCAGCTTCGGCACCTGGACCGCGACCGTCACCGCGGCCGAAGGCCTGGAGGGCGCGATCACCCACAGCCGCAACGCGGCTTTCTCCGTCGTGCCGAAGGCCCTGTCGGTGGTGAAGTCGCATTCGGGCGATTTCGTCGCAGGCATGGCCAACGACTGGATCCTGACCGTGCAGAACGAGGGTGGGGCGATTCCCGCCGGCACCACGACCACGGTGGAAGACCGGCTGGCGACGGGACTCACCTTCGTCTCCGGCACCGGTAGCGGCTGGAACTGCTCCGCCGCGGGACAGGACGTGACGTGCACCACGACCGCGGCGATCCCCGCTGGCGCGTCGCTGCCGCCGATCACGCTCACCGTGGACGTCGACGGCAGCCTCGGCGACTCGGTGGACAACCGCGCTTCGGTCGGGAACTCCAGCATTGCCGGCGGCTACCAGAAGCCCGGCAACATCGACACGGCCACGATCCTGCACCCGGACCTGAGCGGATCCACCAAGGCGGTGGAGGACCGCAACGACGGAGAGGTCGCACCCGGCGACGTCCTGCGCTACACCATTACCCTGTCCGAATCGGCCGGCGCCACCGCGACGGGTGTCTCGGTGACCGACCCGTTGCCGGCGAACACGACCGGGCTGACGGTGGTCAGCCTCCCCGCGGGAAGCGTCGACGGTTCCGACGCCAGCCAGCTCTCGGTCACCGGCATTACCGTGCCGGCCAATGGAAGCGTGCAGATCGTGTTCGACGTGACCGTCGCCGCGGTCACCCCCGGGACCACGATCGCCAACACGGCGACGATCACCAATCCTGGCGGACCGGCCGTGAATCCGGTGGCGCCGACCCTCACCGTGCTGCTGTCGCAGGCGATCGAGCCGGCAGAGGGCAGCAAGATCCTGTACCTGCGCGACGACGGCACCATGAGCCGGGTGGAGACCAGCGGCCCGGCCAGCGGCGGGTTCGCGATCGGTGGCAACGGCTCGGCCAGCCTCACCCTGACCCCGGCGCTGGCCGGCGACCTGGCCCTGGCCGGCGGGCCGGCGACGGTGACCCTGCAGCTCAACTGCACCGGCGGCAGCTTCCTGTGCGGCTTCCTCTCGCCCAACATCAGCGTGCGCCTGGACGTCGGTGGTTCGACAATCGCCAGCGCCCCCGGGCAGGCGATCACCAGCAGCTCGGTGACCACCGCCGTTTTCAGCCTCGACCTGCCCGCGACCACGATCCCGGCCGGGACCCCGGTGGTGCTGGTGATTTCCAACAGCGGCTTCGTCGGCACCCAGGTCTACCAGTACAACGGCGGCCAGAGCAGGATCAGCTTCGAGACGACCACGGTCATCAACGTGGACAGTGTCGGCGTGTATGCCGAGCCGTATCCCTCCACCACGACCAAGGCGCAGTACGTGCAGGGCGACACCTTGTACGTGCGCGCGGTGGTGAGCGACCCGTTCGGCGCGGCGGACATCACCCGCGCCGAGCTCACCCTTGCCGATGCCGCGGACACCTCGCTGCTCACGGCGGCATCCATGCCGATGGTGGCGGAGGACGCGGCAACGCGCACCTTCGAGACCGCGTTCGTGATTCCGGACAACCCGCGGACCGGCAGCTGGCCGGCGCGGGTGCGGGCGATCGAAGGTACCGAGGTCGAAAGCGACGGCGAGCCGTCCATCTCCCACGAGGGCCTGGTCTACGCGACCGTGCACGGCGTGGTGACCGTGGGCAAGAGCTGGGAAGGCGCGGCGGCCGGCGATGCGGTGACGTTGACGATCGCGGGCGGCAGCAGCACGACCGCGGGCAGCTCGACCGCCGGCACCCCGACCGTGCCCGGCACGACCACCCAGGCGGTCGCCAGCGCCGCGCCCGGCGCCACGCTGACCCTGGCCGAGGCGTTCACCAGCGGCGAGGCCGGGCATTACACGATCTCGCTGACCTGTGTGCGCGATGTCGACGACGCGGCGGTGCCGGTGGCCGGCACCGCGCTCAGCCGCAACTTCGAGATGCCCGACGACAGCGCGGTCACCTGCACCTGGCGCAATGCCTGGACCACGCCCCTGGGCCTGGTGAAGCTGAGCACCGTCGTGTCCGACCCGATCAACGGCACGATCAACCCGAAGGCGATTCCCGGCGCAATCGTCGAGTACCGCCTGATCCTGACCAACCCCGCGGACGTCGCCGTGGACCCCGACAGCATCGTGGTCACCGACATACTCCCGCCCGAGGTGCAGCTGCTGGCCAGCGATATCGGCGGCCTCGGCAGCGGGCCGGTCGCGTTCGAGGACGGCACGCCTTCCAGCGGTTTGTCCTACCTCTTCGCGGGCCTCGGGGACACCAACGACGACGTCGAGTTCTCCAGCGACGGCGGGGCGACCTGGACCTACGTGCCGATCCCCGGCGGGGACGGCGCGGATCCGGTCGTGGATGCGATCCGGATCCGGCCCAAGGGCGGCTTCAACCCCGGCAACGCGCAGTTCACGCTGAAGTTCCGGGTGCGCATCCCCTAGCGGCCGCGCGGGCGCGGCGTGTTCGTCACATCAGCAACGACCGCAGCATCCACGCATTCTTCTCGTGCACCTGCAGGCGCTGGGTCATCAGGTCCACGGTCGGGTCGTCGCCGGCGCCTTCGGCGGTCTTCAGCACCTGGCGCGCGGTCCGGCACACGGCCTCGTTGCCCAGGGTCAGCCGGCGCACCATCTCGCGCCAGTCGGCGTTGTCCTCGGGGCCGGGCCCGGCCTCGATCGTGCCGAGCCGGGCGAACTCCTCGTAGGACGCCGGCGCGTTGAAGCCGAGCGCACGGATCCGCTCCGCGATCAGGTCCAGCGCTGCCCACTGCTCGGTGTACTGGGTCTCGAACATCAGGTGCAGGGTGTTGAACATCGGCCCGGTGATGTTCCAGTGGAAGCCGTGCGTCTTCAGGTACAGCGTGTACGCGTCGGCGAGGCAGTGCGACAGCCCGTCGGCGATGCGGCGACGCTCACTGGCGGTCAGCCCGATGTCGATCGCCGGCGCGGCGGACGCTGCGGACGCGGGCTTGCGCGGGGCTGCCTTGCGGGAGCCGGTCTTGCGGGCGGAAGTCTTCGACTTGGCCATGCGGGGGGACTCCATTAAAGGTGGAAGCCCCACAATAGCCCCGTTCATCGTGGGTGGGAAATGAATTGGCCCGAAGGCAGCCATTGAGGAAACCGATCGACATGCCGCCGCCACCGGCGTTGCCGGAGCCGCTGGCGGACCCGTCGCTGCCGATCGCCGCGGCGGCCGGACGGATCGTCGAACTGCTGCGCACCCGCCAGGTGGTGGTGGTCGCCGGCGAGACCGGTTCGGGCAAGACCACCCAGCTCCCCAAGCTGTGCCTGGCCGCCGGGCGCGGCCGCAAGGGCATGATCGGCTGCACCCAGCCGCGGCGCCTGGCTGCGCGCGCGGTCGCGCGCCGGGTCGCGGAGGAGCTGCAGGTGCCGCTGGGCGGCGCGGTCGGCTACCAGGTGCGGTTCAACGACACCGTCGGCCCGCAGACCGTGGTCAAGTTCATGACCGACGGCATCCTGCTGGCGGAGATCCAGTCCGACCGCTGGCTGTCGCGCTACGACACGATCATCGTCGACGAAGCCCACGAGCGAAGCCTCAACATCGACTTCCTGCTCGGCTACCTGAAGCAGCTGTTGCGCAAGCGCCGCGACCTCAAGGTCGTGGTGACCTCGGCGACGATCGACACGGCGCGCTTTGCCGCCTTCTTCGACGACGCACCGGTGGTCGAGGTCGAAGGCCGGAGCTACCCGGTGGAGGTGCGCTGGCGGCCGCTGGAAGGCGAGGGCGACGGCGACGGGCAGCGCAGCGTGCTCGACGGCGTCGTCGCCGCCTGCGACGAGATCATGCGCCAGAAGCCCGGTGCCGGCGGGGCGGTCGGCGACACGCTCGTGTTCCTGCCCGGCGAACGCGAGATCCGCGACGCGCACCAGGCGCTGGAAAAGCGCGGCTACCGCCACACCGAGGTCCTGCCGCTGTACGCACGCCTGTCCGCGCGCGACCAGGACCGCGTATTCCATCCCGGCCCGCAGCGGCGGATCGTGCTCGCGACCAACGTCGCCGAGACGTCGCTGACCGTGCCGCGGATCCATTACGTCGTGGATCCCGGCTTCGCCCGGGTCAAGCGCTACAGCCCGCGACAGAAGCTGGACCGGTTGCACGTGGAGCCGGTGAGCCAGGCCAGCGCCGACCAGCGCAAGGGCCGCTGCGGGCGGATCGCGCCCGGCACCTGCATACGCCTGTATTCCGAAGCCGACTACCTGTCGCGTCCGCAGTACACCGACCCGGAAATCCGTCGCGCCGCGCTCGCCGGCGTGATCCTGCGAATGCTGCAGTTGCGCCTGGGGCGGATCGAGGATTTCCCGTTCCTGGAGCCGCCCGATCCGCGCGCGATCGCCGACGGCTGGCAGGCGCTCACCGAACTGGGCGCGGTGGACGAGCGGCGCGCGCTGACCCCGGTCGGCCGGCTGATGGCGCGGTTGCCGGTGGACGTGAAACTGGCGCGGATGCTGGTGGCCGCGCAGGCGCACGGCTGCCTGCGCGGGATGCTGGCGATCGCCGCCTTCCTCGCGGTGCAGGACCCGCGCGAACGTCCCGCCGACCAGCGTGCCGCGGCCGACGAGGCGCACGCGAAGTTCGCCGACCCGCGCTCGGAATTCCTCGGCATCCTCAAGTTGTGGGAAGCCTACGATGCGGCCCACGGCGAGTTGTCCCAGTCGCAGTTGCGCAAGTGGGCGGAGCGGCATTTCCTCGGCTTCCTGCGCCTGCGCGAATGGCGCGAGCTGCATCGGCAGTTGAAGTTGGCGTGTGGGGAGTTGGGGTGGGGGCCGGAAGCCGGGAGCCGGGAGCCGGAAGGGGAGAAGGCGGCGCGGCGACATTACGTGGCGTTGCACCGGGCGTTGATCGCGGGGTTGCCGACGCAGGTGGGGAACCGGCAGCCGGGCGAGAAGGGCCGGAAGGGGCCGGCGCTGTACGACGGGCCGCGCGGGCGCAAGTTCCAGCTGTTCCCGGGCTCGAGCCTGGCACGCAAGCCGCCGCCCTGGGTACTGAGCGCGCAACTGCTCGATACCGAGCGGGTCTGGGCGCTGACCAACGCCACCATCGAACCGGACTGGGTGATCGCCGAGCTGCCGCACCTGGTGGCGCGCCGCCGCTTCGACCCGCGCTGGTCGCGCTCGCAGGGCCGGGTGATCGGCAGCGAGCAGGTCAGCCTGTTCGGGCTGGTGCTGGCACCGAAGAAGCCGGTCCACTACGGCGCGCTGTTCCCGGACGAGTCGCGGCAGATTTTCGTGCGCGATGCCCTGCTCACCGGCGAGATCGACACCCGTAGCCCCTTCCTCAAGCGCAACCTCGCAACGCTGGCCAAGGCGCGCGAGGAAGAGGCCAAGCAGCGCCGCGCCGGCGTGGTCGTGGACGAGGACTGGCAGGCGCGCTGGTACCTGGACCGGCTGCCCGCGGACGTGCACAACGTGCAGGCACTGGACGCCTGGTATGCGCGCCTGCCGAAGGAGAAGAAGCAGGGCCTGGAGTGGTCGCGCGAAGACCTGATCGCCGGCGAGGAAAGCGACGTCGCGCTGTTCCCGCCCTACCTGGCGCTGGGCGACGCGCGCCTGGCCGTCCGTTACCGCTTCGAGCCCGGCGCCCCCGACGACGGCATGACCGTGGTCGTGCCGCTGCACCTGCTCAACGCGCTGGACCCGGCGCGCCTGTCCTGGCTGGCGCCGGGCTTCGTCGCCGACAAGGCCGCCGCGCTGATCCGCTCGCTGCCGAAAGCGCTGCGGCGCAACTTCGTGCCCGCGCCGGATTTCGCCCGCGCCTTCGCCGAGGCCTGGCCGCAGCCGTCCGCAGACAGCATCGAGGGCGAGCTTGCACGCTTCCTGCAAAAGACGACAGGAGTGGAACTGTCGGCGACGGCATTCGAACCGGCGGCGATCGAACCACACCTGCATGCGAATTTGCGCCTGCTCGACAGCGACGGCCGCAGCGTGCTGGCCGAGTCGCGCGACCTGGCCTGGCTGCGCGAACGCTTCGGTGCGCGCGCGGCCGAGGCCTTCGCGCGGCACGCCGCGCAGGGCATGGCGCGCAAGGGGCTGACGGCATTCCCGGACACGCCGATCCCGCGCGAAGTGCCGGGGGCGGGCGGGGTGCCGGCGTACCCGGCGCTGCAGGACGACGGGGACAGCGCGTCGCTCGCCGTGCATGCCGAACGCGCCGTCGCCGAGCGCCTGCATCCGGGAGGCATTCGCAGGCTGCTGTGGATCGCGCTCGCAGACCGGATGAAGCAGGCGCGCAAGCAGCTGCCGGTGCAGCCGAAGATCGCGCTGCTGCACGCCGCGATCGAATCCACCGCCCCCGCGGACGAGCGACGCCCGGGCGATACCCTGCGCGACGACCTGGTCGAAGGCGCGTTCGCCGCGCTCACCGCGGAGGGCCTGGACACGATCCGCGACCGCGACGCCTTCGAGGCGCGGCGCGAGAGCATCGCGAAGGCCCTGTTCCCCGAAGCGGTGGAGCGGCTGCGCCAGGCCGAGACGATCCTGGCGCTGGTGGCCGAGGCGCGCGCGGCGCTCGACTCGAAGCTGGTCGGCTGGGCGCGCGGCAACCTCGACGACATGCAGGTGCAGCTCGCCGGGTTGGTGCCCCCGGGGTTCCTGCGCGAGGTGCCGGCCACCGCTCTGGCGTCCTATCCACGCTACCTGCGCGCGCTGGTCCTGCGCGCGGAGCGCGCGTTGCGCGATCCGGCGCGCGACCAGGCGCGCATGCTGGAGCTGGCGCCGTTCATCGAGGCGCTGGAGGCCGCGCGCGAGACCGGTGCGATCGCCGAGCCCGGCTGGCAGGCGCTGCGCTGGGAACTGGAGGAGCTGCGGGTCTCGCTGTTCGCGCAGGAGCTCGGCGCGCGCGGGCAGGCCAGCCCCAAGCGCCTGCGCCAGCGCCTGCAGTCGCTGGCCTGAGCTTCCCCGTCAGCGCGCGGCGCGGCGCAACCGCGCCAGCAGCCGCCGCGCGTGGTGCATCAGCAGCCCGCCCAGGCCGCGCTCGTGCGCGCGCAGGCGCTCGAGCAACCCCGAGATGTCCGAATACTGCTGCTCGATGCGCCCGTCGCGATCGGCAAGCAGCGCCTGCAGCATGGCGATGTCGGCCTCGTCGAGGGTGTGCCCGCCGCGCAGGTGCGGCGGCAGGGGCCGGCCCACGTAGACCGTGGAATGCGCGCGCCGCGGCGCGTCCTTGCGCAGCGGCGTATAGAAATAGAGTGCGATCGAGCGCCGGCTGGCCCCGGGCGACGGCGCCGCGATGCGGTCGAAGCCATGCCAACTGCGATCGGTGGTCTCGAACACCACGCAACGGTTGAAGGCGGGCGCGACCGACACCGCGGGCGTGCCGTCGCGCCGCGGATCCTCGTACAGGCACAGGTTGCCGCCCCAGCCCGGATCCCAATCGTGGTTGAGGTACAGGATCAGGTTGATCCGCCGCTCCCAACGCTCCAGCGGGTGGACGCTGAAGTCCACGTGCGGTTCCAGGCTGGCCCCGTTGCGATTCTCGTGGGTGCCGCCACCCAGGTACCAGGGGTCGTAGCGGAGGTCGTCGATCCCGCACAGCTCGCCGAGCAGGCGCAGGAACGCCGCGCTCCGGACCAGTTCGTCCAGGCGCGCATAGGCATCGCCCAGGCCGCGGATGCGTTCGAGGGTGGCCTTCGCCCCGGGACGGCCGTCCTCGCCACGGTTGTCGGCCTGTTCGAACGCCGGGAACTGCGCGAGCAGCGCCTCCGCGAACGCAGCGTCCAGGAATCCGTCGATCACCAGGTGGCGGAACGGTCGTGCGCCGGCGAATGCGGCGGCCAGCGCGTCGCTGCCGGCGACCACGTCGCCGGAGACCCCTTCGATGGACAAGACCTTGGCCATGCAGGCGTTCGTTCATGCCCGCGCGGGGCCCCGCGACAGTCTAGCGTCCCGGTCGCGGCTTGCCGTGCCCCGACGTAGCCGCACGGCCCGACAATGCTAATGTCGTCGCAGGCCCCAACCTTCCCCTCGCCGTGCCCTCCCCCGAGCACGACAATCCGTCGTCGTCGCCCGCGTCCCTGCTGGATGCGCCGGCCTGCGCCGTGTTGCCCGCGGAACTGCGCCAGTGGTTGCGCGAAGGCATCGCCGCGGGCGGGATCGCCTGGCGCGATCCACCGGCGGTGGTCGCCGACACCCTCGACGCGCTGGCGCGGCTCGACCCGGATGGCGAGGTGCTCGCCGCGGCGATCCTGCATGCCGCACCGGAACTGGCCGGGCGCCTGCAGCCGCAGCTGGCGAAGCGGTTCCCGGCGGTGCTGCCCCTGCTCGAGGGCCAGCGCGCCGCCGCGCAGGTCTGGGCCCTGCATGCCGAACGCCGCGCCGCGGGCAGCGGCAGCGAGGGCTTGCGCCGGCTGTTGCTGGCGATCGTGCGCGACCTGCGCGTGGTCCCGATCCTGCTCGCGCGGCAACTCGCGCGTTTGCGCGCGGCGAACGCCCTGCCCGAGGAGGAGCGGCGCGCGCTGGCGCAGCTCACCCGCGACATCCATGGGCCACTGGCCAACCGGCTCGGCATCTGGCAGCTGAAGTGGGAGCTCGAGGACCTGGCATTCCGCCACCTCGAGCCGGAGACCTATCGCCGCATCGCGCGCCTGCTCGACGAGAAGCGGGCCGACCGCGAACGCTACATCGAGCAGGTCAAGGCGACCCTCGACGCCGCGCTCGCCGAACACAGCCTGCACGCCGAGGTCGCCGGCCGCCCCAAGCACATCTACAGCATCTGGAAGAAGATGCAGAAAAAGGGCGTGCCGATCGGCGAGCTCTACGACCTGCGCGCGGTGCGCGTGCTGGTGGACGACGTCGCCGCCTGCTACGCCGCGCTGGGCGTGGTCCACGCCTTGTGGATGCCGCTGCCCAGCGAGTTCGACGACTACATCGCGCGGCCCAAGCGCAACGACTACCGCTCGTTGCACACCGCGGTGGTCGGCCCGGAAGGCAAGACCCTCGAAGTGCAGATCCGGACGTTCGACATGCATGCGCAGGCCGAGCTCGGCGTCGCTGCGCACTGGCGGTACAAGGAGGGCGGCGGCCCGGGACGCTCGGCCGCGGGCAATGCCGCGCTCGACCGCAAGATCGAATGGATGCGGCGGCTGCTGGAAACCCACGTGGACAGCGGCAAGGGCGGCGATGCCGATCTCGCCGGCGAGTTCGACAGCGAGCTGGTCGAGGACCGGGTCTATGCGCTCACGCCCAAGGGCGAAGTGGTGGACCTGCCGATGGGCGCGACGCCGCTGGATTTCGCGTACCACGTGCACACCGAGGTCGGGCACCGCTGCCGCGGGGCCAAGGTCAATGGCCGCATCGTGCCGCTGGACCACCGCCTGCAAAGCGGCGACCGCGTGGAGATCCTGACCGCGAAGACCGGAGAGCCGCGCCGCGACTGGCTGGTCGAGTCGAACGGCTTCCTGGCCAGCGCGCGCTCGCGGGAGAAGGTGCGCAGCTGGTTCCACAAGCTCGAACGCGCGCGCAACGAACAGGCCGGGCGCGAGCTGCTCGAGCGCGAGCTCAAGCGGGTCGGGTTGCAGCAGGCGAGCCTGGCGGCGGTGCTGCGCAAGTTCAACGCCGCGACCGCCGAGGATCTGCATGTGCTGGTCGCGCTCGGCGACGTTGGCCCGCACCAGGTGGTGCGGGCGCTCGGCGAGGCCGCGCGCGAGGCGCCGGCTCCGCCCCCGGTGCCGCGTCGGCCCAGGCCCGGCAAGCGCCCGAAGGAGAGCCGTTCGCCGGTCACCGTGGTCGGCGTCGGCAACCTGCTGGTGCAGGTCGCGCGTTGCTGCCAGCCGCTGCCGGGCGAGCCGGTCGCCGGCTATCTCACCCGTGGCCGCGGGGTCAGCGTGCACCGCGCCGACTGCGCGACGCTGCTGCGCCTGGTCGCGGCGCAACCTGGCCGGCGGATGCCGGTGGAATGGGGCAGCGGCCCGGCGCGCGCGCACGAGGTGGACGTGCTGGTGGACGCGGTGGACCGCAAGTGGCTGCTCAAGGACGTCACCAACCTGATCGCGCAGGAGGATGCGCACGTGCTGGACATCCACAGCGATGCCCGCGGCGGCCGCGTGCGCCTGCGCTTGCGCCTGCGCGTGGACGACTTCGGCCACCTGTCGCGGCTGGTGGGCAAGATCGAGTCGCTCAACGGCGTGGAATCGGCGCGGCGCAACTGAGCGCGGCCGCGCGCCGCCTACAGCAGCACCCTGCGCACCACCTCGCGCGCCGCGTCCATCGAGAAATGCCGGGCCACGTTCGCCTGGCCGCCCGCGGCGAGCCGTTGCCACAGGGATTCGTCGCGATACAGGCGCACGACCGCGTCGGCGAAGGCGTCCGCCTCCGCGGCCACCAGCACGTCCTCGCCGTCGCGCAGGTGCATGCCTTCGACCGCGGCCGGGGTGGCCACCACCGGCAGGCCATGGGCCATGGCCTGGTTCACCTTGCCCTTGACCCCGGCGCCGTAGCGCAGCGGCGCGACCGAGACGCGGCAATGCTCCAGCCACGGCAGCAGGTCCGGGACGTAGCCATGGATCGAGACGCCGTCCTGCGCCGCCAGCGCGGCGATGTCGGCGGGCACGTCCGCGCCGATGCAGTGCAGGCGCACCTCCGGCAGCCGTGCGCGCACCCGCGGGAACACCTCGGACACGAACCAGCGCACCGCATCCACGTTGGGCGGATGGCGGAAGCCGCCGACGAACAGGAGGTCCTGGCGCTGGCCGAACGCGGGTCCGCGCCCGCCGAGCTCGTGCACGTTCGACACGACTTCCACCCGCGCCGCCGGCGCGTCCACGGCCAGCACCACCCGTTCCGCGTCGCTGACCACCAGGGTGGCATCGCTGGCGGCGACCACGCCCAGCTCCAGCGCACGCGTGCGCAGCGCGGACTGGCGCAGGCCCGGATCGCCGGCCACCTCGGCCGCGCGCGCCTCGCGCAGGTAGTGCAGGTCCACGCTGTCGAACACAAGCCGCGCCTGGGGTGCGTGCACCCGCAGCAGCGGCAGGAACTCGCGCGCGACGTAGTGGCGGCAGGCCAGCACGCTGCGGAAGCGGCGGCCATGCTCGCGCAGCCAGCCGGGTGCGCGCCGTGCCCAGGGGGCGTACCAGGCCTCCACCCCCAGTTGCTGCAGGGCTTCGGTATAGGGGCCGCCGTGTTCGCGGTTGGCCGGCAGGAACACCACGTGCGCGCCTTCCTCGCGCAGCAGGCGCATCAGGTTCACCAGGCGCAGCGATCCGGAGTCGCGGTCGGGCATCGGAGTTTGCGCGTCGATCACCAGCACCTGCGGCTGGTCGCGGTGCAGCAGCGCGGGCGTCGGTTCGATTCCCGGCGCGGGCCGGGCCTCGAGCCGCGCGCGCCACTTGTCGGCGAACACCGTGCGGTTGTGCACCTGCGCCGCCTTCATGCCGCTGCCGGTGTCGGTGCCGGCGCTGGTGCCTTCGTCGTGCAGGACCCGCGCGCGCGGCTGGTACAGCGTGCGCAGGCCGGCCTCGCGCACGGCGAAGGCGAGGTCGGTGTCCTCGTAGTAGGCAGGCGCATAGCGCGTGTCGAAGCCGCCGAGGCGCTCGAACAGCGCGCGCGGGATCGCGACCGCGGCGGCGCTCAGGTAGTCGGCGTCGCGCACGTAGCCGAAGCGCGGGTCGCGCGGGTCGCCGAAGCGGCCGTAGTTCCAGGCGCTGCCGTCCGCGAATACCAGGCCGCCGGCTTCCTGCAGGCGGCCGTCGGGGTACAGCAGCTGCGCCCCGGCCAGGCCGGTGCCGGGGTGCTGCTCGAAGGTGTCCAGCAGTGCGTCGAGCCAGCCGGGCTGGGGCACGGTGTCGTTGTTGAGGAACACCAGGAACTCGCCGCAGGCGAGCGCGGCACCTTCGTTGCTGGCGGCGATGAAGCCGCCGTTCGCGGCGCGGCGCCGGTAGCGCAGGCCCTCGATCCGCGGCAGCACCACGGCGCTGTCGTCGGGCGAGGCGTCGTCCACCACGATCAGCTCCACCGGCGTGCGCGGCGGGTGCGCGGCGATCGCGCGCAGGCAGGCGAGGGTGTGCGCGACCTGGCCATAGACCGGGATGACGATGCTGGCGCGCGGCTGCGCCGCCGCGGGCACCGCGAACGGTTCCAGGCCACCGGTGGCGGGCTGGTAGAGGTCGGCGGCCGGGATCCGCGGCGACCGCAACTGCAGCATCGCGCGCGACCAGCTCGCGCGCCACCCGCGGGTGCGCAGGCTGGCGAGGGTGCGGTGCGCGAGCCCGGTCGCCCGGGCAATCAGGAACCGCGCTTCTGCCAACAAGCTCCTTGACTCCCGCTGAAGATGAGGACTGCGCGAACCGGATGCGGAAGGCAGCTGCGCTAGACTCGATGCCTTCCCGGTCCGCCGGGGCATTGTCGCATCATTCCCCGTCGCACCAGCCCCATGCCGCGCATCGAACCCGACGACGACCGAGAACACGAATCCTGGCTTTTCCGGGGGCGCTGGCGCTCCGGATGGCGCCGCCGCCTGCTCACCTGGGCACTGGTCGCCGCGGGCCTGGGGCTGGGCTTCCTGATTCCCTACACGCTGTACCTCGACCACCAGGTGACCGAGCGCTTCGGCCAGTTGCGCTGGCAGCTGCCGACACGGGTCTATGCGCGCCCGCTGCTGCTCGCGCCGGGCGTGGCCATGGACGCGAAGACCCTGGCCACCGAGCTGGCCGCCGCGTCGTACCGCGACGACGGCGCCGGCGTGCGCCCGGGCACCTACGGCCACGAAGGCCGGCGCTGGCGCATCGCCAGCCGCGGCTTCGTCGACGTGGACGGCCGGGTCGGGCAGAGCCGGATCGAAGTGGTGCTGTCGGGCGGCCGGGTCGCCAGCCTGCGCGACCTCGGCAGCGGCAAGCCGGTGCGCGCGGCGCGGCTGGATCCGGCGCGGATCGCCACCCTGTACGGCGCGCAGCAGGAGGAGCGGCGACTGGTCGAGCTCAAGGACGTGCCCGAGCTGCTGGTCACCGGCCTGCAGGCGGTCGAGGACCGCGACTTCAAGAGCCACCACGGCATCGACTTCAGCGGCATGCTGCGCGCGCTGTTCGTGACCGTGAAGTCCGGTGGCGAGCGGTTGCAGGGCGGCAGCACCCTGACCCAGCAGCTCGCGCGCAGTGGCCTGCTCGGCATCGGCCAGGAGCAGACCCTCACCCGCAAGTTCAACGAGATCCTGTACGCGCTGCTGCTGGAAGCGCACTACGACAAGAGCCTGATCCTCGAGACCTACCTCAACCAGGTCTACCTGGGCCAGCGCGGCAACCAGGAGATCCGCGGCGTGGCCGCCGGTGCCGAGTACTGGTTCGGACGCGACCTGCGCGACCTCAGCACCGCCCAGGTCGCGTTGCTGATCGGCATGATCAAGGGGCCCTCGGCCTACGATCCGCGCCGCAATCCCGACGCCGCGCGCGACCGCCGCAACTTCGCGCTGGAGAAGTTCCACGAGACCGGGCTGATCACCGCGGAGGAAATGAAGCAGGCACAGGCCGCGCCACTGGGCATCACCGACGCGCCGGGCAGCACCTCGGCCAACCGCTTTCCGGCCTACGTGGACCTGGTCCGGCGCCAGCTCGCGCGCGACTACCCGGCCGAGTCGCTGCAGGGCGCCGGCCTGTCGGTCATGACCGGGATGTCGCCGGCGGCGCAGGCCTACGCCGAGGGCGCGGTGTCGAATGCGCTGAAGGCGCTGGATTCGGACAAGCGCCCGCCGCTGCAGGCCGGGCTGGTGGTGACCGACGTGCACGACGGCAGCGTGCTGGCGGTGGTCGGCAGCCGCGAGTTCGCGCGCCATGGCTTCAACCGCGCGATCGAGGCCGAGCGCCCGGTGGGCTCGGTGATCAAGCCCTTCGTCTACCTGCTGGCGCTGGCCCAGCCTTCTCACTGGTCGCTGGCGAGTTGGGTGGAGGACACGCCGGTGACCGTGACCCTGGACACCGGCAAGCAGTGGAGCCCGGACAACTCCGACGGCCGCAGCCACGGCAGCGTGCGCCTGATCGATGCGCTCGCGCATTCCTACAACCAGGCCACGGTGCGGGTGGGCATGCAGGTCGGGCCGAAGCGGATCGCCGCGCTGCTGCGCACGCTCGCCGGCATCGAGGCCAGCCCGAACCCGTCGCTGATCCTCGGCTCGGTCGACCAGAGCCCCTACGGCATGGCCCAGCTCTACCAGTTCCTCGCCTCCGGCGGCCAGGTCCAGCCGCTGCACGCGGTGCGCGGCGTGATCGACCGCAACGGCGAAGTCGTCAACCGCTACGACAAGGCGCCGGCGCCGGCGCAGGAAGGCGACGCGGTCGCCGCGCGCCTGGTCACCATCGCCCTGCAGCAGGCCGTCACCAACGGCACCGGCCGGCAGCTCGTGGCCGACGGCCTCGGCCGGCTCAACCCCGCCGGCAAGACCGGCACCAGCAACGACAGCCGCGACAGCTGGTTCGCGGGGTGGACCGGCGACCACCTGGCCGTGGTCTGGGTGGGCAACGACCAGAACAAGCCGACCGGGCTGTACGGCGCCACCGGCGCGATGCGCGTCTGGTCGGGGATCTTCTCGCGCCTGCCCAGCGCACCGCTGGAAGTGCCCTCCAAGGGCATCGATTGGGAGTGGATCCAGGGCTCGCACGCGACCGACGCCGGTTGCCCGGGCGCACGCCGCTTCGCCTTCGTCGCCGGCTACGCGCCGGCCTACCAGTCCTGCTACTACGTGGAGCCGGACCCGTGGTACCGCGACCAGGACGAGGACGAGGACGACGGCGAAGGCTTCTGGAGCCGCCTGTTCGGCCGCGGCAACCGCGACGAGCCGGCCCAGCCGGCGCCGGAGCCCCAGGCCGGGCAGCGCCGGTGAAGGGAGGGCGCGCCAGCCGCGCGCGGGCAGGGCGTTGACGGACTTGCTGGAACGGCGCAGCCACGAGGCGCTGGCCGCCGGCGGTGCGCTGTCGGCGCAGGTCGACGGCTTCACCCCGCGCGAGGCGCAGCAACGCCTGGCTGCCGCGATCGCGAACACCTTCGAGGACGGGTCGGTGCTGCTGGCCGAGGCCGGCACCGGCACCGGCAAGACCTTCGCCTACCTGGTGCCGGCGTTGCTGTCGGGGCTGAAGACCATCGTCTCCACCGGCACCCGCGCGCTGCAGGACCAGCTCTACCACCGCGACCTGCCGCGGGTCCGCGACGCGCTGGGCACCGGCCTCAAGACGGCGCTGCTGAAGGGCCGCGCCAACTACCTTTGCCGCCATCGCATGGAACTGGCGCGCGGTGAGCCGCGCTTCCAGGACCGCGCGCAGGCGGCACTGTTCCAGCGCATCGTGGCCTGGTCCGGGCGCACCCGGATGGGCGACCTGGCCGAGATCGAGGGGCTCCCGGAGGATTCGCCGCTGCTGCCGCTGGTGACCAGCACCGCCGACAACTGCCTGGGCAGCGAGTGCCCGTTCTGGGCCGACTGTTTCGTGGTGCAGGCGCGGCAGCGCGCGCAGGCGGCCGACCTGGTGGTGGTCAACCACCACCTGCTGCTGGCCGACCTGGCGCTGAAGCAGGAAGGCTTCGGCGAAATCCTGCCCGGGGCGCAGGCCTTCGTCATCGACGAGGCGCACCAGCTGCCGGAGCTGGCCGCGCAGTTCTTCGGCGAAGGCTGCGGCGCGCGGATGCTGGTGGAACTGGGGCGCGACAGCCTGCGCGAATGCCGCGAGGTGCCGGGCGCGCTGGCGGTGCTGCAGCACCCGGCAATGCGACTCGAGCAGGCGGTGCGTGCGTTGCGCGCGGAGATGGACGCGCTGCCGGTGCGCGGCACGCGCGAACGTGCGCTGCAGCCGGAAGCCGTCGGCGACGCCTTCGCCGCCCTTGCCCATGCGCTCGAACAGCTTGCCGAAGCGCTGGCGCCGCTTCGCGAGTCCTCGCCGGGCCTGGATGCCTGCCACGCGCGCGTCATCGACGCCGCCGCGCGCCTCGCCCGCTGGCATGACCAGGACGGGGAAGAGGACCAGGGGTCGGACGTCTTGTGGTACGAACTGACCGCGCGGGGGTTCCGCCTGCAGCGCACGCCGCTGGACGTTTCCGGCCCGCTGCGCGCGCACCGCGAGCAGTCGCGCGCGGCCTGGGTGTTCACCTCGGCGACGCTGTCGGTGGCGGGCGACTTCCGCCACTTCGCCGCGCGCCTGGGCCTGGACGATCCGCAGACCCTGCTGGTGCCAAGCCCGTTCGACTGGGAACGCCAGGCCTTGTGCTACCTGCCGCCCGGGCTGCCGCCGCCGATGGCGCGCGACTACACCGGGGCGATGCTGGACGCGTTGTGGCCGGTGCTGGAAGCCTCGGGCGGGCGCGCGTTCGTGCTGTTCGCCTCGCACCGGGCCCTGCGTGAAGCCGCGCAGGCCCTGCGCGGCGCGCCGTGGCCGCTGTTCGTGCAGGGCGAGGCGCCGCGCGCACAACTGCTGCAGCGGTTCCGCGAGTCGGGCAATGGCGTGCTGCTGGGCACCGCCAGCTTCCGCGAAGGCGTGGACGTGCCCGGCGACGCGCTGGGCGTGGTCGCGATCGACAAGCTGCCGTTCGCCGCCCCGGACGACCCCGTGTTCGAGGCCCGGTTGCAGGCGGTGCAGCGCGCCGGTGGCAACCCGTTCCGCGACGAGCAACTGCCGCAGGCGGTGATCGCGCTGAAGCAGGGCGTCGGCCGGCTGATCCGCACCGAGACCGACCGCGGCGTGCTGGTGCTGTGCGACCCGCGCCTGCTCGGCAAGTCCTACGGCCGCACCTTCCTCGAGTCGCTGCCGCCGTTCCCGCGCACCCGCGAGCTCGACGAGGTCACCGCTTTCCTCGAGCCGCAGCCGCTTGCTGTTGGGCGAGGGTGAGCGCGACCTGGTTGCGCAGGTAAGCCGGTTCCAGCCGCTCGGGTGGAACGCCTTCGCCGCGGGCGATCATCCCGGCGCCGAGCCGGGCGACATCGGCGGCACGCGGCAGCGCGGAAGCGTCGAGCGCGTCGGTGCGCCCGGCCAGGCGCGCGCGCAGCGCGCCGTCCACCGCATCGAACCCGGTCCCCCGCGCATGCCAACCGTCGCCTTCCGGAACCGGGATGTCCGACGGCGCGCCGACCGCTTCTTCCTGCAACGGCGCCAGCACGTCGCCGCGGCGCTCGAACGCCCCGAGGTAGACCTCGCCCATGCGTGCGTCGATCGCGGCCAGGATCCGGTCGCCGCCGGCCGGTGCCGCCAGTGCCGCGAGGGTGGAGACCGGCGCGACCGGCAGGTCCAGGGCCAGGGCGATGCCCTGCGCGATCGCCACCCCCAGGCGCACCCCGGTGAACGCGCCGGGGCCGCGGCCGACCGCGATCGCGTCCAGCGCGGTGCGTGCGACCCCGGCCTCGGCCAGCAGCCGCTCCGCCCAGGGCAGGGCCAGTTCCGCGTGCCGGCGCGGCGCCACCTCGAAGCGCTCGCGCACCTCGCCGTCCAGCCACACGGCGACCGAACAGGCTTCGGTGGAGGTCTCGAACGCGAGCAGCTTCATGGCGCATCCACCATGGTGCCGCCGGGCATGAACCGCCAGGTCCGGACCACGTTGAGGATGTCCGGATCCTCCCGGGTCGGTGGCAAGGGCGGGTAGGGCTCGGCCAGGCGCGCGATCCGCAGGGCCGCCTCGTCCAGCAGCCGGATCCCGCTGGACTGGACGATGGTGGCGCTCTCCACGCTGCCGTCGCGGCGGATGCCGACGTTGATCATCACGGTGCCGCCGATCCGGCGGCGCCGGGCCTCGTCGGGATAGTTGAGGTTGCCGACCCGCTCGACCCGGTCCACCCAGGCGCGCAGGTAGCCGGCCCAGGCGTACTCGCGGGTGCTCGCCGACACGTACTTGCGGGTCGGGCGCTTCGCGTAGAGCTTGCGGTTGAGGTCGATCTCGGCCGCCAGCCGGGCCATGCTCAGGTCGCGCTGGACCTGCAGCTCGCCGGGCGGCAGCGGCTGGACCTCGGCCTTGTCCAGCTTGCGCGGGGTCGGTGCCGGCTCGTGGCCGGCGCTGCTGGTCACTACCCGCGCCTGTTGCCGCGGGCGCGGCGCCGGGGCCTGGGCGCGCAGTTCGCGCGGGGCCACGCCGGGCTCCGGCCTGGGCAGGTCGCCGGCCTGGCTGTCGCTGGGGCGCTGCGCCTTGTCGTGTTCGCCGCCGCCCTGGTTGCTGGCCTGGGCGAGGAAGTCGGCCTGCTCGGGGGTCAGGGCGGTCCGCGCCTGGGACAGGATCACGTCCAGGGTCGGGAGCACCGGCGCCGCCGACTCCAGGGCGAAGCCGACGCCGAGGATCAGCAGGCCATGGACCAGCAACGACAGGACCATGGTCGCGCTGAGCCTCTCGCGTTCGCCGACGCGGGCCGGGCGGGGGGCGGCGACCGCGCTCACTCCAGGCTCCGTGCCCCGTTCCCCGCGGCGCGCGCTTCGATCGCGTCGAACAACTGGCCGGCGATGTTGAGGCCGAACTGGGCGTCCAGCTCGCGGATGCAGGTGGGGCTGGTCACGTTGACCTCGGTCAGCCAGTCCCCGATCACGTCCAGGCCGACGAACAGCATCCCCCGCCGCTTCATTTCGGGGCCGACCCGGGCGGCGATCCAGCGGTCGCGGTCGGTCAGGGGGCGGCCCTCGCCGCGGCCTCCGGCGGCGAGGTTGCCGCGGAATTCGTCGCCCTGCGGGATCCGCGCGAGGCAGTAGTCCACCGGGACCCCATCGACCAGCAGGATCCGCTTGTCGCCGTGGACGATCTCCGGCAGCCAGCGCTGGGCCATGGCCAGGTGGCGCCCGCCGCCGACCAGGGTTTCCAGGATCACGTTCAGGTTCGGGTCGCCGGCGGCGGCGCGGAAGATCGAGCGCCCGCCCATGCCGTCCAGCGGTTTCAGCACTGCTTCCCCGTGCTCGGCGACGAAGGCCTTGAGCGCGGCCGGGTCGCGGCTGACCAGGGTCGGCGGGCAGCACTCGGGGAACAGCAGCGCGGCGAGCTTCTCGTTGTAGTCGCGCAGGCCCTGCGGGTCGTTCACCACCATCGCCCCGGCCGCCTGGGCGATGCCGAGGATCTGGGTGTCGTGGATGTACTCGCTGTCCACCGGCGGATCGGTGCGGACCAGCACCACGTCGCCATGGCCGAGCTCGCGATGTGACGCGCGTCCCAGTTCGAACCAGCCGGAAGGGTCGTCACGCACCGTCAAGGGCGCGCATCCGGCCACCGCGACGCCGTCGCGCAGGGCCAGGCCGCCAGGGCGGACGTAATGCAGGCGGTGTCCACGCCGCTGGGCCTCCAGCAGCATGGCGAAAGTGGAATCCTTGGCGATCCTGATCGACCCGATCGGGTCCATCACGACAACGATGTCCAGCACCATGCGCCCGGCCTGCAGCAGTTCCCGCGGCATGGTAGCAGGCGCGCGAGCGGCCGCAGTCGGCAGCAACGTGCCCGGGCGCACGTCCCGGCCAACGAAAACTTGACACTTCCGCCGTGGGCTGGGATATAGGAGTTTCGCAGCGGTGCCGGCATGCAAGAGCACCGCGCCAGGGGAGCTTCAATGACGCCAGACGACAGCCGCACCGGAAGCCTCGATGGCCTCCGAGTGATGGTCATCGACGACTCCAAGACGATCCGGCGCACCGCCGAGACCCTGCTCAAGCGCGAAGGCGCCGACGTGGTCACGGCGACCGACGGTTTCGAGGCGCTGGCCAAGATCGCCGACCAGCAGCCGCAGATCATCTTCGTCGACATCATGATGCCGCGGCTGGATGGCTACCAGACCTGCGCGCTGATCAAGAACAACCAGCTGTTCAAGTCCACGCCGGTGATCATGCTGTCGTCCAAGGACGGCCTGTTCGACAAGGCGCGCGGCCGCATCGTCGGCTCCGAGCAGTACGTCACCAAGCCTTTCACGCGCGAGGAACTCCTCGACGCCATCCGCAAGCACGTCAACGCCTGACCGGGGGGCAGGCAAACACATGGCAAGAATCCTGCTGATCGAGGACTCTCCGACCGACGCGGCGGTGCTCACCCAGTTGCTCGAGCGCAACGGGCACGAGGTGCTCGCCTCCGGCAACGCCGAGGACGGCATCGAGCTGTGCAAGCGCGAGTTGCCGGACCTGGTGCTGATGGACGTGATCCTGCCGGGCATGAACGGGTTCCAGGCGACCCGCGCACTGTCGCGCGACGCCGCGACCGGCAACATCCCGGTGGTCATCGTGAGCACCAAGAGCATGGACACCGACCGTGCCTGGGGCCTGCGCCAGGGGGCCAAGGACTACATCGTCAAGCCGCCGAACGCGGAAGCGCTGGTGGCCCGGATCAACGAGCTCGTCGGGGCCTGACCATGGCGGCGCTCGGGCCATTCGCGATCCTCGCCGACTACGAGCGGCGAAGCCTCGAGCATGTCGCCGGCCTGCCCGAGCAGCTCGATGCGCCCGGCCTGTGGCGCGGGGTCGCGTTCCGGGTCGGGCACGCGCGCCTGGCCGCGGGCTTCGACGAGGTGGTCGAAATCCTGCCGATGCCGCAGGTCACCCCGGTTCCCGGGGCGCAGGCGTGGATGCTGGGGGTGGCCAACGTCCGCGGCAACCTGCTCCCGATCGTCGACCTCAAGCAGTTCCTGGAAGGCGAGCGCACCGTGCTCCACGAGGGCCAGCGCGTGCTGATCGTGCGCCAGCCCGGCGGCGACGTCGCGGTGACGATCGACGAGCTGTTCGGCCAGCGCAGCTTCATCGAGGAGCAGCAGGTCCCGGCGGACGAGCTGCAGGGCACCGAGCTGGGCGCGGGCCGCTACGCGCACTTCGTCGACCGCATCTATCGCATGGGCGAGGACCTGTGGGGCATCTTCAGCCTGCAGAAGCTCGCCCGTACCCCTGAATTCAGACAAGCCGCGGCCTGATGCCGCGCACGCAACCGAAGATCGAGGTTCAACCATGAGCACCGTGATGGACAACAGCGGCAAGGGCCGCAACCTCGGCACCAACTTCTGGCTGGTGCTGCTGTTCCTGTCGCTGATCGTCTTCGCGGCGAACACCGGCTACTCGATCTACAAGGCCAGGTTGCTCAGCGGCGCCAGCACCGCCGCGTCGAACCTGCAGGTGAACTCGCAGAAGCTCGCCAACCAGGGCCGCGAGGCGGTCGGAGGCAACGCCGACGCGTTCGCGGAATTCAAGGCCACCCGGCAGCTGATCAACAACGACATCGGCCTGCTCAACACCAACTACGGCCAGGCTCCCGGCGTCAGCGGACCGATCAACGAGGTCAACCAGACCTGGCTGCCGCTGGACAAGAGCGCGCAGCAGCTGATCGAGTCCGAGCGCGCGGTGCTGGGCCTCGCCGGCAACGCCAACAGCTTCGTGCAGCGCGTGCCGCAGTTGCAGGCGCAGATGGACGAGGTGGTGCGCGCGATGCTGGCCAGCGGCTCGCCGTCCTCGCAGGTCTACCTGGCGGTGCGCCAGGGCATCCTCGCGGCGACCATGGCCCGCCGCATCGCCGAGATCCAGGCCGGCGGCACCGGCGCGCAGATCGCGGGCGACGCGCTGGCCCGCGACGCCGGCGTGTTCGGCCAGGTCCTGCAGGGCTTCCGCGAGGGCGGCACCGGCGAGGCGCAGAAGGTCAACGCGCCCGCCGCGGTCACCGCGCTGGACTCGGCCAACGAGCTGTGGACCGCGATGAAGACCGACCTCGACGCGATCCTCGGCACCTCGCAGAACCTGTTCCGCGCGCAGGCCGCGGCGGACTCGCTGGCCTCCGGCTCGGACGAGCTGCTGGCCGACAGCGAGAACCTGTTCGCCGCGCTGACCGCGTTCGGCTCGCTGAAGGACACCAGCATCGTCGGCGGCGTGTGGCCCTCGATCGTGTCCGGCGGCCTGATGCTGTTCTCGATCGTCGGCCTGCTGGTGGCGCTGTCGCGCGCCCAGCGCAAGCGCTACGAGACCACCAAGGAACTCAACGACCGCAACCAGGAGGCGATCATGCGCCTGCTGGACGAGATGGGTTCGCTCGCGGAAGGCGACCTGACGGTGAAGGCCACGGTCACCGAGGACATGACCGGCGCGATCGCGGACTCGATCAATTTCGCGGTCGAGCAGCTCCGCAGCCTGGTGCAGACGATCACCGACACCTCGGTGCAGGTGGCCTCCAGCGCCCAGGAGACGCAGGCGACCGCCATGCACCTGGCCGAGGCCGCGGAGCACCAGGCCCACGAAATCAACTCCGCCTCCGACCGGATCACCGAAATCGCGGCTAGCATCGACCAGGTGTCGCGCAACTCCGCCGAGTCCGCGGAAGTGGCGCAGCGCTCGGTGCAGATCGCGACCAACGGCGCCGGCGTCGTGCGCCAGACGATCCAGGGCATGGACAACATCCGCGACCAGATCCAGGAGACCTCGAAGCGCATCAAGCGCCTCGGCGAGTCCTCGCAGGAAATCGGCTCGATCGTGGAACTGATCAACGACATCTCGGAACAGACGAACATCCTCGCGCTGAACGCGGCCATCCAGGCGGCATCGGCGGGCGAGGCGGGCCGCGGGTTCGCGGTGGTGGCGGACGAAGTGCAGCGCCTCGCGGAGCGCTCGTCGAACGCGACGAAGCGGATCGAATCGCTGGTGCAGACGATTCAGGCCGATACCAACGAAGCGGTCAGCTCGATGGAGCAGACGACCGCGGAGGTGGTGGCCGGTGCGCGACTGGCCGAGGACGCGGGTACCGCGCTGGGCGAGATCGAAAACGTGTCGACCAACCTCGCCGACCTCATCCAGGGCATCTCCAGCGCGGCGCAGCAGCAGTCCAGCGCGGCGTCGAACATCACCCAGGCGATGAACACGATCCAGTCGATCACCGCGCAGACCTCGCAGGGCGCCAGCCAGACCGCGCAGTCGATCGGAAACCTCGCCCAGCTCGCGGCGGACCTGCGCCGCTCGGTGGCCGACTTCAAGCTGCCGGCCTGAGCGCGACGAAGACGTTGGACGGAACGACCTGCTGATGACCACCGCGCTGCGCGACGCCATCGACTACACCACGCTGGGCTGGATCAAGCCCGAGCTGGACGAGACCCTGCGCCAGGCGCGGATCGAGATCGAGGCGTTCGCCGAGGATCCGTCCGACACCACGCGCATGGCCGAGTGCGCGCACCTGCTGCACCAGGTGCAGGGCACCCTGCGCATGGTCGAGCTGTACGCGCCCGCGCGCGTGTCCGAGGAAATGGAGCTGCTGGCCCGCGGCCTGCAGCGCGGCCAGGTCGAGGCCCGCGACGACGCATGCGCCACGCTGATGCGCGGCGTGGTCCTGCTGCCCGACTACCTGGAGCGCCTGCAGGGCGGGCACAAGGACATCCCGGTCGTGCTGCTGCCGCTGCTCAACGAGTTGCGCGGGCTGCGCGGCGAGGAGGAGCTGGACGAGGCGGTGATGTTCTCGCCGGAGCTGCAGCGCCCGTTGCCCGAGGTGCTGGGCGAGGGGCTCGACCGCACCGGTGCCGACGAAGTCGGGCCGCTGCTGTCGCAGCTCGACGACGCCGTCGCCGCCTGGCCGGCGCAGATGGCCAACCTGGCCGGCGCCTGCGCGGGCCTGCTCAACCACGCGGGGCGCGACGAGGCGGTGCGGCGGATGCTGTTCGCCGGCACCGCGATGGCCGAGGCGCTGCGGGATGCCGCGGTCCAGCCCGACGAGACCCTGCGCGCCGCGTTCGCCGGCATCGCCGCGGAAGCGCGCCGCCTGGCCGGGCGGGGCGCCACCCCTGGCCAGCACGCCGACGCGGTGCTCGAGCCGACCCGCAAGCTGCTGTACACGGCCGCGCGCAGCGGCGGCGACCACGCCGCGCTGCGGCGGCTGCGCGACACCTTCGACCTCGACCTGGAAGCCAGCGCCGCCGAGCTCGCGCATGCGCAGAGCAGCCTCGCCGGCCACAACCGCGCGCTGCTGGACACCGTTTCCGGCGCGATCAAGGAAGACCTGCTGCGGGTCAAGGACGCGCTCGACCTGCACCTGCGCGGCGGCCGCGCCAACGTCTCCGAGCTGCAGCCGCAGCTGGACGCCATGGCGACCATCGCCGACACCCTCGGCATGCTCGGCCTGGAAGGCGCGCGCAAGCTGGTGCAGCAGCAGCGCGAAACCCTGCAGTCGATCATGGCCGGCGAGCGCCGCGACGACGAGGGTGCGCTGCTGGATATCGCCGCCGCGCTGCTGTACGTGGATGCCTCGCTGGACGAGCAGGTCGCCCGCCTGGGCGCCGCCGATGCCGGCGACGACATGCTGGCGAACGAGTCGCGCAAGGTGACCGAGGTCCTGGCGCGCGAGGCGATCGCCAACTTCGCCGACGCCCGCCAGGCCTTCGTCGCCTTCGTCGAGACCGGCTGGAACCACGGCGAACTGGTGGAAGTGCCGCGCCTGCTTGTCGAGGTCGCCGGCGCGCTGCAGATGCTCGACCTGCCGCAGCCGGCCCAGTACCTCGACGGCGTCCGCGCCTACACGGAACGGGAGCTGCTCGGGCACAAGCGCGTGCCCAGTGGCCGCCAGCTCGACACCCTGGCCGATGCGCTGGCCAGCCTGGAGTACTACCTCGAGGCGCTGCGCGAGCATCGCGGCCAGCGCAACGACATCCTCGACATCGCCCGCAACAGCCTGGAAGCGCTGGGCTACTGGCCGGTGCCCGCGGCGCCGGAACCGGCGCCCGCCCCCGCGGCCGTCGAGCCCCCGACTGCCGCGCCTGCGACCGACGAGCGCGCGGCACCGGCCGCGCCTGGCGCTGCCGAGGCGCCGCCCGCGATCGGGCAGCCTTCTTCCGACATCCAGGTCCCGGCCCCGGCATCCCCCGAACTGCCGGTCGCACCCGACGCGCCGGTCGAAGCCGCCGCGCCTCCGCCCGCGGTGGAAGCGCCGCCCGCCGCCGCACCCCCGGCACCCGCCGTGCCGCCTCCGGTGGCGGCCCCGCCAACGCCGCCCGCACAACCCGCGGCACCGGTCGGTACCGGCGCCGCTGGCGGCTTCGAGGCCACCGGCGACGAGATCGACGACGAGATCCGCGAGATCTTCCTCGAGGAGTTCGAGGAGGAAATCGGCAACCTGAATTCGATGCTGCCCGAATGGCAGGCGGCACCCGACGACCTGGAGAAGCTGCGCCCGATCCGCCGCGTGTTCCACACGCTCAAGGGCAGCGGCCGTCTGGTCGGTGCCCGCACCCTTGGCGAGTTCGCGTGGAAGGTCGAGAACATGCTCAACCGCGTGCTCGACGCCTCGCGCCCGGCCAGCCCCGCGGTGCTCGCGCTCGTGGCCCAGGCCTACGAGGCGCTGCCGCAATTGCTCGGCGCGCTGCGCGGCGACGGCGGCCTGGTCGCCGATCTCGAGGGCCTGGAAGCGACCGCGGACCGCGTCGCCGCCGGCGAGGAAGCCTTCCACCAGCCGGCCGGCGGCGCGCCGGCCGAGCCGGCGCAGCCTGGAGCCGCAGGCGAACCTGTCGCCACGCCCGAGCCGCCGGCCGCGGCGCCCGTCGCGGAAGAGGGCGTACCGGCCAGCGTCGACGCCGTGCTGCTGGAAATCCTCGATGCCGAAGTCGGTGGCCATCTCGGCACGGTCGAGAAGTGGCTGGCCGCCGCGCGTGCCGGCGAGACCCGGGTGGACGACGCGCTGATGCGCGCGATCCACACCATGAACGGCGCCTTCGCCATGACCGAGGTGCCCGCGATCACCGAGGCGATCACGCCGGCCGAGGCCTACGTGAAGCGCCTGCTCGCCGCGGGCGAGCGGGCCAGCGGCGAAGGTGTCGCCGCGCTGGACGACCTTGCCGCCGCCGTGCGCGAGACCGTGGCCGCGCTCAAGACCGAATCGCCGCGGGTGCTGATGCGCCACGCGCTGGCCGAGCGCTTGTGCGCCCTGCGCGACAGCCTGCCGGAAGTGCCGCACCACGATCCGTCGGTCGAGTTCGACCTGCACGAGGAAGCCGCGCCGCAGGTCCCGCAGGCGCCGGTTGCGCCCGAATCGCCACTGCTGGACGAAGCGCCCGAAGAGGACGCGCTGGCGCGCGAGCTGGCGTCGATCGACTTCGGCGATTTCACGGGATTCCAGATCGATACTGGCGAGGCGCCGGCGGTGCCCACGCCGGAACCGCCCTCCGCGCAGGAGTCGCTGGAGGCCGGGCTGCTCGAGCAGGAACGCATCGCCGCCGAGCGTGCCGAAGCCGAGCGTGCCGAAGCCGAACGTGCCGAAGCCGAACGTGCCGAGGCCGAGCGTGCCGAGGCCGAGCGTGCCGAGGCCGAGCGTGCCGAGGCCGAGCGTGCCGAAGCCGAACGTCTTGAAGCCGAGCGTCTTGAAGCCGAGCGCGCCGAGGCCGCACGCCTCGAAGCCGAACGTCTTGAAGCCGAACGCGCCGAAGCCGAACGTGCCGAAGCCGAACGCGCGGCGGCCGCGGCCCAGGCGGCCGCGGAAGCGCCTGCCGAGGCCAAGGCACCCGCGGAGGCCAGCCTGCCGTCTGCCGCCGAGGATCCGGACGCGCCGCTCGACCTCACCGACCTCGACCCCGACCTCGTCGACATCTTCGTCGAGGAAAGCGTCGACCTGCTCGACCACTCCGACGGCCTGCTCGCGCGCCTGCGCGAATCGCCGGCCGAAGGCGACTGCCTGGTCGGCCTGCAGCGCGACCTGCACACACTCAAGGGCGGCGCGCGCATGGCCGGCATCATGGCCGTGGGCGAGCTCGGCCACGCCATGGAATCGCTGCTCGAGGCCGTAGTCGACCAGCGCGTCGAGCTCGGCCGCGACGGCGTCCCGCTGCTCGAGCGCGGCCTCGACCGCCTGCATGCGATGGTCACCCGGGTCGGCTCGCGCAAGGCGATCGCGCTGCCCGAACGGCTGATCGCCGAATTCGACGCGCGCGCCCGCGGCAAGGCCTTCGAGGCCGGCGCCGACGACCAGGCGCCGCCCCGGGCGACCCCGGTGCCTGCGCCGCGGGTGGAGCTCAAGCCGCTGTCGGCGCCGATCGGCGACCAGTTGCCCGGCGACGACGACGACATCGCAGTGCGCGCACCGCAGGAGCAGGTGCGCATCCGCGCCGACCTGCTCGACCGCCTGGTCAACTACGCCGGCGAGGTCGCGATCTACCGCGCCCGCCTGGAGCAGCAGCTCGGTGCGTTCCGCACGGCGATGGGCGAAATGGAGCAGACCAACGCGCGCCTGCGCGACCAGCTCCGCCGCCTGGACAGCGAAACGGAAGCGCAGATCATCGCCCGCTACCAGCGCGAGCACGACACCGGCGACCAGACCTTCGACCCGCTGGAACTCGACCGCTTCTCCACCCTGCAGCAGCTTTCCCGCGCGCTGGCCGAGTCGGCCGCCGACCTGAGCTCGCTGCAGCAGTCGATGGACGACCTGACCCGCCAGTACGAGACCCTGCTGCTGCAACAGTCGCGGGTGAGCTCGGAACTGCAGGAAGGCCTCATGCGCACGCGCATGGTGCCGTTCGACGCGCTGGTCCCGCGCCTGCGCCGGGTGCTGCGCCAGGCCGCCAGCGATACCGGCAAGAAGGTCCAGCTCAAGCTCGACGGCGCCCAGGGCGAACTCGACCGCAACGTGCTCGAGCGCATGACCGCGCCGCTGGAGCACATGCTGCGCAACGCCGTCGCCCACGGCCTGGAATCCCCGGCCGAGCGCAAGAAGGCGAAGAAGGACGAGGAAGGCACGGTCCGGATCGCGGTCCGCCGCGAAGGTTCGGAAGTGGTGCTGGAGGTGTCGGACGACGGCGCCGGCCTGAACCGCGGCGCGATCCGCAAGCGCGCCGAGCAGCGCGGCCTGGTGCAGCCGGGCGCGGTGCTCACCGACAGCGCGCTCGACCAGCTCATCTTCGAGCCCGGCTTCTCCACCGTCGACGAGGTCAGCCGCCTGGCCGGCCGTGGCGTCGGCATGGACGTGGTCGCCAGCGAAGTGCGCCAGCTCGGCGGCAGCCTCGACATCCGCACGAAGAAGGGCGAAGGCACCACCTTCCTGCTGCACCTGCCGCAGACGCTCGCGGTCACCCAGGCGGTGTTCGTGCGCATCGGCGACACCAGCTTCGCGGTGCCGATCGCCTCGGTGCGCGGCGTCGGCCGGATTTCGCGCGAGGACATGGCCCAGGAAGGCGCGACCTACCGCTACGGCGGCGAGGACTACGCGCTGCACGACCTCGGCCTGCTGCTCGGCCACGGCGCGGCCAAGGCCGAGGGGCAGCTGCAGATGCCGTTGCTGCTGATCCGCTCGGGCGACCTGCGCGCCGCGGTCTGCATCGACCAGGTGCTGGGCAACCGCGAGATCGTGGTCAAGCCGGTCGGCCCGCAGGTGGCGTCGCTGCCCGGCATCTTCGGCGCCACGATCATGGGCGACGGCAGCGTGGTCGTGATCCTCGACATCGCGCCGCTGGTGCGCCGCCAGGCCGTCGCGCCGCGCGAAGAGGAGCCGGTGCAGGCGGTCGAGGCGCGGCGCGTCCCGCTGGTCATGGTGGTGGACGACTCGGTGACGATGCGCAAGGTCACCGGGCGCGTGCTCGAGCGCAACAACTTCGAGGTCGCGACCGCGAAGGACGGCGTGGATGCGCTGGAGCGGATGGTCGACCGGGTGCCAGACCTGATGCTGCTCGACATCGAGATGCCGCGCATGGACGGCTACGAGCTGGCCACCGCGATGAAGGCCGATCCGCGCCTGCGCGACGTGCCGATCATCATGATCACTTCGCGTACCGGCGAGAAGCACCGCCAGCGCGCGATGGAAATCGGCGTCAACCGCTACCTCGGCAAGCCGTACCAGGAGCCGGAGCTGCTGCGCAACGTGTTCGAACTGCTGGCGCAGGAAGGCAAGGCGCCGGGCCGGGGGCCGCGCGATGTCTGAGCCGGTGCGGGTGGCGCTGCTGGCGCGGCCCGGCACCGCCTGCGAGCACCTGCAGGCGGCACTGGCGCAGGCCGGGGCCGAGATCGTGCTGGTCGCCGATCCGCTGGGCAGCGATGCCGCGGCGGTGACCGCCGCGGCGCCGCGCGCGGTGCTGGTCGCACTCGATCCCGCGGTCGAGGACGTGCTGGACCGCTACGACCCGGTGCTGCTCGATCCGGCGATGACCGTGATCTACGACGAGGCGGAGCTGGCGGCCAAGCGCGAAGGCTGGGACGCGGCACGCTGGACCCGGCACCTGGCGGCGAAGCTCGGCGGCCACGACGACGTGCTTCCGCCTGGGCGCGGTGAGGCGACGGCCGAGGCGGCGCCCGAGGCGGCGACCGGCGTCGTGACCGACCCGGCGCCCGGCAACGATGGGGGACTGCGGATCATGCCGGCCGGCGAACTTTCGCTGGAGGAAATGGAGTACCGGGCGCCCGACGAGGCACCGGTGCCCGCGTTCGATGCCGCATCCGAGCCCGAGCCGGAGCCCGGACCGGAGCCGGAGCTCGAACCCGGGCCCGAGCCGGAGCCCAAGCCGGAGCCGGAGCCGGAGCCGGAGCCGGAGCTGGAACCCGGGCCGGAACCCGAACCCGAGCCCGAGCCAGCTGATGCATCCGTGCCAGAGCCGGAGCAGGCAGCGGAGAAACCTTCGATCTTCGCCAACCTCAGCCTGGAAACGCGGCCCGACGAGCCGGCCAGGCCGCGCTGGAGCTTCGAGGCCGAAGGCGGCCACGGCGCCGTGGTCCTGCTCGCGGGCATCGGCGGCCCGGATGCGGTCCGCCAGTTCCTGGGTGCACTGCCTTCCGGCTTCGGCCGCCCGGTCGTGATCCGGCAGCGGCTGGACGGCGGCAAGCACGACCGCCTGGTCCGCCAGCTGCAGCGTGCGACCTCGCTGCCGGTGCAACTGGCCGAGGCCGGGAAGGCGCTCGAATCCGGGCACGTCTACATCCTCCCGGACGGCCTTTCGGCCGAGACTGGAGAGGACGACGGCCCGGCCCGGTTCGCGCCCGCCACCGGCGACGTGCCGCCGTTGATGGGCCTGCCGGGTGCCGACAGCGGCCTGATCGTGCTGAGCGGCGCCGACCCGGCGCTCGTGCCCGGCATCCTGGTCGCCCGCGAGCAGGGCGCACTGGTCGCCGGGCAGTCGCCGGACGACTGCTTCGATCCCGCGGCGGCGTCCGCCGTCATTGCCGGCGGCGGCCACCGGGGGACGCCGGCGGAGCTGGCCTCGCGCGTTTCCACCCGCTGGCTTTCGTTGGAGTGATGCACATGAACCGCCCCGCCCAAACCGACATCCGCGGCGTGTTGATCCAGGTCCAGGGCGCGCGCCTGCTGCTGCCCAACGCGACCATCGCCGAGGTGCTCTCGTTCGCGGATCCCGATCCCATCGCCAATGCACCCGACTGGCTGCTCGGCCGGATCCGCTGGCGCGGCTGGCAGCTGCCGCTGATGTCGTTCGCGCGCATGGCGGCGATCGCCGAGGAGCGCGGCGGCCTGGGCAGCAAGGTGATCGTGCTCAAGGCGCTGGGCGGCGATCCGAAGGCGCCGTACTTCGCGGTCCTGACCCAGGGCTTCCCGCGCCTGGTGACGGTGTCCGAGGCGGCGCTGGTGACCGAGGAGACCGACCGCGCGCTGTTGCCGCGCGGCGTGCATGCACGGGTCATGCTGAACGACGACGAGGCCCTGGTCCCCGACCTGGAGCAGCTCGAGCAGATGATCGGCGAAAGCGTGCACGAAGCGGCCTGATCCGTTGCGCCGACCCATGGTCGGCTGGCCGCCCGTTACGCCAGATCCCCGAACCGCGCCTGCAGCGCCGCGATCGCGGCGATGCCCGCGGTCTCCGTGCGCAGCACCCGCGGCCCCAGCCGCAGCCCGCTGAACCCGGCGGCCACGAGCTGCTCGCGGTCGCGCGGCGACCAGCCGCCCTCCGGGCCGACCGCGAGCACGCAGCCCGGACCGGGCGCGGGCATGTCCGCCACGGAGTCCGTCGCGAGCGGGTCGAGCAGGAACCGGGGCCCCGGCCCCAGCGCCGCCAGCGCCTCGTCCAGCGGCTGCGGCGCCTCCACCGGCGGAATCCGCGCGCGCCCGCACTGGCCGCACGCGGACGCGACCACGCCGCGCCAGTGCGCCAAGCGCTTCGCCGCGCGTGCCGCGTCCAGGCGCACCTCGCTGCGCTCGCTCGACACCGGCACGAACGCGGCCACGCCGAGCTCGGTCGCCTTCTGCAGCACCCAGTCCATCTTCTCGCCGCGGGCGATGCCCTGCAGCAGCACGATCTTGAGCGGCGACTCGCGGTCCACCGGCGTGGCCTCGAGCACTTCGACCTCGACCCCGCGCTTGCCCACGGACAGCACTCGTGCCGCGTAGTCGTGGCCATCGCCGTTGAACAGCACGCAGGCATCGCCGGGCTGCATCCGCAGCACCCGGGCGACGTAGGCCGCGGCATCGTCGGGCAGTGGCAGGCGCAGGCCCGGCACCAATGCGGCTTCCACCGGAATCCGGGTCACGCGCATGCGGTGGCCTCGTCGATGGTCTCGGCGGTGACCCGCGCCAGCAACTCGAGCTGCGCATCGTCGATGCAGTAGGGCGGCATCCAGTAGAGAATGTCGCCCAGCGGCCGCAACACCACGCCGCGGGCCAGCGCCGCGCGGTACGCGCGCAGGCCGACCCGCAGCGACGGATCGAAGGGCGTGCGCCGGTCGCCGTCGCGGGTCAGTTCGAAGGCCACGATCATCCCGGCCTGGCGCAGGTCGGCGACGTGGCGGTGCGCGCCGATCGGCGCGGCCAGCTCGCGCATCCGCGCCGCGGTGGCGCGGTTGCGCGCGACCACGTCGTCGTCGCGGAAAATCCGCTGCACCGCGAGCGCCGCGGCGCAGGCCAGCGGGTTGCCGGTGTAGCTGTGCGAATGCAGGAACGCGCGCTCGCGCGATTCGTCGAGGAAGCCGTCGTAGATGGACTGGGTCGCCAGCACCGCCGCCAACGGCAGGAACCCGCCGGTGAGGCCCTTGGACAGGCACAGCAGGTCCGGCTGGATGCCCGGCGCGCCACCGGCGGCGCCCGGCGGTGCCTGTTCGCAGGCGAACAGGGTGCCGGTGCGGCCGAAGCCGACCGCGATCTCGTCGGCGATGAGGAACACGCCGTGCGCGTCGCACAGCTCGCGGGCCAGGCGCAGGTACAGCGGATGGTGCATGCGCATGCCGCCGGCGCACTGCACGAGCGGTTCGAGGATGAAGGCACAGACCTCGCCCGCGTGCGCCTCGAGCACGGCGCGCAGGCCCTCGGCGGCGCGGCGCGCGCACTGCTCCGGCGTCTCGCCGGGCTCGCCGGCGTAGGCGTCCGGGCTGGGCGCGAACAGGCATTCGGCCAGCAACGGCGCGTACACCCGCCGGTACAGCGGCACGTCGCCCACCGCCAGCGCGCCCAGGGTTTCGCCGTGGTAGCCGTTCTCCAGCGCGATGAACTTCGTGCGCTGCGTTTCGCCGCGGTTGCGGAACCAGTGGAATGCCATCTTCAGGGCGACCTCGACCCCGGCCGAGCCGTTGTCGGCGTAGAACACCTTCGCCAGCGGTTCACGCCCGGCCTCGCGCGGGGCGGACGCGAGCAGCGCCTCGGCCAGTTCGACCGCCGGGGCATGCGAGAAGCCGGCCAGGATCACCTGCTCCAGGCGGGCCGCCTGGGCGGCGATCGCGGCGGCGATGCGCGGCTCCGCGTGGCCGAACAGGTTGGTCCACCAGCTCGCCACCGCGTCCAGGTAGCGGCGGCCGTCCTGCCCCACCAGCCACGCCCCCTCGCCACCGGCCACCGGTACCAGCGGGAGCTCGTCGCGCAGGTGCTCGCGCATCTGCGTGCATGGGTGCCAGAGCACCGCCAGGTCGCGCGAACGCCAGTCGTGGGCGTCCGCTATCATCGACCTGCCATGCCCGCCGCCTTCGCGTCCATCGTCCTGCATACGCGCATTATCGCCGCAAAGCCGCCGGTGCCATGAGCCAGCGCCTGCCCACCATCCACGGCACCTCGGAAGAGGAGGCGGGCCCGTACCGCATGGAGCGCCTGGACCTGGAGTTCGCCAACGGCGAGCGCCGCCAGTACCAGCGCCTGCACAGCCGCGGCCACGGCGCGGTCTACGTGGTGCCGCTGCTGGACGCGGACACCGTGCTGCTGGTGCGCGAGTACGCGGCCGGGATGCATCGTTACGAGCTGGGCCTGGTCTCCGGGCGCATGGACCCGGGCGAGGACCCGCTGCACGCGGCCAACCGCGAGCTGCAGGAGGAGGCCGGCTACGCCGCGCGCTCGCTGCACCGGCTGCGCATGCTCAGCCTGTCGCCGCGCTACATGAGCCACCAGGCGCACGTGGTGGTGGCGCGCGACCTGTACCCGAGCCGCCTGCCGGGCGACGAGCCGGAGCCGCTGGAGCCGGTGCCGTGGAAACTGGATGCGCTGCACGAGCTGGTGCTGCGCGAGGATTTTTCCGAAGGGCGCGCCATCGCCGCGCTGTTCATGACAAGGGAGTGGCTGCGGCATGGCGGGAAGTGATACCGGCAACGACGAGCTCGGGCGCCTGCGCGAGGGCATCATCGCGCTCGCCCGCGAGGCGGCGGCGGCGATCCTCGAGGTGTACGAGGGCGACTTCGCGGTCCAGCACAAGGACGACAACTCGCCGCTGACCGCGGCCGACCTCGCCTCGCACCGGCGGATCGTGGCCGGGTTGCAACGGCTGTCTCCGGACATCCCGGTGCTGTCCGAGGAATCGGCGGAAGGCGTGGCGACCGCGACCCGACGGCAATGGCCGCGGCTGTGGGTGGTGGACCCGCTCGACGGCACCCGCGAGTTCGTCAAGCGCAATGGCGAGTTCACCGTGAACATCGCGCTGGTGGACCAGGGCGTGCCGGTGCTGGGCGTGGTCCAGGCCCCGGTGACCGGCGCGCTGTGGCACGGCCAGCGCGGGCGTGGCGCGTTCCGCCGCGAGGGCGACGAGGACGTGGCGATCCGCACGCGCCGCCCGGCGACCGCGCCGCTGCGCGTCGCCGCCAGCCGCTCGCACCGCGATGCGCGCACCGAACAGGTGCTGTCGCGCATGGGCGAGATCGAGCCGGTCGGCGTAGGCTCGTCGCTGAAGTTCTGCCGCCTCGCCGAAGGCGGCATGGACGCGTATCCGCGCTTCGGACCGACCAGCGAGTGGGACACCGCCGCCGGCCAGTGCGTGCTCGAGGCCGCCGGCGGCGTGGTCCTGGACCCGAAGGGCCGCCCGCTGCGCTACAACCAGCGCGACACCATCCTCAACGGCCCCTTCATGGCCCTCGGCGACCCCGACCTCCCCTGGCAGTCCTGGCTCGCCTGACGTTTTGAAATATTTTGGCCACAGATTCCACAGATCAAGAGCGGATAAAAATCAAAAGCTTTAATCCTTTTCAATCTGTGGAATCTGTGGCCAAAAAATCCATGATGAGGCAACGATGACAAAACCCGCCGGAGACATCGAGGGGTTGTTGGAGATCATGGCGCGGCTGCGGGATCCGGAGGGCGGGTGCCCCTGGGACGTGGAGCAGACGTTCGCGACGATCGCGCCGTACACGATCGAGGAGGCCTACGAGGTCGCCGATGCGATCGATCGTGGCGACCTGGACGACCTGCGCGAGGAGCTCGGCGACCTGCTGCTGCAGGTTGTGTTCCATGCGCGCATGGCGGAGGAGCAGGGCGCGTTCGGCTTTGCCGACGTGGTCGCCGCGATCAGCGACAAGATGGTCCGCAGGCACCCGCACGTGTTCGCCGGCGCGAGCGTGGACGGGGTCGAGGCCCAGGGCCGCGAGTGGGAGGCGCACAAGCGCCGCGAGCGCGACGCGGCCGGCGAGACCGACCCCTCGGCCCTGGCCGGCATCGCCCGCGGCATGCCGGAATGGCAACGCGCGATCAAGCTGCAGGCGCGCGCGGCGCGGGTCGGCTTCGACTGGCCGGGTCCCGGACCGGTGTTCGACAAGCTGCGCGAGGAGATCGAAGAGGCGCGCGCGGAGTTCGACGCGGTCGCGCAAGCGCCCGACGATCCGGCCGTGCGCGAGCGCCTGGCCGACGAGATCGGCGACCTGCTGTTCGTCTGCGCCAACCTGGCCCGGCACGCGAAGGTGGATCCGGGCACCGCGCTGCGCCGCGCCAACGCCAAGTTCGAGCGCCGCTTCCGGGCGATGGAAGCGCTGGCCGCGGCCGACGGCACCGCACTGGCGGAGCTGCCGCTGGAAGCGCAGGATGGCTACTGGAACCGGGCCAAGGCGCGCGAGCGCGGCGAATAGGCGCCGCGCGCGCCACCGGGAGGCAGGCGATGGCGCGATTCAACAGCTTCCGCGAGTTCTACCCCTTCTACCTGTCGGAGCACGCGAACCGCACGTCGCGCCGGCTGCACTTCATCGGCAGCTGCGGGGTGCTGGTGCTGCTCGTGCTGGCGCTGGCGCAGCGCAATCCGTGGTGGCTGCTGGCGGCGTTGGCCTGCGGCTACGGCTTCGCCTGGGTGGGCCACTTCTTCTTCGAGAAGAACCGCCCGGCGACGTTCCGGCATCCGTTCTATTCGCTGGCCGGCGACTGGGTGATGTTCGCCGACATCCTGCGCGGCCGCGTCCGGCTGTAGCGCGGATCACTCCTTGAAGATCAGCCAGGCCGCGACCGCGATCAGCGCGAACCCCGCCCAGTGGTTCCACTTCAGCGGCTGGCCCAGGTACCAGGAGGAGAACCAGGCGAACACCAGCAGGGTGATCACCTCCTGCATGCCCTTGAGCTGCGGCGCACCGTAGACCGCGGCCCCCAAACGGTTGGCGGGGACCTGCAGGGTGTACTCGAAGAAGGCGATGCCCCAGCTGGCCAGGATCACCAGGCCCAGCGGCGCCGTGCGGTACTTCAGGTGCCCGTACCAGGCGAAGGTCATGAAGACGTTGGAGCCCAGCAGCAGGAGCGGGGGGAGCAGGCGGTCGAAAAGGGGCATGGGGGCGGGCAGCTGAATGGAAAATCGGCCAAGATTAGCGCTCTTCACGCGGTTTCAACCCGGGACCGGGCACCTTTCACAAAGCTGAAGTCCCCCAAAGGAAACCTGCCCATGATGCGTGCTTCCCAAGAACCCTCCGGCCTGGTCCTGATCGTCGAGGACAACCGGAACATCTCCGAGATGGTCGGCGAATACCTCGAAGGCCGCGGCTTCGAAGTCGACTACGCGTCCGACGGCCTGGACGGCTACCGGCTGGCCTCCGAGAACAGTTACGACGTCGTGGTCCTCGACCTGATGCTGCCGCGGCTGGACGGGGTGGAAGTCTGCAAGCGCCTGCGCGAGGAAGCACGCAAGTCCACGCCGGTGCTGATGCTGACCGCGCGCGACACGCTCGACGAGAAGCTCACCGGCCTGTCGGTCGGCGCCGACGACTACTTGACCAAGCCGTTCGCGATCCAGGAACTGGAAGCGCGCCTGCGCGCGCTGATCCGCCGCGAGCGCCGCCAGGTCGGTTCGGAGGTGCTGAAGGTCGCGGACCTGGTGCTCGACCCGGCCAGCCTGCGCGCCACCCGCGGCGGGGTCGAACTGCAGCTCTCGCCGATCGGCCTGAAGCTGCTGACGATCCTGATGCGCGAGTCGCCGCGCGTGGTCAGCCGCCAGGAAATCGAGCGCGAGATCTGGGGCAACGGCCTGCCGGATTCCGACACCCTGCGCAGCCACCTGTACAACCTGCGCAAGACGATCGACAAGCCGTACGACAAGCCGCTGCTGCACACCGTGCAGAGCGCCGGCTACCGGATCGCCGACATCGAGCAGCCGCCAGCCTGAGGGCTGTCGTACCGCGCTGATCCATGCCGCAGGGTTTACCGCGCAAGCTGCGCTTCGCCTTCCTGATGCAGGTGGTGATGGCGAGTCTCGTCATCATCGCCGGGACCTGGGTCGCGGTGACCGTGGCCAAGCACCAGATCGCGCGCTATGCGCTGCAGGAGGAAGCGGAGTACTTCTGGAGCCGGCGCGCGCTGGACCCGGGGCAGGAGCCGCCGGACGAGGCCCGGTTGCGCGGCTACGCGGTGGGCGAGGGCGACTCGGCGGTCGGCGTTCCCGAATCCCTGCGCCGGCTGCCGCCCGGGCTGCACGACCTGCCGGACATGGTCGTGCTGGTGGACGAGCGCGACCACACGCGGCTGTACCTGACCTACCCGCGCGAGGAGATGGACCAGCGCTCGTTGCAGATGATCCTCGCGCCGGTGCTGCTCGCCCTGCTTGCGCTCGTCGCCAGCGCCTGGTTCACCTACCGCAACGCGCGGCGCATGGTCGCGCCGGTGAACTGGCTGGCCGAGGAGGTGCGGCGCTGGGATCCGCTGGAGCCGGAAACCGCGGCGCTGGCGCCCGACCGGCTGCCCGCCGACGCGGGCATGGAGGCGCGCCAGCTCGCCGGGGCGTTGCAGCGGATGGGCGAGCGCATGCGCGCCTTCATCCGCAGGGAACGGGACTTCACCCGCGACTCCAGCCATGAGCTGCGCACGCCACTGACCGTGATCCGGGTCGCCAGCGACCTGCTGATGGCCGACCCCGACCTGCCGGAGCGCGCGCGCCGCTCGCTGGCGCGGATCCAGCGCGCCGGGCGCGACATGGAGGCGGTGATCGAGTCGTTCCTGATCCTCGCCCGGGAAGGCGTGGTCGAGCCGCAGCGCGAGGAGTTCCGGGTCGCCGACGTGGTCGACGAGGAAGTCGCCAAGCTGCGGCCGCTGCTGGCGAACAAGCCGGTCGGGATGGAAGTGGTCGCCAACGCGCATCCGGTGCTGCACGCCTCGCCGCGGGTGTTCGCGGTGATGCTGCGCAACCTGCTGTCCAACGCCTGCACGTATACCGAGTCTGGCCGGATCGAGGTCCTGATCGAGCCGGACCGGATCGTGGTCGCCGACACCGGCATCGGCATGGATCCGGCGACCCTGCAGCGCGCGTTCGACCCGTTCTACCGCGCCGATCCGGACAAGCTCGAGGGCAAGGGCATGGGCCTGTCCATCGTCCACCGCCTGGGCGAGCGCTTCGGTTGGCCGGTGTCGCTGGAAAGCCAGCCGGGGGCCGGCACCACCGCGACCATCCACTTCGGCAATGCCCGCGGCTGAACGCCGCCCCGGGCCGTGTCAACCGCGTGACCGCGGGGGCGTTAGCCTCGGTTGACCCCACGGATCCCTGGCAGCCCGACCGATGCCCCCAAGCAAGCCCGCGCGCAAGCGCGACCTGCGCCGCCCCGCCGCGGCGATCGCCTTCGTCGTCCTCGCCCTCGCCGCGTGGTGGTGGTGGAACTCGCGCAGCGCCGCGGATGGCGAGGCCGGTTACCGCACCACCACCGTCGAACAGGGCGACATCCGCGTCGCGATCTCCGCCACCGGCACGCTCAGCGCGATCTCCACCGTCACCATCGGCAGCCAGGTCTCCGGCCAGGTCACCGACGTGCTGGTGGACTTCAACGACAAGGTGCGCAAGGGCGACGTGCTTGCGCGCATCGATCCGAGCAGCTACGAGGCGCAGATCGAGCAGGGCAACGCCCAGGTCGAGAGTGCGAGGGCGCAGCTGCGCCAGGCGCAGGCGGCGCTGCGCAACGCCGAGGCCGACTACCGGCGCAAGGCCGACCTCGGCGAGCGCGAACTGGTCGCGCGCAGCGACGTCGACCTGGCCCGCGCCGCACGCGACCAGGCCCAGGCCCAGGTCAATGCCGCGCAGGCGCAGATCCGGCAGCAGGCAGCCTCGATCCGCAACACCCGGGTCAACCTCGACCGCACGGTGATCCGCTCGCCGGTGGACGGGGTGGTGATCACCCGCAGCGTCGAGCCCGGCCAGACCGTGGCCGCGAGCCTGCAGGCGCCGGAGCTGTTCACCATCGCCGAGGACCTGTCGAAGATGAAGATCGAGCTGGCGGTGGACGAGGCCGACATCGGCCAGGTCCGCGAGGGCCAGGTGGTGACGTTTACCGCGGACGCGTTCCCCGACCGGCGCTTCAGCGGCGTCGTGGACCAGGTGCGCCTGGCCGCCACCACCACCAGCAACGTGGTCACCTACCCGGTGGTGGTGACCGTGGACAACAGCGACGGCACGTTGTTGCCCGGCCTCACCGTCAATGCCGAGATCGAGGTGAGCAAGCGCGAGGGCGTGCTCAAGGTCGCCAACGCGGCACTGCGCTACAAGCCGGCCGACGCGAACGAGACCACTCCGGCCGCGGGCGGCGCAAGGGCCAGCGGCCGTGGCGGCATGGACGCCGACCTCGCCCGCGCCGCCGCCGCGCTGGACCTGGATGCGGAGCAGCAGGCCGCCTTCGACGCGGCACTCGAGGCGATCCGCCAGCGCCAGGCCGCGCGCCAGCCGGCGGCCGCCAGCGAAGGCGGCAACCGCCTGTTCGGCGGCGGCATGCGCGGCGGTCGCGGCAACGCGGGCGGCGGCGCGATGCAGGCGCAGTTCCGCCAGCGCATGCGCGAACGCATGCAGCAGGATTTCGCCGCGTTCCGCGCGACCTTGCCGGAAGCGAAGCAGCGGCAATGGGACGAGTCGCTGCAGGCGCTGGTTGGCGCCACGCGCGCGCCGATCTGGCTGCTGGTGGACGGCAGGCCGCAGCGGACGATGGTCCGGATCGGCGCCTCGGACGGCAGCGACACCGAGATCTCCGGCAACATCCGCGCCGGCGACGTGGTGGTCACCGGCGAGCGCGCGGCGCGATGAGCGAGGCGACGCCGGTCATCCGCACCTGCGGCCTGGGCAAGGTCTACGCCGCGGGCACCGCCGCCGAGGTGACGGCGCTGCGCGGGGTGGACCTGACCATCGCGGGCGGCGACTTCGTCGCCATCATGGGGCCGTCCGGCTCGGGCAAGTCCACGCTGATGAACCTGCTCGGTTGCCTGGACACGCCCAGCAGCGGTACCTACGAATGCGACGGCGTGGACGTCTCGACGCTCGACGCCGAGGCGCTGGCGGCGCTGCGCCGCGAGAAGATCGGCTTCGTGTTCCAGGGCTTCCACCTGCTGCCGCGGATGGACGCGCTGCACAACGTGGCGATGCCGCTGGGCTATGCCGGGGTACCGCACGGCGAGCGCCTCGATCGCGCGCGCGCGGCGCTGGAAGCGGTGGGCCTGGGCGAGCGCGTCGGCCACCTGCCCAGCGAAATGTCCGGCGGCCAGCAGCAGCGCGTGGCGATCGCGCGCGCGCTGGTCAACCGCCCGCCGATCCTGCTTGCCGACGAGCCGACCGGCGCGCTGGATTCGCGCACCGGCGAGGAGATCCTGGCGCTGTTCAAGCGGCTCCGCGACGATGGCCACACCGTGGTCCTGATCACCCACGACCCCGGCGTCGCCGCGCACGCCGACCGGATCTACGAGATGCACGACGGCGTGCTGCACGAGGCCGGCGCGCCGGCGCAGGGAGCGCCGGCATGAATTTCCTCGACATCCTGCGCACGGCGGCCTTCGCGCTGCGCGGCAACTGGATGCGCAGCGCGCTGACCTCGCTCGGCGTGATCATCGGCATCGCCGCGGTGATCGTGATGGTGTCGGTCGGGCAGGGGACCCAGCGTGAGATCGACAAGCTGGTCTCCGGCCTCGGCTCGCAGCGGCTCGACATCTCGCCCGGCTCGCAGCGCGGCCCCGGCGGCGCGCGCCAGGCCGGCGGCAGCTTCTACACGCTCACCGATGGCGACGCCGACGCAATCCGCGCCGAAATCCCGGAAGTGCAGTACGTCGCCGGCGCGTTGCGCGGCAACACCCAGGCGGTGTACGCGGAGAACAACGCGCCCACGAGCTGGCAGGGCGTGCAGCCGGACTGGTTCGCGATCAACGACTGGAAGATCGCCGAGGGCACCCTGTTCGACGCACAGGCCTACGGCGGCGCAGCCAAGCAGGTGGTGCTCGGCGACACCGTGCGCCGGACCCTGTTCGGCGAGGACAGCGGCATCGGCGAGACGATCCGCCTGGGCCGGGTGCCGTTCACCGTGGTCGGGACCCTCGCGCCCAAGGGCCAGGGCGGCTTCGGCCAGGACCAGGACGACGTGGTCATGGTCCCGCTGGAAACCGGCCGCCGGCGCCTGCTGGGCACCATGGGCCTGCCGCCCGGCGCGGTGATGCAGATCGCGCTGACCGTGGGCGACGCGCGCGACCTGGGCTACGTGCAGACCGCCGTCGAGGGCCTGCTGCGGCAGCGCCACCAGATCCGCCCGGGCGCCGAGGACGACTTCCGGGTGCGCAACATCAGCGAGATCGTCGCCACCCGCACCGCGACCACCAACCTCATGTCGAAACTGCTGGGCGCGGTGGCCACGATCTGCCTGGTCATCGGCGGCATCGGGATCATGAACATCATGCTGGTCTCGGTGACCGAACGGATCCGCGAGATCGGCCTGCGTTTGGCGGTGGGCGCGGCGCCCTCGGACGTGCGCCGCCAGTTCCTGGCCGAGGCCATGCTGATTTCGCTGGTCGGCGGGGTGATCGGGATCGCCATCGGGACCGTGGGCGCGCTGCTGGTCGGCCGCTTCAGCGAGCTGCCGGTGGCGCTGGATGCGCAGGTGGTGGCACTGGCCGCGGCCTTTTCCATCGGGACCGGCCTGTTCTTCGGGTATTACCCGGCCCGCAAGGCCTCCCGGCTCGACCCCATCGAGGCCCTCAGGCAGTAAAATGCCCGGATGGCCGACGAAATCGGACACCTCCCGCGGCATCCCGCCCGCATCCTCCTTGCCACCAGATGGTCCCTCCAGGGGCTGAAGTCGGCGTGGCTGCACGAGTCGTCGTTCCGCCTCGAGATCTACCTGTTCGCGATCCTCGGTCCGCTCGGCCTGTGGCTGGGCGCGACCCCGGTGGAACGGGTCCTGCTGGTGGGCAGCTGCCTGCTGGTGATCTCCGCGGAGCTGCTCAACTCGGCGATCGAGGCGGTGATCGAGCGCTACGGCGCCGAGCACCACGAGCTGGCGGGACGGGCCAAGGACATGGGTTCGGCCGCGGTCTTCGTATTGATGGCGAATGTGGTGTTCACCTGGGTGATGCTCCTGGGGCCGCGATACTTCTGATGCCCCCGGACGGAATGCCCCACTGATGACACTCGCCATGCTTGCCGACCCGCAGACCTGGATCCTGCTGGTCACCCTCAGTTCGATCGAGATCGTCCTCGGCATCGACAACCTGGTGTTCATCTCGATCGCGGTGAGCCGGCTGCCGCTGGCCACGCGCGAGCGCGCGCGCAAGTTCGGCATCGCCGCCGCGTGCATCACCCGCGTTGCGCTGCTGCTGACCCTGGCCTACCTGGCGCACATGAAACAGGACCTGTTCGTGGTCTTCGGCCACGGCTTCTCGGTGCGCGACCTGGTGCTGCTGCTGGGCGGCGTCTTCCTGGTGTTCAAGGGCGTCGCCGAGATCCGCGACCTGGTCGCGGGCGAGCCCGAGTCCGAGGACATCCACACCCGGCCCGCGACCTCGTTCGGCGCGGTGATCGCGCAGATCGCGGTCATCGACATCGTGTTCTCGCTGGATTCGGTGATCGCGGCGGTGGGCATGGCCGACCAGTACGTGCCGGTGATGGTCGCGGCGATCCTGCTCGCGGTGGCGGTGATGCTGCTCGCGGCGCAACCGCTGGGCCGGTTCATCGACAACAACCCGACGATCAAGATGCTGGCGCTCGCCTTCATCGTGCTGATCGGCGCGTACCTGGTGGTCGAAGGCCTGGAGATCCACGTGCCCAAGGGCTACATCTACGGTTCGATGGGCTTCTCCGCCGCGGTCGAGGGCCTGAACCTGTGGGCCAAGCGGCGCGCGCGCCTGCGCCGCGAAGGGACCGGTTGAGGCAGGCGCCGGCCAAGCAGGCACAATAGGCGCGACCCCCGACGGAGCCGCAGATGGCGCCCTGGCTGCACCGGATCGACCCGATCGCCCTCCAGTTCCCCGAATTCGACCTGTTCGGGATCAACTTCCACCCGGCCGTGCACTGGTACGGCCTGATGTACGCGCTGGGCTTCGCGCTCGCCTGGTGGCTGGGCCGCTTGCGCATCCGCCAGGGGCGCCTGCCCGGGGTGGGCGAGGCCGCGTTCGGCGACCTGCTGTTCTACGGCATGCTCGGGGTGATCCTCGGCGGGCGCCTGGGCTACATCCTGTTCTACGACCTGGGCACCTACCTGGCGGATCCGCTGCAGGTGTTCATGATCTGGGAAGGCGGGATGAGCTTCCACGGCGGCCTTCTCGGCGTCTGCGCCGCGACCTGGTGGTGGGCGCGGAAGCAGGGCCTGCACTTCTTCGACGTCATCGACTTCGTCGCCCCGCTGGTGCCCCCGGGCCTGGGCTTCGGACGGCTCGGCAACTTCATCAACGGCGAGCTGTGGGGCAAGTACACCGAAGCCGCCTGGGGCGTGATCTTCCCCGGCGCCGAGGCGCCGCTGGCGCGGATGCCGGCGGCGGAGCTGCAGGCGCAATACGCCAGCGGCGCGCTGGACCGCTACGCGCGCCATCCCTCGCCCCTGTACCAGGCGCTGCTCGAGGGCCTGGTGCTGTTCGTGGTCGTCTGGTGGTATTCCAGCCGGCCGCGCCCGCGCTACGCGGTCGCCGGGCTGTTCGCGCTGCTGTACGGCGTGTTCCGCTTCCTGGTGGAGTTCGTGCGCGTGCCGGACGCGCAGCTGGGCTACCTGGCGTTCGGCTGGCTGACGATGGGCCAGGTGCTGAGCCTGCCGCTGGTGCTGTTCGGCCTGGCCTGCCTGTGGCTGTCGCGCCGTGCGCCCACGCTGGAACCGGTGCGGCCATGAGGCAGTACCTCGACCTGCTCCGCCACGTGCTCGAGCACGGCACCGACAAGGCCGACCGCACCGGCACCGGCACCCGCAGCGTGTTCGGCTGGCAGATGCGCTTTCCGCTGGCGGACGGCTTCCCGCTGCTGACCACCAAGAAGCTGCACCTGCGCTCGATCATCCACGAGCTGCTGTGGTTCCTGCGCGGCGAGACCAACATCGCCTACCTGCGCGAGCACAAGGTCACGATCTGGGACGAATGGGCGGACGCCGACGGCGAACTCGGCCCGGTCTACGGCAAGCAGTGGCGGCGCTGGACCGGCAGCGACGGCCGCGAGATCGACCAGGTGCGCTGGGTGCTGGAGGAGATCCGGCGCAACCCGGATTCGCGCCGGCTCATCGTCAGCGCCTGGAACGTGGCCGACCTGCCGGCGATGGCGCTGATGCCGTGCCACACGCTGTTCCAGTTCTACGTCGCGGACGGCAAGCTGAGCTGCCAGCTCTACCAGCGCAGCGGCGACATCTTCCTCGGCGTGCCCTTCAACATCGCCAGCTATGCGCTGCTGACCCACATGGTGGCGCAGGTCAGCGGGCTGGGGGTGGGCGACTTCGTGCACACGCTCGGCGACGCGCACCTGTATTCGAACCACTTCGAGCAGGCGCGCGAGCAGCTTGCGCGCACGCCGGGGCCGCTGCCGACGCTGCGGCTCAACCCGGAAGTGCGCGACCTGTTCGGGTTCCGCTTCGAGGACATCGCGATCGAGGGCTACGCGCCGCAGCCGGCGATCCGCGCACCGGTGGCGGTGTGACCACGCTGGCGCTGCTGGCGGCGCTGGACCGCGCCCGCGCGATTGGCAAGGACGGTGACCTGCCTTGGCACCTGCCGGACGACCTGAAGCGCTTCAAGGCGCTGACCCTGGGCAAGCCGGTGCTGATGGGGCGGCGCACCGCGGAGTCGCTGAAGCGCGCGCTGCCGGGGCGGCGCAACCTGGTGTTGACCCGCTCGGGGCGCGTGCCGCACGCGGGCATGGAGGCGTTCGCGTCGCTGCGTGAAGCGCTCGACGCGGTGGCCGATGCGCCCGAGGTCTGCGTGATCGGCGGCGGGAAAGTGTTCGCGGAGACGCTGCCGCTGGCGGAGCGCTTGCACCTGACCTGGGTGGAGACGGTGGTGGACGGCGCGGACGCGTTCTTCCCGGAGGTGGATTGGGGGGAGTGGCGGGAAGTTGCGCGGGAAAAGCATGCTGTGGATGCGAGGCATGCCTTTGCTTTTGAGTTCGTGGATTACCTGAGGGTGTAGGGCCTGAGGCAGTCGCGGCTTCCGCCGCTCCCACAAGACTAGCGGCGCGGGGGGCGCGGGGAGCGCGGGGGATTCGCGGGGACGTCGCGGCCGGGAACCTGGACGATGCGCAGGTCGTCGGTGTCGAGTTGCAAGGCGGTGAGCTTGCCGCCCCAGACCGCGCCGGTGTCGATGGCGTGCACGCCGTGGCCGATGAACAGGCCCAGCGCGGACCAGTGCCCGCACACGATCTTCAGGTCGCGCTCGGCGTGGCCGGGGACCGCGTACCACGGATACAGGCCCGGCTGCTGGGTGCCCGGCGGTCCCTTTTCCTCGAACGCGATCCGCCCGCGCGGCGTGCAATAGCGCAAGCGGGTGAACACGTTGATGATCGCGCGGTCGCGGTCCGGCCCACGCAGGCCCGGCGACCACGCGGGCTTGTCGCCGTACATGTGCCGCAACAGCTTGCGGCGGTCTTCGCCGCGCAATTTCTGCTCGACCTCCGCCGCATGCTTGCGCGCCATGGCCGTGGTCCAGCGCGGCGCCAGGCCGGCGTGCACCATCATCCAGCCCAGGTCGCGGTCCTCGTGCAGCAACGGCTGGCCGCGCAGCCAGTCGAGCAGTTCCGCGGAGTCGGGCGCGAAAAGGACCCGCTGCAGGTCGGGATTGACCTTGCGCTGCTCGTCCGCGGTGCGCTCGGCGATCGCCAGCAGCGACAGGTCGTGGTTGCCGAGCACGGTCACGCAGTGCTCGCGCAGCGAATGCACCAGGCGCAGGGTCTCCAGCGACTCGCCGCCACGGTTCACCAGGTCGCCGCAGAACCACAGCCGGTCCTGCGCCGGATCGAAGCGGATGCGCTCGAGCAGGCGTTGGGTGGGCCCGTAGCAGCCCTGCAGGTCTCCGATCGCCCAGATGCTCATGCGATCGAGTGTAAGCGGTTCGCCAGATGGACGAAGTCGAGGACCCGGAGTTGTTCGGCGCGCGCGCCCGGATCCACGCCGGTGGCCGCGATCGCGTCCGCGCCGGCGAGCGCCGCGAGCGCGTTGCGCAGGGTCTTGCGGCGCTGGCCGAAGGCGGCGCGAACCACCGCGGCGAAGCGCGCGGGGTCCTCAATCCCGGCCTCGCCGGCGGGCCGCGGGCGCAGCCGCACCACCGCGGAATCCACCTTGGGCGCGGGCCGGAAGGCGCCCGGCGGCACGGTGAACAGCGGTGTCACCGTGCAGTAGGCCTGCAGCATCACGCTCAGGCGCCCGTAGACCTTGCTGCCCGGGGCGGCGGCCATGCGCTCGACCACTTCCTTCTGCAGCATGAAGTGCATGTCCACGATCACCGCGGCGTGGTCCAGCGCATGGAACAGGATCGGCGAGGACAGGTTGTAGGGCAGGTTGCCGACCAGCCGCAGCGGGCCGCCGTCGCCGGCCAGCGCGGTGAAGTCCACGTCCAGGACGTTTGCGTTGAGCAGGGTCAGCTCGCCGTGGCCGCGCGCCGCGGCGGCCAGCGGCACCTGCAGGTCCCGGTCGAACTCGATCGCGGTCACCGCGCCGTGGCGCTCGAGCAGCGGCAAGGTCAACGCGCCCTGGCCCGGGCCGATCTCGACGATGCGGTCGCCGGGCTTCGGGTCGATCGCCTGCACGATCTTCGCGATCACTCCGCGCTCGTGCAGGAAGTTCTGCCCGAGGTGCTTCTTCGCGCGCGGGTCGAAGGAGGCGTCCTGGCTCATGGCGTCAGCGCCGTGCGCCGCCGCACCAGGCGCGTGCAGGTGTCTATCGCGGCGAACAGGCTGGAAGGATCGGCGCGGCCGGTGCCGGCCAGGTCGAGCGCGGTGCCGTGGTCCACCGCCACCCGCGGGTAGGGCAAGCCCAGGGTCAGGTTCACCGCGCGCTCGAAGCCGCTGTACTTGAGGACCGGCAGGCCCTGGTCGTGGTACATGGCCAGCACCGCGTCGGTCGCGCGCAGCTTCGCCGGCAGGAACGCGGTGTCCGCGGGCAGCGGGCCGGCCACGTCCATGCCTTCGCCGCGCAAGCGCTCCAGCAGCGGGGCGATGACCTCGAGTTCCTCGCGGCCCAGGTGCCCGCCTTCGCCGGCGTGCGGGTTCAGCCCGAGCACCGCGATCCTCGGCGTGGCGATGCCGAAGTCCGCGCGCAGCGCGTCGTGCAGGATCCGCAGCGTGCGCTCCAGCGCGGGCGCGGTGATCGCCGCGGGCACTTCGCGCAGTGGCAGGTGGGTGGTGGCGAGCGCGACCCGGACGATGTCGTTCGCCAGCATCATCACCACCTCGCGCCCGGCCTGCGCGGCGAGCAGCCCGGTGGTGCCGGTATAGGGAATCCCGCCCTCGTTGATCGCGGCCTTGTGCAAGGGCCCGGTGACCAGGCCGTCGAGCCTGCCGGCGAGGCAGTCGCGCCCCGCGGCGTCCAGTGCGGCGATCGTGCTGGCGGCATTGCCGGCCACGGGTGCGCCGAAGCGCGCCGGGTGGGCGCTGGGGAAGGGGTGCAAGGGCAACACGCCGGGCGCGGAGTCCGCGTCGGGCGGCGCCAGCGTCAGTGGCAGTCCGAGGGCATCGGCCGCGCGCTGCAGCGCGCCGGGGTCGGCGTAGGCCACCAGTGACGCGTCCCAGTCGCGTTGCGCGGCGCGCACGCACAGCTCCGGGCCGACGCCGGCCGGCTCGCCCGGTACCAGCGCCAGCCGCGGGCTTCGCATGTCAGCTGCCGAGTCGGACGTCGACGTAGGACTCGCCGCGCATCTCGCGCAGGAAGCGCTCCCACTCCTGCTCCAGCTTGCGCTGGCCGATGCTCTCGCGCACCTGCTGGCGGCGGGTGGTGTCGGCGGCCGGGGCCTGGCGCGATGATTCGCGCATCACCAGGTGCCAACCGGCATCGTCCTTGAACGGCTCGGACATCTCGCCGTCGGCCAACGCTTCCAGCCGGGCGCCGAACTCGGCGCCGTGCGCGTCGCGGGCGAACCAGCCCAGGTCGCCGCCGCGCGCGGCGCTGCCCTTGTCCGCGGAGTTCTCGCGCGCGAGTTCGGCGAAATCGGCGCCACCGGCGATGCGCGCGCGCAGGGTGTCCAGCTTCGCCTTCGCCTCGGCGTCGTCGCCGGTGACCAGGATCTGCCGCGCCTTGAACTCGGTGATGGTACCGGCGTCCGCCGGCTCGCGGGTCTCGATCAGGTGCAGCAGCTGGAAGCCGCTCGGGCCGCGGATCGGGCCGAACACCTGGCCCGGCTGCATCGAGGTGATGATCTGCGCGAACGAGGGCGGGATCTCGTCCAGGTTGCGCCAGCCCAGGTCGCCGCCTTCCAGCGCGTTGGAGCTGTCGGAGTAGCGCACCGCGGCCGCGGCGAAGTCGATCTCGCCGGAGTCGAGCCGGGCCTTGACCTCCTCGACCCGGCGCTGCGCGTCGGCGAGCTGCTGCGGGGTGGCGCCTTCGGGCACGGCGATCGCGATGTGCGCGAGGTGGTACTGGGTGCTGTTGGTCTGCGCGGCGAGCGCGGCGTCCACTTCGCCCTCGCTCACGCTGATCCGCGACTGGGCGAAGCTCTGCCGCAGGCGCTGCACCAGGATCTCGTCGCGCACCGAATCGCGCAGGTCGGCCAGGGTCATCCCGTCCTGCGCCAGCTGCATGGCGAGCTGCGGCATGGTCAGGTTGTTCTGGCGGGCGATCCCGGACAGCGCGGTGTCCAGCTCCTGGTCGCTGACGGTGATGCCCGAGGCGGCGGCGCGCGCCACCTGGAGCTGGACCAGGACCAGCCGGTCGAGCACCTGGCGCTCGAGGATGTCGCGCGGGGGCAGCTGGTTCTCGCGGCCGGCATACTGGGACAGGATGTTGTTCAGCGCCCGGTCGAGCTCGCTGCGCAGGATCACGTCCTCGTCCACGACCGCGACGATCCGGTCCAGCGGCTGCAGCGACTGCGCGCGGGCGGTGGGGGCGGGCAGCGCCCAGGCGAGGCCGGCGATGGCGACGGCGAGTAGGCTGGCGAGCAGTCGGTTCATGGCATCAGGTCGGGGGAGTCGTCGGCGTCGCCCTCGTCGTCGGAAGGCGGTACGAGGTAGAGGTCCTCGCGGTAATAGCCGAGGATAGCACGGCGCAAACGGCTCTCCGTGTCGGGTCCGGCCGAGCCCAGGCCCTTCAGTTCGACCTCGATCTGGATCGAATTGTTCAGCTCGCCCTCGCGGTTGTGCAGGTAGCGGCGGCCGACCAGGCGCACCGCCATGCAGCAGCTTTCCCACTGCAGGCCGGCGATGCCCTCGAGCAGCTGGCGGTCGTCGATCGAGTAGTAGTAGCGCCCCACCGCGCTCCAGGACGCCGACAGCGGGTACAGGAAATTGAAGTCCACCTGCTCCAGCAGGTCGCGGCGGTAGCGGTAGGACAGGTTGGCGACCCCGGTGTCGCCGATCAGGTAGCGGGTACGGAAGCTGGCCAGGTCCTTGCGCCGGTACTTGGGGTCCCACTGGTAGGAGGCGCCCAGGCTCCAGCGGTCGTTGACCGCGTAGCTGGTGTCCGCCACCCAGGCCGACTTGCCGCGCTCCACCGGGGTCTCGCCGGGCACGGTTACCCGGGACTCGTCGAAATAGCGGATCTGGCCGAGGCTGGCCGAGAGCTTTTCGCGTCCGTCGGACTGGCGCAGCAGGCGGGTGGAGACGGCCAGGGTGAGCTGGTTGGCGTCGGTCTGGCGGTCGGCGCCGGTGTAGCGGTTCTCGCGGAACAGCTGGCCCCAGCTGAAGGTCATCGGCCTGGTGTCGAAGCGCGGCAGCCCGTCCTGGTCGCGGTACGGGACCCGCAGGTAGAACAGCCGGGGCTCCAGGGTCTGGAGGTACTGCTCGCCGTTGAGGCGCGTCTCGCGGTCGAAGAACAGGCCGGCGTCGAGCGAGGCGATCGGCAGGCTGCGGGTCGGCGCGTCGTCGCCGTAGCGTTCGGCAAGCTCCGGGTCGAGCCGGTAGCTGGTGTAGCGCCAGGACAGCTTCGGGGTCAGGAACCAGCTCGCCCCCTGCAGGGGCAGGCTCGCCCAGGGCTTGAGATCGAGGCGGCTGCCGCCCGGGTCCACGCTGTGGTGGAAGCGCACCGCCTCCGCGTCCACGCCGGCCACCAGCCAGCGGCCGACCGGCTGTTCCCAGTCCAGCCAGGCGCGTGGCAGCTTGTCGTGCGGAAGGGCGCGCTCGCGCAAAGTGTAGTCGGCGAGCTGGTAATGGCTTGCCGAGATGCCCGCGCTCCAGTAGCGCCCGCCGCCGTAGATCCCGATCTTGCTGTTCAGCGAGTAGGGCGCCAGCCCGTCGACGTTGTTGCTGAAATCCTCCAGCACCCGCGGGTCGCTGATCCAGTTCAGGTTGGCGCGTGCCTCCCAGCCCTCGAACAGGCGCTGGCGGCCGTCGAAATGGAAGCGCGCACGGTCGTCGCCGCGGCGGTTGGCCAGCGGATACCCCTTCTCCATGAATTCCGCGGTCTCGCGCTCGCGCTCGCGGTCGGTGAGCTGGTCGGAGGGCAGGTAGCTGAATTCCAGGGTGCCGCGGCCGCCTTCCACCAGGTAGCGGAACTGGGTGCCGAGCTGGAAACCGCGCTTGGTCATGATCCTGGGGGTCAGGGTCATGTCGTAGTTCGGCGCCAGGTTGAGGTAGATCGGCTGGCGGTAGTCGAAGCCGTTGCGCCCGGAGGAGCCGATGCCCGGGTACAGCAGGCCGGTGCGGCGGCGGTCGTCCACCGGGAACGGGAACCACGGCACGTAGAGCACCGGCACCTTGCCCACGCGCAGCACCGCGTTGTGGGCCACGCCCATGCCTTCGGCGGTGTCCACGTCGATCCGCTGCGCACGCAGTTCCCAGCTGCGGTCCTCCGGCGGGCAGGTGGAATAGGTCGCGCCGTACAACGACCCCAGCGAGCCCTGCAGCTCGATGTGCTCGGCGCCGCCGTTGCCGCGCCGCGACACCAGCTGGTAGCTGACGTTGCGGATGTTGTGGCGGTCGTCGACCTGGCTGCCCTCGGCCTCCTCGGCGACCAGGCGCATGCCGGCGTCCTGGTAGCGCACGCTGCCGGTGGCGATGTAGTGCCCGGTCTCCATGTTGTAGGTGAGCTGGTCGGTGCCCAGGTACTGGTCGCCGCGGCGCAGGGCGACGTTGCCGGTGATGCGCCGGCTCGACTGCGGGCCGCTGACCTCGTCGCCCTCGATGTCGGTGGGCTGCTCGCCGCGTTCCTCGGGCGTCAGGTGGGTCGGCTGCTGCGCGTCGGGGAATGCCGGGATCGCGTCCTGCACCGGGCACAGGCGCCAGTCCTCGGGCCGGTCCTCCGCGGCGTGCGCGGCCCAGGCGGCCAGCGAAAGCGCGATGCAGGCCGGCAGGGGCAGCATTCGGAGGGCTTGGCGCATGGAGGGTTCCTCAGCGGCGGCGCTCGTGGTGCCAGGTCACTTCGCCCGCGCCGCTGGCGCGCGCCAGCACGCGCGCGAGCACGAACAGCAGGTCGGACAGCCGGTTGAGATAACGCAAGGCCTGTGGTCGCACTGTCTCCGCCGCGGCCAGGGTCACCGCCTCGCGTTCGGCGCGGCGGACGATGGTGCGGGCCAGGTGGCAGCGCGCGGCCGCTTCGCCGCCGCCGGGCAGGATGAACTCCTTCAGCGGGGGCAGGCCGGCGTTGTGCGCGTCCAGGGCCTGCTCCAGGGCGTCGATGTCGGCGTCCTCGATCGCGGCGTGGCCGGGAATGCACAGCTCGCCGCCCAGGTCGAACAGCTGGTGCTGGATCCGGGTCAGCAGCTCGCGGATGTCGTCGGGCACCTGCGCGGCCAGCAGCACGCCGATCGCCGAGTTCGCCTCGTCGATGGTCCCGTAGGCGGCGACCCGCGCGGAATCCTTGGCCACCCGGCTGCCGTCGCCCAGCCCGGTGCTGCCGTCGTCGCCGGTGCGGGTGTAGATCTTCGACAGCCGGTTGCCCATGCCGGGCTCAGGCCGTCTGGATGGCGAGCACCGGCAGGCGGCGGCGGAGCAGGGCGAATCCGCCGAACAGCAGCGCCGCGTAGGCGAGGGTGCCCAGCACGGTCCACTGGAAGAACGGGATGCCGGCGACCAGCGCTGCCATCAGCCCGGCGCCGGTCTGCGGGTAGAACGGCGACGCGAACCAGGCGGCGGCGTTGGTGACCACGAAGAACAGGACCGAGCCGGCCAGGGAATAGCCCAACAGGCGCGGGCCGTCGACCTTGCCGCGCAGGCCCAGGCCCATCAGCGTGGTCAGGCCGATGCAGGCGTACACCGACCAGAAGCTGACCCCGCCCAGGTAGCTGGCGTAGCTGTCGCCGATCACCGCGGCCATCACCAGGTCCGAGGCCAGCAGCGCCAGCATCGGCACCGCGAAGGCCCAGGCGCGCGAGGCGAAATACGCGCCACCGAACAACGCGATGGCTTCCACCGGCGAGAAGTTCGGCGGATGCGGCAGCAGGCGCGACAACGCGGCAAGCAGGATGAGGACGGCCAGCACGATCGGGCCGGGAGCGAAAATGGTGGGGGCGGATCGATTCATCATGGACGCGGGCTGCCTGGGAACCGGTAGCATAGCGCAGCCATGAACAAGCACGCGCAGGCGAGCGCCGCATCCCGGAAGGCCGAAGTCCGGCAGCACGATGTCGTGATCGTCGGCGGCGGCCTGGTCGGTGCGAGCCTGGCGATCGCGTTGTCGCGCATCGGCAAGGATGTGGCGCTGGTCGAGGCCGCGCCGCCGGGCGCGCTGCCGCCGGTGTTCGACCAGCGCAACCTGAGCTTCGCCGAGGCCACCGTTCACGCGCTCACCACGCTGGGCGTGATGCAGGCGCTGGCGCTCCCGGCGGCGCCGATCCGGCGCATCCATGTGTCGCGCGCGGGCGATTTCGGCCGGGTCCGGCTGGAAGCCGCGGAATACGGGCGCGAGGGCTTCGGCCAGGTTGTGGTGGCCAGCGATTTCGGCCACGCGCTGGAGGCGCGTCTGGCGCGGGCCGACGGGCTCGCGCGTTACCGGCCGGCCCGGTTCACCGGCCTGGACGATGTCGCCGACGGCATGCGCCTCCTGCGCCTGGCGCTGGAGGACGGGCGCGAACGGGCGCTTGCGGCGCGGCTGCTGGTGGCGGCGGACGGGACCCGCAGCGCGGTGCGCGAGGCCTTGCGCATCGGCACCGACGGGCACGACTACGGCCACGACCTGTTCGTCGCCCGCATGCGCACCGCGCGCGCCCCCGACGGCACCGCGTGGGAGCGCTTCGGCCCGGACGGGCCGACCGCGCTGCTGCCGCGCGGCGACGGCCACTACGGCGTGGTCCATGGGGTCGCGCGGGACCAGGCGGATGCGGTGGCGGCGCTGGACGACGCCGCGTGGACCGCGCGCATCCAGCGCGCGTTCGGCTGGCGTGCCGGCGCCTTCGTCGCGACCGGGCCGCGCAGCCGTTATCCGGCCATGCGCGTGCTGGCCGAGCGCACCACCGCGCCGCGCGCGGTGCTGGTCGGCAACGCCGCGCAGACCGTGCACCCGGTCGGCGCACAGGGTTTCAACCTGGGCCTGCGCGACGCGCTGACCCTGGCCGAGTTGCTCGAACAACCCGGCATGGATCCCGGCAGCGAGGCGCTGCTGGCCGAATACGCGCGGCGCCGGGAAGACGATCGCGGACGCACCCTGGCGTTCTCGCACGGACTCGCGGTGGCGACGATGCAACCGTCGCCGCTGGCCCGGCCGCTGCGCAGCGCCGGCATGCTCGCCGCGGCGCGCGTGCCGTCGCTGCAGGCCTGGCTGGTGGGTGGAGCGATGGGCTACCGCGGCGACGTCCCGCGGCTGTGCCGCGCGCCGGATGCCGGGAGTCGCGCATGACCCGGGGCCGCGATATCGACGTGGTGGTGGTCGGCGGCGGCGTGGTCGGCGCCGCCTGCGCGCTGGCGCTGGCGCGCTGCGGGCTGGAGACGACCCTGGTCGAGGCGGCGCCGCCGCGCGCGTGGGACCGCGAACGTCCCGACCTGCGCGTGTATGCGCTCGCCGCCGACAACGTGGCGTTGCTCGATGCACTGCAAGCCTGGACACCTGTCGCCGCGGCGCGGGTCCAGCCGTACCGGCGGATGCGGGTGTGGGACGCGGCCGGCGGCGGGGAACTGGACATCCGCGCCGATGTGCTCGGGCGTGCCGGGCTGGGCTGGATCGTCGAGCAGGCCTTGCTGGTGGACCGGTTGTGGGCGGCATTGCCCGAAGCCGGCGTGCAACTGCGTTGCCCGGCCCGGGTGGAGGCGCTGGACGACGACGGCGGCCGCGTGCGCCTGCGCTTGGACGACGGCAGCCAGGTCGGCGCGCGGATCGCGGTCGCGGCCGATGGCGCGCAGTCCACGCTGCGGCAGCTGGCCGGAATCGAAGTGGACCTGCACGAACACGGCCAGCGCGGCGTGGTCGGTTTCATCGCCTCCGAACGCGATCACCTGGCCACCGCATGGCAGCGCTTCCTGCCCGGCGGGCCGCTCGCGTTCCTGCCGTTCGCCGACGGCAACAGTTCGATCGTGTGGTCGCTGCCCGATGCCGACGCGGAGCGCGTCCTCGCGCTCGACGACGACACGTTCGGGCGCGAGCTCGAGCGCGCCTTCGATCGCCGCCTGGGCACCCTGCGTCCGGTCTCTCCGCGGGCCGCGTTCCCGCTGCGGCGGCAGCTCGCGCGCGAATACGTGCGCGGTCGCGTGCTGGTGCTGGGAGATGCGGCGCACGTGGTGCACCCGCTCGCCGGCCAGGGGGTGAACCTGGGCCTGCGCGACGTGGCCGCGCTACGCGACAGCGTGGCCGCCGCCCTGCGCATGCGGGGCGACTGGGCGGCGCCGTCGCGGCTCGCCCGCTGGGCGCGCCAGCGGCGCAGCGAGGACAGCATCGCCGCGCACGCGTTCAGTGGCATCGACCGGCTGTTCCGCAGCGCGAACCCCGCAGCGGTGTTGCTGCGGGGCCCGATGCTCGGCGTGGCCGGGAAGCTGCCGCCGCTCACCCGCGCGCTGTGGCGCAAGGCGGCGGGGCTGTAGCGCCCGGGCCACGCCCGGGCGGGGTTTTCGCGGGAGCCGACCATGGGTCGGCTCTACAGGTCGGCGCTACTGCGTCAGCGGATTGATCCAGTCCTTGAGCTCGGTACGGGTCAGGCGGCCGTTGTGGTCCATGTCGACCACGTGGAACTCGCGCATCAGGTCGGCGTTGCCGCGGCCTTCGGCGCGGGTGATCACGCCGTCGCCGTTGCCGTCCATGGCCTCGAAGTCGATGCTGTAGTTCGGCGAGATCGAGTTGCCGGGGCTGTCGGTGAAGGTGACGTTGTCGTTGCCGACGGCGGCCGGGCGATCCGACTGCGGGTCGGCCGGGACCATGACCTGCGGCGGCGTCGCAGCGGCGGCCACGCCGGCGCGGCTGGCCAGGTGCGCATCCGCGGCGGCGGCATCGGCGACCGCGCCGGCCGCGCGGGCGACGTCGGCGGACTGGGCGGCCGCCTCCGCGGCCTGCCTGGTCACCATGTGTCCGGTCGCGGCGTCATCCGACGCGGCGTGCGCGTTGGCGGCGGCGCTGGTCGCCATGCCGGCGGCCACGGAAGCCTGCACGGCGTTGTCCCGGGCGACTTCGGCGGAGAGTTCGGCGTCGGCGTCGATGCTGGCGTCGGCGGCCGCCTCCACGGTCGCAGCCGCGGCCTGCGCATCCAGCGCGTCGGCGGTGGCCTCGGCCGCCGCTTCGCGGGCGTCCTGGGCTTCGAGTTGGGCCTTCTGCTGTTCCGCGGTCTGGGCGTAGGCCGGGGCGGCCAAGCCCAGCGCGGAGAGCATCGCGACCGTCAGGGTCAGGTGCTTGCGGGTCATGGAATACCTCGCTTGTCGGGTCCTCGGGGGGTACCGGCGAGGGTCGCCGCTGGGCGATCAAGCAGCCGTCAACCGCGCGCTCCGGGGCTGAACGGGTGATGAGGTGGGAGGTCCGGTGCGCGGCGCGGTCGCGCGGCGGTTCAGTAGAACGTCCCGCCGTGCTCGCCGTAGGCACGCAGGACCACGCGCGCGTCTTCGCGGCACAGGTCGCGCACGACCGCGATGCCGCGGCGCTCCAGTTCGCCGGCCCAGTCCGCGGGCAGCGGGCCCTCGTCGAACTCGGTGAGGCCCATCACGTCCTCTGTACGCGCGCCGATCAGGAGCCGGTCGATGCCCGCCCAGAAGGTCGCGCCGTAGCACTGGCAGCACGGTTGCGCGGAGGTCGCCAGGACCATGCGCGCGCCATCCTCGTTGAGGCGCGAACGCTGCAGCCGTTGCTGGGCCAGCGCGTAGGCCATGATTTCGGCGTGCGCGATCGAACTGTTCTGCGGCAGCACCCGGTTCACCCCGACCGACACCAGCCGGTCGTTGCCGTCGAACACCGCGGCACCGAACGGGCCGCCGCTGCGCTGCTCGACGTTGCGCCGGGCCAGCTCCACCGCGAACGCGACCTTGGCCTCGTCGCCGGCGAAGTCGCGGCCGGAGACGTCCAGCTCCAGCACCCACAACGGCAAGGTGAGGTGCAGTTGCGCGGGCAGCGGCATCGCCATCGCGCGGCTCAGGCCTTCTGCGCCCAGGTGTCGCGCAGGGTCACGCTGCGGTTGAACACCGGTGCGTCGGCGCGGTGGTCGCGGCGGTCGGCGACGAAATACCCGGTGCGCTCGAACTGGAACGACTGCTCGGGCCCGGCCGCCGCCGCCGCCGGCTCGACGTAGCCGCGGACGACGCGCCGCGATTCCGGGTTGATGAAATCGCGGTAGGTCCTGCCGTCCTCGTCGGCGTCGGGGTCCGGCACCGTGAACAGGCGGTCGTACAGGCGGATCTCGGCGGGCACCGCGTGCCGCGCGCTGACCCAGTGGATGGTGCCCTTGACCTTGCGGTTGGCGCCTTCCATGCCGGGGCGCGAGCCGGGATCGAGCGTGCAGTGCAGCGCGACGACCTCGCCGGCGGCATCCTTCTCGACCTCGTCGCAGCGGACGATGCCGGCGCCGCGCAGGCGCACTTCGCCGCCCGGCACGAGGCGCTTGAAGCCCTTGGGCGGGACCTCGGCGAAGTCGTCGCGCTCGATCCACAGCTCGCGCGAGAACGGGATGGCGCGGGTGCCCTGCGATTCGTCCTTGGGATGGTTCGGAAATTCGAGCGATTCCTCGTGGCCATCCGGCAGGTTGGTGAGCACCAGCTTCAGCGGCGACAGCACCGCCATGCGCCGCGGCGCGCGCGCGTCGAGGTCGTCGCGCAGCGCGCCCTCGAGCACGGAGATGTCGATCAGCGAGTTCTGCTTGCTCACGCCCACCCGGTCGACCATCAGCCGCAGCGCCGAAGGCGTGTAGCCGCGCCGGCGGATGCCCTGCAGGGTAGGCATGCGCGGGTCGTCCCAGCCGTCGACCAGGCCGTCCTCGACCAGCGCGAGCAGCTTGCGCTTGCTCATCACCAGGTAGTTGAAGTTGAGCCGCGAGAACTCGATCTGGCGCGGCTTCGCCGCCTCCAGCGGGAAGCCGCGGTCGGTGAGCGGCTTGAGCAGCTCGGGGTGGCCGGCCAGGTCCACGTGGTCCACGCACCAGTCGTAAAGCGGGCGCCGGTCCTCGAACTCCAGCGTGCACAGCGAATGGGTGATGCCCTCGATCGCGTCCGACAGCGAATGCGCGAAGTCGTACATCGGGTAGATCGGCCACGCGTCGCCGGTGTTCTGGTGCGGCACCTTCTTGATCCGGTAGATCGCCGGATCGCGCATGGTGATGTTGCCCGAAGCCATGTCGATCTTCGCGCGCAGGGTGCGCGCGCCGTCGGCGAACTCGCCGGCGCGCATCCGCCGGAACAGGTCAAGGTTCTCCTCGACGCTGCGGTCGCGCCAGGGCGAGTTGCGGCCCGGCTCGGTCAGGGTGCCGCGGTATTCGCGCACCTGCTCGGCGCTGAGGTCGCAGACGAAGGCGTCGCCCTGGCGGATCAGCTTCTCCGCGGCGAGGTAGAACACCTCGAAATAGTCCGAGGCATGGCGCAGCGAGGCCCAGTCGAAGCCGAGCCAGCGCACGTCTTCCTGGATCGCGGCGACGTACTCGGGGTCTTCCCTGGCCGGGTTGGTGTCGTCGAAGCGCAGGTTGCAGCGGCCGCCGAACTCGGCGGCGATGCCGAAGTCCAGGCAGATCGCCTTGGCGTGGCCGATGTGCAGGTAGCCGTTCGGCTCCGGCGGGAAGCGGGTGCGGATCGCGGTGTGCTTGCCGCTGGCCAGGTCCTCGCGGACGATCTGCCGGATGAAGTCGTTGCGGACGCTGTCTTCTGGGGCCGTGCCCGCGGGCGCGGCCTCGCTCATCGGTGGTACTCGCCCGAAGCTTCCGGCTGGTAGCTGATCCCCAGCACTTCCAGGCGCGTGCTGCGGCCGCCGGGCATCGGCCAGTCGATCGACTGGCCCACGCGCAGGCCGAGCAGGGCACTGCCCACCGGCGCCAGGATCGAGACCTTGTCGGGGCTGCCGTCGGCGTCGCGCGGATACACCAGGGTGAGCTCGCGCTCGGCGCCCGAGGCGTCGCGGAAGCGCGCGGTCGAGTTCATGGTGATCGCGTCGGGCGGCATGTCCTGCGGCTCGCGCACTTCGGCGCGGGCAAGCTCGTCGCGCAGGGCGTCGAACTGGGGGCCGGACTGGGCCGGCTGGTCCAGCAGCGCTTCCAGGCGATCGCAATCCAGGCGGGACAGGATGAGGGCGGGGCGACCGTTCTCGGTCATGGCGGGCTCCAATAGCAACGCGGGCGGGGCGTCCTGCGCCCCGCCCGCCAATCGATCGAAATCAGCCCCACATTAGCGGTTGCGGGCGTCCCGTTCAACCTCCACGGGGCCGGCGGGGACCGCGGGCGGGGGCGCCCGGAACAGGCCCGGCGGCACTTCGCGCAGCACTTCGGCCATCCGCGCGAGCAGCCCGCCCATGGCCGAGGTCCGGCGCCAGGCCATGGCGATCCGGCGGCTGGGCGGCGGGTCGCGGAACGGCAGGAGGTGGATCTCGTCGCTGTGCGCCACCGGCGGCTTCACCGACAGCACCGGCAGCAGGGTGACCCCGACGTTGGCGGCCACCATCTGCCGCAGGGTTTCCAGGCTGGTGGCCTGGAAGCCCGTCTTTTCGCCGGCGCCAGCCAGGCGGCACACGTCCAGGGCCTGGTCGCGCATGCAGTGGCCGTCCTCGAGCAGCAGCAGGCGCTCGTCCGCGAGGTCGGCCATGGACAGCGCCGCTGCGCCGGCCAGGCGATGCCCGGACGGCACCGCGAGCAGGAACGGTTCCTCGAACAGGAACTCCACGTGCAACGAGTCGTCGTGCAGCGGAAGCGCCAGCAGCGCGGCATCGAGCTTGCCTTCGTGCAGGCGCTCCAGCAGCACCGGGGTCTTTTCCTCGACCAGCAGCAGCTCCAGCTTCGGGAAGCGCTCGCGCAGGCGCGGCACCACGTGCGGCAGCAGGTACGGGCCCAGCGTGGGGAAGATGCCCAGGCGGACGCTGCCGGCCTCCGGGTCGCGGCTGCGGCGGGCGGCTTCCTTCATCTGCTCCACTTCCGCAAGCACCCGCCGCGCGCGCTCGGCCATCTCGCGGCCGGCGGGCGTGAGCATGACCTTGCGCGGGGTGCGCTCGACCAGGGTCACGCCAAGCTCCTCCTCCAGCTTGCGGATCTGGGTGGAGAGGGTGGGCTGGCTGACGAAGCTGGCCTCGGCGGCGCGGCCGAAGTGGCGGTGCTCGGCCAGCGCCACCAGGTACTGGAGATCGCGCAGGTTCATCGCGCGGATGGCGCCGGGCCGCGGGTCACGCGGCCCGCGCCACGTCCTCCGCCGGGGCCGAGTGGCGGATCAGGAAGTCGAACGCGCTCAGCGCCGCGGTACAGCCGGCACCCATCGCGATCACGATCTGCTTGTACGGCACCGTGGTCGCGTCGCCGGCGGCGAACACGCCCGGCACGCTGGTGGCGCCGCGCTCGTCGATCACGATCTCGCCGCGCGGGCTTAGCTCCACCGTGCCCTTCAGCCACTCGGTGTTGGGCAGCAGGCCGATCTGCACGAACACGCCGGCCAGTTCGACACTGCGGGTCTCGCCGCTTTCGCGGTCCTTGTAGACCAGCGCGGTGACCTTGTTGCCGTCGCCCTGGATTTCAGTGGTCTGCGCGTTCACCAGCACGTCCACGTTCGGCAGGCTGCGCAGCTTGCGCTGCAGCACCTCGTCGGCGCGCAGCTTCGAGTCGAATTCGAGCAGGGTCACGTGCTCGACGATGCCGGCCAGGTCGATCGCGGCCTCGACGCCGGAGTTGCCGCCGCCGATCACCGCCACGCGCTTGCCCTTGTACAGCGGGCCGTCGCAGTGCGGGCAGTAGGCCACGCCCCTGTTGCGGTACTGGTCCTCGCCGGGCACGCCGACCTGGCGCCAGCGCGCGCCGGTGGACAGGACCACGGTGCGGGCCTTGAGGCTGGCGCCACTTTCGAGCTGCACCTCGATCAGGCCGCCCGGCTGCTTCGCCGGGACCAGCTTCGCGGCGCGCTGCAGGTTCATCACGTCCACGTCGTACTCGCGCACGTGCTGCTCCAGCGCCACGCCCAGCTTCGGGCCCTCGGTGTACTGCACCGAGATGAAGTTCTCGATCGCCAGCGTGTCCAGCACCTGGCCGCCGAAGCGCTCGGCCGCGAGGCCGGTGCGGATGCCCTTGCGCGCGGCGTAGATCGCCGCGGCCGAGCCGGCGGGGCCGCCGCCGACCACGAGCACGTCGAACGGATCCTTCTTCGCGATCGCCTCGGCGGCGCGCTGCGCGGCGCCGGTATCGAGCTTCGCGACGATCTGCTCGATCGTCATCCGGCCCTGGTCGAACGGCTTGCCGTTGAGGAACACCGTCGGCACGCTCATCACCTCGCGCGCCTCGACCTCGTCCTGGTACAGGGCGCCGTCGATCGCCACGTGGCGGATGTTGGAATTGAGCACGCTCATCGCGTTCAGCGCCTGGACCGTGTCTGGGCAGCTCTGGCACGAGAGCGACATGTAGGTCTCGAAGGTGAACTCGCCCTCGAGGTCGCGGACCTGGTTGGCGAGTGCCTCGTCGATCTTCACCGGGTGGCCGCCGACCTGCAGCAGCGCCAGCACCAGCGAAGTGAATTCATGCCCCATCGGGATGCCCGCGAAGCGGACCGAGATGTCGGTGCCGGCGCGGACGATGGCGAACGAGGGCTTGCGCGGGTCGTCGCCCTCGCGCAAGGAAATCTTGTCGGAAGTCGCAGCGATCTCGCGCAGCAGCTCGCCGAGCTCGCGCGACGCCTCGCTGTCGTCCAGCGACGCGACGAGTTCGATCGGCTGCGTCAGCTTTTCCATGTAGGCCGCGAGCTGGGCCTTGAGGTCTGCGTCGAGCATGGCGTGGGCTCCTGGGGGGAGGGGGGGGAGGGGGAGGGAGGTGTCCCGGGCGGCCATGACCGCCCGGGACGGGTTGCGGGCCGCGGCTTCCTGCGGCCCGCGGGGGGAGGGTCAGATCTTGCCGACCAGGTCCAGCGACGGCTTCAGGGTCTTGTCGCCTTCCTTCCACTTGGCCGGGCAGACCTCGCCCGGGTGCGCGGCCACGTACTGGGCGGCCTTGACCTTGCGCAGCAGGTCGCCGGCGTCGCGGCCGATGCCCTCGGCGGTGATTTCCATCGCCTGGATCACGCCGTCCGGGTCGATCACGAAGGTGCCGCGGTCGGCCAGGCCCTGGTCCTCGCGCATCACCTCGAAGTTGCGGGTGATGGTGCCGGTCGGGTCGCCGATCATGGTGTAGCGGATCTTGCGGATCGCGTCGGAGGTGTCGTGCCAGGCCTTGTGCGAGAAGTGGGTGTCGGTCGACACGCTGTAGACCTCGACGCCCAGCTTCTGGAATTCGTCGTAGTGCTCGGCCAGGTCCTCCAGCTCGGTCGGGCAGACGAAGGTGAAGTCGGCCGGGTAGAACACCACCACCGACCACTTGCCCTTCAGGTCGGCGTCGCTGACTTCGATGAACTTGCCGTCCTTGAAGGCCTGGGCCTTGAAGGGCTTGATGGGGGTGTTGATCAATGCCATGCGGATGTCCTCGTGGGTGGGTGGGAAAAGGGGTACGGCGACCATCATAGGAAGCCCGAATGAAATCATCAAATCGATTGATTTCATTGATACGATAGACCAAGCCTATCGCAAACGAACCCTTGGAAAGGACCGTGGCGGTGGCGCGGCCGGCTTTGCACAGCGGGTCACGCGCCACCCACCCGGACGGGTATTCCATGGGCCCGTCCCCGCTAGATGGAGGCGAACCGATGGAAAGCCAGACCCTGTTGCAGACCAGCGTCGTCCTGTTCCTGCTCGCCGCGCTCGGCGGCCTGGTGATGGCCGGGATCCGCTTCGGCGGCAACCGCAATCCCCCCGTATGGCTGGCCATGGCCCACGGCGGCCTGGCGGTCGCGGCGGTCGCGCTGCTGGCCTATGCGGTCATCGCCCTGGTGGTGCCGGCGATGGCGGCGTGGTCGCTGCTGCTGTTCCTGGTCGCGGCCGCCGGCGGCACCGTGCTGTTCCTGGGCTACGAATGGAAGCGCGTGCTGCTGCCGTCGTGGCTGGTCGTGGTCCACGCGATCGTGGCGGTGCTCGGCTTCCTGTTGTTGCTGGTGGCGGCGTTCGCCTAGTCCAGCAGAAGGGCGAGGTCCGCGACGAACGCGCGGTAGGCGGCGTGGCGGGCCGCGTCGTCGCGCTGGCGCAGTACCGATGACGGATGCACCGTGGCGAAGGCGCGCGTGCCGTCGGCCAGTGCCTGCCATTGCCCGCGCTGGCGGGTCACCCGGAATGCGGTGCCGAACACGTCGCGCGCGGCGATCGCGCCCAGGCAGACCACGATCCCGGGCCGGATCCGTGCCAGCTCGCCCTCCAGCCACCGCCGGCAGGCGCGTTGCTCGCCGGCGTTGGGGCTCTTGTGCAGGCGCGCCTTGCCGCGGCGTTCGAACTTGAAGTGCTTGACCGCGTTGGTGACATAGAACCGCTTGCGGTCGATGCCCAGCTCGTCGAGCGCCTTGCCGAACAGCTTGCCGGAGGGGCCGACGAAGGGATGCCCGGCCAGGTCTTCCTGGTCGCCCGGTTGCTCGCCCACGACCAGCACGCGCGCGTCCGGCGGGCCCTCGCCGAACACCGTCTGCGTGGCGTTGCGCCACAGGTCGCAGCGCTTGCAGTCCATCGCCGCCTCGCGCAGGGCGGCGAGGCTGTCGTCCACCGGCTCCGGCGCGGTGCCCTCGCGGACCCGGCGCCGGCCTGGCTTGCGTTTGGCCATGCGCCGATGGTCGGCGCTCAGGCGTGCACGCCGCGTTCGGGCTCGCGCAGCAGGGCGCGACGCGCGGTTTCGGTCGTGTCCGCGTCGAGTGGTGCCAGCTGTTGCACCTCGCCGGCGACCAGCGCGGCGAGCGCGACGCCGTCGCGGTAGAGCACGCGTGCGCCGGGCAGGCGCGGCACCTTGCTGCCCGGCAGCACGGTGCCGGCCAGGTTCAGGGGATCGCTGGCGGACACCGCGAGCAGTTGCCCGTCGGGCGGGGTCCGCCGCACCTGGCGCAGGCTGCCGACCGCTTCGGGCAGGGCGAACTGCTCGCCCGAGAGGCCGGCGACGAAGCGCCCGCCGCGGACCTCGCCGCGCGCTTCGAAGCGGTGGTAGACGCGCAGCAGTTCGCGCCAGGACGGCAGCCACGCGGCCTCGCGTTCGAGCAGGCGCCAGCAGACCACGCCATAGCGGCGCAGCAGCACGCGGGCGATGTGCTCCACCGCTTCCGGCGCGAGCTTGTCGCCGACCGGTGCGCGCCGGGCCAGGGTCCAGCGCCCGGCGTCCTCGATCCCGAACAGGGCGGCGCGGCGGCCGCGCCGGTGGTGCGCGCCGCGTTTCGACGGCGGCACCATCAGTGCGCGCAGGCCGGCGTAGCTGTCGCAATGCACCAGGCCGCGCGCCACCAGCTCGGCCAGCGCGTCCTCCAGTTCCGGGCGCAGCAGGCCGGCCTCGCCCAACAGCTCGTCGAAGAACGAGGCGCCGTGTGTCCGCAGGACCTCGACCACCTTGCCGGCGCGCGACGAGAGCGCCGGCCCGTCGTCCTGTTTCGCCGCGCTGGCCTGCACCCAGGTAGCGAAGTCGCGGCGCGGCAGCAGCGCGACCGGCGTGCCGCGCACCGGCGCGCTGCCGCCGCCGGCCTCGCTCGCCGGCGGCCGCAGCCGGGTCCAGGCGATGCGCCCGGCGGTGCACAGGTCGTCGAGCCAGGACGGCGAGTAGTCGGACACGCGCGCCGGCAACAGGTCCGCTTCCCAGGCGCCCGCCGGCGCCTCGAATCCCTCGAGTTGGGACAGCACCCCCGCGAGCGCCTCGGGTCCGCTGACCCGGGTGGCAGGCGACAGCCGCTGCCAGTCGAACAGGAAGCGCATGAACTCGTGCGGCTCGACCGGCTGGATCTCCTTGCGCAGCCGGCCGATGGTCTGCCGGTGCACGCGCGCCAGCAGGTGCCGCTCGCACCACTCCTCCGCGGGCGTGCCGCTGAAGTGGCCGCGCATGGCGTAGCCCTCGCTCTCCAGCGCGACCAGGGCCATGTCCACGTCGAGCTGCGGCAAGGCCAGCTGGTCGGCGAGGGCGCCGGCCGCGACCACGCCCAATGCCGACAACCGCCCGCGCAGGACCTCCACCAGCGCCTGCTCGCGGGTCCACTGCTCATCCGCGTATTCGCGCGGCGGCTCGACCGCGGGCGCCATGCGCAGCCCCGGGTACAGCGCGCGCGCCAGCGGCAGGCGCTCGGCCGCGAACCACAGGCTGGCGCCGGCATCCACGCGGGTCGCGCGGCGGTCGTCGGCGAGTTGCTGCAGGCATCCGGCCCAGCCCGGATTGGCAAGCGCCTCGCGCGCGGTGATGCAGCCCACGCCCATCAGCGCCTCGTGCATCTCGTCGGGGTTGCGCACCTTCGGCCAGGCGCCTTCGCCGACCTCCGCGATCGCCTCGGGGTCCAGCCGCGAGAGGTCGCCGGCGTCGCCGCGGTCGGCGTAGCCGCGGGTCATCACCGCCTGGGTACGGCGTTCCTCCAGCGGCGCGTCGTCGAGGAAGGCATATGGCCGCGCGTTCAACGCCTCGGCGGCGAACGGCGAGGGCGCGGTGACGTCGCGCGCCAGCACCTCCACCTCGCCGGACTCCATGCGCCGCAGCAGTGCCAGCCAGCCCTCGGTGTCCATGGCCTCGTGCAGGCAGTCGTCCAGGGTCTGCGCGACCAGTGGATGATCGGGAATCTCGCGCTCGCCGACGATGTTCTCCAGGCACGCGACCTGGTCGGGGAACACGCTGGCCAGCAGGTCCTCCGAGCGCATCCGCTGCAACTGCGGCGCCACCTTCCTGCCGCCGACGAAGCGTGGCAGCGCCAGCGCGGTGGTCGCGTTCCAGCGCCAGCGCGCGCCGAACAGCGGCGCGTCCAGCAGCGCCTGCACCAGGATGTGCTCGGCCGACGAGGAATGCAGATAACCCGCCACCTCGATCAGCGGGAACGAGTGGCTGGTCGAGAGCGACAGCACGATCGCGTTCTCGGTCGCGGCGGCCTGCAGCTCGAAGTTGAACTTGCGGCAGAAGCGCTTGCGCAGCGCCAGGCCCCAGGCGCGGTTGAGGCGGCTGCCGTAGGGTGAGTGGATCACCAGCTGGGTGCCGCCGGATTCGTCGAAGAAGCGCTCCAGCACCAGCGTGTCGCGCGTGGGCATGGCCCCGAGCGCGGCCTGCTGGTTGGCGCAGTACTCGGCGAGCTGGTGCGCGGCCTCGGGCGGCAGGCCGAGTTCGTCCATCAGCCAGGCGACCAGGGCGCTGTTGTCGGCGTCCAGGCGCGCGGCGATCTCCTCGCGCAGGCGCGAGACGCCGACCGACAGCTCGTCGGTGCGGCCGGGCGCCTCGCCCAGCCAGAACGGGATCGTCGGCGGCTGTCCCTGCGCGTCCTCGACCCGCACCCGGCCGGCCTCGACCCGCAGGATCCGGTAGCTGGCGTTGCCGAGCTGGAAGATGTCGCCGGCGATGGACTCGATCGCGAAGTCCTCGTTGACGTTGCCGATGATGATCGACTCGGGCTCGAGCACGACGTTGTAGTCGCCGGTGTCGGGGATGGTGCCGCCGGACATCACCGCGGTCATGCGCCCGCCTGCGCGGCCGCGCAGGCGGCCATGCACCGCGTCGCGGTGCAGGTAGGCACCGCGGTTGCCGCGGCGGGTGGCATAGCCGTCCGCCAGCATGCGCACCACCGCGTCGAAGTCCCTGGGCGCGAGGTCCCGGTAGGGCCAGGCGCGGCGCACCCAGTCGTACAGCGCGTCCTCGTCCCATTCGCGCGCGGCGACCTCGGCGACGATCTGCTGGGCGAGGACGTCGAGCGGCGCGACCGGCATCACCAGCGCGTCGAGCTCGCCGCGGCGCACGCAATCCAGCAGCGCCGCGCATTCGACCAGGTCTTCGCGCGAGGTCGGGAACAGGCGGCCTTTCGGGGTGCCCCCGACGAAATGCCCGGAGCGCCCGACCCGCTGCAGGAACGCCGCGATCGAGCGCGGCGACCCGAGCTGCACCACCAGGTCCACGTCGCCGATGTCGATGCCCAGTTCCAGCGACGCGGTGGCGACCAGCACCTTCAGCTGCCCCGCCTTGAGCCGCTGCTCGGCGTCCAGCCGCAGCTCCTTCGACAGCGAGCCGTGGTGCGCGGCCACCGCCTCGTTGCCCAGGCGTTCGGCGAGGTGGCGCGCGGTGCGCTCGGCCATGCGCCGGGTGTTGACGAACACCAGCGTGGTCCGGTGCGCTTCGACCAGTTCGGCGACGCGGCCGTAGACCAGCTCCCATTGCTCGTTCGACATGACCGGCTGCAGCGGCACCGGGGGCAGTTCCAGGGCGAGGTCGCGTTCGCGCGAGTAGCCGATGTCGATGACCTGGCAGCGGTCGTCGCCGACCAGGAAGCGCGCGACCTGGTCGATCGGCTTCTGCGTGGCCGACAGGCCGATCCGGGCCAGGCGCGTGCCGCACAGCGCTTCCAGGCGTTCCAGCGACAGTGCCAGGTGGCTGCCGCGCTTGTTGCCGGCCAGCGCGTGGATCTCGTCGACGATCACTTCGCGGGTGCTGGCCAGCATCGCGCGCCCGGACTCCGAACCCAGCAGCACGTACAGCGATTCCGGCGTGGTCACCAGGATGTGCGGCGGCTGCTTGCGCATCGCCGCGCGTTCCGCCTGCGGGGTATCGCCGGTGCGCACCGCGGTGCGCAGCTCGACATCGGGCAGGCCCATCCGCGCGAGTTCCTCGCGGATGCCCGCCAAGGGCGCCTCGAGGTTGAGGTGGATGTCGTTGGACAGCGCCTTCAGCGGCGACACGTAGACGACGCGGGTGGCGTCGGGCAGCCCACCCGCGGCGAGGCCCTCGCGGACCAGCGCGTCGATCGCCGACAGGAACGCGGTCAGGGTCTTGCCGGAGCCGGTGGGGGCGGCCACCAGCACGTGGCGGCCGGAGCGGATCGCCGGCCAAGCCTGGCGCTGGGCCTCGGTCGCGCCCGGAAACGCGCGCGTGAACCAGGCCGCGACCGCCGGGTGGAAACCGTCGAGCGCGGGGTCGCGCAAGCCTTCGGAGGGCGGGGCAGGGCTGGCCATCGGGCCATTATCGGCAGGCGCGTCGCAATCCATGAGACGCACGACAGCGACCCCCGTCTTCACGCGGCGCCTACATGCCGCGCCGATCCTTGGCCGCTGGAAACCCACCTGGAGCCGCCATGACCACGCCCCTCGAAAAGCCGCTGCGCCGCGAAATCCAGATCGAAGAGCGCCCGTACACGCTGACCATCGACGGCCAGGGGCTCAAGCTGGTGGAGAAGGGCCGGCGCAACGGCGTCGAGCTGGCCTGGCGCGACCTGGCCAACGGCGACGCCGCGCTGGCGGCCGCGTTGCAGGCCTCGGTGCAGGACTGAACGGGACTTCTGGCACGGGTCCCGGCCCCACGCCGGCGCGTTAGGCTCCCGAGGTTCCCCGACCGCGAGAGCCCGCGATGATCCTGCGCCGTACCCTGCTTGCCACCGCCCTGCTGGCGGCCACCGGACTGGCCCAGGCGGCCAGCCCCGCCGCGCCGGCCGGGCAGAAGTCCGAGGTTCCGACCGGCCCGCTGCCGCGCACCGTGGTGCCGGCGGAGGTCGCGCTGGATCTGACCATGGACCCCGCGCAGGACCGTTTCAGCGGCCACGTGGACATCACCGTGGACGTGGCCGGCACCACCGACACCATCTGGATGCACGGCAAGGGCCTGGAGATCACCCGGGCCGTGTACATGCCGGAAAACGGCCGCAACGTCGAATTGTCGGCGAAGGAGATGGATGTCTCCGGCGTGCTGCGGCTGTGGGCGAAGCAGGCGATCCGGCCCGGCCGCGGGGTGATCGCGATCGACTACACCGCGCCCTACGGGCAGCTCCAGGGCGCGTACAAGGTCAGCCCCGACGGCCGCGACTACGTGATGACGCAGATGGAGCCGCTGGGCGCGCGGACTACCTTCCCCGGCTTCGACGAGCCCAGCTTCAAGCAGCCGTGGCGGATGACCCTGGTGGTGCCGGACGCCGACGTGGCGGTGGCGAACGCGCCGGAAGCGAAGACGATCGACCTCGAGGGTCCGATGAAGAAGGTCGTCTTCGAGAAGACCGAAGCGCTGCCGAGCTACCTGATCGCGTTCGCGGTCGGTCCGTGGGACGTGGTTCAAGGTCCGGAGATCCCGGCCAACGGCGACCGCGGCGAGCCGATCGCGCTGCGCGGCATCGCCGCGCACGGCCAGGGCCCGCGCATGCGCTACTCGCTGGCGCACACGCCGGAGATCGTGACCGCGCTGGAGGACTACTTCGGCATCCCGTATCCGTTCGCCAAGCTGGACAACCTGGCCGCGCCGGACTTCTGGGCCGGTGCGATGGAGAACGCGGGGCTGATCGTCTACCGCGACAGCCTGATGTTCCCCGACGAGGACTCCGCGGTCGGCCGCCGCCAGGCGTTCTGGGGCGTGAGCGCGCACGAGCTCGCGCACCAGTGGTTCGGCGACCTGGTGACCATGCGCTGGTGGGACGACCTGTGGCTCAACGAGGGCTTCGCCACCTGGATGGGCAACAAGATCCACGGCCAGCTGCAGCCGGAGGCGCACACCGACCGCGGACTGCTGGAGGGCGCGCTGCACGCGATGGGTGCCGACAGCCTCGCCAGCACCCGTCGCGTGCATGAGCCGATCCGCGACTTCACCGACATCCAGGCCGCGTTCGACGGCATCACCTACCAGAAGGGTGGCGCGGTGCTGAACATGTTCGAGCAGTACATCGGCCCGGAAAAGTTCCGCACCGGCATCCGCAACTACCTGCAGGCGCATGCGCGCGGCAACGCGACCAGCGCCGACCTGATCGGCGCGGTGGCGGCGCAGTCCGACGCGCCGGAGGCGATCGCGGCGGCCTTCACCAGTTTCATCGATCAGCCGGGCGTCCCGTTCCTGCAGGTCTCGCTGGATTGCAGCGGCGACCGTCCGGCGCTCCAGCTCAGCCAGCAACGCTACCTGCCGATCGGTTCAAGCGCGAAGGACGCCGGTACCTGGGGCATCCCGCTGGTGGTGCGCTACGGCAGCGGCGACGAGGTGCATACGGAACGCATGCTGTTCACCGGCAAGCAGGGACGGATGGAACTGGCCGATGCCGAAGGCTGCCCGGCATGGGTGATGCCCAACGCGCACGGAAACGGCTACTACCGGTTCGCGCTCACGCCGGAACTCCAGGCTGCGCTGGGCGACGCGTTCGCGCAACTCGACGAGCGCGAACAGCGGGTCTACGCCGATTCGGTCACCGCCGCCTATGGCGCCGGCAAGCTGACCCCGGCGCAGCTGCTGGCGGCGCTGCCGAAGTTCGCATCGGCGCCGGTGCGGCAGACGGTCACCGCCGGCATGGGCCAGACCGAATGGATGGCCGAGCACCTGCTCAAGGACGAGGCGGCGCGCGCCGCGTTCCACGCCGAGGTCGCGGAAATCTACCGCCCGCGGCTGGAGCGGCTCGGCCTGCTGCCGCGCGAGGGCGACAGCGACGACGACGCGCTGCTGCGCAGCACGCTCGTGGACTTCTTCGCGCTGACCCTGGAAGACCCCGACATCCGCACCCGGATGGACGCGGCCGGGCGCGCGGTGCTCGGCATGGGCGGCGACGGTGCGCTGCATGCCGACGCGGTCGCCCAGGACCTGCGCGGCACAGCGCTCGCGGTCGCCGTGCAGGAAGGCGGCAAGCCCGCGTTCGAGGCGGCGGAGATGCACTTCCGCGCCAGCCAGGACGCGGTCCTGCGCAGCCAGCTGCTGTCGGCGATGGGCAGCACCGAGGATCCGGCGTTGAACGCGCGCATGCGCGCGCTGGTGTTCGAGGAGGGCCTGCTGCGCCGCAACGAGATCTTCCCGGCGGTCGGCGGGCAGATGGGCCATGCGTCCACCCGCCCGGCGCTGCGCGAATGGATCGATGCGCACTTCGGGGACCTGCAGGCGAAGCTGGCACCGGCCGGCGCGGCGGTGGTCATGGGCTACGCCGCCGGCATGTGCAGCGATGCCGAGGCCGACGCGCTGGAGGCGAAGTTCGCCAAGCGCATGGCCGACGTCGAAGGCGGCCCGCGCGCGCTGGCGCAGGAGCTGGAAAGCATCCGCATGTGCGCCGCCCAGGTGGCCGCACGCAGGGGCCAGCCGCTGGCGTTCCCGATCCGCTGAGCGGTGCCGCGGATCGACGCCCTGCTGCGCGCCGCGGCCGCCCGGGTCGAGCCGGGCGACGCGGCGCTGCTGCTGGCGCACGCGTTGGGGCGCCCGCGCGCGTGGTTGTACGCGCACGGCGACGAGTCGCCGGACGCGGCCGCGGTGCAGCGCTTCGAGGGGCTGTTGGCGCGACGCGAAGCCGGCGAGCCGGTCGCCTACCTCACCGGCCGACGCGGGTTCTGGCACCTTGATCTGCGGGTGACGCCGGACACGCTGGTGCCGCGCCCCGAAACCGAACGCCTGGTGGAACTGGCGCTGGAACGGCTGCCGCCGGGAACGCCGTCGCGGATCGCCGACCTCGGCACCGGCAGCGGTGCGATCGCACTCGCGCTGGCGCTGGAGCGGCCGCGCGCCCGGGTCGTCGCGACCGACGCCAGTGGCGCGGCGCTGGCGGTCGCGCGCGGCAACGCCGACGCGCTCGGCGCGGGCAACGTCGAATTCCGCCACGGCAACTGGTTCGAGCCGCTGGCCGGCGAGCGTTTCGACCTGGTCGCGAGCAATCCGCCCTACGTGGCCGACGGCGACCCGCACCTCGCGCAGGGCGACCTGCGCTTCGAGCCCGCCGCGGCGCTCGCGTCGGGCGCGGACGGGCTCGACGACATCCGCGTCATCGTGCGCGACGCACCGGCGCACCTGGTGCCCGGCGGATGGCTGCTGCTCGAGCACGGCTTCGACCAGGGCGCGGCGGTGCGCGCGCTGCTGCTGGCGGCGGGCTTCGCCGAGGTCGGCACCGGCCGCGACCTCGAGGGCCGCGACCGGGTGGGCTTCGGCCGCTGGCCTACAATGTGAGCTCCGCACAGGAGCCACGCATGCGTACGCTGTTTCCCGATATCGAGCCCTACGACACCGGCATCCTCGAGGTGGACGGCCGCCACAAGCTCTATTACGAGCAGTGCGGCAACCCCGACGGCAAGCCGGTGGTGCTGCTGCACGGCGGCCCGGGCGCGGGTTGCAGCGCGAAGATGCGCCGCTTCCACGATCCGGCGAAGTACCGCATGGTGCTGTTCGACCAGCGCGGCGCCGGGCGCTCGACCCCGCACGCCGACCTGGTGGACAACACCACCTGGCACCTGGTCGCGGACATCGAAAAGCTGCGCACGAAGCTGGGCATCGACCGCTGGCAGGTGTTCGGCGGCAGCTGGGGCTCGACCCTGGCGCTGGCCTACGCCGAATCGCATCCGCAGCGGGTGACCGAGCTGGTCCTGCGCGGCATCTTCATGCTGCGCCGCTGGGAGCTGGAGTGGTTCTACCAGCAGGGCGCCTCACGCCTGTTCCCGGACGCGTGGGAGCAGTACATCGCCGCGATCCCGGAAGTGGAACGCCACGACCTGATCAGCGCGTTCCACCGCCGCCTGACTTCGGACGACGAGGCCACGCGGCTGGCCGCGGCGCGGGCGTGGAGCGTGTGGGAAGGCGCGACCAGCTTCCTGCACATGGATCCCGGTTTCGTCGCCGGCCACGAGGACCCGCAGTTCGCGCTGGCGTTCGCGCGGATCGAGAACCACTACTTCGTCCACGGCGGCTTCTTCGAGGTCGAAGACCAGTTGCTGCGCGACGCGCACCGCATCGCCGACATCCCGGGCGTGATCGTGCACGGCCGCTACGACGTGGTGTGCCCGATCCAGAACGCCTGGGAACTGCACAAGGCCTGGCCGAAGTCGGAACTCGTCATCAACCCGGGCTCCGGCCACTCGGCGTTCGAACCCGAGCACGTGCACGCGCTGGTGGAAGCGACCGACCGCTACGCGCGATAGTCAAACGCCGCGCGGGCAACCGCGATCAAAAAGACCCATTTGAACTCGCTGGAAGTGGATTTTGTCGAGAATGGGAGAATATCGATGGAACGAACCGCTCGCGGAATTGCGCTTGCGTGCGCGATGGCCGCTGCCGCATTTGCCAGCATTGTTCATGCTGGCGTCGTAGAGAAGGCAGGAATCCCGAATACAACCGATGGGAAGCTCTTGAGTTGCAGCTCGCCGAAAGGCACCTTGGGTATTGTCAGGGGCGAAGGCGGCACTACTGTTTTCCATAGCTCTCCGCGCGGGGTTGAATGGTCACATCGCTTGCCAGCGATGAAGAGCAGATACGATCATTTCTGGATCGCTCCCGATGGCGAAAGGGCGGTCATTTCCATCTCCGTCAACGAGGGTGACGAAAGCTCGAACTATTTCGTCTCTGGAACGAAAAAGATCGAGATCAAGGGCGGGCTGGTCGCGGTGGATTTCCAAGGCAGCTACGTATTGGTCGTGACGACGATCGCAGGCAGCGAAGATGGTTATCGAGCAAGAATTTATGACAGCCATCCATGGCGATTGATCGGAGACTCCACTTTCTCGAGTGCGTTTGGCGAGGATTTTCGGAGGTTTGCGATGCGACTGTCCGAGGACGGGAGGAGTTACTACTACATCGACCGCGACAAGAAGCCGTACGTTAGGGATGCAAGCAGTGGGCAGCAGATTCCATTCAGGTATCAACTTCCACGCGGCGGACTGGATGACCTTCTGCTCAAGACCGAGAAAGAAGGGGTCGCGGTGGCGGGCAATTCCCTGTGGCTACTTGGAGAGCACCAATCGCGCAAGATAACGCTTCCGCAAAACGCGGCTGTCGATGCCTTGGTCGAGACAGGGAGTGATCATTTGCAGGCTGTCCGATTCGCCTATGGATGGGGCACATTCAATCTGGATTCGGGGCAATGGCATGTCGTCACAAACGAACCTGTTGCAGCGATTCATGGCGCGGGGAAGGCGCTGACCGTCGTAAGTGGACCTCCGGGTAATCGCAAGATCGGTGCATACGATCTATCCGGCAACACGCCGCTTCTCCTTGGCGCCATGGCTGTCCAGGGCGACGCCGAAAAGATTGCTTGTGCAAACAGATTCGGCTACATGACGTATTCCGGTGACAGCTTCCAATGGCGATCGATTCCGCGAAGGAAGGCACCGGTGGACTGAAGCGGCCGCTGCTACGCCGGATTCGGATGGGGTGATCCGGCGTCCGACGCGTGGGCGGCGAACCAGAGCCCGCTCCAGGCCTTGAGATCCACCTGGAAGCCGCGCGCGTGCATGTCGCTCAACCACGCGGCCGCGTGCGTACGCGGCACGGCGTGGACCAGGATCTCCTCGCCGCCGACACCGCCGCCTTCGCCGACCCGGACGAGGCCGCTGGCACGGACGAACGCGGCGCGCTCGTTGCTCATGCCCGGGCTGGTCGGGCCGATGGCCAGCACCTCGACGCGCGCCGGTTCCCAGCCGGTTTCCTCGACCAGTTCGCGGCGCGCCGCTGCTTCCAGCGTGTCCCCGGCGTGCTCGTCGCCGACCAGGCCGGCGGGCAGTTCGATCGTGCGTGCACCCAGCGCCGCGCGCGGCTGCTCGACGAACAGCAGTTCGTCGGCTGGCGTCACCGCCACGATCACCACCGCCATGCCGCCTGGATGGGTGCGCTCGACATACTCCCAGCGACCACGCCGCAGCAGCCGCAGCCACTTGCCTTCGCACAGCACTTCGGCGTCGGGCAGGGGGGCGCTCACGCTGTCGCCATCTCCACGCCCGCCGCCTCGTGCAGCCGGCGCCGGGTCATCGGCCCGAAACGCAGCGCGTCGCACAGCTCGCGCAGCCCTTCCGCATCCGGATTGCGCCGCTCGAAGGCCTGTTCGTGGCCCAGCGGTGCGTCGCAGGCGATCGTGGTCAGGCGCCGGCACAGCAGCGCCTGGTCGCGGTGCGCGCGAAGCTTTGTCGCGGCGGCGGCGGCCCCGCGGAAACGCAGGAACGGCACTTCGTCGAGGCGTTCCAGAAGCGCGTCGAGGCTGCCGAAATGCGCCAGCAGCACCGCCGCGGTCTTGGCGCCGATGCCCGGCACGCCCGGGATGTTGTCCACGGCGTCGCCGCACAGCGCGAGGAAGTCGGCGACCTGGTGCGCGTGCACGCCCTGGCGCGCATGCACGCCGTCGGCACCCCAGCGCTGGCCGCGGGCGAAATCCCATTGCTCGTCGGCGCCCTGCAGCAGTTGCGACAGGTCCTTGTCCGCCGAAATGATCACCCCGCGATGGCCGCGGGCGCGCGCATGGCACAAGGCGCTGCCGATCAGGTCGTCGGCCTCGTACTCTGCATGCGCCAGCACCTCAAGGCCCAGCGCCATGCACAGCGACTTGCAGTGGCCGAACTGGCGCTTGAGCGCCTCAGGCGCAGGCTCGCGGTTGGCCTTGTAGGCCGGGTACAGCGCATTGCGGAAACAGCTGTCCAGCGCCTCGTCGAAGGCGACGGCAATGTGCTGCGGCCGCGCGCGCTCGAGCAGCTCGAGCAGGAACCGGGCGAAGCCGTGCACCGCATTGGTCGGCCAGCCGTCCGCGTCCTGGAACTCGTCCGGCATCGAATGCCAGGCGCGGAACACGTACAGGCTGGCGTCGACCAGGTACAGCGTCGGTTGCGCGCCGCTACCCGGGGTCACGCGGGCCTCCAGTCTTCGATCAGCGTGGCGGGGTCCGGGCGCTCGCGATCGCGCAATGTCGTGCGCGACGTCCCGATGTGGATGAAGCCGGCGATCTTCTCGTCCGCGGCGATGCCGAGCAGGCGCAGGATCGCCGGGTCGTAGGCCGGCCAGCCCGTCAGCCATTGCGCGCCGAAGCCATGGCCTTGCGCCGCCTGCAGCAGCGCGAAGCAGACACAACATGCCGAGGCGAAGCGCTCGGACTCCGGGATCTTCGGGTCCGGCCCGAGCCGCGCCACGACCGCCAGCACCAGCGGCGACTGGAACCGGTTGCGATCCTTTTCAAGCGTCGCTTCGCCCGCCTCCGGGTCGCGTTCCAGTGCGCGTGCGACCAGGGCCTCGCCCAGCGCGTCGCGGGCGGTGCCCGCGATCCGCAGGAAGCGCCACGGCACGCGTTTTCCGTGGTCGGGAACGCGCACCGCGGCGGCGAGCATGGACAGGAGGGTGGCCTCGTCGGGGGCCGGCTCCTGCAGCAGGCGGGAGGGCACCGACTGGCGCGCGTTCAGGCTTGTGATGATGGCGTTCAAGGCCGCCCACCGAATGCGAACGCCATCACATATCCTTGAGGTAGCTGTGGACGAAGGTCACGGCATCATTATGCTCGGTTCAAGTTCAATCGTGCCGCGGCAGGAAGCCCGGCGAGGGATGCCCCCCGTGTCCATCCAGCACCCCGAGATGACCGGCGCCGTCGCATGCGACCCGGCGCGCCTGCTCGACGAACTCAAGCGCATCGCCGTCGAGCAGCTCGGTGCCGTGCCCGCGGGCCTGTACCGGCCGATCGAGGAACAGCTGCACGAGAACCTGCGCGGTGGCCACGAGGGCGTGAACCGCAAGGACCTGATGACGGTGCTCGCGCTGCGCCAGCGCGGCTCCGGCTACGTGATGAAGTTCCGCGAGCTGATCGGGCGCAGCTTCGACGACTTCTGCGGCCGCGCCACCGCCGCCCGCGGCAACGCCCCTCTCGGCCTGGTGCGCGAAAACGAGCTCGAGTTCCACCTCGCCGGCCAGCGCCTGGCCGATTCGATTTCCCGCCGCTACCAGCGCGCGCTGGAGATGCTCGGCCTGCGCTTCGAGTCGCTGGCCCGGGCGATGGGCGTGCCGGAAGCGGCCAACCCGGTCGGCGCCTCGCTGCTGGCCGACGCCTTCGTCCAGACCTTCCGCGACGCGGAGATCTCGCCGAGCCTGCAGCCCTTGCTGTTCCGCCAGTACGAGCAGGAACTGGCGAAGGTCCTGGGCGAGCTCTACGGGCGCCTGAACACCCAGCTCGCCGCGAACGGCTTCCACGCCGACCCGCGGCGCATGAGCGCGCCACCGCCGCCGCCGGACGTGTTGCCGCAGGTCCCGGTGCAGCCGATGCCCGGCACGGGGTTCGGTTCCGATGCCGCCGCGCAGCAGGCCCGCGCGTTGCTCGAGGCGGGGATCGGCGGTGCGATGCCGGAGGCACCCCCGCCGTACCTTGGTGCGCCGATCGCGGCGCCGCCACAGGTCCCGAATCCATTCGCGCCGGCCGCGCCGGCCGCATCCGCGCCGCCGTCACCCGCCGTTCCGGCCCAGGCGTCGTCGCCGGCCGCCCCGGCAGCGGCGGGGTCCGCGCCGGCCGACGTGTTCCGCGATTCCCCGGGTGCCCGGGTCAAGCACCAGCAACTGCGCGACATGCTGCACCTGTGGCGCGAAGGCATGCTCGGCGACCAGTCGGTTCCGGCCCAGCATGCCCCCGACCGCCGCCTGGCCGAGCGCCGCGAGTTGCGCATCCAGGAAGTGGTCAGCGTGGTGTCGTTGCTGCAGCGCGATGGCGTGCGCAACTTCGAAGCCGCGCTCGCCGGCAAGTGCGACCTGCACAAGGCGATCCGCGAGGAGCTGGTCGAAGGCGCGCGCCGCCTCGGCCTGGATCCGGACCGGACGCGCCTCGACCAGCACCAGGAAGACGCGGTCGACCTGACCGGCCTGCTGTTCCAGTCGCTGCTGCGCAGCCACGCGCTGGTGCAGGAATCGCGTCGCCTGTTCGCCAAGCTGGTGATGTCCTACGTCAAGGTCGCGTTGACCGACGACAACCTGTTCGTGCGCGACGACCATCCGGCGCGGCGCATGCTCGACGCGCTGGCGCTGAGCTGCGAGAGCAACGACGGCACCTCGCCGCAGGATCGCGAGCTGCTCGACCGGGCGTCGCGGCTGGTGGACAAGGTCGTCGCCGAGTTCAACGAGGACCTGGCGATCTTCGAGCTCGCCGCGAGCGAGCTGCAGGACCTGCTCGAGCAGCAGCGCCGCCGTTCGCAGATCGTCGAGCGGCGCGCGCAGGAATCGGTGCACGGCCGCGAGCGCCTGCTGCACGCCCGCCGCCGCGCCGGCGAAGCGCTGGCCGAGCGCCTGCAGGGTCGCGCGCTGACCCAGACCATTGCCCATTTCCTGGAGCGCCACTGGCAGCACCACCTCGTCCAGGTGCTGCTGCGCGAAGGCGAAGGCTCCGCGCGCCATGCGCGGGTGCTGGCCCTGGCCGACGAACTGGTCGCGGTGGACGAAGCCGCGGCGCGGGCCGGCGGCGCCGATGTCGCCGAGCGGGTGCTGGCCTTGCATGACGGGCTGGTCGAAGCGCTGGCCAGTTCCGGCCTCGACGAGCAGGTCGCCGGCGAGTGGATGGCCGGCCTCGCCCGCACCCTCGCGTTCCCGGATGCGCCGCGCGAACAGCGGCGCCCGTCGCCGGCGGTGTCGGCGGACGAGGACGACGCGCCGCTGCTGCGCCTGGTGGGCGGCACCGACGCCCTCGACTTCGATCCGGCCGTGGCCGAGCGCATGCGCCGGCTGCGCCCGGGCGACTGGATGCGGCTGTCCGACGAGCGCGGCATCGAATGTTCGGTCAAGGTCGCCTGGATCAGCCCGCTGACCTCGCGCCTGCTGCTGGTCAACCGGCGTGGCATCCGCCAGCTGGTCGCGTCGCCGGAGCAGCTGGCCGCGCTGGTCCGCAGCGGCCACCTGTTCGCGGAAGCCGACGAGTCGCCGTTCGACGAGGCGATGCGCCTGGTCCGGCAGCAGCTCGGCCGGGCCGCCGCGCGCGCCGCCTGAGCCGCGCGGGCACGGTGCCCGCGCCACGCCATCGGGTTCATCCGGGGGACGGTTCCGCTAGGATGCCGGCAACCAGCCGGTGGAGCGGTGCATGGCAGTGACCATTGCGGTGGCGCGGGAAACCGCGCCGGGGGAGCGGCGCACGGCGTTGACGCCGGAGACCTGCCGCAAGTTCGTCGCCGCCGGCGCGCAGGTCCGGATCGAGCGCGGCCTCGGGGCCGGCGCTTGCTTCGACGACCAGGCCTACGCCGACGCGGGCGCGCAGCTCGTGGACGACGCGGCCGCCGCGTATGCCGGTGCCGGGCTGGTGTTGTGCGTGCAGCCTCCGGCGCCGGAGCGGATCGCGATGCTCGAACCCGGGACGATGCTGGTCGGCATCCTGCAACCCGGCGCCGACGCCGAGCGCGAGGCCGCGCTGCGCGAGCGCGGGATCGTCGCGTTCCCGCTCGAACGGCTGCCGCGGACCACGCGCGCGCAGGCGATGGACGTGCTCAGTTCGCAGGCGGGGATGGCCGGCTACAAGGCGATGCTGCTCGCCGCACAGCTCGCGCCGCGCTTCTTCCCGATGCTCACCACCGCGGCAGGCACGATCCGGCCTTCGAAGGTGCTGGTGGTGGGTGCCGGTGTCGCGGGCCTGCAGGCGATCGCGACCGCGAAACGGCTCGGCGCGCAGGTGGAAGGCTTCGACGTGCGGCCGGAAACCCGCGAGCAGATCGAATCGCTGGGCGGGCGCTTCCTGGATCTCGGGGTCAGTGCGGCCGGCGAGGGCGGCTACGCGCGCGCGCTCACTGAGGAGGAGCGCGCGGAGCAGCAGCGCCGGCTGGGCGAGCATCTGCGCGGCGTGGACGTGGTGGTGTGCACCGCCGCGGTGCCGGGCCGGCCGGCGCCCCGGATCATCAGTGCGGCGATGGTCGCCGGCATGCGCCCGGGCAGCGTGATCGTGGACCTGGCCGCCGAAACCGGCGGCAACTGCGAGTCGACCCGCCCCGGCGAGACCGTGGCGCGCGACGGCGTCACCGTGGCCGGCCCGCTCGGCCTGGCTAGCGCCGGCGCCGTGCACGCCAGCGAGATGTACGCGCGCAACCTGTTCAACTTCGCCGCGCTGCTGCTGCACGAAGGCGCGCTGGCGCCGGACTGGGACGACGAACTGCTGGCGAAGACCGTGTTCCCGCCGCGCGACTGAGCCGCGCGGCGCGGGTGTTCACTCGCCCTTCGGCGCGTTCGCGTCCACCCAGGCCCGGCGCTGCTCCGGGGTCATCGCGTGCCACTTTTCGCGCAGCGCCTTGCGCTGGGTCGCGTCGAGCTGGCGCATCTTCGAGAACAGTGCGCGCATCTGCCGCCGGTGCTCGGGGTCCATGTGCTCCCAGCGATGCATGCCGCGGTGCGCGCGCCTGCGCTCTTCGGGGCTGAGCGACTGCCAGCGCTGCGCGCGCTCGAGCATGCGCGCCCGCTCGGCGGGATTGGCGTTCCAGCGCTCGCGCAGCGGCGCGACCAGCAGCTCGCGTTGCGCCGGCGACAGGTCGTCCCACGCGGGCAGGGTGGCCTGCGGCGGCGGGGCGGCGGATTCGCCGGCCTGCGCGCCACCGGCAAGGGGCGCGAGCAGGGCGGCGAGCAGCAACGATCGAAGCATCGGGGTCATGGCATCACTCCATCGCCAGGGCGGACGCATCGTCCGATCCCAGCCAGGCATAGAACTCGGGGTCCTGTTCCAGCGCCGCGACCGGCGAGGCCAGCGCGCCGGTGGCCGCGGCGGCGACCAACGCCGGATCCACGCCAGGGTCTTCGACGCCCGGTCGCGGCAGCCACAGCGCCAAGGCCAGCGCCAGCGCGGGCGCGGCGATCCAGCGCCAGTCGCGCCTGGGCGCGGGCCGGCCCCGGGCAAGCGCCGCCTGCAGGCGGTTGTGCAGTTGCGCGCGGGTCCGCGGCGACAGCGCCTCGAGCGCGCGCGCGTGCGCAGCGCGCGCCTGGCGCTCGAACGCCGCCAGGCCTTCGTCCCGCGGTGCGTCGTGGTGGTTCATTGCCAATCCTCCAGTTGCCGCCGCAGCGCTTCGCGCGCCCGCGACAGGTGTGTCTTCACCGAGCCCTCGCTGCAACCCATCGCTTTCGCCGTGTCGGCCACGTCGAGGTCCTCCAGCACCCGCAGGGTGAAGGCCTCGCGTTGTCGCCGCGGTAGCGCCGCCAGCGCATCCGCGAGCCGGGCCCAGGCCTCGCGCGCGTCGTGGTGGCCGGCGGGGTCCGGGCCGGGGTCCGGCCAGTCCACCGCCGTGTCCTCGCCGCCGGGCGGCGCCGACGGGGCCAGCCAGCGCAGGCGCAGCGCGCGCCGGCGCTGCGCATCCACGACCCGCGTGCGCAGGATCCGCCAGAACAAGGGCGTCCATTCCTCCGCCGGGCGCTCGCGATAGCCGAGCATCCGCAGCATCGCCTCCTGGACCGCGTCCAGCGCCTCCTCGCGGTGGCGCAGGCCCAGTTCCGCGAAACGGAAGGCGCGCGGGGCGATCGCCTCGAGGAAGCCCTCGAGGGTGGTCGCGGGGGCGGCCTCCGGGGCGTCTCCGGGCGGGCGCGGGATGGTCGGCTCGGCGCTCACGCTCAGCAGCATACGACCGGGGAACGCACGGCCGGGGCCGCGGTTGACACGGGTATGATCACGGGCACCACCACGCGCGGGGAGGCCGGATGGACGATGCCATGGCGCTGGGCTTCATGGCCCTGTACGTGTTCATGCTCGCGGCCATCGCCGGGCACGTGATCATCTCGCGGGTGCCGGTGATCCTGCACACGCCGTTGATGTCCGGCTCCAACTTCATCCACGGCATCGTCCTGGTCGGCGCCATGGTCGTGCTCGGCCATGCCGACACCCCGCTGGAGAAGGCGATCGGCTTCGTCGCGGTGCTGCTGGGCGCGGGCAACGCCGCCGGCGGCTACGTGGTGACCGAGCGCATGCTGGAGATGTTCAAGAGCAGCAAGGGCCGCGGCCAGGGCGGGGGGGAGGGCGCATGACCCCCGGCCAGCTGCAGCTGCTCGCCAGTGCCAGCTACTTCGTCGCCGCGACCCTGTTCCTGCTCGGCCTGCAGCGCATGGCCTCGCCGCGCACCGCGCGGTCGGGCATCCAGTGGGCCGGCGCCGGCATGCTGCTGGCGACGCTCGCGACGTTGCTGCTGCCCGGGCTGCACAACTTCGGCCTGATCCTGCTCGCCACCGCGCTCGGCGTGGCCGGCGCCTGGGTGTGGGGGAGGAAGGTCGCGATCACCGACATGCCGCAGATGGTCGCGCTGTTCAACGGCATGGGCGGTGGCTCCGCGGCGGCGATCGGCGCGGTGGAGCTGCTGCGCTTCAACGACGTTGGCGCGGCCCCCTCGCCGGTGACCCTGGTGCTGGGCGTGCTCGGCGCGCTGATCGGCGCGGTCTCGCTGTCCGGCTCGGTGATTGCCTGGGCCAAGCTCGACGGGCGCATGGACAAGCGCTACCTGTTCCCCGGGCAGCAGTTGGTCAACGGGCTGGTGTTCGTGGCCGCGCTGGTGCTCGGCGGGATCGTGGTCCACCAGCTCGGGGCGCCGACGATCGTCGCCTTCTTCCTGGTCGCGCTGCTGCTGGGCGTGCTGATGACCCTGCCGATCGGCGGCGCCGACATGCCGGTGGTGATCTCGCTGTACAACGCGCTGACCGGCCTCGCGGTCGCGTTCGAAGGCTACGTGCTCGGCAACCAGGCGCTGATCGTCGCCGGCATGATGGTCGGCGCGGCCGGCATCCTGCTGACCCGGCTGATGGCGAAGGCGATGAACCGCTCGCTGCGCAACGTGCTGTTCTCGAACTTCGGGAGCGGCGGCGCGGCCGGGGCGCAGGAAATTGCCGGCGCGCAGAAGCCGATCGAGGCCGCCGACGTCGCCGCGATGATGGCGTATGCCGGGCGCGTGGTGATCGTCCCCGGCTACGGCATGGCCGTGGCCCAGGCCCAGCACAAGATCTGGGAGCTGGCGCAGCGCCTGATCGAGCGCGGGGTCAAGGTGAAGTTCGCGATCCACCCGGTCGCCGGGCGCATGCCCGGGCACATGAACGTGCTGCTGGCCGAGGCCGGCGTGCCCTACGACCTGATCGCCGACATGGACGACATCAACCCGGAGTTCCCGAACACCGACGTGTCCCTGGTGATCGGCGCCAACGACGTGGTCAATCCGGTGGCGAAGACCGATCCGTCCTCGCCGATCTTTGGCATGCCGATCCTCGACGTCGCCGCCTCGAGGAACGCCATCGTGATCAAGCGCGGCCGCGGCACCGGCTTCGCCGGGATCGAGAACGCGCTGTTCTACGCAGACAACACGCGCATGCTCTACGGCGACGGCGCTGAAATGGCGGGCGCGCTGGTGGCCGAACTGAAGGCGCTCGACGGCGGGCATTGAAGCGCAGCCGACCACGGGTCGGCGCTACACGCCCCCGTAGAGCCGACCCATGGTCGGCTTTACACGCCCCGGTAGAGCCGACCCATGGTCGGCTCACCGTGACAGCACTGCTCCCGCGACCAGGCCCGCCCCCAGCCACGCCCAGTCCACCGGGGTGTTGGCCAGCCCGAGCAGCGTCCAGGCGAAGCCGGGCCCCAGCTTGGTCGCCGAGATCCAGGGCAGCACCCCGACGCTGCGGCCCATTTGCGTGGCCGCGATTCCCCAGCTGGCAGCGACGATGGTCACGGCGGTGGCGCCCAGCCCGAGCAGCATCCGCGCGTTGCCGCGGCGCAGGCCCGACAGCCGCAGCAGCAGCGCGGCGTCGAGCCCGGCCAGCAGCGCCATCCAGCTGCACTGGCTGGCGCTTGCGAGGGACAGGAGGATCCAGGCGGCGGCGCAGCCCACGATGCCGACCACGAGCAGGAGCGCGGCGAGCAGGCGCGGCGCCAGCCAGCGCGCGCGGCGCTCTGCGGGGTGTGCCATGCGGCGTAGAATACATGCGGTGCAACCCGCAGGCCGTCATGTACTCCCGCAGCAGTGAACCGGTGCGCTTCGAGCGCGATTGCCCCGCGGTCCTGGTTCCGCAGGGCGACGCGGTCACCCTTCCGGCCGGCACCGCCGGCTACATCACCCAGGCCCTGGGTGGCAGCTACACGGTGTTCGTGGAAGGCAACCTGTTCCGGATCGCCGGGCAGGACGCCGACGCGATCGGCAAGGAGCCGGCCGAGCCGCTGGAACTGCCCGAGGACGCCTCCGACGACGCGGTGGAGGAGCTGGTCTGGCGCCAGCTGCGGACCTGCTTCGACCCCGAGATCCCGATCAACATCGTCGACCTGGGCCTGGTGTACGAGGCCTCGGTCTCGCACCGCGAGGACGGCGGGCGCCTGGTCACCGTGCGCATGACCCTGACCGCGCCCGGCTGCGGCATGGGCGACATCCTGGTCGACGACGTGCGCAGCAAGCTGGAGATGATTCCCACCGTCACCGACACCGACGTCGAGCTGGTGTTCGACCCGCCGTGGAACCGGACCATGATGTCCGAGGCGGCGCGGCTCGAAACGGGAATGTTCTGAAGCAGCGGCCAGCCGGGGTTCCCGGCTGGAACCGTATTCATGAAATCTGCAACCGGTTGCAGCCCGAAAGTGTGACGTACGTCGCATTTATGAAGGGCCGGATTGCTGCGCCCGCAACTTGAATCGTGGATGAACCGTGGCTTAGCGTGGGGACAGCGACGTGCCGCGTGCGCGTCGCGCCTGGTCCGGCAGGAACCCGGACCCCAGCCGCTGCCGCGGCATCCGCAGCCGGGAACGCATGGACGCCAAGCGCTTCGCCAATCCCCTTCCGGGCGACCGAAAGCACCTGACCTGCCCACGCCACCGGGCCCGGCGCGCCTGCGCCGGGTCGGCTGCGGCACACCCTGACCGTCAATCCGAGGACACCGTAATGCACTCCAGCAGTCGTGTTCGCTCCCTCGCCGTGCTTTCGCCCCTGGCGTTCGCACTCGCCGCCATGTCCGCCCAGGCCGCCACCCACGTCAACCTGCACGAGCAGGATGCCGGCCACATGTACAAGCAGTACCGGGCCGCCGCCGCGCGCATCGGCGCCCCGGCCAACGTCGCCGACCGCCATGCCGAGATGCTCGGCTTAGGCGCCGACAGCGGGCTGCGCCTGCTGACCAGCGCCACCGACGCGGACGGGACCCGCCACTTCCGTTACCAGCAGACCTTCCACGGGATCCCCGTGTTCGGCGAGCAGGTGATCGTCAGCGAGAACCGCGACGGCAGCCTGCGCAACCTGTTCGGGCGCAAGGTCGAGGGCCTCGCCGGCGACCTGCCGTCGGTGAAGGGCCGGGTGCCGAAGGCGCAGGCGCTTGCGCTCGCCAGGCACGCCGCGTTCGGCAACCGCGCCGCCGCGCTGAAGATCAGCCGCGAGAAGGCCGAGCGCATGATCTACATCGACGACCATCGCCAGGCGCACCTGGCCTTCGTCGTCGAGATGTTCGCCGACGCGCCCAACGGCGGTTCGCCGACCCGCCCGTTCGTGGTCGTCGACGCCCGCAGCGGCGAGGTCCTCGCCCAGTGGGACGGCCTGGCCACCGCCGAGATCGGCACCGGCCCCGGCGGCAACCAGAAGACCGGCCAGTACGAGTACGGCACCGACTTCGGTTACCTGGACGTGGCGCAGAGCGGCAGCACCTGCACCATGAACAACGCCAACGTCCGCAGCATCAACCTCAACCACGGCACCAGCGGCAGCACCGCGTTCTCGTACACCTGCCCGCGCAACACCTTCAAGTCGATCAACGGCGCCTACTCGCCGATCAACGACGCGCACTACTTCGGGGGCGTCGTGTTCGACATGTACCAGGACTACATCGGCGTCGCGCCGCTGTCGTTCCAGCTGCAGATGCGCGTGCACTACAGCAGCAACTACGAGAACGCGTTCTGGGACGGCACCGGCATGACCTTCGGCGACGGCGCCAGCACCTTCTATCCGCTGGTCAGCCTCGACGTCTCGGCGCACGAGGTCTCGCACGGCTTCACCGAGCAGAACTCGGGCCTGGTCTACTCCGGGCAGGCCGGCGGCATCAACGAGGCGTTCTCCGACATGGCCGGCGAAGCCGCCGAGTACTACATGAACGGCAGCAACGACTTCCTGGTCGGCGCCCAGATCTTCAAGGGCAGCGGCGCGCTGCGCTACATGAACAATCCGCCGCTGGACGGCGCCTCCATCGACAGCGCCAACGACTACTACAGCGGCCTGAACGTGCACTACTCGTCGGGCGTGTACAACAAGGCGTTCTACGTGCTCGCCACCAGCAGCGGCTGGGATACGCCGAAGGCGTTCAAGGCCTTCGCCCGCGCCAACCGCCTGTACTGGAGCTCCAGCTCCGACTACAACGACGCGGCCTGCGGCGTGGAAACGGCGGCCGCCGACCTGGGCTACGGGGCGGCGGCGGTGACCGCGGCGTTCAACGCCGTGGACGTGAGCTGCGACGGCGGCGGCGGTGGCGGCGGCAGCACCGGCGGCCCGCTGACCAAGGGCGTGCCGATGACCAACCAGTCGGCCAGCACCGGCAACGACATCGACTACACGATCGCGGTCCCGTCGGGCGCCAGCAACCTGGTGGTCAGCATCTCCGGCGGCAGCGGCGACGCCGACCTGTACGTCAAGTACGGCAGCGCGCCGACCGACAGCTCCTACGACTGCCGCCCGTACAAGAGCGGCAACTCGGAGAGCTGTACCTTCGCCTCGCCCTCGACCGGCACCTACTACGTGCGGGTCAAGGCCTACTCCTCGTTCTCCGGCGTGTCGGTCCTGGCCGACTACAGCACCGGCGGCGGTGGCGGCGGCGGCAGCGAGCTGACCAAGGGCGTGCCGGTCACCGGCCTGTCGGCGAGCACCGGCAACTCGGTCGTCTACACCATGACCGTGCCCAGCGGTGCGTCGAACCTGACCTTCAGCTCGTCCGGCGGTACCGGCGATGCCGACATGTACGTCAAGTTCGGCAGCGCGCCGACCGACAGCTCCTACGACTGCCGCCCGTACAGGAACGGCAATTCGGAGAGCTGCACCTACGCCTCGCCGTCCCCGGGCACCTACTACGTCCGGCTGAAGGCCTACTCGTCGTTCTCCGGCGTCAGCCTGGTCGGCGACTACACGGTCGGCGGTGGCGGCGGTGAGCAGACCTACAGCAACGGCGGCAACTACAGCATCCCGAACCCCGGGGTGGTGGATAGCCCGATCACGGTCTCCGGCCGCAGCGGCAATGCCCCGAACGACGCCGAGGTCTCGGTGGACATCGTCCACACCTACCGCGGCGACCTGCGGATCGACCTGGTGGCCCCGGATGGCTCGACCTATCGCCTGAAGAACTCCAGCGGCAGCGACAGCGCCAACGACGTGGTCGCGACCTACACCGTCAACCTCTCCAGCGAGTCGCTCAACGGCACCTGGAAGCTGCGGGTGCGGGACGTGTACAACGGCGACAGCGGTTACATCGACAGCTGGAGCATCACCTTCTGATCGTGGCAACATCGCGGTCACCCGGACCCCGGCTTCGGCCGGGGTCCTTCGTCTGGCGAACGGAGTAGCCGATGCGAGCGTCATCACCCGCGATGCCCCCCATCCTGTTGTCGGCACTCCTGCTGCTGGCGCCGGCCACCCACGCCGCGGTCCGCGGCGATGCGCCGGTGCAGCGCCAGTCCGATCCGTTCGCCCAGGTGTTCGTGGTCGCCTCGCGCGACACCTTCCAGCGTTACATCCGTCCCCATGCGCGCGATCCGGCGACCCGCTTCGACAGCACCGGCAAGGCGTTGGTCGTGGCGCGGCTGCCGGAACATCGGCTCGCCGACATCGGCCGCGAGCTGCACGCGGCGGAGCAGCGCTGCGGGGGCTACTTCGCCTTCGCCACGCGGGCCGAGGCCGAGGCCTTCATCCGCGCCGACCGCTCGCGCCAGGCCCTGCAGGCCACGGCGCCGACCTACACCATCGACAACGCCGCCACCGTCGAGCCGTGGCTGTCCCAGCCCAGCGAGGCACGGATCTACGACACCATCGTGCACCTTTCGCGCGACCGGCCCAACCGCTACTTCAGCACCAGCCACGGGCGCGACGCGGCGCTATGGATCCGCGACACCTGGCAGGCGATCGCCGCGGGCCGCGACGACGTCACCGTCGAGCTGTTCACCGGCTGCGCCTCGTGCGGCATCCAGCCTTCGGTGATCCTGACCATCCAGGGCAACGAGCTCGCCGACGAGATCGTGGTCCTGGGCGGGCACCTGGACTCGACCAGCAACTCCGGTGCCGGCGAGTTCATGGACGCGCCGGGGGCCGACGACGACGCCTCCGGCATCGCCACGCTGACCGAGGTGCTGAAGGTGGCGCTGGACAGCGGCTGGCGGCCGCGGCGCACGGTCAAGTTCATGGCTTACGCGGCCGAGGAGGTCGGCCTGCGCGGCTCGCAGGCGATCGCCAGCAGCTTCGCCAGCCAGGGTCTGGACGTCCACGGCGTGCTGCAGCTCGACATGACCAACTACCGCGCCGGCACGGTGCCCGACATGCGCCTGGTCACCGACTATTCGAGTCCGGCGCTGCAGGACTTCATGACCGGGCTGTTCGACACCTACCTGGCGCCGCTCGGCCTCACCCGCGGCCTGGAGACCTGCGGTTACGCCTGCTCCGACCACGCTTCGTGGACCGCGGCCGGCTATCCGGCGGGGATGATGTTCGAGGCCGGGGACCCCGCCGGCTATTTCCCGTACATCCACACGCGCTACGACGACCTGGCCTTCATGGACGAATCGGCGCAGAACAGCGTCAAGTTCGCCCGTTTCGGGCTGGCGTTCCTGGGCGAGATGGCGAAGACCTCCCTGGGCATCGTGCCGAAGCTGCCCGACTGCGACGGCAGGATCGAGCAGGCCCCGGCGCTGCGCGCGGCGGCGGGCGCGCCGCCCTTCCTGCAAAGCCCGGTCGTGCGCGCCCGCGGCTCAGCGCGCCACTAGCTCGCGCAGGACCACCGCGTTGTTGTGCGCCTCGTCGCGCGCGGCGTAGAGCAGGGTCACCGGTTGTGCGCGGGCCAGCGAGCGCAGCCGGGCCAGGGCCTCGCTGCCCTCCAGTTCGGCGGCGTAGGCGGCGCGGAATGCTTCGAAGCGCTCCGGATGCGCGTGGAACTCGCGGCGCAGGGCGTCGCTGGGGGCGACCTCCTTCAGCCACAGGTCCACTTTCGCCGCGTCCTTCGACAAGCCCCGCGGCCACAGCCGGTCCACCAGCACACGCATCCCGTCGCTGGCCGTCGGCGCCTCGTAGACGCGCTTGAGCCGCGGCGCGGTCACCTCACTCGACCGCCTCGAAACGGTTGGCGGCGACGTTCTTGCGCACCTTCGCCGGGTCCCAGACGCGCCCGTTCATGGCGATGTACACGCCATCGGGCAGCGACTGCACCGCGCCGACCGCGGTGCCGATGTTGAACTCGGCGTCGGAGCCGCGGAAGCGCGCCGGGTTGAGCGCGCCGGTGAGCACGATCACCTTGCCCGGGATGCTGGCCAGCACCCGCGCGGTCTCGACCATGGTGTCGGTGCCGTGGGTCACCAGCACGTGGCGGGTGTCGTGCGCGGCGATCGTCGCCCGCAGCAGTTCCCGGTCCGCCTCGCCGATGTGCAGCGAATCCTTGCGCAGGATCGGGATCACTTCGTAGCGGAATGCGACCCCGAGCTCGTCGAGGATGCGGCCGATCTGGGGCTCGCCGACCTGGAAGTCCGACTTGTCGTCGAAGTACACCTTGTCGATGGTGCCGCCGGTGGTGACGATGAGCAGGTGGTCCATGCCGGGCATTTTATGCTCCCAGCGCCTCGCGCAGTGGATCGAGCAGGCTGCCGTAGGCGGCGGCGCGCGCGGTGTCCCGCCGCAGCGGTTGCCGGACCTGGGCCGCGCTGGCGGTGCGCACGCTGCGCCGGGCGCGGTGGAACTCGAGGCAGGCCGGGTCGAACGGCAGGCCGCAGGCGGAGAGCAGGGTGCGGATCGCGGCCTCCGGATCGGCCAGCAGCGTCTCGTAGCGGAACAGGTGGATGCGCGCCGGGTCGCGCGCGCGCCAGGCGTCCATCGCCCGCTCGCAACCGCGCAGGCAGGTGCCCAGGTGGGCGAAGGTGCTGGAGAAGTGCGGCTGCGCCATGAACTGCTGGCGGTAGCAGGACCACGCGGTTTCCAGCGGGTCGCGGCGGATGTCGAGCACGGTGGCCCCCGGCAGCATGGCGCGCAGGATCCCGGCGTGCTTCCAGTTCTCCGGCAGCTTGTCGGTGAACCGCGGTCGCCGTTCGCGCCAGCGCGCGGTGCGCGCCAGGTACTCGCGGCCCAGCCGCTGCCAGTCGGCGGCGCTGGCCTGGCCGATCCACTCGGGGTAGCGCACGCCGCGGCGGCGCGATTCGGCCATCACCACCTCACCCAGGTCCGGCAGTTCGCTGCCGCCCTCGACTTGCGGGTGCGCGGCCAGGATCTGTTCGAACAGGGTCGAGCCGGAACGCGGCAGGCCGACGATGAAGATCGCTTCGCGCCCCAGTTCCGGATCAGGCGGCGCCGGCAGCGCCCGGGTGGCGTCGAGCGCGGCGGAGACATAGGCCTCGAAGGCCTGCGCGCTCCACGGCGCGAGGCGGTCCTGCAGCGCGTTCGCGTCCCGCAGCGCGGCCAGCGCGGCGGCGTATTCGCCGCGTTCCTCGAGCCGGCGCCCGAGCGCGTGGCCCATGGCGATTCGGTCGGCGGGTCGCAGGTCGTCGCGCTGGAGCTGGGCCCGCAGGCACGTCTCGTCCTGTTCGCCGAGCGGATGACTGCGCAGGTTGGCGAGCCCGCGCCAGGCGTCGCCGCAGGCCGGATCGAGCGCGAGCGCGGCGCGGTAGCGCGCGGCGGCCTCGTCCAAGCGCCCGAGATGCAGCAGCGCGTCGCCGAGCATGACCGCGGCCGGCAGCAGCGACGGTGCCAGCGCGCAGGCCTGCGCCAGTGCGTCCGCGGCTTCCTCGCTGCGGCCTTGCACCTGGAGGTTGCGGCCGAGGTTGAACCACGGCATCGGCGCGTCCGGATCGAGGGCGCAGGCGTGCCGCCAGCGTTCGAACGCGGCATCGACCTCGCCCAGCGCCATCAGCGCGCTGCCGAGGTCGCTGTTCAGCAGGGCGTCGTCGGGCCGCTGCGCAAGCGCGCGCCGGTACAGGTCGCGGGCGATGTCCGGCCGCCGCGAGCGGTAGGCGAGGATGCCGCGCAGGCGCAGCGCCTCGGGATGCTCCGGATGCGCCGCGAGCACCGCGTCGAGCAGGCGTGCCGCTTCGCCCGGCGCGCCGTCGCGGATCGCCCGCGCCGCTGCGTGCATGCGTGCGACCGCCGCATCGCCGAGGCCGGCCATGCGCGGATCGGCGTTGGCGGCGCCCGCGGTCACCGGCGCGCGAAGCGGGCGCGCAGTCCGGGCAGGCTGGCGGCGAGCACGACCGCCAGCGAGGCCAGCACCGCGCCGAGTGCGAACAGGCGCTCCGGCGGGCGCGACCAGGCCACCATGACCCCGTGCGCGAACCAGAACAGGGCGAGCAGGCCGGCCCAGAACGCGGTCCGCGCGCCGCCGCGCGGCAGCCGCAGCGCGAGCCACAGCGGCGGCAGGGCGAACACCGCCAGCGCGATCCATTGCGCGCGGCCGCCGAACCAGGCGGCGTACAGCACCGCCAGCACCAGCAGCATCGCCATCACGATCCGGTGCGGCACGCTCACGGCGGCGACAGCCTCGCGGCGAGCGCAGCGACCCGGCGGCCGAGCGCGCGCGCGAGCTGCGCTTCCTCGTCGGTCGGTTGCGGATCGTCCTGCAGTCCGGCGAGGTGGCTGGCGCCGTAGGGCGTGCCGCCGCCGCGGGTGGTGTTGAGGCCCGGCTCGGTGAAGGGGATGCCCGCGATCACGCAGCCGTGGTGCAGCAGCGGCAGCATCATCGACAGCAGGGTCGATTCCTGGCCGCCGTGCATGGTGCTGGTCGAGGTGAACACGCCGGCCGGCTTGCCGACCAGGGTGCCGCTGGCCCATTCGGCGCCGAGGCCGTCGATGAAATGCTTGAGCGGCGCGGCCATGTTGCCGAAGCGGGTGGGGCTGCCCATGACCAGGCCGGCACACTCGGCCAGGTCGGCCGCGGCCACGTACGGCGCGCCTTCCTCGGGGACCGGTGGTGCCGCGGCCTGGGTGACCGGCGCCACCGGCGGCACCGTGCGCAGGCGCGCGGCCATGCCGTCGATCTCGCCGACCCCGCGCGCCACCTGGCGCGCGAGCCGCGCCACCGAGCCGCCGCGGCTGTAATAGAGCACCAGGATCTCGGGCATCGCTTGCACCACCGGGACAGGTCGCCACAGCTTACCGTGCCGGGCTCGGTTACCCTTCGGGGCAATGGAGCCGATGCGCACGTTCGAAGGCTGGAGGGACCAGGTGGTGCGCCAGTGGCATGTGCGCCTGCACGACCGCGCCCGCGCCCAGGCCTTCGCCCTGTTCCTGTGGCGCCGGTTCCTCGACGACCGCCTGTTCGAGGCGGCCGGCGCGCTGGCCTACACCACGGTGTTCGCGCTGGTGCCGCTGTCCATGGTGGTGTTCGGGATCCTTTCGGCATTCCCGGGCTTCGAGCAGTGGAGCAACACGCTGGTCGGCTACATCTTCCAGAACTTCGTGCCGTCCTCGGCCAGCGCGCTGGAGCAGAAGCTCGATGCCTTCCTGGCCAACACCGGCAAGTTCACCGCGGTCGGCGTGGTCGCCCTGGTGTTCTCGCTGCTGGTGGCGCTGACCAACATCGAGTCGGTGTTCAACCGGATCTGGCGGGTGAAGACCACCCGCCCGCGGCTGTCGCGGTTCCTGGTCTACTGGACCGTGCTCACCCTCGGCGCGCTGGTCGCCGCCGCGGCGTTCGCCCTGTCCACCCGGCTGTTCTCGCTGGCGGTGTTCAACACGCCGGCGGGGCAGGTGCTGGAGTCGCTGATCGGGCGCACCGCCCCGATCGTGCTCGAGCTGCTCGCGTTCGCGGTGGTGTTCCGGCTGGTCCCGCACCGGACCATCCGGTGGCGCCACGCGTTCGCCGGCGCGTTGCTGTCGATGATCCTGTTCGAGACGCTGAAGTGGGGGCTGGGCATCTACCTGGCCAGCTTCACGACCTCCTACGAGAAGCTCTACGGCGCACTCGCGGCGGCGCCGATCTTCCTGTTGTGGATCTACCTGGCCTGGATCGCGGTGCTGCTGGGCGCCTCGCTCGCCTCGTCGCTGTCCGCCTTCCGCTACCAGCCCGCCTCGATGCGCCTGCCCGAGGGCTACGAGATCTACGGCCTGCTGCGCATGCTCGGCCGCTTCGCCGAGCAACGGCGCGTGGGCAAGGGCCTGCACACCGACGACCTGCAGCGGCTGGAGCCGCCGCTCACCGACGCGCTGATCCAGGAATTCCTGGAGCAGTTGCGCGCGATCGGCGTGGTGGTCCGCGCCGAGACCGGCGAATGGCTGCTGGCCCGCGACCTCGACGAGGTTTCCATGGCCGACCTGTACGAGGCCTGCCAGTTGCGGATCCCGATCGCGGAGGCGCACCTGCCGTGCCGCGACGACGCGCTGGGCCAGGCTGCCATCGCCGAGCTCGACGAGTTGCGCCTGCCGCTGCGCGACCTGCTGCGGCGGCGGGTGGACAATGTCTACGAAGGCCTGCCGCTGCCGCCGGCGCCCACCCCCACACCCAAGGAAGTGCAATGAAGCAGATCCGGATGCCGTCCCTGCCTGTCCTGCTGCTCGCCTGCGCCGCCGCATGGGCGCTTGCGGCCTGCAAGCCGGAAGCCCCCGCCGGGGCAGGCGCCGACGCGCCCGCGGCGACACCGGAACCGGCCGCCGCGGCGCCGGCCGCAACCGCGGGCGACGCGACCGTGGAGCGACCCAGCCTCAAGGTGACCACGGTCGACGGCCAGGCCTGGGACCTGGCCGCGCACCGCGGCCAATGGGTGGTGGTGAATTTCTGGGCGACCTGGTGCGCGCCCTGCCGCAAGGAAATGCCGGAGCTGTCCGCGCTGGACGCGATGCGCGAGCACGTCGAGGTGATCGGCCTGGCCTACGAGGAGATCGAGCCGGCCGCGCTGCGCACCTTCCTCGAGGAGCATCCGGTGGTGTATCCGGTCGCGATCATCGACGTGTACGACCCGCCGGCGGACTTCGCCACCCCGCGCGGGCTGCCGATGACCTACCTGATCGCGCCGGACGGCAAGGTCGCGAAGCATTTCCTAGGCCCGGTCACCGCCGGCGACATCGAGGCCGCGATCGCCGCGGCCGGCGGCCCGGCCTCAGCCCAGGCCTAGCGAGTACCACTGGGTGTCGTCCTCGGACCAGCCGGCCGCGCGGTACAGCGCGCGCGCCGGCGCATTCGAGCGGGTGGTTTCGAGCATCAGGCCGGCGGCGCCGTCGTCGCGGGCGAAGGTGGCCGCCGCATCCAGCAGCGCGCGGGCCACGCCGCCGCGGCGCGCACCTTCGGCGACGAACAGGTCGTTGAGCAGCCAGGTGCGCGCGGTGCGCACCGACGAGAACACCGGGTAGAGCTGGGTGAAGCCGACCGGTGCGTCGTCGCGCAAGGCGAGCAGCACCACCGATTCGCCGCGTCGCAGCCGTTCGTGCAGGAAGTCGCGCGCACGCGCCAGGTCGGAAGGCTGGCCGTAGAAGCCGCGGTAGGCATCGAACAGCGGCGCGACCGCGTCGAGGTCGGCGAGGGTGGCGCGGCGGACGATGGATGCCATCGCGAGTCCTTATTCGCGCCCGAGGCGGGCCAGCTCGTCGGCCTGCTGCTCGCGCGCGAGGCGCTCGATCAGCGGATCGAGATGGCCCTCGAGCACCGCCGGCAGGTCGTACAGCGTCAGGCCTTCGACGCGATGGTCGGTGATCCGGCCCTGCGGGTAGTTGTAGGTGCGGATGCGCTGGCTGCGGTCGCCGCTGCCGACCTGCAGCTTGCGGTCGGCGGCCTGCGCCGCGGCGCGCTTCTCCAGCTCGGCTTCCACCAGCATCGCCTTGAGCCGCTTCATCGCCTTGTCGCGGTTGGCGTGCTGGCTGCGCTCGGTCTGCGATTCGACCACCACGCCGCTGGGCACGTGGGTGATGCGGATCGCCGACTCGGTCTTGTTGACGTGCTGGCCGCCGGCGCCGGAGGAACGGAAGGTGTCGACCTTGAGGTCGGCCGGGTTGATCTCGATGGCGACGTCGCTGGCGTCCTCGGCGATGATCGCCACGGTCGCGGCCGAGGTGTGGATGCGGCCCTGCGATTCGGTTTCCGGCACGCGCTGCACGCGGTGGGTGCCGGATTCGAACTTCAGCTTCGAGTACGCGCCGCGGCCCTCGATGCGGGCGACGATCTCCTTGAAGCCGCCGTGCTCGCCCGGGTTCGCGGACTCGACTTCGACCTTCCAGCGCTGGCGCTCGGCGTAGCGGCTGTACATGCGGAACAGGTCGCCGGCGAAGATGGCGGCCTCGTCGCCGCCGGTGCCGGCGCGGACCTCGAGGTACAGGTTGCCTTCGTCGCGCGGGTCCTTCGGCACCAGTTGCGCCATCAGCTCCGCGTCCAGCGCCTCGAGGCGCGCGGACGCGGCGGCAATTTCTTCTTCGGCCAGTTCCGCCAGCTCGGGGTCGCCGCGCATCGCCTCGGCCGCGGCGAGGTCGGCGCGTGCCTGCGCCTCGGCGGCCAGCGCGGTGGCCACCGGTTCCAGTTGCGCGAATTCGCGCGAGAGGTCGCGGAAGCGCTCGGCGTCGCCGATCACGTCGGGATCGGAGAGCAGGCGTTCCAGTTCCTCGCGCCGTTCGGCGAGGGCTTCGAGCTTGCGACGGAGGCTAGGCTGCATCGTCCGGCAGTTTGCCCGATGCGTCGTCTCCCGTCCCCGGTTGCGCGGGGAACAGCTTCTCGCTGGCGCGCGCGAGCGCGTGGTCGCCTTCCAGCGCCGCCTGGCGCAAGGCCACGGTCGGTGCGTGCAGCAGGCGGTTGGTCAGGGTGTGGGCGAGGAATTCGAGCACCCTGCCCGGATCGTCGCCGGAGGCGAGTTGCCGCCGTGCCTTCTCCAGCACCTCGTCGCGCGCATGCTCGCCATGCGCGCGCAGGCGCTTCACCGGTTCGACCCGGTGGCTCGCCTCGAGCGCCTCGACGAAGCGCGAGACCTGCAGGTCGACGATCGCCTCGGCCGCCTCCGCGGCTTCGCGGCGGCTGCGGCGGTTGTCCTCGACCGCGCGCTCGAGGTCGTCGATGCCATAGAGGAACGCGTCGCGCAGCTCGGCCACGCCCGGTTCGATGTCGCGCGGCACCGCCAGGTCCATCAGCAGCATCGGCCGGTGCCTGCGCCTGGCCAGCGCCTGTTCCACCTGCGCGCGGCCGATCACCGGGTCGCGGCTGGCGGTGGCGGAGAACACGATGTCGGCTTCGGCCAGGTGGTTGGGCAGTTCCTCCAGCGGCAGGGCGACGCCGCCGTGGCGGCTGGCCAGGTCCTGGGCGTGGGCGAGGGTGCGGTTGGCGACCAGCAGCCGCTTCACCTTCGCCTGGGCGAGGTGCCGCGCGACCAGTTCGATGGTCTCGCCGGCGCCGACCAGGAGCACGGTGGCATCGTCCGGTCGGGTGAAGCTGTCCAACGCCAGGCGCACGGCGGTGGAGGCGACCGACACCGGGTTGACGCCGATCCGGGTGTCGGTGCGCGCGCGCTTGGCCGCGGCGAAGGCCTGCTGGAACAGGCGGTCGAGCTGGCCGCCCAGGGTGCCGGCGCTGCGCGCCGCGGCCCAGGCCTGCTTCACCTGGCCGAGGATCTGCGGTTCGCCCAGCACCAGCGAGTCGAGGCCGGTGGCGACCCGGAACAGGTGGCGGACCGCCTCGGCGTCCTGGTGCCGGTAGAGATAGGCGCCCAGGTCGCGGCGCAGGCCGGCGTCGTCGGCCGGGTGGGTGGCCAGCCAGGCATCCAGCGCGCGGCCGTCGTCCTCGGTGGACGCGTACAGCTCGGTGCGGTTGCAGGTCGACAGCAGCACCACCTCATGCACCCCCGGCAGCTCGCGCAGCGCCGACAGGGCCGGCGTCAGCGCGTGTTCGGCAAAGGCCACCCGTTCGCGCAGTTCGACCGGCGCGGTCTGGTGGTTGAGGCCGATGGCGACGAGAGGCATCGAGGGCGTTGGTCAGCGGGGTGCGGTGACTTGAGTGGATGGGGCCGTGGACGGGGCCGTTCAGGGTCCTGCGCTAAGCTTCCGGCGCATCAGGCCGTCCATTTTACGGCCCGGCCACGCAGGATGCCCCGAACGATTCCCAACCGCATCGCCATCGCCTGCCTCGCGCTCGCGCTGGCCCTGCCCCAGGTCGCGCCCGCGTCGCCGCCCGCCGACGACGCGCGCCCGGACCTGCTCGAAGCGACGATCGCTGGCGAATTCGCGCTGCAGGCGGGCAAGCTCGAGGAGGCCGCGCGCTGGTACCTGCAAGCAGCCACCGCGGCACGCGACGACGCCGGGCTGGCCGAGCGCGCCACCCGGATCGCGCTGCTCGCAGGCGACGACGCCAGCGCCGGGGAAGCGCTGGATTTGTGGCGTGCCCGAGCGCCGGCATCGGTGCCGATGCACGCGGCCACGCTCACCCTTGCGCTGCGCCTCGAGCAGGCGGACAAGGCGCGCGGCGAATTGCGCCGGCTGCTGGCCCAGCCTGGCGACGACGGCTGGCGCCACGCCCTGGTCGCGCTGGGCAGCGGCAAGCATCCTGCGCTGTCGGCGCGGCTGCTCGGCGAGGCGGTGGCCGGAGGGCAGGTGCCCGATCGCCTGCCCGCGTGGCTGGCGCTCGGCGGGCTGGCGCAACGCCTGGACGATCCCGATCTGGCCGAGCGCATCGTCGAGGAGGTGATCGGGCGCTTCCCCGACGAGCCGCGGGTGGCGCTGCTGCATGCGAGCCAGTTGCGCCAGGACGGGAACAAGGCCGGCGCGGCGGACATCCTCGCCGGGCTCGCCGCATCGGCCGCAGGCAACGAGGAACTGCGGCTGGCGGTGGCCGCCGAATACGACGCGCTGGGCGACCAGGCCGCGGCCGCGGCGGTGCTGGGCCGCGGCCCGCAGGACGACCGCAGCTACCGACTGCGCGCCTCGCTGCTGGCCCGCGCCGAGGACCGCGACGCGCTGCAGGCCCTGTACGGCGAGTTGCAGCGCGATTCCTCGCGGCCCAACCCCGGGCGCCGGCTGCTGCTGGGCCAGGTCGCCGAGTTCCTGGAACACAACGAGGACGCGCTGCGCTGGTATCGCAGCGTGCCGGGCGGCGAGCAGCGCTGGCTCGCGCGCCTGCGCAGCGCCAGCGTGCTGCACGACCTGGGTCGTGGCGACGAAGCGATCGCGGAACTGCACGCGCTGCAGGCCGACGCCGCCGCCGACGAGGAGACCCGCCGCGACGCCTATCTGATGGAAGCGGAGCTGCACCAGCGCGACGGCAAGAGCGAGGCCGAACTGGACGCCTTCGCCCGCGGCCTGGCCGCGTTCCCGGACGACGCGGCGCTGCTGTACTCGCGCGCGCTGGCCTGGGAGCGGCGCGACGACATCGCCCGCGCCGAGGCCGACTTCCGCCGCATCCTGGTCGCCGAACCCGACGACGTGGCCACCCTCAATGCGCTCGGCTACACCCTGGCCGACCGCACGACCCGCTACGAGGAAGCGCTGGCCCTGATCGACCGCGCGCGGGTGGCGGAGCCGGACAACCCGGCGATCATCGACAGCTACGGCTGGGTGCTCTATCGCCTTGGCCGGCACGCGGAGGCGCTGGTCCAGCTGCGCCGCGCCTACGGGATGCAGAAGGACCCGGAGATCGGCGCGCACCTGGCCGAGGTGCTGTGGGTGACCGGCGACCGCGCCCAGGCGCGGCGCTATTTCGAGGAGGCGCGCGAGCTGGACCCGGACAACCGGGCGCTGCGCCGCGCGCTGGAGAAGACCGGGGCATGAGCCGCCACCTCGGACTGATCGCGGCGCTGTTGCTGCTGGCCGGTTGCGCGGGCGCGCCGGTGCGGCAGCCGTTGCCGCCGGCGCAGCGCGCGGCCGCGGTCGCCAGCCAGGAGGCGCGCGAGGCGGCGCTGGCGGGGATGGAAACCTGGTCGCTGGACGGCCGGATCGCCCTGCGCAACGACGGGCGCGGCGGCAGCGGCGCGATCCATTGGGCGCAGCGTGGCGCGGCCTACCGGGTGTCGCTGGCGGCGCCGATCACCCGCCAGAGCTGGCGCCTGGTCGGCGAGCCCGGCGGGGTGGTGCGCCTGGAAGGTCTGGAGGGCGGGACCCGTGTCGGCACCAATGCCGCGGCGCTGCTGCGCGGCGCGACCGGCTGGGACATTCCGGTGGCGGCGCTGGGCGACTGGGTGCGCGGCGCGCGCCACCGCGAAGGCGGCGCGTCCCGGCTGGAATTCGGCGCGGACGGGCGCCTGGCGCGGATCGAGCAGGACGGCTGGGTGCTCGATTTCGAGCGCTGGGCGCGTCCGCCGGGGAGCCCGGTCGAGCTGCCGGGCCGGATCAATGCCGAGCGCGGCGAGGCCCGCGTGCGGCTGGTGGTGGACCAATGGCAGCCGGGCCCGGCCCCGTGAGCCCGGACGCCGGGGGCTGGAGCGCCTGGCCGGCGCCGGCCAAGCTCAACCTGTTCCTGCGCGTCACCGGCCGCCGCGCCGACGGCTACCACCTGCTGCAGACCGTGTTCCGGCTGCTGGCCTGGGGGGACGTGGTGCGCCTGCGGGTGCGTGATGACGGCCGCATCACCCGCGGCGGCGACCTTCCGGAAGGCCTGGACCCGGAGCGGGACCTAGGGGTCCGGGCCGCCAGGTTGCTGGCATCCGAGGCGAACTGCACGCAAGGTGCAGATATCGTCATCGAAAAGCGCATCCCGGCGGGCGCCGGCTTCGGCGGCGGGTCCTCCGATGCCGCCACCGTGCTGCTGGCCCTGGACGCGCTCTGGGGCACCGGCCTGGGGGTCGAGCGGCTGGCCGGGCTCGGGCTGCGCCTGGGGGCGGACGTGCCGGTGTTCGTGCGTGGCGATAACGCCTGGGCGGAAGGCGTGGGCGAGGCGTTGGCACCGGTGGCGGTGGCGCCGGCCTGGTACCTGCTGGTCGACCCCGGGATCCACGTGTCCACCGCGGACCTGTTCCAAGCGCCTGAATTGACGCGGGATGCGCCGCCCGCGACAATATCCGACTTCGCTTCGGCTGCTGTGGGACAGCGTCCCCCGCTCGGCAACGCTTTCGAGCCGCTGCTGCGCCGCCGTGAACCGGTCGTCGAGGCCGCATTCACCGCGCTGGCGCGCGTCGGCACGCCGCGATTGACGGGTACGGGGAGCGGCTGCTTCGTCGAGTTCGGCGATCGTGCGTCCGCGCAGGCCGCGCTGGCAACGCTGCAGGGCGTGCTGCCGGCGCCGATGCGGGCCTGGATCGCGGAAGGCGCGGAGCGGTCGCCGCTGCACCTGGCGCTGGAGGCGTACCAGCTGCAGGGGCGTCGCCAAGTGGCCCAAGGCACCGGGTTTTGATCCCGGCATTCGCAGGTTCGAATCCTGCCGCCCCTGCCAAAACGACGAGTCGGTGATCGTGGGGTTTCGGACATGACGGTGCAGGACGACAGGAACTTGCTGGTCTTCACCGGGAACGCGAACCGGCCGCTTGCCCACGATGTGTGCAAGGAGCTGGGGATCCGCCCGGGCAAGGCGCTGGTCGGGCGCTTTTCCGATGGCGAGGTCCAGGTCGAGATCGAGGAGAACGTCCGCGGCCAGGACGTGTTCGTGCTGCAGCCCACGTGCGCGCCGAGCGCGGAGAACCTGGTCGAGCTGCTGGTGCTGATCGACGCGCTCAAGCGCGCATCGGTCACCAGCGTCACCGCGGTGGTGCCGTACTTCGGCTATGCCCGGCAGGACCGCCGCCCGCGTTCGGCGCGGGTGCCGATCACGGCCAAGGTCGCGGCGCAGATGTTTTCCACGGTGCACACCGACCGGGTGCTCACCGTGGACCTGCACGCCGACCAGATCCAGGGCTTCTTCGACATTCCCGTGGACAACGTCTATTCGTCGCCGCTGATGTTGGCCGACATCTGGCGCCACCACGGGACCCAGAACGTGATCGTCGTGTCGCCGGACGTGGGCGGCGTGGTCCGGGCCCGGGCCATCGCCAAGCGCCTCGACGACGCCGACCTGGCGATCATCGACAAGCGCCGCCCGAAGGCCAACGTCGCCACGGTGATGAACATCATCGGCGACGTCGCCGGCAAGGTCTGCGTGCTGGTCGACGACATTGTCGACACCGCCGGCACCCTGTGCGCGGCGGCGGCGGCGCTGAAGGCGCAGGGCGCGACCAAGGTAGTCGCGTACTGCACCCATCCGGTGCTTTCGGGCCCGGCGATCGACAACATCGCGAAGTCCGCCCTGGACGAGCTGGTGGTGACCGACACCATCCCGCTGTCCGAGGCGGCCAAGGCCTGCGGCCGGATCCGCCAGCTCAGCGTCGCCGAGCTGCTGGCGGAGACCATCCGCCGCATCGCCTTCGGAGAATCCGTCAGTTCGCTGTACGTGGACTGACGCCATCCGGCTCCCCTGGTCGCGGGGGAGCCGCCAACGCCGCCGCGAGGCGGCATCAACGCAAGCAAAGTGAGCAACTGAAACATGGCCAACCAACACACCATCCAGGCCACGGGCCGCAAGGACGAGGGGAAGGGTGCGAGCCGCCGCCTTCGTCATGCCGGTTTCGTGCCTGCCATCGTCTACGGCGGCAAGTCCGCGCCGATGAGCATCCAGCTCGAGCACGAGAAGACCTGGCTCGCCAGCCAGAACGAGTGGTTCTACTCGTCGATCCTCGACCTCGAGGTCGACGGCAAGGTCGAGAGCGTGCTGCTGCGCGACATCCAGCGCCACCCGTACAAGCAGCGGATCATGCACGTGGACTTCCAGCGCGTGGACGCCAAGCAGGCGCTGCGCACCTCGGTGCCGCTGCGCTTCATCAACGGCGACACCTCGCCGGCGGGCAAGACCGCGGGCGTGGTGATCATGCACGAGCTGACCCAGGTCGAGGTGAGCTGCCTGCCGAAGGACCTGCCGGGCAACATCGAGGTGGACCTGGCCGGGCTGAAGCCGGGCGACACCATCCACCTGTCGCAGCTGAAGCTGCCGGCGGGCGTGGAAGTGCCGCAGCTGAAGCTGGGCCCGGACCACGACGTCGCCGTGGTCGCCGCCCGCATGGCGCGGGTCGAGGTCGAGGAGACCACCGACGAGGCCGCCGAGGGCACGACCGAGGCCGCCGCTCCCGCTCCCGCCGCCGGCGAGGGCGAGGGCGAAGGCGAGGCCAAGGGCGAGTGATCGCCGCATGCCGGCCCGCCGCCATCGGCGGGCCGGCATGCCTTCGACATGGCAGGCCTGCGACTCATCGTCGGGCTGGGCAATCCCGGCCCCGAACACCTCGGGACCCGGCACAACGCCGGGTTCTGGTTTGTTGACGCCCTGGCCCAGCGCGAGGGCGCGCGCTTCACCCTGGAATCGAAGCTGTTCGGCGAGGCCTGCCAGGTGCAGGTCGGCGGACAGCAGGTGCGGCTGCTGAAGCCGGCCACCTACATGAACCTGTCGGGGAAGTCGGTGCTGGCGGCACTGCGCTTCTGGAAGATCGAGCCGGAGGAGGCGCTGCTGGCGCACGACGAGCTCGACCTGCCACCCGGGACCGCGCGGCTCAAGTTCGACGGCGGCCACGGCGGCCAGAACGGCCTGCGCGACACCATGCGCCTGCTCGGCCATGGCCGTTTCCACCGCCTGCGCATCGGCATCGGCCACCCCGGCCACAAGGACCGGGTCACCCCCTGGGTGCTGGGCCGGCCGAACCGCGACGACGAGGCGGCGATGCTGCGCGCGATCGACGACGCGCTCGACGTGCTGCCGCTGGCGGTCGCCGGCGACTTCAACGAGGCGATGAAGCGCCTCCATACGGACAAATAAGCATGGGCATCAAATGCGGCATCGTCGGCCTGCCGAACGTGGGCAAGTCGACCCTGTTCAACGCGCTGACCAAGGCCGGCATCGCCGCGGCCAACTTCCCGTTCTGCACCATCGAGCCGAACGTGGGCGTGGTGCCGGTGCCGGATCCGCGGCTGAACGCGCTGGCGGAGATCGTGAAGCCGGAGCGGGTGGTGCCGACCGCGGTCGAATTCGTGGACATCGCCGGCCTGGTCGCCGGCGCCGCCTCGGGCGAGGGCCTGGGCAACAAGTTCCTGGCCCATATCCGCGAGGTCGACGCGATCTGCCACGTGGTCCGCTGCTTCGAGCACCCCGACGTGATCCACGTGGCCAACAAGGTCGACCCGATCGCCGACATCGAGACCATCGACACCGAGCTGGCCCTGGCCGACCTGGAGTCCGTGGACAAGGCCATCGCCCGGTTCGAGCGGGTGGCCAAGAGCGGCGACAAGGACGCCAAGGCCCGGATCGAGGTCCTGCAGCGGCTGCGCGCCGCGCTGGACGAGGGCCGGGCCGCGCGCACCGTGGCCCTGGACGAGGACGACCGGGCGCTGGTCCGCGACCTGTTCCTGCTGACCCTGAAGCCGGTCATGTACGTGGCCAACGTCCTGGAGGACGGCTTCGAGGGCAACCCGCACCTGGACGCGGTGCGCGCCCGGGCCGAGGCCGAGGGCGCCGAGGTGGTGCCGGTCTCGGCCGCGATCGAGGAGGAGCTGAGCCAGCTCGACGAGGCCGACCGCGACGAGTTCCTGGCCGACCTGGGCCTGGAGGAGCCGGGCCTGAACCGGGTCATCCGCGCGGCCTACAGGCTGCTGGGCCTGCAGACCTACTTCACCGCCGGGGTGAAGGAGGTCCGCGCCTGGACCGTGAAGGCCGGATCCACCGCGCCGCAGGCGGCGGCGGTCATCCACACGGATTTCGAGAAGGGCTTCATCCGCGCCGAGACCATCGGCTACGAGGATTTCATCCAGTACCGGGGCGAGGCCGGCGCCCGCGAGGCGGGCCGGCTGCGGCTCGAGGGCAAGGAGTACCGGGTCCGCGAGGGCGACGTGCTGCACTTCCGCTTCAACGTCTGAACCCGGGGTCCTCGATCGCGCGAATCCGTTGACAGGACTCGCGATCGAGGTCAAAATCGCGGGCTGTTTCACCGGAATGCAGCTCGAACGACCGGAGGGATACCCAAGCGGCCAACGGGGGCAGACTGTAAATCTGCTGGCTTACGCCTTCGGTGGTTCGAATCCACCTCCCTCCACCAGTTCCACAGCGGCAATCCAACAGCTTCAGCGGTGCCCGTCGCGGGAGTAGTTCAATGGTAGAACCTCAGCCTTCCAAGCTGATGGTGCGGGTTCGATTCCCGTCTCCCGCTCCATTGCGCTCCACGCGATCGGTCACCGGAAAGACACAACCAGGTTCCACGCTCACGTAGCTCAGTCGGTAGAGCACCTCCTTGGTAAGGAGGAGGTCGATGGTTCGATTCCATTCGTGAGCACCACACACAACGTCAGCGAGATTCGTCATGGCAAAGGGTAAGTTCGAGCGCACCAAGCCCCACGTGAACGTGGGCACGATCGGCCACGTGGACCACGGCAAGACGACGCTGACGGCGGCGCTGACCAAGGTGGGCGCGGAGCGGTTCGGCGGCGAGTTCCACGCTTACGACGCGATCGACAAGGCGCCGGAAGAGAAGGCGCGCGGCATCACGATCTCGACCTCGCACGTGGAGTACGAGAGCCCGACGCGCCACTACGCGCACGTGGACTGCCCGGGCCACGCCGACTACGTGAAGAACATGATCACGGGCGCGGCGCAGATGGACGGCGCGATCCTGGTGTGCTCGGCGGCGGACGGCCCGATGCCGCAGACCCGCGAGCACATCCTGCTGGCCCGCCAGGTGGGCGTGCCGTACATCGTGGTCTACCTGAACAAGGCGGACATGGTGGACGACGCCGAGCTGATGGAGCTGGTGGAGATGGAAGTCCGCGAGCTGCTGAGCAAGTACGAGTTCCCGGGCGACGACACCCCGATCGTGAAGGGTTCGGCGCTGAAGGCGCTGGAGGGCGACCAGTCGGAGATCGGCGTGCCGTCGATCCTGGCGCTGGTGGACGCGCTGGACAGCTGGATTCCGGAGCCGGAGCGCGACATCGACAAGCCGTTCCTGATGCCGGTCGAGGACGTGTTCTCGATTTCCGGCCGCGGCACGGTGGTGACCGGGCGCATCGAGCGCGGCGTGATCAAGGTGGGCGACGAGATCGAGATCGTCGGCATCCGTCCGACCACCAAGACCACGGTGACGGGCGTGGAGATGTTCCGCAAGCTGCTGGACCAGGGCCAGGCGGGCGACAACGCGGGCCTGCTGCTGCGCGGCACCAAGCGTGACGAGGTGGAGCGTGGCCAGGTGCTGGCCAAGCCGGGCTCGATCACCCCGCACACCGAGTTCGAGGCCGAGGTGTATGTGCTGTCGAAGGACGAGGGCGGCCGCCACACCCCGTTCTTCAAGGGCTACCGTCCGCAGTTCTACTTCCGCACCACGGACATCACCGGTGCGGTGGAGCTGCCGGAGGGCACCGAGATGGTGATGCCGGGCGACAACGTGAAGATGAAGGTGACGCTGATCAACCCGGTGGCCATGGACGAGGGCCTGCGCTTCGCGATCCGCGAGGGCGGCCGCACCGTCGGCGCCGGCGTCGTCGCCAAGATCATCAAGTAAGACCCCGTAGAGCCGGCCCGATGGCCGGCTTCGCGGAAAAACGCAGGAAAGGCCATGGCGGCGGCAGCCGCCGTTGCCTTTTCAGGAATTCGACAAAACCGAAGCAATACGCCAGTAGCTCAATTGGCAGAGCAGCGGTCTCCAAAACCGCAGGTTGGGGGTTCGAGTCCCTCCTGGCGTGCCATGGAATCAATGCATGAATTCGCGGGTTGAACAGAGTGGCGCCACCTCGGCGGCGGACCTCGCCAGGTACGCGGTGGCGATCCTGCTGGCGGCGGCCGGCGTGTTCGCCTTCTACTGGTTCCAGGGCCAGTGGCCGGACGTCGCCAGGGTGCTGGCGGTCGGCGGCGGCGTGGTGGCCGGCATCGTGGTGTTCCTCACCACCCAGCTGGGCCGCCGCACGCTGGAGTTCCTCGGCGAGGCCCGCTTCGAGCTGCGCAAGGTGGTCTGGCCGAAGCGCCAGGAAGCCAACCGCACCACCTGGGTGGTGATCGCGGTGGTCGTGGTGATCAGCCTGTTGCTGATGTTCTTCGACGTGGTGGTGCAGGCCGCGATCAAGTGGCTGCTGGCACGCTGAAACCCCGGCAACGGACGGAGATGGCAGGACCGATGGAAACGCAGGAAAACAGCAACGCGAACGGCAAGGACGGCGGCAGGAACATGCGCTGGTACGTCGTGCACGCGTACTCCGGCTTCGAGAAGTCGGTGGCCCAGGCGCTGCGCGACCGGATCGCGCGCATGGGCATGCAGGACCGCTTCGGCGACGTGCTGGTGCCGACCGAGGAAGTGGTGGAGATGCGCTCCGGCCAGAAGCGCCGTTCCGAGCGCAAGTTCTTCCCCGGCTACGTGCTGGTGCAGATCGCCACCCACGACGAGAACGGCATCCCGCGCATCGACAACGAGAGCTGGCACCTGATCCGCGAGACCCCCAAGGTCATGGGCTTCATCGGCGGCACCGCCGACAAGCCGCTGCCGATCCGCGACGACGAGGCCGCCGCGATCCTCGACCGGGTCCAGGAAGGCGTCGAGAAGCCGCGCCCGAAGGTGCTGTTCGAAGTGGGCCAGATGGTGCGCGTCACCGACGGCCCGTTCAACGACTTCAACGGCGTGGTCGAGGAAGTCAATTACGAGAAGAGCCGCCTGCGCGTGGCGGTGCTGATTTTTGGTCGTTCCACGCCGGTCGAGCTCGAGTTCGGCCAGGTGGAGAAGGCCTAGGAGCGGGAATGAAGGGAATAGGGAGTGGGGAATGTGACATTCCCCTCATTCCCTTCACTCCCCTCATTCCCTGGTCAATCGAAGCGAGGAGCCTCACGGCGTTCGCACTCGCAGGAGTAGAGAGCAATGGCTAAGAAAGTCGTCGGTTACATCAAGCTGCAGGTCAAGGCCGGACAGGCCAACCCGTCGCCGCCCGTGGGCCCCGCCCTCGGCCAGCGCGGCCTGAACATCATGGAGTTCTGCAAGGCGTTCAACGCCGCCACGCAGAAGCTCGAGCCCGGCCTGCCGATCCCGGTGGTCATCACCGCCTATTCGGACCGCACCTTCACCTTCATCACCAAGACGCCGCCCGCGACGATCCTGCTGAAGAAGGCGGCGGGCATCCAGTCCGGCTCCAAGCGCCCGAACACCGAGAAGGTGGGCAAGGTCACCCGCAAGCAGCTCGAGGAAATCGCCAAGGCGAAGGAACCCGACCTGACCGCGGCCGACCTGGACGCGGCGGTGCGCACGATCGCGGGCTCGGCCCGTTCCATTGGCCTGACGGTGGAGGGCTGATCCGATGACCACGATGACCAAGCGCCAGAAGGCGCAGAGCAAGATCGTCCCGGGCAAGGCCTACGCCATCGACGAGGCCCTGCAGCTCGTCCGTGACAACGCCAAGGTGAAGTTCGTCGAGTCCGTGGACGTTGCTGTCCGCCTCGGCGTGGATGCCAAGAAGTCCGACCAGCAGGTGCGCGGCTCGACCGTGCTGCCCGCCGGTACCGGCAAGACCGTGCGCGTGGCGGTGTTCTGCCCCGCGGGTGCCAAGGCCGACGAGGCCCTGGCCGCCGGCGCCGACGTGGTCGGCATGGACGACCTGGCCGAGAAGATGCAGGCCGGCGACCTGAACTACGACGTGGTGATCGCCACCCCGGACGCGATGCGCGTGGTCGGCAAGCTCGGCCAGGTGCTGGGCCCGCGCGGCCTGATGCCGAACCCGAAGGTCGGCACCGTGTCGCCGAACCCGGCCGAGGCGGTGAAGAACGCCAAGGGCGGCCAGGTCCGCTACCGCACCGACAAGGCCGGCATCATCCACTGCACCATCGGCAAGGCCGACTTCGAGGCCGACAAGCTGAAGGACAACCTGCAGGCGCTGCTGCACGACCTGATCAAGGCCAAGCCGGCGACGGCCAAGGGCCAGTACCTGCAGAAGATCTCGATCAGCTCGACCATGGGCCCCGGCGTCACCGTGGACCAGTCCACCCTGGCCCTGAAGTAACAAGGTTTTTGTGGGAGCGGCGCAAGCCGCGACGGCGCGAAGCGCCGAATGAAAATTTTGAGGGCGTCGCCAGTCAATCCATCGACCGGCGACCGCCGTCAAAGACCGCAGGCGCGGTCAGCGCGCGAAGGCGACGGGCACGGAAGCTCGGCATGGCATGGAGTCGTCGCCCCAGCAAGCGGGTCCGCTTAATCAAGGCCGCAAGGCTTGGCCTGCGTAGATGGTGCCCCCCTCTGGAAGGTTTCTGGAGAGGCCACCACCCGGGACCGCAAGCGGCGCGAGCCGCAAGCGGCGTTCAAACAGGAGGAGTGCAATGGCTCTCAATCTGACCCAGAAGCAGGAAGTCGTCGCAGAGCTGTCGGAAATCGCAGCCAAGGCCCACTCCCTGGTCGCAGCCGAGTACGCAGGCACCACGGTCGAGCAGATGACCGCGATGCGCAAGAAGGCCCGCGAAACCGGCGTGTACTTGCGAGTCGTCAAGAACACGCTGGCCTCGCGCGCCGTGGCGGGCACCGAATACGAGTGCGTCAAGGACGCCCTCGTCGGTCCGCTGCTGTATGCGTTCTCGACCGAGGAGCCCGGCGCCGCCGGGCGCCTGATCAAGGAGTTCGCCAAGGGCAACGACAAGCTGGTGGCCAAGGTCGTCTCCGTGGAAGGCAAGTTGCTTCCCGCCGCGCACGTCGACGTGCTGGCCGCGCTGCCGACCCGCGAGCAGGCCCTGACCATGCTGGCGCGCGTCCTGGCCGAGCCCGCGACGATGTTCGCGCGTGCGGTCAAGGCCGTGGCCGACCAGCAGGGTGGCGATGCCGCCCCGGCCGAGGCCGAGGCCGCGACGGCCTGACGACCCAAGCTTCGAATCAACCAACCGATTCCAATTTTCCAGAGGTAAACACAATGTCCCTGTCCAACGAGCAGATCGTCGACGCCATCGCCGCCAAGTCGCTGATGGAAGTGATGGAGCTGGTGAAGGCCATCGAAGAGAAGTTCGGCGTCTCCGCCGCCGCCCCCGTGATGGCCGCCGGTCCGGCCGCCGCCGCGGGTCCGGCCGCCGAGGAGCAGACCGAGTTCACCATCGTCCTGAAGTCCGCCGGCGACAAGAAGGTGGAGGTCATCAAGGCCGTCCGCGCGATCACCGGCCTGGGCCTGAAGGAAGCCAAGGACCTCACCGAGGCCGGCGGCACCGTGAAGGAAGGCGCTTCGAAGGAAGACGCCGAGAAGATGAAGAAGGACCTCGAGGCCGCTGGCGCGACCGTCGAAGTCAAGTAAGCAGTCCTTGCGTCGCCGGTCCATTGGCGATGCACCGAGGCTGGGGGCGCGAGCCCCCGGCCTTTGGCCGTTGTAACGCGGCAGCCCGCGAGGGCGGTCGCGGCAAGACCCGAGTTGTCAGTCGGAAGTAGCGGGAGAGGGCGTGCTGGTGCCGGCAATACCAGCGACTCCCGACTGGCGGTTCACCCCATCGAGACGTTCCCCCCAGGTCGCGACAGCGCGACCCGAAGCTAGCGAGGCGGCAACCACATGAGCACGGCTTCCACTCCCAAGTCGAACCACCAGAAGTACTCGTTCACCGAGAAGAAGCGCATCCGCAAGGACTTCGGCAAGAGCCGTTCGATCCTCGAGGTGCCGTTCCTGCTCGCCATCCAGGTCGACTCGTACCGCGAGTTCCTGCAGGCCGACGTGGATCCCGCCAAGCGCGCGGACCGCGGCCTGCACGCCGCCCTCAAGTCGGTGTTCCCGATCGTCAGCTACAACGGCTACGCCGCGCTGGAGTACGTCG
>JBIQLI010000002.1:0-375111 GCA_044464395.1 Lysobacter sp.
AAGGTGCCCCGAAGGGGCGGATGAGGGGCGCTTTTGATCCCGCGCACGCCAGGACCCACCCACACCGCGCCGAGACAAAAGGAAAAAGCGTCGCGGCTTGCGCCGCTCCCACATGAGCCAGTCGCGAGATAATGGTGGGATGGAGATTCGCGAGATTTCGCCGGCGGAGGCATTGGCCCGGGTCCAGGCGGGGGCGGTGCTGGTGGACGTGCGGGGCGAGGACGAACGGCTGCTGGGCATGGCGGGCTGCGCCATCGGCGTGGTGCGCGAGGAACTCGAGTCCGCGCCCGACACGCATCTGCCGGACCACGATGCCGAGATCCTGCTGATCTGCCAGGGCGGCCGCCGTTCGATGATGGCGGCGCAGGCGCTGCAGGGCAGGGGATACACCCGCCTGTGCTCGGTCGCCGGCGGCACCGTCGCCTGGGAGGCCGCCGGCTTGCCGATGGTCCGTGGCGGCGGCATCGACGACGACTTCGCCGACCGCTATTCGCGCCACCTGCGGCTGCCGGAAGTCGGCGTCGAAGGCCAGCGCAGGCTGGCCCGGGCGCAGGTGCTGATGGTCGGTGCCGGCGGGCTGGGCGCGCCCGCGGCCTATTACCTGGCGGCGGCGGGCGTGGGCACGCTGCGGATCGCCGACGACGACGTGGTGGAACGCAGCAACCTGCAGCGGCAGGTCCTGCACCGCGAAGCCACGATCGGCGTGGCCAAGGTCGAGTCGGCCGCGGCGGCACTGCAGGCGCTCAACCCGCGCGTGCAGGTGGATGCGCGCTTCGAGCGGATCACCTCGGCCAATGTCGAGGCCATGCTCGAAGGCGTGGACGTGGTCCTGGACGGCGCCGACAACTTCCCCGCGCGCTACCTGCTCAACGATGCCTGCGTGAAGCTGGGCGTGCCGCTGGTCTACGGCGCGGTGCACCGCTTCGCCGGGCAGGTGTCGGTGTTCGATGCCGGCCGCCAGCGCGGCGTGGCGCCGTGCTACCGCTGCCTGTTCCCGGAGCCGCCCCCGCCGGAGGCGGCACCCAATTGCAGCGAAGCCGGGGTCCTGGGCGTGCTGCCGGGTGTCGTCGGCCTGTTGCAGGCGACCGAGGTGCTCAAGCTGTTGCTGGGGATCGGCACGCCGCTCACCGGGCGCCTGTTGCATTTCGACGCGCTGGGCATGCGCTTCCGCGAAACGGCGCTCGCACCCGACCCCGATTGCGCGGTGTGCGCGCCGGGCCGGCCGTTCCCCGGTTACATCGACTACGCCCGCTTCTGTGCGGGCTGAAGCGGATTCAGTGGGTGCCGGCCTCGGGCTTGCGCCGCGGCCGCGGCTTGGCGCGCGGGTCGATCTGCACGCCGAGCACGGCGTTGCAATGGATGCAGCTGTAGCACAGGCAACGCGCCTTGCTTTCGCCGTCGACCACGCCCACCACCTGTTCGACATTCACGTGCAGCACGCGGTGGCCGCACTTGGGACACTGACCCAGGATCGACATGCTCCGCTCCCCTTGCCGATAATGTCGGGTCCCCGACTGTAGCGCAGGGCCGCCGCGACCGCATGGCCAGCTCCCCCCAGACCGCGCCCGAACACCGTGCCCGCATCCTCGACGGCAAGCGGATCGCCGAGGACCTGCTGTGCGCGCTCCAGGCCCAGGTCGAGGCCCGGCTCGCGGCCGGCAAGTCCCGGCCCGGGCTGGCGGTGGTGCTGGTCGGCAGCGACCCGGCCTCCGCGGTCTACGTGCGCAACAAGCGGCGCGCGGCCGAAAAGGTGGGCATCCAGGCCCATGACTTCGACCTGCCCGCGGGCACCAGCGAGGCCGAGCTGCTGGCACTGATCGACCGGCTCAACGCCGATCCCGCGATCCACGGCATCCTGGTCCAGCTCCCGCTGCCCGGGATCCCCGACGCCAGCCGCCTGATCCACCGGATCGATCCGCGCAAGGACGTGGACGGCTTCCATCCCGAGAACGTCGGCCACCTGGCCCTGCGCCAGTTCGGCCTGCGCCCGTGCACCCCGCGCGGGATCACCACGCTGCTGGCCTACACCGACCGTCCGGTGCGCGGGCAGAGCGCGACCATCGTCGGGGTCAGCAACCATGTGGGCCGGCCGATGGCGCTGGAACTGCTGATCGCCGGCTGCACCACCACCAGCTGCCACAAGTTCACCCCGCCCGACGTGCTCGAGGCCGCGGTGCGCGCCGCCGACATCCTGGTGGTGGCGGTGGGCCGGCCGCGGCTGATCCCGGGCGAATGGGTCAAGCCCGGCGCGGTGGTGATCGACGTCGGCATCAACCGGCTCGACGACGGTCGCCTGGTGGGCGACGTCGGATTCGAGGAGGCCGCCACCCGTGCGAGCTGGATCACCCCGGTTCCTGGCGGGGTGGGGCCGATGACCGTGGCCACCCTGATGCAGAACACTTTGGAAGCGGCGGAGTCCCTGGACCCTTGAGGTTCTTGTGGGAGCGGCGGAAGCCGCGACAGATGCGGGGCAGCCAGTCGCGGCTTCCGCCGCTCCCACAGGTTACAATTACGTGCTTCACCTCCCCCGGATCCAGCCATGCTCCGCATCCAGGCTGAAGCGCTCACCTACGACGACGTCTCCCTCGTCCCGGCGCACTCCACGGTCCTGCCCAAGGACGTCTCCCTCGCCACCCGCCTGACCCGCGACCTGCGCCTGAACCTGCCGCTGCTTTCCGCGGCGATGGACACCGTCACCGAAGGGCGCCTCGCGATCGCCATGGCCCAGCTCGGCGGCATCGGCATCATCCACAAGAACATGTCGGTCGAGCGCCAGGCCGCGGAGGTCGCGAAGGTCAAGAACTTCGAGGCCGGGGTGATCAAGGAGCCGTTCACCGTCGGCCCCGAGGCGACCATCGGCGAGGTGCTCAAGCTCACCCGCGCGCGCAACATCTCCGGCGTTCCGGTGGTGGACACCGACGGACACCTGGTCGGCATCGTCACCGGCCGCGACATGCGCTTCGAGAAGAAGCTCGACGATCCGGTGCGCCACATCATGACCAAGCGCGACCGCCTGGTCACGGTGCGCGAGGGCGCCGGCGACGACGAAGTGATCGACCTGCTGCACAAGCACCGGATCGAGAAGGTGCTGGTGGTCAACGACGACTTCGAGCTGCGCGGCCTGATCACGGTCAAGGACATCCAGAAGAAGCAGGACAACCCGAGCGCGGCCTACGACGCCAGCGAGCGCCTGCTGTGCGGCGCCGCGGTCGGCGTCGGCGGCGACACCGAGCAGCGCATCGAGGCGCTGGCCGCCGCCGGGGTGGACGTGGTGATCGTGGATACCGCGCACGGCCATTCGCAGGGCGTGATCGAGCGCGTCGCCTGGGTCAAGAAGCGCTTCCCGCAGCTGCAGGTGGTCGGCGGCAACATCGTCACCGGCGATGCGGCGCTGGCGCTGATGGACGCGGGCGCGGACGCGGTGAAGGTCGGCGTCGGCCCCGGCTCGATCTGCACCACGCGCATCGTCGCCGGCGTCGGCGTGCCGCAGGTGACCGCGGTGGCGATGGTCGCCGAGGCGCTGCAGGACCGCATCCCGCTGATCGCCGACGGCGGCATCCGCTATTCCGGCGACATCGGCAAGGCGATCGTCGCCGGCGCGTCCTCGGTGATGGTCGGCGGCCTGTTCGCCGGCACCGAGGAGTCGCCCGGCGAAACCGAACTGTTCCAGGGCCGCAGCTACAAGAGCTACCGCGGCATGGGCTCGATCGGGGCGATGGAGAAGGGGTCGAAGGACCGCTATTTCCAGGACGCCTCGGACGCGGACAAGCTGGTGCCCGAGGGCATCGAAGGCCGCGTGCCGTATCGCGGGCCGCTCAGCGGCGTGGTCCACCAGCTCGCCGGCGGCCTGCGCGCGACCATGGGCTACGTCGGCTGCGCGACCATCGACGAGATGCGCACCAAGCCCAAATTCGTGAAGGTGACCGCCGCCGGCAGCCGCGAGAGCCACGTGCACGACGTGCAGATCACCAAGGAACCGCCGAACTACCGGATGGGCTGAGGCCGCATGACCGACCTCCACAGCGATCGCATCCTGGTCCTCGATTTCGGGGCCCAGTACACCCAACTGATTGCCCGCCGCATCCGCGAGCTGGGGGTCTACTGCGAGATCTGGGCCTGGGACCACGACCCGGCCGAGATCGCGGCGTTCGCGCCGAAGGGCATCGTGCTGTCGGGCGGCCCCGAGTCGACCACGCTGCCGGGCGCGCCGCGCGCACCGCAGGAGGTCTTCGACGCCGGCGTGCCGGTGCTGGGCATCTGCTACGGCATGCAGACCCTGGCCGCGCAGCTGGGCGGCAGCACCGAAGCCGCCGACCAGCGCGAGTTCGGCCATGCCACGGTCGAGGTGGTGGCCGGGGATTCGCTGCTGCAGGGCCTCAACGACCATGCCGGGGAGTCGCCGCAGCTCGACGTGTGGATGAGCCATGGCGACCACGTCGCCACGGCGCCGCCGGGCTTCGTCGTCACCGCGCGCACCGAGCGCATTCCGGTCGCCGCGATGGCGAACGAAGAGAAGCGCTGGTACGGCGTCCAGTTCCATCCCGAGGTCACGCATACGAAGTCCGGGCAGGCGCTGCTGCGACGTTTCGTCGTGGACATCTGCGGCTGCGCCACGCTGTGGACGCCGGAACACATCATCGAGGACCAGGTGCGCCGCGTGCGCGAACTGGTCGGCAGCGACGAGGTGATCCTGGGCTTATCCGGCGGTGTCGATTCGTCGGTGGTCGCCGCGCTGTTGCACAAGGCGATCGGCGACCAGCTCACCTGCGTGTTCGTGGACACCGGCCTGCTGCGCTGGCAGGAAGGCGACCAGGTGATGGCGACCTTCGCCGAGCATCTGGGCGTGCGCGTCATCCGCGTGGACGCCGCCGACCGCTATTTCAAGGCGCTGGACAGCATCAGCGACCCCGAGGCCAAGCGCAAGGTCATCGGCAACCTGTTCGTCGAGATCTTCGACGAGGAAGCCGGCAAGCTGAAGAACGCCAGGTGGCTGGCGCAGGGCACGATCTACCCCGACGTGATCGAGTCGGCCGGCAGCAAGACCGGCAAGGCCCACGTCATCAAGAGCCACCACAACGTCGGCGGCCTGCCGGCGGACATGAAGCTGGGCCTGGTCGAGCCGCTGCGCGAGCTGTTCAAGGACGAGGTCCGGCGCATTGGCGTCGAGCTGGGACTGCCGCCGGCGATGGTCTACCGGCATCCGTTCCCGGGCCCCGGCCTGGGCGTGCGCATCCTCGGCGAGGTGAAGCGCGAGTACGCCGAGCTGCTGGCCAAGGCCGACCACATCTTCATCGAAGAACTGCGCAGGGCCGACCTGTACGACCAGGTCAGCCAGGCCTTCGCGGTATTCCTGCCGGTGAAGTCGGTCGGCGTGGTCGGTGACGCCCGCGCCTACGAGTGGGTGGTGGCCCTGCGCGCGGTCGAGACCATCGACTTCATGACCGCGCACTGGGCGCACCTGCCGTACGACTTCCTCGGCCGCGTCTCCAACCGCATCATCAATGAACTGCGCGGCATCTCCCGCGTCGTCTACGACATCAGCGGCAAGCCCCCGGCAACCATCGAGTGGGAGTGACCAGCGACGAAGTCTGGATGCGGCGAGCGCTTGACCTGGGCGAGCGGGCGCAGCGGGAGGATGACGAGATTCCGGTCGGGGCGATCGTGGTCGGCCCGGATGGCCGGGTACTGGGCGAGGGCTGGAACCGCAACATCACCGAGTCCGATCCCAGCGCGCACGCCGAGATCGTGGCGATGCGCGCCGCCGGCAAGGCGCTGGGCAACCACCGGCTGGTCGGCTGCACCCTGTACGTGACCCTGGAGCCCTGCGCCATGTGCGCGATGGCCGCCGTGCACGCGCGCCTGGCGCGGGTGGTCTACGGCGCGGCCGATCCCAAGACCGGCGCCGCGGGCAGCGTGTTCGACCTGCTCGCCGACCCGCGCCACAACCACCGCGTGGCGGTGCAGGGCGGGGTGCTCGCGGACGAGGCCGGCGCGCGACTGACCGCCTATTTCCGGGCCAAGCGCGGCAAGCAGGACTGACCCGTTCCCCGGTCGCCCGCGTATCATGAGGGGCGACGACGACACGGACGGCAGCGGATGGCAAGCGACGCACATATCGGCAGCCCGGGAATGGGCGAGGGACGCCTGGTCTGGATCGACCTGGAAATGACCGGGCTGGACACCACCGCCGATTCGATCCTGGAAATCGCCACCGTCGTGACCGATGCGGAGCTCAACATCCTGGCCGAGGGCCCGGAGCTGGCGATCGCGCATCCGCTGGCCACGCTCGAGGCCATGGACGACTGGAACCGCCGCCAGCATTCGAAATCCGGCCTGTGGCGCCGGGTGCTGGAGGAGGGCGTCACGCTGGCAGAGGCCGAGCGCCGCACGCTGTCGTTCCTGGAGGCGTGGGTGCCGGCGAACGCGTCGCCGATGTGCGGGAATTCGATCTGCCAGGACCGGCGCTTCCTGCACCGGCAGATGCCGGCGCTGGAGCGCTACTTCCACTACCGCAACCTGGACGTCAGCACGCTGAAGGAACTCGCCCGCCGCTGGGCACCGCAGGTCCTCAACGCCGTGAGCAAGGAAGCCGCCCACACCGCGCTATCGGACGTCCGCGACTCCATCGCCGAACTCCGCCACTACCGCCAGCACATGGGTCCGCTTAGCGGGCTTTGACATTTTTTTTGGCCACAGATTTCGCAGATTCAAAGGCGGATCAACACAGATCAATCAATAGTGGGTCGCGGCGAGCTTCGAGTTCGCCCGCGAGCCACTTCAAAAAATCTGCGTGAATCCGCTTTTGAATCCGTGGAATCTGTGGCTAAAAAATTCAACCAGCTCCCGCGCCGGCCTTGGACTTGGCGAGGGCGAGCCAGGTGTCGACGACGGTGTCGGGGTTGAGGGACACCGACTCGATGCCCTGGTCCATCAGCCACTGGGCGAGGTCGGGGTGGTCGCTGGGGCCCTGGCCGCAGATTCCGATGTACTTGCCCTTGGCGCGCGCGGTGGCGATGGCCATGGACAGCATCTTCTTCACCGCCGGGTCGCGTTCGTCGAACAGGCCGGCGACGATGGCCGAGTCGCGGTCCAGGCCCAGGGTGAGCTGGGTCATGTCGTTGGACCCGATCGAGAAGCCGTCGAACATGTCCAGGAACTCGTCGGCGAGCAGCGCGTTCGACGGGATCTCGCACATCATGATGACCTTCAAGCCCTGCTTTCCACCAGCACGACTGCCCTGCTCGAGCCCGTTCTCGCGCAGCACCTCGAGCACCTTGCGCCCTTCCTCCAGGGTGCGCACGAACGGGATCATGACCCACAGGTTGTCCAGGCCCATCTCCTCGCGCACGCGCTTGACCGCCTTGCATTCCAGCGCGAACGCGTCCTTGAACGAAGGATCGACGTAGCGGCTGGCGCCGCGGAAGCCGATCATCGGGTTCTCTTCCTCGGGCTCGTACCTCGAACCGCCGATCAGGTTGGCGTACTCGTTGGTCTTGAAGTCGGACAGGCGCACGATCACCGGCTTGGGCGCGACCGAGGCGGTGATGGTCGCGATGCCTTCGGCCAGGCGGTCGACGTAGAACTCGACCGGGCCGGGGTAGCCGGCGATGCGCGCGTCGATCTTCTGCTTCGTCGCGGCGTCCTGCTGGTCGTACTCGAGCAGCGCCTTGGGGTGCACGCCGATGTGGCTGGCGATGATCATCTCCAGCCGCGCCAGGCCGATGCCGGCATTGGGCAGCATGCCGAAGTCGAACGCGCGCTCCGGGTTGGCCACGTTCATCATGATCTTCAGCGGCGCCGGCGGCATGTTGCCGAGGTCGGTCGTGGTGCGTTCGAAGGGCAGGGCGCCGGCGTAGATGTAGCCGGTGTCGCCTTCGGCGCAGCTCACGGTCACTTCCTTGCCGTCGGGGATCGTCTCCAGCGCGTTGCCGGTGCCGACCACTGCGGGCACGCCCAGCTCTCGGGCGATGATCGCCGCGTGGCAGGTGCGGCCGCCACGGTTGGTGACGATCGCCGAGGCGCGCTTCATCACCGGCTCCCAGTCGGGGTCGGTCATGTCCGCCACCAGCACGTCGCCGGGACGCACCGAGTTCATGTCGTCCAGCGAGCGCACCACGCGGGCGACGCCGCTGCCGATCTTCTGGCCGATCGCGCGGCCCTCGGCGACGACTTCGCCGCGCTGCGACAGCGCGTAGCGCTCGACCTGGGTGGCGTGGCCGCGCGACTTCACCGTCTCCGGGCGCGCCTGCAGGATGAACAGCTTGCCGCTGACGCCGTCCTTGCCCCATTCGATGTCCATCGGGCGCCCGTAGTGCTCTTCGATCACCAGCGCCTGCTTCGCCAGTTCCTGCACGTCCTCGTCGGCCAGCGAGAAGCGGTTGCGCAGGTCGGCCGGGGTGTCCTCGGTGCGCACGCGCTCGCCGGGCTGGTCGGAATAGACCATGCGCAACTGCTTGGCGCCGAGCGAACGGCGCAGGATCGCCTTCCTGCCGGCGCGCAGGGTCGGCTTGTAGACGTAGAACTCGTCCGGGTTCACCGCACCCTGGACCACCATCTCGCCCAGGCCGTAGCTGGACGTGATGAACACCACGTCGCGGAAACCGGACTCGGTGTCGAGCGTGAACATGACGCCCGAGGCGCCGCAGTCCGAGCGCACCATGAGCTGGATGCCGGCGGACAGGAACACGTCCTCGTGCTTGAAGCCGTGGTGCACGCGGTAGGCGATCGCGCGGTCGTTGTAGAGCGAAGCGAAGACTTCCTTGACCTTGCGCACGACGTCGTCGGCGCCGGTGACGTTGAGGAAGGTTTCCTGCTGGCCGGCGAAGGAGGCGTCCGGCAGGTCCTCGGCGGTCGCCGAGGAGCGCACCGCCACCGCCACGTCGCCGCCGCCGTTGTCGGCGCACAGCTTCGCGTAGGCCTCGCGGATCTCGCGGTCCAGCTCCGGCTGCAGCGGCGCCTCGACCACCCAGCCGCGGATCTCGGCACCGGCGCGGGTGAGGGCGGGGACGTCCTCGACGTCCAGCGTCGCCAACTTGTCGTAGATGCGCTGCTGCAGGTCGTTGTGGGCGATGAAGGCCTTGAACGCGTCGGCCGTGGTGGCGAAGCCGCCCGGGACCGAAACCCCGAGCCCGGCCAGCTGGCCGATCATCTCGCCCAGCGAGGAATTCTTGCCGCCCACCTGGGCGAGGTCGGACAGGCGCAGGTCGCGCAGCCAAAGGATGTTGGCAGTCAAGGCGGAACGCTCCGGGGGGTTTCCGCTATTTTAGCAACCTGAACCGCCCAGGAGTCCTTCGCAATGGCCGATCCGCGCCCGGTGTTCTACGTTTCCGACGGCACCGGCATCACCGCCGAGACCATCGGCCACAGCCTTTTGACCCAGTTCGCCGGGCTGCGCTTCGTCACCGACCGGCTGCCGTTCGTGGATTCGCTGGAAAAGGCCCGCCAGACCGCGGAAAAGATCCGCCAGGCAGGGGAGGCCCACGGCCAGCGCCCGATCGTGGTGAATTCTTGCGTGGACCCGGCCCTGAATGCCGCCCTGGCCGAAAGCGGGGCGCTGATGCTGGACGTGTTCGCGCCGTTCATCGAGCCGCTGGAGCGCGAGCTCGGCCAGCAGCGCGAATCGCAGGTCGGCCGCGCCCACGGCATGGTCGACTTCGACACCTACCACCGCCGGATCAACGCGATGAACTACGCGCTGGCGCACGACGACGGGGTAGGGGCCGACTACAGCGACGCCGACCTGATCCTGGTGGGGGTGTCGCGCGCGGGCAAGACCCCCACCTGCGTCTACCTGGCGCTGCACTACGGCATCTGCGCGGCGAACTACCCGCTGACCGAGGAAGACCTGGAGTCGGACGCGCTGCCGGCGCGGCTGCGCCCGTACCGGCGCAAGCTGTTCGGGCTGACCATCGATCCGCTGCGCCTGCACCAGATCCGCCAGCAACGGCGGCCGGATTCGCGCTATGCGCAGCTGGATACCTGCAAGCGCGAAGTCGCGGCGGCGGAGGAATTGCTGCGGGCGCAGGGCATCCAGTGGCTGAGCACGACCCACGCCTCGATCGAGGAAATCGCGAGCCGGATCCTGGAATCCCTGGGAATCAACCGCGAGATGTTCTGAGCGCGGGAGACCTTAACCGTAGGCTCGAAACCGGGGACCGTCAAGCTGTTCGCGGGTGCTGGGCCACGTGTAGGATCGGGCCATGGCAACACCGGTCCTGTCCCGCGTCGAGCGCATTCCCAAGATCAGCCGTTTCGGCTGGCTGATGGGCCTGTACGCGGAAAACTTCGCGCTGCTGACGCGGCTGTTCGAACCCGCGGACCTGGCGCAGGGCGCTTGGCTGTCGTGCATCGGCGACGGGCTCGACCTGCGCCTGGACGTGCTGCAGCAGCATCGCTACACGACCGAGTTGCGGCTGACCTATGCACTGCGCGATCCGGTCACCGGCGAGCCCGATCCGTCGGCATTCCTGCGCCTGTACCAGGACGCGCGCCAGGTCGAGGCGACCCACTGTTACGTGGGCCGGCGCTGGCAGGACGTGCTGGGCATGTTCCCGCCGCCGGCGCAGCTGCTCGACCATCGCCTGCGCATGAACACCTTCCTCGGCAAGTGGCTGCACTACCTGGCGGAGCAGGGCCACGGCGTGGCCACGCTGTCCCGGCTCGAGGACGAACGCGAGGCGGCGTAGGCCCGATTCCGACGGCAAAAAAAAAGCCCGCCGAAGCGGGCTTTTTCGATCATGGCGTCCCCACGGGGATTCGAACCCCGGTCGCAACCGTGAAAGGGTTGTGTCCTAGGCCTCTAGACGATGGGGACAGGAATATTGGTGGAGCCAGGCGGGATCGAACCGCCGACCTCCTGCATGCCATGCAGGCGCTCTCCCAGCTGAGCTATGGCCCCACGGCTGGAAAGCGCGAAATTCTATAGACGGACCCGGGGCAACGCAAGCACCGCGTGCATGTTCCCGGCAGATGTGTTCATTGCCAGGCCGGTTCGCTGCGCTGTTCGAAGTGCCGGTACGCTGCGACCAGGCCGCCGAGGACTTCGGCGGACGTTTCGAACAGGGCCCGCGCCTGCGGGTCGTCGACCTTGCCGATGTCTTCGCGCATGTGGCGCATGGTGTCGTCGAGCATGCCGCGGATGCGTTCGGCGTGGACGCGCGGGTCGGGGCTGTTGTCGGGGGCGCTCATGGGGAATCCTCTCAGGCGGGGATGACCAGCGTGGCGGAAGCGGGATCAAGGGCGCGCCACAAGGGCCGGGCGTGGTTGGCCCACCCGGAAATAACATAATATGCATTATGCGAAGTCCAAGGGATGGGTAGGAGGCACGCCCAAACCCTTGGAATGCTCTGTTTGACCGGGGTCAATGCCCTTTCCCGCCGGGCCGGCCATGATGGCGTCAGTCCCCCCCATGAGGAGTCCCCGGCCATGCGTATCGTCCTCGCCGTCGACGGCAGTCCCATGGCGGCACGCGCCGCCCGTCATGTCGCCAAGCTGGCGGCCAGGTTCCAGCCGCCGCCGCGGATCGTCCTGCTCACGGTGGACCCGCCGATGATGCCGGGCGTCGAACGCAAGATCGGCAAGGCCACCGTCCAGAAGATCCACGAGGCGAACACCGACGAGGCACTGCGGGACGCGCGCGCGATCCTCGACAAGGCCGGGGTCGCCTACGAGGAACGGCGGATCATCGGCGAAGTCGCCCCGTCGATCATCGAAGCCTGCGGCAAAGCGCCCTGCGACCTGCTGGTGATGGGCTCGCGCGGTCGCGGCGCGCTGAAGAGCGCCGTGCTCGGCTCGGTGGCGCTGAAGATCCTCGCCGGCAGCAAGGTGCCGGTCACCCTGGTCCGCTAGCCGCCGCGGGATCCGCGCCATGCCTCGACAGTTCCTGCGCCGGGCGCTGCCGCTGGCGGCGCTCCTGGTGTCCGCGGCAATGGCCTGCACGCTCGCCTGGGCCACACAGGCCCCGGCGGACGCACTGCGCCCCGGCGACTCGGTCTGGGCCCCGGAGCGTGCCCCCGACGGTCCCGTCCTGGTGGTCGTGAGCCTGCCCGCGCAACAGGCCTGGGTCTACCGCAACGGCGTGCGCATCGGCACGAGCACGGTCAGCACCGGTCGCCCGGGCCACGAGACGCCGGCCGGCATCTACACCATCCTGCAGAAGCGCCGCGAGCACTACTCGAACCTGTACGACAACGCGCCGATGCCCTTCATGCAGCGGCTCACCTGGGACGGCATCGCCTTGCACGCCGGGCACCTGCCCGGATATCCGGCTTCGCACGGCTGCATCCGCCTGCCCCTGGACTTCGCGGAGCGACTGTTCGGGATCACCGGGCTGCAGACCACCGTGGTGGTCACGGATGCGCCACCCACGGTGCCGCCGATCGTCGCGGGTCCATTCGCGCTCGCCGGATTCGGAGCCTCCTCCAGTGATGATGGCGTGCCGCTGGAAGCCACCTGGACACCCGAGGCGGCACCAGCGGGCCCCTTGACCCTGGTGCTGGGCACCCGCGAGGGGCTGCTGCTGGCACTGCGGGACGGCGTCGAGATCGGCCGCGCAAAAGTGTCGGTCGACCCGGCGCTGGCCTCCGGCACCCACGTCTACGCGTTGCTGGAAGGCCGCCGCGACACGCCCGGCCTGCTCCTCCCCGACCGGCCCGCCCTGCCCTGGAGTGCGCTCGCCACGACCGGCGCCGGCGGACCCGCACCCGACCTGCGCAAGGCGGTCGCCGACGGCCGCCTCGCGATCCCGCCGGACTTCGCGCGCGCGGTCTACGACGCGCTGGTGCCCGGCACCACCCTGATCCTCACCGAGGAACCCCTGCCATGATCCAGGACCTGTTGTTGCCCGTGACCGCGACCGCCGGCGACACCGCCGCGATGGACGCCGGTATCGCCCTGGCGGACGCATTCGACGCGCGCCTGTGCGTCATCCACCGCGTCAGCCTGCCCAACCCCGCGCTTGGCCCGATGGGCATCGCCCCCGACTATCTGTACTCCGACCTGTACGTGCACCTGCGCGAAGCCGGCAAGGCCGCCGCCGAGCGCGACGACGCCCGCCTGCGCCGAGCCGGCGTGACCGCGGACGTGCGCGTGGTCGAGACGTTCGCCGCCGACCCGCCCTATCCGCTGCAGTTGCACGCGCGCTATGCCGACATGGCGATCCTGCCCGGCCCTGCACCCGAGCATGCGGCGCGCGCCTACGACTACTTCCACGGCCTGCTGTTCGAATCCGGGCGCCCGGTGCTGGTCGTGCCGCCCACCGGCCATGCGGCGCTGCCGCCGCGCCGCGCGGTGGTCGCCTGGGTGCCCACGCGCGAAGCGACGCGCGCCCTGCACGACGCCATGCCGCTGCTGGCGCGCTGCGACGCGGTGGACGTGCTGGTGGTCGATCCGAAGGTCGGCAGTGCGGCGCATGGCGAAGACCCCGGCGCCGACATCGCCGCGCACCTCGCCCGCCATGGCCTCGAGGTGAACCTGGTGTCGCGCGCCGGCGGCGGGACCAGCGTGGCCTCGGTCCTGCTGCGGCACTGCACCGAATCCGGGGCCGGCCTGCTGGTCGCGGGCGGCTATGGCCACTCGCGGCTGAAGCAATGGGCGCTGGGCGGGACCACCCGCGAACTGTTCGAGACACTGGCGGTTCCGGTGTTGTTCTCGCACTGAACCGGCGGCGAATGCGGGTGGATTGATCCAGGTCATGGGCGCCGCGAATGGCTTGCCGCACACTGCATCCGAAGCAGGAAATCCCGGAATTTCCCGGGAAATCTTCCAGAAATCCCCCATCGGAGTGCAGGTATCGCCATGAAGAAGATCCGCCATCCCGCCGTCCTGGCCAGCGTTGTCCTGGTGTCGGTGATCGTCGGCCTGATCGGCTTCCAGTTGAACGCCGCCGAGCAGGTCGCCGATCCGGTCCCGACCTACATGGACGTGCCGTTCTGAGCCACGCCCGCTGACTCAGCGTCCGGGATCGAGCGAGGCGTAGTAGCTCGCGAGATCCCGGATGTCATCCGGCTCCAGCCGCGCGGCGGCGCGTTCCATCAGGTGCGCATACCGCGTCCCGCCTCGCCCACCCTTCGCGAACAATTGCAACTGCAGTGCCAGGTAGCTGGCGGGCTGTCCCGCCAGGTCCGGGTACAGGCGGTTGCGTTCGCTCGCACCGGGACCGTGGCATTGGCCGCAGGCGGGAATCCGCCGTGCGCCGTCGCCCTCGCGTGCGAGTTTCCTGCCGCGGCGGATCGCATCGGCATCGCCCGCGATCGAGGTCTCCGCGCCTGTGATGTTCACCGGCGCCGCCGCATAGTGCCGCGCCAGTTCGCCGATGCGCCCGTCGTCCAGCGCCGCCGCGATCGGCTGCATCACGCCGCTGCGCCGCCTGCCGCTGGCGAACGCCGCAAGGCTCTCGCGCAGGTATTCCGCGTCCAGCCCGGCCAGCCTCGGGAACGCGTCGGCGCCCGGCCCGCCGCTGCCATGGCAGCCCTCGCAGGCCCCCGGCGCGACATCCCGTTCGCCGTAGGCCAGGCGCCGGTAGTCGTCCGGCGACAGGTCCGGCAGGCGCTCCAGGAACGCGACCATCGCCCAGACCTCGTCGTCGCGCTCCGGCGCCACCCAGGCCGGCATCGCGGTGTACTTGATGCCGTGCTTCACGATCCAGAACAGCTCCTCGCGCGACCACGGGTGCGGCGCAAGCTGGCGCACCAGCGGCGGCGGCTCCGGCAGCATCGCGCGCGGTACCAGCGGACGTTCGACGCCGGGCGCGCCATGGCAGGGCATGCATCCGTTGGCGTAGTGCCCTGCCCCCTTGCGCAGCATGGCCGGCTCGTCCAGCAGCGGCGCTTCCGGCGGCGCGATGCCATGCGACTGCATGCGCACCGAGCGCTGCATCGCGAACTCCAGCGCCGCCCGGGTGATCGGCCAATGCCCCCGGTCCGCCGCGATCGGCACGAAGCCGCCCCCGACGAACACCAGCGCGGCGGCTGCCCCGGCCAGCAGCAACACGAACGCGGGCGCGAGGAAGCGCTTCATGCCGTAGCGCTCCCCTGCCCCCGCAACAGTCGCCGCAGCAGAGCGAGCCCGCCGAGCAGGTAGGCGACGCCACCGATCGCGAGCATCAGCACCCCGCCGAGCTGCTGCTCCTGCAGCGCGTGCGCGGTGGCACCGGCATGCGGGTACAGGACCCGGTTCGAGGTCGCGAACAGCACACCGAGCAGGGCCATGTGGGTCGCGGTGAGCAGCAGCGCCAGTGCTCCGGCGGCGATGCGTGCGCGATCGTGCCGGGCGCCGCCGCCGAGCGCCGCGATCCACAGCAACCAGCCACTGGCCAGGAAGCTGGCCTGCTCCAGCAGCAGCACCGTGGCGTTGCCGCGCGCCAACGCGTGCAACGCCGGCACGTGCCAGCCCCAGACCACCAGGAACTCGAGCGCCGATGCGAGTAGCGGCCACCACGCGCTGGCGAACCAGCTCCGCGGCCAGCGCCGCGCCGGATCCAGGCGCCCGCCCGCCATCCACGCCGCGAGCAGCGGCGCAACCACCGCAACCAGGCCCATGTGCAACGCCATGTGGCCGGCGAACCCGATCATCGGCAGCTCCCCACCAACGCGATGGCGAGTGCCGTGTACAGCACCGCCACCAGGCTCAAGCCGCACAGCAGCAGCGAGGCGAAGCCGAGGAAGCGATGCCGGTCGCCGGCGGTGGGATCGTCGTGCGGCAGGCGCTCCGAGCCCCAGCGGTGGTGGCGCAGGCCACGCCAGCCGAACAGCGCGATCGCCAGCACGGCCGCGGCGGTGTAGGCCCACAGCATGCCGCGCAATTCCAGCGAAGGCGGCAGCCGCGCATGCTTCGCACACCACACTGCCGCGGTGACGTAGCACAGCAGGAAATGCAGCGCCCAGGTCGCGGGGCCGCCGACCAGGCGCCACAGGCTGGCGCGCTGTTCCGGCAGCATGCGGTCCTCGGGCGACGTCGCGCGCGGCTGCGGATGCGGAGGGCCCGGGCGCGGCGACGCGGTCATGCCAGCACCGGGAAGCCGGCGACGGTCGCCACCGTCACCAATAGCTGGATCGCCACGAAGTGCCAGTACAGGACCACGTTGCGGATGTCGATGTCGTGGCGCGCGGTCATCCGCCCGGCCCAGCGCCGGGCGATGCAGTACAGCAGCATCAGCACGCCCACCGCGACATGCAGCGCGGTCCAGCCCGACAGCAGCCACACGATGGCCGGATAGGCGTGCGCGGTCGGGTCCATGCCCGACAGTCGCGGCCCGAGCAGCAATGCCGCGGCGCTCGCGCAGGCCAGCAGCACCGCGACCCCCGCCGCGCCGTGGAAGCCGCCCGCCGCGTCGCGGGCGTTGAGTCCGCGCGCGAACATCGCGGCCAGCCACGCGCCCGCCCCGCACACGAGTGCGAGCAACGGCCACGCCAGCCCCGGCCCTGCCGCCTGTGCCGGCGGGAATTGCGGATGGATGGTCCAGAAGAAGAAATAACCGAACACCAGGCTCGCGAACGCCGCCATGTCGCCGATCATGGTGATGAACATGGCCCACCAGCCGACCGAGGCCGCGCCGGAGGCATACAACGGAAGCGTGGTGTCGAGTCCGACGACCTTGGCCGGCTTCTCCGGAATCTCCGCCGTGCCGGTCCACAGCCACCAGAGGATCACGAGCACTGCAAGCACGCCGCTCACGCCCGCGGCGAGATAGTGATGGAACACCGGAAAGATGAAGGCGCCGCCGGTGAACACGGCCGCCCACAGCGTCAGGAAGGTGGGTCCCGGCACCCGCAGGCACTGCGCCGGTACCGCGTCGATGGTCGAGGTGATGAGCGTCTCGCGCCTGCCCTCCTCCGCGTCCGCCAGGTAGTAGCGCCCCTCGTCCACCGCCTGCATCAGCCCCGGCTGCTCCCACAACGGATAGCGGGCGTGCACCACCGGGATCGAGCGCAGGTTCCACGACTTGCCGGGAATCTCGCCGAGCCACTCGAGGGTGCCGGCGCGCCACGGATCGCGCTCGGCGTGGCCCTTGCGCAAGGCGGTGCGCAGGGCGTCGTACAGCAGCACCGCGAAGCCCGCCGCCAGCACGAACGCGCCAAGCGTCGAGACCAGGTTCGGCAGGTCCAGGCCCTGCCCCGCGTGGTAGGTGTACACCCGCCGCGGCATGCCCATCAGGCCGCTGAAATGCATCGGCAGGAAGGCGATGTTGAAGCCGGCGAACATCAGCCAGAACGCCCACTTCCCAAGGCGGTCGGACAACTTGCGCCCGATCACCAGCGGGAAATAGTAGTAGGTGCCCGCGATCACCGGGAACACCATCCCGCCGATCAGCACGTAGTGCAGGTGCGCCACCACGAAGTAGGTGTCGTGGGCCTGGAAGTCGAATGGCGCGATCGCGACCATCACCCCGGTCAACCCGCCCAGCACGAAGATCGCCAGCGCGCCGAGCACGAACAGCATCGGCACCGAGCGCACCAGCCGTCCCGCCAGCACCGTCGCCAGCAGCGCGAAGATCTGCACGCCGGTCGGCAGCGCGACCGCTTCCGACGCGGCGGAGAAAAATGCCAGCGAGATGTTCGGCAGCCCGGTGGTGAACATGTGGTGCACCCACAGCCCGAAGCTGAGGAAGCCGGTGCCGACCGCCGCCAGCACGATCCAGCTGTAGCCGACGATCGGCCGCCGCGCGAAGGTCGGCACGATCATCGCCACCAGCGCGATCGCCGGCAGGAAGATGATGTAGACCTCGGGATGGCCGAAGATCCAGAACAGGTGCTGCCACAGGATCGGATCGCCGCCCTTCGCCGGATCGAAGAACGGCCAGCCCGCCATCCGTTGCAGCTCGAACATGATGTCGCCTGCGATCAGCGGCGGAAACGCGAACAGGATCATCGCCCCGACCACCAGGATGTACCACGCGTACAGCGGCATCAGGTTGATGCGCATGCCCGGCGGCCGGGTCTTGAGCACGCCGACGATCAGCTCCACCGCCGCGGCGATCGAGGCGACCTCGATGAAGCTCAGGCCGAGCAGCCAGATGTCGGCGCCAAGCCCTTCGCTGTACTGGGTGGCCAGTGGCGGGTACATGAACCAACCGTCCTTCGGCGCGGCATCGAAGAACACCGAGCCGCATACGAACACCCCGCCGATCAGGAAGCACCAGAAGCCGAATGCCGACAGGCGCGGGAACGGCAGGTCGCGCGCGCCCAGCACCGAGGGCAGCACCAGGATGGAGAACGCCTCGAAAATCGGCACGGCGAACAGGAACATCATCACCGAGCCGTGCAGGGTGAAAAGCTGGTTGTACGTGTCCGCAGGCAGGAAGCCGTTTTCCGGGAAGGCAAGCTGCAACCGCATCAGCAGTGCCAGCACGCCGGCGAACAGGAAGAACGCGATCGCGGTCGCGGTGTACCAGCGGCCGACAATGGAGTTGTTGACGCTGGACCAGTAGCGCCAGCCCTGAGGCGCCTGCCAGGCCGCGTGCAGGCGCGCGGCTGCCGGATCGTGCGGGTGCTCCGGCGTGCTCTGCGGCGTGCTCATTCGAGCCCCTCCAGCCAGGCGGCGATGGCGGCAAGCTCGTCCCCGGGCAGCATGTCGAAGCGCGGCATCAGCACGCCCGGCTTGGCGGCATGCGGCCGGGCGATCCAGCGCTGCAGGGCGTCCGCATCGACCGGCAGCGTCCCGGCAGCCAACTCAAGGCGGCTGCCGACGTGGGTCAGGTCCGGGCCGACCCGGCCGTTCGCCGGGGTGCCGCGCACGCTGTGGCAGGCGCCGCATCCGTGCCGCAGGAACGCCGCCCTGCCCGATGCGGCTGCGTCATCCGGAGGTTCGCGTGCCGGCTGCGCCTGCGCCCGCAGCCAGGCGTCGAACGCGGCCGCGGGCTGCGCCACCACGAGCAGGCGCATCTGCGCATGCGACGCACCGCAGAACTCGGCGCAGACGCCGCGAAACACACCGGCCTCGTCGGCCTGGATCACCAGGGTGTTGCGGCGGCCCGGAACCATGTCCATCTTCCCGGCCAGCGCCGGAACCCAGAACGAATGGATCACGTCGGGGCTGGTCAGCTCCAGTGCGACCGGCTGGCCCACCGGCACGTGGATCTCGTTCGCGGTCTCGACCACGGTGCCCGGATAGCGCACGCGCCACCACCACTGTTCGCCGGAAACTTCGATCCGCAAGGCATCCGGCGGAACCGCGGCGCGCACCCGCGGCAGCAGCCACAACCCATGCACCAGCAATCCGGTGAGCACCGCCGTCGGCACGGCCACGCCGCCGATGAGGATCAGCCAGCGTGCATGCCGCAGCGGCTGGTCGCGGCGGCGCGCCGCGAACCAGGCGATCGCGAGGACCGCGACCCAGACCACGACCGCGCCGATCGCCATCAGCCAGGACAGGCGCAGCAGCGTGTCGGCTTCGGGGCCGGCGGGGGTGAGTGCGGAGAGGATGGGCGTGGGACTGGACAGGGGTGTGGGCGGGGTGTGGGGTCCCATTCACCCTGCCATCGGGTCCTGCGCCGGATCGTGAAGAAGTTGTCGCGGCTTGCGCCGCTCCCAAGCGCCCTACTGCTGCACGTCAGGGTTGTTGCTTGCGGGCGGCTTCGCGCTGTGCGCGGAGCGCGTCCAGCTTTTCCTTGAGCTTGAGCTCGAGGCCGCGCGGCACGGGCTCGTAGTAGACGCGCTCGCCCAGTGCATCGGGAAACCCGGTCTGGTCGAGCGCGATGCCGCCTTCGGCCTCGTGGTCGTACTGGTAGCCCTTGCCGTAGCCGAGACGCTTCATCAGTTTCGTAGGCGCGTTGCGCAGGTGCAGCGGCACCTCCAGCGTGCCGTGTTCGCCGACGTCGCGGCGGGCGGCGTTGAAGGCCATGTAGCCGGCGTTCGACTTGGCGGTGCTGGCCAGGTAGATCACCACCTGCGCCAGCGCCAGTTCGCCTTCCGGGCTGCCCAGCCGGTCGAAAGTGTCCCAGGCGTCGATGGACATCGCCAGCGCGCGCGGGTCGGCCAGGCCGATGTCCTCCACCGCCATGCGCGTGATGCGCCGCGCCAGGTACGCCGGGTCGGCGCCGCCGTCGAGCATCCGCGCCAGCCAGTACAGCGCCGCGTCCGGGTTGGAGCTGCGCACCGACTTGTGCAGCGCCGAGATCTGGTCGTAGAACTGCTCGCCGCCCTTGTCGAAGCGGCGCGTGCGGTCGGCCAGGACCTGCGCCAGGGTGGCGTCGGTGACGGTGCCCGCGCCATCGCCGCCCTCCCCCGCCAGCTCGGCGGCAATCTCCAGCAGGGTCAGCGCGCGGCGCACGTCGCCGTCCGCGGCTTGGGCGATCAGCGCAAGTTGTTCGCGCCCCACCTGCAGGTCGCGCCCACCCAGCCCGCGTTCCGGATCCGCGAGCGCCTGCTCCAGGGCCAGCACGATGTCGTCGACCGACAGCGCCTCCATCACGTGCACGCGGCAACGCGACAGCAGCGCGGAGTTGAGTTCGAACGAGGGGTTCTCGGTGGTGGCGCCGACGAACAGGATGCTGCCGCGCTCGATGTGCGGCAGGAACGCGTCCTGCTGCGCCTTGTTGAAGCGGTGCACCTCGTCCACGAACAGCACCGTGCGCCGGCCTTCGGCGAAGCGCGCGCCGGCTTCGGCCAGCACCTGGCGCACCTCCGGCAGCCCGGACAGGACCGCCGAGATCGCGCGGAACTCGGCGTCCGCGTACTGGGCCAGCAGCAGCGCGAGCGTGGTCTTGCCGCAGCCGGGCGGACCCCACAGGATCATCGAATGCACGCGCCCGGACTCGATCGCGCGACGCAGCGCGGAACCGGGGCCGAGCAAGCGCTGCTGCCCGACCATTTCGTCGAGCGCCCGCGGGCGCATGCGTTCGGCCAACGGACGCAGGGCCTCGTTGTCGCGGGTCAGCAGGTCCGGGGCGGGCGAGGTGGAGGGTTTGCGGGCCATCTCCGGATTGTAGAGCCGACCCATGGTCGGCTTGTCGCGGCTTCCGCCGCTCCCACGATCAGGGAGGCCAGCCGACCATGGGTCGGCTCTACAGGAGTTGGTAGTCGAATCTCAGCCAGCGGCCGTCGCCGGGGTCGTACACGGCTTCGATGGTGGTCGCGGCCCGGCCCTCGGCGCCGAAGTCCGCGGTGCCTTCCCCGCGCACCCGCAACAGGCCGTCGTCGAGCGGCCACACGCGCGTGCCGTCGAGTTCGAAGCCGACGTCCTGCTGTTCGAATTCCAGCGCAAGCCGGTGATGGGTTTCGTCGGCCAGCCCTTGCGCCAGGGACGGTGCGGCCGCGCCCGCGGCGCCATGGGTGCGGACACCGGCGGAATAGCCGCCGAGCAACAGGCAGGCGCCAAGGGAGGCGGCGATCAGGATCGGGCGGTGCATGGGGGGTCCCGCTGCCGCGTAGCCAGCCGCGGCGTCGGGCCAGACTGTGCCGCCTGGCCCGTGGATGCCCCGTGAGGCTCAGCCCTCGATCACGTCCACGCCCTTGGGCGGGCTGAACTTGAAGGTCGAGCCCGGAAAGCTCGGGTTGCGCTGCCACTTGCCGAAGCGGATCACGCTCTTCTGGCCGAGCGCATCGGTGAACTGCATCTGCTCCAGGCCGCCGTCGCCGAAGCCCAGGCGTGCGGATTCGAACCCGGACCCCTGCTGCTGGCGCGGCTTCACGCTCAGCCATTCGAGCCCGTCGGAGGTGCCAGCCTCGGTGACCACATAGTCGCGGTCCAGGCGCGAGGGATCGATCAGCGCCGCCAGCGGGCTGCCCTGCTCCGCGTCGCCCTGCGCGCGCCGGGTGACCTGTTCCAGGTCGGGGTCGTAGACCCAGACCCGCTGCCCGTCGGCCACGATCAGCTGCTCGTACGGCCGGGTGTACTCCCAGCGGAACAGGCGCGGCGCGGACAGCGCGACTTCACCGCTGGACTGCTCCTTGGCGTTGCCGTTCGGGTCGTAGACCTGCTGGGTGAACGGGGCCCGCAGCCCCTTCAGATCCTTGGTGAACGCGGCCAGGTCGTCGCGCGCGCCGGCCTGGGCGGCGCCGGCGAGCAGCAGGGTGGTGGCGGTGGCGAAACTGGCGATTCGGCGCATGTGGGAGCTCCGGGGAATCGATGCGTCGATTCTGCGATGGGCGACCTGAATGGGCAGGTGAAGAGCGTCGCGGCGGCCGCCGCGCCCACATGGAGGGTTCAGGGCGCCGGCGGTGGCGGCGCGATGACGGTACGGTCGCCGTTGTGCTCGGGCGGGCTGACGATGCCGGCCGCTTCCATCGCCTCGATCAGCCGCGCGGCGCGGTTGTAGCCGATCTTCAGCCGGCGTTGCACGCCGGAGATCGAGGCGCGGCGGGTCTCGGTGACGATGCGCACCGCCTGGTCGTACAGCGGGTCGGATTCGTCCCCCGCCCCGCCGCCGCTTTCCGGCAGGCCCGTGGCGCCCACCACCACGCCGTCGCCCATGGACTGCACTTCGTCGAGCACGCCGTCCATGTACTGCGGCCCTTCGCTTGACTGCTTCAGGTGCTCGACCACGCGATGCACCTCGTCGTCGCTGACGAAGGCGCCGTGGATGCGCTCGGGCATGGCCGTGCCCGGCGGCAGGTACAGCATGTCGCCGTGGCCGAGCAGCGTTTCCGCGCCGCCCTGGTCGAGGATCGTGCGCGAGTCGATCTTGCTGGAGACCTGGAACGCGATCCGGGTCGGGATGTTGGCCTTGATCAGGCCGGTGATCACGTCCACCGACGGCCGCTGCGTGGCCAGGATCAGATGGATGCCGGCGGCGCGCGACTTCTGCGCCAGGCGTGCGATCAGCTCCTCCACCTTCTTGCCGACGATCATCATCATGTCGGCGAACTCGTCGATGAAGATGACGATGAACGGCAGCGGCTCGAGCTGGCGCGGGGCCTCGTTGATCTCGGGGTTGGGCTTGTGCAGCGGGTCCAGCAGCGGCTGCCCGGCGTCGATCGCGTCGCGCACCTTCTTGTTGAATCCGCCGAGGTTGCGCACGCCGACCGCCGACATCAGCTTGTAGCGGCGCTCCATCTCGGCCACGCACCAGCGCAGGCCGTTGGCCGCCTCCTTCATGTCGGTGACCACGGGCGCCAGCAGGTGCGGGATGCCCTGGTAGACGCTCAGCTCGAGCATCTTCGGGTCGATCATCAGCATCCGCACGTCCTGCGGGCTGGTCTTGTACAGCAGCGACAGGACCATCGCGTTGACCGCGACCGACTTGCCCGAACCGGTGGTGCCGGCGACCAGCAGGTGCGGCATCCGCGCCAGGTCGGCGACGGTCGGCCGGCCGGCGATGTCCTTGCCCAGCGCCAGGGTCAGCGCGCTGCCGGACTTGTCGTACTCGCGCGAGCGCAGCAGCTCGCTCAGGTAGATCATCTCGCGGTGGGTGTTCGGGATCTCCAGGCCGATCACCGACTTGCCGGGGATCACGTCGACCACGCGCACCGATTTGACGGAGAGGCCGCGGGCGATGTCCTTGTCCAGCGACGAGATCTGGCTGACCTTGATGCCGGGCGCGGGCTCGATCTCGAAGCGGGTGATCACCGGACCCGGGTAGGCGCCGACCACCTGTGCGTCGATGCGGAAGTCCTTGAGCTTGAATTCGATCTGCCGCGACAGGGTTTCCAGGGTCTGCTCGTCGTAGCCCTTGGCCTGCGGCTTGGGGTCGTCCAGCAGGGCCAGCGGCGGCAGCCCGGAGGCGTCGCCGACGTGGAACAGCGGGATCTGCTGCTCGCGCTTGGCCCGGTCGCTCTTCTCCACCTGCGGCGGCGCCGGCGGCTCGATCTTCACCGGCGCGCGCTTCGCCCTCAGTTCGGTGTCGATACGGCGGACTTCCTCGCGCTCCTCGCGCAGCGCACGGGTCTTCTGCCACTGGTCGGTCTCGCGCTGGAAGATGCGCATCGACCTGGCCGCGAGCCCGGGGAGCGCCAGGGTCCAGGCGCCGATCCGGTCCATCACCGCCAGCCACGACAGCCCGGTGGCCAGGGTGATCGAGACCAGCACCAGGGCGAACAGGAACAGGTTGGCGCCGAGCGGGCCGAAACCGGCGTGCAGCGAGCTGCCGACCAGCTTGCCGAGGATCCCGCCGCTGCCCTGCGGCAGTCCCTCGACCGCGCCGACGCGCAGCGCCAGCAGCCCGGTGGCGGAGACCAGGAAGCCGACCAGGCCGGTCAGGCGCAGCGCCGGGCCAAGCTCGGCGTCGGCCTCGGCATCCTTCCCGAACAGCGCGATCCAGGCGACCAGCCCGAGCATGAACGGCAGCGCGAAGGCGACGTGCCCGGTCAGGTTGAACAGCACGTCGGCGATCCACGCCCCGACCTGGCCGCCGACGTTGTGCAGCGGCGCGGTGATGCTGCCCGAATGCGACCAGCCCGGGTCCTGTGGCGAATAGGTGGCCAGGCTGGCCAGCAGATACAACAGCAGCGGCGCGATCAGGATCAGCGCGATGTCGCGCCACAGGCGCTGCCGGCCGGGCGATGGCGCCCGGCGCTTCGCGTCCCTTGCAGCGGCTTTCCTGCGACTGGCTGCTGCCTCCGCCACCTTGATGCGCTGCCTCAACTGCTCCCCGTCAGTGCTTGAATATACGCACTTTTCCGGTTCGCGTGGATGCTCAGACCTTCATGTCCAGCAGCGCGGGGTGGACCAGCTTGCCGGCCTCGACGTTGATGCCGCGGGCGAGCGCCTCGTTCGCGCGCCAGTCGCCCCCGGAGGCCAGTTTGTTCACCCACGGCAGGATCGCCGCGCAGATCGCCTGCGAGGAGGTCTGCGGCACGGCGCCGGGCATGTTGGTCACGCAGAAGTGGGTCACCCCCTCCTCCACGTAGGTCGGCTCCTTCCAGCTGGTCGGGCGCGAAGTCTCGAAGCAGCCGCCCTGGTCGATCGCGATGTCCACCAGCACGCTGCCCGGTTCCATGCCCTTCAGCATCTCCCGGGTCAGCACCTTGGGCGCCTTGGCGCCGGTCACCAGCACCGCGCCGACCACCAGGTCGGCCGCGGCCACTTCGCGCGCGACGACATCGTGGTAGGGGTACAGCGCGGTGACGTTGTGGCCCAGCCGCATCATCTCGTCCATGCGGTCCTGGCGCATCTCGAACACGGTCACGTTGGCGCCCGCCGAGGCGGCCAGCGCCGCGGACGCGCCGCCGGCCTTGCCGGCGCCGAAGACCACCACCTTGCCGCGCTCGGTCGACGGCAGGCCGCCGAGCAGCTTGCCCTTGCCGCCTTCGGGCTGGTGCAGCAGGTGGGTGCCGACCTGCACGCCGATCTTGCCGGCGATGATCGACATCGGCGCCAGCAGCGGCAGGTCGCCGTTGGGCAGCTCGACGGTCTCGAAGGCGACGCCGGTCAGGCCGATGTCGAGCAGCTTGCGGGTGAGTTCCGGCTCCGCCGCCAGGTGCAGGTAGCAGAACAGCAGATGGTCCTTGCGCAGGTGCTGCAGGTCGCCGGCGATCGGTTCCTTGACCTTGACGATCATTTCGCCCTTTTCGTACAGGGCCGCCGCGTCGGGAGCGATCCTGACGCCCAGTTGGGTGTACTGCTCGTCGGAGAAGCCGCTCTTGGTGCCGGCACCCTTTTCCAGCCAGACCTCGTGGCCGCGCTTGACCAGGTCGCCCGCCGCGGCGGGAACGAGCGCGACGCGCCCTTCGAGGGTCTTGGTTTCCTTGGGAACGCCGATACGCATGGATGGGCCTCTGCTTCTGGGGCAACGTGGGGGATAATCAACAGACGATTATACCCGTGGACACCACTCGCACATGACCTCCCCCAAGCATTCCAGGCTGTTGATCCTCGGCTCCGGCCCCGCCGGCTGGACCGCCGCCGTGTACGCCGCGCGCGCCAACCTCAAGCCGGTGGTGATCACCGGGTTGCAGATGGGCGGCCAGCTCATGACCACGACCGAAGTGGACAACTGGCCGGGCGACGCGCACGGGCTGATGGGCCCGGACCTGATGGCGCGGATGCAGGCCCACGCGGAACGATTCGACACCGAGGTCGTGTTCGACCATGTCCACACCGCGGACCTGTCGCAGCGACCGTTCCGGCTCAAGGGCGACAACGGCGAGTACACCTGTGACGCGCTGATCATCGCCACCGGCGCCACCGCCAAGTACCTGGGCCTGGAGTCGGAACAGAAGTTCATGGGCCGCGGCGTGTCCGCCTGCGCCACCTGCGACGGCTTCTTCTACAAGGACCAGGACGTGGTCGTGGTCGGCGGCGGCAACACCGCGGTCGAGGAAGCGCTGTATTTGTCGAACATCGCGCGCAAGGTCTACCTGGTGCACCGCCGCGACACCCTGCGCGCGGAGAAGATCATGCAGGACAAGCTGTTCGCCAAGGTCCAGGCCGGCAAGATCGAACCGGTCTGGAACCACGTGGTGGACGAGGTGTTGGGCGACGGGAACGGGGTGACCGGGCTGCGGGTCAGGTCCACCCTGGACGACAGCACCCGCGAGATCCCCGCGCACGGCTTCTTCGTCGCCATCGGCCACACTCCGAACACCTCGCTGTTCGAGGGCCAGCTCGCGATGAACAATGGCTACATCGAGATCAGGTCGGGCCTGGCCGGCGGCGCCACCGAGACCTCGGTCAAGGGCGTGTTCGCGGCCGGCGACGTGGCCGACCAGCACTACCGCCAGGCGATCACCTCGGCGGGCTTCGGCTGCATGGCCGCGCTGGACGCGGAGAAGTTCCTGGACAAGGCCGATTGATGCCGCGGGCGCGCATCCATCGCGCGCTCGACGAGATCCCCGCGCCCGCCTGGGATGCGTTGCACGACGGGCGCAATCCCTTCCTCGCGCACGCGTTCCTGGCCGGCATGGAGCGCCACGGCGTGATCGACCCGCGCCTGGGCTGGACCCCGTTCCACTTGGGCCTCTGGGACGGCGACACCCTGGTCGCCGCCGCGCCCGCGTACCTGAAGACCAACTCGCACGGCGAGTTCGTGTTCGACCACGCGTGGGCGCACGCCTACGCCCAGCACGGACAGGACTATTTCCCGAAGTGGCTGTGCGCGGTGCCCTACTCCCCGGTCACCGGGCCGCGGCTGCTGGCGCGCGATGCGGACGCCCGGCGGGCGCTGCTCGCGGCGATGCCCGCGATCGCCCGCGAGGCCGGCTGGTCCTCGGTGCACGTCAACTTCCACGAGCCGGACGAGGACGCGCTGTTCGACGACGCCTGGCTGCCGCGCCTGGACGTGCAGTACCACTGGCGGAACACCGGCGGCTGGCGCGATTTCGACGCCTTCCTCGCCGCCATGGACCACAAGCATCGCAAGAACATCCGCCAGGAACGGGCGAAACTGGCCCGGTCCGGGGTGTCGCTGCGGATCGTGCACGGCAGCGACGCCAGCGATGCGGAGCTGGAGGCAATGCACGGCTTCTACCTGCGCACGTTTTACGAGTACGGGAACCGGCCGACCCTGACCGCGGCGTTCCTGCGCCATCTGGCGAAGGCGATGCCGCAGGCACTGGTGCTGGTGCTGGCCTCGCGCGGTGGGCGTGAGGTGGCCGGCGCGTTGTGCCTGCGCGGCGGCGATACCCTCTACGGCCGCTACTGGGGCAGCGACCTGGACGAACCGGTGCCGGGGCTGCATTTCGAGACTTGCTACTACCAGGGCATCGAATACTGCCTGCGCGAGGGCCTGGCCCGGTTCGAGCCCGGCGCCCAGGGCGAGCACAAACTGGCGCGCGGGTTCCTGCCGGCGCTCGTGCGCAGCCGCCACTACATCGCCGATCCCGCCTTCGCCGCCGCCCTCGCCCCGTGGTGCGCCGAAGAGACCGCTGCCGTCCAGCGCTACGCGCGCACCCTCGCCGCCCATTCCCCCTTCAAGACCCGTGGCAGTGACCTCTCTTGTGGGAGCGGCGGAAGCCGCGAAGGCCTGCCCCAATGAAGCTACCTGTACCCATCCTCGGCCCCGCCCCGGACTCCGGCTTCCCCAACCCCACGACCGCCCTCACCAACCCCAACGGCCTCCTCGCCATCGGCGGCGACCTGTCCCCCACCCGCCTGCTCGACGCCTACCGGCACGGGATCTTCCCCTGGTACTCCGAAGGCCAGCCGATCCTGTGGTGGTCGCCGGACCCGCGCATGGTGTTCCGCAGCGACGGCGTGCACCTGTCGCGACGCTTCCGCCGGACCCTGCGCGGACTGGCCTGGACGTTGCGCGCGGATACCGCTTTCGACGCGGTGGTCGAGGCCTGCGCCACCGTGCCGCGCCCGGGCCAGGACGGTACCTGGATCACCCCGGAGATGCGGCAGGCCTATGGCGACCTGCACCGGCTCGGCCACGCGCACTCGATCGAGGTGTTCGACGGTGCCCGCCTGGTCGGGGGCCTGTACGGGGTGGCGGTCGGGCGGATGTTCTTCGCCGAGAGCATGTTCAGTGCCCTGCCCGGTGGCTCGAAGGCGGCGCTCGCCGGGCTGGCGGACCGCCTGCGCCAATGGCATTGGCCGCTGCTCGACGCCCAACTCGACAACCCGCACCTGCGCAGCCTCGGCGGCGAGGCCTGGCCGCGCCCGCGCTTCCTCGCGGAAGTGGCGCGGCGGGTGGCCGAGCCGGGTCGGGTCGGACCCTGGACCGGGGCCTTCGGCGAAGGGCCGTTGGCCGCCCTTGCCGGCTGAGCATTCATCCGCCGCTTTGCGCGGCGGCGGCCCTGCGTGCGAGAATGTTCGACTTTCCGGCCTCGTGTTCAGGGGCCACGCAACAGGACCCCCATGGCGAAAGACGACGTCATCGAATTCGAAGGCACGGTATCCGAAACGCTCCCGAACACCATGTTCCGGGTGAAGCTGGAGAACGGCCACGAAATCATTGCCCACATCTCGGGCCGGATGCGCAAGAACTACATCCGGATCCTGACCGGTGACCGGGTCAAGGTGGAGATGACGCCGTACGACCTGACCAAGGGGCGGATCACCTATCGCATGAGATAGGTTCGATACCTGATTGATTTACAAGAAAAAGGCGGCCGATGGCCGCCTTTTTCTGTCGCGGCTTCCGCCGCTCCCACAGGGGACCACTCCCCCATGGGGCCAACCGGCTACACGGTGGCGGGGAGGAGCCTCTCGGGTTCGGGCTGGGCGGTGACGACCAGCTCGCCGTCGCGCACGTCCACGCTGACCCGGCCGCCGCCGACCAGCTTGCCGAACAGCAGCTCGTCCGCCAGCGGCCGCTTGATCTTCTCCTGGATGACCCGCGCCATCGGCCGCGCGCCCATCTGCGGGTCGAAACCGTGCTGGGCCAACCAGTCGCGCGCCTCCGGGGTTGCGGACAGGGTCACGTTCTTCTCGTGCAGCTGGGTCTCCAGCTCGATCAGGAACTTGTCCACCACCCGCAGCACGTGCTCCATGCCCAGCGGCTGGAACTGCACGATCGCGTCCAGGCGGTTGCGGAACTCCGGGCTGAAGCTGCGTCGGATCGTCTCCATCGCATCGCTGCTGTGGTCCTGCTGGGTGAAGCCGATCGAGCGCCGTGCCGCCTGCGCGGCGCCGGCATTGGTGGTCATCACCAGGATCACGTTCTTGAAGTTCGCCTCGCGCCCGTTGGTGTCGGTGAGCACGCCGCGGTCCATCACCTGCAGCAGGATGTTGAAAATGTCCGGGTGCGCCTTCTCCACCTCGTCGAGCAGCAACACGCAGTGCGGCGTCTTGACGATCTTCTCGGTCAGCAGGCCGCCCTGGTCGAAGCCGACGTAGCCCGGGGGCGCGCCGATCAGGCGCGAGACCGAGTGCGGCTCCATGTATTCGGACATGTCGAAGCGCACCAGCTCGATCCCGAGCTGCAGCGCCAGCTGGCGGGTGACCTCGGTCTTGCCGACGCCGGTCGGGCCCGCGAACAGGAAGTTGCCGATCGGCTTCTCCGGGTTGGCCAGCCCCGAGCGGGCCAGCTTGATCGCGCTGGCCAGGGTCTCGATCGCCGGGTCCTGGCCGAAGATCACCATCTTCAGGTTGCGCTCCAGGTGCGCCAGCACGTCCTTGTCCGAGGCGCTGACCTGCTTGGCCGGGATCCGCGCCATGCGCGCGACGATCTGCTCGATCTCCTCGACGTCGATCAGCTGCTTGCGCGAGTCGGCCGGCAACAGGCGCTGGCGCGCGCCGGCCTCGTCGATGACGTCGATTGCCTTGTCGGGCAGCAGCCGGTCGCCGATGTGCTTGACCGACAGGTCCACCGCGGCCTGCAGCGCCTCGTCTGCGTAGGTCACGCCGTGGTGGGTCTCGTAGCGCTGCTTGAGTCCCTGCAGGATCTCGACGGTCTCGCCCACGGTGGGCTCGACGATGTCGATCTTCTGGAAGCGCCGGGCCAGCGCCCGGTCCTTCTCGAAGATCCCGCGGTATTCCTGGAAGGTGGTCGAGCCGATGCAGCGCAGCTCGCCCGAGGCCAGCAGCGGCTTGATCAGGTTGGAGGCGTCCATGGTCCCGCCAGAGGCGGAACCGGCGCCGATGATGGTGTGGATCTCGTCGATGAACAGGATCGCGCCGGGGACCTTCTTCAGCGCCGCGAGCACGCCCTTCAGGCGCTTCTCGAAGTCGCCGCGGTACTTGGTGCCGGCGACCAGCGCGCCGAGGTCGAGCGCGTAGATCACCGCGTCCGCGAGGACTTCGGGCACGTCGCCCTCGACGATGCGCTTGGCCAGGCCCTCGGCCAGCGCGGTCTTGCCGACGCCGGCCTCGCCGACGTACAGCGGGTTGTTCTTGCGCCGGCGGCACAACACCTGGATGGTCCGTTCGACTTCCTCGGCGCGGCCCACCAGCGGATCGATCCTGCCCTCGCGCGCCAGCGCGTTGAGGTCGGTGGCGAACTCGGCCAGCGCATCCCCGCGCCCGGCCTCGCCTTCCGCGCCCTCGGCATGGGTGCCCTCTTCCTGCGGCCCCGGTTCCTCGCCGCCGTGCTTGGCGATGCCGTGCGACAGGTAGTTGACCGCGTCCAGGCGGGTCACGTCCTGCTTGTTGAGGAAGTACACCGCGTGCGAGTCCTTCTCGCCGAAGATCGCGACCAGCACGTTGGCGCCGGTCACTTCCTTCTTGCCCGAGGACTGCACGTGGTAGACCGCGCGCTGGAGCACGCGCTGGAAGCCGAGCGTGGGCTGGGTGTCGCGGCCGTCGTCCAGGTCGAGCTTGACGACCGACTTCTCGATCGCCTCCTCCAGGTCCGCGCGCAGCTGCGGGAAGTCGGCGCCGGCGGCCTTGAGCACCGCCTCGGCCGAGGGGTTGTCCAGCAGCGCCAGCAACAGGTGCTCGACCGTCATGTATTCGTGCCGCGCCTCGCGGGCGCGCTTGTAGCACTGGCCGATGCTGTACTCGAGGTCCTTGCTGAACATAGGGGTCACCGTATTGGGCTGATGCCTATATGGGGGGCACGCCGGTGAAATCCATCTCTACGCCTTCTCCATGGTGCACAACAGCGGATGCTGGTTCAGCCTTGCGTATTCGTTCACCTGGGCCACCTTGGATTCGGCCACCTCGCGGGTGAAGACACCGCACACGCCGCGCCCGCGGGTGTGCACGTGGAGCATCACCTGGGTCGCTTTTTCGATGTTCATGGCGAAGAACCGCACCAGCACGTCCACCACGAAGTCCATCGGGGTGTAATCGTCGTTCAGCAGCAGTACGGAATACAGGGGCGGACGCGCGACTTCCGGGCGGCTGGCCTCGACGACCAGGCCATGGTCGCGGTCGCGCTGGTGCCCCTTGTCCGGCGTGTTCGGCATGCTTTCGATTATAGAATGGCATCCGCATGAGCTATCGCGAAGGACGCTTCTGGCAACCCGACGTGACCGTCGCGACCGTGGTGGTCCGCGACGGCCGGTTGCTGTGCGTCGAGGAACAGGTAAACGGAAGCTGCGTGCTCAACCAGCCAGCCGGCCACCTGGAGCCCGACGAGGGCCTGGTCGAGGCCGCACTGCGCGAGACCCTGGAGGAGACCGGCTGGGACGTGCGCCTGACCGCCTTCGTCGGCGCCTACCAGTGGAAGGCCCCCGTGCGAGCCGGTGAAAGCGAGGGCCGCCATTACCTGCGCTTCGCGTTCGCCGCCGAGCCGGTGCGGCATCATCCTGAACGAAAGCTGGATACCGGGATCGTGGCCGCGACCTGGCTGACCCCCGACGAGCTGCTGGCCGCGCGCGCCCGCCATCGCAGCCCGCTGGTGTGGGAAGCGGTGGCCGACTGCCTCGGCGGACGCCGGCAGCCGCTGTCGATCCTGCGGCAAGTGCCATGAGCGCGGTGCACGGGGTCGTCGACGGAAGCATCGTCGTCGGCATCTCCGGCGGGGTCGACTCCTCGGTGGCCGCGCTGCTGCTGCAGCGCGCCGGCCACGACGTCGCCGGCATGTTCATGGACAACTGGGCCGACGACGGCAGCGGCGACTGCCGCACGCCCGAAGACCGGCGCGACGCGGTGGCGGTGTGCGGGCTGCTCGGCATCCCCCTGCACGTGCGCGATTTCTCGCGCGAATACTGGGACGGCGTGTTCCGCCACTTCATCGACGAATACGCCGCCGGCCGCACCCCGAATCCCGACGTGCTGTGCAACCGCGAGATCAAATTCCGCCATTTCCTCGACGCCGCGCGCGAGCTTGGTGCCGCGCGCATCGCCACCGGGCATTACGCCCGGATCGCGCGCGAGTGCGGGCGCTGGCAGCTGCTGCGCGCGCGCGATCGCGGCAAGGACCAGAGCTACTTCCTGCACCTGCTCGGGCAGGAGGCGCTGGCCGCGACGCTGTTCCCGCTCGGCGACCTGGCCAAGGGCGAGGTCCGGGCGATCGCCGCCGAGGCCGGCCTGCCCACCGCGCAGAAAAAGGACTCGACCGGCATCTGCTTCATCGGCGAACGCGATTTCCGCGAATTCCTGTCGCACTACCTCCCGGCGCGCCCGGGCGAGATCCGCGACCCGCAGGAGCGCGTGCTCGGCACCCACCCTGGGGTTGCGTACTTCACCCTGGGCCAGCGCGGCGGGCTGCAGCTGGGCGGCGTGCGCGGCCGGCCGCAGGCGCCCTGGTACGTGGTCGGCAAGGACGTGGCGGCGAACGTCCTGTACGTGGACCAGGGGCACGACAGTCCATGGCTGCAGTCCACCACCACCTGGACCGGGGCCGCGCACTGGATCGAAGGCGCGCCGCCGGCCACCGGATTCGAATGCACCGCGCAGGTGCGCTACCGGCAACAGGCCGAACCGTGTCGCGTCGAGGTGGCCGGCGACGGCGGCCTGCGCGTGCGCTTCGACCGCGCCCAGCGCGCGGTGACCCCGGGCCAGTCGCTGGTCCTCTACGATGGCGAGCGCTGCCTCGGCGGCGCGGTGATCGCGGCCACCGATGCGCCGCTGGAACGACGAAGGCAGGAGCAGGCGGCATGAGTGCGGCAATGCGGGATCGGGTGCTGGCCCTGGCGGGCCTGGTGCAGGCGCTGGCCGAGGTACGGCGCATCGCCGAGACCGGCCAGTCCGACGCCTCGGCGTTGCAGGTCGCGCTGGACAGCGTGTTCCGGATCGACGCCGAATCCGCGGAAGGCGTGTTTGGCGGCGCCTCGTCGCTGCGGCCGGGGTTGCGCGCCCTGCGCGGCTGGTTGCGCAACGAGGGCGGGCCAGGCGCGCTGGATCCGGCACTGCCGAGGCTGGCGTACTCGGTGCTGCAACTGGAGCGCCGCTTCGTCGCCAGCGACCTCGCGGCAAAGGTGCAGGCCGGGGTGCAGGCGCTCGCGCCGCAGGCGCTGGCGCTGGGCAGCAGCCACCCGGACGTGCTGGCCGGCCTTGGCCGCCTGTATGCCGACACGGTCAGCCACCTGCGCCCGCGGGTCATGGTCCAGGGCAATCCCCACTACCTCGGCCAGGCCCCCGTGGTCGCCGAGATCCGCGCGGTGCTGCTGGCCGCGCTGCGCTCGGCGGTGCTGTGGCGGCAGATGGGCGGCAGCCTGTGGGATTTCGCGCTGCGCCGCCGCGACCTGGCCGCCACCGCGGAGGAACTCCTCTAGCGGCCGACCATGGGCCGGCTCTACGGTGCTCCCCACGGCGTATAATTAATGGGCTAAGCGGGCGTGTCTTCTCCGCCCTCCCCCACCTGCCACGGAGCCCCACGCATGGCCGACTCCTTCGCCACCCGCGCCCGCCTCGACGTCAACGGCAAGTCCTACGCGTATTCCAGCCTCGCCAAGCTCGGCGAGCGCTTCGACATCGCGCGCCTGCCCTACTCGATGAAGATCCTGCTGGAGAACCTGCTGCGCCACGAGGACGGCGTCACGGTGCTGCCGGCGCACATCGAGGCGGTGGCGAAGTGGGACCCCAAGGCCGAACCCGACACCGAGATCGCATTCATGCCGGCGCGCGTGCTGCTGCAGGACTTCACCGGCGTGCCCTGCGTGGTCGACCTGGCGGCGATGCGCGACGCGGTCGCGAAGCTCGGCGGCAAGCCGAGCCAGATCAACCCGCTGATCCCCTCCGAGCTGGTGATCGACCACTCGGTGCAGGTCGACGTGTTCGGGCGCCCGGACGCGCTCGACATCAACGGCCAGATCGAATTCAAGCGCAACCAGGAGCGCTACAGCTTCCTGCGCTGGGGCCAGAAGGCGTTCGAGAACTTCAAGGTGGTGCCGCCGAACACCGGCATCGTCCACCAGGTGAACCTGGAGCACCTGGCCCGCGTGGTCATGGCCCGCGAAGTCGACGGTGAGCTGATGGCGTTCCCGGACACCGTGTTCGGCACCGACTCGCACACCACCATGATCAACGGCATCGGCGTGCTCGGCTGGGGCGTGGGCGGCATCGAGGCCGAGGCCGCGATGCTCGGCCAGCCATCGTCGATGCTGATCCCGCAGGTGGTCGGCTTCAAGCTCACCGGCAAGCTCCCCGAGGGCGCCACCGGCACCGACCTGGTGCTGACCGTGACCCAGATGCTGCGTGCGCTCGGCGTGGTCGGCAAGTTCGTGGAATTCTTCGGCGACGGCCTGCAGCACCTGCCGCTGGCCGACCGCGCGACCATCGCCAACATGGCCCCCGAGTACGGCGCCACCTGCGGCATCTTCCCGATCGATGCCGAGGCGCTGAACTACCTGCGCCTGTCAGGCCGCGGCGAGGCCCAGATCGCGCTGGTCGAGGCGTACGCCAAGGCCCAGGGCCTGTGGCATTCCCCGGATTCGCCCCACGCGCAGTACAGCGCCACGCTCGAGCTGGACCTGGCCGACGTCAAGCCGTCTCTGGCCGGCCCCAAGCGCCCGCAGGACCGCGTGCTGCTGGAGAAGCTGGGCGACAACTTCCGCACCAACGTCCAGGGCCTGGTGGCCAACCGCAAGGCGCGCAAGGAAGAAGTGAAGCGCATGGACGAGGAAGGCGGCGCCCAGCCGCAGGCCGGGCACCTGGCGGCCAGCCCGGTCTCGCGCGTGCGCATCGGCGACGCCGAGCACGAGCTGCGCGACGGCTCCGTGGTAATCGCCGCGATCACCTCCTGCACCAACACTTCCAACCCGGCGGTGATGCTGGGCGCCGGCCTGCTGGCGCGCAACGCCGCGGCCAAGGGACTGAAGGCCGCGCCGTGGGTCAAGACCTCGCTCGGCCCGGGCTCGCTGGTGGTCACCGATTACCTGAAGAAGGCGGGCGTGCTGGACGACCTGGAGAAGCTCGGCTTCTACGTGGTCGGCTATGGCTGCACGACCTGCATCGGCAACTCCGGCCCGCTGCCCGAGGAAGTCTCGCGCGGCATCGCCGAGAACGACCTCGCAGTCGCTTCGGTGCTGTCGGGCAACCGCAACTTCGAGGGCCGCGTGCACCCCGAGGTCAAGATGAACTACCTGGCCTCGCCGCCGCTGGTGGTGGCCTTCGCCATCGCCGGCACGGTGGACATCGACCTGACCACCCAGCCGCTGGGCAAGGGCAGCGACGGGCAGGACGTGTACCTGCGCGACATCTGGCCGTCGAACAAGGAGATCGGCGACCTGATCGCCGCGACCGTCGGCCCCGAGATGTTCGCCAAGAATTACGCGGACGTGTTCAAGGGCGACAGCCGCTGGGCGGAGATCGAATCCCCGGAGGGTGAGAGCTACGCCTGGAACAGCGACTCGACCTACATCAAGCACCCGCCCTACTTCGAGGGCATGGGCATGGAGGTCGCCTCGATCGCCGACCTGCGTGGCGCCCGCGTGCTGGGCCTGTTCGGCGACTCGATCACCACCGACCACATCTCCCCGGCCGGCAACATCAAGAAGGATTCGCCGGCGGGCCGCTTCCTGCAGTCGCGCGGCGTGCAGCCGGCCGACTTCAACAGCTACGGCTCACGCCGCGGCAACGACGACGTGATGGTGCGCGGCACCTTCGCCAACATCCGCATCAAGAACCTGATGCTGGGCGGCGAGGAAGGCGGCAACACCATTTTCCACGGCACCGGCGCGGACAACGGCAGCAAGATGTCCATTTACGACGCTGCCATGGCCTACAAGGCCCAGGGCACGCCGCTGGTGGTGTTCGCCGGCAAGGAATACGGCACCGGCTCCTCGCGCGACTGGGCGGCCAAGGGCACGATCCTGCTCGGGGTCAAGGCGGTCGTCGCCGAGAGCTTCGAGCGCATCCACCGCTCCAACCTGGTCGGCATGGGCGTGCTCCCGCTGCAGTTCAAGGACGGCGAGAACGCGCGCACCCTCGGCCTGGACGGCAGCGAGCAGATCGACATCGTCGGCCTCGAGGACGGCGCCGCCAAGACCGCGACCGTGGTCGCGCGCAAGGCCGACGGCAGCGAGAAGCGCTTCGAGGTCCGGGTGCTGCTGCTGACGCCGAAGGAAGTCGAGTACTACCGCAACGGCGGCATCCTGCACTACGTGCTGCGGCAGCTGGCGTCGAAGAAGGCCTGACATCCGACGCCTGTGAGCCAACCCCTGTAGAGCCGACCCATGGTCGGCTTGCTGGAAATGTTGGAAATGCCGCCCGACCATGGGTCGGGCGCTACCGGTCGACGCTACAGGGTGGCTTCCCAGGTGGCGCTGACCAGGCGCCACTCGCCGTCGTCGAGCCGCCAGCCGGTCTCGACCGAATAGAGCCGCGCCGCGTCGGGCAACAAGCGGCCGGACCCGCCGGTCAGGGCGACGTCGAACGACACCGTCGCGTGGCCATCCTGCAGGCGCACCTGCAAGGGCCCGGCCAGGGTCGCGCCGACCTCGCGGTGGCGCAGGAACGTCACCTGCGCCAGGCGCACCGCGCGCTCCCGATCCATCCCGCCCGGCCCGATGAAATCGTCGGCGAGGACCTCGCGCACCTGCCCGGGCGAGCGCGCCTCGACCGCCACCTGCAAGGCCGCGACCTGCTCGCGCAGGCGCTGTTCGGGCGACGGCCGGCTGCAGCCGGCGACGGCTGCGAGGCATGCGGCGGCGAGCAGCCAGGCAAGGCGGATCCGGACGTCCATGCCCCATAGCCTATGCGCAAACCACATGCCGCAGGCTGCCTTGCCAGCCCTTGGGGGCTATGCTCCAATCGGATGAAGACCGTACGGTGCCGGATCGCACCGTGTCCTGGAGTCGAACGCGATGCAGCAAGAGCGCCCCTGGCTGGCCGAATATCCGGCCGGCGTCCCCGCCGAAATCAATCCGGATGCCTATCCTTCCGTGGTGGCGGTGCTCGACGATGCGATTGCCAGGTTCCGCGACCGCCCCGCCCTCTCCAGCTTCGGCAAGATCCTCACCTACGCGGAACTGGACCAGGCGAGCGCGCAGTTCGCCGCCTACCTCGCCAACGACCTCGGACTGAAGCGCGGCGACCGCGTCGCGATCATGATGCCGAACTGCCTGCAGTACCCGATCTCCACCTTCGGCATCCTGCGCGCCGGCCTGACCGTGGTGAACGTCAATCCGCTGTACACCCCGCGCGAACTGAAGGAGCAGCTCGTGGACTCCGGCGCCAGCGCGCTGGTGGTGCTCGACAACTTCGGCCACACCGCGCAACAGGTAGTCGCGCAGACCGCGGTGAAGCACGTGGTCACCACCGGCCTGGGCGACCTGGTCGGCGGCGCCAAGGGCGCGATCATGAACTTCGTGCTCAAGCACGTGAAGAAGATGGTGCCGGCCTACACCCTCGACGGCGCGGTCCGCTTCCGCGATGCGCTCGCGCGCGGCGCGCGCCATCCGCGGCCAGAGGTCGCGATCGACGCCAGCGACATCGCCTTCCTGCAGTACACCGGCGGCACCACCGGCGTCGCCAAGGGCGCAATGCTCAGCCACCGCAACCTGGTGGCGAACATGGAACAGGCCGCAGCCTGGGTCGGCGGCGCCCTGCGCCCGGGCGAGGAAGTGGTGATCACCGCGCTGCCGCTGTACCACATCTTTTCGTTGACCGCGAACGGCCTGGTCTTCACCAAATTCGGCGGGCTCAACCACCTGATCACCAACCCGCGCGACATGAAGGGCTTCGTCAAGGAGCTGTCGAAGACGAAGTTCACCGCGATCACCGGCGTCAACACCCTGTTCAACGGCCTGCTCAACACGCCCGGCTTCGACCAGCTCGATTTCTCGTCGCTGCGCCTGACCCTGGGCGGCGGCATGGCGGTGCAGCGCGCGGTGGCGGAGCGCTGGAAGAAGACTACCGGCTGCACCCTGGTCGAGGCCTACGGCCTCACCGAGACCTCGCCGGCGGCCTGCATCAACCCGATGGACCTGAAGGACTACAACGGCTCCATCGGCCTGCCGATCCCGTCCACCGATGCCTGCATCATGGCCGAGGACGGCGGCCTGCTCCCGCCGGGCGAAACCGGAGAGCTGTGCATTCGCGGCCCGCAGGTGATGCGGGGCTACTGGAACCGGCCCGAGGAGACCGCACAGGCGATCGACGCCAACGGCTGGCTGCACACCGGCGACATGGCGCGGATGGACGACAAGGGCTACTTCTACATCGTCGACCGCAAGAAGGACATGATCCTCGTGTCCGGCTTCAACGTGTATCCGAACGAGATCGAGGACGTCCTGGCCGGCATGCCGGGGGTGCGCGAAGTCGCGGCGGTCGGGGTGCCGGACGAGAAGTCCGGCGAGACGGTCAAGGTGGTCATCGTCCGCAACGACCCGGCGCTCACCGCCGACCAGGTCAAGGCCTACGCCCGCGAGCGGCTGACCGGCTACAAGCGGCCCCACCACGTCGAGTTCCGCGACGAGTTGCCCAAGACCAACGTCGGCAAGATCCTGCGGCGCGAATTGCGGGACGAGTGAGCGGCGGCGAACGATCCGGGACCGGGCGGCTCAGGCGCCGCGGTCCATGTTGCGCTTGACCAGATCGACGATGGTGTCCATGTCCGGGTTCCGGGGCAGCTCCATGGACTCGAAGGACATGTCCAGCTCGGTTTCCACGTCCAGCATCATGTCGACCATGAGTAGCGAGTCGATACCCAGCTCCGACTGGGTGGTTTTACCGGAGATGCCGGCAGGATCGATGCCGAAGCGTTCGTGAATCAGCGCCTTGAGGCGCTCCAGGATCTCCTGCCGTTCCATCCGGTGCTCCGAATTGAGGGGTGGGCCCTCGTTGCCGGGGCCAGTTCCGGGTACCCTGCCGCAATCGCCGGCAAGGATGGGTATGGTACCCATAAAGCGGAGGCCCGGCATTTGGACGACCTGCCCAACAACGACTTGATCCAGAGCGTCCAGGCACAGGCCACCCTGCGGCTGAAGTTCGGGCTGTTCGTCGCCGCGGTGTTCCTTGCGGCCATGGCCTACTGGGGTCCCGCGCGGCCGGAAACCCAGGTGCTCGAGGTTGGCGCGATCTGCGTCACCTACCTGCTTTACAACCTCACCGCGTACTACTTCTCGCATCGCGGCAGCCTCCTTTCGCCGCGCGACATCGTCGTGGCCACGGCGGTGCTCGACCCGCTGATGCTGTCGCTGTGGCTGTTCGTGGCGGGCAAGGCCTCGATCCTGTTCGTCGGCTTCTACCTGTTCACCATCCTCGGCTTCGGCTTCCGCGTCGGCCGGACCGCGATGCACCTGTGCCAGGGCGTGTCCATCATCGGCTTCGGCCTGGTCTCCGCGCTCTCGCCCACCTGGCGCGACAACCCGCTGTTCGAGATTTCGCACCTGGTGCTGCTCACGGTGGTCCCGCTGTACGCGGGCGTGCTGATCAGCAAGTTGAAGGCGGCGCGGGAAGCGGCGGAACGCGCCAGCCACGCCAAGTCCGAACTGCTGGCCAAGGTCAGCCATGAACTGCGCACTCCGTTGACCGGGATCGTGTCCACAGCATCGCTGATCGAGGCCGAAGCCAGCGACCAGGGCAGCGTCGAACGGGCGCGGTCCGTCATCGAGCTGGCATTGGGCCTGGACCTCGAGATCAAGCAGCTGCTCGACCTGTCCCGGGTCGAGTCCGGCCGTGAACAGGCGCAGGAAATCGCCTTCGACGTCCGCCAGGTCACCGACCACGTAGCCCGGACCCTTGCCCCCATCGCCGCCGCGAAGGAGCTCGCCTTCGCGGTCGAGGTGGATCCGGACATCACGCTTCCGGTCATGGGCGACGCGCACGCGCTCAACAGCGTGCTGCTGAACCTGGCCGGCAACTCGGTGAAGTTCACCCATTCCGGATCGGTCCTGGTGGAGCTGGCGCTGGTCAGCCAGGACGCGGAGGCCTACCAGGTCCGCTTCACCGTGCAGGACACCGGGATCGGGATTCCGGAGGATCTGCAGCAGAAGATCTTCGAGCCCTTCTTCCAGGTCGAGACCGGCCCGGTCAGGAAGTACGGCGGAACCGGGCTGGGCACCTCGATCGCGCTGGCGCACGTGCGCCGCATGGGCGGTGAACTGCACCTGGAGAGCGAACCCGGCCGCGGCACGCGCTTCCAGTTCGAGCTGCGCCTTGCGAAGGCACATCCGGACACGCAATCGCCGCCGGTGCCGAACCGCCCTGTCGTGATCCGCGACAAGCGGGTCCTGATCGCCGACGACAACCGCACCAACCTGGCGCTGATGCGCGAAATGCTCGAGCGCGACGGCCACGACGTGACCGCGGTGGATTCCGGCGACGCGGCGATGGAAGCGCTCGCCACCGCCGACTTCGACATCGTGTTCCTGGACTTCAACATGCACGATGTCGACGGCGCGACCGTCTTCGAAACCTATCGCTTTGGGCGACTCGACACTGCGCCAACCTATTTCGTCACCGCCGACACCACCCCCCTCACTGCCCGTCGGCTCGAATCGCTCGGTGCCGCCGGGCTGATCTACAAGCCCGTCACCTTCGAGAAGCTCCGCGCGGCGTTCGCCAGCCAGTTCGCCGGCGATACGGCCGAGGCGGCACCGGGCGATCGCACACCGGGTCCCACCAGCGTCGCCCGGGCGACGCCGCACCTGCGGCCGGTGCCCGTGGAATACCTGGATCCGAGCGCGATCGAGACCCTGCGCGACATCCGCGATACCCCCGAATTCCTGACCCGGATGATCGGCGACGGGATGCAGGACATCGAGCGCATTGACGATGGCCTGTGTGCAGCACTGCTGCGCGCCGACCTGGTGGCCGTGCACCGCGAGGCGCATGCCTTGCGCGGCGTGAGCCTGAGCATGGGCGCGGTCCGCCTGGCCACGCTCGCGGACCGGCTGATGGCCATCGGCCAGCGCGAGCTGGATGCAGAGGGCCGCGATCGCCATGCGGAGCTGCGCAAGACCATCGACCTCAGCCTGGCCGCGCTGGACTCGACCCTGCAGTCGCTGCAGTCCGGCGACGGCGCCGCAAGCGCGGGCTAGCCGCCCGCGCACGAGCGGCATCCGCCCTGCGCGTCACGCTGCGGCCTGGCGCTTCGCCGGCATCGTTGCTTCCCGCTCCTGCATCATGATCAGCATGTCCATCGAGCGGCGCTCCTCGGCGGTCAGGCACATCGCGGTCTCGACCCAGTCCTCGACGATGCGCGTGCCCTCGGCCCGGTCCAGCGCCTCATGCCGGTTGCGGCTTTGCTGGACCTTGAGCCGCGCCTTGACCCGCGACTGGTGGTTGGCGATGAACCGCTCCACCGCGAGCTCGCCCTCGCCCTTGGCGCACAGTTCGTCCACCAGGCCCATGTCGTACAGCTCGCTGGCCGAGTAGACCTTCTTGTTGGTCATCATCCGCTCCGCCTGGCGCGCGCCGATCCGGGACGACAGCAGGCCCATCGCGCCCGTGCACGGGAACAGACCGAACATGATCTCCGGGAACCCGAAACTGCTGTGCTCCTCGGCGATCAGGTAATCGGTGCTCAACGCCATCTCGAACCCGCCGCCCAGGGCGCGGCCCTGGACCAGTGCGATCGAGGTCGTGGTTTCCTTGAACTTGCCGCTCCACGACAGCAACAAGTCGAGGCAGCGCATCGAGTACTCGCGCAGCTGGGCCGCGTCGCGGCGCTCGATGCATTCGCGGAAGAAGCGCAAGTCGCCGCCCATGCTGAAGTAGCCGGGGTCGGCCGACTGGACCACCGCGTATTGCGGCAACGGCCGGTGCTTGCGGCTGGCATGCAGTTCCTCGATCAGCTCGCTGAACTCCCGGACCAGTTCCGGGGTGAAATTCTGCAGGCCGGTCGCCGCGTCCCGGCCGAGCGTGATCCACAAGGCTTCCGCGCGCATGCGCCGGACCTCCGTGGACAGGCGCGACTGGGCGCGCGCATTGGCAATGTGCGGGTGTGGCAGGACGATCGCGTTCATGGCTCGGGTCTCCGGTGGGTCGCTCAGTGCGGGCTGCGGGATACGACGAGCGCCACGTTGGTGCCGCCGAATCCGCAGGAGAAGGAAAGCGCATGGTCGATCCGCCGCCCCGCAATGGGGCGCGGTCCCACATGATTGAGTTCGCAGCGCGGGTCCACCTCGTCGAGGTGGGCGCTCGCCGGCAGTAGCGATTCCTGGATCGCCAGGATCGTCACCACCAATTCCAGCGCGCTGGTGGCGCCGAGCAGGTGGCCATGCACTGATTTGGTGGAAGAGATCGCCGCGGAGGCGCCAGGGTCGGCGCCGAAAACTTCCCGCAAGGAGGCCGCCTCGATCACGTCGCCGCCGTCGGTCGCGGTGGCGTGCGCGTTCACGTAGTCGATCTGGCCGGGTTCCAGGCCGGCGTCCCCGAGGGCCGCGTGCAGGGCGCGCACTTGCCCTTCGGCCGCCGGCATGCCGATGTGGTGCGCGTCGTTGGACACGCCATAGCCGGAGAGCAGCGCATGGCAGCGGGCGCCGCGCGTGCGCGCATGCTCCAGCGACTCGAGGACCAGGAACGCGGACCCTTCGCCCAGCACCAGCCCGCTGCGGTTCCGGGAAAATGGCTTGCAGGTGCGGCTTGCATCCACGGGATCGGGGGCCGACATCGCCCGGGTTCCCTGGAACACGCCCATCACGCTCGCCGTGATCGTCGCCTCGGCGCCGCCGGCCACGGCCAGGTCCAGGTAGCCGTCGGCGATCGCCCGGGCAGCGTCGCCGATCGCCACGCCGGAAGAGCCGCAGGCGGTGCCGTTGGTGATCACCGGCCCCAGCACCTTGTGCCTCAGCGCCACCTGCGCGGCGCCGGAATTGCCCATGATCGCCATGATCGTGTAAGGCCGCGCGGCCTGCTTGCCGGCGACCAGCATCTGCTCGAACCAACCCTGCTCGGCACCGGTGCCGCCGTTGACGTTGCCGTAGTAGACCCCGGCCCGGCCCCCGAACGCCTCCAGGGTGGGCGCGAGCCCGGCATCTTCAACCGCCTGCCGCGCGGCCAGGACCGCCATCTGCGCGCACCGGTCCAGGAACGGCAGTTCGAGCTTGGTGAACTGGTCCTCGAAGGAGGCGTCGATGGCGCCGGCGGCGAAGCTGCGCTCGATGGGCGGCACCGTCACTTCGCGGATGCCCGACCTGGCATCGCGAAGCGACGCGGCCACGGCGGGCACGTCCAGTCCAATGGGCGAAATCACCCCCATGCCGGTGATGGCTACCTGCTTGCGCATGTCTCCCTCGAAGTCACATTACCACCGCAGCCCCGGACGGACGGCCCGGGCGTGGGGGTCACTGTACCCGGGAAGCCCTGTCCCGGGCGGGGGTGCGGGCCTGGGCGCAGACCTGCCTGAGCCGCTCTTCCTCCCGCAGCAACGCGTCCACGCAAGCGGGGTCGAACAGCTGGCCGCGCTGGTCCTTGAGGTAGGCCAGGGCCTCGTCGATGCTCCACGCCGGCTTGTAGGGCCGCGGCGAAATCAGCGCGTCGAACACGTCGGCCACGGTGACGATGCGCGCCGGCAGCGGAATCTCCTCCCCCGCCAGCCCGTCCGGGTAGCCGCTGCCGTCGTAGCGCTCGTGGTGGCGTAGGGCGATCACCGCGCTGGTCCGAATGAAGCGGTTGTGGCTGTCGGCCAGCAGCTCGTGGCCGATCAGGGGATGCCGGCGCATGATCGCCAGCTCGTCCTCGTCGAGGGCGCCCTTCTTCATCAGGATCGCGTCGGGAATGGCGATCTTACCGATGTCGTGCAGCGGCGCGGCCAGTTCGATGGTGCGGACCTCGTCCTCGGGCAAGCCCATCGATTCGGCGATCAGCCCGGCCACCCGGGCCATGCGTTCCAGGTAGGCGCTGGTGCCGGCATCGCGGTACTCGATCGCGCGTGCCAGCCGCGACAGCGTCTCGCGCTCGCGTTCCTCGATCTCGTGCATGCTCGACAGCAGGCGCTGCTCCAGCGAAAGCGCCCGCTGCTTGACCGATTCGCTCTGCTGGCGCAATTGCAGCAGGTTGCGGCAACGGGCGCGCAGCTCGCGCGGCCGGATCGGCTTCACCAGGAAATCGATCACCCCCGCGTCCAGCGCGGCCTGCCGCACCGGCTCGTCGCCGACCACGGTGACCAGCACGATCGGCACGTCGCGATTGGCCAGGTGCGCGCGGAAGCGGCGCGCGAACTCGAGCCCGTCCAGCCCCGGCATGCGGTAGTCGAGCAGCAGCAGGTCCGCGCGGTTGGAGCCGCACCAGGCGAGCGCCGCCAGCGGGTCGCCGAAGTCATGGACCTCGAGCTCGGGGCCGATGTCCTCCAGGATGTGGCGGAGCATCGTCCGGGCGGATGTCTGGTCGTCGATGATGACGATGTTCAAGGCGCGGTCCCCAGCGTGCGGCTGCTGCCCGTCCCTCGCGGGCCTTCACACATGGTGGACGCTGCGCCGGTGCCGCCGCAAGCCCTGGCTGCCCCGGGCTTCAGCTCCCCTGCCCCGGTCGCATGTACGGGAACAGCAGCACGTCGCGGATCGAAGCCGAATCCGTGAACAGCATGACCAGCCGGTCGATGCCCACGCCGAGGCCGCCGGTCGGGGGCAGGCCGACCTCGAGCGCGCGGATGTAGTCGGCGTCGTAATGCATGGCCTCGTCGTCGCCGCCGGCCTTGGCCTCGACCTGCGCGCGGAAGCGCGCCGCCTGGTCCTCCGGATCGTTCAGCTCGGAGAAGCCGTTGGCCAGCTCCTTGCCGCCGATGAACAGTTCGAAGCGGTCGGTGATGCCCGCCTCGGTGTCCGACTCGCGCGCCAGCGGCGACACCTCCACCGGGTAGTGGGTGATGAAGGTCGGCTGCACCAGGGTGTGCTCGACCGTCTTCTCGAAGATCTCCAGCAGCAGCTTGCCCCAGCCGTAGCCCGGCTTCACCGGGATCCCCAGACGCTGGCAATGTGCGGCCAGGGCCTCGCGGTCGCGGCAGTCAGCGGCGCTGATGCCCGGGTTCAGCTCACGCACCGCCTCCTCCAGCTTCCAGCGGCGGAAGCGCGGGCCGAGGTCGATCGCGCGTCCTTCCCACTGCAGCGCGGTCGTCCCCAGCACCTCCTGCGCCACGTCGCGGATCAGCGACTCGGTCAGGTCCATGATCTCCGCGTACGTGGCGTAGGCCTCGTACAGCTCGAGCATGGTGAACTCGGGGTTGTGGCGGGTGCTGACGCCCTCGTTGCGGAAGTTCCGGTTGATCTCGTACACGCGCTCGAAGCCGCCGACCACCAGGCGCTTGAGGTAGAGCTCGGGCGCCACGCGCAGGAACAGGTCGAGGTCGAGCGCGTTGTGGTGGGTGGTGAACGGCCGCGCGGTCGCGCCGCCGGCGAGGTAATGCATCATCGGCGTCTCGACCTCGAGGAAGCGCCGTGCATCCAGCCAGCGCCGGATCGCGGCGACGATCCGCGAGCGCTTGACGAACACCTCGCGCGCCTCCGGGGTCACGATCAGGTCGATGTAACGCTGGCGGTAGCGCTGCTCGACGTCGGCCAGGCCGTGCCACTTGTCCGGCAGCGGCCGCAGCGACTTCACCAGCAGGCGCAGCGTCGAGGCCTTGACCGACAGCTCGCCGGTCTTCGTGCGCATCAGCGTGCCCTGCACCGCGATGATGTCGCCGATGTCCCAGCCCTTGAACGCCTCGTAGGCGTCGCCGAGCGCGTCGCGCTGCAGGAACAGCTGGATCCGCCCGGTCACGTCCTGGACCTGCGCGAACGCGGCCTTGCCCATCACCCGCTTGGCCAGCAGGCGCCCGGCCAGGGCCACCGTCCGGCCTTCGGCCTCGAGCGCCTCGCCGGTCCAGCGTTCCGCGTCGCCGTATTCGGCCTGCAGGTCGCCGGCATGGTGGACCCGGCGGAAATCGTTCGGGAACGCGACGCCTCGGCTGCGCAGCGCCGCCAGCTTGGCGCGGCGCTCCGCGATCAGGTGGTTCTCGTCGGTGGGCTGCTGGGGATCGGTCATGGGGTGCGAATGTACCTTGTGGGAGCGGCGGAGGCGGCGACAACGGCTAGGCGTCGCTCCGTTTCGCGCCCGCATCCAGCCCGGCCTTCAGGCTGGCCTCGATGAATTCGTCGAGGTCGCCGTCCAGCACCTTCTGCGTGTCCGAGCGCTCGATGCCGGTGCGAAGGTCCTTGATCCGGCTCTGGTCGAGCACGTAATTGCGGATCTGGCTGCCCCAGCCGATGTCGGACTTGGTCGCCTCCAGCGCGTCCTTCTCGGCGTTGCGCTTCTGCACTTCCAGTTCGTAGAGCTTGGCCGCCAGCATCTTCATCGCGCGGTCGCGGTTGGCGTGCTGGCTGCGCTCGGTCTGGCAGGCGACGACCACGCCGGTGGGCACGTGGGTGATGCGCACCGCGGACTCGGTCTTGTTGACGTGCTGGCCGCCCGCGCCCGAGGACCGGTACACGTCGGTCTTCAGGTCCGCCGGGTTGATGTCGATGTCGATGTCGTCGTCCACCTCCGGCGACACGAACACCGAGGTGAAGCTGGTGTGGCGGCGGTTGTCGGAGTCGAACGGCGACTTGCGCACCAGGCGGTGCACGCCGATCTCGGTCTTCAGCCAGCCGTAGGCGTAGTCGCCATCGACCCGGAAGGTTGCGGACTTGATCCCGGCGACGTCGCCGGCGCTGACTTCCATCAGCTCGGTCTTCCAGCCGCGCGATTCGCACCAGCGCAGGTACATGCGCAGCAGCATCTCGGCCCAGTCCTGGGCCTCGGTGCCGCCGGCGCCTGCCTGGATGTCCACGAACGCCGGCCTGTCGTCCATCTGGCCGGAGAACATGCGGTGGAACTCGAGCTGGTCGACGCCGCGGGCGTAGTGCTCCACGTCCTCGGCGATGGCGTTGGCGGTGTCCTCGTCCTGCTCGGCCTCGGCCAGTTCGAGCAGCTCGTCGGCGGCGACCAGGCCTTCGGTCAGTTCGCGGATGCCGGTGACGGTCTTGTCCAGCAATGAGCGCTCGCGGCCCAGCGCCTGGGCCCGTTCCGCGTCGTTCCAGACGTCGGGGCTCTCGAGCTCGCGGTTGACTTCCTCGAGGCGTTCTACCTTGGTTTCGTAGTCAAAGATACCCCCTCAGCGCATCCAGCCGGCCACGGAGGTCGGCGATGCGCTGGCGGACGGGATTGAGCTCGATCATGTGGGTCCGGAGATGCGTGCGTGGGAGACGGCAAAGACCCGACATTCTATCAGGCGAGCCGCTCGCGAAGCCGCTCGCGGTAGCGCCGGCTGCATGGCAGCACGGTGCCGTCGCGCAGGTGCACGCGGGCGTCGCCGGTGTCCAGCGGCTCGATCGAGGCGACCTGGTCCAGGTTGACGATATGGCTGCGGTGGATCCGCGCGAAACGCGCCGGATCGAGCTGCGCCTCGATCCCCGCCATGGTGCTGCGCAGCGGATAGGCGCGCCCGCGCACGTGCAGGTTCACGTAGTTGCCCGCGGCCTGCAGCCATTCGACCTCGGCCGCGGCAACCAGGAACTCGCGGTCCAGCTTGCGCACCAGGAACCGTTCCGGTCGTCCCTGCACTGGCGCCGCGGCAGTGCCAGGATCGCCTTCTGCCACCACCCGCGCCTCGCCCTGCAGGCGTCGCCAGAACCAGCGGTAGCCGTGGTCCAGGATCACGATCAGGGCGAAGGTCCTGGCATCCTTCAGGTACTCGTAGGCGAACCGGCGCAGCCAGTCCTCGATCTCGTAGTGGTCGCCCAGCAGGGCATAGCCCAGCTTGCGCAGGCCGACCATCCCGAGGACATGCAGGACCGACCAGGCCACGCTCGCGGCGACGTAGAGCGGCACCCGCCGCCGCCAGGTTCCGGCATGGATCGGGTAGCGACTGCACAACAGCAGGAGGCCGGGCAGCAGCAGCAACGAGACCACCGCGCTGCTGCCCTCCCACAGGGCCGGCTGCCAGGCCGGCAGGTCGAAGCCGTCGCGCCTGGCATCCATCAGCGCGACCAGGGTGTTGGCGATGGCCGGAATGGTGAAGGCCAGGCCCCAGAGCGCGATCTCGATGCGGCCCTGCCAGGGCAGGTAGCGACGCCAGGGTTCCTGGGCCCGCCCGGGCGCGGTGGCTTCGTTCATCCGCGCATTGTAGGCGGGGCGCCGGGCCTGGCCGCCCGGTTCGTCCCCGCAGGCCCGCCACTCGTCACCGCGCGGCCCCGGTTCGCCCCTTTCCGCGTGCCGGCGGGGGGGCGGGCGGGCGACGTTGGAGGCCCACCCCAGCGACGCCATCGCCATGCCCCGCCGCCACGACATCGACGCCCTGCGCGTGTTCGCTTTCGCCCTGCTGATCCTCTACCACTGCGCGATGCTGTACGTCGCCGACTGGGACTTCCACCTGAAGAGCGCCTACCAGGGCGAGTGGCTGCAGTGGCCCATGATCGTGTTGAACCGCTGGCGCATGCCGCTGCTGTTCCTGGTTTCGGGGGTCGCGATCGGCCTGGCCCGGGTCGAGGGGCGGCGGCTGCGCTTCGGGATCGCGCGCGGTTGGCGGCTGGGACTGCCGCTGGTGTTCGGCATGTTCGTCGTCGTCGCCTTCCAGGCCTACTGCGAGGGCCGGGCGAGCGGGCACCTGGCCCCGGGCCTGGGGACCTTCCTGGTCCGGTACTGGCAGGTGCGGCCGTGGCCCGAGGGCAGCTTCACCGGCTGGGAGTACGGCATCACCTGGAACCATCTGTGGTACCTCGCTTACCTGCTGCCCTACACGCTGCTCCTGTTGCTGGCGATGCCGGTGCTGCGCCGCGCGGCGTCGGGCCTGGCCGCCATGTCGCGCTGGCGCCCGTTGGCCGGCGCCGTGCTCTGCGTCGCGCCAGTGGCCTGGCTGGCCTGGGTGTACCTGTCGCTGGCGCCGGAATACCCGCGCACCCATTCGCTGTTCGGCGACTGGACGGTCCACGCGGAGTCGCTGCCGCTGTTCCTGCTCGGCTACCTCGTGGCGGCGAACGGCTGGTTCTGGGACGCGGTGCGACGCGCTCGCTGGCCGACCCTGGCACTCGCGGTGCTGGGGATCACGGTCGAGCTGTCGCTGCGCTGGACCGGCCTGCACCCGCTTGCCGCTCCGCTGCCCGAATGGGCGGTGCACCTGCCCTGGCACGACATGGAACGCTGGGCCCGCGCCGCATACACCTGGTTCGCGCTGCTGGCGATCTTCGGTTGGTCACGCGCCTGGCTGGACCGGCCGTTCCACTGGCTGCCCTACTGCACCGAGGCCGTGTTCTCCTGGTACGTGCTGCACCAGACCCTGATCATCGTGCTCGCCTACAACCTGGCGCCGCTGCGGCTCGGCCCGGTGCTCGACCCGCTGCTGGTGGCCGGCGGCACGGTCGCGGGGTGCCTGGTGCTGCATGAGTTCGTGGTCCGGCGCAGCGCGCTGCTGCGGCCGCTGTTTGGCCTGAAGTCGAAGCGCCCGCCCGGCCTGGCCCCACGGGTCCCTCAGGTCGCGCGGTGCACGACCACCAGCTGGATCGCTTCGCCGCCGCGGTAGCCGTCCGGCTCGAGCCGGAACGCGATGTGCACCCGCGGCGGGACCGCGCCCTCGGCGGCGCCGAAGTGGATTGCCGGCAGCCGCAGGCCGTGCGCCGAAAGTTCGAGTTTCAGGTGGCGCTCGCCGACCACGCGCGTGCGCAGCACTTCGAACTCGCCGTCGAAGACCGGCTCGGGGTAGCCCTGCCCCCAAGGGCCGCCGTCGCGAAGCAGGCAGGCGTGGTGGAAGTCGAACTCGTGCGGCAGCAGTTCACCATCGCTGAGGACTTCGTGGCGCAACAGCGCCGCATCCATGCGCGTCGCGGCCTGCTGCTGCAGCGCCTGGCGGAACGCATCCAGGTGCTCGCGCGGCAGCGACAGCCCCGCCGCCATGGCGTGCCCTCCGAAGCGCCCGACCAGTCCCGGCTGGCAGGCATCCACCGCTGCCAGCAGGTCACGCACGTGCACGCCGGCCACCGAGCGGGCCGAACCACGCAACTCGCTGCCGCCCGGCTCGGCCGGCGCGAACGCCAGCACCGGACGATGCAGGCGCTCCTTGAGGCGCGAAGCGACCAGTCCGACCACGCCCGGATGCCAGTCGGGGTCGAACAGGCACGGCACCAGCGGCAGTTCGCCGTCCAGGTCCAATCGCGCCACGATCGCCTCGGCCTGCTCGAGCATCTGCTGCTGCACGCCCTGGCGCTCGGCGTTGATCGCGTGCAGCGATGCGGCCTGTGCCTGTGCCTGCCCCGGGTCGTCGCACAGCAGGCATTCGATGCCGATCGACATGTCCTGCAGGCGGCCGGCCGCATTGATCCGCGGGGCGATGGCGAAGCCGACGTCGGCCGCGGTCAGGGCGCGCTCGTCGCGACCGGCCACGGCGACGAGCGCGCGCAGGCCGGCGCTGCCTTGCCCGGCGCGCAAGCGGCGCAACCCGGCCGCCACCAGGGCGCGGTTGTTCGCATCCAGCGGCACCAGGTCGGCGACCGTGCCCACCGCGACCAGGTCGAGCAGCGCGCCAAGGTCGGCACCGGCTCCGGGCAGGCCACGCCGGCGGCATTCGGCGCGCAATGCGAGCAACAGGTAGAAGACCACGCCGACGCCGGCCAACGCCTTGCTCGGGAAGGCGTCGCCACGCAGGTTCGGGTTCACGATCGCGTCGGCACGCGGGAGCATCTCGCCCGGCAGGTGGTGGTCGGTCACCACGACTTGCCAGCCACGCGCCCGGGCCGCCTCGATCCCGGCGTGGCAGGCAATGCCGTGGTCCACGGTCAGCAGCAGGTCGGGCGCCAGCGCCTCCAGCTCCGCGACCAGCGCCGGCGACAGGCCGTAACCATGCACGCCCCGGTTCGGCACAGCGTGCGACACGCGGCGCGCGCCGAGCATGCGCAGGCCGCGCACGCCGACCGCGCAGGCGGTCGCGCCGTCGCAGTCGAAGTCGCCGACGACGACGATGTGCCGGTTGGCATCGATCGCGTCCAGCAACAACTGCACCGCAACCGCGAGGCCGCCCAAGGCGTCGGGTGGATGCAGCGCGGACAGCCGCGGCCGCGCTTCGTGGACGTTGCGGGCCCCGCGCGCCGCATGCAGCCGCCGCAGCAAGGGCGGGAGATCGCCCCAGTCGCCGTCCAGCGAAGCGGGCATCGGCCGGCGCCGGATCACTGCTGGAGCGGCGGAAGCCGCGACAGCCCGGCCACCGGACGCCGCCAGAACCGCCAGCGTTGCCTGCGCTCGAGGACCACGCCCGCGCCGTCGGTGAAATCGAGCCGCAACGACGCCAATTGCCCGGCCTGCAACGCCGCCAGTGCCGGCAACCACCACGAGGAGGCCAGTGCCGCCATGTCCCGCACGCCGCGCAGGTCGACCAGCACGTCGCCCGCGGCCGGCGTGTCGAATCCGGTCCCGACCGCGGACACCGAGGCGCCCGCACGCGTCGCCAGCGCCCGCAGCAGCGCGTCGTCGCTGCGCACGGCGACGGAGGTGGTCGTCACCTGGTCGGGCAACGCGCCGCCGCCCCAGAACCACAGGGAATTGACCGGCGCCAGGCCGCGCTCGGCGCGGCGGGCGTTCCACGGGTGGTTGTGCAGCACGACCTGGGCTTCGCTCAGCAGGCTGCGCCAGCGGCGCGCATTGGCGTCACCCGCGGGCGTGTCGAGCAGGACGTCGCCGAGGTCCGTTCCCAACGCCTGTTCCGGTGGCGCGAACGGCGGCAGCGGCGCGCCCGGGGGGAGCCGCAGGTACCAGCGCGACGGGACCGGGGCGTCGATCGGGAAGCCGGCGTCGCCAAACAGCGTGCGCAGCGCCGGCAGCAAGGCCTCGGCATCGTCGGCCGCCAGGGCCATGCCCTCGCCCACCGCGAGCAGGCGCGCGCCGTTGATGTCGGGGCGGACCCAGGCCGGATCGGCCCGCAGCCAGTGCGCACTGTCGGCGTCGCCGGCGTCGACCGTGCGGGTCAACGCGGCGACCGGCCAGCCATTCGGCAACAGGGTGAAATGCCGTTGCAGTTGCGCCCGGGTCCCGGCTTCGCCCACCGGCAGGGGATCGGCACGGCCGAGCGTCCGGGCCAATGCGTCGGGCAGCGGCTGCCCGGCGAAGCGCTGCCGGTCCGGCAGCAGCAGCGTGGCCGCGGGGCGGGTCACCCAGCCCCCTCAGCCGAGGTAGCGGACCGAAACGATCTCGTATTCGCGCTGCCCGGCCGGGGCGTCGATGGTGACCGCGTCGCCTTCGTGCTTGCCGATCAGGGCGCGCGCCACCGGCGAGGAGATCGCGATCATGCCGAGCTTGATGTCGGCCTCGAGGTCGCCGACGATCTGGTAGGTCTTCTCCTCGTCGGTCTCGGTGTCGGCGAGCACGACGGTGGCGCCGAACACGACCTTGTCGCCGGCGTCGAGCTTCGATACGTCGATCAGCTGCGCGTTCGACAGCTCCGACTCCAGTTGCTTGATCCGGCCTTCGATGAAGCCCTGCTGTTCGCGGGCGGCGTGGTACTCGGCGTTCTCCTTGAGATCGCCGTGGGCGCGCGCCTCGGCGATCGCCTGGATCACCGCGGGGCGCTTGTTCGACTTGAGGTCGTCGAGTTCGGCGCGCAGTCGCTGCGCGCCCTTCGTGGTCAGTGGTGCTTGCATGTCCTACCCGTGGGGTTTCAGGTGCCGGCTGCGGCGTGCCCGGTCGTGGCGCGCCCTCCCCCGGCATGTAATTCCTGCAGCGACCATACCGGGCCGCTGTCGCGGAAGTCCAGAGAGTGCAGCAGAGCCTTGGCGCCGGCCACGGTAGTCGAATAGGTGACCCGCGCCTGCAGCGCCTCGCGCCGGATCGAGAACGAGTCCGCGATCGCCTGCCGGCCCTCGGTGGTGTTGACGATGTAGGCGATTTCGCCGTTCTTGATCAGGTCGACGATGTGCGGCCGGCCCTCGATCACCTTGTTGACGACCTCGCACTCCAGCCCGTTGTCGCGCAGGAAGGCGGCGGTGCCGCGGGTCGCCACCAGGGTGTTGCCGCGGCGGATCAGGTCCTGCGCCACCGGCAGGACCCGCGCCTTGTCCGGGTCGCGCACCGAGACGAAGACCTTGCCGACCGCGGGCGCGCGGATGTTGGCAGCCTCCTCGGCACGGGCGAAGGCGGCACCGAAGCTGCGGCCCACGCCCATGACCTCGCCGGTAGAGCGCATTTCCGGGCCGAGGATCGGGTCCACGCCCTGGAACTTGGCGAACGGGAAGATCGCTTCCTTGACCGAGAAGTATTCGGGCACGACCTCCCCGGTCGCCCCCTGCTCGGCCAGGGTGCGCCCGGCCATGCAGCGCGCCGCGATGGCGGCCAGCGGCACGCCGGTGGCCTTGGACACGAACGGCACCGTGCGCGAGGCGCGCGGGTTCACTTCCAGCAGGTAGATGGTGGCCTCGTCGCCGCCGTTTCGGTGCACGGCGAACTGGGTGTTCATCAGCCCGACCACGTTGAGCGCGCGGGCCAGCGCCACCACCTGCTCGCGCAGCTTGTCCTGCACCGCGCGCGGCAGCGAGTACGGCGGCAGCGAGCAGGAGGAGTCGCCGGAGTGGACGCCGGCTTCCTCGATGTGCTCCATCACGCCGCCGATCAGCACCTGGCCGTCGCGGTCGGCGATGATGTCCACGTCAACCTCGACGGCGTTGTCGAGGAAACGGTCCAGCAGCACCGGCGACTTGTCCGAGACCTTGACCGCGTCGCGGATGTAGCGTGCCAGGTCGGCATCGGAGTGCACCACTTCCATCGCGCGCCCGCCGAGCACGTAGCTGGGGCGGACCACCAGCGGGTAGCCGATCTCGCGGGCCAGCGCCAACGCCTCGTCGGCGGTGCGGGCGATGCGGTTCGGCGGCTGCAGCAGGCCCAGCCGGTCGACCAGTTGCTGGAAGCGCTCGCGGTCCTCGGCCAGGTCGATCGAGTCGGGCGAAGTGCCGATCACCGGCACGCCGTTCGCCTCCAGCGCCTGCGCCAGCTTCAGCGGAGTCTGCCCGCCGTACTGCACGATGACGCCCTCGGGTTTCTCCAGCTCGACGATCTCGAGCACGTCCTCGAGGGTCAGCGATTCGAAGTACAGGCGGTCCGAGGTGTCGTAGTCGGTCGAGACGGTTTCCGGGTTGCAGTTGACCATGATGGTCTCGAACCCGTCCTCGCGCAGTGCAAGCGCCGCGTGCACGCAGCAGTAGTCGAACTCGATGCCCTGGCCGATGCGGTTCGGCCCGCCGCCCAGGACCATGATCTTGCGCCGGTCGGTCGGCTGCGCCTCGCACTCGTCCTCGTAGGTCGAGTACATGTAGGCGGTGGTGGTCGCGAACTCGGCCGCGCAGGAGTCCACGCGCTTGTACACCGGGCGCACGCCGAAGGCCTTGCGCAGGGCACGCACCGCCGATTCGCCGGTGCCGGTGAGCCGGGCCAGGCGCGCGTCGGAAAAGCCCTTGCGCTTGAGCGCGCGCAGGCGCTTCGCGTCCAGCGCGTCCAGGCCGCCGGCGGCGACTTCCGCCTCCAGCGCCACCAGTTCCTCGATCTGGTCGAGGAACCACGGATCCACGAACGACAGCGCGTACACCTCTTCCACCGACATGCCGGCGCGGAACGCGTCGGCGAGGTGGAAGATGCGCTCGGGGCCCGGTTCCTTCACTTCGCGGCGCAGGTCGACCAGGCCCTCCTCGCTGGCCAGGTCGAGGCCGGTCGGGTCCAACCCGGCCTTGCCGGTCTCCAGCCCGCGCAGCGCCTTCTGCAACGACTCCTGGAACGTGCGCCCGATCGCCATCACCTCGCCCACCGATTTCATCTGCGTGGTCAGGCGCGGATCGGCGGCCGGGAACTTCTCGAACGCGAAGCGCGGGATCTTGGTGACGACGTAGTCGATGCTCGGCTCGAACGAAGCCGGGGTCCTGCCGCCGGTGATCTCGTTCTTGAGCTCGTCCAGGGTGTAGCCGACCGCCAGCTTGGCCGCGACCTTGGCGATCGGGAAACCGGTGGCCTTCGACGCCAGCGCCGAGGACCGCGACACGCGCGGATTCATCTCGATCACCACCACGCGCCCGGTCTCGGCGTTCACGCCGAACTGCACGTTGGAGCCGCCGGTGTCCACGCCGATCTTGCGCAGCACCGCGATCGAGGCGTCGCGCAGGCGCTGGTACTCCTTGTCGGTGAGGGTCTGCGCCGGGGCCACGGTGATCGAGTCGCCGGTGTGCACGCCCATCGGGTCGAGGTTCTCGATCGAACAGATGATGATGCAGTTGTCCGCCTTGTCGCGGACCACTTCCATCTCGAACTCCTTCCAGCCGAGCACCGATTCCTCGACCAGGATCTCGTGCACGGGCGAGAGCTCGAGGCCGCGCTTCGCGATCTCCTCGAACTCCTCCTTGTTGTAGGCGATGCCGCCGCCGCTGCCGCCGAGGGTGAAGCTGGGGCGGATGATGGTCGGATAGCCGACCCGCGACTGCGCGTCGACCGCTTCCTCGAAGCTGCGCGCGACTTCGGCCTTCGGGCACTCCAGCCCGATCTCGGCCATCGCCTGCTTGAACAGCTCGCGGTCCTCGGCCATGCGGATCGCGTCGCGCGAGGCGCCGATCAGCTCGACCCCGTACTGCTCGAGCACGCCGTGGTCGGCCAGGTCCAGCGCGCAGTTGAGCGCGGTCTGCCCGCCCATCGTCGGCAGCAGCGCGTCCGGGCGCTCCTTGGCGATGATCTTCTCCACCGAGGCACGGTTGATCGGCTCGATGTAGACCGCGTCGGCCATGCCCGGGTCGGTCATGATCGTGGCCGGGTTCGAGTTCACCAGCACGACCCGGTAGCCCTCGTCGCGCAGCGCCTTGCAGGCCTGCGCGCCGGAATAGTCGAATTCGCAGGCCTGGCCGATGACGATCGGGCCGGCGCCGATGATCAGGACGGTCTTGATGTCGGTGCGCTTGGGCATTTCAGCGCGCCTCCATGGACGCAATGAAGCGATCGAAGAGGTAGGCCACGTCGTGCGGCCCGGGGCTGGCTTCCGGATGGCCCTGGAAGGAGAACGCCGGCGTGTCGGTCAGGGCGATGCCCTGGTTGGAGCCGTCGAACAGCGAACGGTGGGTGACGCGCACGTTCGCCGGCAGCGTTGCCTCGTCCACCGCAAAGCCGTGGTTCTGGCTGGTGATGAGGACGCGGCCCGTGTCGAGGTCGATGACCGGATGGTTGGCGCCGTGGTGGCCGAACTTCATCTTCACAGTTTGCGCACCCAGGGCGAGGCCGAGCAGCTGGTGGCCCAGGCAGATGCCGTACAGGGGCAGCTTCGCGGCCAGCAGCTCGCGGGTCGCGGCGATCGCGTAGTCGCAGGCCGCCGGGTCGCCTGGGCCGTTGCCCAGCAGCACGCCATCCGGGCGCATCGCCAGGACTTCGGACGCCGGCGTGCGTGCCGGCACCACGGTGAGGTCGCAACCGCGCTCGGCCAGCAGGCGCAGGATGTTGAGCTTGATGCCGAAGTCGTAGGCGACGACCTTGAACCTGCCGCCGCCCTGCGCGAAGACGTTGCGGTCCAGGTCGAGGCGGCCGGCGTTCCACGCATAGGACTCGCGCGTGCAGGTTTCCTGCGCCAGGTCCATGCCCTTGAGGCCGGCGAACTTGCGCGCGGCCTCGATCGCGGCGTCGCGGTCGATCGTGTCGCCGGCCATCACCGCGCCGTTCTGGGCGCCGCGGTCGCGCAGCAGGCGGGTCAGCCGGCGCGTGTCGATACCGCCGATCGCGACCACGTTGCGCTGGCGCAACCACTCCGGCAGCGCCAGCTCGCTGCGCCAGCTCGAGGGCCGGCGCGGCACGTCGCGCACCACCAGGCCGGCGGCCCAGGCGCGGTTGGATTCGTCGTCGGCCGCGTTGCAGCCGGTATTGCCCACGTGCGGATACGTCAGGGTGACGATCTGGCGGGCATACGAGGGGTCGGTGAGGATTTCCTGGTAGCCGGTCATGGCGGTGTTGAACACCACCTCGCCGACCGCGAGGCCGGGCGCGCCGACCGAGTCGCCCTCGAACACGGTGCCGTCTTCGAGCACAAGGATAGCGGGCTGGGTCACGTGGGGATTCGCCTACGTCGGGTTGCAAGAAACCGCCGGCACGGGGTGGGACCGTCCGGAGGCGAAGGAGTCAGGCGAGCGGGAATGATACCTGCCCGGCGGCCTTCATTCCAGCAGGTCGGAGACGCCGTACAGGCCCGGTTCGCGCCCCACCAGCCGCGTCGCGACGTGCAGGGCGCCGCGCGCGAAGATGTCCCGGTTGCCGGCGCGGTGCGCCAGTTCGACGCGCTCGCCCATGCCGGTGAACTGGACCAGGTGCTCGCCGACGATGTCGCCGGCGCGGATCGATGCGTAGCGCGGCTCGGCGCCGGCTTCCTGTGCCGCCTTGCCCAGCATGAGCGCGGTGCCCGAAGGCGCATCCTGCTTGCGCACGTGGTGCGACTCGACGATGTCGCAGCTCCACCCGGGCAGGCGCCGGGCGGCGCGTGCGACCAGGTCGTGCAGGACCGCCACGCCGAGGCTGAAATTCGAGGCCCAGGCCACCGGGATCTTCGCGCCCGCATCGGCCAGGGCCGCATGCTGCGCTTCCGACAGGCCGGTCGTGCCCGACACCAGCGCGGCCTTGCGTGCGACGCACAGCGCGAGGATGCGGTCGAAGGCATCCGCAAGGCTGAAGTCGATGGCAACGTCGAAAGCCGGGACGCCGTTGAGTTCGGCGGCGGCGAACTGCGGGACGCCATCGATCACGCGTTGCGTGGGCCGTTGCGATACGGCGCCGACGACGTCGAAGCGCTCGGGCTCTTCCGCGCACAGCCGCAGCAGCGCCTGCCCCATGCGCCCCGTCGCCCCGTGCACCAGCACCCGCAGCCTCGCGTCCATGGATTCAGGCTAGCACGCGCATGTCGCTTCGTTCCGGCGCGGTGGTTATGCGTCCTGGCGTGCGTGTTCAAAAGCGCCCCTCATCCGCCCCTTCGGGGCACCTTCTCCCCGCGGGCGGGGAGAAGGGAGTGATCCCGGCGAACCAGGCGCGGCCCCACAACTCCTGGAGCGTCGCGGCTTCCGCCGCTCCCACATGTGGGTTCTTATCAGGTGGGACCCGCCAGATCTGGCGGAAGGTCAGGAGACCATGCGGTCCCAGAAGCCCTTGACGCCGTCGAGGAAGGTGCTGGAACGCGGTGAGTGCTTGCGCGCGCCCTCGCCCACGAAGGTCGCCTCGAACCGCTCCAGCAGCTCGCGCTGCTCCGCCGTCAGGTTCACCGGCGTCTCGACCACCGCTTTGCAGTACAGGTCGCCCGGCATCCGGCTGCGCACCGAGCGCACGCCCCTGTCGCGCAGCCGGAAAACCTTGCCGGTCTGCGTCTCCGCCGGAATCCGCAGCTCCACCTCGCCGTCCAGGGTCGGCACCCGGATGACGTCGCCCAGCGCCGCCTGCGAGATCCGGATCGGCACCTCGCAGTGCAGGTCGTCGCCGTCGCGCTCGAAGATCGGATGCGGACGGACCCGCACCTCCACGTACAGGTCCCCGGGTGGCGTGCCCGCCGGGCCGGCCTCGCCCTCGCCCGCCAGGCGGATCCGGTCGCCGCTGTCCACGCCAGCCGGAATCTTCACCTGCAGGATCTTCTCCTGCTCCACCCGCCCGGCACCGTGGCACTCGGCGCAGGGGTTCGCGATGGTCTGGCCGCGCCCGCCGCAGTGCGGGCAAGGCTGCTGCATCGTGAAGATGCCCCGCTGCAGGCGCACCTGGCCGCGGCCGTGGCAGGTCGCGCAGGTCTCCAGCTTGCCGTCCGCCGAGCCGCTGCCCTTGCACGGTTCGCAGTTGACCAGGGTCGGCACCTCGATCCGGCGCTCGACGCCGGCCACGGCCTCCTCGAGGTCGAGCTCCATCACGTAGCCGATGTCGGCGCCCCGGCGCGGCCCGCGTGCGGCGCCGCCACCGAAGATGTTGCCGAAGATGTCGCCGAAGATGTCGCCCATGTCGCCGAAGCCGCCCGGCCCCGGGCCATGGCCGCCCCCCATGCCATGCTCGAACGCGGCGTGGCCGTGGGTGTCGTACATGCGCCGGCGCGACGGGTCCGACAGGACTTCGTAGGCCTCCTTGCACTCCTTGAACGACTCCAGCGCCGCGGCGTCCCCCGGATTGCGGTCCGGGTGGTACTTCATCGCGCAGCGCCGGTAGGCCTTCTTCAGCTCGTCGTCCGAGGCAGTGCGCGCAACGCCCAGCACCTCGTAGTAGTCACGCTTCGACATCGATGCCCCTCAACGGCATGCCCCCTCAAGGCGAATCGGGGGCCCAGGCCCCCGATCCACCGTACTGCCTTACTGCTGGCCCTTGTCGTCCTTGACCTCGGTGAACTCGGCGTCGACGACGTCCTCGTTCCCGGGCGCCTGGCCGCCGCCCTCGGCACCGGCCTCGCCGCCGCCCTGGGCGGCGGCCGCCACGGCCGCGAACAGCGCCTGGCCGGCTTCCTCCAGCGCCTTGGACTTGGCTTCGATCTGGGCCTTGTCGTCGCCCTTCATCGCGCTCTCGACATCGGCGATCGCGGCTTCCGCGCGGCCGATCACGTCACCGCCGACCTTGTCGCCATTGTCCTTGATCGCGCTGCGCGTCGCATGAATGAGCGCGTCGGCCTGGTTGCGCGCCTGCACCAGCTCCTGGAACTTCCTGTCCTCCTCGCGGTGCGCCTCGGCGTCCTGGACCATGCGCTGGATTTCTTCCTCGCTCAGGCCCGAGCCCGCCTTGATCTCGACCTTCTGTTCCTTGCCGGTCTTCTTGTCCTTGGCGCTGACGTGCAGGATGCCGTTGGCGTCGATGTCGAACGACACCTCCACCTGGGGCATGCCGCGCGGCGCCGGCTCGATGCCGGTGAGGTCGAACTTGGCCAGCGACTTGTTGTAGCGGGCCTGCTCGCGCTCGCCCTGGAGCACGTGCACGGTGACCGCGGACTGGTTGTCCTCCGCGGTGGAGAACACCTGCGAGGCCTTGGTCGGAATGGTGGTGTTCTTCTCGATGATCTTGGTCATCACCCCGCCCAGGGTCTCGATGCCCAGGCTCAGCGGGGTCACGTCGAGCAGCAGCACGTCCTTGACGTCGCCGGCGAGCACGCCGCCCTGGATCGCGGCGCCGATCGCGACCGCCTCGTCCGGGTTGACGTCCTTGCGCGGCTCCTTGCCGAAGAACTCGCCGACCGCCTGCTGCACCTTCGGCATGCGGGTCTGGCCGCCCACCAGGATCACCTCGTTGATGTCGCTGGCGCGCAGGCCGGCGTCGTTCAGCGCGGTGCGGCACGGCTCGATGGTCTTCTTCACCAGGTCGTCCACCAGCGCCTCGAGCTTGGCCCGGGTCAGCTTGATGTTCAGGTGCTTCGGGCCGCTGGCATCGGCGGTCACGTACGGCAGGTTGACCTCGGTCTGCTGCGAGCTCGACAGCTCGATCTTGGCGCGCTCCGCGGCGTCCTTCAGGCGCTGCAGCGCGAGCGGGTCCTTGCGCAGGTCGATGCCCTGGTCCTTCTGGAACTCCTCGACCAGGTAGTCGATGACGCGCTTGTCGAAGTCCTCGCCGCCGAGGAAGGTGTCGCCGTTGGTGGACAGCACCTCGACCTGCATCTCGCCGTCGACCGAGGCGATCTCGATGATCGACACGTCGAAGGTGCCGCCGCCCAGGTCGTAGACCGCGACCTTGCGGTCGCCGCCCTTCTTGTCCATGCCGTAGGCCAGCGCGGCCGCGGTCGGCTCGTTGATGATGCGCTTGACGTCGAGGCCGGCGATGCGGCCGGCGTCCTTGGTCGCCTGGCGCTGGGAGTCGTTGAAGTAGGCCGGGACGGTGATCACCGCCTCGGTCACGGTCTCGCCGAGGAAGGCCTCGGCGGTCTTCTTCATCTTCTCCAGCACCTTGGCGGAGACTTCCTGTGGCGCCATGCGCTTGCCGTCGGCGGTCGCCACCCAGGCGTCGCCGTTGTCGTGCTGGGTGATCGCGTACGGGACCAGGCCCAGGTCCTTCTGCACTTCGGCGTCGCTGAACTTGCGGCCGATCAGGCGCTTGACCGCGTAGAAGGTGTTCTTCGGGTTGGTCACCGCTTGGCGCTTGGCCGAGGCGCCGACCAGGACTTCGCCGTCCTTGGTCCAGGCGACGATCGACGGCGTGGTGCGGTCGCCCTCGCTGTTCTCGATGACCCGGGCCTTGCCGCCCTCCATGACCGCGACGCACGAGTTGGTCGTGCCGAGGTCGATGCCGATGATCTTGCCCATATTTGGCTCCTTGCGAAATCTCTTTGTCTGGGGACGCCCGACGGGTGGCCGTGGCGCCGATGTGTCCGATTTGGGGTCAGGCCGGGGCGCTTCAAGCGCCCGCGTTCACTCCGCGACGACCACCAGCGCGGGGCGCAGCAGGCGTTCGTTCAGCACGTAGCCCTTCTGGAACAGCTTGGACACCGTGCCGGAGGCGACGGTGTCGTCCGGCGCCATGCTCATCGCCTGGTGCCGGTCGGGGTCGAAGGCATCGCCGGGCGCGGGCGCGACCTCGGTGAGCCCGTTCGCCTCGGCGATCCGGTGCAGTTGTCGCAGGGTCAGCTCCAGGCCCGCACGCAGGGGATCGGAGGGGGCCGCCGCGGCAAGGCCCGCCTCCATGCTGTCGAACAGCGGCAGCAGGTCGGTCAGCAGGCGCTCGTTGGCGAAGCGGCGGGCGGTCTCCAGCTCGCGCGCCATGCGCTTGCGCTGGTTGTCCAGGTCGGCGCGCTCGCGCAGCGACTCGGCCTTGAGCTGCTCGAGCTCGCCGCGCAGCGCCTCGAGTTCGTCATGGCGCTCGTCGTGGCGCTCGTCCTGGCCGGCTTCCGCCGCGGGTGGATTCTCGTGGCCGGGGGCCTGCGCATCCGGCTTGGGGCTGGTCATCGTCGCTCCGGGATCCAACGCGGCATCGGCCGCACCGGGAGCGGGTATGGGGGCCTGCCAGCCCCCGTTCAAGCCTTCACGTCTTCAGCGCGGCGCCCAGCACCCCGGCGGCGGCCTCGACCATCGGAATCACCCGCTCGTAGGCCATGCGCGACGGGCCGATCACCCCGAGCACGCCCAGCGGGCGGTCGCCCGCCGCGTACGGCGCGGTGACCAGCGACATCCCCGCCAGCGGCGCCAGCCCGGTTTCCTCGCCGATGAAGATGCGCACGCCCGGCGCGCGCATGGTCCTTTCCAGCAGTTGCAGGATCTCGCGCTTGCGGGCGAAGGCCTCGAACAGTTCGCGCAGCCGCTCCAGGTCGCCCAGCTCCTGGACCCCCATCAGCCGGGTCTGCCCGGCCAGGACCATGCCCTCGCTCTGGCTGCCCGCGACGGCGTCGTCGCCAAGCGCCTGTTCCGCCAGCTCGACGCTGTGCGCGAGCAGGGTCTGCATCTCGTTCCGCGCGGCCTTCAGCTCGCGCAACAGCTCGGCGCGGATCTCGGCCACCGGGCGACCGGCGAAATGCCGGTTCAGGTAGTTCGCCACCTGCTCCAGCTCGGCGGCCTCGTACGGGCGCCGCACCTGGATGATCCGGTTCTGCACGTCGTTGTCGGCGAACACCAGGATCGCCAGCACCCGGCCGGCGTCCAGCGGCACGAAATCGATGTGGCGGAACGCGAACTGGGCCCGGCGCGGCACGCTGACCACGCCGACGAAGTGGGTCATCGCCGACAGCAGCTCGGTGGCGCTGCCGAGCAGCGCCTGGGTGCCGGTGCCGCTGGGCAGTTCCTGGCGCAGGCGCTGGAGTTCGGCCTCGGGCAGCGGCCTGGGCTGCAGCAGGGAGTCCACGAACACCCGATAGCCCTGTGCGGTCGGGACCCGCCCCGCCGAGGTGTGCGGCGAGCTGAGCAGGCCCACGTCCTCCAGGTCGGCGAGGATGTTGCGGATCGTGGCCGGGCTGACGTCCAGCCCGGCGTGCCGGGCCAGGGTCTGCGAGCCGACCGGCGCGCCGTCGCGGATATAGCGCGAGATCAGCGTGCGCAGCAGTTGCCGCGCGCGCGGATCGAGGCTGTCGTGGGTGACCTGTCGTCGCACCATGTGACCGATATAAGCGCCTGCTGTCGCGGGCGCAAGCGCCGCTACAATTCGCCGATGCTCCTGCGCCTCGCCATCCGTGACTTCGCCGTGGTCTCCAGCGCCGAACTCGAGTTCGGCCCGGGCATGACCGTGATCTCGGGTGAAACCGGCGCCGGCAAGTCGCTGCTGGTGGACGCGCTGGGGTTCCTGTCCGGCCTGCGCGCGGACAGCGGCATGGTCCGCCACGGCGCCGACCGCGCCGAGCTCTCGGCCGAGTTCGGGCTCGACGACGCGCCCGCGGCGCTGGCGTGGTTGCGCGAGGCCGAGCTCGACGAGGGCGCGGCCTGCCAGTTGCGGCGGACGTTGCGCGCCGACGGCGGCTCCCGCGCGTGGATCAACGGGCGCCCGGCGACGCTGTCGCAACTGGCCGAGCTGGCCGCCCTGCTGGTCGAGATCCACGGCCAGCACGAGCACCAGGCGCTGCTCTCGCGCGCCAGCCAGCTCGCATTGCTGGATGCCTTCGGACAGCTCGAGGCTCCGCTCGGGGCGGTCCGCGCGGCCGCGCGCGCGTGGTCGACGCTGCAGGCCGAGCGCGACGCGCTGACCCGCCAGGGCGACACCGGCGAACGCATCGTCTGGCTGGAGCACCAGCTCGGCGAACTGCAGCGCGAGTCGCTGGAACCGGAGTCGATTGCCGAACTGGTTGGCGCCCACCGCCGGCACGCGCATGCCGCCGGCCTGGTGGCCGCCTGCGACGGCGCGATCGCCCGGCTCGGCGGCGACGACGCGCTGGCGCCGGTGCGGTTGCTGCAGCAACTGCGCGTCGAGCTGGGCCGCCAGGCCGAATACGAACCGCGCCTGGCCGAGGTCGACGGCATGCTCGATTCGGCCGCGATCCAGCTCGACGAGGCGCTGGCACTGCTGGAGCAGGTCCGCGCCGACCTCGACATCGACCCGGCCGCGTTCGAGGACCTCGACCGGCGCCTGGCCCGTCTGCACGAGTTGTCGCGCAAGCACCGGGTGGCGCCCGAGGGCCTGGCCGCGCAGCGCGATGCCCTGGTGGATGAACTGGAGTCGCTGCGCCACGCCGGCGAGCGGCTGCGCAAGCTGGACGATGAGCTCGACGCGGCGCTGGCGTCATGGCAAGCCGCCGCGGCGACCCTGTCGAAGGCGCGGGCGAAGGCCGCCGCGCGGCTGTCGCGCGATACCACGGCGTTGATCGCCGAGCTTGGCATGGGCGGCCGCTTCGAGGTCGAATTGGCCCCGGCCGGCGGCGAACGCCCCGATCCGCAAGGTGCCGAGCGCGCCGAGTTCCTGGTCGCGCCCAACGCCGGGCAGCCGCCGCGGCCGCTGCGCAAGGTCGCCTCCGGCGGCGAGCTGTCGCGGATCTCGCTCGCGATCGAGGTGGCCGCGCTGGGCATGGACGCGGTCCCGACCATGGTCTTCGACGAGGTGGACTCGGGCATCGGCGGCGCGGTGGCGCAGATCGTCGGCGAGAAGCTGCGCGCGCTGGGCAGCAGCCGCCAGGTGCTGTGCGTGACCCACCTGCCGCAGGTGGCCGCGCAGGGCCACGCCCACTACCGGGTCAGCAAGGCCGAGCGCTCGGGCATGACCCAGAGCGCCGTGCAACGCCTGGACGACACGGCCCGCGAGCAGGAGCTGGCGCGCATGCTCGGCGGCGTGGAAGTGGGCAAGGAGGCGCGGGCCGCGGCCCGGCGCCTGCTCAGGGACGTGGTGTAGCGCCGGCCCGGGGTCGGCTGGCCCTAGCGCTTTTTCCGCACGTACAGGACCAGCGCGTGGTCCTCGATCCTGTACCCATGCTCGGCGGCGATCTTCTCCTGCAGGGCCTCGATGTCCTCGCTGTGGAACTCGATCACCTTGCCGGTCTCCACGTCCACCATGTGGTCGTGGTGCTCGCCGCGGTCCAGCTCGTACACCGCGTGCCCGCCTTCGAAGTTGTGCTTGAGCACCAGGCCGGCGGCCTCGAACTGGGTCAGCACCCGGTAGACCGTCGCCAGGCCGATCTCGTCCCCCTGCTCCATCAGGTGGCGGTAGATGTCCTCGGCGGTCATGTGCCGGGGGCGCATGTTGTCCAGCAGCGCGAGGATCCGCATCCGCGGATGGGTGACCTTCAACCCGGCCTTGCGCAGTTCCTGCGATTCCATGTCGGCTCCGTCCCGCATTGATTTTGCGGGGCTTTTCCGGGGCAGTGTATTATCGCCCGACCCGAAGTACGACCCCGGACCCCCGCCCCATGCGCAAGCCCGTTCCGACCCTCATTGCCCTGTGCCTGGGCGCGGCCTGCCTCGGCACGGCCGTCTCCGGCTGCGGCGTCATCTACCGCCAGCCGATCTACCAGGGCAGCCTGCTCGACACCTCGGCGGTGGAGCAGTTGCAGGTCGGCATGAGCAAGCAGCAGGTCGAGGCGCTGCTGGGCTCGCCGTCGATCGCGGACCCGTTCCACCACGACCGCTGGGACTACACCGCCAGCGAGCGCGTGGACCGTGTCGGCGCGCCGGTCGTGAAGAACTTCGTCGTGTACTTCGAGGACGGCGCGGTGACCCGCTGGGAAGGCGACTACTTCCCCGAACAGGACATCGAGCTGGCCAAGCGCATGGCCCGCTGGGGCAACCTGGCCAAGGACGACAAGAAGAAGTAACGCGCGGACGTCGGTCGCGCGTTCAGCCTTGTCCGGCGCGGCGCCGGCGCGCTTCCTTCGGATCGATGAGCAGCGGGGCCAGCAGTTCGAGCCGGTCGCCGTCGCGCAGCGGCGCGTCGGTGCCGACCCGCTCGCCGAAGATCGCGTAGCCGCTGATCCCGTCCAGCGCCATCCCGCAGGCGCCCAGCGCCGTCGCGACCGTCGAGTCCCCGGGCAATTCCAGCCGCTTCGCTTCGTGCCGGCGCGGCCAGGCGCGCACCACTTCGACCCGGATCATCGGCGGCCACGCCCGTCGGCCACGCGCACGAAGTCGTCCACCATGCGGTCCGCCAGTCCCTGGAAGCCGAGCGCCATCGCCGGCCCCAGCAGGCGGCTGCGCGGCTCGAAGTCCAGGGTCAGGGTGACCTTGCACGCGGATTCGTCCAGCGCCCGGAACTCCCAGCGCCCCTGCAGCCGCTCGAACGGGCCGTCGCGCAGCTGCATGTCGATGTGGTGCGGCGGCGACAGCGTGTTCTCGGTGGTGAACCAGGTGCGCAATGCGCCGAAGCCCAGGTCCAGCCGGGCGACCACCCGGTTGTCCCCGGTTTCGAGCACCTCCGCCCCGCTGCACCAGTCGAACCGGCGGGGGTATGCCTCGATGTCGTTCACCAGGTCGAACATCCTGGCGGCGGAGTGCCCGACGAGCGCGCTTCGCTGGATTCTGGGCATGGTCTGGCTCGACAATGGGCGCAATGGCGAAGAAGAAGAACAACGCGAAGGATAAGGGAAACGCGGGCGGCACCATCGCGCTGAACAAGCGCGCGCGCCACGAATACCACCTGGAGCAGAAGTACGAGGCCGGCCTGGCGCTGCAGGGCTGGGAGCTCAAGGCGATCCGTGCCGGCCGTGCCAACATCACCGAAGCCTACGCCGTGGTCCGCGACGGCGAGCTCTACCTGTTCGGAGCGCAGATCACCCCGCTGATCTCCGCCTCCACCCACGTGGTCGCCGACGAGCGCCGGACCCGCAAGCTCCTGTTGCACCGGCGCGAGATCGACACCCTGGTGGGCAAGGTCCAGCGCGAGGGCTTCACCCTGGTGCCCACCGCCCTCTACTGGAAGGGCAACAAGGTCAAGTGCGAGCTCGCCCTGGCCCGCGGCAAGCAGTTGCACGACAAGCGCGAAGCCAGCCGCGAACGCGACTGGAATCGCGAGAAGCAGCGCATCCTGCGTCGCGGCAATCGCGACGCCTGACCCTCCGAACAAGCCGACCATGGGTCGGCTCTACGACTCGGCTTCCGCGGGGTCGTCGGGCAGCGTGAAATAGAACCCCGCCCCCTGCCCCGCCGCGCCCTCCGCGCGGATCGTGCCGCCATGCCGCTCGATGATCCGCCGCACCGATGCCAGTCCCACGCCGTCGCCGGCGAATTCCGCCTGGCTGTGCAGGCGCTGGAACGGGCGGAACAGCTTGTCCGCGTATTCGGCGGGGAACCCGGCGCCGTTGTCGCGGACGAAGAACTCGCCGGACTGGTTGCGCCCGACCTCGATCCGCGCGGAATCGGTGCCGCGGGTGAACTTCCATGCGTTGCCGAGCAGGTTCTGCAGCAGGTTGCGCACCAGGTGCGCATCGCCGGTGGCCTGCAGCCCCGGCGCGATCGCCACCTCGACTTCGCGGGCGGGCTCCGCGGCGCGCAACTCGGCGACGACCTCGGCCGCCATCCGCGACAGGTCCAGCGGCACCGGCCGGATGCCGCCGCGCCCCAGCCGCGCCATCTTCAACAGCGCATCGATCAGCGACTCCATCCGCGCGGCGGCATTGCGCACCCGGTCCAGGTGCTCGCGGCCCTCGGCGCCGATCGCCTCGCCGTGGCGCTCGGCGAGGATCCGGCTGAAACCGTCGATCGCCCGCAGCGGCGCGCGCAGGTCGTGGGACACGCTGTAGGCGAACGACTCCAGGTCCTCGTTGGCGATGGTCAGCTCGCGGGTGCGCGCGGCCACCCGCGCCTCGAGGGTCCGGTTCAGCGCGAGCACCTGGGCCTCGGCGCGCAAGCGGTCGGTAACGTCCTCCACCTGCACCAGGCGGGCGATGTCCTGGCCGATGTCGCCCGGCACCGGCGCGTAGGTCATCTGCACCTGGCGCAGGCCGCCACCTTCGGCCAGCAGCGTGCGGGTGCTGCGGAACACACCATCGCCGCCCGGCGATTCTCCGCGGCGCTCCTGCTCGCCCGCCGCCAGGAAGTGATCCTCGAACCGGGTGCCCACCAGGCGCTCGCGGCGGCGCCCGAGAATCCGCGCCAGTGCCGGGTTGGCGTCCACGATCCGCCCCTGGCGGTCGAGCAACGCCTTGCCGATCGCCGAATACTCCATCGCGCTGCGGAAGCGCATTTCGCTGCGCCGGTACGACTCGGTCATGCGCGCCGCCAGGCGCTCGGCGCGCGAATGGGTGCGCGCCAGCACCAGCGCGATGCCGAACAGCAGGAACGAGGCCAGCACCGCGACGCCGAGCGTCGTGCGCAGGTTCGACATCCGCGCCTCCAGCGCGGAGGTCGGCCCGGAGCGGAACTCCAGGCGCCAGTGCCGGCCGTAAGCCTCCAGGGTCGCGCTGCTGGCGAACGCCGCGTCGCCGTGCCACTCCGGGTCCGCGTACAGCTCCTCGCCACCGCCACTCACGTCCACGATCCGCAGGCGCAGGCGGTACGGGGCGTTGCGCATCGCCGAGGCGACGAACTCGTGCACATGGAACGGCACGTACACCCAGCCCTGCATCGATTCACGTCGCGCGGCCACGCTGCCCGGGCGGTCGCCGGCACGGTAGACCGGCAGGAACAGCAACAGCGCCGAGACGTCCCGGCCGGCGTCCTGGACCAGTGCCACGCGCCCGCTCAGCCGCGGCTGGCCGCTGTCGCGCGCGGATTCCATCGCCGCGTGCCGCACCGGTTCGGAATACATGTCGAAGCCGATCGCGCCGGCGTTCGCCATGGTCCGCGGGTCGAGGTAGAGGATCGGGCCGTAGTACTCGCGCACGCCGCGCGGCCGCACCTGGAACAGTCCCTCGCCAGCCTGGCGCTGCAGCTCCTGCATGGCCACCAGTTCCGGGCCGCTGGCGTAGGCCGCGAAGCCGAGCCCGACCAGCTCGGGATAGCGGCTCTCCAGGCTCAGGCCGTCCACGTAGTTCTGCCACTGGCGGCGGCTCGGGCGCGCCACCGAGGCGAACAGCGAGACGCCGCCGCGGGCGACCAGCTCGTAGTTGCCCAGGCGTCGTGCCAGCAGCGCCGAAGCCTCGTCCGCGCGCGCGGCGAATTCGGTGCGCGCGGCCTCGGTCTCGCGCGCACTGGCGCTGCGCCACCAGGCGATCGCCAGCGCCAGCGACGCCGCCAGCACCAGCAGCGAAAGCACGTAGCCCGCCAGTGCACTCCGGTTCAGCCGTGCGGCGCTTTCGTCCACCTCCGCTCCCATCCCCCGGAGCATAGCCGGTGCGGGCCCGGCCCAGGCGTGAACCCCGCCTTGACGCCCGTGACCGGCGCCTTGCGCCCCCCGGTGCCACCCCTATACTGGACCGGTCACGCGTGAGCGACATTCCCGGGGGTGCACTGGCTTCGACGGGGGTTGCGAAATCGCCTGGCGCATGCCGAGGGGGTAGCTTTCCTCGTAAATCCAGCTGCAAAAAACCAGACGCCAACGACGACGTCTACGCTCTCGCCGCTTAAGGCGTAAGCCCCGAACCCACTTGTGCCCTTGCTCGTGGATGTAGGGTCATCATCAAGGGATAGGTGCCGGCGGCGACCCGTCAACCGGTTCCGAAACCAAAGCGGGTGTGGGTCACGGTGTGCTTCGCGCGTTGTGTTGCCGTGATCCGAAATCGAACAACGCGCTAAGCATGTAGTGCCGGGGATGGAGTGCCTTCGGACGGCGGTTCGATTCCGCCCACCTCCACCAACCATGACGGGCCGCCGCGAGGCGGCCCGTTTTTTTCGGGTCGATGCTAGGGCAGCGTGCCCGGCTGCGGGCCGAGGCTGGCGACCGCGGCGACCAGTTCGTCCTCGTCGATCGGCTTGCCCAGGTGCAGCTGGTAGCCCGCGCCGAGGGCGCGGGCGCGGTCCTCGTTGCGCGCGAACGCGGTCAGCGCGATCGCCGGGGTCTCGCCGCCCATCGCCTCCGGCATCGCCCGCAACTGGCGGATGAAGGCGTAGCCGTCGGTGCCGGGCATGCCGATGTCGCTGAGCAGCACGTCGGGCCGGATTTCGGCGATCTGCTGCAACGCATCCACCGCGGTCGGCAGCAGGCGCACTTCGGCGCCGCTGTCTTCCAGCACGCGCCCGATCCATTCGCGCGCGTCGCGTTCGTCGTCCACCACCAGCACCCGCACGCCGGACAGCGCGTGCGCCTGCCGCCGCGTGCCGGGTGCGCGCCGCGGCAGCGCCGCGGCAACCCGCGTGTCGCCGCGCAACGGCGACACGGGCAAGGCGATGGTGAAGCAGGCGCCCTGCCCCGCGCCGCCGCTGGCCACCCCGACCGTGCCGCCATGCAACTCGACGATCTGCTTGACGATCGCCAGGCCGAGGCCGAGCCCGCCATGGTTGCGGGTGGCCGAGCTGTCGGCCTGGCGGAAGCGCTCGAACACGAACGGCAGGAACTCCGGCGCGATCCCGAGCCCGGTGTCGCTGACCGACACCTGCACCTGCGCCTGCACCCGCCGCGCCTCCAGCCGCACCGAGCCGCCCTGGCCGGTGAACTTGATCGCGTTCGACAGCAGGTTCCACACCACCTGCTGGATCCGCTGCGGATCGCCGCGCAGGGTCGGCACCGAGGCGTCCACCCGGGTCTCGAGCACGATCCCGCGCGCCTCGGCGGCCGCGCGTACGGCCTCGACCGCGGCGTCGACGACGTCGCGCAGGTCGTAGGGGCGGACCTCGAGGCGGATCTTGCCGGACACGATCCGGCTCATGTCGAGCAGGTCGTCGATGATCCGGGTCTGGACCAGCGCGTTGCGTTCGATCACCTCGGCCGCCTGCACGATCTTCGGGTCGTCGCCGGCAATCCGCCGGAGGATCTGCGCCCAGCCCAGGATCGGCGTCATCGGCGTGCGCAGTTCGTGCGACAGGGTTGCCAGGAACTCGTCCTTCATCCGGCTCGCCACCTCGGCCTGCTCGCGCGAGGCCTTGAGGTCGATGTCCTGGCGCTCGATCTGCTCGAGCATCTCGTTGAAGGTCGCGGTGAAACCGCCGATCTCGTCGTCGCTGGCGATCGCCGGTGCCCGCAGCGAATAGTTGCGGCTGTCCGAAACGCGCTGGGCGGTGCGGGTCAGCACCGCCACGGGGCGAGTGATCAGCGTCGCCAGGTAGCGCGCCAGCAGGTAGGCCAGCGCGATCGCGGCCAGCGACACCAGTGCCGTCAGCAAGGCGCTCTCCCACAGCGCCTCGCGCAGCGCGGACAGGTCGTAGACCACCTGCAGCCGGCCCAGCGCCTGGCCTTTTTCCTCCACCGGGATCACCGAGACCACCCGCCCGCCGCGGCTGGTGAAGCCCAGCGGCAGCACCCCGCCCTCGTCCGCGGTGCCGGCAGTGCGCCGGTAGCGGGCGAAGGCCATCCCGTCGAGGGTGTAGAGCGTGGCCGAGTCCACGCTGGGCAAGGTCCGGAAGGCCTCGAGCACTTCCTCGGCAGTGGCGCGGTCGCCGAACACCAGCGGCGCGCCGCTGTTGAGCGCCGCGATCCGGGTCTGCGCCTCGAGGCTGGCGAAGGTCGCCTTGCGCAGCGCGACGTGGTGCGCACCGGCGAGCACGACCGCGACCGAAACGATCGCGACCGCGCTTGTCACCGTGACCAGCCAACTGACCTTGTCGCGGAAGGTACGGAAGCGCGGCAGCGCCAGCTTCATGGCGCCGGCTCCCGGATGCGGGCCAGCTTCAGCACCTTGGCGCTGAGGCCCAGGCCGCACGCATTGATCGCGCGCGGATTCGCCTCGAACGCCATGTGCGGACCAGCCCGGACCAGGCCGAGCATGCCGCCGGCTTCGACGAAGCCGGGCACGTCGCTGACGGTCAGCACCGGGGCGCCATCGAGCGCACCGAGCAGCTGGTCGGCGCTGGTCGCGGCGTCGGAGGACAGGAACGCCACGTGAGCCGCGCGCAGGCGCCGCGCAGCGGCGTCGCGCCGGGCACCACGGGCATCGAGGTCGATCCGGCGCACCTCGATCCGACGCCCCTGGATCGGCCCGGCGGCACGCGCGATCGCGGCCACGGTGTCGGTGGCGTCCTGCGAGCCGACCACGGCGATCACGTAGGGATCGCCCTCGCCGGTGAACTGCCGCCGCGGCCATTCCGCATAGCGCACGAAATTGACCAGGAACGCGGCTTCCACCTGCCGCTCGCGGTTGCCGAGCGGTTGCGCCGCCAGCGGCAGGAACACCACGAGGCCGAGCAGCCAGCCCGCCCGCCGCCACCATGCGTGCCGGTGCGACCCGCGGGCGGCAGCTTCAGTGGCCAAGGTCGAGCTTCACCCGGGCGAAGACACTGCGCGGGACCAGCGCGCCACTGGCCTCGGGATGTCCCGCGTCCTGCAGGTTCTGCCCCCACAACGAGAGTTCCAGGCCGTCGCGCGGGCGCCAGGCGAGGCCGACATCCGCGCGGTTGTAGGCCGGAATGCCGGTGAACGGCACTTCGCCGACGTGGTAGAGGGCCGCATTGAGTTCCACGTTCCGGCCCAGGTCCAGGTACGAATGCAGCTGGGCCAGGGTTTCCGGCGTGCCCGACTCCTCGAACGGGAAGATCGGGCCATCGATGCGGGTCCGCAGCAGGCTCACGCTGCCTTCCATCCGCCAGCGGTCGCTGAGCCGCGCGGTGACCGCGAGCGACCCGCCCCAGGTCGCGCCGGATCCTGCATCCGTGAACTGCCCGACGACGGTCGCAGGCACCCCGATCAGCCGACGGTAATCGTTGTAGTAGGCCGTGGTGTCCACTGCCCAGCGGTCGCCGAGTTGCACGCGGTGGCCCAGCTCCCAGGACAGCAGCTTCTCGGCGCGCAGCGCATCGTTGCCGGACAGCGAAAGCGGCACGACCACGCCATTGGGCGGCCCGCCCGAGAGCACGCCCAGGTCGAAATAGCCGAACACCAGGTTGCCCTGCTCCTCGAACCGCGACGGCACCCGCACCGGGCGCGACACCGCCATCCACAAGGTCTGCTTCGCGCTCGGCGTCCACCACAGGCGCGCCGAGGGTTGCAGCTGGAACCCCACGAAGCTGTGGTGGGTGAACTTGCTGCCCAGCATCAGGAACAGCCGGTCTCCAGAGAGCTCGGTGGTGTTCTGGACGAAGGCGTTGAGCGTGCTCCAGCCGCGCGCGTCCGGATCGAACTGCAGGACCGGCCCGTCGCGCACTTCGTCACGGGTGTCGTTGTACTGCACGCCCCAGATCAGCGAGTTGGCCGGGCTCCATGCGAGCCAGCGCCGGTATTCGACGTCCGCGGTGTCGCGGCGCACGGCGAAACGGCTGCTGTCGCGGTGGGTGTGGTCGACGTAGGCGCGGAGCATCCAGCCACGCTCGCCCTCGAAGCCGCTGCTCGCCCGGAACAGGAGGTTGGCGCCGTCGACCCGGTCGTCGCGGGTCACCCTCACGCTTTGCTGGTGGACGCCGGGGACCGGCAACAGCACCGACTCCATCGCCCGCGGATGGGTGTAGGCGTCGCCCTGCAGGGTGTAGCGCACGTCGGGCGCCAGCTGGCCGTCGACTCGGAATCCGCCACGCAGGGTCGACCATTGGTCGACCAGCGGAAGACCGTCCGCACCCTCGAAATGGCCGTGGCGCTCGTACTTCGCCCAGGCGCGCCACGCGGTGCCGGTGCCGGTGGTGGCACCGTGGCGGAGCAGTAGCGCCGCCTCGTCGTGGTTGCCCACTTCGGCCTGCAGCAAGGTGCCCTGGGTGTCCGCGGCGCGCCTGGTGACGATGTTGATGACGCCGTTCATGGCGTTGACGCCCCACAAGGTCGCGCCCGGCCCGCGGATTACCTCGATCCGGTCCACGTCCGGGAGCGGGACGTCCACCGTGTCCCAGAAGGTGATCGACAGCAGCGGGTCGTAGACCAGGCGCCCGTCGACCAGCACCAGGTAGCGGCTGGACGTGAGCGAGGAGCCGGTCAGGCCGCGCGCGCCGGCGACCCAGCTGCTGGAATTGATCCGCCCGACGTACATTCCCGGGACCAGCCGCAGCGCCTCGACGATATTGCGGTGGCCGCTGCGGCGGATGTCCTCGGCGGTGATCACGGTGAGCGCTGCCGGCGTCGCGATCCTTGGCCGCGGCGTGCCCGCCACCGTGGTCACCTCGGTGCGCATCAGCTCTTCCAGGCTCATGTTGGCGAGCCGGGCCAGTTCCTGGTCCACCGGCTGCCCGGCGGCCAGGCATGGCGTCGCCGCCAGCGCCAGCGCGAGCGCCAGGCACAGGCGTGCCGGGCGGCGTTCCTTGCGTCCCCTGGTGTGCATTGCGCTCCCGCCCCCGTCCTTTCCGCCGAGACTATCCGCCGGTCGCGGGCGGCTGTCCATGCGCGCAGGCGGGCGCCCGCAGTGTGCGGGCCGCCTCGTCCACGCGGCGTGAGCGCTCGCGCGCGGGGGTCAGGCGACGTGGGCGCGCAGCGACGGCGGCGCGCCGCGCGCGATCAGGCCGCGTGCGAGGAACAGTTCGACCCGCTCCAGCGGGATCCGGTCGCCGGCGTCGCTGCCGTACCAGGTCTCGATGATCCGCCCCTGCTCGTCGATCAGGAAATCGGCCGGCATCAGGTTGTTGGTGTTCAAGCCCGCCCAGCCGACCATGCGCAGGCCCTTGAGCAAGGTCGGCACGCGGGTGGCGATGGCCTTGAGCTTGCGCCACAGCGAACGCTCGATGCCGTAGCGCGCATGGGTGGCGCCTTCGGGGTCGGCGGCGATCCGGAACGGGCGCGGGTGTCGGGCCACGAAGTGCAGCACCTCCTCGCGGGTCGAGCAGAACACCGCGACCACGTCCAGCCCGAGCGCCGACAGCGCCTCGTGGTGGTGGGTCAGCTCGTAGATGCGGAAATTGCAGAACGGACAGGCGGCATCGCGGAAGAACGACAGCAGCGTGCGCCGGCCGCTGCCGCCGATCCGGAACGGCTGGCCGTGGATGTCCACCAGGTCCAGGGCTGGCGCGGGCGAAGGTGCGGGCAGTCTCATCGGGAAATCCCCCTGCGTGGAATCGCAGGGGCAGTCTCGCCGCTCCCCGCCGCCGCCCAAGCCCGGGCTGTCAAAAGCTTCCAGCTTGCCGCTTCCCGCCGATTGCGCGGCGCCCACCCCGGCTGTTGCATCATGGAACGGGTTTTGCAGGGAGCTGGCATGGAACTGGGCATGGTCGGACTGGGCCGCATGGGCGGCAACATGGCGCGGCGGTTGCTCCGCGCCGGGCACCGGGTGGTCGGTTTCGACCCTGGCGAGCAGGCGCGTGCGGCGCTGGAGGCCGACGGCGGCACCGCTGTCGCCTCGCTCGAGGCGCTGGCCGAGGCGCTGGCGTCCCCGCGCGCAGTCTGGCTGATGGTGCCCGCGGGACGGATCACCGACGAGAGCGTGGACGCGCTGGCCGGCCTGCTCTCGCGCGGCGACACGGTGGTGGACGGCGGCAACTCCAACTACAAGGACAGCATGCGCCACGCGGACGAGCTGCGCGCCGCGGGCATCGACTTCGTGGACTGCGGGACCAGCGGCGGCGTGTGGGGCCTGGAACAGGGCTACAGCCTGATGGTCGGCGGCGACAAGGCGCCGGTGGACCGGCTGCGGCCCGTGTTCGAGGCGCTTGCGCCGGCGCCCGACAAGGGTTGGGGCCACGTCGGCCCGGTCGGCTCCGGCCACTACGTCAAGATGGTCCACAACGGCATCGAGTACGGAATGATGCAGGCCTATGCCGAAGGGTTCTCGATCCTGCAGCACAAGGAGGCATTCGCCCTCGACCTGCACCAGGTGGCGCAGGTCTGGCGCCACGGCTCGGTGGTGCGCAGCTGGCTGCTGGACCTCACCGCCGACGCGCTGCGCCGGAACCCGACGATGGAGGGCATCTCGCCCTGGGTCGCGGACTCCGGAGAAGGCCGCTGGACGCTGCAGGAAGCGATCGACCTCGACGTGCCGGCGCCGGTGATCGCGCTGTCGCTGATCTCGCGCCTGCGCTCGCGCGACGACGATTCCTTCGCCGACAAGCTGCTCGCCGCCATGCGCAACGAGTTCGGCGGCCACGCCATCCGCAAGGAATGATGCGAGCCGACCATGGGTCGGCTCCTACAGCAAGGCGAGCGCCCGCGACACGACATTGTCGACCGAGAACCCATACCGCTCCAGGTTGGTCCCACCCGGCGCCGACGCCCCGAAGGTCTCCACCCCGATCACGTCGCCGGCATCGCCCACGTACCGCCGCCACCCCAGTGGCGATCCCGCCTCCACCGCCAGCCGCGCCTTGACCGTCGGCGGGAACACGCCGTCGCGATAGCCGCGGTCCTGCGCCTCGAACAGCTCCCAGCTCGGCATCGACACGCAGCGCACCGCGATGCCCTGCGCGCGCAGCCGGCGCGCGGCGTCGACGATCAGGTGCACTTCCGACCCCGACGCCACCAGCAGCAGCGCCGGGCTCGCGTCGCCATCGTCGTCGAGCACGTAGGCGCCCCGGCGCAGTCCTTCGGCGGAACGGAACGCATCCCGGTCGAGGGTCGGCACCTTCTGCCGGGTCAGCACCAGCGTGACCGGCGCGTCGCGGGGCTCCACCGCGACCTGCCAGGCGACCGCGGTCTCGTTCGCGTCGCACGGCCGGATCACGGTCATGCGCGGAATCGCCCGCAGGCCGATGAGCTGCTCGACCGGCTGGTGGGTCGGGCCGTCCTCGCCCAGCGCGATGCTGTCGTGGGTGAACACGTGCACCACGTGCAGCTTCGACAGCGCCGCCAGCCGCATCGCCGGGCGCATGTAGTCGGAAAAGATCAGGAAGGTCGCGGTGTACGGCAAACAGCCGCCATGCGCGGCGAGGCCGTTGGCGATCGCGCCCATCGCGTGCTCGCGCACGCCGAAGTGCAGGTTGCGCCCGGCGAACGCCCCGGGCTGGAAATCGCCCAGGCCGTCGAGGTAGGTCTTGGTGGAGGGATCGAGGTCGGCCGAGCCGCCGGTGAGCTGCGGCAAGCGCGGCGCGATGGCATTCATCACCTTGCCCGAGGCCTCGCGCGTGGCCAGGCCCTTGGGATCGGCGGGGAAGACCGGGATCGCGTCGGCCCAGCCGTCCGGCAACGCGCCGTGCAGGCAGCGCTCGAACTCGGCGGCGAGCTCGCGGTGCTCGTGGGCATAGGCGCGGAAGCGCCGGTTCCAGTCCTCCTGCAGTGACGCGCCGCGCACGCAGGCTTCGCGCATGCGCGCCAGCGCCTCCTCGGGGACCCGGAATTCCGCGTCGGGCGGCCAGCCGAGGGCCTGCTTGGTCTCGCGCACGCCCGCCTCGCCCAGCGGCGAGCCGTGCGCCTTGTAGCAGTCCTGTTCCGGCGAGCCATAGCCGATGTGGGTGCGCACGATCACGATCGAGGGACGGCGCGTTTCGTTGTACGCGAGCTGCAGGGCCTGGTCGATCGCCTCGAGGTCGTTGCCGTCCTCGACATGCTGCACGTACCAGCCGCAGGCTTCGAAGTGGCGGCCGCGGTCCTCGGTGAAGGTGACCTCCGTCGCGGCGGCCAGGGTCACGTGGTTGTCGTCGTAGAGCAGGTTGAGCTTGCCCAGGCGCAGGTGCCCCGCGAGCGAGATCGCCTCGTTGGCCACGCCCTCCATCAGGTCGCCGTCGCTGACCAGCGCCCAGGTGCGGTGGTCGACGATCGGGTAGTCCTCGCGGTTGTAGCGCGCGGCGAGTTGCGCCTCGGCGATGGCCAGGCCGACCGCGTTGGCGAGGCCTTGCCCGAGCGGGCCGGTGGTCACTTCCACGCCGGGCGTGTGCCCGCGCTCCGGATGCCCCGGCGTGCGGCTGTCCCACTGGCGGAAGTCGCGGATGTCGTCGAGGCCCAGGTCGTAGCCGCTCATGAACAACAGCGCGTAGAGCAGCGCGGACCCGTGCCCGGCCGAGAGCACGAAGCGGTCGCGATCGCTCCATTCCGGGTCCGCCGGGTGGTGCTTGAGGAAGCGCTGCCACAGCGCGTAGGCCATGGTCGCGGCGCCGAGTGGCAGTCCGGGATGCCCGCTGTCCGCGCGTTGCACCATGTCCACCGCGAGGAAGCGGAGGGTGTCGATGCAGAGCTGGTCGATCCGGTCGGGCATGGCAGCCTCCCTGGCGCGTGGTTATGTGTGGCGGATCCCCCGGAACTGGCGATAGCGCCTGATCAGCGCGTTAGTGGAACTGTCGTGGGCCGTCGGCGACGCCTCCCCTGAGGCCAGCTCGGCGGCGGTGGTCTTCGCCAGCTGCTTGCCCAGTTCCACCCCCCATTGGTCGAAACTGTCGATGTTCCAGATCGCGCCCTGGACGAAGGTCGCGTGCTCGTACAGCGCCACCAGCGCGCCCAGCGCGTGCGGCGTCAGCCGCTCCGCCAGCAGGGTGCTGCTGGGGCGGTTGCCCGGGAAGCTGCGATGCGCCACGAGCGCCTCGGACACCCCGGCTTCCAGCAGGGCCTCCGGCGCGCGCCCGAACGCCAGCGCCTCGCCCTGCGCGAACAGGTTGGCCATCAACTCATCGTGCTGCGCCTGGTCGCTGCCCAGCGCCTGGCAGAAGCCGATGAAGTCGCAGGGAACAAACCGCGTGCCCTGGTGCAGGAGCTGGTAGAACGAGTGCTGGCCGTTGGTGCCCGGCTCACCCCAGACCACCGGTGCGGTGTCGACGCCGACCGGCTCGCCCTCCAGGGTGACCCGCTTGCCGTTGCTCTCCATCACCAGCTGCTGCAGGTAGGCCGGGAAGCGCGAGAGATAATGCGCATACGGCAGCACCGCCTGGGTCGCCGCGCCGAGGAAGTCGTTGTTCCAGATCGAGAGCAGGCCCATCAGCACCGGCAGGTTGCGCTCGAACGGCGTGTCGCGGAAATGCACGTCCATCGCGTGGAAGCCGGCGAGCAGCTCGCGGAAGCGCTCCGGGCCGATCGCGATCATGGTCGACAGGCCGATCGCCGAATCCATGGAATAGCGCCCGCCGACCCAGTCGCGGAAGCCGAACATGTTGGCCGGGTCGATGCCGAATTCGCGCACGCCCGCCTCGTTGGTCGAGACCGCGACGAAGTGGCGGCCGACCGCAGCCTCCCCGAGCGCCGCCACGCACCACTCGCGCGCCTTGCGCGCGTTTGCCAGGGTCTCCCGGGTGGTGAAGCTCTTGGAGCAGACGATGAACAGCGTCCGCGCCGGATCCAGGCCGAAGGTGGCCTCGTGGAAGTCGGCCGGATCCACGTTCGACACGAAGCGGAAGCCCATGCCGCGGCGGCTGTAATGACGCAGGGCCTCGTAGGCCATCCGCGGGCCCAGGTCGGAGCCGCCGATGCCGATGTTGACCACGTGGCGGATGGGTTCGCCGGTGGCGCCGAGCCAGCGGCCGTCCCGCACCTGCTCGCAGAAGCTGGCCATGCGCGCCAGCACTGCGTGCACTTCGGGGACGACGTTGCCGCCATCGGTGGCGATCACGGCGTCGGCCGGCGCACGCAGGGCCACGTGCAGCGCCGCGCGGTCCTCGGTGGCGTTGACGTGGGCGCCCGCGAACATCGCGTCGCGCCGCTCGCGTACGCCGCAGGCGTCGGCCAGCGCGAGCAGCAGGCGCAGGGTTTCGCCATCCACGCGCTGCTTGGCATAGTCCAGGTACCAGCCGGCGCCCTCGGCGGCGAAGCGCTCGCCGCGCGCCGGCTCGGCGTCGAACAGCTCGCGCAGGGTGACGTTCGCGCGTGCGCGCGCGTGCGCCTCGAGCGCCTGCCATTCGGGGCGCGAGACGAGCGGACCTGGCGCGGGTGCGTTCAAGCGTCCATCCCGCGCGCCTTGTCCTCGATCCGCTGCAGCAGCTGGTTCCAGGACTTGGTGAAGGACGCCCCACCCTCTTCCTGCAGCCGCGTCGCCAGCGCGTCCAGGTCCACCCCGGCCTCGGCGTAGCGCGCCAGGCGCGCGTCGGCATCGCCCCCGTCCGCGGCGATCGTGCCGCGCACTTTGCCGTGGTCGGCGAAGGCGGCCAGGGTCTTGTCGGGCATCGTGTTGATGGTGTCGGGCGCGGCCAGCGCCTCGATGTAGAGCGTGTCCGGCGCCGCGGGGTCCTTGGTGCTGGTGCTGGCCCAAAGCAGGCGCTGAGGCAGCGCGCCGGCGGCCTCCAGTTGCTTCCAGCGCGCCGAGGCGAGCAGTTCGCGGTATGCCCGGTAGCACTGCATGCCCATGGCGATGCCGAGGCCGTTGCGCAGGTCCTCCGGCACGGTCTTCGCGACCGCCTTGTCCCAGCGGCTGACGAACACCGACGCGACCGACGCCACCTTCGGGTCCTTGCCCTCGGCGACGCGCCGCTCGATGGCGCGCATGTAGGCCTCCGCCACGGCGACGTACTGCGCGGTCGAGAACAGCAGGGTCACGTTGATCGGCACGCCGCGGTAGACCGACTCCTCGATCGCGGGCACGCCCGCCGGGGTCCCCGGAATCTTGACGAACAGGTTGCGGCAATCGGCCTGCCCGTGGATCCGCTGCGCCGCCTCGATGCTGCTGTTGGTGTCGTCGACCAGCAGCGGCGACAGTTCCATCGAGACCCAGCCGTCGAGTCCGCCGCTGGCCGCGTGCGCGGGTTCGAACAGGCGCGCGGCGCGGACCAGGTCCTCAAGCGCCAGCTCGATGAACAGCGCCTCGCCGGACTTGCCCGCGGCATGCTTGTCGCGGATTCCGGCGTCGTAGGCATCGCTGCCGCCGATGGCCTCGTCGAAGATGGTCGGATTGGAGGTGAGGCCGGTCAGGCCGTACTCGTCGATCCAGCGTTCCAGCGTGCCATCGTCCAGCAGCTTGCGGGTGATGTTGTCGAGCCACAGGCTCTGGCCGAGCTCGCGAAGGCGTTGCAGATTGGCGTTCATTGCACTCCCTGTTCCCGTGTCGGCGCCGTGCTTGTCAGCAGGGCGCGCTGTCTTCCGGCCGCGGATCATGCCACCGTTCCCCGGCCGCCATGACGGGCGAGGAATCGGGGCCCCAGGAGCCGGACGCGTAAGGTTGCACCGGCGCGGCCAGGTCGAGCACCGGGTCCACCACGCGCCATGCGGCTTCCACCGCCTCGTCGCGGGTGAACAGCGCGGCGTCGCCGCACAGCGCGTCGCCGAGCAACCGCTCGTAAGGAGGCGCAGCACCGGCGGGCTGGTGTCGCGCGACCAGTTCGACCTCCTCGCCGCGCATGGCATCGCCGTTGCGCTTGACCCGCGCGCCGGCGGCAATCACCACTTCCGGGCCCAGGCGGAAGCGGAAATAGTTGCCGCCCGGCGGCCGTCCGCCCGCTCCCGCCTCCTCGTCGAAGACATCCTCATCGAAGATCTGCATCGGCGGACGCTTCAGGTTCACCGTGACCTCGGTCGCGGTGAGCGGCATGCGCTTGCCGGCGCGGATGTAGAACGGCACGCCGGCCCAGCGCCAGGTGTCGATCCACAGCCGCAGCGCGACGAAGGTCTCGACGTTGGAGTCTTCAGCGACGCCGGGCTCGCCGCGGTACTCGCGGAACTGGCCGCGGACCACGTGGCCCGGCTCCAGCGGGCGCATCGCCCGGAACAGGCGCAGCTTCTCGGCATGGATCGCCGCCGCGTCGTCGGCGATCGGCGCGTCCATGGCCAGCAGCGACACCACCTGCAGCAGGTGGTTCTGGACCACGTCGCGGATCGCGCCGACACCGTCGTAGAAGTTGCCCCGCCCCTGGACCCCGAACGCTTCGGCCATCGTGACCTGCACGTTGTCCACGTAGTTGCGGTTCCAGACCGGCTCGAGGAACGCGTTGGCGAAGCGGAAGTACATCAGGTTCTGGACCGCGTCCTTGCCGAGGTAGTGGTCGATGCGGAAGATCGAATCCTCGTCGAACACCTCGTGGATGGTGCGGTTGAGCGCGCGCGCCGAGGCCAGGTCGCGGCCGAACGGTTTTTCCACCACCACCCGCGCGCCGGCGGCGCAGCTCGAGGCGCCCAGCGACTGGACCACGGTCCCGAACAGCGAGGGCGGGATCGCCAGGTAGTGCAGCGGGCGGCGCGCGCCGTCGGCGTCGAGCTGCCGCTTGAGCCGGTCGAAGGTGGACGGGTCCTGGTAGTCGCCGTCGATATAGCGCAGGTTCGCCGCCAGCCGGGCGAAGGCCGCCTCGTCGATCCCCGCCTCGCCTTGGGCCAGGCTCTGGCGCACGTGTTCGCGCAGCTGGTCCACGGTCCAGCCGGCGCGGGCGACCCCGATCACCGGCATGTCCAGTTCGCCGTCGCGGGTCAGCGCCTGCAGCGCGGGATAGATCTTCTTGTGCGCCAGGTCACCGGTGGCGCCGAAGAACACCAGCGCATCGGATTGGCGGGAGTCCCGGGTCAACGCGCACTCCTTCGCGGTCGGAACCCATATTCATACCAGATCGGCGGTCGCCGACCTGTAGAGCCGACCCATGGTCGGCTGGGCACCCCCCGGAAAAAGGAGAGCCGACCATGGGTCGGCTCTACAGGTGGAGCGATCAGCCTTCCAGCGGGACGATCGTGATCTCGACGCGGCGGTTCTGCGCGCGGCCCGCTTCGGTCGCGTTGCTGGCGATCGGGCGCGATTCGCCGGCGCCGGTGACGATCATGCGCTCGCGCATCACGCCGCGCCCGGCCAGGTAGTTGGCGACCGACTGCGCGCGCTGCACCGACAGGGTCTGGTTGTACGAGTCGGTACCGACGCTGTCGGTATGGCCCGCAACCTCGATCACGGTCTGGTTGTACTCGTTGAGCGTGTCGGCCACGTTGTCCAGCACCGGGTAGAACTGCGGCTGCAGGTTCGAACTGTCGAACGCGAAGGTGATGTTGCCGGGCATGTTCAGGGTGATGTTGTCGCCCTGGCGGACCACGTCCACGCCGGTGCCGGCGAGTTCGCGGCGCAGCGCGGCTTCCTGGCGGTCCTGGTAGGCGCCGATGCCGGCGCCGGCAAGCGCGCCGACGCCCGCGCCGACCAGCGCGCGCTGGCGGCGCTCGACCGCGTCGTCGCCGGTCAGCAGGCCGGCCACGGCGCCGATGCCCGCGCCGATGAGCGCGCCCGTGCGGGTGCGGTTGGGGTCGTTCGGATCCTGGGTCTGGCCGGTGTAGGTGGCGCAGCCGGAAAGCAGGACCGCGCCAGCGAGGGCGGCGCACAGTCCGGTGGTGGCAAGCTTGCTCATGCGATGTCTCCTGGTCGGTGGGCGGTCCCTGCGTCGGACCTGAATGCGCGACCAAGTTAAGCCCGTTGCCGTCTCCGCAGGGTGACGGCAGCGGCGCGGCGTTTAGCCGACGTATACCCGCGGGATGCGCTCGTTGAGCCCGGTGAGGATCTCGTAGGGAATGGTCCCCGCGGCTTCGGCAACCGCCTCCACCGTGATCGCCTCCCCGCCCTGGCGCCCGACCAGGACCACCTCGTCGCCGTTCCAGGCGCTGCCCCTGCCGATGTCCACCATGAACTGGTCCATGCAGACCCGTCCGACCAGCGGATGGCGGGCGCCCCGGACCAGGACCTCGCCGCGCGAGGACAACGCCCGCGGCCAGCCGTCGCCGTAGCCGATCGGAATCGTGACCACCCGGGTGTCCCGGGCCGGGGTCCAGGTGGCGCCGTAGCTCACCGGGTGCCCGGCCTGGACCACCTTGAAGTAGACGACCCGCGAGACCAGCGACAGCGCCGGGCGCAGGGCGAGCGCCGGCCGGCTGGCCGGGTCCGGCTGCACGCCGTAGAGGAGGATGCCGGGACGGACCATGTCCAGCCAGGTCTCCGGGAAGTGCAGCACGCCGCCGGAGTTGGCCAGGTGGCGCAACGGCATCGGCACGCCCAGCCGGTGGAAATGCCCGCAGGCCTCGGCGAAGCGTTCGACCTGTCGCGCGGTCATCGGCGAGTCGGGATCGTCGGCGCAGGCCAGGTGCGAATAGACGCCCTTGATCGTGCACCAGGACGATCCGACCGCGGCCTCGATGAACGGCCCGCAGGAATAGCTGTGGACGCCGATGCGCTCCATCCCGGTGTCGATCTTCAGGTGCACCACGGCCTTGCGGCCCAGCGCTTGCGCCGCGGCCTCGACCTGGCGCAGCTTGTCCAGCGAGGACACGGTGATCTCGAGATCGTGGCGCAGGTAGTCTTCGACCTGCGGGCCGAAGATGCCGCCCAGCACCAGGATCGGCAGGCCGATCCCCGCTTCGCGCAGGGCGATCCCCTCCTCCAGGAAGGCCACGCCGAGCTGGTCCACGCCCTCGGCCTCAAGCCGCCGCGCCACCGGCACCAGGCCGTGGCCGTAGGCGTTGGCCTTGACGATGCCCATCACCGGCACCCGCACGCGTTCGCGGATCGCGCCGAGGTTGTGCGCGATCGCGTCGAGGTCGACGAGGATCCGGGTGGGCCGCTCGTTCATGCGGCCATTCTTACTCGAACGAGCCGACCGAGTCGTGGGCGAGGTTGTCGAAGCGGGTGTACTCGCCGAAGAACTTGAGCTTGATCGAGCCCGTGGGGCCGTTTCGCTGCTTGCCGATGATGATCTCGGCCAGGCCCTTGTCCGGCGAATTCTCCTTGTTGTAGTACTCGTCGCGGTAGATGAAGACGATCACGTCGGCGTCCTGCTCGATCGCACCGGACTCGCGCAGGTCGGCCATCATCGGGCGCTTGTCGTTGCGCGTCTCCAGCGAGCGGTTGAGCTGCGACAGCGCGATGACCGGCACGTTGAGCTCCTTGGCCAGGCCCTTGAGCGAACGCGAGATCTCGGAGATCTCGGTGGCGCGGTTCTCGCTGTTGCCGGGCACCGCCATCAGCTGCAGGTAGTCGATCACGATCAGGCCGAGGCCGTGCTCCTTCTTGATCCGCCGGGCCTTGGCGCGCAGCTTCTCCGGCGACAGCGCGGGCTCGTCGTCGATGAAGATCTTCGCTTCGCGCAGCAACCGGATCGCGCTGGTCACCCGGCTCCAGTCCTCGTCCTCGAGCTGGCCGGTGCGCAGGCGGGTGGCGTTGATGCGTCCGACCGAGGAGATCAGGCGCAGCGCCAGCTGGCTGGCCGACATTTCCATCGAGAAGATCGCCACCGGCTGCTTCGACTTCATCGCCGCGTACTCGGCCATGTTCAGCGCGAGGGTGGTGTTGTGGACGCAGACGTCGTTGGCGACGAAGTTGTGGGTATCCGGCACGGTCAAGTCGTAGACCTGCATGTCGCCGGCGTAATCGATCGACTCGACCCGGTCCCACACCACGTCGCTGGAGGCCAGCGCCGCGAGCTGCGCATCGCCCAGTACCATCGCGATCCGCGCCAGGCGGTCGCGCGGAATCCCTCGCTTGCCCACGTGGCTGTTCAAAGGGTTGTGGCCGGTGCGACGTGCCAGTTCCGCCCAGGACATGTCGCCCTTGGCCCGCTCCACCAGCTGCCAGGCTTCCGCCGGCACGTGGTCGACGTTGCCGCGCCGGCTGCCGGTACGCGCCGTTTCCGCGACCGCGGCCACGGCTTCCTGCTTGCCGTGGATGCCGATCTCCTCGACGAAGGTCTGCAACGAGCCGATCGCGGTGATGTCCAGCTGCCAACTACAGCGGCGACCCTCGCGGTAGCGAACCCAGCGTTGGCGCAATTTGGCAACGATGCCGAAGCGCAGCAACAGGTGCTGCACCTGGCGTGCCAGTCGCTCGGACACGCTCGCATAGCCGACCTGCGCCTGCCCGGACTTGAGCACGGTGGCCCAGCCGTCGGTGGCGAACAGGCGGTTGAGGAACAGGGCGAGCTGTTCGCGCGGCAGCCGGAACACCGGCGCGGGCACGTGCTTGCCATGGGCACCCTGCCCCATCAGCCCGAGCTCGGCCAACCAGCGCGTCAGGCCATTGGGCAGGTTGCGGCGCGCATCCTCGATCCGGCCACCGAGGTCGTCGGGCGTCACTTCCAGCACCGAGCACAGACGATCGAAGGCCTCAGGCGACGGCGTGGTCTTGCCCTGCCGCCAGTGGGTTACGGTGGCTGGGCTCACCCCCAGTGACGACGCCACCGCGGCGGCATCCCCCCTGCCCAGCCGGGCATCCAGGTGCGCGCCGAAGCCTTCCCGGCCACGAACGAGCGCATCGCTGTCACTGGAAACCCGCCAGGAAGGCGCAAAGCCATCGCGCTTCTCGACTTCGCGGGCGACGACGCCTCCGAACGCCCGGATCGCGGCCAGGAAGTCCGCGGCAATCACCGGGTTCGAAGCAGTGAAACGCGGGACCGTGCCGGTCAGGCCGCCGTCGCCGATCAGGTAGGCGAGCAGCTTGACCTCGCATTCGCGCATCGGCTGATCGCCGAAGACCGGCAGCTGGCGGGGCACCGCCACGTGGTCGCCGACCGAAAGCTGGTGCAGCGGCTTCCAGCCCTCCAGGGTGAGGAACGGATGCGGAGCCGTGGTCCGGACCCGGCGCCCGAGGCGGGTCGTCACCTCGAATACCGGCTTGATCCCGTCGTCCACCCAATCCGACGGACGTGTGCGGCGCAGGCGCAGGTCGTCGTCGAGCGTGCCCAGCGTGCCGGTCCGCCCGCGGCAGATTTCCTCGATGGTGGCGATCGAACCGTCGTCCTGGACGATCTCGGCATCCGCGCTGAGGCATTTGCCCATGGACGGGCGCGCCGCCAGGATCAGCAGGTCGGTCGGCTGCAGGCCGGCGGTCATCTCGTCGAACTCGGTGTAGCCGGTCGGCAGGCCGGTGACGCTGCCGCCGCTCTCGAAGCGCTTCTGCAGGACGTCGAAGGCCTCGGCCAGTGCGCTGTGCACCGAGACGTAGTCCATCCGGCCCTTGGCGCTGTGCTCGGCGATCGCGAGCACGCTGGACTCGGCGGCGTCGAGGATCTCCCGGGTCTCGCGGCCTTCGGGCTGGAAGCCGTCGTTGACGATCCCGGTGCCGACCTCGATCAGCTGCCGCAGCACCGCCTTGTCGCGCACGATCTCGGCGTAGGCGGTGATGTTGGCGGCCGAGGGCGTGGTGCTGGCCAGCTCGATCAGGTAGGCGCCGCCGGCGACCAGCTCGGACTGGCCCATGGACTCGAACCACTCGCCCAGGGTCACCGCGTCGTAGGGGCGGTTCTTCTCCGCCAGTTCGCGGATCGCGCGGTAGATGAGCTGGTGGTCGCGGCGGTAGAAGTCGTCGTCGGTGAGGACGTCGGCGACCCGGTCGAAGGCGTCGGGCGCCAGCATCAGGCCGCCAAGGACCGCCTGTTCGGCCTCCACCGACTGCGGCGGCACCCGCAACTGTTCGACCCGGCTCTCGCCCCTGGAAGGGAATGCGGCATCGGCACGAAAGCCCTGGCGTGCGCTCATCAGTGGTGTCACTCCCCTGGCCGGACCGTCGTTGCGATCCGCTTGTTGTTGTCGTTCGGTCTCCATCCTAGACGCGGCCACCACGCGAGCGTTGCAGACAAGTCTGTGGATAACCGGTGGGAATCGCACGGCCTGCGACTGGAGGCCGGTGCTCCTTCGGATGGGCGCTCCGGCGGGAAAGGCCAACCCTCTGCCCTCCTCGACAGCGCTTTAACTCGTCGGGCAGAGGGTTGGCCTTTCCCACCTGCGCGCACGGGCGCGTTGGGCGAGCGGCAAACGCGGCCGAAGGCGGGAAGCGGGAGCGAAAAAGGGCTGCGCTCCGACCGACGAGTCAAAACGCCTTCGAGGAGGGCGGAGCGCAGCCCTTTTTCGCGTAAGCGTCCCTCCGGAGCCCGCAAAAAGAACGGGCGCCACATGGGCGCCCGTCCGGTGTTGCGAGGTGTGGCGTGGGTCAGGCGGCTTCGGCCTCGACCACGACCTTGACCGGGATCTCGACGTCGGCGTGCAGGTGCACCATGACCTCGGACTCCCCGACCACGCGGATCGCACCCTCGCCCATGACCACTTCCGACTTCTCGACCGGCGTGCCCAGCTTGGTGAGCGCATCCGCGATCTCGCGCGGGCCGACCGAGCCGTACAGCTTGCCCTCGGCCGACGCGTTCGCGTAGATCGTCACGCTCTTGCCTTCCAGGCTGGCCTTGCGCTGCTCGGCCTCGGACAGCTGCGCCTGCGCCTTGGCCTCGTACTCGGCGCGGCGCGCCTCGAACTCGGCGATGTTGGCCGGGGTAGCCGGCACGGCCTTGCCCTGCGGCACCAGGAAGTTGCGGCCGTAACCCGGGCGCACGGTGACCTTGTCGCCCAGGCCGCCGAGGTTCGTCACTTTCTGAAGAAGAATGAGTTCCATGGCTCGGCCTTACGCGTTGTGGTTGTCGGTGTACGGGATCAGCGCCAGGTAGCGGGCGCGCTTCACCGCGGTGGCCAGCTGGCGCTGGTACTTGGACTTGGTGCCGGTGATCCGGCTCGGCACGATCTTGCCGGTCTCGGTCAGGTTCTGGCGCAGGGTGTTGAGATCCTTGTAGTCGATCTCCTTGACACCCTCGGCCGTGAACTTGCAGTACTTGCGGCGGCGGAAGAACTTGGACATGTCTGTGGTCTCCTCGTGGCTCAGGCGGCTTCGGCGGTGCTGGCGTCGGACCTGTCGTCGCCGTCCTTGCCGTCATTGCCATCGTTGCTGTCGTCGTCGCGACGGCGGCGCTCGCCACGCTCGGGCTTGTCGCCCTTCTCGTCCTTGTTCTTCATGATCAGCGACTGCTCGGTGACCGCCTCGTCGCGGCGGATCACCAGGTGGCGCAGGATCGCGTCGTTGAAGCGGAACGCATCGACCAGCTCGTTCAGCACGTCCTGGCCGGCCTCGATGTTGAACAGCACGTAGTGGGCCTTGACCAGGTTGTCGATCGGATAGGCCAGCTGCCGGCGGCCCCAGTCCTCGAGGCGGTGGATCTTGCCGTTGCCGCCCTCGATCAGCGCCTTGTAGCGCTCGATCATGGCCGGCACCTGCTCGCTCTGGTCCGGGTGGACCAGGAACACGATTTCGTAGTGACGCATGGTGGTTTCCTTGTGGATGTCGGCCGGTGGACCGGCCAGGCAGCCCCCCGGCTGGCGCCGGTGGAGCAAGGGTCTCCCCGCGGGGAGCCGCCCATTATATAGGGAAAGCGGTGCCTGTAGCAGCGGACCCATGGTCCGATGGCGATGGGCGGTCTTGCCGGGAGCCGACCGTGGGTCGGCTCTACAGCGGGATCAGGCCGCCCGCTCGCTGTCGGTGGTGAAGGACTCCCCGCACCCGCACTCCCCCGCCACGTTCGGGTTGGCGAAGGTGAACTGCTCGTTCAGCCCCGCCTTGAGGAAGTCGATCCGGGTGCCGTCCACCAGCGGCAGGCTGTCGGCGTCCACGTAGACCTTCACGCCGTCGGCCTCGAACACGGTGTCGCCTTCGCGCAGCTCCCGGGCCAGCTCGGCCAGGTATCCCCAGCCGGAGCAGCCGGTGCGGCGGACGCCGAAACGCAGGCCCAGCGCGTCGGGCTCCGCGGCCAGGTAGCCGAGGATCCGGTCGCGCGCGGCGGGGGCAAGTTCGATGGCCATGCGTTCATTATAGAATTTCCGGATGACTACAGTCAGTGTCGAACACGCGCTCGCGGGCAAGCTCCCGGTCGGCGGCGAGGTCACCGTCCAGGGCTGGGTGCGCACCCGGCGCGATTCAAAGGCCGGCCTGAGCTTCGTCAACGTCAGCGACGGCTCCTGCTTCGCCCCGATCCAGGTCGTCGCCCCGGCGGCACTGCCGAACTACGAAAGCGAGGTGAAGCGGCTCACCGCCGGCTGCTCGGTCATCTGCACCGGGACCCTGGCGCCCTCGCAGGGCCAGGGCCAGGCGTTCGAGATCCAGGCCGAATCGATCGAGGTGGTCGGCTGGGTGGAGGATCCGGAGACCTACCCGATCCAGCCCAAGGCGCATTCGCTGGAATTCCTGCGCGAGGTCGCGCACCTGCGCCCGCGCACCAACCTGTTCGGCGCGGTGACCCGGATCCGCGACTGCCTGGCCAAGGCGGTGCACCGCTATTTCCACGAGCAGGGCTATTTCTGGATCTCGACGCCGATCATCACCACCTCCGACGCCGAGGGCGCCGGACAGATGTTCCGGGTCTCGACCCTCGACCTGGCCAACCTGCCGCGCGACGGCGAGGGCAACATCGACCATGGCCACGACTTCTTCGGCAAGGAGACCTTCCTCACCGTCTCCGGCCAGCTCAATGTCGAGGCCTACTGCCTGGCGCTGAGCAAGGTCTACACCTTCGGCCCGACCTTCCGCGCGGAAAACTCGAACACCACCCGCCACCTGGCCGAGTTCTGGATGGTGGAGCCGGAAATCGCCTTCGCCGACCTGGCCGAGGACGCGCGCGTCGCCGAGGATTTCCTGAAGTACCTGTTCCGCGCGGTGCTGCACGAGCGCGCCGACGACATGGCGTTCATCGCCCAGCGCGTGCAGCCGGACGCGATCACCCGGCTGGAGGCCTTCGTCAACGCGCCGTTCGAGCGGATCACCTACACCGACGCGGTCGAGCGGCTGCAGAAGTCCGGGAAGAAGTTCGGGTTCCCGGTCGAATGGGGCCTGGACCTGCAGACCGAGCACGAGCGCTGGCTGACCGAGGAGCATGTCGGCCGCCCGGTGGTGGTCACCGACTATCCCGAGCACATCAAGGCGTTCTACATGCGCCTCAACGACGACGGCAGGACCGTCGCCGCGATGGACGTGCTGGCGCCGGGCATCGGCGAGATCATCGGCGGCTCGCAGCGCGAGGAACGCCTGGACGTGCTCGACCGGCGCATGGAGCAGTTCGGCCTCGACCGAGAACACTACCAGTGGTACCGCGACCTGCGCCGATACGGCACCGTGCCGCACGCCGGCTTCGGCCTGGGCTTCGAGCGCCTGGTGGTCTACACCTGCGGCCTGTCCAACATCCGCGACGCGATCCCCTATCCGCGCGCGCCCGGCAACGCCGAGTTCTGACGGTGACCACCGACCTCGTCCTGTTCCTGGCCCTGCTGTTCGTCGCCATGGCGATCGCCGGCGCCACGGCGTTCGTGATCTTCTGGCCGCTGACCCTGGTCCACATCCGCGACCGCCATGCGCAGATCAAGCGCGAGCTCGGCGAATCGCTGTTCCTCAAGCCGGAGGCGCTGTGGTGGCTGCTGCGCGGCGGCTACCGCGCGCACCCGGATCCGGGCCTGAGCGGCCTGGCCACGCCGGCACGGATCTCGCTGGCGGTGATCCTGTTCGGCTTGGCGATGGCGGGCCTGCTGTGGCTGTGGTCGCTGGTGCTGTGAACGCGCAGGGCGGCCAATGGTGGCTGGCGGCGCTTGGCCGGCACATTGCCTGGGCGCGGCTGCGGGTGCGCGAGGCCGGCACCGCGGAAGTCCTCGACAGCGACGGCAACACCCTCGCCTACGACAGCGAGGACACTGCGCGCGCGGCGCTGCTCGACGCCGAATTCGTCGAATACGACGGCCTCGACGAGGAAGACGCCCTGGCCCGCGGCTTCCGCCTGGAAGACGTGCAGCCGCCGCGCGGCGATGACCCCGAGGCACTGCGGAAACAGATGTTCGTGCGCCTGGGAGGCAAGGACTGATGGATCTCGACCTCGGCGGCAAGCACGCGCTGGTCTGCGGCGCCTCTGAAGGCATCGGCCGCGCGGCGGCGCAGGAGCTGGCGCTGCTCGGCGCGGACGTCACCCTGCTCGCGCGCCGCGGGGAAGTCCTGCAGCAGGTCGCCGGCGAACTGCCGCGCCAGGGCGCGCAGCGCCACGACTGGATCGCCGTGGACATGGCCGACAGTGCCGCGCTCGAAGCCAGGGTGCTCGAGCTGGTCAATACCCGCGCGGTGCACGTGCTGGTGAACAACACCGCAGGGCCGAAGGGCGGCCCGGTGCATGCCGCCACGCCCGACGAATTCCTGGAGGCGTTCCGCCGCCACCTGCTGGCCAACCACCTGCTGGTGCAGGCGGTGCTGCCGGGAATGCGGGCGGCCACCTGGGGGCGCATCGCCAACGTGGTCTCCACCTCGGTGCGCGAGCCGATCCCGAACCTCGGCGTGTCCAACACCATCCGCGGCGCGGTCGCGAGCTGGGCCAAGACCCTGTCGCGGGAACTGGCGCCGTTCGGGATCACCGTCAACAACGTGCTGCCCGGCTACACGGAGACCGGGCGCATCACCCAGCTCGCGCGCGACCGCGCCGCCGCCACCGGGCAGAGCGAAGAGGCGATCCTCGACGGCATGCGCCGCAACGTGCCCGCCGGCCGCTTCGCCCGGCCGGAGGAAATCGGCGGCGTCATCGCCTTCCTGTGCTCGCCGGCGGCCGGCTACATCAACGGCGTGAGCCTGGCCGTCGACGGCGGGCGGATGCAATCGATCTGACGCGGCCGGGCCGGCCCGGCGACCCGGCGTGCGCGACCGCGCGTGCCCGGCGGGGGTAGACTTTCGCGGATGCAACTGGGCCACTGGATCGACGGAAAGGAATCGCAGCCTGCCTCCGGGCAATGGCTGGAGGTCGCCGATCCGGCGCGCGGCACGCCCTATGCGGAAGTCGCGCGCGGCAATGCGGATGACGTCGAGCGGGCGGTCGCGGCGGCACGCCGGGCCGCGCCGGGCTGGACCGGCCTGCCCAACGACGAGCGTGCACGCTGGCTGGAACGGCTTGCGTCCGCGCTGGAAGCGAAGCTCGACGACTTTGCCCACGCCGAGGCCCGCGACGGCGGCAAGCCGTTGCGCCTGGCACGCGAGGTCGAGATTCCGCGCGCGGTCAGCAACCTGCGCTTCTTCGCCCACGCCGCGACCCAGTTCGCCAGCGAATCGCACCATGGCCAGGCCGGGCTCAACTACACCCTGCGCCAGCCGCTGGGCAGCGTCGCCACGATCTCGCCCTGGAACCTGCCGCTGTACCTGTTCACCTGGAAGATCGCGCCCGCGCTGGCGGCAGGCAACACGGTGGTGGCCAAACCCTCGGAGGTGACCCCGCACACCGCGACCCTGCTCGGCGCACTCGCCGCGGAGATTGGACTGCCGGCCGGCGTGCTCAACATCGTCCACGGACTGGGCCCGGAAGTCGGCGAGCCGCTGGTGCTGCATCCCGCGTTGAAGGCGGTGTCGTTCACCGGCAGCACCGCGGTGGGACGGCGTATCGCAGGCCTCGCCGGGCCGCTGCTGAAGAAGGTCTCGCTGGAGCTGGGCGGCAAGAACCCCACCGTGGTGTTCGCCGACAGCGACTGGCGCGCGCAACTGCCGACGATCGTCCGCTCCGCGTTCCAGAACACCGGGCAGATCTGCCTGTGCGGTTCGCGGATCCTGGTCGAGCGCCGCATCTACACCGAATTCCGCGACGCCTTCGTCGAGCGCGCGATGGGCCTGACCGTCGGCGACCCGATGGATTCCGACGCCGACCTCGGCCCGCTGGTCTCGCAGGCGCACTTCGACAAGGTCGTGGCCGCGATCGCCCGCGCCCGCGAGGAAGGCGGCACGATCCTGTGCGGCGGCCAGGCGCTGCAGCGTCCGGGCTGGTTCGTCGCGCCGACGGTGATCGAGGGCCTCGGCCCGGATTGCGCCAGCAACCGCGAAGAGATCTTCGGCCCGGTCGCGACGTTGCAGCCATTCGAGAGCGACGACGAAGCGCTGGCCCTGGCCAACGCCTGCGACTACGGCCTGTCGGCCTCGGTCTGGACCCGCGACCTCGAACGCGCCCACCGCTTCGGCGCGCAACTGCAGGCGGGCATCGTCTGGATCAACACCTGGCTGATGCGCGACCTGCGCACCCCGTTCGGCGGCATGGCCCAGTCCGGCCTGGGCCGCGAAGGCGGGCACGAGGCGATGCGCTTCTTCACCGAACCCCGCAACGTCTGCATCGCGCTGCCGCAATGAACTGCAAGGATCCCGCCGCATGAGGAACGAACTCGCCGCGCTGCTGCGCAACAACCGCGGCTGGGCCGAGCGCATCGAGCGCGAGGACCCGGGGTTCTTCGAGCGGCTGTCGCGGCAGCAGGCACCCGCCTACCTGTGGATCGGCTGCTCGGACTCGCGGGTGCCCGCGAACCAGGTGATCGACCTGGCTCCCGGCGAAGTCTTCGTCCACCGCAACATCGCCAACGTGATGGTGCACACCGACCTCAACTGCATGTCGGTGATCCAGTTCGCGGTGGACGTGCTCAAGGTGCGGCACATCCTGGTGGTGGGCCACTACGGCTGCGGCGGCGTCGGCGCCGCCCTGCACGGCAAGCGCGTGGGCCTGGCCGACAACTGGATCCGCCACGTCGGCGACGTCGCCCAGAAGCACGAGGCGCTGCTCGCGCGCGTCCCCGAAGCGCGCCGCCACGACGCGCTGTGCGAACTCAACGCGATCGAACAGGCCGAGAACGTCTGCCTGACCACGGTGATCCGCGACGCCTGGGCGCGCGGCCAGCAGCTCATGGTCCACGGCTGGGTCTACAGCCTGGCCGATGGCCGGGTGCGCGAATTGGGCATGGACGTGGATGCGCCGGCCGCGCTGCAGTCGGTGTACGACGGCGCCATCGCCGGCGTCCGCGACCGCTACGGGGTGGCGGCATGAGCCGGGCAGGCGGCATCCACGCGGACAGGGCGCCGAAGGCGGTCGGCCACTACCCGCACGCGCGCCGGGTCGGCGAGCTGCTGTTCCTGTCCGGGATCGGCCCGCGCGCCCCGGGCACCGACGCCATTCCGCAAGGCATCGAGGCGCAGTCGCGCGCGGTGCTGGCCAACGTGCGCGCGGTACTGGAGGCCAGCGGCGCGCGCTGGGAGGACCTGGTGGACGTCACCGTGTTCCTGACCGACATGGCCCGCGACTTCAAGGGCTGGAACGCTGTCTGGGCCGAGCACTTCCCGGACGCCGCCCAGGCCCCCTGCCGCACCACCGTGGGCATCAGCGCCCTGCCCACCCCGATCGACATCGAACTCAAGTGCATCGCGGTCGTGCCGAAGGAGCCCGCATGAGCCTGCCCAATCCGATCAATCTCCAGGCCTGGATCGAGGAACATCGCCACCTGCTCAAGCCGCCGGTCGGCAACAAGTGCATCGTCGACGGCGACTTCATCGTCATGGCGGTCGGCGGGCCCAACCAGCGCACCGACTACCACTGGGACGAAGGCCCGGAGTGGTTCCATCAACTCGAAGGCGAGATGGTGCTGCGCATCCAGGAGGACGGAGCGGTGCGCGACATCCCGATCCGCGCCGGCGAGACCTTCTACCTGCCGCCGCGCGTGCCGCACTCGCCGCAGCGCATGGCCGGCTCGGTCGGCCTGGTGATCGAACGCAAGCGCCTGCCGCACGAGAAGGACGGCCTGCTGTGGTACTGCGAGAACTGCAACCACAAGCTGTACGAGGAATTCTTCACCCTGCGCGACATCGAGCAGGATTTCCCGCCGGTGTTCGATCGCTTCTACGCCTCGCGCGAGCACCGCACCTGCGAACGCTGCGGGCACCTGAATCCGGCGCCGGCACGCTACGACGACGCGGGAGGGAACTGACCCCGGCATGCTCAAGATCGACATCCACGCCCATTACCTGCCGCGCGACTGGCCCGACCTCGCGACCAAGTACGGCGACCCGCGCTTCCCGGTGATCCACCACGGCGACGACGGCCGCCACCGCATCTACAAGGACGGCAAGTTCTTCCGCGAGATCTGGCCCAAGACCTGGGACCCGCAGGAACGGATCGACGACTACGCGCGCTTCGGCGTGCAGGTGCAGGTGATCAGCACCGTGCCGGTGATGTTCAGCTACTGGGCGAAGGCGAACCAGGCGCTGGCGCTGCATGCGGCGCTGAACGACCACATGGCCGGCACCGTGCGCGACTACCCGCGCCACTACGCCGGCATCGGCACGGTGCCGATGCAGTCGCCGCGGCTGGCGATCCAGGAACTGGAACGCTGCGTCGACCAGCTCGGCCTGCAGGGCGTGCAGATCGGCAGCCACGTGCCGCTGCCCGACGGCGGCCACTGGAACCTGGACGCGCCGGAACTGTTCCCGTTCTTCGAGGCCGCCGCCGAGCTGGGCGCGGCGATCCTGGTCCATCCCTGGGACATGATGGGCACCGACACCATGCCCAAGTACTGGATGCCGTGGCTGGTCGGGATGCCGGCGGAACAGTCGCGCGCGGCCTGCTGCCTCGTGTTCGGCGGCGTGCTGGAGCGGCTGCCGAAGCTGCGGGTGTGCCTGGCCCACGGCGGCGGCAGCTTCCCCTACACCATCGGCCGGATCGAGCACGGCTTCAACATGCGCCCCGACCTGGTCGCCACCGACAACTTCCGCAACCCGCGCCAGTACCTCAAGCGCCTGTACTTCGATTCCTGGGTCGCCGACGACCGCGCGCTGCGCTACCTGCTCGACGTCGCCGGCGCCGACCGGGTGATGCTCGGCACCGACTATCCGTTCCCGCTGGGCGAACAGGAACCCGGCGCCGGGGTCGAGGCGATGGGCCTGGCGCAGGAAGAACAGCAACGCATCTACCATGGCACCGCGCTGGAATGGCTCGGCTTGCCGGCGACCCGCTTCACCAAGGCTTCCTGATGACCGATCTGTACTCGGACGACTACGCCCTGGCCCGGGACGCGGCCGATCCGCTGTCCGCGCTGCGCGCGGAATTCCACCTGCCGCGCCACGGCGACAGCGAGCAGGCCTATTTCGTCGGCAACTCGCTGGGCCTGCAGCCGCGCGCTGCGCGGGCCATGGTCGACGAGGTCATGGAGAAATGGGCCCGCGACGCGGTCGAGGGCCACTTCCTCGAGCCGGCGCCGTGGATGCCCTACCACGAGCTGGTGCGCAACGGGCTGGCCGAAGTGGTCGGCGCCGAGCCGCAGGAAGTGGTGGCGATGAACTCGCTCACCGCCAACCTGCACCTGATGATGGTGAGCTTCTACCGGCCCACGCGCGAGCGCCCGGCGATCCTGATGGAAGCCGGGGCGTTCCCGTCGGATCGCCACGCCCTCGCCTCGCAGGTCCAGTTCCACGGCTTCGACCCGGCGACCGACCTGATCGAGCTCGAACCGGACGAGCCCGACGGCACGATTTCGATGGAAGCCATCGAGCGCGCGATCGCGACCCACGGCCCACGCCTGGCGCTGGTGCTGTGGCCGGGCGTGCAGTACCGCACCGGCCAGGCCTTCGACATCGAGGCGATCACCCGGCTCGGCCACGCGGCCGGCGCGATCGTCGGCTTCGACCTCGCCCATGCCGCCGGCAACCTGGCACTGCAACTCCACGCGCATGGCCCGGACTTCGCGGTCTGGTGCCACTACAAGTACATGAATGCCGGGCCGGGCGCGGTCGGCGGCTGCTTCGTGCATGCGCGCCACGCGCGCACCGACCGTCCGCGTTTCGCCGGCTGGTGGGGCCACGACCAGGCCAGCCGCTTCCGCATGGAGCCGGGCTTCGCGCCGACCCCGGGCGCGGACGGCTGGCAGCTCAGCAATCCGCCGATCCTGTCGCTGGCGCCGCTGCGCGCGTCGCTGGAGCTGTTCGCGCGCGCCGGCGGCATGGGCGCATTGCGCGCGCGCTCGGTCAGGCTGACCGGCTACCTCGAGACGCTGATCCGCGAACGCCTTTCGGGCGTGCTGCAGATCGCGACCCCGCGCGAACCGGAACGCCGCGGCGCGCAACTGTCGCTGCGCGTGGCCGGCGGTCGCGAGCGCGGCCGCGCGCTGTTCGAATACCTGGCCCACCACGGCGTGCTCGGCGACTGGCGCGAGCCCGACGTGATCCGGATCTCGCCGGCGCCGCTGTACAACAGCCACGCCGACATCCTGCGCTTCGTGCGCACGGTCGAGGCATGGCAGGCATGAAGCCCGGGCACCTGACCCTGGTCGGCGCCGGCCTGGCCGGCGCATTGCTCGCCACGCTGCTGGCGCGCCGCGGCTGGCAGGTGGACCTGTTCGAGCGCCGCGGCGACCCGCGCCTGCACGGCTATGCCGGCGGCCGCTCGATCAACCTCGCATTGGCCGAACGCGGCCTGCACGCGCTGCGCCAGGCCGACGCCCACGCCGCGGTGCTGGAGCGCGCGGTGATGATGCGCGGGCGCATGGTCCATCCGCTGGGCGGCGAGCCGCAGTTGCAGCGCTACGGCCGCGACGACAGCGAGGTGATCTGGTCGGTCAGCCGCGGCGAGCTCAACATCAGCCTGATCGAGGCCGCCGAAGCGGCCGGCGCGCGGCTGCACTTCGACCGCGGCCTGGTGGAGGTGGACTTCGACGCGAAGGTCGCGCGCTTCCGCGGCGACGGAGCGGTCCACGAGCATCCGTTCACCGCGCTGGTCGGCTGCGACGGCGCCGGCTCCACGTTGCGCATGCAGATGGCGGCGCGGCGCGACCTCGGCGAGCGCACCGAATGGCTGGGCCACGGCTACAAGGAGCTGGAAATCCCGCCGGTCCGCGACGGCGGCTTCCGGATCGAGCCGAACGCGCTGCACATCTGGCCGCGGGGCCGCTACATGTGCATTGCCCTGCCCAACGACGAGCGCACCTTCACCGTGACCCTGTTCATGGCCCTGCACGACGAGGGCCACGGCGACCCGAATTTCGACGCGGTGGATTCCGCCGCCGCGGCGCGCGCGCTGTTCGTGCGCGACTTCCCGGACGCGCTGCCGCTGATCCCGGCACTGGAGCACGACTACGAGGCCAACCCGGTCGGCAGCCTCGGGACGCTGTACCTGGACCGCTGGCACCTGGGGGGCGAGGCGGTGCTGCTGGGCGACGCCGCGCACGCGATGGTGCCGTTCCATGGCCAGGGCATGAACTGCGCATTCGAGGATTGCGTCGCGCTCGCCCGCACCCTGGACGCGGTGCCCGACCTGGCCGCGGCGTTCGCCGCCTTCGAGGCCGAGCGCAAGCCGAACGCGCTGGCGATCCAGCGCATGGCGCTGGACAACTACATCGAGATGCGCGACCTGGTGGACGATCCGGAGTTCCTGCTCCAGCGCGAGCTGGAGCGCGCCCTGCAGCAGCGCCACCCCGACCGCTTCGTCCCGCATTACGCGCTGGTCACCTTCATGCGCATCCCCTACGCCGAGGCGCTCGAGCGCAGCGAGATCCAGCGCGGGATCCTGGTCGAGGCGACCCGCGGGCTCGAGTCTCTGGAGGGCGTGGACTGGGCCGCCGCGGACGCGGCGGTCCTGCGCCTGCTGCCGCCGCTGGAAGCCGACGGCGACGCGGCGTGAGCGACAGTTTCCTGTTCTACGACCTGGAGACCTTCGGCGCCGATCCGCGCCGGTCGCGCATCGCCCAGTTCGCCGCGCTGCGGACCGACGAGGCACTGCAGGAAATCGAGCCGCCGGTCAGCTTCTTCGTGCGCCCGGCCGACGACCTGCTGCCCTCCCCCGCCGCAACCCTGGTCACCGGCATCACCCCGCAACGGGCATTGGCCGAAGGCGTGACCGAGGCCGATGCCTTCGCGCGCATCTTCGAAGAGATGGCGCGTCCGCGGACCTGCACCCTCGGCTACAACTCGCTGCGCTTCGACGACGAGTTCGTGCGCTGCGGGCTGTTCCGCAATTTCTTCGATCCCTACGAGCGCGAGTGGAAGTCCGGCAATTGCCGCTGGGACCTGCTCGACGTGATGCGGCTGGCGCATGCACTACGCCCCGATGGCATCGAATGGCCGCGTCGGGAGGACGGCGCGACCTCGTTCCGGCTCGAGCACCTGGCCGTGGCGAACGGCGTGCGCGAAGGCGACGCGCACGAGGCCCTGTCGGACGTTCGCGCCCTGATCGGCCTCGCCCGCAAGCTGCGTGCCGCGCAGCCGCGGCTGTGGGAGTACGCATTGGGGCTGCGCGACAAGCGCCGCGCCGCGCGGCTGCTGGACGCGATCGCGATGCAACCGGTCCTGCACGTGTCGCAGCGCTACCCGGCCGCTCGCCTGTGCGCAGCCGCGGTGCTGCCGCTGGCGGTGCACCCCTCGATCGCCACCCGGGTGATCGTGTTCGACCTGGGCGGCACGGTCGAGCCGCTGCTGGAACTGGAGCCGGAGGCCATCGCCGCGCGCCTGTACCTGCGCCGCGAGGAAGACCCCGACGGCAGCCTGCGCATCCCGCTGAAGGAAGTGCATGTGAACCGCTGTCCCGCACTGGTCGCCTGGAACCACCTGCAGGAATCCGATTTCGAGCGCCTGGCGATCGACCGCGCCGCGATCGAGGCGCAGGCCGCGCGCCTGCGCGCCGCCGGGCCGGAGCTGGCGGAGAAGATTCGCCGGGTCTACGCGGCACGGCCCGAGCGCGCCCCCGCCGATGCCGACGCCTCCCTGTACGACGGCTTCCTCTCCGACGCCGACCGCCGCCGCTGCGCGCAGGTCCGGGCCACGCCGCCGCGGGCCCTCGCCAGGCACGCGTTCGGTTTCGAGGATCCGCGCCTGGACGAATTGCTGTTCCGGTATCGCGCGCGCAACTGGCCGGACACGCTTGCGCCCGAAGAGCGCGAGCGCTGGGAGTCCTGGCGCCGCGCCCGGTTGGCGCCCGGCTCGGGCCTGGCCGATCCGGACCTGGCGGGGTTCGAGGCCGAGCAGGCCGCGCTGCGCGCCGCCCACGCCGCCGAACCGGGCAAGCTGGCCCTGCTCGATGCGCTGGACGCCTGGCGCGATCGCATCCTGCCGCCATGAGCGCCTACTTCTCGCCGAAATCCTTCGCCTTCCTGCGCGGCCTGGCCCGGCACAACGAGCGTGCCTGGTTCCAGGAGCACAAGGCCGACTACGAGGCGCACGTGCGCGGGCCGTTCCTGCGCCTGGTCGCCGACCTGCAACCGGCGCTGGCCGACATCAGCCCGCATTACCGCGCCGACCCGCGGCCGCAGGGCGGCTCGCTGTTCCGCATCCACCGCGACACCCGCTTCGCCCACGACAAGTCCCCGTACAAGAACTGGCAAGGCGCGCGCCTGTTCCACTACCGACGCCGCGAGGTCGCCGCGCCCTCGTTCTACCTGCACCTGGAACCGGGCGCCTCCTTCGTTGGCGCGGGCCTGTGGCATCCGGAAACCCACACCCAGCGCAAGGTCCGGCAATTCATCTTCGAGAACCCCGGCGCCTGGAGCCGGGCCGTGCACGCGCCCGCGTTCAGGCGCCGCTATACGCTGGGCAGCGAGGACATGCTGGTGCGCAATCCGCACGGCTTCCCGGCCGACTTCGCGTTCATCGAAGACCTGCGCCGGCGCAACTTCACCGCCTTCCGCCCGCTGGACGACGCGGCCATGGCCAGCCCGCGCCTGCGCGGCGCGATCGAGCGCGACCTGCGCGCGCTGGCGCCGCTGGTCGACTACCTCTGCGCCGCCCTCGACCTGGAGTTCTGAGCACCCCCGCGACACCCCTTGCACGCCGGCGCGGCTAGCTTGCAGAATCCGCCACCGAGGTCGCAGGACCCATGAGAATCGCGCAGATTGCACCGTTGTACGAAGCGGTGCCGCCCCGCCTTTACGGCGGCACCGAACGGATCGTGGCCCACCTCTCCGACGCGCTGGTGGAACTCGGCCACGACGTGACCCTGTTCGCCGCCGCCGACGCGCGCACCCACGCCACCCTGGTGCCGGTCCGCGACCAGGCGATCCGGCTCGATCCGGAACCGCTGAAGTCGGACCTGGCCGCGCACCTGTCCATGCTCGACGAGGTCCGCCGCCGCGCCGACGAGTTCGACCTGCTCCATTTCCACGTGGACCTGCTGCACTTCCCGCTGTTCAACGATCGGGCGGCACGCACCCTGACCACGTTGCACGGGCGGCTCGACCTCAAGGACCTGGCGGAAACCTACCACCGCTGGCCGCACTATCCGCTGGTCTCGATCTCCGACCACCAGCGCCGGCCACTGCGCTTCGCCAACTGGGCCGGCACCGTGTACCACGGCCTGGACGAGCGTCTGTATCCGTTCTCACCGGGCCCGCGCGACGATGGCTACCTCGCCTTCCTTGGCCGGATCTCGCCGGAAAAGCGCCCCGACCGCGCGATCGCGATCGCCCGCGACGCCGGGCTGCCGTTGAAGATCGCGGCCAAGGTCGACCGCGTCGACCAGGAATACTTCGATACCACCATCGCGCCTCTGCTCGAGCACCCGCTGGTCGAGTTCATCGGCGAAATCGGCGACCGCGAGAAGCCCGACTTCCTCGGTGGCGCGCGCGCATTGCTGTTCCCGATCGACTGGCCGGAGCCGTTCGGGCTGGTGATGATCGAGGCGATGGCCTGCGGCACGCCCGTGATCGCCTGGAACTGCGGTTCGGTGCCCGAAGTGGTCGACGACGGCGTGACCGGCCGGGTAGTCGACTCGCACGAGGCCGCCGTGGCCGCGGTTACGGAAGTGGCGGCGCTGGACCGGCGCGCGATCCGGGCGACGTTCGAGCGGCGCTTCTCCGCCCTGGCGATGGCCCGCGCCTACGAGGCGCTCTACGCGCGCCTGTGTCCCCCTGAAGGGGAACTCCCAGCGCAATTGCTCGCATGAGGCCCTGAACGACACGGAACGATGGCGACCGAGGCGCAAACCGCGGCAACCGCCGCCTCATTCACCACCCACGTCCTCAAGGACGGCGACAGCTTCCTGGTGGCCAACGCCTATGGCGACATCGAGGGCGACAGCGACGGGCTGTTCCACGACGACACCCGGCTGCTGTCGCGCGCGCGGCTGCGCATCGCCGGCGCGCGCCCGGAGATGCTCAGCGCCACGGTGACCCGCGACAACGTGTTCTTCGTCGCCCACCTGACCAACCAGCCGCTGCCGCCGCTGGGGGTGAACGCCCTGCCCTCCGGGCTGCTGCACGTCCTGCGCACGCGCTTCCTCAGCGGCAACCGCCTGTACGAGCGCCTGCGCTTCCACAATTTCGGCCTGCACCCGGTGCGCGCGCCGCTGCGCTTCGACTATGACGCGGACTTCCGCGACATGTTCGAGGTCCGCGGGGTCCAGCGCCAGGCGCGCGGCGAACGGCAGCCGACCCGCGCCGGCGACGGGCGCATCGTGTTCGGGTACCGCGGCCTGGACGGCCGCCTGCGCGAATCGGTGGTCGCGTTCTCGCACGAGCCCGCCGAGCTCGATGGCAACGGCGCCGGCTTCGAGCTGGCGCTCGAGCCCGGGGCCAGCGACGAGCTGTTCATCGAGGTGGGGCTGGTGGCGCAGGAGCGCCCGTCGCGGCAGCGTTACCGCAGTGCCGCCGCGCACGCGCGCCGGCGCATGCGCGCGCGACAGCGCCGCGGCGCACGGGTGCGCAGCACCGGCCCCTTGTTCGGCGACTGGTTGGAACGTTCGCGCTCGGACCTGGCGCTGCTGACCAGCGACCTCGACACCGGACCCTACCCGTTCGCCGGCATTCCCTGGTTCTCCACGCCGTTCGGGCGCGACGCGGTGATCACCTCGCTGCAGACGCTGTGGCTGAACCCGGCGCTGGCGCGCGGCGTGCTCGCGTTCCTGGCCGAGCACCAGGCGCACGAATCCTCCGCGTTCCTGGACGCGGCACCCGGCAAGATCATGCACGAGACCCGCAAGGGCGAGATGGCGCGGCTGAAGGAGCTGCCGTTCGGCCTGTACTACGGCGGCGTCGACACGACACCGCTGTTCGTGATGCTCGCAGGGGCGTATGCGCAGCGCACCGGCGACCTCGACTTCATCGAACGGTTGTGGCCGGCGCTGGTGGCCGCGACCGCGTGGATCGAGCGCACCTGCGACGGCAACCGCTTCGGCCTGCTCGACTACGCCCGCGGCAGCGACAGGGGCCTGTCCAACCAGGGCTGGAAGGACAGCGAGGACTCGGTGTTCCATGCCGACGGGCGGATCCCGCCGGGGCCGATCGCACTGGTCGAAGTCCAGGGCTATGCCTTCGCCGCGCTGCGGGCGATGGCCGCGCTGGCGCTGCGCAGGGGGGCGCAGGACGACGCGGCACGCTGGCAGGCGCGCGCGGGCGCCTTGCGCGACGCGGTGGAGCAGCGCTTCTGGATGCCGGAGACGGGGTACTACGGCATCGCGGTGGATGGCGACGGCGCCCTGTGCCGGGTGCGCGCGAGCAATCCGGGCCACCTCCTGTACGTGGGCCTGCCTTCGCCGGAGCGCGCGGCCCGCACCGGCGCGCAACTGCTCGGCCCGGGCTTCGCCAGCGGCTGGGGCCTGCGCACGCTGGCCGAGGGCGAAGCGCGGTACAACCCGATGTCCTACCACAACGGTTCGGTGTGGCCGCACGACACGGCGCTGTGCGCGGCGGGGATCGCCCGCTGCGGCGATCGCGAGGGGGCGGTGCGGCTGTTGCGCGGGATGTTCGAGACCGCGACCCACTACGAGATGCGCCTGCCGGAGCTGTTCTGCGGATTCGCGCGCAAGCACGGGAACACGCCGGTGTCCTATCCGGTGGCGTGCCTGCCGCAGGCGTGGGCGGCGGGATCGTGCTTCATGCTGCTGCAGGCCTGCCTGGGGGTGGAGGTGGACGGGTGGGCGAACGAGATCCGGGTGCGCGGGCCGCGGTTGCCGTTGGGGGTGGACCAGGTGGCGGTACGCGGGCTGGAGGTCGGCGGGCGGTCGGTGGACCTGTTCTTCCAGCGCAGCGGCGAACGCATCCTCACCCACGCCGAAGGGCCCGACGCCTCCCACGTTCCCCTGCGCATCCTTGCCTGATGGAGGCACTCCTCCGGGTGGGCGCTTACGCGGAAAAGGCCCGGCCCCTGCCCTCCTCGACAGCGTTTTAACTCGTCGGTCAGGGGCCGGGCCTTTTCCGCTACGCTCCGGCGCGGTGGTGGGCGGGCACCGCCCACCACCGCGACGCGTGCTTACGGGTTGGCGACGCCGTGGGGGACGTGGCCGGCGGCGACGTGGTCGCGGGCGGAGGCGATGTTCTCGTCGGAGTCGTCGAAGAAGATGTCCGCGCCGAACGCCTCCAGGAACGGGCCCTTGGGCCGGCCGCCGAGGAACAGCGCCTCGTCCAGGCGCACGCCCCACTCGCGCAGGGTGCGGATTACCCGCTCGTGCGCCGGCGCCGAGCGCGCGGTCACCAGCGCGGTGCGGATCGGCGAATCGTCGCCCGCAGGGAACGCCGCCTGCAGCCGGTGCAGCGCGTCGAGGAAACCGCGGAACGGCCCACCGGAAAGCGGCTCGCGGGCGCGCTCCAGCTCGTGGCGCCCGAACGCCTCGACGCCGTGCTCGCGCGACACCCGCTCGCTTTCGTCGCTGAAGATCACCGCGTCGCCGTCGAAGGCGATCCGCAGTTGATCGTGCTGCCGCGGCGGCGCGCCGCCGGGGCGGGCGGCCGAGGGCAGGATCGTGGCCGCGGCGATGCCGTTCTCGAGCGCCCGCCGCACCGAATCCGGGTTCGCCGACAGGAACAGGTCGGCACCGAACGGCTTGGCATAGGGCCAGGTCGGCGCGCCCGAGGTGAACACCGCGCGGCGGATGTCCAGGCCATGGTGCTGGATCGAATTGAAGATCCGCAGCCCGGTGTCCGACGAGTTGCGCGAGAGCAGGATCACTTCCACCCGCGGCCGCGGCGCGGCAGGCACCGGCGCGGCGTTGTTCAGCGCCAGCAGCTTGCGCACCAGCGCGAACGCCATGCCCGGTTCCAGCACCTGGTCCTCGCGCTCGCGCTGGTAGGCCTGGTAGGCGGCGATCCCCTCGCGCTCGAACAGCGCGTGGCTGTCTTCCAGGTCGAACAGGGCGCGCGAGGAGATTGCGACGGTCAGCGGATCCGGGAACCCACTGACGGGGGGCAGGACGTCATCCATGGACGCGAGTATCGCGCGTTCAGGGCACGACTGCCGCCGCCGGCGCGGCGACCGCGCCGGGCAGCCATTTCGCGAAAGTGTCCGCGCGCATCGCCTTGGAGAACAGGTGGCCCTGCACCAGGTCGCAACCGCGCAGCCGCAGCATCTCGAACGTCTCCTGGTCCTCCACCCCCTCGGCCACCACCGACAGCGAGAACCGGTGCGCCAGCTCGATGATCAGGCTGGCGATGTCGGCGTTGGCGGCGTCGGTGGTCATGCCCTGGACGAAGGAGCGGTCGATCTTCAGCTCGTCGGCCGGGATGTGCTTGAAGTAGGCCAGGCAGGAATAGCCTGTGCCGAAGTCGTCGATCGAGATCCTGGCCCCGAGCTCGCGGATCCGCGAGAGCACCATGAACGTGCGGGCCGGGTCGGTGATCAGCGAGCGCTCGGTAATTTCCAGCACCAGCTGCACCTTCTCGCTACCCCACAGGTGGATCGCGTTCTCGACCACGTCGGGCAGGTCGTCACGCGCCACCATTTCCGCCGGCACGTTCACCGACACCGCCAGCGGCGAGGGGTGTTTCCAGTTGGCGGCCTGGCGCAGCGCCGTGTTCAGCGCCCACATGGTCATCGGCCGGATCTGCCCGGTCTTCTCCGCGATCGGGATGAACTGGTCCGGCGCGACCAGGCCACGGGTCCGGTGCGGCCAGACCATCAGCGCCTCGGCCCCCACCGGCTGCATGTCGAGCACGCGCAGCTGCGGCTGGTAGCCGAGCAGGAGCTCACCGCGCTCGATCGCGCCGTCCAGCTCGATCTCCAGGTCCCAGAACTCGGAGAAGGCCTTGTCGCTGCCGTCGCCCTCGGGCGGCAACCGCCATTTGGCACCTTCGGCGCGCGCGGCCTCCAGGCTCTTCTCGGCCTGGCGCAACAGGTACTCGGCATGGCTGGCGTGGGTCGGGCACAGCGCCGCGCCGACGGTGGCGTTGAGTCGCACGGTGCCCTGGGCGCCCTGGAACGGCACCTCCAGGTGCCGCAACAATTGCTGGATCGCCAGCTCGGCGTGGCCCTGGTTCATGATCCGCGGCAGCAGCAGGGCGAAGCGGTTGTCGCCGATGCGGCCCACGTAATCCTGCGGCCGCGCGATCGCGCGCAGGTGCTTGGCGACGTACTTGAGCGCCTGGTCGCCGAACTCGTAGCCATGCGCGGCATTGAGCCGCGCGAAACCGTCGATGTCACAGACGACCAGCGCGAGCAGCGTCTGGCGGTCGTTGCTGAAACTGACCTGCTGGCGCAGCGTCGCGAGGAAGCTCCGGCGGTGTTGCACGCCGGTGAGTTCGTCCTCGGTTGTGGACATGGCCTAAGCCAGGAACAGTTCGACCGGATCGAGCCCGTACGCCCCCATCGGCAAGCCACGCTTGATGGTCAGCGGCGCCCCCTGCTCGTCCTGCTCGACCTCCCCCAGGTTGATCTCCCGGAACTTGGGTAGCGGGGTCTTCTCCCGCCCCAACAATAGCATGACCCGGGGCCGCAACCGCTTCAGGCTGTGGACCTCGGTAATGACCGCCACGGTGCCGTTGGACAGCTCCACGAGGGTCCCGATCGGGTAGATGCCGCAGTTCTGGATGAACTGCTCGACCAGCTCGGCCTGGAACTGCTTGCCGCGCTGCTGGTAGAGCTCGTTGACGGCGTCGTGGGGGGAGCGGTTGGTGGCGTAGGGGCGGACGCTGGTCATGGCGTCGTAGCAGTCGACCATGCCGACGATCCGGCCGAAGATCGGGATCTGGCTGCCCTTGAGCCCGTGCGGGTAGCCGCTGCCGTCGTAGCGCTCGTGGTGGGTGGCGACGATCTCGACGGTCTCCTGGCTGACCCCCGGCGCCGGGCCCAGGATCTCCAGGCTCAGGCGCACGTGGTCGCGGACCTGCTCGACCTCCTCGGGGGTCAGCGGGCCGGGCTTGACCAGCAGCTCGGCCGGCAGCCGCGACTTGCCGACGTCGCTGAGCAGCCCGCCCATCGCCAGCGCGCCCAGCTCGTGGCGCTCCAGGCCGAGATGGCGGCCGAAGCTGGCCGACCAGATCGCGCAGCCCATCGCGTGCTGGTAGGTGTAGTTGTCGCGGCGCTTCATTTCCCGCAGCCAGATGAAGGCGGACGGGTTGCGCAGGATCGACTCCACCATCGCCTCGACGCCGTCCTTGAGCTTGTCGAGGTCGAGCTTCTTGCCTTCCTGCAGGTCCTGCATGACCTCGGCCAGGTCGGCCTCCAGCGAGGCGTGCACCTTTTCGGCCTGCACCATCTCGGCGGTGAACTCGCTCTGGATCGTCCACCGGGTCTTGCGCAGGTTGGCGACTTCCTCGGCTTCGCCGGGCTGCGACGTCGGGGCCTCGAACACCACGTGGCGCAGGTCCGGCGAGGCGCCGCGCTGGGTATCCACCCAGACATGGCTGCAGATGCGTTGCAGGCGGACGATCTCGTCCGCGGATTCGAGCTTGAGCCCTTCCAGCGGGAAAGGCGTCTGGATCCAGGGCCGGTCGAGCCTGGAAATGAACATGCCCAGCGCCAAGCCCTGCACGCTGATCCTGACCTCGTGCGCACTCCCGTCCATCGACCCCCCCTGCCTGTCACGGACAGCCACCACTTCTCGGCCTCCGGGGCATCCCCCGGGGGCCGGGCTTCCCGCGTCAGGTGGATTGGGCCACCGAACGCTTCGTTGCATGTAACGTACGCCGCGGCACGGTCCGGCCACCAGCACCAGAGGCCCTGGTCCGACGGACGGTCAGGCCAGGAATTGCTCGGCGAGGATCCGCTCCTCGAGGTTGTGCGCCGGGTCGAACAGCAGGGTCACGGTGTGCTCATGGGCCTCCCGGATCGTCACTTCGACCACGTCGCGGACCTCGTGCGAGTCGGCGGTGGCGCTGACCGGCCGCTTGTAGGGGTCCAGGACCCGGAACCGGACCTCGGTGGTCGACTTGAGCAAGGCCCCGCGCCAGCGTCGCGGCCTGAATGCGGCGATCGGGGTCAGCGCCAGCACGCTGGAGCCCAGCGGCAGCACCGGGCCGCCGGCCGAGTAGTTGTAGGCGGTGCTGCCGGCCGGGGTGGCCAGCATCACCCCGTCGCAGATCAGTTCGTCCAGGCGCTCCTTGCCGTTGAGTTCGATGCCGATGTGCGCGGCCTGGCGGGTCTGCCGCAGCAGCGACACCTCGTTGTAGGCGAGCGAGCCGGTGCTGGTGCCCGACTCGGTCAGCGCCAGCATCTCGAGCGGGCGCAATACCGCCGGTTCCGCGGCGCGCAGGCGCTCGAGCAGGCCGTCCTCGCGGTAGTGGTTCATCAGGAAGCCGAAGCTGCCCAGCTTCATCCCGTACACCGGCCGGCCCAGCGCGCCGTGCCGGTGCAGCGTCTGCAGCATGAAGCCGTCGCCGCCCAGCGCGACCAGCACGTCGGCCTCGTCCGGCGGTACCTGCCCGTGCGCGGCCTGCAAGGCTTCCAGCGCCGCCTGGGCGCCGTCCGCCTTGCTCGCCAGGAAGGTGATGCGGGGCGATTCGGGCAGGCGCGGCATGCTCGGCGGGCTCATGCCGCCGAGCATACCAACCCCGCTCATCCGCGCGAGGCGAGCTGGGACAGGCGCTGCACCGCGACCGAAGCGGTCGGGTAGTCCATCGCCTTCTGCGCCGCCAGTTCCGACAACATCGCCATGGTGAAGCGCAGCGACGCGTCGTCACGGGCCAGCCAGCGCTCCAGCTTGGCTTCGGCGTTGGCGCCCGGCATCGACAGCACCTGGCCGGTGAGGATCCGCGCCTGGGCCGCGAGCTCGTCGCGCAGCACGCCGCGCGCGACCGCGTGCCAGCGTCCCTCGACCTTGAGCGCGTCGATCTGCGCCTGCAGCCACGGCAGGTTCAGGGCCTCGGCCAGGCGGAAGTAGGCCTTGGCCACCTCGACCGGCTTCAGCCGCCGCTCGCGCGCCAGCTCGATGATGTCGCAGCACGGCTCCAGGTACGGCAACGCCGCGAGCTGCCCGCCGAGCTCGGCCGGCATGCCCTTCTGCTTCCAGTCGCGGATGCTGGCCTCGTAGGCGGGGCGCATCGAGGCCGGCAGGATGTCCGCGCCGGCACGGATGGCGGCGAAGCCGTCGTGGTAGCGCGCCACCGACGAGGTGATGTCGGGGATGGCGCCGGGGCGCGACAGCAGCCAACGGGTGAACGAGCGCTGCAGGTTCCAGATCACCTGCAACGCGTCGATCTGCGCCGACTCGGCGACCTTGCCGTCGAGCGCGTCGATCTGCGACCAGAGCAGGCGTGCGTCCAGCGTCTCGCGGGTGATCGTGAACGCCTTCGCCACCTCGCCCGGGCTGCGGCCGCTGTCCTCCTGCATGCGCAGCAGGAAGGTCGCGCCCATCCGGTTGATCGTGGAGTTGGTCACCGCCGTGGCGATGATTTCGCGCTTCAGGCGATGCTGTTCCATTGCCTTCGCGTATTTCGCCTGCAGCGGCTCGGGGAAGTAGCGCACCAGTTCCTTGGAAAGGTACGGATCCTCGGGCACGTCCGAATCCAGCAGCTGCTGGTAGGCCACCAGCTTGGAATAGGACAGCAGCACCGCCAGCTCCGGCCGGGTCAGGCCGATGCCACGCGCCTTGCGCTCGGCGATCTCCGCGTCCGAGGGCAGGTATTCGATCTGCCGGTCGAGCAGGCCCTGCGACTCGAGCGTCCGGATGAAGTGCTGCTTGGAGCCGAGCCGCGCCAGGCTCATGCGCTGCATCAGGCTCAGCGCCTGGTTCTGGCGGTAGTTGTCGTTGAGCACCAGCCCCGCGACCTCGTCGGTCATCGACGCCAGCAGCTTGTTGCGCTCGGGCAGCTTCAGCTTGCCGGCCTTGACCTGGCCGGTGAGCAGGATCTTGATGTTCACCTCGTGGTCGGAGGTATCCACGCCGGCCGAGTTGTCGATGAAGTCGGTGTTGATCAGCACGCCGTTGAGCGCCGCCTCGATCCGGCCGAGCTGGGTGAAGCCGAGGTTGCCGCCCTCGCCCACCACCTTGCAGCGCAGGTCGTGGCCATTGACCCGCAGCGCGTTGTTGGCGCGGTCGCCGACGTCGGCGTTGGTCTCGGACGAGCCCTTGACGTAGGTGCCGATGCCGCCGTTCCACAGCAGGTCCACCGGGGCCTTCAGGATCGCCGAGATCAGCTCGGTCGGGCTCATCGCCTCGACCGCGTCGTCGATGCCGAGGGCCTGTTTCATCTGCGCCGTCAGCCTGATCGACTTCGCGCTGCGCGGGAACACGCCGCCACCCTTGCTGATCAGCTTGGCGTCGTAGTCCGCCCACGACGAGCGCGGCAGCTTGAACAGCCGCTGGCGCTCCCTGAAGCCGATGGCCGCGTCGGGATCCGGGTCGACGAACACGTGGCGATGGTCGAACGCCGCGACCAGGCGGATGTGCTTCGACAACAGCATGCCGTTGCCGAACACGTCGCCGGACATGTCGCCGATGCCGACCGCGGTGAAGTCCTCCTTCTGGCTGTCGCGGCCGAGCGCGCGGAAGTGGCGCTTCACCGACTCCCAGGCGCCGCGCGCGGTGATGCCCATGCCCTTGTGGTCGTAGCCGACCGAGCCGCCGGAGGCGAAGGCGTCGTCCAGCCAGTAGCCGTGCGCCTGGGCGATGCCGTTGGCGATGTCGGAGAACGTCGCCGTGCCCTTGTCCGCGGCCACCACGAGGTACGGGTCGTCGCCGTCGTGGATGACCACGTTGGCCGGATGCACGACCTTGCCCTCGACCAGGTTGTCGGTGATGTCGAGCATGCCGTTGATGAACCGGCGGTAGCACTCCTTGCCCTCGGCCAGCCAGGCGTCGCGGTCGACCGCCGGGTCCGGCAGCTGCTTGCAGAAGAAGCCGCCCTTTGAGCCGACCGGCACGATCACCGTGTTCTTCACCATCTGCGCCTTGACCAGGCCCAGGACCTCGGTGCGGAAATCCTCGCGGCGGTCGGACCAGCGCAGGCCGCCACGCGCGACCGGGCCGAAGCGCAGGTGCACGCCTTCCACGTTCGGGCCGCAGACCCAGATCTCGCGGTACGGGCGCGGCTTGGGCGCGTCCGGCACCCGCGCCGAGTCGAGCTTGAAACTCAGGTAGTCGGCCGGGCCGCCGTCGGCGCGGATCCCGTCGCCGTGTTCGTCGCGCTTGTAATCGATGTAGTAGCTGGTGCGCAGGGTCGCGTCGATGCAACCGATGAAGCTGCGCAGGATCCGGTCCTGGTCGAGGCTGGCGACCCGGTCGAGCTGGCCGAGCAGGGCCGCGCGGGTGGCCTCCACCCGGCGCTCGCGGTTGCCGGCGCGCGATTCGACCACCGCGCGGATCGCCGCGCGCGCGCCGTCGTCCGGGGCCAGCGGCTCGAGCTGCCGCTGCAGGGCATCCTGGGCGTGGGCGATCGCGGCCTTGTCCTCGTGCCCGGCGCGCGGGTCGAAGCGGGCCTCGAACAGCTCCACGATCAGCCGCGCGAGCAGCGGATAACGGTTGAAGGTCTCTTCGACGTAGCTCTGCGAGAACGGCACTCCGACCTGCTGCAGGTACTTGCCGTAGGCGCGCAGCATCGACACCTGGCGCCAGGTCAGCCCGGCGCCGAGGATCAGGCGGTTGAAGCCGTCGTTCTCGGCGCGCCCGCGCCACAGTTCGGCGAAGCCTTCCTCGAACGAGGCGTCGATGCTGTCGACGTCGAGCTCGACCCGGGCCGACTCCACTTCGAAGTCCTGGATCCAGGCCGCGCCCTCGCCATCCCCGCCCAGCTCGATCCGGTACGGATGCTCGGTGATCACCCGCAGGCCCATGTTCTCCATCATCGGCAGCGCGTCGGACAGCGGGATGTCATGGCCGAGGCGGTAGAACTTCAGCCGCAGGCCGCCGTCGCGGCGCGAGCGGTACAGGTTGATGCGCAGGTCTTCCGGGCCGGCCAGCGACGCCAGGCAAAGCACGTCGGCGGCGGCGACCGCGGCGGTCACCTGCTCGATGTAGCCGGCCGGAAGCGCGCGGCCGAAGCGGTTGGCCAGCTTGAGGCCCCGCTCCTCGCCATGCGCGGCCACGAGTTGCTCGCGCAGCTCGTCCTGCCAGTTGCGCACGATCCCGGCCAGCTCGGCCTCGAGCGCGGCGGTGTCCACGTCGACCACCTCGCCCGGCTTCGGGCGCACGATCAGGTGCAGCTGCGCCAGCGGCGACTCGCCCACCTGGACGTTGGTGTCGAGGCTCTCGCCGCGCAGCGCGCGCTTGAGCATCTTCTCGATCTTGTGGCGCACGTCGGTGTTGAAGCGGTCGCGCGGGATGTACACCAGCGCCGACCAGAACCGGCCATAGCGGTCGCGGCGCAGGAACAGCTTGCTGCGCACCCGCTCCTGCAGCCCGAGGATGCCGGTCGCGGTCTGCAGCAGTTCCTCCTCGGTGGACTGGAACAGCTCGTCGCGCGGCAGCGATTCGAGGATGTGGCGCAGCGCCTTGCCGCTGTGCCCGGTGGCGCTGAGGCCGGAGTTGCGCATCACGTAGTCGTGGCGCTCGCGCACCAGCGGGATCTCCCACGGCCGGCGGCTGTAGGCGCTGGAGGTGTACAGGCCGAGGAAGCGCTGCTCGCGGGTCGGCTTGCCCTTCGCGTCGAAGCTGAGCACGCCGATGTAATCCATGTAGCCGGGGCGGTGCACCGTGGCGCGGGCGTTGGTCTTGGTCAGGATCAGCGCGTCCACCGACCCGGACTGCGGCATGTAGTGCGCCGCCAGGGTCTTCAGGTCGCGCGGCCGCGCCTTGTCCTTGCCGCGCATCAGGCCCAGGCCGGACTTCTCGACCGGGCACAGCAGCTCGCTGTCGCCCTTGCTGACCACGTCGTACTCGCGGTAGCCGAGGAAGGTGAAATGGTTGTCGGCGCACCAGCGCAGGAATTCCTGCGCCTCGGCGCGGCCGGCCTCGGACACCGGCATGCGCCGGGTGCCGAGGTCGTCGGCGACCTCCAGCATCTTCTGGCGCATCGCCTCCCAGTCGGAGACCGCGGCACGCACGTCCAGCAGCACCGACTGCAAGGTGCGCTCGATCGCCGGCATCTCGGCGGTGGTCTGGCGGTCGATCTCCAGGTGCATCAGCGACTCGCCGCGGCTCTCCTCGCCGGCCTCGTCGCCGACCGCGACCAGCTCGCCGGCCTTGTTGCGCCGCACCCGCACCACCGGGTGCCCGAGCACGTGCACGCCGATGCCCTGGTCGGCCAGGGCCATGGTCACCGAGTCCACCAGGAACGGCATGTCGTCGTTGACGATCTGCACCACCGTGTGCGGCGATTCCCAGCCGTCGTTCTCCAGGCTGGTGTTGAACACGCGCATTTCGACGGTCCCGGGCTTGCGCTTGCGCGCCAGCTCGAGGAAGTCCCAGGCCAGCTCGGCCCAGCCCTCGGCGCTGTGCTGCGGCACCTCGTCCGCGGACATGCGCTGGTAGAACGCGCGCGCGAACGCCTCGGCCTGCGGCTGGCGGGTCTTCGGTACGCGCTTGCGCAGGGCCTCGATGATCGGCTCGATGGAAACGCCCTCGCCGCCGCGGCGCGGGCGGCGGCTGCCCGCGCCGGCGGCGGACTTCGCCGTCTTCGGGCGGGAGACCTTGGACTTGGAAACCTTCGACTTCGGAGTGCTCATGGCGATGTGGGGGTCCGGATGCAATGAGGCCCGCGCAAGGATGCACGGGCCACGGGGGTCAGGATCGGGGGTGACGGGCGGGCTGCAGCGGGTCGGGCACGTCCATGCCTCAGCGCAGCCCCGTCTCATGCCGGGCAATGACCAGCCGCTGGATCTCGCTGGTGCCCTCGTAGATTTCGGTGATCTTGGCGTCGCGGAAATAGCGCTCGACCGGCATTTCCTTCGAATAGCCCATGCCGGCGTGGATCTGCACCGCCTGGTGCGCGATCCACATCGCCGATTCGGAGGCGGTCAGCTTGGCCACCGCGGCCTCGGTGGTGAACTTCCTGCCCTGGCCCTTGAGCCACGCCGCGCGCAGCGTCAACAGCAGCGAGGCGTCGAGCTTGCACTTCATGTCCGCGATCTTGGCCTGGATCATCTGGAACGAGCCGATCGGCTGGCCGAAGGCCTTGCGTTCGCGCACGTAGGCCAGGCTGGCCTCGTAGGCGGCGCGGGCGATGCCGATCGCCTGGCTGGCGATGCCGATGCGGCCCGCGTCGAGCACGCCCATCGCGATCTTGAAGCCCTGCCCCTCCTCGCCCAGCACTTCGTCCGGCTGGACCACATAGTCGGCGAATTCGATCTCGCAGGTGGCCGAGGCGCGGATGCCGAGCTTGGGCTCGGTCTTGCCGCGGTGGAAGCCCGCGCGGGTGGTATCGATGAGGAAGGCGGTGATGCCGCGCGCGCCCTTGTCGGGGTCGGTCATCGCGAACAGCACGATGTACTTCGCCACCGGGCCGGAGGTGATCCAGCTTTTCTTGCCGTTGACCACGAAACTGCCGTCGGCCTGCTTCACCGCGCGGCAGCGCATCGCGGTGGCGTCGGAACCGGACTGCGGCTCGGTCAGGGCGAACGCGCCGATTTCCTTGCCCTCGGCGATCTCGCGCACGTACTTCTGCTTCTGCGCCTCGGTGCCGTGGGTCAGGATGCCGTTGCAGAACAGCGAGTTGTTCACCGACATGATGGTGGAGTGCGCGGCGTCCGCCGCGGCGACCTCGACCATCGCCAGCACGTAGGCGATCGAGTCCATCCCGGCGCCGCCGTACTCGGCCGGCACCTCGATGCCCATCAACCCGTTCTCGCCCAGCAGGCGGATGTTCTCCAGGGGGAACTCACCGCTGCGATCGAATGCCTCGGCGCTCGGCGCGATCCTTTCCTGGGCGATGCGCCGGGCCACGTCCTGGATCATCAGCTGCTCTTCGGTGAAACCAAACTCCACTCGGCGCACTCCGGACTGGCGGGAAACGTCAATTGTAGCGCCGCGCGCATCCGCGGGTCAGCTACCGGGCCCCATGCGCGGCCCGCGCTTGACCGCGCGCGGGCAGCGGCGGAGACTATCCATCTCTGTATCGCGATAGTGAGATATGCGATGGACCTGGAAGGCTGGTCGAACCGGCTGAAGGTGTTCGCCGATGCCACCCGCGTGCGCCTGCTGGCGCTGCTGGAAAGCGAGGAGCTCACCGTGGCCGAGCTGTCGGCCATCACCCAGCTTGCGCAGCCGCGCGTGTCCACCCACCTGGCCCGGCTCAAGGAAGCCGGCCTGGTCCGCGATCGCCGCGCCGGGGTCTCCGCCTACTACCGTTTCGACGACGCCGCGCTCGACCCCGCGCAGCGTGCGCTATGGCAGACCATCAGCCACGGCAGCGACGACCCGCTGCTGCGCCAGGACGCCGAGCGCGTGCCCGCCGTCCTGGCGATGCGCGCCGCCGACCAGAACTGGGCCGACTCCGTCGCCGGCGACATGGAGCGCCACTACTCGCCGGGGCGTACCTGGGAAGCGCTGGCCCGCACCGCGCTGCCCTTGCTCGAGCCCGGCGACGTGCTCGATGTCGCCTCGGGCGATGGCGTGCTTGCCGAGCTGCTGGCGCCGCACGCGGGGCGTTACGTGTGCGTGGATGCCAGCGCCCGCGTGGTCGCCGCGGCCACCGAGCGGCTGCGCCGGTTCCCCAATGTCGAGGTGCGCGAAGGCGACATGCATGCCCTGCCCTGCGCGGACGCCAGCTTCGACCTGGTGGTCCTGATGCACGCGCTCACCTACTCGACCCGGCCCGCCCAGGCGGTGGCGGAGGCCGCGCGCGTGCTCCGCCCCGGCGGCCAGCTGCTGCTCTCCAGCCTGGCCCGGCACGGCCACCAGGCGGCGGTGGAGGCCTTCGGCCACGTCAACCTCGGGTTCGCCGCGAAGGACCTGCGCCGGTTCGTGACCCGCGCCGGGCTGGCGGTGGATTCGCTGGAAACCGTGACCCGCGAGCGGCGCCCGCCGCATTTCGAAGTCATCTCGTTGATCGGACGCAAGGAATGAAAGAGCTGGACTGGTTGCACCCGGCGCGGGTCGCCGCGCTGGAGGACGCGCTTTCCCGGCGCATCCTCGTGCTCGACGGCGCCATGGGCACGATGATCCAGCGCGAGGGCCTCGACGAAGCCGATTACCGCGGCGAGCGCTTCGCCGGCCACGCCCACGACCAGCGCGGCAACAACGACCTGCTCAGCCTGACCCGCCCGGCACTGGTCCGCGCGATCCATGCCGCGTACCTGGACGCCGGCGCCGACCTGGTCGAGACCAACACCTTCAATTCCACCGCGGTGTCGCTGGCCGACTACGGCATGCAGGACCTGGTCCGCGAGTTCAACCGGGAAGGCGCGCGCCTGGCGCGCGAGGCCTGCGCCGCGGCCGAAGCGGCCGACCCTTCGAAGCCGCGCTTCGCGATCGGCGTGCTCGGCCCGACCAGTCGCACTGCCTCGCTGAGCCCGGACGTGAACCGCCCCGGCTTCCGCGCGACCAGCTTCGACGAGCTGGCCGTGGCCTATCGCGAGGCCGCGACCGGGCTGGTCGAGGGTGGCGCCGACCTGCTGATGGTCGAGACCGTGTTCGACACGCTCAACGCCAAGGCCGCGCTGTTCGCGCTCGACGACGTGTTCGCCGCGGCCGGCGGGCGCCTGCCGGTGATGGTGTCCGGTACGATCACCGACGCCTCCGGGCGCACGCTCTCGGGCCAGACCGCCGAAGCGTTCTGGTACTCGCTGCGGCACGCGCGGCCGCTGTCGATCGGGCTCAACTGCGCGCTCGGGGCGAAGGAACTGCGCCAGCACGTGGACGTGCTTGCCCAGGTCGCCGACACCCGGGTCAGCGCGCACCCCAACGCCGGGTTGCCGAACGCCTTCGGCGGTTACGACGAAACCCCGGAAGACATGGCCCGCGACCTGCGCGGCTTCGCCGAAGCCGGGCTGCTCAATCTGGTCGGCGGTTGCTGCGGCACCACGCCGGAACACATCGCCGCGATCGCCGCGGCGGTCGCCGGGCTGCCGCCGCGCGTGGTGCCGGCCATGGCGTCGGCGGCATGAACCTGCCCTCCTCCGCGCGCAGGCTGCCCCGCCACACCCGGCTCAGCGGGCTGGAGCCGCTGCAGATCACGCCCGAGTCGAATTTCGTCAACGTCGGCGAGCGCACCAACGTCACCGGCTCGGCGAAGTTCAAGAAGCTGATCCTCGAGGGCCGCTTCGACGAGGCGGTGGCGGTCGCCCGCCAGCAGGTCGAGAACGGCGCCCAGGTGCTCGACGTCAACATGGACGAGGGCATGCTGGACTCGAAGGCCGCGATGGTCGAGTTCCTCAACCTCATCGCCGCCGAGCCGGACATCGCCCGGGTTCCGGTGATGGTGGATTCCTCCCGGTGGGAGGTGATCGAGGCCGGGCTCAAGTGCCTGCAGGGCAAGGGCATCGTCAACTCGATCTCGATGAAGGAAGGCGAGGACGAATTCCTGCGCCAGGCGCGGCTGGTGCGCCGCTACGGCGCCGCGGTGGTGGTGATGGCCTTCGACGAGGAAGGCCAGGCCGACACCGCCGGACGCAAGGTGGCGATCTGCGCCCGCGCCTACGAACTGCTCGCCACGCAGGCCGGATTCCCGCCCGAGGACATCATCTTCGACCCGAACTGCTTCGCGATCGCCACTGGCATCGAGGAGCACGACGACTACGCGGTGGCCTTCATCGACGCCGCGCGCGAGCTGCGCCGGCGCTTCCCACTGTGCCACGTCTCCGGCGGCGTCTCCAACGTGTCGTTCTCGTTCCGCGGCAACGAGCCGGTGCGCCAGGCGATCCACGTGGTGTTCCTGTACCACGCGATCCGCGCAGGCATGACCATGGGCATCGTCAACGCCGGCGCCCTGCCGTTGTACGACGACCTCGACCCGGTGCTGCGAGAGCGGGTGGAGGATGTCGTGCTGAACCGGCGCAAGGACGCCACCGAGCGGCTGCTCGAGATCGCCGACCGCTACAAGGGCAGGAAGGGCGAGAAGAAGGTCGAGGACCTGGCCTGGCGCGAAGGCGACGTGCGCGCGCGCCTGACCCACTCGCTGGTGCACGGCATCGACCAGTACGTGGTCGAGGATACCGAGGAGGCGCGCCAGCAGGCCGCGCGACCGCTGGACGTGATCGAAGGTCCGCTGATGGACGGCATGAACGTCGTCGGCGACCTGTTCGGCGCCGGCAAGATGTTCCTGCCGCAGGTGGTGAAGTCGGCGCGGGTGATGAAGAAGGCGGTCGCGTACCTGCTGCCCTACATCGAGGCCGAAAAGGCCCGCACCGGCGACACCGGGAAATCCAACGGCAAGATCGTCATGGCCACGGTCAAGGGCGACGTCCACGACATCGGCAAGAACATCGTCGGCGTGGTCCTGGCCTGCAACAACTTCGAGGTCGTGGACCTGGGGGTGATGGTGCCGGCGCAGAAGATCCTCGACACGGCGAAGGCGGTAAACGCGGACATGATCGGCGTCTCCGGCCTGATCACCCCTTCGCTGGAGGAGATGGGCCACGTCGCCAGGGAGATGCAGCGCCAGGGCTTCACCATCCCGCTGCTGATCGGCGGCGCCACCACCTCGCGCGCGCACACCGCGCTGAAGATCGACCCGCACTACAAGTCGGCGACGATCTGGGTGAAGGACGCCTCGCGCGCGGTCAACGTGGCCCAGTCGCTGGTATCGCGGGAGCTGCGCGACGCGTTCGTCGCCGCCAACGAGGCCGACTACGCCGAGATCCGCGAGCGCCATCGGCGCAAGGACGGTGGCAAGCGGCTGGTCTCGCTGGAACACGCGCGCAGCCGCGCGTTCGACGGCGGCTGGGACGGCTATGCGCCGCCGGCACCGAAGCAGCCCGGCATTACCGTGTTCGACGACTATCCGCTGGGCGAGCTGGTCCACCTGATCGACTGGGGCCCGTTCTTCAATGCCTGGGAACTGGCCGGCCGCTATCCGGACATCCTCGAGGACGCCGTGGTCGGGCCGCAGGCACGCGAGCTGTTCGACGATGCGCGGGCGATGCTGGACAGGATCGTCGCGGAGAAGTGGCTGACCGCGAAGGCGGTGGTGGGGTTGTGGCCGGCGAACAGCGTCGGGGATGACGTGGAGGTCGAGGTGGGGCCTGTCGCGGCTTCCGCCGCTCCCACATCCACAAGGGAAGTGCTGCACTTCCTGAGGCAGCAGGCGGACAAGCCGCCGGAGCGCCCCAACCTGTGCCTGGCCGACTTCGTCGCGCCGAAGGCCAGCGGCGTGCGCGACTGGATGGGCGCGTTCGCGGTGACCGCCGGCATCGGCATCGAGCCGCACCTGGAACGGTTCCGCGCCGAGCACGACGACTACAACGCGATCCTGCTCAAGGCGCTTGCCGATCGCCTGGCCGAGACCCTGGCCGAGCGCATCCACCAGCGCGTGCGCACCGAGCTGTGGGGCTACGCGCCCGACGAAGCGCTCGATACGAATGCATTGATCGCCGAGCGGTACCGCGGCATCCGCCCGGCACCCGGTTATCCGGCCTGCCCCGAGCACAGCGAGAAGTCCACCCTGTTCCGGATGCTCGACGCCACCGCGAACGCCGGCATCACCCTGACCGACCACTTCGCCATGTATCCGGCGGCCTCGGTCTCGGGCTGGTACTTCAGCCACCCGGGCAGCCAGTACTTCGTCGTCGGCCGTCTCTCGAAGGAACAGGTCGCCGACTACGCCCGCCGCAAGGGCCTGCCCCTCGCCGAAGCCGAGCGCCTCCTCGCCTCGAACCTGGACTACGACCCGGAATAGCTACCAGACCAGATCCGCGGGGACGTCGTCGTCGGCCGGGGCGTCGGGGTCGACCTTGAGGGCGACGGCGGGGGGGAAGATGGCTTCGGCTTCGGCCAGGACCTCGGAGGTGACCAGCACGTAGCGGCCGTCGAGCTGGACCACGCCGAGCGTGCCGGCGTTGAGCGCCGCGAGCTGCTCCGCGGTCACGTGGATGCGCTTGATCTTGCCGCCGTATTCGAAGTGCCGCGCGATGTCCGCGGCCGGGTCGTTCAGCGCCTTGCCCTCGAGGAACGCGGCCAGCTTCGCCCGCGCTTCGCGGCGCAGGCGCGCGGCTTCCTGTTTCTGCCGCTCGGCCTCGAGCCGCTCTTCCTTTTCCTTCTGCGCGCGGATCGCGTAGGCCGTGGCCAGGTCGATGTCCTCGCGCGGCGCGGGCGCACGCTTGCCGCCCCCCTTGCGCGCGCCGCCCCTGGGCGCCTGCCCGGGCTTGCGCGACGGTTTGCGTTCGGGTTTCGGGGATGCCTTGAAGCCGAGGCCAAGCAGCTGGTCGCGGAGGGAATCGCTCATCAGTAATGCGGGGGTGGCGGTTCGGTCGAAGGATCGGCGAGCAGGTCGCCGCGCGCGAGTTTCAGGTCCTGCAGCGCCTGGCGCAAGAGTTCCGACTGGCGCGCGGCTTCGAGGCGGGTTTCGGCGAGCGCGTCGCTCAGTTCGGCCAGCGCATGTTCCTGGAACGCGATGCGCGTTTCCAGTTCCACCAGGCGCTGTTCGAGATCCCCGGTCGCCATGCTCATTGCCCGGGTTCCGTGCCGCGCACCGAGCGTCCGCGCCCGATGCCGTAGTAGGCCAGCCCGGCCTCCTCCACTTCATCGGGATCGTAGAGATTGCGGCCGTCGAATACCACGCCATCGCCCAGGGTCGCCTTCAGCGCCTCGAAGTCGGGGCTGCGGAACTGCTTCCATTCGGTCACCACGACCAGCGCGTCGGCACCCTCCAGCGCCTCGGCCGCGGACTCGCACAGGACCAGGTCCTCGCGCTCGCCGAAGATCCGCCGCGCCTCCGCGTGCGCCTCCGGGTCGTAGGCGCGCACGCGCGCGCCGCCTTCCCACAGTTGCGCCAGCAGCGTGCGACTGGGCGCCTCGCGCATGTCGTCGGTGTCCGGCTTGAACGCCAGCCCCCACACCGCGAAGGTCTTGCCGCGCACGCCCACGTCGTAGTGGCGCTGGACCAGCGCGTACAGGTGTCCCTTCTGCGCTTCGTTCACCATCTCCACCGCCTCCAGCACGCGTGCCTGGTAGCCGCACTGCGCGGCCGTGCGCGCCAGCGCCTGCACGTCCTTGGGGAAACACGAGCCGCCGTAGCCCGCGCCCGGGTAGATGAAATGCCAGCCGATCCGCGGGTCCGAGCCGATGCCCCGGCGCACCATCTCGACGTCGGCGCCCACGCACTCGGCGATGTTCGCCATCTCGTTCATGAAGCTGATCTTGGTCGCCAGCATCGCGTTGGCCGCGTACTTGGTCAGCTCCGCCGAGCGCACGTCCATCACCACGAAGCGGTCGTGGTTGCGGTTGAACGGCGCGTACAGCCGGCGCAGCTTGCGCACCGCGCGCTCGCTGTCGGCGCCGACCACGATCCGGTCCGGGCGCATGCAGTCCTCGACCGCCGCGCCCTCCTTCAGGAACTCGGGGTTGGAGACCACGTCGAAGTCCAGTTCCACCCCGCGCTCGGCGAGGGTGGTGGCGATCGTGGTCCGCACCTTGTCGGCGGTGCCCACCGGCACCGTGGACTTGTCCACCACCACCAGCGGCCGGGCCATGTGCTCGCCGATCGTGCGCGCCACCGCCAGCACGTACTGCAGGTCGGCGCTGCCGTCCTCGTCCGGCGGCGTGCCCACGGCGATGAACACCAGGGTGCCGTGGGCCACCGCGGCGGCGGCGTCGGTGGTGAAGCGCAACCGGCCCTCGGCGTGGTTGGTGCGCACCAGCGGCTCCAGGCCCGGCTCGTAGATCGGCACCACGCCGCGCTGCAGGCCCTCGATCTTGGCCGCGTCCACGTCCACGCACACCACGTCGTGGCCGACCTCGGCCAGACAGGTTCCGGTGACCAGGCCGACATAGCCGGTGCCGAAGATCGCTACACGCATGACTGTCCCTGCGAACCCGAACCGCGCCAGTCTAGCCGGCGCGCGCGTTCAATCCGCGTCGGCGCCGCCGATGCCGAGCAACTCCACCTCGAACACCAGGGTTGCATTCGGCGGGATCGGGCCGCCCGGCGTGCCGGTCTCGCCGTAGCCGAGCTCCGACGGGATCCAGAAGCGGTACTTGCTGCCCACCGGCATCAGCGCGATGCCTTCCTGCCAGCCGGGCACGACCTGCGCCAGCGGAATCTCCGCCGGGCCGCCATGTTGCGAGGAATCGTCGAACACGGTGCCGTCGAGGAGCATGCCCTTGTAGTTCACGCGCACGGTGTCTGTCGGCTTCGGCTTCGGGCCGTTGCCGGCCTCCAGGACCAGGTACTGCAGCCCGCTGTCGGTGGTGGTGACGCCGGGCTTCTTCGCGTTGGCGGCGAGGAAGGCCTTGCCCTTCTCCGCGTTCTGGCGGGCGTCGTCGAGCATCTTCTGCAACTGGCGCTGCTGCAGCTTCTGGTTGAATTCCGCGCCGATCGCCTGCGCCTGCTCGTCGGTCAGCAGGGTCTTCCTGCCGTCGAGCGAGTCGCGCAGGCCGCGGACCAGCACGTCCACGTCGATCTCGTCCCGCATCGGCTCGAACTGGCGGGCCAGGGCCATGCCGACCATGTAGCTGTTGCGGTCCTTCTCGGTGGGGAGGCCGGGAATGGCGTCCTTGTCGGCGGCCGCGGCGGTGTCGGTGGCGGTGCTGCCGGTCTTGTCCGCGTCGCCCTTGCCGGCGTCGCAGGCGCCCAGCAACACGGCGAGCAGCGCCGCGCCGAGCAGGGCGATGGCGGGACGGACGGGGCCGCGCCGGTGGGAGCCGGGCTTGTTGGGGTCGCGCATTCGGGTACTCCGGTTGGGGTCGGCGTCGCGGTCAGCGCGACGGGATGGCGAGCAGTTCGACGTCGAACACCAGCGTGGCATTGGGACCGATCGGGCCGCCCGGGGTTCCCTTCTCGCCGTAACCGAGCTGCGAGGGGATCCAGAAGCGGTACTTCGCGCCGACCGGCATCAGGCCCAGGCCCTCGGTCCACCCGGGAATGACCTGGCCGAGGCCGAATTCGACCGGCTGGCCGCGATCGTAGGAACTGTCGAACACGCTTCCGTCGAGCAGCGAGCCTTCGTACATCACCCGCACGGTGTCGCTGGGCAGCGGCCGCGGGCCGTTGCCCTGGCGCAACACCATGTACTGCAGCCCGGAAGGCGTGGTGAAGACGCCCTTCTGCTGGCGATTCTTCGCCAGGAACGCTTCTCCCTCCTCCGCGTTCTTCTTCGACGCCTCGGCCGCGCGGGCCTCCAGCGTGGCCCGCACCCGCTCCGCAAACGCGGTCCGCACGGTGGCGGCCTCGGCCTCGTCCAGCAGCGGCGTGCCGCCGGACAGGCTGGTGCGCACGGCCTGCAGCAGCACCGGCAGGTCGAGTTCTTCCTTGATCGGCAGCAGGTTGCGGCCGACGTCGGCACCGATCAGGTAGCCGACCTGCTCGCGGTCGATGTCGGGCAGCTGGCCGTCGGCCGGCGGCTGCCCGTTGCGGGCCGCGATCCGGACCATCAGCGCCTGCGCCAGCGGCTGCACGCGGTCCTCCGCGATCAGCGGGTCGGCACCGTCGAACGCGTTGCCCACGGCGCGGCCGAACGCGGCCACGTCCATGTCCGGCCCCGCGGGCCCGATCGAGCGCGCCACGTCCATGCCGACCATGTAGCTGGCCCTTTCGCGGTCGGTGTCCAGGGATGCCTTGTCCTGGGAGGCGGCGGCGCCGCCCACGGTCGCCAGGCCCAGGACCAGCGCGGCCAGGCCACGTACGAAAGCCTTCATCGGGGGAATGCTCCTGTCTTCACCGGCGGCCGGATGCCGCGGGGCCGCACATTGTAGGCCGCCTTCCCTGCCTCCCGTCTCCCCCTCTCCGTCTTCCCGGGCCCTATGCCATCAGTTGGGTCCCACCCCGTTGACACCCCGTGTTTTGGTGTTATAGTTGCATACAACACCAGTCCCCCAGAGCAGGACGTTCCCATGAACCGCAAGCTCCAGCACACCATCCGGGCACTCGCGGCGACCGCCGCGGTGTTCAGCCTGATGCTGATCGCCGGTGGCCCCGCCCCGATGCCCGCCCCGGTGCCGATGGCCGCGCCCGCCGCCCTCCTGGTGGTCTCGGCCGAAGCCGCGACCACGGTCGAGGCGCTGCAGGCCGAACAGGAGGAGGCGGAAGGCACGCAGGCCCGCCAGGGCACCCGCCGCCAGCGCCGCAGCCACGCCACCGCGCTGCCGTATTTCTCGTTCGCGCAGGGCCTGCGCCAGGTCACGGGGAGCTGAGCGATGAGCCCCGTCCAGTGGAACGACAGCGCACCGATCTACCGCCAGCTCAAGGAGAAGGTGATCGCGATGATGCTCGATGGCGAGCTCAAGCCGGGCGACGCCCTCCCCTCGGTGCGCCAGGTGGCGGCCGAATACCAACTCAACCCCATCACCGTCTCGCGGGCCTACCAGGAACTGGCCGACGAGGCACTCGTGGAGAAACGCAGGGGACTTGGCATGTACGTGACCGAAGAAGCATCGAAGAAGCTCCTGGCCAACGAACGCCAGCGGTTCCTGACCGAGGAATGGCCGCTGGTGCTGGAGCGCATCCAGCGCCTGGGCCTGTCCATCGAGGACCTGATGAAGTCCGGAGGCAGCCGATGAACGCCGCTACCGAACGCAACCTCCACGAGGGCCGCCCCGTGGTCAGCGCGCGCGGCCTGCGCAAGGCCTACAAGAACGCGCTTGCCCTGGCTGGCGCCGATTTCGAGATTCCCGCCGGGCGCATCGTCGGCCTGATCGGCCCCAACGGCGCCGGCAAGACCACCGCGCTCAAGGCGATCCTCGGCCTGATCCCGTTCGAGGGCCACCTCGACGTGCTCGGCCGCGACCCGCGCGTGCATCGCGACGAGCTGATGAACGACGTCTGCTTCATCGCCGACGTCGCGGTCCTGCCGCGCTGGATCCGCGTCGGCCAGGCGATCGAGTTCGTCGCCGGCGTGCACCCGCGTTTCGACCGCGCCCGCTGCGAGCGCTTCCTCGCCAACACCAAGCTCGACCCCAGGATGCGCGTGCGCGAACTGTCCAAGGGCATGATCGTGCAGCTGCACCTGGCCCTGGTGATGGCGATCGACGCGAAGCTGCTGGTGCTCGACGAGCCCACCCTGGGACTGGACATCCTCTACCGCAAGCAGTTCTACCAGCGCCTGCTGGAGGACTACTTCGACGAGGAGAAGACCATCCTCATCACCACCCACCAGGTCGAGGAGGTCGAGCACATCCTCACCGACGTGATGTTCATCCGCGACGGCAAAGTCGTGCTCGGCGCGCCCATGGAAGCCGTCGGCGAACGCTACGTCGAGGTGCTGGTGGATGCCGCCAAGCAGCAGGCCGCGCGCGCGCTCAACCCGATCGACGAGCGTGCCCTGCCCTTCGGCAAGACCGTGATGCTGTTCGACAACGTCCCCCGTGCGCAGCTCGCCGCCCTCGGCGAGACCCGCACCCCCGGCCTGGCCGATCTGTTCGTCGCCACGATGAAGGGAACCTACGCATGAATACGCTCTCCCACCCCACCCGCAAATTCCCGCTGCTCCTCCGGCGCGAGTTCTGGGAGCACAAGGGCGGCTTCTTCTGGGCGCCGCTGGTCGCCGGCGGGATCTTCGTCCTGCTGTCGCTGATGGGCTTCGGCGTCGGCGAGATGGCCGCGCGCCGCGCCACCGGCAACTTCGACGTCTCCGGCGACGGCGGCGTGCAGATCAACGGGCTGGACCTGTCGGCGATCACCTCGAACATGGACGCCGAGCAGATCGCGCACCTCGGCCAGGGCGTCGACCTGAGCCTGCTGATGGCTTCGGCCTGGCCGTTCATCGTGCTCGCGTTCGTGGTGTTCTTCTACTGCCTCGGCGCGCTCTACGACGACCGCAAGGACCGCAGCGTGCTGTTCTGGAAATCGCTGCCGCTTTCGGACTCGCAGACCGTGCTGTCCAAGGCCACGAGCGCCCTGCTGATCGCGCCGCTGATCGCCACCGTGGCGGCCCTGGCGACGATGATCGGCTTCCTGGTCGTGGCCAGCGCGATGGTGCTGCTGCACGGCGGCAACCCGATCGAGCTGCTGTGGGGCCCGGGTAGCCCGATGCTGCTGGTCGGCGAGATCCTCGCCTGCATCCCGATCTACGCCTTGTGGGCCCTGCCCACCGTCGGCTGGCTGCTGCTGTGCTCGGCGTGGGCCAGGAGCAAGCCGTTCCTGTGGGCGGTGATGATCCCGGTGTTCACCGGCATCTTCGTCACCTGGTTCGACCTGATGTCCGCCTTCGACCTGGCCCCCGGCTGGTTCTGGAACAACATCGTCGGCCGCGCCCTGCTGGGCACGATCCCCGGCGGCTGGCTGGCCGCCGACGGCATCGAGGTCGACTCGCCGCTGGGCCTGGTCCAGGCGCTGCACCCGGCCAACACCTACGCCGCGCTGGCCACCCCGCAACTGTGGATCGGCGTGATCGCCGGCGTCGCGTTGATCTTCGCCGCGATCCGCCTGCGCCGCTGGCGCGACGACAGCTGAGCCGCGCCGGCGCCACCCACCCTTTCAACGCAAGGAACGGATGATGTCCAAGACGACCACCCCCCTCCTCGCCGCCACCCTCGCCGCCTGCCTGGCGCTGCCGATGGCCGCGCAGGCCCGGCCCGCCGACCTCGGCATCTCCGGGGAGATCGCCCAGGAACTGGCCGACGCGCGCAAGGAAGTGCGCGTCGAACTGGCCAAGGCGCGCGAGGAACTGGAAACCGGCAACCTGCAGCTCGACCACAGCCTGCGATTCGGCAACCGCGACCACCGCGACGAGGCGGACCTTCCCAAGGGCGAGATCACTCCGGCCGGCGACCTGCTGATCGACGGCGAAGCGCAACCGGTGGATGCTGCGCAACGGCAGGAGCTCCTCGCCTACCGCCAGCAGGTGATCGGAATCGCGATCGCCGGCATGGAGGTCGGCCAGGAAGCGGCCGACGCCGCGCTCGACGCGGTCGGCGGTTCCTGGCTCGGGATCCTGTTCAATGCCATGACCGGCCGCCTGGAAAACAAGATCGAACGCGTGGTCCAGGCGAAGATCCAGCCGATGGTGCTGGGGATCTGCCGCGAGCTGCCCGCGCTGATGGCCTCGCAGCAGCACCTGGCCGACAGCGTGCCTGCTTTCCGTCCCTATGCGAACCTGCAGCAGCGCGACATCGACGACTGCGAGCGCGATGTCCGCCAGGAATTCGCCTCGCGCTGACCCGGAGGACCCGATGAAGATCCTGCATGCCACGAGCCTGTCCCTCGCCCTCGCCGCCGTCATCGCCCTGCCGGCCTGCCGCCGGCCGGACCCAGGCGACGCCGCCGAGGCGACCGGAGAGGCCAAGGAAGCCCGCGGCGTCATCGCCAAGGCGATCGACAAGGAAATCAGCAAGGCGCGGAAGGAGCTGCGCGAAGGCAACCTGGTGATCAGCGGCGACCGCGACGTGAACGTGTCGGTGGGCGGCTGGAAGATCAGCAGCGACAAGGCGTCCGGCGACGACCGTCCGCGCGCGGAGATCACCCCCGCCGGCGACCTGCTCATCGCCGGCAAGGCGGTCGACGTGACGCCCGACCAGCGCCGGATGCTGCTGCAGTACCGCGAGGAAGTGCTCGGCGTCGCCGAGGCCGGGCTCGAGATCGGCAGCAAGGGCGCCGACCTTGCCGGCGAGGCGATCGGCCAGGCGATCGGCGCGATCTTCAGCGGCAACACCGACGAGATCGAACAGCGGGTCGAAGCCAGGGCGCAGGAGCTCAAGGAGGAGGCCAAGGTGATCTGCACCCGCCTGCCGGCGATGCTCGAGGTGCAGCAGAAGCTCGCCGCGTCGCTGCCGGAGTTCAAGCCCTACGCAACGATGACCCAGGAGGACGTCGACGACTGTATGGACGACCTCGAGGACGGCACCGACGCGTGACCGCTACCCGCCCTGGATCCCGCCCCGGGTCAACGCGGCCGGATCCAGCAGCTTCCTGAGCTCGGCGGCCGGCAGGCCGCTGTCCTCCACCGCCACGTCGAACACGGGCCTGCCCTCGCGGTAGGCCCGTTTCGCGATGGCCGCGGCCTTCTCGTAGCCGATGATCGGGTTCAGCGCGGTCACCAGGATCGGGATGCGGTCCAGCGCCGCGGCAACGTTGTCGCGCCGCACCTTGAGCCCGGCGATGCATCGTTCGGCGAGCAGCCGCATCACGTTCGACAGCAGTGCCACCGATTCCAGCAGGTTGCTCGCGATCAGCGGCAGCATCACGTTGAGCTGGAAATTGCCGCTGGCCCCGGCCACGGTCACCGCGGCGTGGTGGCCCATGACCTGGGCGCAGACCATGCACGCCGCTTCCGGGACCACCGGGTTGACCTTGCCCGGCATGATCGAGGAGCCGGGCTGCAGCGCCGGCAGCTCGATCTCGCCCAGCCCCGCCAGCGGACCGGAATTCATCCAGCGCAGGTCGTTGGCGATCTTCATCAGCGCCACCGCGAGCGCGTTGAGCTGGCCCGACAGTTCGACCGCGTCGTCCTGCGCGGCCAGGCCCTCGAAGCGGTTCGGCGCGGGCTCGAACCGCGTGCCCGACAGTTTCGACAGCACGCGCGACATCGCCTTGCCGAAACGCGGGTCGGCGTTGATGCCGGTGCCGATTGCGGTGCCGCCGATCGGCAGGCGCCGCAGGCGCTTCGAGGCGTCCTCGATTCGTGCCTGCGCCGAGGCGAGTTGCGCGGCCCAGGCGCCGAACTCCTGGGCGAAGGTCAGCGGCATCGCGTCCATCAGGTGGGTGCGGCCGGTCTTGGTCACCTTGCCCAGGCCGCGGGCGCGGCGCTCGATGCCGCGCCGCAGGGTCGCGAGCGCCGGCAGCAGGTCCTCGCGCACCGCCAGCTGCGCCGACACGCGCAGTGCGGTCGGGATGACGTCGTTGGAGCTCTGCCCGAGGTTGACGTCGTCGTTGGGGTGGACCTTGCGGCCGCGGGCGCCCGAGGCCAGGTGGGCGATCACCTCGTTGGCATTCATGTTGCTCGAGGTGCCCGAGCCGGTCTGATAGATGTCGATCGGGAACTGCGCGTCGTGGCGGCCGGCAGCCACTTCCAGCGCGGCCTTGCGGATCGCCGCCGCGCGCGTCGCCGGCAGCAGGCCGAGCGCGCCGTTGACCTCGGCGGCGGCCGCCTTGACCAGGCCCAGCGCGCGGATGAAGCCGCGCGGCATCGGCCGCCCGGAAATCGGGAAGTTCTCCACCGCGCGCTGGGTCTGTGCGCCCCACAACGCGTCGGCCGGCACCTGCAGCTCGCCCATGCTGTCGTGCTCGGTGCGGAACCCTGGCCTGGCCATGCCTGCCCTCCGGAAGCCGCGATCGCGCGGCGATCCTCGGAGGATACCCCCCGCGCGATAGAATCCCGTGTTCCCCGAGCCCCGCCGCGAATCCGCGACCGCCATGCCCGACGCCCAGCTGCTTGCCCTGTCCCCGCTCGATGGCCGCTACGCCGCCAAGTCGGATGCCCTGCGCCCGGTCTTTTCCGAATACGGCCTGATCCGCGCGCGGGTGCGGGTCGAGATCGAGTGGCTGCTCGCGCTGGCCGCCGAGCCCGGCATCGCGGAACTGGCGCCGTTCCCGGACGCCGACGCGTCCCGCCTGCGCGCGCTGGCCGACGGCTTCTCCCCGGCAGACGCCGCCCGGGTCAAGGACATCGAACGCACCACCAACCACGACGTCAAGGCGGTCGAGTACTTCATCAAGGAGCGCCTGCAGGGCGACGCCGCACTTGCGCCCGCGCTGGAATTCGTCCACTTCGCCTGCACCAGCGAGGACATCAACAACCTCTCCTACGCGCTGATGCTGCGCGAGGGCCGCGACGCGGTCCTGCTGCCGCGGCTGGACGAGGTGATCGCGAAACTGCGTGCGATGGCCCACGAGCACGCTGCGCTGCCGATGCTGTCGCGCACCCACGGCCAGACCGCCTCGCCGACCACGGTCGGCAAGGAATTCGCGAACGTGGTCGCGCGGCTGGCGCGCCAGCGCGAGGTCCTGGCCGGGCTGCCGATGCCGGGCAAGATCAACGGCGCGGTCGGCAACTACAACGCGCACGTCGTGGCCTACCCGGAAGTGGACTGGCCGGCGTTCTCGCGCCGCTTCGTCGAGGGCCTGGGCCTGGACTGGCAGGCCTACACCACCCAGATCGAACCGCACGACGGCATCGCCGAACTGTGCGACGCGCTCAAGCGCACCGGCACGATCCTCGTGGACCTGTGCCGCGACACCTGGGGCTACATCTCGCTCGGCTATTTCCGCCAGGCGGTGAAGGCCGGCGAAGTCGGCTCCTCGACCATGCCGCACAAGGTCAACCCGATCGACTTCGAGAACGCCGAAGGCAACCTCGGCCTCGCCAACGCGCTGTTCGAGCACTTCGCGGCCAAGCTGCCGGTCAGCCGCTGGCAGCGCGACCTCACCGACTCGACCGTGTTGCGCGCGCTGGGCACCGGGTTCGGCCACGCGCTGGTCGGCTACGACGCGCTGCTGCGCGGGCTCGGCAAGCTCTCGGCCAATCCGGAGCGCCTGGCCGAGGACCTGGACGCGGCCTGGGAAGTGCTGGCCGAAGCGGTGCAGACGGTGATGCGCCGGCACGGCCTGCCCAATCCCTACGAGCAGCTCAAGGCACTGACCCGCGGCCACGGCATCAGCGAGGCCTCGATGCGCGAATTCATCGCCGGACTGGACCTGCCGGAAGACGCGAAGCAACGCCTGCTCGCCCTGACCCCCGGCCGCTACACCGGCCTCGCCGCCACCCTGGCCGGAGAGGCCTGAGCACCATGGCCGGGCGGCGGACGGGCAAGCCGGCGCGCAGCCTGCCGATCGAGGTCGACGCCTCGGGCCATCCACCGCTGGGCATGCCCGCGGCGGACTTCCTGCGCGACTACTGGCAGAAGCGTCCGCTGCTGGTGCGCAACGCGTTTCCCGGCTTCGAGACGCCGCTGGCCCCCGAGGACCTGGCCGGCCTGGCCTGCGAGGACTACGCGCTGTCGCGGATCGTGATGCACGACCGCGCCATGGACACCTGGGAGCTGCGCACCGGACCGTTCCCCGAGGAGCTGTTCCCGACCCTGCCGCGACAGGACTGGACCCTGCTGGTGCAGGACGTGGACAAGTGGGACCCGGATGTCGCGGCGCTGCTGCCGACATTCGCGTTCCTGCCGCGCTGGCGGATCGACGACGTCATGGTCTCCTTCGCCGCGCCGGGCGGCTCGGTCGGCGCGCACGTGGACCAGTACGACGTGTTCCTGCTCCAGGCGCAGGGGCACCGGCGCTGGTGGATCGACAGCCGCCCGAACCCGCCGCTCGATTTCCGCCCGGACGTGGAACTGAAGCTGCTGCAGCGCTTCGACCCCGACCACGAATGGCTGCTCGGCCCCGGCGACATGCTCTATCTCCCTCCCGGCGTGCCGCACCATGGCGTCGGCGAGGATGCCTGCCTGACCTTCTCCGTCGGCATGCGCGCGCCCGCCGCCGCGGAGCTGCTCGGCGACTTCGTCGACACCCTGGCCAGCGAGGCCGACGAGGGGCTTCGCTACCGCGATCCGGACCTCCAGGTTCCGGCCGACCCGAACGAGATCGACGCGGCGGCGATGCAGCGGGTGGTCGAGGCCCTGAACATGCTGCGCATGAACGACCCGGACCGGCTCGGCGACTGGTTCGGCCGCTTCATCACCACCTACCGCAGTGCCGGCGACGTCGCACCGGGGCCCTTGGCACCGCGGATCGAACTGGAATGGCAGCTCGACCATGGCGCGCACCTGCAACGCCACCCGATGAGCCGCATGGCCTGGCGCCGGGCGAAACGCGGCGCGCGTCTGTTCGCCAGCGGCGAAGCGCATGCCCTGCCGCTGGCCGACGCCCGCCGCATCGCCGCTGCCGACGCGCTCGACGGCCGCGGCTACGCCGCGCTCTCGCAGCACGGCCGCGACGTGGTGTTCGCGCTGTACGAATCCGGCCACTACCAACTCGCGCCCGGGGACGGGCCATGAGCACCGGTGACGACGCCCTGCCGCAACCGTTCCGGGTGCAGGCGGTCGAATACCCGCGGGCCATGGCCGAACTGCACGCGATCCGCGAGGCGGTGTTCGTGGGCGAGCAGCAGGTGCCGCAGGAACTGGAACGCGACGCGCTGGACCCGGGCTGCCTGCACGTGGTCGCCCGGACCCTGTCCGGCGAGGCCATCGGCACCGGGCGCATGGTGCCGCCCTCCCCGGACCAGCCGGCGAGGATCGGGCGCATGGCGGTGCTGCCGGGCTGGCGCGGTCGTGGCGTGGGCAGTGCGATGTTGCTGACCTTGCTGCGGCTCGCGCGCCAGCGCGGCTGGCACGAGGTGGCGCTGCATGCGCAGGCCGGCGCGATCGACTTCTACCTGCGCCACGACTTCATTCCCCAGGGCCCGCGCTTCATGGAAGCGGGCATCGAACACCAGGCGATGCACCGGATCGTCGCCGGCCCGGTCGCGGTCGCGATGCCGGTGGACGCGGTGGCGACCACCACCGCGCTGGTCTCGGCGGCACGGCGCGCCTTGTGCCTGCGCCTGCGCGCGCTGGACCCGGGCCTGTTCGATGCACCGCCGGTGCTGGCCGCGCTGCGCGGCTTCGCCACCGCCGGGCTGGGCGGCCAGGTGCGGATCCTGCTGCCCGACGCGGCCGCGCCGCAGCGTGCCCAGGCGCCGCTGCTGGCGCTGGCGCAACGCCTGCCCAGCGTGTTCCTGTTCCGCGAACTGGCCGACCCCGTGGACCGCGAAGACGCCTCGGCCTGGATCGCCAACGACGTCGGCGGCTATTACCACCGGACCCTTGGCGACCGGATCGCCGGCGAAGCCGACTTCAACGCGCCGGGCCGGGCGCGCCAGTTGCGCGCCGAATTCGAACGCGTGTGGGCGCGCTCGCGCCCCGTCACGGAGTACCGGGCCCTCGGAATCTAGGGTGGGCTCCGGCTATAATTCCATGTTGCAAGGCCCGCCCCCACCCACGAGCTTGCCAATCCCCGAGTGGACAGTCTCCTGAAGCAGTTTGCGCAGTCCTCGCAGCTGGGCGCCAATGCCAGCTTCATCGAGGACCTGTACGAGCAGTACCTCGTCTCCCCCGACTCCGTCGGGCCCTCCTGGAAAGCCTGGTTCGACGGCTTCAAGGGCCGCGAGGCCGGCGACATCCCGCATTCCGCGGTCATCGATCAGGTCGCCGCCGCCGCGCGCCAGGCCGCCCACGGCAGCACCGCCGCCACCGCCGGGACCGGCGACGACCGCGAGCGCGCGGTCGGCAAGCTGGTCACCGCCTACCGCTCGCGCGGCCACCTGGGCGCGGACCTCGACCCGCTGGGCATGGCCGCCAAGCCCGATGCCCCGGACCTGACCCTCGCGTTCCACCGGCTTTCCGAGGCCGACCTCAAGGCCGAGTTCTTCACCGGCGGCGTCGCCGGCCGCGAGCGCATGCAGCTCGGCGAACTGCTGTCGCTGCTCAAGGCCACCTACACCGGCCCGATCGGCGCCGAGTTCATGCACATCACCGACGCCGAGCAGCGCCGCTGGATGTACGAGCGCCTGGAGGCCGCCGCCGGCCAGTACGGCCTGTCGAAGGACGACAAGCTGCGGGTCCTGGAGCGGCTCACCGCCGCCGAAGGCCTGGAGCGCTACCTGCACACCAAGTACGTCGGCCAGAAGCGCTTCTCGCTCGAGGGCGGCGACAGCCTGATCCCGATGCTCGACGTCATGCTCCGGCGCGCCGGCGGCGACGGGGTCAAGGACGTGGTGATCGGCATGGCCCACCGCGGCCGCCTCAACGTCCTGGTCAACACCCTCGGCAAGCCACCGCGCAAGCTGTTCGACGAGTTCGAGGGCAAGTTCGACCAGCCCAGCGATCGCGCCCACACCGGCGACGTGAAGTACCACATGGGCTTCAGCGCCAACATCGCCACCCCGGGCGGCCCGATGCACCTGGCGCTGGCGTTCAACCCCTCGCACCTGGAGATCGTCGACCCGGTGGTCGCCGGCAGCGTGCGCTCGCGCCAGCAGCGCCGCGGCGACAACGAGCGCCGCCAGGTGATGCCGGTGCTGATCCACGGCGACGCCGCGTTCGCCGGCCAGGGCGTGGTGATGGAGTTGTTGCAGATGTCGCAGGCCCGCGGCTTCCGCGTCGGCGGCACCGTGCACATCGTGGTCAACAACCAGATCGGCTTCACCACCAGCGACGCCGACGACGCCCGCTCGACGCTGTACTGCACCGACGTGGCGAAGATGGTCGGCGCGCCGGTGCTGCACGTGAACGGCGACGACCCCGAGGCGGTGGCGTTCTGCGCGCAGCTCGCGTTCGACTTCCGCCAGCGCTTCAACAAGGACGTGGTCATCGACCTGGTCTGCTACCGCCGCCACGGCCACAACGAGGCCGACGAGCCGGCGGCGACCCAGCCGCTGATGTACCGCACCATCCGCCAGCACAAGACTCCGCGTGAGCTCTACGCCGCGCGCCTGGTCGCCGAGGGCGTGATCGCCGAGGACGCCGCGAAGTCGCTGGTCGATGCGTATCGCGACAAGCTGGACGCCGGCGCGGTCACCACCGAGGTGGTGGACAAGGCCCCGGACGGCCCGAGCGTGGACTGGTCGCGCTTCCTCGAGGGCAGGCTGTCCGACAAGGTGGACACCAAGGTCGCGCGCAAGCGCCTGGTCGAGCTCGCCGAGCGGATCACCACCGTCCCGGATTCGATCAAGCTGCACCCGCGCGTCGCGAAGATCTACGACGACCGCCGCAAGATGGCCGCCGGCAAGCAGGCCGGCGACTGGGGCTTCGCCGAGAACCTCGCCTACGCGACCCTGCTCGCCGAGGGCTACAAGCTGCGCCTGGTCGGCCAGGATTCCGGCCGCGGCACCTTCTTCCACCGCCACGCGATCCTGCACGACCAGGACAGCCACGACGAGTACCTGCCGCTGCAGCAGCTGGTGGAGGATCCGCAGGACGTGACCATCATCGACTCGCTGCTCAGCGAGGAAGCGGTGATGGCGTTCGAATACGGCTATGCCACCGCCGACCCGATGACCCTCGACATCTGGGAAGCGCAGTTCGGGGACTTCGCCAACGGCGCCCAGGTGGTGATCGACCAGTTCCTGTCCTCGGGCGAGGCGAAGTGGGACCGGCTGTGCGGCCTGGCCCTGTTCCTGCCGCACGGCTACGAGGGCCAGGGCCCCGAGCACAGCTCGGCGCGCCTGGAGCGGTTCCTGCAGCTGTGCGCGCTGGACAACATGATCGTGTGCGCGCCGACCACCCCGGCGCAGGCGTTCCACATGGTCCGTCGGCAGATGCACATGGCCACCCGCAAGCCGCTGGTGGTGATGACCCCGAAGTCGCTGCTGCGCCACAAGCTGGCCGTGTCCACGCTCGACGAGCTGGCCAAGGGCGGCTTCCAGGAACTGATCCCGGACACCACCGCCACCGCGAAGAAGGTGCGGCGCGTGGTGCTGTGCGCGGGCAAGGTCTACTACGACCTGCTCGAGGCGGCGCACAAGCAGGGCCTGGAGGACGTCGCCCTGGTCCGCGTGGAGCAGCTCTACCCGTTCCCGCGCGAGCAGCTTGCCGCCGAGCTCAAGCGCCACGGCTCCGCGCGCGAGGTGATGTGGTGCCAGGAAGAACCCCAGAACCAGGGCGCCTGGTACCAGATCCAGCACCACCTGCGGGCCTGCCTGCAGAAGGGCCAGGTGCTCGACTACGCCGGGCGCGCGCGCTCGCCGTCGCCGGCCGTGGGCCACTTCGCCGAGCATGTCGCCGAGCAGGAACAGCTGGTCGCCGACGCCCTCGTCAACCCGCTCGACGGCGACCACGTCGCCGAATGACCCCCCTTTCCACCAGAGATTCTTTCCAGGACGCCCGCCATGGCCACTGAAGTCAAAGTCCCGGTTCTGCCGGAATCCGTCTCCGACGCCACCATCGCCACCTGGAACAAGAAGGTGGGCGACGCCGTCGCCCGCGACGAGAACCTGGTGGACCTGGAGACCGACAAGGTCGTGCTCGAAGTGCCCTCGCCGGTGGATGGCGTGATCAAGGAGATCAGGTTCGAGTCCGGCGCCACCGTGACCAGCCAGCAGGTGCTGGCGGTGATCGAGGAAGGCGCCGCACCGGCGAAGCAGGAAGAAGCGCCCAAGGCGGCCGAGGCCAAGGCCGCGCCGGCGAAGCAGGAGAAGGCCGCCGCCGCGCCCGCCCCTGCCCCGGCGAAGGCGCCCGGCGGCAACGCCGACCTGCCCCCGGGCGCGCGCTTCACCGCCGAGAAGGAAGGCATCGACGCGTCGCAGGTGCCGGGCACCGGCCGCCGCGGCGCGGTGACCAAGGAAGACCTGGTCAACTACGCCGCGGGCCGCACCGGCGGCGTCGCCGGCGGCGCGCGCCCCGAGGAGCGGGTACCGATGACCCGCATCCGCAAGCGCATCGCCGAGCGCCTGATGCAGTCGAAGAACTCGATCGCGATGCTGACCTCGTTCAACGAGGTCAACCTGGGCAAGGTCATGGCCATGCGCAAGGAGCTCGGCGAGCAGTTCCAGAAGGAGCACGGGATCAAGCTCGGCTTCATGAGCTTCTTCGCGAAGGCCGCGGCCAATGCGCTGCAGAAGTACCCGGTGGTCAACGCCTCGGTGGACGGCGACGACATCATCTACCACGGCTACGCCGACATCTCGATCGCGGTCTCGACCGATCGCGGCCTGGTCACCCCGGTGCTGCGCAACGTCGAGCGCATGTCCTTCGCCGACGTCGAGAAGGGCATCGCCGAGTACGCGACCCAGGCGCGCGAGGGCGGGCTCAAGCTCGAGGATCTGCAGGGCGGCACCTTCACCATCACCAACGGCGGCACCTTCGGCTCGCTGATGTCCACGCCGATCGTCAATCCGCCGCAGTCGGCGATCCTCGGCATGCACACGATCAAGGAGCGCGCGATCGTCGAAAACGGCCAGGTCGTCGCCGCGCCGATGATGTACATCGCGCTGAGCTACGACCACCGCATCATCGACGGCAAGGACGCGGTGCTGTTCCTGGTGGAGATCAAGAACCAGCTCGAGAATCCGCACCGGATGCTGCTTGGCATGTAGCGGAATGAAGGGAATGAGGGGAATGCGGAATTCCCCGTTGTCCTCCATTCCCCTCATTCCCCATTCCCCTCATTCCCGCGAGTGAATGCAATGAGTGAACAATTCGATGTTGTCGTGATCGGCGGCGGTCCCGCCGGCTACCACGCCGCGATCCGCGCCGCGCAACTGGGCATGAAGGTCGCCTGCGTCGACGCCGCGCTGGGCAAGGACGGCAAGCCGGCCCTGGGCGGTACCTGCCTGCGCGTGGGCTGCATCCCGTCCAAGGCGCTGCTGGATTCCTCGCGCCAGTACTGGAACATGGGCCATATCTTCGGCGAGCACGGCATCAGCTTCGACAAGCCGAAGATCGACGTCGGCACCATGATCGGCCGCAAGGACAAGATCGTGAAGCAGTTCACCGGCGGCATCGCGGCGCTGTTCAAGGCCAACAAGATCACCGCCTACTACGGCTTCGGCCAGCTGCAGCCGGGCAACGTGGTCTCGGTGAAGCAGCACGACGGCAAGACGGTCGAGCTCAAGGGCACCAACGTGATCCTCGCCGCGGGCTCGGATTCGATCGAGCTGCCGTTCGCGAAGTTCGGCGAGCACATCGTCGACAACGTCGGCGCGCTCGACTTCGACAAGGTGCCCAAGCGGCTGGGCGTGATCGGCGCGGGCGTGATCGGCCTCGAGCTGGGCAGCGTGTGGAACCGCCTCGGCTCCGAGGTCACGATCCTCGAGGGCCTGCCGAACTTCCTCGCCGCCGCCGACGCGGAGGTGGCGAAGGTCGCCGCGCGCGAGTTCAAGAAGCAGGGCCTGGACATCCGCCTGGGCTGCAAGGTCTCCGGCACCGAAGTGAAGAAGGACGGTGTGCACGTCGCCTACACCGACGCCAAGGGCGAGGCGCAGGAGATCGTGGTCGACAAGCTGCTGGTGGCCGTGGGCCGCCGCGCGGCGACCAGGGGCCTGCTCGCCGACGGGACCGGGGTGAAGCTCACCGACCGCGGCCAGATCGAGGTGGACGAGCACTGCCACACCGGCGTGGACGGCGTCTGGGCAATCGGCGACTGCGTGCGCGGCCCGATGCTGGCGCACAAGGGCTTCGAGGAAGGCATCGCCGTGGCCGAGCTGATCGCCGGCCTGCCTGGCCACGTCAACTTCGACACGATCCCGTGGGTCATCTACACCGAGCCGGAGATTGCCTGGGTCGGCAAGACCGAGGAGCAGCTCAAGGCCGAAGGCATTCCCTACAAGGCCGGCAGCTTCCCGTTCGCGGCGGTCGGCCGCGCGGTGGCGATGGCCGAGCCGGCCGGCTTCGTGAAGGTGCTCGCGCACGCCGAGACCGACCGCGTGCTGGGCCTGCACCTGGTCGGCGCCAACGTGTCCGAACTGGTCCACGAGGGCGTGCTGGCGATGGAGTTCAAGGGCTCCGCCGACGACCTCGCCCGCATCTGCCACGCGCACCCGTCGCTGTCCGAAGCGGTGCACGACGCCGCGATGGCGGTTCACAAGCGGGCCATCCACAAGGCGAACTGAGTGGGCGAGCTGCGTTCGGTCTGCGTCTACTGCGGCTCGAACGCCGGCTCGCGGCCGGAGTACGCCGAGCGTGCCGCCCAGCTCGGCACGCGGATCGCGCGCGAGGGCCTGGCCGTGGTCTACGGCGGCGGCAACGTCGGCCTGATGGGCATCGTGGCCGATGCCGCGCTGGCGGCCGGTGGCGAAGTCGTCGGCGTCATCCCCGAGCAGCTGGTCAACTGGGAAGTCGCGCACCGCGGCGTCACCCGGCTCGAGGTCGTGGCCAACATGCACGAGCGCAAGGCGCGCATGTTCGATCTCTCCGACGCCTTCGTCGCCCTGCCGGGCGGCTTCGGCACCATGGACGAGATGTTCGAGATGCTCACCTGGCGCCAGCTCGGGCTGGGCGACAAGCCTTGTGCGTTCCTCGACGTGGACGATTTCTACGACCCGCTGATCGCGATGATGGATCGCATGGTCGCCGAGCGCTTCCTGCACGCCGACCAGCGCCAGGACCTGTGGCACGGCGACGACATCGACGCCCTGCTCGGCTGGATGCGCGCCTACGTCCCGGCCCGCGCCGACAAGTGGCTGGACGAGAAACGCCGCAAGGACCTGCGCTGATGCCCACCCTCCCCGACCGCTTCCCCGCGTTCCGCATCCACCAGGACGACGCCGGCTACCGCGCCGGGATCGAGGACGTGTCGCTGGACATGCTTGCGCCGGGAGAAGTCGTGATCGAGGTCGCGTACTCGTCGGTGAACTACAAGGACGCCCTGGCCGGCACCGGCCAGGGCAAGATCCTGCGCCGTTTCCCGCTGGTCGGCGGAATCGACGTCGCCGGCCACGTGGTCGCCTCCAGCGACCCGGCCTTCCGCGAGGGCGACCCGGTGCTGGTCACCGGCTGCGGCCTCAGCGAGACCCGCGACGGCGGCTATGCGAAGTACGCGCGCCTGCAAGCGGAGTGGACGATCCCGCTGCCGCAAGGGCTCACCCTGCGCGAGGCGATGGTCATCGGCACCGCCGGCTACACGGCCGCGCTGGCGTTGTTCCGGATGCAGGAGAACCGCCAGCGGCCGGACATGGGCCCGCTGTGCGTGACCGGCGCCACCGGCGGTGTCGGCTCGCTGGCGATCGACATCTTCAGCCGTGCCGGCTACGAGGTGCACGCGATCAGCGGCAAGCCCGACCAGCACGAATACCTGCGCGCGCTGGGCGCCAGCCAGGTGCACGGCCGCGACGCGCTGGCGACCACCCGGCCGATGGAATCGGCGCGCTTCGGCGGCGGACTCGACAACGTCGGCGGGCCGATGCTCGCCAGCCTGCTCGCGCAGACCGTGCCTTACGGGAACGTCGCCAGCGCCGGATTGGCGGCCTCGGCCGAGCTGTCGGCCACGGTCATGCCGTTCATCATCCGCGGCGTGTCGTTGCTGGGCGTGGCCTCGGCCGGCAACGCGCGCGACATCCGCGACGCGATCTGGCGCCACCTCGGCGACGACTGGAAGCCCGCCCGCCTGGACCGGATCTGCACCCGCGAAGCCACCCTCGGGGAGCTCCCGGACGTGTTCGCACGGATGCTGGCCGGCGGCTCGCTGGGCCGCACCGTCGTGCGCCTGTGACCGTTTCCGCCGGGCACCGGCCTGCAGGCTGCTTGCGGGCGCTCCCGGCGCCGCTACAATCGCCCTAACCCTTCAGGGAAGACCCGCATGGCCCGCATCCTCATCGTCGACGACTCCCCTTCGCAGCTGATGGGCATCCGCCGCATCGTGGAGAAGCTCGGCCACGAAGCGCTGACCGCCGAAGACGGCGCGGCCGGCGTCGAGATCGCCAAGAAGGAGCTGCCCGACCTGATCCTGATGGACGTGGTGATGCCGAACCTCAACGGCTTCCAGGCCACGCGCTCGATTTCGCGCGAGCCGACCACCAAGCACATCCCGGTGATCCTGGTGACCACCAAGGACCAGGAAACCGACCGCATGTGGGGCATGCGCCAGGGCGCGCGCGCCTATCTCACCAAGCCCTTCAGCGAGGAAGAGCTGGCCGAGGTGATCCTCGGCACCCTCGGCGGCGGCGACGAAGGCCCCACCGCCGCCTGACGCCGGGACTCGTGGGAGCCGTCAGGCCCTGCGCCAATCGTTCCCGAACGCATCCCGCAATGTCGCGTAGGCCTCGCGCTGCGCGTCGGTGACGGCGTGCGGCGCCAGCACCTCCAGCTCCACGATCTGGTCGCCGGCCGGCGTCCCGGGTAGCCCGCGGCCGCGCAGGCGCAGCTTGCGCCCGGCTTCCGAATCCGCCGGGATCTTCAGCTCCACCGGCCCGCCCAGGGTCGGCACGCTGACCGTCGCGCCCAGCGCGGCCTCCCAAGGCGCCACCGGGAGCTGGTGGATGATGTTGCGCCCGTCCACCTCGAACTGCGGATGCGCGGCGTACTCGACCTCCAGGAACAGGTCGCCGCCTTGCGCGCCCTGCCCCGCCAGCCGGATCGACTGCCCCTGGCGCACGCCCTTGGGGATCTTCACTTCGAGGGTCCGGCCATTGACCCCGATGCGCACGCTGTCACCGCGGTAGACCGACTCCAGCGGCACCGCGAGCTTGGCCCGGGTGTCGCCGCGCGGTTGCGGGCGCCCGCCGAAGCCCGGGCCGGCACCCGCACGCCGGCGGCCGAACAGTTCCTCGAAGAAATCGCTGAAGCCGCCCGCGGCGCCGCCGCCGGCGAAGATCTCGTCGAAGTCGAAGCCGCCCTGCGGCCCACCCTGGCCGAAACCGCCCGGCGGCGGGCGCACTTCGTCGCCCGGCCGGTAGCCGCGGGTGCGCAGCTGGTCGTAGGCCTTGCGCCGCGCCGGATCGCGCAGCGCCTCGTAGGCCTCGTTGACCGCCTTGAACTTCTCCTCGGCGTCGGCCTCCTTGCTGACGTCCGGGTGGTACTTGCGCGCGAGCCTGCGGTAGGCCGACTTGATCTCGGCCTCGCCCGCGCTGGGCTCGACGCCCAGGATCTCGTAGTAGTCCTTGAACTGCATGGGCTCCGTGCCTGCGCTGCGGGAGGGACGCCACGCATTATCGCAGCACCGCGCCCGGGGCGTTGACACGGCCTTGCCCAGGCCGCCCACTAGACTCACCCGATCAAGGGGGACACGGAGGACACGAGACCCATGGCCATCAAACCCGGCGAGCGCCTGCCCGAAGTCGCGCTGCAGCGGATCGGCGACGGCGTCGAGACGCTCGACACCCGCGACCTGTTCGACAACCGCAAGGTGGTGATCTTCGCCGTGCCCGGGGCGTTCACCCCGACCTGCTCGGAAAAACACCTGCCCGGCTTCGTCGAGCGCTTCGACGAGTTCCGCGAGCGCGGCATCGACGTCGCCTGCGTCTCGGTCAACGACCCGTTCGTGATGCAGGCCTGGGCCGAGAGCCAGCACGTCCCGGACGGCCTGATGATGCTGGCCGACGGCAACGCCGACTTCACCCGCGCGCTCGGCCTGGAGATGGACGCCAGCGCCTACGGCATGGGCACCCGCTCCAAGCGCTTCGCGATCTACGCCGAGGACGGCGTCGCCCGGCAGGTGCTGGTGGAGGCGCCGGGCGAGTTCCGGGTGTCCTCGGCCGAGCACGTGCTGTCCGTGCTCCCCTGACCCAGGAACCACGCAAGGAGCCCCCCCATGCAGACCCCCACCCCCACTTCGAACGGCACCGCCATCCCCGGCATGCCGGACCTGGCGACGCTGCGCCGCAATGCGCGCGAGCAGGTCGACCAGGGCGCGATCACGCCCAGCTACGGCGCCGACCGCGACACCGTGATCCGTCTGCTCAACGAGGCGCTGGCCACCGAGTACGTGTGCGTGCTGCGTTACTACCGCCACTACTTCATGGCGTCGGGGATGCTGGCCGACGCGGTCAAGGCGGAATTCCTCGAGCACGCGCAGCAGGAGCAGGCGCACGCGCACGAACTGGCCGAGCGCATTGTCCAGCTCGGCGGCGAGCCGGACCTGGACCCGGACACCCTGACCGCGCGCTCCCACGCCGAGTACAAGCCCGGCACCGACCTGCGCGACATGGTCACCGAGGACCTGGTGGCCGAGCGCATCGCGATCGACAGCTACCGGGCGATGATCAACTACATCGGCGACCGCGACACGACCACCAAGCGCATCCTCGAGGGCATCCTGGCCCAGGAGGAGGAGCACGCCGACGAGTTCGCCGACCTGTTGAACGGCTGGATCGGGTGAGCCCGTAGAGCCGACCCATGGTCGGCTGATGGCATGAACCGCCCATCGCGAGCCGACCATGGGTCGGCTCCTACAGGGTCAGGCTTCCGGCGGGGCCGCGACCTCGGTCATCCCGGCGACCACCTCGGCCTCTTCCTCGAGCGAGGCATCGACGCGCTCGATCGCCTGCAGCGACTCGCCCTCGCCCAGCCGGATCAGGGTCACGCCCTGGGTGTTGCGGCCGACCTGGGCGATCTCCGAGGCGCGCGTGCGGACCAGGGTGCCGCCGTCGGAAATCAGCAGCACCTCGTGCTGGTCGCTGAGCTGGATCGCACCGACCAGCTTGCCGTTGCGCGCGGTGGTCTGCAGCGCGATCACGCCCTGGGTGCCGCGACCCTTGCGCGGGTACTCGGACACCGGGGTGCGCTTGCCGTAGCCGCGCTCGCTGGCGGTGAGGATGTCGCCCTCGCCGTCGAGCACGATCAGGCTCACCACCTCCTCGCCCTCGGCCAGCTTCATGCCGCGCACGCCGGTCGCGGTTCGGCCCATCGGCCGCACGGTGTTGCCCGCGAAGCGCACCGCCTTGCCGTTGCTGGCGAACAGCATGATGTCGCGGGTGCCGTCGGACAGCTCCGCGTTCACCAGCGCGTCGCCCTCGGCGAGGTTGATCGCGATCTTGCCGCGCTGCAGGCGGTAGGCGTACTCGGTGAGCGGGGTCTTCTTGACCGTGCCGTTGCGGGTGGCGAAGAACACGAACAGGTTCTCGCTGTACTCGCGCACCGGCAGCACCGCCTGCACCTGCTCGCCCGGCTCCAGCGGGATCCAGTTGACGATCGGGCGGCCACGCGCATGCGGGCCGGCGTCCGGCAACTGGTGCACCGGCAGCCAGAACACCCGGCCGGCGCTGGTGAAGGTCAGCAGCGTGTCGTGGGTATTGACCAGCCACAGCTGGTCGATGAAATCCTCGTCCTTGGTCGCGGCCGCGTTGCGCCCCCGGCCGCCGCGCCGCTGCGCGCGGTAGGCGCTGACCGGCTGGCGCTTGGCGTAGCCGGCGTGCGACAGCGTCACCACCACGTCCTCCGGCGCGATCAGGTCGAGGACGTCGAGGTCCTCCTCGCTGGCGCGGATTTCGCTGCGGCGCGGGTCGCCGTACTCGGCCTTGAGGTTGTGCAGCTCGGTGCGGATCACGTGGAGCAGCACGTCCGGATCCTCGAGGATCCCGATCAGGCCGCGGATGGTGTCGAGCAGCTGCCGGTACTCCTCGGTCAGCTTCTCCTGCTCCAGCCCGGTCAGGCGGTGCAGGCGCATCTCCAGGATCTGCTGGGCCTGGGTCTCGGTGAGCTGGTAGGTCCCCTCCACCAGGCCGACGCCGGCGGGCAGGTCCTCCGGCCGCGAGGCCTCGGCGCCGGCCGCCTCGAGCAGGCTCGCCACCAGGCCCGGCGCCCAGCGCCGCGCCAGCATCCGGTCGCGCGCCTCGTTCGGGTTCGCCGAGCTCTTGATCAGCTCGATCATCTCGTCGATGTTGGCCAGCGCGACGGTCAGGCCCTCGAGCACGTGGGCGCGGGCGCGCGCCTTGCGCAGGTCGAAGATCGTGCGCCGCGTCACCACCTCGCGGCGGTGGCGGACGAAGGCCTCGAGCAGCTGCTTGAGGTTCAGCAGCGCCGGCCGGCCGTCCACCAGCGCGACCATGTTGATGCCGAACACCGACTCCATCGGCGTCTGCGAGTAGAGGTTGTTGAGCACGACCTCGGCCGAGTCGCCGCGCTTGACCTCGATGTAGATGCGCATGCCGTCCTTGTCGGACTCGTCGCGCAACTCGCTGATGCCGTCGATCTTCTTTTCCTTGACCAGGTCGGCGATCTTCTCGATCAGCCGCGCCTTGTTCACCTGGTAGGGAATCTCGGTGACCACGATCGCCTCGCGGCCGTTGTCGGCGACCTCGATGTCGGCCCTGGCGCGGATCCGCACCCGGCCGCGGCCGCCGCGGTACGCGGCGTGGATGCCGGCGACGCCGTTGATGATGCCGCCGGTCGGGAAGTCCGGCCCCGGCATCCGCTCCATCAACCCGTCGATGTCGATCCCGGGGTCGTCGATCAGGGCGATCGTGGCGTCGATCACCTCGGACAGGTTGTGCGGCGGGATGTTGGTGGCCATGCCCACCGCGATGCCGGCCGAGCCGTTGACCAGCAGGTTCGGGAACCGGGACGGCATCACCGTCGGCTCCAGCTCCTTCTCGTCGTAGTTGGGCTGGAAGTCGACGGTTTCCTTGTCGATGTCCGCCATCAGCTCGTGCGCCAGGCGCGACATCCGCGCCTCGGTGTAACGCATGGCCGCGGCCGAGTCGCCGTCCACCGAACCGAAGTTGCCCTGCCCGTCCACCAGCAGGTAGCGCAGCGAGAACGGCTGCGCCATGCGCACCAGGGTGTCGTACACCGACTGGTCGCCGTGCGGGTGGTACTTGCCGATCACGTCGCCGACGATGCGCGCGGACTTGTAGTAGGGCTTGTTGGCATGCGCGCCGAGCTCGTTCATCGCGTGCAGCACGCGGCGGTGCACCGGCTTCAGGCCGTCGCGGACGTCCGGGAGCGCGCGCCCCACGATCACGCTCATGGCGTAATCGAGGTAGCTGCGGCGCATCTCGTCCTCGAGGTTGACGGGGATGATTTCCTTGGCGTTCTCGGCCATCTGGGATCCGTTCTGGAGGGATGGGACGCCGCTGTCCGGCAATGCGTCCGCGAAGTGTGAAATTGTACCACGGATCGTGCCGGGACGCAGCCGGATTTGCCCGCTAAATCAAGGGCTTGGGAAGGCTTCCCGCATCCGCTCCGGGTCCGGCGCCAGGACCACGCCGCGCTCGGTCACGATGGCATCGATCAGGGTGTGCGGGGTGACGTCGAAGACCGGGTTCCAGGCACCGATGCCCTCGGCGACCGTCCGGCTGCCGCCGACCGCGTGCAGCTCGCCGGGATCGCGTTCCTCGATCTCGATCAGGTCGCCGCTCGGGGTGTCCATGTCCACGGTCGAGGACGGCGCGACCACCATGAACCGCACCCCGTGGTGGCGCGCCGCGATCGCCAGCTGGTAGGTGCCGATCTTGTTGGCGGTGTCGCCGTTGGCGCAGATCCGGTCGGCGCCCACGACCACCCATTGCACCTGGCCGGACTTCATCAGGTGCGACGCGGCGGCATCGGCGATCAGGGTCGCGTCGATGCCGTCCTGCTGCAGCTCCCACACGGTCAGTCGCGCGCCCTGCAGCCACGGCCGCGTCTCGCCGGCGAACACGCGTCCGATCCGGTCCTGCGCGACCCCGGCGCGGATCACGCCGAGCGCGGTGCCGAAGCCGGCGGTGGCGAGCGATCCGGTGTTGCAGTGGGTGAGCACGCCGCTGCCCGGGGCGATCAGCGCCGCGCCGAGCTCGCCCATGCGCCGGTTGGCGGCGAGGTCCTCGCGCTCGATGGCGGCAGCCTCGGCGTCCAGCGCCGCGCGCCAGTCGCCATCGGCCGCGCGCGCCAACGCACCGCGCATGCGCGCCAGCGCCCAGGCCAGGTTGACCGCGGTCGGGCGCGCGGCGTTGAGCCGCTGCAGTGCCGGCTCCAGGGCCTGCGCCGCGGCGGAGGCGTCCACGGCATCGACGGCGCGTGCCGCGAGTACCACGCCCCAGGCCGCGGCGATCCCGATCGCGGGCGCGCCGCGCACCGCCAGGTCGCGGATCGCCGTGGCGACCTCGTCGGCCGTGCGGCAGCACAGGGTCTCGGTGGCGAACGGCAGCTTGCGCTGGTCCAGCAGCTCCAGCGCCTCCCCGGTCCAGCGGATCGGGCGGACGTGGTCGTAGCGCGCGTAATCCATGTCGGACATCGCGCAATTATGGGCGAAAACGGGTCCCGGTCGGGTGTCCGTCCACCAGTAGCGGCGCCAGCGCCCCGGCCAGGTCGGGAGGCAGGTTGCCGAGCATTGCCTTCGCTTCCGCAGGGGGCATCGCCGACAACATGAATCCCAGCATCAGGTGCTGGTCCGCGGGTGCCGTCCGTGCCAGCGAGCGCCGCCCCACCGAGCCGATGTCCTCTTGATCGAGCGCATCGCGCAGTTCGGACTCCGCCCGCTCTTCTTCGAGCATGTGCAAGAGATAGATCGCGGTGAACGCGCCGAACTCGAGGTACAGGGATGCGACCGGAGCCTTGCCCAGCTCACCATGCAAGGCCGCAAGGCGGGCTTCGACGTCACGATGCTCGTCCGCCATCCACCGGGCGAGGCGGGGACAACGTTCCGTCAACATCGGCAGCAGCAGGAGGTCCTCGTTCTCGCCGTGGTGGGCCACGAATCGCAGTGCGCCCGCGGCGAATGCCAGCGTTTCCGGCAGGTCCGGGTCGTCGTCTGCGGCGCGCCCCAGGCGGATGCAGGCCTGGAACAGGGCTGCGCGGATTCCCTTGTGCACGTTGGTGAAGATGTCGGGTTGCCTGGCCATGGTCGCCTCTGCTCGAAGGAAGGCGGCAGGTTAGGCAGCCCGCGTGGTGCGCGGCTTGTACGATGCGGACATCCGGCTCAGCGCAGGGTGCGCCACAGTTCCCGCGGGGTCATCCCGGCGAAACGGCGGATTTCCCGCGCCAGGTGCGGCTGGTCGTAGTAGCCCGCCTCGAGCGCGACCTGGACCATGGAGCTCCGGCCCCGCATCGCCAGCGTCGCCCGCTCGAAGCGCCTGAGTCCCGCATAACGCTTGGGGGCGATCCCGACGCTGGCGAGGAACCTGCGCGCAAGCTGGCGTTCGCTGAGCTGGAGCGAACGCGCCACCGCCGCCACGCCAGCGCCTCCCCGCCAATCATCCAGCGACTGCAGTGCTGCCTCGACCACGACATCACGCGACCAGGGAATGCGCCCGAGCAGGGCCGTGAGCGCCTCCAGTGCGCCCTCGAGCGACTCTGCCTGCAGGATGCGCGCGGCGCCAGGGCGCAGCGGACGAGAGAGCAGTGAGTCGAGCGCCACGCTCTGGTCGAACAGCTCGCGTGCCGGAACGCCTAGCGCGGCGCCGGCGCCCGGCCGGAACTTCACCAGGACGCTGGCGGTCCCGTCCTGGTACTGGAAGCTGCGTCCCTGCCGGAGCAATCCGGTGACACCGAGTGGCTCGAGGCGCCGCCCGTCTTGCGCGACCGCACCGCTAAGTTGGAAACCCAGCACCATGCCGCTCGATGGCAGCACCACTCGCCCGCCGGCATCATCGCGGGCGAGATGGATGGACTCGATCCGGTCGCACAATTCCGGTGGCGTCGGGATGACGTGCATGGCGCATCGTGATCCGGTCGCGGGACCGACGCAAGCCGATCAGGCACGGCCGAAATCGAACGCCAGCACGTCGCAGATGCGGTCCGTCCCGAGCATGGCCATCAGCAGCCGGTCGACGCCCAGCGCGACCCCGGAACAGGCCGGCAATCCGTGCGCCAACCCCGCCAGCAAACGCTCGTCGAGCCGAGGTCGGGAGTGGCCACGTCCGGCGCGTAGCTCAAGGTCGCGTTCGAAGCGCTGCCGCTGTTCAGTGGCGTCCTGCAACTCGTGGTAACCGTTCGCCAGTTCCACCGTGCCCAGGTACAGCTCGAAGCGCTCGGCCACGGCGAAGCCTTCGCCGGTGTCGCGCAAGCGCGCCAGCGCCGCCTGGCTGGCCGGCCAATCGTGCACGGCGAGCATCACCCCGGGCTCGAAGGCCGGCTGCAGGCGATGGGTCATCAGCAGGTCCAGCCAGTCGTCGCGCGACAGCCCGCGCGGATCCACCTGGACCTCGCCCAGGGCATTGCGCAACTCCTCGTCGCTGGCCAGGAACGGGTCCACGCCCAGGCGCCCGCGGTACAGCTCGCGATAGGTGACCGTCTCCAGGCGCGCATCGCGCCCGACCAGCGCCAGGGCCATGCGCACCAGCGCGGCGGCCTCCTCGACCAGGCGCAGGTGGTCCCACCCGACCCGGTACCACTCGAGCATGGTGAACTCCGGGTTGTGGCGCTGCCCGGCCTCGCCATCGCGGAACACGCGGCCGAGTTCGTAGCAATCACCGTACCCGCCTGCGAGCAGGCGCTTGAGCGGATACTCGGGCGAGGTCCGCAACCAGCGCGTGCGCGGCCCGCCGTCGGTGCGTCCGGAGAACTCCGTGGTGAACGAAGCGATGTTCGGCTCGGTGTTGCCCGCCGCCGACATCACCGGCGTCTCCACCTCCAGCACCCCCCGCTCCGCGAAGAACCCCCGCACCGCCGCATACAACCGCGCCCGCAACCGCAGCGCCTCCAGGCTGCCGGTAGGTTGCCACTCGCTCGAGCTGGAGGTTCTTTCAGCCACAGATTTCACAGATGAACACGGATTGGGTCACGGTGATTCCCGACAACATCGCGTCATGGCCCTTTCATCTGTGCAATCTGTGAAATCTGTGGCTAATGCGCTTCCAGGAAGGCGAGTAGCCTGGCTTCGTCCCAGATCTCCAGGCCGAGTTCCTGCGCCTTGGCCAGCTTGCTGCCGGCGGCTTCGCCGGCGACGACGAAGCTGGTCTTTTTCGAGACGCTGCCCGAGACGCGCGCGCCGAGCGCTTCCAGGCGCGCGCCGGCCTCGTCGCGGCTCATCGACGCCAGGCCACCGGTGAGGACCACGGTCTTGCCTGACAGCGGGCCCTCGCTGGCGCGCTGCGGCGGGCCCTCTTTCCAGTGCACGCCCGCCTCGCGCAGCGCCGCGATCACCTCGCGGTTGTGCGGCTGGGCGAAGAAGTGCGCGATCCGCTTCGCCACGACCGGGCCCACGTCGGGCACCTGCTGCAGCGCCTCCTCGTCCGCGGCCATGATCGGATCGAGCGCGCCGAAATGCCGCGCCAGGGTCTTCGCCGTGCTCTCGCCGACATCGCGGATCCCGAGCGCATACAGCACCCGCTCCAGGCTCGAGTCCTTGCTCGCCTCGATGCCCGCGACCAGGTTTTCCGCCCAGCGCGTCGCCACCTTGCCGGCCTTGACCGTCTCCGGGACGGTGCCCGCCATCTCGTCGGCACGGCGCTTCATCTCGACGAAATCGTCCACCGTCAGGCGGTAGAGGTCTGCCACCGTGCGCACGTAGCCCAGGTCGACCAGCGCCTCGATGAAGCGCTCGCCCAGGCCCTCGATGTCCATCGCCCGGCGCGAGCCGAAATGGAACAGCGCCTGCTTGCGCTGCGCCGGGCAGTACAGCCCGCCGGTGCAGCGCGCCACGACCTCGCCTTCCTCGCGCTCCACCGCGGACCCGCAGTCCGGGCAGGTGGTAGGCAGCTGGTACGGCGGGTGCAGCGGCTTGCCGCGCTTGTCGAGCGGGCGCTTGTCCTCGACCACGCGCACCACTTCCGGGATCACGTCGCCGGCGCGGCGCACGATCACGGTGTCGCCGACGCGCACGTCCAGGCGCGCGACCTGGTCGGCGTTGTGCAGCGTCGCGCGGGTCACGGTGACGCCGCCCACGTGCACCGGCGTCATCAGCACCCAGGGCGTGACCGCGCCGGTGCGGCCGACATTGACCTCGATCGACTCGACGGTGGTCGCCTCCTCCTGCGCCGGGAACTTGTGCGCCAGCGCCCAGCGCGGGGCGCGCGAGACGAAGCCCATCGCGCGTTGCTGGTCGTAGCGGTCGAGCTTGTAGACCACGCCGTCGATGTCGTGCGGCAGCGCGTCGCGGCGTTCGCCGATCCGCGCGTAATAGGCGAGCAGGCCGTCGACGCCGGTGGCGACGTCGACCTCGCCACTGACCGGGAAGCCGAGCTCGTGCAGCCAGGCCAGCGTCTGCGAATGGGTCGGCGGCAGCTGCGTGCCCTCGACCTGGCCCAGCGCGTACGCGTAGAACGCGAGCGGGCGCTGCGCGGTGATCCGCGGGTCGAGCTGGCGCAGGGAGCCGGCGGCCCCGTTGCGTGGATTGGCCATCGGCTTGTCGCCGCGGGCGCGCGCGGCCTCGTTCCAGCGCTCGAACGCGGCCTTGGGCATCACCACTTCGCCACGCACCTCCAGCACCTTCGGCGCCTTGCCGCGCAGGCGCAGCGGAATCGTACGGATGGTGCGCAGGTTGGCGCTGACGTCCTCGCCGCTGGCACCGTCGCCGCGGGTGGCGCCGCGCACGAAGCAGCCGTCCTCGTAGCGCAGACTGATCGCGAGGCCGTCGAGCTTGGGCTCCACCGAGAACGCGGGATCCGCGTCGCCGGTCTCCTTCTCGATCCGGGCGACGAACTCGCGCACCTCGTCCTCGGTGAAGGCATTGCCGAGCGACAGCATCGGCACCTCGTGCTTCACCGTCGCGAACTTGCCCGAGGGCGCCGCGCCGACCCGGACCGTGGGCGAATTCGGATCGTGCAGTTCCGGGTGCGCGGCTTCCAGTTCGGCCAGCTCGCGCAGCATCCGGTCGTACTCGATGTCCGCCAGGGTCGGATCGTCGAGCACGTAGTAGCGGTAATTCGCCTCCTCCAGCAGCCGCCGGAGTTCTTCGACCCGCGCTTTTGGAGTTTTTTTGGCCACAGATTTCACAGATTGAAAAAGGATTTGTCCTGCCTGCACTTCATTGCCGTCGGACTGCGTTCTTTATCCATTTTTCATCTGTGAAATCTGTGGCAAAAAAATGCGTCTACCAGCGCGAGCGCGAGGGCGCCGGGGTTTCGTTCTGGCGGTCCCAGGCGCGGAGGTCTTCGCGGATGTGCTGGATGCGCTGGCGGCCGAGGGCGCTGCGCGATTCGTCCAGCAGCACCCCGCCCAGTAGCTCGGTCATGCGCTCGGCGGTGGGCAGCATGGTTTCCCACGCGTCGAGCGCGGGCACCGGCGCCGGCAGGGTCAGGAAGAACGCGATCGCGGGCGTCTCCAGCGACTGGATCGTCGCCATGTCGAAGCTGCCCGGCTTCATGATGTTGGCCACGCTGAACACCGGGCCGCGCTCCGGGTGCCCTTCCACCAGGCGGTGGAACACGTTCATGTAGCCGTAGGTCAGGCCGGTCTTCTCCGCCGCGACCACGATGTCCGGCCCGCGCAGCTTCTCGCCCGCCCTGGCCGCGATGTACAGGGTCACGATCTTGTCGAACTCGTCGCTCGGGCGGCGTCCCGGGCCGCTGCCCTGCGTCGCCTGCGCCTCGGCCGGCGTGTCGCCCAGGTCCATTTCCCCCTGGACCGCCTGCGGCTCGCCGTCGCTGGCCAGCTCCTGCTGCAGCAGTTCGCCCAGGGTCGGCTCGACCCGGCCACTGGCGCCGCCCGACGCGAAGCCGGCGCCGCGCCGGCGCCCCTGGCCCGGGCGCTTCGGCCGGCCGAAGAAGTAGATCGCCGCCAGCAGCAGCACGCCCGCGACCACCAGCCCGATCCGAAGCATCGCCACGTCCGACATGCAGGCCTCCCTAAGCGTTGGCTCAGGCCGCGCCCGCCAGGCGCGCGGCCTCGGCGAGGTCGACCGACACCAGGCGGCTGACGCCCGGCTCGCGCATGGTAACGCCCGAAAGCTGCTGCGCGGCCTCCATCGTCGCCTTGTTGTGGGTGACGAACAGGAACTGCACGTGCTCGCTCATCTCGCTGACCATGGCGGTGAAGCGACCGACGTTGGCCTCGTCCAGCGGCGCGTCCACCTCGTCGAGCAGGCAGAACGGCGCCGGGTTGAGGCGGAAGATCGCGAACACCAGCGCGACCGCGGTCATCGCCTTCTCGCCGCCGGACAGCAGCGAGATGTTCGAGACCCGCTTGCCCGGGGGCCGGGCCATGATCGCGACGCCGGTGTCCAGCAGGTCCTCGCCGGTGAGTTCGAGGTAGGCGTGGCCGCCGCCGAACAGGCGCGGATACAGCTCCTGCACGCCGGCGTTGACCCGGTCGAAGGTGTCCTTGAAGCGGCCGCGGGTCTCGCGGTCGATCTTGCGGATCGCCTCTTCCAGGGTTTCCAGCGCGGCGGTGAGGTCGGCGTCCTGCGCGTCCAGGTACTCCTTGCGCTGTGCCGCCTCGGCGTGCTCCTGGATCGCGGCCAGGTTGACCGGCTCCAGCCGGCGCAGCTTGGCGTCGAAATCGGTGACGGTCTTCTCCCAGTCGGCGACCTCGGCCGCCTCGGGCAGGCTGGCGATCACGTCCTCGAGCACGAACCCGGCCTCGACGACCGCGGCGGACAGCTGCTCGGCGTGGATGACCAGCGCCTGCTGGTCGAGCTTGCGCTGGTTGATCCGCTCGCGTTGCGCCAGCGCCTGTTCGTCCCGCTGGTGGCGGGTCTGTTCCAGCTCGCGCAACTCGGCGTCGATGGCCTCGAGCGCGGCGCGCGCCTCGCCCAGCGCCTTCTCGGTGCGCACGCGTTCCTCCAGCGCGGCCTGGCGCTCGGCTTCCAGCGCGCGCACCGGCGAATCGCCTTCGGACAATTGTGTCGACAGCTCACCCAGGCGCGCGTCGAGCTGGCCGCGCTGGCCGCCCATCCGCTCCAGCGACTGGGCCAGCGCCGCGACCTGCGCGCGCTGGGTCTCGACCGTCAGCGCCAGCGCGTGGGCGCGGTCGCGCGCCTCGCGGGCGGCCGCACGCGCGGCGTCGCGGGCCTCGCCCAGTTCCGCGCGCTCGGCGTCCAGCGCACGCCGCGCGGACTCGAGCTCGCCCATGCTGCCGACCGCCTGCTCGAGGCGGCCGCGGGCCTCGCGCGCCTGCGCGGCACTGGTCTCAAGCACCTCCGCCAGCTGCGCCAGCTCCGCGTCGATCTTCTCGATGCGGGCGCGCGCCGAGTCCAGCCGGCCCTGCTGGCCCTGCAACTGCCCGGCCAGTTCGGACACGCCGCGGTGCGCGAGATACAGCGCGCGCTGCGCGTCCTCACGCTGCTGCTCCGCCGCCAGCGCACGGTCGCGCCACGCGGCGATGCCGCGCTCGAGTTCCTGCTCGCGCTGCTGCAGTGCCTGGATCTCGCCGCGCAGCGACTGGATTTCGCGCTCGCGCAACAGCGCGCCCTGCTTGGCGGCCCCGGAGCGCAGCACCCGCACCCAGCCGGCGCCGATGCGCTCGCCCGTGCGGGTGATCACCGATTCGCCGTCTCCGAGTCGCGGCAGCAGCGCGCGCGCCTCGGCCAGGGTGTCGGCCGCGTGCAGCTTGGCCAGGATCCGGCGGATCGCCGCCGGGCCCTGGACCTTGGCCGCCAACGAGGTCGGCGCGCAATCCACGGGGTCCGCTCCAGCCTCGACCAGGGCCAGCCGGCCTTCGCCGAGTTCGCCCAGCGCGTCCACCAGCGCTTCCGGCGCCTCGACCAGCACGCCCTCGATCAGTTGCCCGAGCGCGCCTTCGACCGCGTTTTCCCAGCCCGGCTCGACCACCAGCGACTCGCCGACCCGGCGCGCCGAGTCCAGCCCACGCTGCCGCAACCATTCCACCGCCGCGCCCTGCTCCTGGCCGAGCGCTGCCGCCTGGAGGGTCTCCAGCGAGGACAGCCGGCCACGCTTCTCCTGCGCCTGCCGGCGCACGTCGCTGAGCTCGGCCTGGGCCGTGCGCTGCTGGTCCTGCAGCTCGGTCACCGCCTGCTTGCGGGTCTCGACTTCCGCGGCGAGGCCGTCGAGCGCCGCCTTCTGTTCGTCGTGCTGCGCGCGCATCGCCTCGAACGCTTCCGACAGCGCGGCAAGGTCCAGCCCGGCGCGCTCGGTCGCGAGCTGCTCGCGGCGGCGCTCGGCGTCCATGGACTGCCGGTCGAGGTAGTCCACGCGGGTGCGCTCGACGTCGCCGGCGCGCGCCGCCTCGGATTGCGACCGGGTATGCGCGTCCCAGCGCTGCTGCCAGTCGGCGAGTTTCGCCTCGGCCTCGCGCAGCGCGTCCTGGGTCGCCTGGTCCTCCGCCTGCAGGCGTTGCAGTTCCGGCTCCGCCGACGTGATCGCCTCGCGCAACGACGCCAGGCGTGCCTCGTCGCCGCTGATGTGGCTGCCGATTTCCTGCAGCGCGGCCTCGGCTTCCTCGCGCGCGCGCTGCAAACGCTGCGCCATTTCGCGCTGGTGCGCGATCTGCTGCTCGATCCGCGCCAGCGTGCCGCCGACCTGGTAGACCTCGGCCTGTGCCTTGTTCAGGGCCTCGCTCGCCGCCTCGCGCTTGCCGCGGCCTTCCTCGATCCGGCGCTCGGCCTCGCGCTGCTCGGCGATCAACTGCTGCAGCCTGGTCTCGTCCTGCCCGAGTTTCTCGCGCAGGCCCTGCAGGCGCGCATCGAGGCCGCGGAACTCCAGCGCCTTCCACTCCGCGTCCTTGATCCGGCGCTCGGCCTGGATCGCCTGGTACTGCTCGGCCTGCCGCGCCTGGCGCTTGAGGTGGTCGAGCTGCTTGCCGACTTCCTCGCGCAGGTCGGTCAGGCGCTCGAGGTTCTCGCGGGTGTGCTTGATCCGGTTCTCGGTCTCGCGCCGGCGCTCCTTGTACTTGGAGATGCCCGCGGCTTCCTCCAGGTACACGCGCAGGTCCTCCGGCCGCGCCTCGATGATCTGGCTGATCATGCCCTGCTCGATGATCGAGTAGCTGCGCGGGCCCAGGCCGGTGCCGAGGAACAGGTCGGTGATGTCGCGGCGGCGGCACTTGCCGCCGTTGAGGTAGTAGCTCGACTGGCCGTCGCGGCCGACGCTGCGCTTGACCGAGATCTCGTCGTAGGCGGCGTATTCGCCGGTGATGGTGCGGTCGGAGTTGTCGAAGATCAGTTCGACCGTCGCCTGCGACACCGGCTTGCGCGCGGACGAGCCGGAGAAGATCACGTCGGTGAGCGAATCGCCGCGCAGGCGGCTGGCCGCGCTCTCGCCCATGACCCAGCGGATCGCGTCGATGATGTTGGACTTGCCGCAACCGTTCGGGCCGACGATGCCGGTCATGTTGGTCGGCAGGTGCAGCGTGGTCGGATCGACGAAGGACTTGAAACCGGACAGCTTGATCGTGGACAGGCGCATGCGCGTCGTCGGACCCCCGGGCGATGGCAGGAAAGGCCTGCCCGCCGATATCAAAATGGTTGAAATTTATGCGGCAAGCGATTGATTCCGCTTGCCGCCGCCCGGCATGAAATCCGGGTACCCGAGCCAGTATAGCGGTGCGACCATCGCTCATGCGCGGCGGCTCTTCGCGGCGCCTTTGCTAAGGTTGGGACGGCGTCCTACAGGGGAGGTCCGCCATCGACAGCCCGGTCCTGCTTGCGGATATCGGTGGAACCAACGCCCGGTTCGCGCTTGCCGATCCCGGGTCCGGCACGCCGTTGTCCGGCGACAGCATCCGGGCCTGCCCGATCGACCGGTTCGCATCCCTGGCCGAGGCCGCGGCCGACTACCTCGACACCACCGGCGTGCGCCCGCGACGCGCGGTGTTCGCCGTCGCTGGCCGGGTCGAGCACGGCCAGGCACGGATGACCAACCACCCCTGGGTCGTGTCGGCGGACCGCGTGCGGCAGGCCCTCGGCCTCGAGGCCGTGCACCTGGTGAACGATTTCGTGGCCCAGTCCGCGGCCGTGCGGCTGCTGGGCGATGACGACGTGGTCCCGATCGGCGCCCCCTCGCGGGTCGAGGCCGGTGGCGACGATCCGAGGACCTTCGCCGTGCTTGGCCCCGGGACCGGGCTGGGCGTGGGCGCGCTGGTCTACCGCGACGGCCGCCACTATCCGCTGGCCACCGAGGGCGGCCATGCCAGTTTCGCCCCGGGCACGCCGGAGGAGATCCAGGTCCTGGAGCGCCTGTCCGCGGACTTCGGCCGGGTCTCCAACGAACGCCTGGTCTCGGGCGACGGGCTGGTCAACATCCATCGGGCGCTGGCCGAGATCGCGGGCCTGGAGCCGGGCCCGCGCCGCCCCGAGGACATCACCGCAGGCGCGGCCGCGGGCGACCGCCTGTGCATGCGCGCGATCGACGTGTTCTGCGCGGTGTTCGGCTCGATCGCCGGCGACCTGGTGCTGGTGTTCGGCGCCTGGGCTGGCGTCTACCTGAGCGGCGGCCTGGTGCCGGTGCTGCTGCCGGCGCTGCAGCATTCCGGCTTCCGCCAGCGCTTCGAGGGCAAGGGCCGCTACGCGCCCGCGATGGCGCGGGTCCCGACCCTCGCGGTCGTGCACCCGCAGCCCGGCCTGCTCGGGGCCGCCGCGCTGGCCGCGGACGCCTGGGGTACCGCATCGTGAGCGGCGTCCGCGCCCGCGCCAGGTCCACCGCCGGCCCCGTGGCCTTCCACGCGCACGGCAACGACGACCAGTGGGCGTGGGCGGCGGCGGTATCGGTCACCGCGGCCCTGCGCCGCGAGCTCGAGCAACGCCCGCGCGCACGCCTGCTGGTGTCCGGCGGCAAGACCCCGGCGCCGGTGTTCCGTGCGCTGTCGCAGGCGCCGCTGGATTGGTCGCGGGTGGACATCGCACTGGTGGACGAGCGCTGGCTGCTGCCGGACGACCCGGACAGCAACGCCCACCTGGTCCGCGAGCACCTGTTGCGCGGGCATGCCGCACAAGCCCGCTTCGAATCCCTGACCCGCCCCGGGCGCAGCATCGAGGAAGCGGTCGCGGACGCCAACCTGCTGGCCCGCAACGCGCCGGCGATCGTGCTGCTGGGCATGGGTGGCGACGGCCACACCGCGTCGCTGTTCCCGCACATGCGCGGGCTGGACGACGCGTTGGCCTCCCCCAATTCCTACGTCGCGGTGGACGCCACCGGCTGCCCGGGCGCGGGCCCGTGGCCGCTGCGGATCAGCCTGACCCCGGCCGGGCTCGCGCCCGCCCCCACGCGGCTGCTGTTGCTCCGCGGCCAGGACAAGCGCGAGGTGTTCGAACGGGCGCTGGCGGGCGACAACCCGCGCGAGATGCCGGTGCGGATCGCGTTCAGGACCCCCGGCGCGACCCTGCACGTGCACTGGTGCGCTTGACCCGGGCACGGGTCGAGTCGCGCACCACGACGTCGGGGCGCAACACGCGCTTGCGCGGCTCGCCGCGTTCGCCCATCCGGTCGAGCAGCATCGAGAACGCGTCGGTGCCCAGCGCCGCGATGTCCAGCCGCACCGTGGTCAGCGCCGGCGAGGCATGGCTCGCGATCGGAATGTCGTTGAACCCGGCCACGCCGATATCCTTCGGGATCGACAGGCCGGCGCGCTGGAATGCGAACATCACCCCGAGCGCCATCATGTCGTTGGCCGCGAACACCGCGTCCGGGCGCTGGTCCGCCTGGAGCAGCGCTTCGCCGGCCTGGAACCCCGACTGCACGTCGAAGTCGCCTTCCACGACCCGCGGCTCGACCCCGGGCAGCAGTTCGGCCATCGCGTCCAGGTAGCCGCGCAGGCGTTCCTCGGCATTGAAGTGCGGGCGGCGGCCGGACACGAAAGCGATGCGCTGGTAGCCGCAGTCCTCCACCAGGTGGCGCATCAGCAGCTTTGCGCCAGCGTGGTTGTCCACCGCGAGCACGTCCACGCCCTCGCTGCCGGGGTCGCTGTCCAGCAGCAGCACCGGCATCGACGCCGGCAGCCGCGCCTGGGCGACATCGCGCCCGCGCCACGGCGAAATGGCGAGCACGCCGTCCACCCGCCCGCGCATCACCCGCAGCGCGGCGGCCTGGCTCTCGACCGAGCGATGGTGTCCGGACACCAGCAGCTGCATGCCGCGCTCGCGCGCGACCGCGTCGATCCCGCACATCAGGCGGGCGAAGAATTCGCACGGCAGGTCCGGCAGGACCACGCCGACGGTGTGGGTGCGGCCCCGGCTGAGGCAGCGCGCCGCGTGGTGCGGGCTGTAGTCGAGGTTCTCCGCGATTTCGAGTACGCGCTTGCGTACCGATTCGGCCACGTTCTCGCGGCCATTGAGCGCTCGCGACACGGTCGCGACGGACACGTTCGCCAAGCGGGCGACATCCTTGATCGTCGGGCTGCCTGGGCCCATCCGCATCTCCTCCCTGGGGAAGCCGGGGACGATAGGCCCCCGGGAGCCGCACGGCAAAGGGAAACGTTTACAGGGTGAAGGATGGCAGCAGTGGCCGGTTTGAAAAGCCTTTTACGTCGCGGATTTGCCCCGCGCCGGCGCGGCACCCCATGTTGCGGCGCACAAGGCAAATGCGCGGACAGCCCCCGGGCGGCTCAGGGCAGAACCGGGTTGAACGGCCGCACGTCCACGCGCGCATAGACGCCGGCGTCGACATACGGATCGGCATCCGCCCAGGCACGCGCCGCCGCCAGGGACTCGAACTCGGCGATCACGATGCTCCCCGAGTAGCCCGCCGGGCCCGGATCCAGCGCATCGATCGCCGGGCACGGGCCGGCCAGCAGCAGCCTGCCCTCGTCGCGCATGGCCTGCAGCCGCGCCAGGTGCGCGCCGCGCACTTCGCGCCGGCGTTCCAGCGCGCCCTCGCCGTCATGTCCCTCGATCGCGTACCACACGCCCAGGCCCTCCGTTCGTGGCCGGCGATTGTAGCGGCGACTTGCCGCGGCCGCCGGGTGCGCGGGCGGCGTTCAGCGCGGTGCTGGACAAGCGCCCGCGCCAGCCCGTACCCTTGGCGCAACTGCACGAGGCGGGACGGTGACGGCCCCACGCCGCGCCACCACGGGCCTTCCACCGGCAAGCCCGCCTCCTCGAGCCGACGACCTTGACCCACCGTCCCGCCGCCGATCGCGCGGCGACCGGCGCATGGCGTCCCACGCAAGCAACGCATTGCCGCTATGCCCCGCAGAACCCGGCCCCCGCGCCGCGAGCCGATGATGGCCACCCGATGACGCCCGACAACCCGAGCGATACTGCCGCGCCTGCCCCGCTGGCGCCCGCGACCGCGCCGCGCCAGCAGGAAATGCCGCTGGCGATGGTGCTCGGCCAGCCGGTGGTGGAGATTCCACGGGACCTGTACATCCCGCCGGACGCGCTGGAAGTGATCCTCGACGCGTTCGAGGGACCGTTGGACCTGCTGCTCTACCTGATCCGGCGGCAGAACCTGGACATCCTCGACATTCCGGTCGCGGAGATCACCCGCCAGTACGTCGACTACATCCAGGCCATGCACGAGATGCGCTTCGAGCTGGCCGCCGAGTACCTGGTGATGGCCGCGATCCTGGCCGAGATCAAGTCGCGGATGCTGCTGCCCCGCTCGGAGCTGGCCGAAGAGGACGAAGGCGACCCGCGCGCCGAGCTGGTCCGCCGGCTGCAGGAATACGAGCGCTTCAAGCAGGCCGCCGAGGACCTCGACGCCCTGCCCCGCCAGGACCGCGACACCAGTCCGGCGAACGCGTTCGTGCCCGACCGGGCCGCGGTCCGGCTGCCCCCGCCGGTGGACCTGCGCGAGATGCTGCTGGCGCTGCACGACGTGCTGCGCCGCGCCGAGCTGTACACCCAGCACGCGATCAAGCGCGACGCGCTCAGCGTGCGCCAGCGGATGGGCGAGCTGCTGCAGCGCCTGCAGGACGGCGCCTTCCACCGCTTCGAATCGCTGTTCGAATTGCGCGAAGGCCGGCTCGGGGTGGTGGTGACCTTCCTCGGCCTGCTCGAGCTGGCCAAGGAGCGCCTGCTCGACATCGTGCAGGAACCGCCGCAGCCACCGGCGCTGGTCGGCCCGATCTACGTGAAGTCGCTGGCGGCCGACCGCCGCGACACCGATGCTCTGCAGCTGTCGAGCGAGTTCGACGACGACGGCAGCGCCAACGACGACGCCCGGGAACACTGAGCAGGCACGACGACCGCATGCACTCCGACCCCATCGATTCGCACCCCGCCCCGACCCTCGACCAGGCCCTTGTCACCCGGATCGTGGAGGCCGCGCTGCTGGCCGCGCACCAGCCGCTGAGCCTGGCCCAGCTGCACGCGCTGTTCCCGCTCGACGAGCCGGCACCCGACGGCAGCGTCGAGCAGGCGCTGGAGCAGTTGCGCGAGGATTGCGCCCGACGCGGCGTCGAGCTGGTCGAGTTGGCCTCGGGCTTCCGCTACCAGGTCAAGGCCGACGTCCATCCCTGGGTGGCGCGGCTGTGGACCGAGCGCACGACCAGATATTCGCGCGCGACCCTGGAGACGCTGGCGCTGATCGCCTATCGCCAGCCGATCACCCGCGGCGAGATCGAGCAGATCCGCGGCGTGGCGGTGAACAGCAACATCATCAAGGCGCTCGAGGAGCGCGAATGGATCCGCGTCGTCGGCCATCGCGACGTTCCCGGCAAGCCGGAACTGCTGGCCACGACCAAGGCCTTCCTCGACTACTTCGGGCTGAAGCGCCTGGAAGACCTGCCGCCGCTGTCCGAGATCAAGGACATCGGCGAGCTCGAGCCGCAGCTCAGCTTCGACGCGCAGGTCGCGACGCCGGATGGCGACGACGGCGCGCCCACCCCCGACCAACCACAATCGCAAGAGACCAACGATGACGACGCCGCAACGGCCTCGTCGGAGCAGCAGGATGAGTGAAGAGAACAACAAGGGCAGCCGCAAGCTGACCCTGAAGCGCGGCGAGACCGCGTCGGTCGCGCCGCGGCTGGAGGAACGGCTGCACAAGGTGCTGGCGCAGGCCGGGCTCGGCTCGCGCCGCGCGCTCGAGCAGCGCATTGCCGACGGCCTGGTCCGGGTCAACGGCGAAGTCGCCCAGGTCGGGATGAGCGTGCGCGGCGGCGACCGGATCGAGCTCGACGGCCGCAGCTTCGTCGCCAGCGCGCTGACCGAGCCGCCGCGGGTGCTGATGTACAACAAGCCAGAGGGCGAGGTCACCACCCGCGAGGATCCCGAAGGCCGGCCGACGATCTTCGAGTCCCTGCCCGCGCTGAAGGGCGCGCGCTGGATCGCGATCGGCCGCCTCGACATCAACACCACCGGCCTGCTGCTGCTCACCACCGATGGTGAGCTGGCGAACGCGATGATGCATCCCTCGCACGAGGTCGAACGCGAGTACGTCTGCCGCGTGCGCGCGCCCGAGGGCGAGGACAGCGTGTCCGACAAGATCGTCGACCGCCTGCGCCGCGGCGTCGCGCTGGAGGACGGCCCGGCGAAGTTCGACGCGATCGAGCGCATCGGCGGCACCGACTCGCACGACTGGTTCCGGGTGTTGCTGAAGGAAGGCCGCAACCGCGAAGTGCGCCGGCTGTGGGAGTCGCAGGGCTGCCAGGTCAGCCGCCTGAAGCGGGTGCGGTACGGCAGCATCGAGCTGCCGCAGCCGCTGCTGCGCGGCCAGTCGCAGGAACTGCCCGCCGATCGGGTCGAGGCGCTGCGCAAGCAGCTCGGCCTGGAGGAAGGCACGCCGTCGGCGCTGACCCTGCAGCCGGTGATCGGCCAGCGCAAGGCCGCGCGTTCGACGGTTCACGTCGGCGGGCGCAGCGCGCACGGCTATGTCGGCGGCCACAACACCGCCGACGAGGGCCGCGAACTGCGCCGCTTCGACCACGTGCGCGAGGATCGCCGCGGCCGCGGCGGCCGCAAGCCGCATGGCGGCCTCACGGTGAGCGGCGAAGCGGCGGCCAAGCAGGCGCAGAAGACGTTCAAGCCGAAGGGCCCGCGCCAGCCGGGCCAGCGCGTGCGCGGCGGCAAGGGCCAGCCGGGGCAGGAGAATCCGGCCGCGTTCCGGACCTGGTACGTCCCCGACGGCGTGGACACCGGCCCCAGCGGCCACCGCAATCCCGATGGCCGCGGCAAGCGCCCGGCGCGCGGCAACCGCAACGGCAGCCCCGGCGCAGGCAAGCCGCGCAACGGCGGTGCGCCCGGCGCGCGTCGCGACGCCCGCGGCAGCAGCGGCGGCGGCCAGGGGCGCGCGCAACACCCGTACGGGCATCCCGGCAATGCGCCGGTGTTCCCGTCGGACCATGCCAATCCGGGCGGCTTCAATCCCTACGGCGAACGCCCGCGCAATCCGCGTCCAGGCAATCGGCCGGGCGGCCCGCGCCGCGGGGGTCCCGGGCGCGGCGGTCCCGGGCGCGGTGGCCGCCCCGGCGGCGCCGGGCGCAACGGCGGCAAGGACTGAGCACGGCGGCATCACGCCGCGTGATCCATGCGGCCGGCACAATCCGGCCGCATGCCCGAGGTCAATGTCCTGACGTTGAACGCCCACATGGGCTTCAACCTGTTCAACCGTCGCTTCGTGCTGCCGGAGTTGCGCGAGGCGATCCGCGCGGTCTCCGCGGACCTGGTCTTCCTGCAGGAAGTGATGGGCGAGAACGCCCTGCATGCGAGCCGCCTCGACGAGTGGCCCGCCAGTTCACAGTACGAGTTCTTCGCCGACACGATCTGGTCGCAGCACGCCTACGGGCGCAACGCGGCCTACCCGCACGGCCACCACGGCAATGCGGTGCTCTCGAAGTTCCCGATCCTCTCGCACCACAACCATGACGTGTCGGTGCAGGGGCACGAAGAGCGCGGCCTGCTGCATTGCGTGACCGCGGTGCCGGGCAGCAGCCGCGAGCTGCACGTCGTGTGCGTGCACCTGGGGCTGCGCGACACGCATCGACGACGCCAGTTGCGCCTGCTGTGCGAACTGGTGGGCGAGCATATTCCCGAGGGGGCGCCGCTGGTGGTCGCCGGCGATTTCAACGACTGGCGCCGCCGCGGCCACCCGTTGCTGCGGGCCTGCGGCCTACACGAGGCGTTCGAGTCCGGGCGTGGGCGGGTCGCGAACACCTTCCCCGCGCGCTGGCCGATGCTGCCGCTGGACCGCATCTACCTGCGCAACTGCGAAGCCCTGCAGCCGAGGGTGCTGTCGCTGCGCCCGTGGACCCACCTGTCGGATCATGTCCCGCTGCACGCGCGGGTCGGATGGTGAACGATGGCTGGCGACGGCGGCCACCGCATGCGCCTGCTCGAGAACGGCGAGGAATTCTTCGCCCGGGTCGGCGAGGCCATCGACCAGGCGCGCGAGGAGGTCCTGCTGGAGACCTTCATCCTGTTCGAGGACAAGGTCGGGCTGGACCTGCATCGGCGCCTGGTCGCGGCCGCGCGCCGCGGCGTCCGGGTCGACGTCACCGTGGACGGCTACGGCTCGCCGCGCTTCTCGCCGGGCTTCATCGCCGGACTGGCCGCGGCCGGCGTGCGCCTGCGCGTATTCGATCCGCACCGCCCGCTGCTGGGCATGCGCATGCACGTTTTCCGGCGCCTGCATCGCAAGCTGCTGGTCATCGACGGCGCGCGCGCGTTCGTCGGCGGGATCAATTTCTCCGCCGACCACCTGGCCGACTTCGGCCCCACCGCGAAACAGGATTACAGCGTCGAGGTGGAAGGCCCCGTGGTCGCGGCGATCCGCGACTTCATGCTGGTCGCGCTGCGCGGCGATGGCACCGGGGAACGCTGGCGGCCGGGCCCGGAGGCCGGGGGCTTTACTTCGCCGGTGCAGTTCCTCGCCCGCGACAATCGCCGCCGCTCGCGCGCGATCGAGGCCGAATACCGGCGCGCGATCCGCTCCGCGCGGCATGAAGTCCTGATTGCCAACGCCTATTTCTTTCCCGGCTACGGTTTCCTGCGCGACCTGCGCAACGCCGCGCGCCGCGGCGTGGGAGTCACCCTGGTGGTCCAGGGCGAACCGGATACCTGGATGGCGTCGACGGCGGCCCGCACCCTGTACCGGCACCTGGCCGAAAGCGGCGTCGACATCCGCGAGTACTGCCGGCGCCCGTTCCACGGCAAGGTGGCGGTGATCGACCGCGAATGGGCCACGGTCGGCTCCAGCAACCTGGATCCGCTGAGCCTCTCGCTCAACCTCGAAGCCAACCTGTTCGTGCGCGACCGGGGCTTCGCCAGCGACCTGCACGCGCGCCTGCAACGGTTGATTGACGCGGACTGCCAGGTCGTCGATGAATCGCGGATGCCCCCGTGGCGGCCGTGGCAGGTGCTGACCCGGCCACTGCTGTTCCACTTCCTGCGCCGTTTTCCGTCGTGGGCAGGCTTGCTGCCGGCGCACCAGCCAGCGATCGCGATGCTGCCGCCGGCGCCGCGGGGCGACGCGCGGTGAGCCGCAGCCGGCATCCGCGCTGGCGCCTGCTCTGGCGGGTGCTGTTCGCCGGGTTCCTGGTGCTGGTCGCCACGCTGCTGGTCCGCTATGCGCGCAACGTCGACTGGCGCGCGGTGTTCGCCGCGCTCGCGGCCTACGACGCGGCGACGTTGCTGCTGGTCGGCGGCCTCACCGCTGCGAGCTATGTCGTGTACGCCACCTACGACCTGGCCGGCCGCCGCTATGCCGGGCATGCCCTGTCCGCGCGCCGGGTCCTGCTCATCGCGGCCACCAGTTACGCGTTCGCGCTGAACCTCGGAGCGCTGGTCGGCGGCGCCGGCTTCCGTTTCCGGATGTATGCGCATTCGGGCCTGGCCGCGGCGCCGATCGCCCGGGTCGTGGCCTTCAGCATGGCCACCAACTGGCTCGGCTACATCGCGCTCGCGGGCATCGTGTTCGCGTCGGGCGCGGTGGTGCCGCCGCGGCAGTGGGGCTTCGGCGGCGGCGTGTTGCAGGCCGCGGGCGTGGTCATGCTCCTGCTTGCGGGGGGCTATCTGCTGGCCTGCGCGAAGTGGCGCGGCCGCAGTTTCCGGATCCGGGGACACCACTTCCGCTTGCCCTCGCCCGGGCTCGGGGCGGTGCAGCTGGGCATCGCGGCGCTGAACTGGTCGCTGATGGGGACGATCCTGTTCGTGCTGCTCGGGGGGTTCCCGGCGTGGCCGCTGGTGCTGGCGACGTTGCTGTTGTCGGCGGTGGCGTCGGCGATGATCCACATCCCGGCGGGCCTGGGTGTGCTGGAGGCGGTCTTCGTCGCGGTGCTCGGCACGCTCGCGCCCGAGCCGCGCCTCCTCGCCGCGCTCCTCGCCTACCGGGCGGCCTATTACCTCGTGCCGCTCGTTCTCGCCGTGGCGTTCTACGCCGCCTTCGAAGCGCGGCGCGGGCGCTCAGTCTTTCGAGGGGACGTTCCGGCGCGGTGAGGGGTGTGTCCTGGCGTGCGCGGGAGGCGGGGGTGTGGCCTGCCGCGTGCGGCACGTCCCTGTGCCGACACGCGGCGGGGGCATCCATGCCCCCTGCAGTCCACACCCCCGCCTCCCGCGACGCTCCAGGAGTTGTGGGACCGCGCCTGCTTCGCCGCGATCACTCCCTTCTCCCCGCCCGCGGGGAGAAGGTGCCCCGAAGGGGCGGATGAGGGGCGCTTTTCCTGAAGAAGCCCGCGCCCCTCACCGCGCCGGAGGCAGCAAGGACACACCCCTCACCGCGCCGGAAAGTTCAGAGGCCGGAGAGTTGGAACAGGTCGGCGTCGAGCATGGCGGGGAAGTGCTCGCGGTGCGCGTGCAGGCGCTCCGCGCTGATCGTGGTGGTGGTGACCACCTCCATGTCCCCGCACTCGGACAACGCCTCCCCCAGGAAATCGATGACCGCACTGTCCCCCGAGTACGGATGCCCGTTCCCGTCCGTCCCCACCCGGTTCAACCCCGCCACGTAGCACAGGTTCTCGATCGCCCTCGCCCGCAGCAGCGTGCGCCACGCATGCGCCCGCGGCGATGGCCAATTGGCCACGTACAACAGCAGGTCGTAGTCGAGCTGGCCGGGACGCCCCGCGTCGTAGCGGTTGCGCGAGAACACCGGGAAACGCAGGTCGTAGCAAACCAGCGGGCAGATCCGCCAGCCGCGCCAGTCCACCAGCAGCCGCGGACCGCCCGGCGCGTAGCGCTCGTGCTCCTTCGCATACCGGAACAGGTGGCGCTTGTCGTAGTGCACCAGGCCACCGTCCGGCGTGGCGAACAGCATCCGGTTGTAGACCCCATCGCCGACACGCAGCTGCACGCTGCCGGTGACCGCCGCGTCCAGCGCGCGCGCTTGTTCGCGCAGCCACTGCACGGTGGGCCCGTCCATGGTTTCGGCCTGGTCGATCGCGTCGTTGCTGAAGCCGCTGGTGAAGGTCTCCGGCAGCAGCACCAGGTCGGTGTGGCCCGCCAGCGGCGCGATCAGCCCTTCGTAATACTCGCGGTTGCCGGCGGGATCGTGCCAGCGGGTCTCGCCCTGGGCCAGGGATACGCGCAGGTCGTTCACAGCGTCCGCAGCCTCCCGATCGCCGCGTCGAGTGTCGCCTCGCTCTTCGCGAAGCACAGCCGCGCCAGCCGTTGCCCCTGCGGCGGCTTCGCATAGAACGGCGACAGCGGGATCGTCGCCACGCCGTGCTCGACCGTGAGCCAGCGGCAGAACTCCAAGTCCGGCAGGTCGCTGACCGCCGAGTAGTCGACCAGCTGGAAGTAGCCTCCCGGCACCGGCAGCGCGCGCAGCCGGGTGTCGGCGAGTTGCGCCTGGAACCGGTCGCGCTTGGCCTGGTAGAAGGCGCCGAGCTGCTCGTAATGCCCGGGCTCGGCCTCGATCATCGCCGCGAACGCGTGCTGCGCCGGAGTGAAGGTGCAGAAGGTGTTGTACTGGTGCACCTTGCGGAATTCGGCCGACAGCGCGGGCGGCGCGATGCAGTACCCGACCTTCCAGCCGGTGCAGTGGTAGGTCTTTCCGAAACTGGACACGACGAAGGCGCGCTCGCGCAGCTCCGGATGGCGCAGCGCCGACTCGTGGCGCTGGCCGTCGAAGACGATGTGCTCGTAGACCTCGTCGGAGAGCAGGAAGATGCCGGTGTCGCGCAGCAGGTCCGCGATCGCGCGCATGTCCGCCTCGCCCAGCAGCGCGCCGGACGGGTTGTGCGGCGTGTTCACCATCAGCATCCGTGTGCGCGGGGTGATCGCCGCCCGCACCCGGTCCCAGTCCGGGGCGAAGGTTTCCGGATCCAGCGGTACGTGGACCGCGGTGGCGCCGGCAAGCTCGATCGCCGGCTCGTAGCAGTCGTAGCAGGGGTCGAGCACGATCACTTCCTCGCCCGCGCGGACCACCGCGTGGATCGCATCCAGGATCGCCTCGGAGGCGCCGGAGGTGACCGTGATCTCGCGGTCGAGGTCCGGCCGCCACCCGTAGACCCGTTCGGTCTTCGCGGCGATCGCCTCGCGCAGGGCCGGGATCCCGGTCATCGGCGCGTACTGGTTGTGCCCCTGGCGCATGGCCCGGTCCAGCTCCGCCAGCAGCCGGTCGGGGGCCGGGAAGTCCGGGAACCCCTGGCCCAGGTTCACCGCCCGGTGCTCGGCCGCCAGTTGCGACATGACCGCGAAAATGGTGGTCCCGACGTTCGGGAGCTTGCTCTGGAGCATCCTTCCTTCCGCCTGTCTACAATGGCCACTTTGTAGCACGCCGCCCCGGAATTCCGTGACCTTCCAGTCCCCTGACGGCAAGCGCCATGCCGAATCGCACATCGCATCGCTGGTCCAGGCCTACCTCGCCGCCGACTACCGCTGGGAACTGGACGGGCACTGGCACCCGATGCGCATCGGCGCGCACGCGCAGGAACTGGAGCAGGCGTTCCCCGACGCCCGCAGCTTCGGCCTGCTGTCGGCATGGAATCCGCATTCGGTGGAACGCGCCGAGGCGGTCAACCGCACCGAGGACGAAGCGCTGAACGCGGCGCTGCACGAAAGCGGGTTTCCCTACCGTGCCGCGTTCTCCTCTGCGCGCAACCGCACCTGGCGCGAACCGAGCTGGATCGTGATGGACATGCCGCTCGACGCGTTCGATGCCCTCGCCCGCCGCTTCGGCCAGCTCGGCACCGTGCACGGCGTCGCCGGCGGCGTGACCCGGCTGCGCGTCTACCACGCGCCGATCGCGCTGCCGCGTGGCGGGCAACTGGTCGACTGGCTCGGATGAGCCCGCTGCTCGCCGCCCGCGGGCTCGCCTTCGCGCGCAACGAGGATCCCGTGTTCGGGCCGCTGGACTTCGCCGTGGACGCCGGCGAGGCGCTGCTGGTCCAGGGCTCCAATGGCGCCGGCAAGACCACGCTGCTGCGGGTGCTCGCCGGCCTGCTGCGCGCCGACGCCGGCACGATCGAGATCGACGGCCGCCCGGCCGATCCGTCGCTGCGCGCCCGCGCGATCGCGTTCCTCGGCCACCTGCCGGCGCTCAAGGGCGACCTGACCGCGCTGGAAAACCTGCACTTCCTCTGCGGCCTGCACGGCCGCCGCCGCGGGCAGCTCCCGGGCAACGCGCTCGGCCTGGTCGGGCTGGCCGGCTACGAGGACGCGCTCGCCCGGCAGCTCTCCGCCGGCCAGAAGAAGCGCCTGTCGCTGGCCCGGCTGTGGCTGTCGCCGGCGCCGCTGTGGCTGCTGGACGAGCCCTACGCCAACCTCGACCTGGAAGGCCTGGAGCTGGTCAACCGGATGGTCCAGGCGCACCTGCGCGCCGGCGGGGCCGCCCTCCTCACCACCCACGGCGCCTACGCGGCGCCTCCGGTGCGCACCCGCATGCTGGAACTCGGGGGCCGCGGATGATGTGGCAGGCGGCCCGCGCCCTGATGCTGCGCGACCTGCGCCTGCTGTGGCGGCGTCGCGGCGATGCGCTGCAGCCGGCCCTGCTGGCGCTGCTGGTGGTGGTCCTGTTCGCGCTCGGGATGGGCACCGGGAAGCCGCAACTCGCACGCGCCGCCGGCGCGGTGCTGTGGCTGGCGGTGCTGCTGGCCGGCCTGCTGTCGCTGGATTCGCTGTTCCGCGGCGACGCCGAGGATGGCTCGCTCGAGCAATGGATGCTGGCGCCGGTGCCGCTGCCGTGGCTGGTACTGGTCCGCACCTTCATGCACTGGGCGACCACCGCGCTGCCGCTGCTGGTCGCGACCCCGGTGCTGGGCGAGCTGCTGTACCTGCCGCGCGGGCAATTGCCGGTGCTGCTGGCCTCGCTGGCGCTGGGCACGCCGCTGCTGAGCCTGCTCGGCGCGGTGGTTGCGGCGCTGACCGTGGGCATGCGCCGTTCCGGCATCCTGGTGGCGTTGCTCGCGCTGCCGCTGTACGTGCCGGTGCTGGTGTTCGGCGCCGGCAGCGTCGCCGCGGCCGGCCAGGGCCTGGACCCGACCGGCGCGCTGCTGCTGCTGGGCGCCGGGCTGGCCCTGGCGCTGGTGCTGGCCCCGCTGGCCGCGGCCGCCGCGATCCGGATCGCAACCTCCTGAGCCCGTCCGGGGCACCTACGGGCTGCGGGGCCGCGCGCCGCCGCGTCCCCGGTTCCCGGCATCGAGGTCAGCCCATGAACATGCGTTTCCTCCAGGTTCTTGCCGCCGGCGTGCTGGCGCTGGCCGCCTGCGGCACGGCCGCGGCCTCCGACGGCTGCGCGATGACGCTCGGCGCCAGCGACGCCATGCGTTATGACGCCGCTGCCATCAGCATTCCCGCCGCCTGCAAGGAATTCACCATCACCCTGCGCCACACCGGCACCCTGCCGGTGGCCGCAATGGGCCACGACGTGGTCATCGCCTCCGCCGCCGACATGCCGGGGGTGCTGGCCGACGGCATCGCGGCCGGGCTGGACAACGGCTACGTGAAACCTGGCGACCCGCGGGTGGTGGCGCACACCCGGCTGGTCGGCGGGGGCGAAACGGCCTCGGTGACCTTCCCGGTGGCGAAACTGGCGAAGGACGGCCCCTGGGTCTTCTTCTGCAGCTTCCCGGGGCATTCGGCGCTGATGAAAGGGACCCTGTCGATCCGCTGACTTGAGGCAGGTCATGCGCGCGCCACGCCTTTGGCGCGACAATGGGCGCCCCCCCATTCAGTTCGAGGTGCCAAGATGAAGCTCCAAGCTACCCTCATCGCCGCCGCCTGCGCGCTGGCGCTGGCCGCCTGCGGCAACGACGCACCGCCGCCGGCGCCGGCCACCGACGCGGCGACGCCCGCCGCGGACGAGGCCACGCCCGCGACCGACAGCGCCATGACCGAGAGCGCCGCGACCGACACGGCCATGACCGAGGCCCCCGACGAGGCCACCGCGCCGGCCGGCGACGCCGCCGTCGTCACCGACTGCAGCACCACCATCGGCAGCAACGACGCGATGCAGTACAGTGTCCATTCGATCGCCATCCCGGCCTCGTGCAGCGACTTCACCATCACCCTCGAGCACACCGGCCAGATGCCGGTCGCGGCCATGGGCCACAACGTGGTGATCAGCGCCGAATCCGACATGGCCGGCGTGCTGGCGGACGGCATGGCCGCGGGCCTCGCCAATGATTACGTCAAGGCCGGCGACACGCGCGTGCTCGCGCACACCCGCCTGATCGGCGGCGGCGAAAGCACCTCGGTCACCTTCCCGGTCTCGAAACTGCAGGGCGCCGGCCCGTTCGTGTTCTTCTGCAGCTTCCCGGGCCACTCCTCGCTGATGAAGGGCACGGTCACGGTCCAGTAAGCCGCGGCCCGACGGTTGCCGCGGGCCCCCGGACGAGGGGTCCCGCGGCGCCGCCCATGAGACAATGGCAGGCATGCATCCGGTCGTCCGCTGGTTCCACCAACTCGGTTCGCCTCCCTACTTCGACCGCTTCGCCGCGCGCTGGACCCCGTGGGCCTACCTCGCGGGCCTGGCCTGCATGGCCATCGGCCTCTATGGCGCCCTGTTCCAGGTGCCCGCCGACTACCAGCAGGGCGACAGTTTCCGGATCCTCTACATCCACGTGCCGAGCGCCTGGATGAGCATGGCGGTGTTCGCGCTGATGGCGTTCTACGCGGCCATCGCGCTGATCTGGCGGATCAAGCTGTGCGAAATCCTGGCCATGGCCTGCGCCGCGCCGGGCGCCGCGTTCACCCTGGTCACGCTCGCCACCGGCTCGATCTGGGGCAAGCCGATGTGGGGCACCTGGTGGGACTGGGACCCGCGCCTGACCACCGAGCTGATCCTGCTGTTCCTGTACCTGGGCGTGATCGGCCTGTACCACGCGATCGACGACCGCCGCGCCGCGGCCCGCGCCGCCGGCCTGCTCGCGATCGTGGGCGTGGCCCTGCTGCCGGTGATCCACTGGTCGGTGGAATGGTGGAACTCGCTGCACCAGGGCGCGACCATCAAGCTGTTCGGCAAGTCGTCCATGGACCCGAGCATGCTGCCGCCACTGTGGTGGATGGTGGCCGGCACCCACGTGTGGTTCATCGGCTCGCTGCTGGCGCGCGCGCGCGCCGACAACCTGCGCCGCGAGGCCGGCAAGGATTGGGTCGCGCGCATGGCCGGCGCGCCGGGAGCGACGCCATGAGCTACCTGCCCTACGTCATCGGCGCCTACGCCGTGTTCGCCGTGGTCCTGCTGTGGGACTACCTGTCGCCGCGGCTGCAGCTGCGGCGCCAATTGCGCGCCGCACGCCAGCGCGTCGCGCGCAGCCAACGCGCCGCCTCTCCGGATCCGGCGGCGCCCCTGAGTCGAGACTGAGTCCGCCATGCACCCCACCCGCAAACGCCGCCTGCTGCTGATCCTCGCGCTGCTGGCCGCCGCCGCTGTCGCCACCGCGCTGGTCGCGCTGGCCCTGCAGCGCAATGTCGCCTACCTGTACACGCCGTCGGAGGTGCTCAGCGGCGAGGCCGGGGCGGACGTTGCCTCGGGCCAGGCCCGTTTCCGCCTCGGCGGGATGGTCGCCAAGGGTTCGTTCCAGCGGGCGACCGGCTCGATGGAGGCGCACTTCGCGGTGGATGACGGCGACGCGACCTTGCCGGTGGTCTACACCGGGATCCTTCCGGACCTGTTCCGCGAGAACCAGGCGGTGGTCGCCACCGGACGCATGCGCGACGGCACCTTCGTCGCCGAGCAGGTGCTGGCCAAGCACGACGAGACCTACATGCCCAAGGAAGTGGCGGACAAGATGGGCGAGGCGCACCGGAAGCACGACGTGCCTCCGGCGGCCGATACGGCGGGCGACCAGTAGTGTTGCCCGAACTCGGCCAGCTCGCACTGGTGCTGGCGCTGCTGGTCGCGGCGCTGCAGGCCTTGTTGCCGCTCGCCGGTGCACAGCGCGGACTGCCCGCGTGGATGGCGGTGGCGCGCCCGGCGGCCTACGCGCAGTTGCTGCTGGTGCTGGCCGCGTTCGCGATCCTGACCGCCGGTTTCGTCGGCCAGGACTTCTCGATCCGCTACGTGGCCGAGAACTCGAATTCGCTGCTGCCCTGGTTCTACCGCTACACCGCGGTGTGGGGCGCGCACGAGGGCTCGCTGCTGCTGTGGGCGCTGATCCTGGCGCTGTGGACCGGGGCGGTCGCGCGCTTCTCGCGGCGCCTGCCCCCGGAAGTCGTCGCCCGGGTGCTCGGGGTGATGGGCCTGGTCGCGGTCGGCTTCCTCGCCTTCCTGATCTTCACCAGCAACCCGTTCACCCGCCTGCTGCCGGCCGCGGGCGAAGGCCGCGATCTCAATCCCCTGCTGCAGGACCCGGGGATGATCGTGCACCCGCCGATGCTGTACCTGGGCTATGTCGGTTTCAGCGTGCCGTTCGCCTTCGCCATCGCGGCCATGCTCGGCGGCGGCAAGGTCGACGCGCGCTGGCTGCGCTGGACACGGCCGTGGACCAACATCGCCTGGGCCTTCCTCACCTGCGGCATCGCCCTGGGCTCGTGGTGGGCGTACTACGAGCTGGGCTGGGGCGGCTGGTGGTTCTGGGACCCGGTCGAGAACGCCAGCTTCATGCCCTGGCTGGCCGGCACCGCGCTGCTGCATTCGCAGGCGGTGACCGAGAAGCGCGGCAGCTTCGCCGGGTGGACGCTGCTGCTTGCGATCGCCGCATTCTCGCTGTCGCTGCTCGGCACGTTCCTGGTGCGTTCGGGCGTGCTGACCAGTGTGCACGCATTCGCCGCCGACCCGGCGCGCGGACTGTTCATCCTGATTTTCCTCGGCATCGTGGTCGGCGGTTCGCTGCTGCTGTACGCGCTGCGTTCGCCCGCGGAGGACGGTGTCGACCCGCGCAGCCGCTTCGCGCCGATGTCGCGCGAGACCCTGCTGCTGGTCAACAACCTGCTGTTGTCCAGCGCCTGCGCCATGGTCCTGCTGGGCACGCTGTACCCGTTGCTCGCCGATGCGCTGGAGCTGGGCAAGATCTCGGTGGGGCCGCCCTACTTCGCGCTGCTGTTCACCATCCTGATGGCACCGCTGGTGCTGCTGGTGCCGTTCGGGCCGCTGAGCCGCTGGCAACGGGAGCAGGCCTCGCGGCCGCTGGCGATGCTGCTGCCGTGGCTGCTGCTGGCCGTGGTGCTCGGCGCCGCCGCCTTCTTCCTCGCTCCGCGCGGGCCGTGGAAGGCGGCCGCCGGCGTCGCCGGCGCGGCCTGGGTGATCGCCGGCACGCTGCGCTTCGCATGGCAGCGGCTGCGCACCCAGCGCGGGCGCCTGACCGCGGAAATGCTCGGCATGGTCCTCGCCCACCTGGGCATCGGCGTGTTCCTGGCCGGTGCGCTGCTGGTCGAGGGCCTGGGCCAGCAGCGCGAGCTCGCACTGGCACCTGGCCAGCAGGTCGAGCTCGGCGGCCATGCATTCCGCTTTGCCGGGGTCGAGCGCAAGCCGGGTCCGAACTACGTCGCCGACATCGGCACGATCGAAGTGGTGCGCGGCGACACGATGCTGCGGACGCTGCACCCGGAGAAGCGCAACTACGCCAGCGGCGGCCAGGTGATGACCGAGGCCGCGATCGATCCCGGTGCCACCCGCGACCTGTACGTCGCGCTGGGCGAGCCGCTGGGGGACGGCAGCTGGGCGGTGCGCGTGTACGTCAAGCCGTTCGTGCGCTGGATCTGGATCGGGGCGGCGCTGATGGCGCTGGGCGGGCTGGTGGCCGCCAGCGACCGCCGTTTCCGCGGCGAACGCCGCGCGGCCACGGGAGCCACGCCATGAAACCACTCGGTCGCTGGATGCCACTGGTCGCGTTCGCGGCACTGGCCGCGCTGCTCGCCGCGGGCGTGTGGCTCAGCCGCAATCCGGACCGCGAGGCGCTGCCCTCGCCGCTGATCGGCAAGCCGGCGCCCGCGTTCTCGCTGCCGGTGCTGCACGAGCCCGGGCGGCTGGTGACCCTGGACGAGCTCAAGGGCGCGCCGTTCCTGCTCAACGTCTGGGGCAGCTGGTGCCCGGCCTGCCGCGACGAGCATCCCGTGCTGACCCGTTTCGCCGAGACCAAGCGGGTGCGCGTGGTCGGTTACAACTGGAAGGACGAGCACGCCGACGCGATGCGCTGGCTCGAGCAGTTCGGCAATCCCTACTGGATGGTGCTGGTGGACTACGAGGGCCGCTACGCGATCGACTGGGGCATCTACGGCGCGCCCGAGACCTTCCTGGTGGACAAGGACGGGATCGTGCGCTGGAAGCACGTCGGCCCGCTGGACGACGCGCTGATCCAGCGCGAGCTGCTGCCTGCGCTCGACGCGCTCGGGGGTTCGTGATGCGCTGGCTGCTCGCGCTGTTCCTTGCCCTGGCGCCGTGCCTCGCCTTCGCCCAGGCGGCGCAGGATCCCGCGCCGCTGCAGTTCGACGACCGCGCCGAGGAGCGCCGCTTCCACCAGCTCACCAGCGAGCTGCGCTGCGTGATGTGCCAGAACCAGTCGCTGGCCGATTCCAATGCGCAGATCGCGCACGACCTGCGCCGCGAAGTGCTGGCGCTGATGCGCGAGGGCCGCAGCGACGAGCAGATCAAGCAGTTCCTGGTCGCCCGCTACGGCGAGTTCGTGCTGTACCGGCCGCGGGTCGAGAAGACCACCTGGCTGCTGTGGTTCGGCCCCGCGCTGCTGTTGCTGCTGGGCGCACTGGTGGTGTGGCGCGTGGTCCGGCGCCATGCCGGCAACGCGCCGGTCGCGGCCGACGACGAGCAGGAGTGGTGAGGCCATGGCGTTGACCGGCAACTCGTGGCCCTTCATCGGCATCGCGATCGTCGTGGTGGGCGCGGTGCTCGCCTGGGTGTTGCGCCCGTTGTGGCACGGCGGGGGTTCGCGGCCGGCGGTGATCGGCCTCGGGCTTGGCCTGGGCCTGGCCGCGCTGTCGCTGTATGCCCTGGTCGGCACGCCGCTGGCGCTCGACCCTGCGGTGCGCGCCGCGCCGGCATCGCTGGACGAGGCGATCGCGCAGCTGGAGGCGCAACTCGAACGCGAGCCGCAGGCGGTGGAAGGCTGGCGCCTGCTCGGCCGCGCCTACGCCTCGGCGCAGCAGCCCGACAAGGCCCGCGACGCCTACGCGAAGGCGGCGGCGCTGGCGCCCGACGAGCCGGACGTCCTGGTCGAGGCCGCCGAAGCGCGTGCGCTGTCCGCGCCGGAACATCGCTTCGACGCGCAGGGCGTGGCCTGGCTGACCCATGCCCTGGAACTGCAACCCGAACACCAGCGCGCACGCTGGTTCCTCGGCATCGCGCAACGCCAGGCCGGCGACGCCGCCGCCGCGGCGCGCACCTGGGAACCGCTGCTCGCGCAGGTCGACCCCGCCACCGCCGCGCCGCTGCGGCAGCAAATCGACCTGGCCCGCGGGGAAGCGGGGCTGCCGCCGTTGCCGGGCGCGCCCGCTGCAGGCTCCGGCCCGTCCGTGCAGGTTCGCGTCAGCCTCGATCCCGCGCTCGCCGAACGCGTGCGCCTGGACGGCGACGCCGCGGTGTTCGTGGTCGCGCGCGCGCCGGGAGGCTCGCCTGTTCCGGTCGCGGCCGAAAAGCACGCGGTTTCCGAACTTCCCTTCCGCACCACCCTGGACGACGGCGACAGCCTGATGCCGACCGCGAAGCTGTCCACGCTGGGCGAGGTCGAGGTGTCGGCGCGACTGTCCGCCAGCGGCACCGCGACGCCGGCCGAAGGCGACCTGCAGTCGCCGGTCGTGCGCGCGACCGTGGGCGATGCCGGCGTCGTCGAACTGGTCATCGGCGCCGGGGACGCGGCGGACGCCCGTTAGAATTGCGGGATGACCGAGTTCATCCCGCCTGGCACCCGCTTCATCGAGCTGCCCTCGCCGTTCCGCATGAAGCGCGGCGGCGAACTGCACGGCGCGCGCATCGCGTACGAAACGTGGGGCCGGCTCGCCCCCGACGGCGGCAACGCGGTGCTGATCCTGACCGGGCTGTCGCCAGACGCGCACGCGGCCGCCAGCGAAGCCAATCCGGCACCGGGCTGGTGGGAAGCGATGGTCGGCCCGGGCAAGGCGATCGACACCGACCGCTGGTTCGTGGTCTGCCCGAACTCGCTCGGCAGTTGCAAGGGCTCCACCGGCCCGGCCTCGATCGACCCGTCCACCGGCGAACCCTACCGGCTGGCTTTCCCGGAACTGTCGATCGAGGACGGCGCCGACGCTGCCTTCCACGTGCTGCGGGCGCTAGGCATCGAGCGCCTGGCCTGCGTGGTCGGCAACTCGATGGGCGGCATGGCCGCGCTCGCGTTCCTGCAGCGGCATCCGGGCATCGCGCGCACGCACATCAACATTTCCGGCGCCGCGCATGCGCTGCCGTTCTCGATCGCGATCCGCTCGCTGCAGCGCGAGGCGATCCGGCTCGACCCGGCCTGGAACGACGGCCACTACGACGACGAGCGCTATCCGGACTCCGGCATGCGCATGGCGCGCAAGCTGGGCGTGATCACCTATCGTTCCGCGCTGGAATGGGACGGTCGCTTCGGCCGCGTCCGGCTGGACCCGGAGCGACGCGACGACGACGATCCGTTCGGACTGGAGTTCGAGGTCGAAAGCTACCTCGAGGCGCACGCGCGCCGATTCGTGCGCAACTTCGATCCGAACTGCTACCTCTACCTGAGCCGCTCGATGGACTGGTTCGACCTGGCCGAGACCGGCGACGTGAACGCGGCCCTGGCCGCGCTGCGCGTGGACAAGGCGCTGGCGATCGGCGTCTCCACCGACATCCTGTTCCCGCTGCAGCAGCAGGAGCAGATCGCCGAGGGCCTGCGCGCCGGCGGCTGCGACGCCGTCTTCCTGCCGCTGGACTCGCCCCAGGGCCACGACGCCTTCCTGGTGGATTTCGCCCGTTTCGACCCCGCGGTCCGCGAATTCCTCGCCGGGTTATGATGGGCGCATGAACGACGCGGGCTGCCCCGACCTGGATTTCCCCGGCCGCGACCGGATGCTCCGGGCCATCGACGAGGCGGTGGCCTCCGGCGACCAGCACGCGATCACCGCCGCCCTGCGCAGCGCCCTGTGCGCCCTGATCCGCGACCGCGAGGTGCAACTCCCGGACTGCGTCCACGAGCCGGTCCAGGACCACTACGCCCGGCGCGAGCTCTACCGCAGCCCGGAGCACGGCTACAGCATCGTGGCCATGACCTGGGGACCCGGCCAGGGCACCCCGGTGCACGACCACTGCGGCCTGTGGTGCGTCGAAGGCGTCTGGGACGGCGAACTGGAAATCACCCAGTACGAGCTGCTGGAACGCGACGGCGACCGCTTCCGCTTCCGCGCCGCCGGCGGCATCCATGCCGGACCGGGCAGCGCCGGCAGCCTGATCCCGCCGCACGAGTACCACGCGATCCACAACGCCAGCGCCGAGCGGATCGCGATCTCGCTGCACATCTACAAGGCGGCGATGGAGTCCTGCTCGATGTTCGTGCCGCAGGAGGGCGAATGGTACGTCCGCGCCGCCAAGGTCCTGCCGCAGGACAAGGCCGCCTGACCGTATAATCCCCACCCGCGCCGGAGTGGCGGAATGGTAGACGCAGCGGACTCAAAATCCGCCGGTGGCGACACCGTGAGGGTTCGAGTCCCTCCTCCGGCACCAGGCCGCCCGCGCCCGGCGACCCCTCACCACGGCCACCACCCCTGCCCCGTCAGCGCATAGCGGTCCGCCGCGCGCTCGAAACGGTTGCGCACGCTGATCCCCCCGCACACCAGGTAGAGAGGCAGGAACAACGGCCCCAGCGCCATCGCCTGCAGCACGTGCGCGCGCTCGTGGTCGGCAAGCTGGATCGCGGCTTCCTCGCATTCGCCCGCGCGGTGCGCATAGGTGAAGCAACGCGTCGCCAGGTCTTCGCCGGTATGCAGGATCACGTTGCCCAGGGTCAGGGCCCCGCCCGGGCCCCAGGGATAGCGATGGAACACCAGTGCCAGCTCGCGCGGCCGCCAGTGCATGTGCGCACCGAACGGCAGTCCGGCCACGCCCAGCAGCAGCCCGAGCAGCGTGTTCGGCAGCGTCCACAGCATCCCCGGCAAACACCACGCCCGCATCCGCGCGGCCTCAGGGCTTGGGAATGCGCAGCGTCTTGCTGATCATCAGCGAGCCGGACAGCGCGTAGACCAGCACCAGCGGGTGCATCAGCCACGGCCCGAGGCGCACCGCGCCGAACCAGAGTTCGCTGCCGATGCGGCCGCTGAACGCCGCCACCGCGAGCAGGCCGACGATCGCCACGCTGGTCGGGATCGGCGTGCCTTCGAAGTAGGTCACCTTGCCCGCGTCGCCGGAGAGCGATTCGGCGGTGACGTTGTAGCGCGCCAGGCGGCTCACGCCGCACCCGACGAAGTACGACAGCACCAGCCAGTCCCAACCGCCCTGCAGCCCGCACGCGTAGCCAAGCGCCGCCGGGGCGACACCGAAGGAGATCACGTCGGCGAGCGAATCGAGCTCGCGGCCGAGCGTCGAGGCCACCTTGCGCCATCGCGCGATGCGCCCGTCCAGCGCGTCGAACACGAAGGCCAGCGGGATCAGGGCCATGCCCCACAGCAGGTCGCGGACCACCCCCTCCTGCAGGAAGCGCATCGCGGCGAACACCGCGCCGGTGCCGCAGAAGGCATTGCCGAGGGTGAACCAGTCCGCGAGATGGAACTCGCGGAGCATCGAGAAGTGCCGGCGGGGCGGGCGCGGGTCGCTCATCCGCCAAGCATGCCAAGCCCGGCGTGAACGTGCACAGTGGGTGCAACCGGCGCCCGCCCCGCCGTATCCGTTGCACAGAGGCGGCGCCTTGCCCTTCCGACTGATCCGGTTTCACGATCCCCGGCTAGCGCGGGATCGCCAGGTCCGTCGCGGTCAGGGGTTCGCCGCCGCGCGGCGTGGTCGCAATGACGGCGTCCGCCGGCAGCGCGGTGCCGGTGTCCAGGTGCGCGGCCAGCCGGTCGAGCGCGGCGTACACGTAGGGCAGCATCGGCACGTAGCGGCTGGCGTAATCGGGAAAACCGAGGAAGGCGTCGAAGTGCTCGGCGTTGCGCACCTGCCAGTAGCGGACTTCCCGCCCCGCCTCGTGCGCCGCGGCCACGTAGGGCGCACTGCTGAACGCCGGCGGCACCAGGCCGTCGTCGAGCCCGTGCAGCACCAGCACCGGCAGGCCTGCGCGCGGCAGCGACGCGCGGGTCTCTTCGATCCCCCGGCGCACGCGCGCGGCGTCCGCGCCCTCCCCGTCCCACAGCGCGCGCAGGCACTGCAGGCCAGGCAGGGTGAAGTCCGGCAGGGCCATCTTCGTGTCGATGATGCCGACGCCGTTGCCGGGCGGGATCCCGGCCGCGTCGGACCACCACGCCGCGCGCTCCTCCACGGTGGCCGCGCGCGGGCTGGAATCGGGGGCCTGCGCCGAGAACCCGAATCCGCAGGGGTGCTCGCCGGCGCGGTAGCGCCCGTACGCGGAGGCGTAGGTCACCGCCACCGACCGCCACAGGTCGAAGCCGGCCGAGGCCATGCCCGAACGGATCGCCTCCACGCTCCAACCATTGGCGCGCAGGCGCTCGTAGGCGGCGCGAGCCCGCGAGGCCTGGTCGTCGCCCTCGATCATCCCGAGCTGCGCCAGCGAGGCGCAACGGACCGACCAGAACGGCTCGAGCTGCGCGCGCATCGGCGGTTGCGCCGCGTCGCCTTCGGCCAGGTGCAGCAAGGCACAGGGTTGCAGCAAGGCCGCCTCGGTGGCGAAGTCGTACAACGGCCGCCCGCCGGCGACATACACGTTCGGCTCGCCCGCGACCGCGCCGTCCAGCCAGTCGCCGTCGAGCTCGGCCGCGCGCAGCACCGCGCCACCGCCGTTGGAGATGCCGACGGCGATCACCCGGGTATCGGCGAAGCGGAACGGTGCGCCCGCGGGCATCGCCTCATCGAGCACCTGCAAGGCGAACTGCGCGGCCTGGCGCACCTGCCGACCCCAGTCGGCTTCCGGGTTGTCCAGCGAATGCGCGTGCTTCACCGCGACGCCGCCGGCGCCCGCGACGACGTCCGGAACGAAGGCCAGCGCTGCGTCGCCACCCGCGGCCACGGTGGTGCCGTCCACCCGGTGGCCGATCCCGGCATCGAGATCGAAATAGTCGGTGCCGGCGCCCTTGTCCGTGTAAACGACCGCGCAACCCCTGGGCAGGGCCCACGGCCCGGCGACCGCGATCGCGCCGTACACGCCGCGCGAGCCCGAGGCCGGCGCCACCACCACGCAACGCTTGCGCAGGTCGAAGTCGTCCGGCACCTGCACCAGCACGCGGTGCCATTGCGCCGCGTGCGGCAGCCTGGCCAGCGCCGAGTACTCCCGCCCGGGCACGACCTCCGTGCTGCCGTACACGGTGCCGTAGCCGCCACCTGGCGACAGGTCGGCGATCCCGCGCCAGTTGCTCCAGATCGCGCGGCGTCGCAGTTCGGCCGGGGTCGGCTTTGCCCGATCGGCGAACCCGGGCGCGACCGGCGACTGCAGCCCGGCAAGGCCCAGCCCCGCGGTCAGCAGATCGTCGCCGTCGCGATGGACGGTGACTTGCGGCGTGGTGAAGGTGCCGGCGGGTTCGGCGGCCGGTGCCGTCGCCGGGGCGGTCGTGGCACAGCCGGCCAATGCGGTGGAGGCGGCAAGCGCGGCCAGGGCGGTGCGGATCGGTCGGTTCATGCGCTGCGGGTTCTTGCCCATGCTCTTCGCACCCTAGCAATCATGGCGGCCCCGGGCATCGTACTTTGGTCCGGGATGGCGGGCGCGGCGCCGCTGGCTAGATTGGCGGCATCCGCTCCGGAAGGACACGAGGCCACCAATGACCGGGAAGTGCATCCTCGTCACCGGCGCCGGCAGCGGCATCGGTGCCGGCATTGCCCAGGAACTCGCGGCCGCGGGCCACCACCTTGTGGTCACCGACCTCGACCGCGACGCCGCGGAAACGGTCGCCGCCGACATCCGCCGCGACGGCGACTCGGCCGAGGCGCGTGTCCTCGACGTGACCTCGGACGCAAGCGTCGCCGCCGCCCTCACCGGCCTGGCACACCCGGTCCAGGTGCTGGTCAACAACGCCGGGCTGCAGCACGTCGCGCCGCTGGAGGAGTTCCCCATCGAGAAATGGGACTTCCTGGTCCAGGTGATGCTGGTCGGCGTCGCCCGGCTGACCCGCGCGGTGCTGCCGGGCATGCGCGAGCGCGGCTTCGGCCGGATCGTCAACATCGGTTCGATCCATTCGCTGGTGGCCAGCCCGTACAAGAGCGCCTACGTGGCCGCCAAGCACGGCCTGATCGGCTTCTCCAAGGTGATCGCGCTGGAAACCGCCGACACCGACATCACCATCAACACCGTGTGCCCGACCTACGTGCGCACCCCGCTGGTCGAGCGCCAGATCGCCGACCAGGCACGCACCCGCGGCATTCCCGAGTCGCAGGTCGTCGACCAGGTGATGCTCAAGCCAATGCCCAAGGGCGTGTTCATCACCTTCGCGGAACTGGCCGGGATCACCGCGTTCCTGATGTCCGACACGGCCCGCAACATCACCGGGCATGCGATCGAGGTGGACGGCGGGTGGACAGTGCAGTAAGCATTCGGGCATGCCCAGCCTGCTGATCGCCGACGACCACCCCCTGTTCCGGGCCGCGCTGCGCGGGGCCGCGGCCGATGCCGTGGCCGACCTGCAGGTGTTCGAGGCCGACACCCTCGACGCGGTGCTGGGGACCCTCGACGCCGAGCCCGGCATCGACCTGGTGTTGCTCGACCTGCACATGCCGGGCAACCACGGCCTCGCGGGCCTGGCCGCGATCCGCGCGCAGCACCCGGCCGTGGCGGTCGTGGTGGTGTCGGCGAACGAGGATCCGCGGGTCATCCGCCGCGCGCTCGACCACGGTGCCGCCGGCTACCTGCCCAAGAGCACCGGCCTGGAGGAACTGCGCCATGCGATCCGCGCGGTCATGGCCTGCGAGCAATGGCTGCCGCCGGCACTGCGCACCGCGGTGGCGCACGCCAAGTCCTCCAGCCACGACGCCGAGCTGGCCGCGCGCCTGGCCAGCCTCTCGCCGCAACAGTTCCGGGTGCTGAGCCTGGTCGCCGAAGGCCTGCTCAACAAGCAGATCGCCGACCGGCTGGAAGTGCAGGAACGCACGGTCAAGGCGCACCTGACCGCGATCTTCGAGCGCCTGGGCGTGCGCAACCGGACCCAGGCCAGCGTCGTGCTGCGCGAACTGGAACTCAGCGACCCCGCCCGTCGCCTGTAGGTCCGACCCACGGTCGGCCGGCGTTCCCCGTGACCGCACGCCGCCCCATCTTCGACGCTACGGAACCGCGCGTGCCGCCAGCAAGCGGTCGAGCACCGATTTCAGCGCCAACGGCTTGAGCGGCTTCATCAGCAGCGGCAGGCCGGCCTCGTGCACGGCCGCGCGCACCTCGCTGCCGGTGTCGGCACTCAGGATCACCGCTGGCCGCGCGCCGAACTCGCGCATCAGCAGCGCATGCAGTCGCACGCCGGTGTCGCCGTCGTCGAGATGGAAGTCGAACAGCCACAGGTCGGCCGCCTGCGCGCGCAGGCAGGCGCGCGCACCGGCCAGGTCGGCGGCGTCCGCCACCACGCACCCCATGCCTTCCAGCGACTGGCGCAAGGCCGCGCGCGCGGCCGCTTCGTTGTCCACCACCAGCACCCTGGTGCCGGCCAGCCCGGCGCGCACGGGGCCAGCGTTGCGCGGCGTCGCCGGCGCGGCCGCGCGCGGCAACACCAGCGCGAACACGCTGCCGGCACCCGGCCGGCTGCGCAGGCGGATCGGCGCCTCCAGCAGCCGCGCCATCCGATCGGCGATCGCCAGGCCCAGGCCGAGCCCCTGGCCGGCCGCGCCGCGCCCGCGCCGGAATTCGTCGAACAGCGACGCCTGCGTGTCCGCGTCGATGCCCGGCCCGGTGTCGTGCACCTCGATCCGCAAGTCGTCGCCCTGGCGGCGCACGCCCAGCAGCACCCTTCCGCGCCGGGTGTAGCGCACCGCGTTCGCGAGGAAGTTCTGCAGCACCCGGCGCAGCAGCTGCGGGTCGCAGAACACCCAGGCACGGGTCGGCACGTACACCAGTTCCAGCCCGCGCTCGGCCGCGAGCACGCCGAACTCGGTCGCCAGCGGCTCGAGCACGTCCGCCAGCGCAAAGGCGCGCGCCTGCGGCTCCAGTCCGCCCGCTTCCAGCCGCGACAGGTCCAGCAGGTCGGTCAGCAGGCCTGTGGTTGAATCCAGCGCACCGCGCACCTGGCGCACCGAGTCGCGCGCAGCCGCCGGGACCTGCCGCTCCAGTGCATCGGTGAACAGGTGCGCCGCGTGCAACGGCTGCAGCAGGTCGTGGCCGATCGCGGCCAGGAACCGGCCCTTGGCGTCGTTGGCGCGTTCCGCTTCGCGGCGCGCGGCCTCGGCCGCGGCGGTGCGCTCGACCACGCGTTGCTCGAGCGTCAGGTTCGCTTCCAGCAGCGCGCGCTCGGCCTCGCGGAACGCGGTGACATCCGTGAAGGTGGCGACGAATCCGCCGCCGGGCATCGGATTGCCGCGGATCTCGACGATGCTGCCATCGGGGAAGATGCGTTCGGTGAGGTGCGCGGTGCCGGCGCGCATGTGCGCCAGGCGCCGCTGCAGCGCGCGCGCGGGATCTCCGCGCGGCGGCATCCGCTCCAGCGCCCACGCCGCAAGCTCGGAAATCGGCGTCCCGACCTGCAGCAGCGACTCGGGGAATCCGAACAGTTCCGCGTAGCGCCGGTTCCAGGCCACCAGCCGCAACCGCGCGTCGACCACGCTGATGCCCTGGCTCATGTTCTCCAGCGCGGCCTCGAGCACGCGCTGGTTGAAGCGCAGGTCGCGCGAGGCTTCGCCGACGATCGCCGCGACCGTGTCGAGGTCGCCGCTCTCGCGTCGCGCGGCGTCCAGCAGCACCCGCGCCGAGGCCGAACCGAGCACCGCGGCCAGCTCGCGCTCCAGCCTCGCTTCGGTCGCGGCCGGCACCGGCCCTTCGGCCGGGGCATCCTGCAGCACCTGTTCGACCCGCTCGCGCGGCAGGAAGCGCAAGCCCGCGTCGCGCAGGGTGGTGGCATCGAGGCCGCGGTGCGCGCGCCGCTGCACCGCCACCGGCCACAGCGCGACCAGCAGGGTGACCGCGGTGCCGACGAACAGGCTGGCGCCGACCGCGCGCCCCAGCCGGCTCCAGCCGGTCAGGCCGAACAGGCCATCCGGGGCCAGCCAGGCCCAGCCCCACGGCCCTTGCTGCGCCCAGGCCGGCGCCTGCCCCGACAAGGCCAGGCCCATCGGCACCAGCACCACCCAGCACCACACCGCGAAGCCGGCCAGGACGCCCAGGGTCGCCGCGCGCGGCGGCGTCTGCGGACGCCATACCGCGAAGCCCAGCGCCGGCACCAGCGTCGCCAGCGCGGAGAAAGACACCGCGCCGACGTCGGCCAGGGCCTCGTTGCCGGCGACCAGCCGGCTGTAGGCCCAGGCCAGCAGCATGACCAAGACGATGCCGACCCGGCGCAGGGTCAGCACGTTGCCGCGCAGGTCGCCGCCACCGCGCCGCGACCAGGCGCCGCGCAGCAGTCCCGGCGCGAACCAGTGGTTGCCGACCATCAGGCTCAGGGTCAGCGTGCTGACCACGACCATGCCCGTGGCCGCGCTCAGCCCACCCAGGAACGCGAGCAGCGCCAGTGCCTCGTGGCCCTGCGACAGCGGCAGGGCCAGCACGTACAGGTCGGAAGGCACGGCCGTGCCGAGCAGGGCCTCGCCGGCACGGGCCAGTGGCAGCACCGGCAGCGCGATCAGCAGCAGGTACAACGGGAACTGCCAGCGCGCGGTGCGCACGCCGCGGTCGTCGTGGCACTCGACCACGGCGATGTGGAACTGGTGCGGGAGGATGAACATCGCGAACGCGCCGAGCAGCGCCAGCGGCACGAAGCCGCCACCCCCCGCCGGCGCGACCGGGACCGGCACGGCCTGCACCCCGGGCAGCGCCGCGCGCAGCCCGAACCAGACGAACGCACCCAGCGCGAGCATCGCCCCGAGCTTGAACACCGACTCCACCGCCATCGCCAGTACCAGCCCGCGGTTGTGCTCGGCGGCACTGGCGCGACGGGTGCCGAACAGCATCGCGAACCCCGCCATGGCGAGCGCCACGTACAACGCGATGTCCTGCCACGCCGGCACCGCCTCGCCGGCGGGCGTGGTGGTGAGCATGGCGAAGCTCATCGCCATGGCCTTGAGTTGCAGCGCCACGTAGGGAACCAGGCCGAGCGCGGCCACCAGGGTCACGCAGGCCGCCAGCCACGCGTCCTTGCCCAGGCGGGTGGCGATCAGGTCGGCGATCGAGGTCGCGTTGGTCTCGCGCGCCAGCCGCACCAGCCGCAGCATGAACGGCGCGGCCAGCACGTACAGCAAGATCGCGCCGACGAAGGTCGGCGGCACCGGCCAGCCGTGGCGCGCGGCCTGGGTCACGGTGCCGTAGAACGTCCAGGAGGTGCAGTGGATCGCCAGCGACAGCGCATACACGTGGTGCCAGTGCCGCGCCAGCGCGCCCGGGCGGCGCTCGCCATAGAGGCCGGCGGCGAACATCAGCCCGAGCCAGAGCAGGCCGGCGCCGACCACGGCGGTGACGCTCAACACGGGCGGGACCCCTCGGGCATGGAGGCCATGGTAAGCGGCGCGGTGCCGAAAAAAACGCCGTGGCGGGGGGCCACGGCGCAGGGAATCACCGCGGCTGGCGCCGCGCCCTCAAGGGTGGGTACCGCCGCGGCCGATGCCGCGCCCACCCGGGGATCCTTCGTCCCTCGTCAGAAGTTGTAGCGGACGCTCAGGTAGGCGTTGCGCGGCATGCCGAAGTAGACCGTCTGGATGTTGCCGACGCTGGAAAATTCCTGGCCCTCGGTCCGGTACAACTCGTCGGTCAGGTTGCGCACGCCGGCGCGGACCTGCCAGGCGAACTCCGGCGAATCCCAGACCGCATACGCGCCGTACAGCGTGTAGGCGCCCTGGCGCAGGCCGTCGCGGTTGTCCACCGACAGCCACGTCTCGCTGCGGTGCGACGCGTCGCCACCGAGCGTGAGGCTGCCCGCGCCGCCGAGGTCGAAGCGGTGCTGCAGCGCCAGCCGGCCGGTGAAGTCCGGCGAGAACGGCACGTGGTCGTGCAGATTGGCCAGGGTCGGGTCCAGCGTGGTGCGCGGGTCCACGAACTCGTCGTAGCGCGCGTTCATCCAGCCCAGCTGCGCGACCAGGGTGGTGTCGCGGCCGAGTTGCGCGGCGCCCTCGAACTCGATGCCGTCGATCTTCATCGAGGCAGCGTTGAGCACCGGGAAATTGAACGAGGGGATCGGCGCATCCGGGTCCACGATCTCGGAGACGCGCGCCTGGAAGTCGGTGTAGTCGCTGTGGAACACGGCGATGTTGGCCGAGAAGCGGCGGTCGGACGTCTGCATCTTCAGGCCGGCCTCGTAGGTCCAGACGAATTCCGGATCGAACTCGGGGTTGTCGGCCTCGGCCTGCGAGTTCGCGCGGCCGTTGAAGCCGCCCGACTTGAAGCCGCGGTTGGCGGACACGTAGGCGGTGACGTTGTCGCTGAACTCGCGGCGCAGGCTGAACGAGGGCGTGGTCGCGCTCCAGGTCTTGTGCGCGCCGTCGATCACCGCCTGCGGGTCGGCACTGAACGCTTCCAGCGGCGCGCCGAAGAACGCGCTGGTGGTGCGGTCGTAGTCCTTGGTCTCGCGGGTGTGGCGCACGCCGGCGGACAGGGTCCAGCCGGGCGCCAGGGTCCAGTCGACGCTGGCGAACACCGCCGAGCTGCGCGTGCGCAGGTCGTCGTCGATCGTGCGCAGGAAGTCCACCGGGATGCCGAGGAACCGGATGAAGTCGTCGGCGTAGGCCTCCTGGTGGGACGGCACCTTCTCGTCGAGGTGGTAGGCGCCGAAAATGGCGCTGACCGGGCCGCCGGCGTCGTACTGCAGCTGCAGTTCCTGGCTCCACTGCTTCTGGCGGACGCCCACGAACACGTCGCCGAGCTCGAACTCGGAGGCGTCGATGTCGATGTAGGAATCCGTGCCGAGCTTGCGCCAGGCGCTGATGCTCTTCAGCAGCCAGGCGTCGTTGAGCGACCACGCCATGTTCAGCGAGACGCCGTGATGGCTCATCTCCTGGCCCTTGTCCGGGTCGAACGAGGTGCGGGTGCGGAAGTCGTACTCGCCGGTCGGCGCGGGCATCAGCAGAACGGGTCCCAGGACCAGGTCGGTGGCGTACAGCGGCGCGGTCGGATGGCCCAGGGTCAGGGCCGCGGACTGGTGGGTGTAGTCGATCGACAAGGTGGCATCGAACGCATCGCCATTGCGGAACGCCAGCTTGGCGCGCGCCGCCTTGGTGTCGTCGTCGTTGTAGCGCTCGTCGGTGACCGGATCGCGGACGTAGCCGTTGTTGCCGCTGCCCACCGCCGCGATGCTCAACGCGAAGCGCTCGGACAGCTCGCTGGCCACGTAGAAGCGGCCCTCGGCGCGGCCGAACTCGCCGACCGTGGCCTCGATCGCGCCGCCGGCGTCCTGGAACGGGTCGCGGGTGGTGAGCTTGATCGCGCCGCCGGTGGAGTTCTTGCCGTACAGCGTGCCCTGCGGGCCGCGCAGGACTTCGACCTGGGAGACGTCGAACAGCGAGAACAGCGCGCCGTTGATGCGCGAGAAGTACACGTCGTCCACGTACATGCCGACGCCGGGATCGAAGGTCTGCAGCGCGTCGGGCTGGCCGATGCCGCGGATGAACACGTTGACGCTGTTCGCCGAGCCGCGGCCCTGGACGATGTTCATGTTCGGCACCGCGCCCTGCAGGCCGCTGATGTCCTGCGCCTGCATGTCGGCAAGCTGCTCCTCGCCGAACGCGCTGACCGCGACCGGCACGTCCTGCAGCGGCTCTTCGCGGCGGCGGGCGGTCACCGTGACCGTGTTGAGGGTCACCGCCTGCTGCTCGCCGGCCTGCCGTTCACCGGCCTGCGGTCCGCCGGCCTGGTCGCCGCCCGCGTCCTGCGCCAGCGCGAGCGGCGACATCATCGCCGACATCAGGACACATGCGATCGCGTGGCTCAGGTGCTTGCGCTTCATGTTCTTCGGTTCTCCCCTTGGATGCCGCCAGCCTAAGCGCGCGCGACGCCGGCCCGGCATCGTACCTTCGGACAATGGGCCGCCCCGGCCGCCGCCGGGACACTCGGACGCCTGCAATGGCGCCGCGTCCGCGGCGGGGGAAACGCCGGATGTCGTTCGTGATCGTGCTGGCCGCGCTGCTGTTCCTGATGTACGTCGCCTACCGCGGCCACAGCGTGATCCTGTTCGCGCCGGTCGCCGCGCTCGGCGCGGTGCTGCTCACCGACCCCTCGCTGGTCGCGCCCATGTTCACCGGCCTGTTCATGGACAAGATGGTCGGCTTCCTCAAGCTCTACTTCCCGGTGTTCCTGCTCGGGGCGGTGTTCGGCAAGGTCATCGAGCTGTCCGGCTTCTCCAAGGCGATCGTCGCGGCGACCATCCGGATGGTGGGCGCGCAGCGCGCGATCCTGTCCATCGTCCTGGTGTGCGCGCTGCTGACCTACGGCGGCGTGTCGCTGTTCGTCGTGGTGTTCGCGGTCTATCCGTTCGCGGCGGAGCTGTTCCGCCAGGCGGACATCCCCAAGCGCCTGATCCCGGGCACGATCGCGCTGGGCGCGTTCACCTTCACCATGGACGCGCTGCCGGGCACGCCGCAGATCCAGAACATCATCCCCGCCTCGTTCTTCGGCACCGATGCCTGGGCGGCGCCCTGGCTGGGCCTGGTCGGCGGCGTGTTCATCCTCATCGCCGGCCTGGCCTACCTCGACTGGCGCCGGCGCGTGGCCCGGCGCAAGGGCGAGGGTTACGCCGGCGGCATGGCGCTGCGCAACGAGCCGGCCGCGTTCACGGGTGGGCGGCTCGCCAACCCGCTGGTGGCGATCGCGCCGCTGGTCGTGGTCGGCGTCGCCAACAAGCTGCTCACCCTGTGGATCCCGCGCTGGTACGGGGACAGCCACAGCTTCAGCCCGGCGGTGATCGGCAGTCCGGCACCGGTGGTGCAGGAAATCCCGCGGATCGCCGCGATCTGGGCGGTCGAGGGCGCGCTGCTGCTGGGCATCGCCTGCGTGCTGCTGTTCGCCTGGAAGACGGTAGCCCGCGGCTTCGCCGAGGGCAGCCAGTCGGCGATCGGCGGCGCCCTGCTCGCGGGCATGAACACCGCGTCCGAATACGGATTCGGCGCGGTGATCGCCGCGCTGCCCGGGTTCCTGGTGGTCGCCAACGCATTGGCCTCGATCCCGGACCCGCTGGTCAACGAGGCGATCACGGTCACCGCGCTGGCCGGCATCACCGGCTCGGCCTCTGGCGGCATGGGCATCGCCCTGGCGGCGATGGCCGACACCTTCGTCGCCAACGCGCAGGCCGCCGGGATCCCGCTGGAGGTGTTCCACCGGATCGCGGCGATGGCCTCCGGCGGCATGGACACCCTGCCCCACAACGGCGCGGTGATCACGTTGCTCGCGGTCACCGGCCTCACCCACCGCCAGGCCTACAAGGACATCTTCGCCATCACCCTGGTCAAGACCCTGGCCGTGTTCGTGGTGATCGGCGTGTTCTACGCCACCGGGATCGTGTAGCGCTGCGCTAACCTTGGCGGCGATGGCCGCGCGCAAGATCATCCACGTCGACATGGACGCGTTCTACGCGTCCGTGGAGCAGCGCGACGATCCGGCACTGCGCGGGCGCCCGGTGGTCGTGGCCTGGCGCGGCAACCGTTCGGTGGTCTGCGCCGCCAGCTACGAGGCGCGCCGCTTCGGCGTGCGCTCGGCGATGCCGGCGCTGCGCGCCGAGCGGATGTGCCCGCAAGCGGTGTTCGTGGCGCCGGACTTCAGCCGCTACAAGGCGGTCTCGCGCCAGGTGCGCGCGATCTTCGCCCGCTACACCGACCTGGTCGAGCCGCTGTCGCTGGACGAGGCCTACCTCGACGTCACCGCAAATGCCGCCGGCCTGCCATCGGCCACCGCGACCGCGCAAGCCATCCGCGCAGCGATCCGCGAGGAGACCGCGCTCACCGCGTCGGCCGGGGTCGCGCCGAACAAGTTCGTGGCCAAGATCGCGTCCGACCACCGCAAGCCCGACGGCCTGTTCGTCGTCCGACCGGAACGGGTCCAGGCCTTCCTCGCGCCATTGCCGGTCGGACGCCTGCCGGGCGTGGGCAAGGTGATGGAGCGCAAGCTCGAAGCGCTGGGCCTGCGCGAAGTCGGCGACCTGCGCGGGTTCCCGGTCGAAGCGCTCGAACGCCGCTTCGGCCGCTGGGGCCGGCGCCTGCACGAACTGGCCTTCGGCATCGACGAGCGGCCGGTGGTCAGCGAGCGCCCCACCCTGCAGGTGTCGGCCGAGGACACCTTCGAGCGCGACCTGCTGCTGGGCGAGATCGAGGCGCACATCCGGCGCATGGCGGCCAAGGCCTGGGAAGGCTACGCGCGCGAGCGCGGGCAACGCCCTGAGCGGATCGCGCGGACCGTGGTGCTGAAACTGAAGACCGCCGATTTCCACGTGCTCACCCGCAGCCTCACGCCGCCACTGCCGCCGGCGAGCCTGGATGAAGTCGCCGACATCGCCTGCGGCCTGCGCGCGCGGGTCGGCCAGCCCTCGCGCACCCGCTACCGGCTGGTCGGGGTCGGGCTGGCCGGCTTCGTCGAGCGCGACGAGTTGATCGCGCAGCCGGAATTGTTCACCTTGGACGCCTGACGCCACACGAAGGAGCGGCCCTTGGCGACCACGCGACGACTGCGCGCGACCCGGCCGGCGCAACCGGCACTGGACCCCGGGATCGCCGCGATCCGCCGCGGGATGGGCCTGCCGGACCGGTTCCCGCCGGACGTGGAGGCGGCGGCCGCGCGGGCCGCCGGTCACCCGCGGCTGCCCGCGCTGGACCGCACCGACCTGCCGCTGGTCACCGTGGACCCGCCCGGCGCAATGGACCTGGACCAGGCCCTGCACGTCGCGCGCCGCGGCGACGGTTTCGTGGTGCATTACGCGATCGCCGACGTGGTCGCGTTCATGCAGCCGGGCGATCCGGTGGACCTGGAGGCCAACCGCCGCGGCGAAACCCTGTACGGCGCCGCGGACAAGATCCCGCTGCATCCGAAAGCACTGTCCGAGGACGCCGCGTCGCTGCTGCCCGGCGAGACCCGGCCTGCGCTGCTATGGACCATCACCCTGGACCGCACCGGCGAAGGCACCGACGTGGACGTGCGCCGGGCGCTGGTGCGCAGCCGCGAGCGGCTCGACTACGCCGGCGTGCAGGCGCGCATCGACGCCGGCCAGGCGGATCCGATGTGGGCGGTGCTGCGCGAAGTCGGCGAGCTGCGGATCCAACGCGAGCAGCGCCGCGGCGGCATCAGCCTGCCGCTGCCGGACCAGGAGATCGAAGTCGGCGCCGACGGGCGCTGGCGGCTCGAATTCCGAGCCAGGCACGCGGTGGAGGACTGGAACGAACAGATCTCGCTGCTCACCGGCATGGCCGCCGCGCACCTGATGACCACGCACGGCGTCGGCCTGCTGCGCACGCTGCCGGAGCCGCCGGCGGGTGCGATCGCGCGCCTGCACCGCACCGCCCACGCACTGCGCATCGACTGGCCGGCCTCGCGCAGCTACCCCGATTTCATCCGCTCCCTGGACCCGAAGGACCCGCGCCACGTCGCGATGATGGTCGCCTGCACCACGGTCCTGCGCGGTGCCGGTTACGCGGCCTTCGACGGCGAGCTGCCGCGCCAGCCGATGCATTCCGCGCTCGCCTCCACCTACACCCACGTGACCGCGCCCTTGCGGCGCCTGGTCGACCGCTACACCGGCGAACTGTGCGTGGCCCTGTGCGCCGGCGAGCCGCCGCCGGCGTGGGTGCTCGACGCCCTCCCCGGACTGCCGGCGACCATGGCCGATGCCGACCGCCGTGCAGGGCAGTACGAGCGTGCGGTGATCGACCTGGCCGAAAGCCTGGCGCTGGCCGGCCGTGTCGGCGAGCGGTTCGCCGCCAGCGTGGTCGAACTCGGGCGCGACCCGCGCGATGGCGTGGTCATGCTCGAGGACCTGGCGATCGAGGCCCGCGCCCGCGGCGACGCCCCGCTGCCGCTGGGCGAACGCGTGCAGGTCGAACTCACCGAAGCAGACCCCAGCCACCGGAGGATCACGTTCCATGTCGCGTGACCAGATCCGCACCCTCGCCCTGTCCGCCCTGGGCGGCGCGCTCGAGTTCTACGACTTCGTCATCTTCGTCTACTTCGCGAGCACCATGGGCGCGCTGTTCTTCCCCGCCGAGATGCCCGGCTGGTTGCGGCTGGTGCAGACCTTCGGGATCTTCGCCGCCGGCTACCTGGCGCGGCCGCTGGGCGGCGTGGTGATGGCGCACTTCGGCGACCTTGCCGGGCGCAAGCGCATGTTCATGCTCAGCATCTTCCTGATGGCGGTGCCGACCCTGCTGATGGGCCTGCTGCCGACCTACGCCCAGGCCGGCGTGCTCGCGCCGGTGCTGCTGTTGCTGCTGCGCATCGCCCAGGGCGCGGCGATCGGCGGCGAGGCGCCGGGCGCCTGGGTGTTCGTCAGCGAGCACGTCTCGCCGCGCCACCGCAGTTTCGCCTGCGGCTCGCTGTCGGCGGGGCTACTCGCCGGGATCCTGGTCGGTGCATTGGTGGCGACCGCGATCAACACCACGCTCAGCGAGGAGGAGCTGCTCGCCTGGGGCTGGCGGGTCCCGTTCCTGATCGGCGGCGTGTTCGGCTTCGGTGCGCTGTACGTGCGCAGGAAGCTGCACGAGACCCCCGTGTTCACCGAGCTGCGCGAGCGCCGCGCGTTGTCCTCGCGGCTGCCGCTGGGCATCGTCCTGCGCGAGCATCCGCGCGAGGTCGCGCTGGCGATGCTGCTCACCTGGCTGCTCACCGCCTGCGTGGTGGTCTCGATCCTGATGGCGCCGACGCTGCTGCAGCAACAGGGCCTTTCGCGCGAGGCAACGCTGGAGGCCAACAGCCTGGCCATCATCTGCGCCATGCTCGGCAACCTGGCCGCCGGCGCGCTCGCCGACCGCTTCGGCGAGGGCCGCCTGCTCGCGATCTTCAGCGTGCTGATGGGCGCGTCGTTCTGGTGGTTCTATGCGGTGGCGCCGGGCAGCCCGGAATGGCTGTTCCCGTTGTACGCGCTGGTCGGCTTCAGCGTCGGCCTGACCGCGATGGTGCCCTCGATCGCGGTCAACGCATTCCCGGCGCCGGTGCGCTTCAGCGGGCTGTCGTTCTCCTACAACGTGGCCTACGCGATCTGCGGCGGGGCCACGCCGGTCGCGATCACGCTTGCGCTGCGCGAACAACCCTTCGCACCGGCGCAATACCTTGCGGCCATGGCCGTGGTCGGGGTCGCGCTCGGGATCTGGGTGGAACTCAGAAGTACCAGCGCACGCTCAGCTGCGCCTGGAGCTCCGTCGTCCGCGCATCCCGGCCCTCCAGCTTCCGCTGGTCGCGGGCACTCGCCACCCGCAACAGCTCGGCAGTGATCCGCCAGCCGTCGAGCGGGCGCCAGTTCAGCGCGGCGGTGAGTGCATTGCCATGTTCGCTGAGCGGTGCTGCCAGCGTGTCCGGAAGTTGTCGCAGCTGGAACCAGTCCAGGCGCAGCGCCGGCTGCCAGGCGCCACGGTCCCAGCCCGCGAGCAGGTAGCCCGCGGCCAGTTCCGTGTCCAGGTACAGGCCTGGCTGCGGCTCGAACGCGGTCGCGCCGCGCATCGCCTGTGCCAGCAGCGTGATGTCGCCGATCCTCGCCTGCCCGCCAAGGCTCCAGAAGCGGGTGTGCCAGGCGAACACCTTGCGCCGGCCCTGCCACTCCCACGCCGTCGGGTCGGCCCGGTTGTCGTAGCGCAACAGCGTCAAGCCGCGTCCCCCGGCACCGTCCCATTGCAACGCGCCGTACCAGCCGACCCTGTGGTCGATTTCGCGGAACGGATGGAACATCACCGGCGCCGTGGTCCGCGCGACCGGCGCGTAGACGTCCGGCTCGCGCAGGGTGCCGAACGCACCGGTGGTGAGGTCGCCCATGGCCCAGCCGCGCGACGCCAGCAGGTCGCCGGCCGGGTCGTTGCGCCCGAACGCGGCGATGGTGGCGCTCCAGGTCCCGGCACGCGCGCGATGCTCCAGGCGGAACTCGGCGCCGGTGGCGCGCAGTTCCTCGCCGACCCAGCTGTTGATCGCCGACGGCGTGAGCGTCCATGCGCTGGTCCAGCCGGGGCCGTCGTTCTCCAGCGACACCGGTGGAAAGAACACGCCGGCGCGCAGCGACCAGCGCCACGGAGTGGTGGAGACCGGGCGCCATCGCACCCAGGCTTCGAGCACATCGGCGGCCCGCTCCTGCTCCGGTTGCACCTGCAGCTCCGCGGCGGCGAGGAGCTCGGGGGCCAACTGGAACGAGGCGCCCAGCGCCGCGCTGGCAGATGCGTCGACGTTGCCGCCGCCGAAGCGGGTCTTGCCAAGGCCGCCATCGCCCCAGTCCTGTTCCGACGCCGGCGCCGCGAGCCGCAGGTCGAGGTAGCCGTGCCAGGCGGCCTGCGCCTGCGCCGTGAACGGCGACACCGCCAAGCCCAGCAGCAGCAGGCGCGCGGGCCGCATCAGGCCGGCACCACCTGGACCGGGCCCGCGCGCCGGCCGGGCCAGACGCCGCCGTCGAGGAACGCGTCGAACGCCGGCTCCGGCATCGCCTTCGCGATCATGAAGCCCTGGGCGTGATCGCAGCCGATGTCCGCCAGCCAGGCCAGCGCGTCGGGGTGGTCCACGCCCTCGGCGGTGACGTGGTAACCGAGGTGGTGCCCGAGCTCGACGATCGAGCGCACGATGAGCTGGTCCTCGCGCACGCTGCCCAGGCGCGCGACGAAGGTCTTGTCGATCTTCAGCTCGCGCACCGGCAGCCGGCGCAGGTAGGCGAACGAGGACTGGCCGACCCCGAAGTCGTCGATCGCCAGGTCGATGCCATGCTCGGCCAGGCGGCGCAGCACCGCGATCGCGGCATCGGGCTTGCCCATGATCGCGCTCTCGGTGATCTCCAGCACGAGGCTGCCCGGCGGCACCCGGTGCACCGCCAGCAGCTCGACCACCCGGCGCGGCAACTCGGGGTCGTCGAGGTCGCGCGCGGACACGTTGATCGACAGCCGCACCTGCCGCCCGGCCTCGTGCCAGCGCCCGGCCTGGGCGATGCCCGCCGCCAGCACCCAGCGGGTGAGCGGGCGGATGTTGCCGCTCTCCTCGGCCAGCGGCACGAACATGTCCGGTGCCACGAGGCCCAGGCGCGGATGCTGCCAGCGCACCAGCGCCTCGGCGCTGTCGATCCGCCCGCTGCCCAGGTGCAGCTTCGGCTGGTAGTGCAGGTCGATCCGCTCGTGTGCGATCGCCGCGCGCAGGTCGCCCATCAACGACAGGCGCTCCGGCCGGTGCGGGTCGGTGCGCGGATCGTAGACCGCGACCGGATCGTCCGAGCCGAGCGCGCCGATCAGCGCGACCTCGGCGTGGCGCAACAGGGTGCCGGCGGCGTCGCCATGCACGGGCGCGAGCGCGATCCCGATGGCGGGCGCGAGGTCCAGCATCAGGTCGTCCTCCCGGTAGGGCTCGGACAGCGCCTCGACGATCCGGAACGCCGCGGTGATCGCGCCCTGGCGCGTGGTGTCGGGCAGGAACAGCGAGAACTGGGTGTCGGTGGCGCGGGCCAGGCCGCTGGCGCCGGCGGGCCCGCGGATCCGCCCACCGGCCTCGCGCATCACCCGGTCGGCGACATCGTGGCCGAGTGTCTTGATGATTTCGGGCAGGCGCGCCAGGCCGACCATCAGCAACGCCGACGGCCGTCCCGGACGCGCGGCCAGCGCGTGCTGGATCTCGGCCTCGGCGGCCGTCCGGTTCGGCAACCCGGTCACCAGGTCGTGGCCGGCCTGGTGCAGGATTCGCGCCTCACGCTCGCGGATCGACTGGGCCATGGTCGCGAAGGCCGCGGCAAGCTGGCCGAGTTCGTCCTTGCCCGTGCGTCCGGCCTCGCCTTCGGCAGCCGCGAGCGCGTAGTCGCCATCGGCGATCCGCCTGGCCGAGGCCGCGAGCTGCTCCACCGGACGCGACACGCCGCGCGCGACCAGGAACGCGCCGACCAGCCCGACCAGCAGGCCGAGCAGGGTCAGCACGCCCCACGCCGAGGCGACCGAGCGATACGGGCGCAAGGCCTCGTCCACCGAGTAGCCGAGCACCGCCGCGACCGGGTCGCTCTGGCTGGAGCGGTTGAGCCACACCGCCTGGACCACGAATTCGCGCCCGCCGATCCGGGCGGTGCGCGGCTGCAGCGGAAGCTCCGCACCATGCGCCATCAGCCCTGCGGTCATCCCGGCGCGCTCGCTGCCCTGGGCCAGCACGCGCCAGCGCCCGTCGCCGCCGGGGCTGGCCAGCTCGATGCCCTTGGGCAGCGCCGACTGCAATTGCAATTGCGCCAGCAGCCGGTCGTCCACCGGGATCACCGCGGCGATGAAGCCGACCAGGTTGGGGGCAAACACCGGCACGACGACCATCCAGTAGGCGCCGCCCTCGATCGCGACGATCGCCGAGGACGGCCGGTCCAGCGCCCGGTCCACCAGGTCGGCGTACGGGAAGCGCGCGCCGGATGCGAACGTGCCGCGAGTGTCGGCTTCGATCCTGCCGTCCACGCCGACCAGGAACATCTGCCGCGCGCCGACCCGGCGACCGTGGTTGCGCAGCGCCGACAGCAGGGTCGCCTCGTCGCGCTGCGCGATCGCCGAGCGCAATGCGAAATCCAGTGCCAGCACGTTGACGCTCTCGGCCACCCGCCGGGAGATGTCGTCGAGCTGGCGGACGAAGGCGTCGGCGGCGACCTCGAGCTGGCGCTGGCCCTCGCCCACCAGTTCGGCGCGCGCGACGCGGTAGACCATCAACGCGGTCAGCCCCTGCACCGCGACCAGCGCGGCGACGACGAACATGGCAAGGCGGAAGCGGAATCCCATCGCGCGTCCCCCGGGGCCTCAATAATGCGCCTGTTCCCGCCCTGGCTTGCGCCGCGGATCGGGCAACAGCGTGAGCGGGAATTGCAGCGCCTGCACGCCCGCTTCGCCAAGGGTGACCCGCTGCGCCGGTTCCTCGCGGCCCGGCCGCAGCCGCGGCTGCCAGGCCCGGACCTCGTACTCGCCGGCGCGCAGCGATTCGAACGCGACCCGCCCGGTGGCGCCGGTGCGCGCGAACCAGGGCGCGTCGGTCACGTACAGCCAGGCGATCATCTGGTCGTGGATGTTGCAGCCGATCGCGACCACCCCGGGTTCCTCCAGCGGCTGCGGCGCGGTGCTCTGGTGCGGGGCGAGGACGAACTCGAAGGCCTTGACCGGCGAAAACGAGTACACGTGGTGGCGGGTGCGGTCGCTGTTGCGGAACACCACCGAGTCGCCCGGGCGGAACACTTCCAGGTAGGGAACGAAGGCGAGGTCGCGCTGGTCGATGATGCGACGCGCAGGGGCGTGGGCGACGTTCGCGGTCCTGCCGAGCGGTCGCACGGTGACCACCGCGTCCGCCACCGGCTTGCCGTCGCGGTCGACGACCGCAACCGACAGGTCGGCCGCCGTCGCCGGCGCCATCCACGCCAGCAGCACCAGGAGCCCGATGCCAGGTCCTGCCTTCCACCGCATGCGCCACCCCCCGCAACGCCCGGATTCCGCCGCAGCCTAGCACTTCGTGCGGCGACGACGGCAAGCAGGCGCAAAAAGAAAGGCGGACCGGAGTCCGCCTTTCGGGTGTCGCGATGGCGCGGTGGATCAGGCGGCGGTGACGCCTTCGCCTTCGGCCACGGCCTTCATGGACAGGCGGATGCGGCCCTGCTTGTCCACTTCCAGCACCTTGACCTTGACCATGTCGCCTTCCTTGAGCACGTCGCTGACCTTCTCCACGCGCTCGTTGGAGATCTGCGACACGTGCACCAGCCCGTCCTTGCCCGGGGCGATGGTGACGAACGCGCCGAAGTCCATCAGCTTGGCAACGCGGCCCTCGTAGATCCGGCCCGGCTCGACGTCCGAGGTGATCTGCTCGATCCGGTGCTTGGCGGCCTGGCCGGCGGCGGCGTTGACCGAGGCGATGGTGATGGTGCCGTCGTCCTGGATGTCGATCTGGGTGCCGGTCTCCTTGGTGATCGCCTGGATCACCGAACCGCCCTTGCCGATCACCTCGCGGATCTTGTCCGGATGGATCTTGATGGTGATCAGGCGCGGCGCGAAGTCCGACAGCTCCGGGCGCGGGGTTTCCAGCGCCTTGGCCATCTCGCCGAGGATGTGCATGCGGCCCTGCTTCGCCTGGGCGAGCGCGACCTTCATGATTTCCTCGGTGATGCCCTGGATCTTGATGTCCATCTGCAGCGCCGAGACGCCGTTGGCGGTGCCGGCGACCTTGAAGTCCATGTCGCCCAGGTGGTCCTCGTCGCCGAGGATGTCGCTGAGCACCACGTACTTGTCGCCTTCCTTCACCAGGCCCATGGCGATGCCCGCCACCGGCGCCTTCACCGGCACGCCGGCGTCCATCAGCGCGAGCGAGCTGCCGCAGACCGAGGCCATGGACGACGAGCCGTTCGACTCGGTGATCTCGGAGACCACGCGGATGGTGTACGGGAACTGTTCCATGGTCGGCATCACCGCCAGCACGCCGCGCTTGGCGAGGCGGCCGTGGCCGATCTCGCGGCGCTTGGGCGAGCCGAAGCGGCCGGTCTCGCCGACCGAATACGGCGGGAAGTTGTAGTGGAACAGGAAGTGTTCCTTGTACTCGCCGGCGACTGCGTCGATGATCTGGCCGTCGCGGGCGGTGCCCAGGGTGACGGTGACGATCGCCTGGGTCTCGCCGCGGGTGAACAGCGCCGAGCCGTGCACGCGCGGCAGCACGCCGACGCTGGAGCTGATCGGGCGGACCACGTCGAGCGCGCGGCCGTCGATGCGCACCTTGGTGTCCAGCACCGCGCTGCGCATGGTCTGGTACTCGAGCTCGCCGAACTCCTTGGCGATCATGGCGGGGGTCCAGCCCGCGGCCTCGGCGCGCCCGGCGAGCGCTTCCTGCACGTCCGCGCGGACCGCGGCGATGGCGTCGCGGCGCTGGTGCTTGTCCACGACCTTGAACGCCTCGGCCAGGCGGTTGCCGACGGCTTCCTTCACCGCGGCGATCAGCGCCTGGTCCTTCTCCGGCGCCTGCCAGGTGGACGGCTGGGTGTCGGCCTCGACGACCAGCTCATTGATCGCGTTGATGACCTTCTGCATTTCGCGATGGCCGAACATCACCGCGCCGAGCATCACGTCCTCGGACAGCTCCTGCGCCTCGGACTCGACCATCAGGACGGCGGCGGAGGTGCCGGCGACGACCAGCTCGAGCTGCGAATCGGCGAGCTCGCTGACGTCGGGGTTGAGCAGGTACTGGCCGTCTTTGTAGCCGACCTTGGCGGCGCCGATCGGGCCCATGAACGGGGTCCCGGCCAGCGACAGCGCGGCGGAGGCGCCGATCAGCGCGAGCACGTCACCGTCCACTTCCGGGTTCAGCGACATCAGGGTCGCGATGATCTGGACTTCGTTCTTGTAGTCCTCGGGGAACAGCGGCCGGATCGGGCGGTCGATCAGGCGCGAGATCAGCGTCTCCTTCTCGGTCGGGCGTCCCTCGCGCTTGAAGAAGCCGCCGGGGATGCGGCCGCCGGCGTAGAACTTCTCCTGGTAGTCGACGGTGAGCGGGAAGAAGTCCTGCCCCTCGCGCTGCGACTTGGCGGCGACTGCCGTGACCAGCAGCACGGTGCCTGCGCACTTGACCATGACCGCGCCGCCGGCCTGGCGCGCGATCTCTCCGGTCTCCAGCGTGACTTCATGCTTGCCGTACTGGAAGGTCTTGGTGATCTTTGCCACGTGATTTCCTTGAATGCATCTGACGATTGACCGCGGCGCGGCCCCTGCCGCTGGCGGTTGGCCGCGGGAGGGCGGCCTGGAAAAGCAAAACCGCGGCGCGTGGTGGCGCGCCGCGGTCCGGGTGACGCTTACCGACGCAGGCCCAGCTTCTGGATCAGGGCCTTGTAGCGCTCGGCGTCCTTGCGATGCAGGTAGTCGAGGAGGCTGCGGCGGCGGTTGACCATCATCAGCAGGCCGCGCCGGCTGTGGTGGTCCTGCTTGTGGGTCTTGAAGTGCTCGGTGAGCTGGGTGATGCGGGCGGTCAGCAGGGCGACCTGGACTTCAGGGGAACCGGTGTCGTTTTCGCCGCGCTTGAATTCTTCGATGATGCTGGAGCTGTCGATGGACATGGATGGCCTCTTGGGAGATGCGTGGTCGGCAGGAACGCCGCTGTCGACAGCAGATGACAGCCGTGCGCACCGCCTGGCCCGCCGCTTGCGTGATGGAACGTCGAAGGAGCTGGAACGGATAAAGCCTCGGAATTCTAGCCGGTCCGACCCTTTGCGGACAAGGCGTTAGCGCGCCGCGGACAGCCCCGGGCCGGGTTGCACGCAGGCCCAGGCGAACAGCCGGCGCGGCCGCAGCGCCCCGTCCTCGACCCAGCCCAGGCCGAGCGCCCGGCCGTCCTCGCCCACGATCGCCACCTCGCCGGGCGGCGCGAAGCGGCCCTGGACCGGCTGCCCCTGCCCCAGCCGCTGCGCCTGCGCGGGATCCACCCGCACCTCCGGCCAGGCCGCCATGCCGGCCTCGATCGGCAGCAGGCAGGCGTCCAGCCCGCGCTGGCCGCGCGCGGCCAGCGCCTCCAGCGCCTCCAGGGTCCACATCCGCGGCTCGCGGAACGGATCCACCCACAGCCGTCGCAGCTCGGCGACGTGCGCGCCGCAACCCAGCGCCTCGCCGAGGTCGCGCACCAGGCTGCGCACGTAGGTTCCGGAGCCGCATTCGACGTGCAGGCGCAGGCGCGGCGGCGCGCCGGGCGCGTTCAGGTCGTCGAGCAGGTCCGCCGCCGACTGCAACTCGAACACGTGGACTTCGACTTCGCGCGGCTCCACCTCGATGGCCTCGCCGCGGCGCGCCTTGGCGTACAGCGGCTCGCCGCCGCGCTTGAGCGCCGAATACACCGGCGGCCGCTGCGCGATGCGGCCGGTGAGCCCGCGCAGCGCGGCGTCGATCCGGTCCAGCGTGAGCTCGGGCACCGGCCGCTCGCGCAGCACCTGGCCTTCGGCATCGTCGGTATCGGTGGTGCTGCCGAGGCAGGCCACGGTGTCGTAGGCCTTGCGCGCGCCGAGCAGGCCGCCGGCGATCTTGGTCGCCTCGCCGAAGCACACCGGCAGCAGGCCGGTGGCGAGCGGGTCGAGGCTGCCGGTGTGGCCGGCCTTCTCCGCCTGGAAGATGCCGCGCGCGCGCTGCAGGGCCTGGTTGGAGCTCAGCCCGCGCGGCTTGTCGAGCAGCAGGATGCCATCGACTTTGCGTTGCGGCCGGCGCGGCGGGCGGCTCATCGTGCGCGATTACTGGTCGCGCAGCAGCCGGTCGATCCGCTCGCCGCGGTCGAGCGACTCGTCGTAGTGGAAATGCAGTTCGGGCACGTGGCGCAGCTTTACCGCGCGGGCGAGCTGGTAGCGCAGCTCCGGCGCCAGCGCCTTGAGCGCCTTCACCGCCTCGTCCGCGCGCTCGGCCTGCAGCGCGGTGACGAAGACCTTGGCGTGGGCCATGTCGCGGCTGACCTCGACGTCGGAGACGCTCACCGAGGGCAGCGCGTGCTCGCGCGCGGCCGCGTGCACCAGCGTGCCCAGCTCCCTGCGGAGCTGGGCGGCGACACGGTCGGTGCGATTGAAGGACCTGCCGGGCATGGTCGGTTACAGCGTCCGCTGGACCTCGACGCGCTCGAAGCACTCGATCTGGTCGCCCGGCTTGATGTCGTTGTAGGCCTTCACGCCGATGCCGCACTCGGTATTGGCGCGGACTTCGTCCACGTTCTCCTTGAACCGGCGCAGCGACTCCAGCTCGCCTTCGAAGATCACCGTGTTGTCGCGCAGCACGCGGATCGGCTTGTGCCGCTTGACCACGCCCTCGACCACCATGCAACCGGCGACCGCGCCGAACTTCGACGAGCGGAACACCTCGCGGACCTCGGCGGTGCCGATGATCTCCTCGCGGATCTCCACGCCGAGGATGCCGGACGCGACCTGCTTCACCTGGTCGATCACGTCGTAGATGATCGAGAAGTAGCGCAGGTCCACGCCGGTGGTCTCGATCACCTTGCGGGCCGAGGCGTCGGCGCGCACGTTGAAGCCGATGATGGTGGCCTTGGAGGTCGCCGCCAGCTGCGCGTCGGACTCGGTGATGCCGCCCACGCCGGAGCCGATCACGTTGATCCGGATCTGGTCGTTGGACAGGCCGGTGAGCGCCTCGCGCAGCGCCTGCACCGAGCCCTGCACGTCCGCCTTGACGATCAGCGGCAGGGTCAGCTGGCCGGCGCCCTCGCCCATCTGCGCCATGATGTCTTCCATGCGGTTGCCCGCCTGGGCCACCAGCCGCGACTCGCGCTGCCTGGCCATGCGCTGCTCGGCGACCTCGCGGGCCAGGCGCTCGTCGGCCACGACCACGAAGTCGTCGCCGGCATCGGGCACGCCCGACAGGCCGAGCACCTGCACCGGAATCGACGGGCCGGCCTGCTTGACCTGCCTGCCGGTCTCGTCGAACAGCGCGCGCACGCGGCCGAACTGCACGCCGCAGACCAGGAAATCGCCCTTCTCGAGCACGCCCTGCTGCACCAGCACCGTGGCGACCGGGCCGCGGCCCTTGTCCAGCGCCGACTCGATCACCACGCCGGAGGCGCGGCCCTCGGCCACGGCGCGCAGCTCGAGCAGCTCGGCCTGCAGCGAAATGGCGTCGAGCAGCGCGTCCACGCCCTGCCCGGTCTTCGCCGACAGCTCCACCATCTGGGTGTCGCCGCCGTATTCCTCGGCGACCACGTCCTGCGCGAGCAGCTCGTTCTTGACCCGCGACGGATCGGCATCGGACTTGTCGATCTTGTTGATCGCGACGATCAGCGGCACGTTCGCCGCCTTGGCATGCTGGATCGCCTCGATGGTCTGCGGCATCACGCCGTCGTCGGCGGCCACCACGAGGACCACGATGTCGGTGATCTTCGCGCCGCGCGCGCGCATCGACGAGAACGCCGAGTGGCCGGGGGTGTCGAGGAAGCTGATGATGCCCTTGTCGGTCTCGACGTGGTACGCGCCGATGTGCTGGGTGATGCCGCCGGCTTCGCCGGAGGCGACCTTGGTGCTGCGGATGTAGTCCAGCAGCGAGGTCTTGCCGTGGTCGACGTGGCCCATGATCGTGACCACCGGCGGCCGCGGAAGCTTGTCGCCCTGCACTTCCTCGACGTGCGCCAGCAGCTCGCTCTCGGCGTCGTTCGCCTCGGCGGCCACGGCGGTGTGGCCGAGTTCCTCGACCACCAGCACCGCGGTGTCGTGGTCGAGCGCCTGGTTGATCGTGGCCATCACGCCCATCTTGAACAGGGCCTTGACCACGTCGCCGCCCTTCATCGCGAGCTTCTGCGCCAGGTCGGCGACGGTGATCGCGTCGCCGATCGCGACCTCGCGCACGATCGGCGCGGTCGGGCGGGTGAAGCCGGTGCCGGAACGGGCCTGCTCGGCCTGGCGGCGCGGCCTGGCCTTGCCGCGGCCGGCGCCTCGGCGCGCCCGGTCGGCCGGGCTCAGGTGCATCTGGCCGGCGAAGCGGCTGGTGCGCTCGTCGTCCTCGACGCCCGCGACCATCGCGTGCGAGCCGCGGGACTTGTGCCGGTGCCCGGCCTTGTCCGGCGCGCTCGGCTTGGGATGGCCGTGGCCATGGCCCTTGCGCGGGGCGGCCTCGGCCTCGGGCGCCAGCAACGCCTCGGCGGCGGCGCGCTCGGCCTCGAGCCGGGCGGCCTCCTCTTCCTGGCGCTTGCGCTCGGCTTCCTCGGCGCGGCGCTTGTCCTCTTCGGCCAGGCGCTGCTGCTCGGACAGGTTGCGCTGGCGCGATTCCTCCAGCTTGCGCAGGATCTCGGCGCGCTCGTCGTCCACCGGCCCCGCCTGCGTGGCGGAAGCAGGCGCCTCCTCCGCCGGCTTCACCAGGGTGACCTTCTTGCGCACCACCACGTCCACGGTGTTGCGGTTCTTGCCGCCGCCCACCGTGAGCTCCTGCTTGCGGCTGCGGCTCAAGGTGATCTTGCGCGGCGCGGCCACTTCCTCGGCGGCCTTGGCCGCCTTGCCGTGGGCGCGCTTCAGGAAGCCGAGCAGCTTGACCTTCTCGATGCTGGTGACGACCTGGTCGGGACCGTCGAAGGTCATGCCGGCCTCGGCCAGCTGCTCCAACAGTTTCTCGACCGGCGTATTCACCAGTTCGGCCAGCTTGCGGATGGTGGTTTGTTGCGACATTCCGGTTCCGTTTCTCGCGCCGTGCCCGCGGGGGCGGGCGGCAGGGGACTAGCGATTCTAACGTCGGCTCAGCCTTCACGCTCCAGGCGGGCAATCTCCTCGGCACGCGCGGCGAGGATCAGGGCCGCCGCGCGTTCCTCGTCCAGGCCCTCGATGCCGAACTCCACGACTTCGTCGGCGCCCAGCTCGCCGAGGTCGTCGGCGGTGCGCACGCCATGGGCGGCGAGCGCGAAGGCGGTCTCGTCGTCCATGCCCTCGAGCTGCAGCAGGTCCTCGGCAGGCTGGTTCTCGTCCAGCTCCTCCTCGACCGCGAGCGCGTCGTTGAGCAGCGCGTCGCGGGCGCGCGAGCGCAGTTCCTCGACGATGTCCTCGTCGAAGCCCTCGATCGCGAGCAGCTCGCCGACCGGCACGTAGGCGATCTCCTCGACCGTGCTGAAGCCCTCGGCGACCAGGATGCCGGCGATCTCGTCGTCGACTTCGAGCTTTTCCTGGAACAGCGCGCGCGCGGCTTCCTGCTCGGCCTCGGACTTGGCCTGCACCTGCTCCTGGGTCATCACGTTGAGCTGCCAGCCGGTCAGGCGGCTGGCCAGGCGCACGTTCTGGCCGCCGCGGCCGATCGCCTGGGCCAGCTTGTCCTCGGCGACGGCCAGGTCCATCGAGTGCTTCTCTTCATCGACGATGATCGACTGCACCTCGGCCGGGGCCATCGCGTTGATCACGAACTGCGCCGGGTTGTCCGACCACAGCACGATGTCCACGCGCTCGCCGTTGAGCTCGTTGCTCACCGCCTGCACGCGCGATCCGCGCATGCCGATGCACGCGCCGATCGGATCGGTGCGGTTGTCGTAGGCGACCACCGCGATCTTGGCGCGGTCGCCGGCATCGCGCGCGCAGGCCTTGATCTCGACCAGGCCCTGGCCGACTTCCGGCACCTCGAGCTTGAACAGCTCGATCATGAATTCGGGCGCGGCGCGGCTGATGAACAGCTGCGGGCCGCGGATCTCGCTGCGCACGTCGTACAGGTAGCCGCGCACGCGGTCGCCGGCGCGCAGCGCGTCGCGCGGGATGCCCTTGTCCTTGGGGATGAAGGCCTCGGCGTTGCCGCCCAGGTCCACGTAGACGTTGCCGCGCTCGACCCGCTTGACCACGCCGGTCACGAGTTCGCCGACGCGGTCCTTCCACTGGTCCACGACCTGGGCGCGCTCGGCCTCGCGCACGCGCTGCACGATCACCTGCTTGGCGGCCTGCGCGGCGATGCGGCCGAAGTCCGGGTTCTCGATCTGCTCCTCGATGTAGTCGCCGACCTCGACCTCGGGGTTCTCCTCCACCGCGTCCATCAGCCGGATCTGGCGGTCGGGCGACTCCATGACCACGTCGTCGGCCACGACTTCCCAGCGGCGGAAGGTTTCGTAGCTTCCGTCCTTCGGGTCGACGACGACGCGGGTCAGCACGTCCTGGTCGGGATAGCGCTTCTTGGCCGCGGAGGCCAGCGCGGCCTCGATCGCCTCGAGGATCACGGATTCGGGCACGCCCTTCTCGGCGGCGACCGCATCTACGACCAGCAGGAGTTCCTTGGACATAACCAGTCTTCTCTTTAAGGAATCACGAATGTTTCTTGCCCGGCTTCTTCGCCGGGGCCATGCCGAGCGCGGCCCAGTCCGGGACCAGCCGCGCCTTGTCGATGTTCTCCATCGCCACGGTGGATTCGGCCCCATCCACCTGCAACACGATGTCGTCGCCGTGCACGCGCAGGATCCGGCCCTGCAACTTGCGGCGGCCGTCCTGCGGCAGCTTCAGCCCCAGCTTCACTTCCTCGCCGGCGAACCGCGCGAACTGCGCCGGGGTGAACAGCGGCCGGTCCACGCCGGGCGAGGACACTTCGAGCGTGTAGTGGCCGCTGATCGGATCCTCCACGTCCAGCTGCGCCGAGACCTCGCGGCTCACCGCCTCGCAGTCCTCGATCCCGACCTGGCGCTCCGCGCCCTCGGGCAGGTCGATGTACAGGCGCAGCACCGCGCCGCCGGGCGCGGGCAGGTACTCCACGCCCAGCAGCTCCAGCCCCAGCGACCCGACGGTCGGGGCGAGCAGCGCCGAGATTTCGTTCGCCTTCGCGTTCATGCCTGGTCCGGAGCCATTCCTGGAAAACAAAAAGGGGCCGCCAGGGCCCCTTTCCAATCGCCAGCATTGGTTCGCTGGATTTCGGCGTACCCGCGGAGCAACGCGGGCACGGACCCAAGCCTTCGCAAACGAAAAAGGCTCCGAGGAGCCCTTGACGTCAGCGACAAGCTGGTAGCGGGGGCAGGATTTGAACCTGCGACCTTCGGGTTATGAGCCCGACGAGCTGCCAGACTGCTCCACCCCGCATCAGCAAGCCGCTGATTCTAGACGAGGGCACGGATTACCGCAACTTCGAAGCGGCCCTGCGATTCAGCCGGCGACAACTTCCACGGGGCCGCGGCGCACCTACCGTTGGGTCCAGGCACGGGAGGCAGGATGCGGTTCGCGGCAAGCAACGGGCCTGTGGACCGGATTGTCGCCGCCTTCGTCCTGGCGTATGCCACGTGGACGATCTACGTCCACGCGCTGGTCGCGACGCAGGCGAGCTTCACGACGCTCCTGCGCGGCCTGCCCCTGGCCACGGTCGCGGCGGCGGCGGCGATCGCTGGCTGGTTCCGGCTGCGCGAGCCGCCACAGGCCGTCACCGCGCCAGCGGACGATGGCAGCGTTGCCGTCCGGGGCGGCCGCCTGTCGCCGGTCGTGCTCGTTGCAGCAGCAGCCTGGGTCGCGCTGCTCGATGCCGGCATGCCCTATCCCGCGTTCTGGTGGGGCGCCTTGCTCGGGACTGGCACCGCCTGGGCATGGCAGCTGGGCGGCAGGCCCGCGCCACGCCCTTCCGCGCCCGCGCGGGCCGACGCGGGGTGGGTGGTTGCTGGCGTCTGCTGCGCCGCGGTCGCCATCGCCCAGTCGCGGGCCAGCCGTGCGTATGTCGCCGACATGACCCGGTTGTTCTGGCACGGCGAGGACTTCCCGCGACGGCTGCGCCACGTACGCTCGTTCGGCCGCCAGCAGGCCGAGCATGGGGACTGGACCGGAATGGCGCGGCGACTGGCGCTTGGCCGCCGCCGCCAGCTCGAGCTCGCGGCGCACGGGCGCCTGCTGCTGGAACTGCTGGCGACGCTGGCCATCGCCGGTGGCCTGCTCCTCGCGCATCGCTGGAAAGGCATCGACCAGGCCACCCTGATCGCGCTGTGCCTGCTGTTCGGGCGCCTGCTCCCCTACCTGGCCTCCGCACGCCCCGGCATCCAGCAGTTGCGGTCGGCGCTGCCGGCGTTCGAATTGTGGCTCCACTACATGGGCCTGCCCGCGGAGCAGGCGCCGGCCGCGGCGCCGGGCGCGGGCGCCCCGGCCACGATCCACGTCCGCCGCCTGCGCCTGCGCCTGCCGCCGCACCAGGCGGCGCTGGAAGTGCGCGACCTGGTGCTGGCACCGGGCGAACTCACCCTGGTGCATGGCGATTCCGGGATCGGCAAGAGCTGCCTGGTGGACGTGCTGGCCGGAATGAGCCCGCCGGCCGCGTTCCAGGCGGAGGCGGCGGGGCGGCCGATCGACTTCGACGGGTATCGCGCGCTGGTCGCCAGGGGCGCCTATCTCAGCCAGCAGGTGCGGCCGTGGCACGCGAGCGTGCGCGAGTGCTTGCGCTGGGCCGATCCGGGCGCCGACGAGGCGGCGATGTGGCAGGCACTGGACGACGTCGGCCTGGCCCGGCGCCTGGCGCGCGCCGGCGACGGCCTGGACACGACGCTGCACGGCGCGCGCAGCCGCCTGTCCGGTGGCGAGTTGCAGCGCCTGCTGCTCGCGCAGGTGCTGTTGCGGCAACCGGTGCTGGCGATGCTGGACGAGGCCACGGGCGCGCTCGACGCGGAGTCGGAGCGCGAGGCCCTGGACACCTTGCGCCGGCGGCTGCCGCGCACGGTCCTGGTGCTGGTCTCGCACCGCACCGCGCTGGCGGGCATCGCCGACCAGCGACTGCTGCTGGACGGCGGCGGCGTGGCGACGCCGGTCCGCCCGCGGCGCGCGGCGCTCGTGTGAGGGTGGACGGAACCCGGGGTGCGGTCAGCCCTGGAAGGCGAGCTGGCACCAGGCCATGATCGGGTTCCAGAACAGGCCCAGCGCGACCAGCGCCAGCGCGTTGACCCCGAGCATCCAGCGCAACGGCCTGTTCGCGCGCGGCTCCGGCACGCCCCGCGGCGGCTCGTCGAAGTACATCACCTTGACCACGCGCAGGTAGTAGAAGCAGCCGATCACCGCGCACACGATGCCGACGATCGCCAGCCACAGCATGCCGCCGTCGATCGCCGCGCGCAGCACCGCGAGCTTGGCCCAGAAGCCGAGGAACGGCGGGATGCCGGCGAGCGAGAACATCGCGCACAGCATCATCCCGGCCAGCCACGGGCTGCGCTGGTTCAGGCCCTTGAAGTCGTCCAGCGTGTCGGCCTCGTAGCCCTTGGCCGACAGCACGATGATCGCGCCGAACGCCGCCGCCGACATGATCGCGTAGACGATCATGTAGAACATCGCCGCGGCGTAGCCCTCGGCGCCGCCGCCGGCGAGGCCGAGGAAGGCGAAGCCGATGTGCGACACCGCCGAGTAGGCGAGCATGCGCTTGAGGTTGGCCTGCATCAGCGCGATGAAGTTGCCCAGCACCAGCGACGCGGTGGCCAGCAGCGCCAGCAGCAGCCGCCATTGCTCGTCGAGCGGGCCGACGCCGGCTTCCAGCAGCCGGAATGCCAGCGCGAACGAGGCCAGCTCCGGTGCGCTGCCGATGAACAGGGTGATCGGGGTCGGCGCGCCCTGGTAGGTGTCCGGCACCCACATGTGGAACGGCGCGGCACCGAACTTGAAGGCGATGCCGGCGATCATGAACACGGTGCCGGTGAGCAGCAGGCCGGTCTCGGTCGAGCCTTCCACCGCCGCGCGCAGCGACGCCAGGTCCAGGGTGCCGGTGGCGCCGTACAGCAGCGACATGCCGAACAGCAGCAGGCCCGAGGCCAGCGAGCCGAGCACGAAGTACTTCATCGCCGCCTCGGACGCCAGCGGGTTGTCGCGGTCGATCGCGACCAGCGCGTAGGAGCACAGCGCCAGCATCTCCAGGCCCAGGTACACCATCACCAGGCTGCCGGCGGCGATCAGCAGCATCATGCCGAGGGTGGCGAACAGCACCAGCACCACCACCTCGCCCTTGTGCAGCCCGCGCTCCTCGAGGAACGGCCAGGCATAGACCAGCGCGACCGCGCTGAGCAGGCACGCCGCGCCATTGAGCACGTCGGCCATGGTGTCGCGCACGAACATGCCCGCGAGCACGGTGCCCTGCCCGCCCACGCCGGCGAACGACATCCACGCGACCACCACCAGCAGGGCCATGCCCAGCAGCCAGGTGGCGAGGCGGCGGCGGTCGTCCAGGAACAGGTCGAGCATCAGCAGCGCGAAGGCGCCGCCGGCCAGCACCAGTTCGGGCAGCAGCGGCAGCAGCTCGGCGGTCGAGAAAGCGGTGGCGGCGGTGGTCTGCAGCATCGGGGGCGGGTCCTCAGAGCTTGCTCGCGGCCAGCTGGCCGGCAAGTTGCGCGATGGAGGGCTCCATCAGGTCGGTCAGCGGCTGCGGCCAGATGCCGATCAGCAGCACACCGGCGGCGAAGGTGCCGAGCACGATCCATTCGCGCATGTCCAGGTCGGGCATCTTCGCCACTTCCGGGTTGGTGACGTCACCCCAGATCACCCGCTTGGCCAGCCACAGGGTGTAGCCGGCGCCGGTGATCAGGGTCGTGGCCGCGGCGAAGGCGAGCAGCGGGTGCTGCTGGAAGCTGGCCAGGATGACCATGAACTCGCCGACGAAGCCGGAGGTGCCCGGCAGGCCCGAGTTGGCCATCGAGAACAGGATCCAGAACACCGCCAGCCACGGCATGACCTTCGCCACGCCGCCGTAGTCGCGGATCATGCGCGTGTGCATGCGGTCGTAGAGCACGCCGACCATCGAGAACATCGCGCCGGAAATGAAGCCGTGCGAGACCATCTGCACCATCGCGCCCTGCAGGCCAAGGCGCGCGGCGTCCACGTTGCCGAACTCGCGCACCAGGGCGAAGGCGATGAAGATGCCCAGGGTGACGAAGCCCATGTGCGCGATCGACGAATACGCGATCAGCTTCTTCATGTCGTCCTGGACCAGCGCGACCAGGCTGATGTAGACGATCGCGATGAGGCTCAGCGCGATCACCACCCACGCGAACTCGTGGCCGGCGTCCGGGGTGATCGGCAGGTTGAAGCGCAGGAAGCCGTAGCCGCCGATCTTCAGCATGATCGCGGCCAGGATCACCGAGCCGCCGGTCGGCGCCTCCACGTGCGCGTCCGGCAGCCAGGTGTGCACCGGGAACATCGGCACCTTGACCGCGAACGCGATCAGGAAGGCGAAGAACAGCCAGGTCTGCTGCTGCATGGTCAGCGGCAGCGCGGTCATGTCCGCGAGCTGCCAGCTGCCGCCCTTCAGGTACAGGTACACCAGACCGACCAGCATGAACACCGAGCCGAGGAAGGTGTAGAGGAAGAACTTCAGCGACGCGTAGACCCGGCGCGGCCCGCCCCAGACGCCGATGATGATGAACATCGGGATCAGCATCGCCTCGAAGAACACGTAGAACAGCATCGCGTCCATTGCCGCGAACACGCCGATCATCACGCCCTCGAGCAGCAGCATCGAGGCGACGTACTGGCTCACGCGCGACTTGATCGGGGTCCAGGCGCCCACCAGCACCAGCAGCGTGGTGATCGCGGTCAACCCGATCAGGGCCACCGAGATGCCGTCGGCGCCCAGGTGGTACTCGATGTCGTAGGCCGGGATCCACGCATGCCGCTCGATGAACTGCATGCCGCCGTGGGTGTAGTCGAAACCGGTGAACAGCGGGATGCAGGCCAGCAGCGTCGCCGCCGCGAACGCCAGCGCAGTCCAGCGCGCCGCGCCCGGGCGCGCGTTGCCCAGCAGCAGGCAGAGCGCGCCGCCGACGATCGGCAGCCAGACCAGCAGGCTGAGCAGCGGGAAGGCGGTGTTGGTCATGTCAGGCATGCGGTCAGTGCCAAAGGAGGAGCAGGACGCCGAGCAGCGCGATCAGGCCCAGGATCATGGCGAAGGCGTAGTGGTACAGGTAGCCGGACTGCGACCGGCGCAGCAGCGCCGCGGCCAGGCCGGCCAGGCGCACGCTGCCGTTGACGAAGAAGCCGTCGATCACCTTCTCGTCGTTCAGGCGCGAGACCTTGCCCAACATGCGGCCGCCGCCGGCGAAGCCACCGATCCACAGGTCGTCGAAGCCGTACTTGTTCTCGAGGATCCGCACCGGCAGCGCCAGCGTCTTGCTCGAGAGAATAGGATCCATTGTCAAAATCCTGATGGGCCGCTTCACGATCCAGGACAAAACTCGCTGGACCAGTGGAAGCCAGCAATAGAGAAGCGTGGCAGACAGGAATCCCAAAAAGGCGAGCACGAACGTGGGTGACGTTAAGCCGTGCAGGGCGAAGGCCACTGGCCCGTGCCAGGCCTCTTCGGCCAGCGTCGCCAGCACGTCGCGGGCCTCGTGCACCTCGATCGAGCCGAGGAAGAACGGCAACACCTTTTCGTGGCCCAGCATGTCGGTGCCGAACAGCATCGGCCCGGCGGTGAGAAAGCCGATCACCACCGACGGGATCGCCAGCAGCACCAGCGGCAGGGTCACCACCCACGGCGTCTCGTGCGGCTCGTGCGCGCCATGGCCCTGGTCGCGGGCGTCGTGCGCATGCCCATGGTCGTCGTGCTGCACCTGGCGGAAGCGTTCCTCGCCGAAGAAGGTCAGGTACAGCAGGCGGAAGCTGTAGAACGCGGTCACGAAGGCGCCCAGCAGCACCGCCCAGTAGCCGTAGGTCGCGATCCAGTTCCCGGCCTCGGCGGCGTGGTGGCCGGCGGCCTCGATGATCGTGTCCTTGGAGTAGAAGCCGCTGAAGAACGGCGTGCCGACCAGGGCCAGGGTGCCGACCACCATGGTCCAGAAGGTGACCGGCATGTACTTGCGCAGGCCGCCCATGCGGCGCATGTCCTGCTCGTGGTGCATGGCGATGATCACCGAGCCCGCGCCCAGGAACAGCAGCGCCTTGAAGAAGGCGTGGGTCATCAGGTGGTACACCGCGGCGCCGTAGGCGGACACGCCCAGCGCGACGGTCATGTAGCCCAGCTGCGACAGGGTCGAGTACGCGACCACCCGCTTGATGTCGTTCTGCACGATGCCGATCAGGCCGGTCCAGAACGCGGTGGTGGCGCCGATGAACAGGACGAAGTTCAGCGCCGTCTGGCTCAGCTCGAACAGCGGCGACATGCGCGCCACCATGAAGATGCCGGCGGTGACCATGGTCGCGGCGTGGATCAGCGCCGAGATCGGGGTCGGGCCCTCCATCGAGTCGGGCAGCCACACATGCAGCGGCACCTGCGCCGACTTGCCCATCGCGCCGACGAACAGGCACAGGCAGATCAGGGTCGGCACCGACCACTCGGACCCGGGGATCACCGGCACCGTCAGCCCGGCGATGGTCGGCGCGTTGGCGAACACGGTCGCGTAGTCCAGCGAGCCGAACCAGTACAGCACCGCGGCGATGCCGAGGATGAAGCCGAAGTCGCCCACGCGGTTGACCAGGAACGCCTTGAGGTTGGCGAAGATCGCAGTCGGGCGCTTGAACCAGAAACCGATCAGCAGGTACGAGACCAGGCCCACCGCCTCCCAGCCGAAGAACAGCTGCATGAAGTTGTTGCTCATCACGAGCATCAACATCGAGAAGGTGAACAGCGAGATGTAGCTGAAGAAGCGCTGGTAGCCCGGGTCGTCGGCCATGTAGCCGATGGTGTACACGTGCACCAGCAGCGAGACGAAGGTGACCACCACCATCATCATCGCGGTCAGCTTGTCGACCATGAAGCCGACGTGCGCCTGGTAGCCGCCGACGTCGAACCAGGTGTAGATGTTCTCGTTGAACGGCGGCGCGCCCTGCCCCACCAGCTGCCACAGCACCCAGCTCGACAGCGCGCAGCTCAGCGCGACCGACAGGATCGTGACCCAGTGGGCGCCGGCGCGGCCGACCACGTTGCGGAACAGGCCGGCGACGATCGCGCCGGCCAGCGGCGCCAGCGCGATCACCAGCAGGACGGTGCTCGAGATCAAGTGTTCAACGCCAGGCATGCCGTCAGCCCTTCAACGAATCGATGCCGGCCACGTCGATCGTGCGCCGGTTGCGGAACAAGGTGACCAGGATCGCCAGGCCGATCGCGGCCTCGGCCGCGGCCACGGTCAGGATGAAGAACACGAACACCTGTCCCGAGGCGTCGCCCAGGTGGCGCGAGAACGCGACGAAGTTGATGTTCACCGCCAGCAGCAGCAGCTCGATGCACATCAGCAGCACGATCACGTTCTTGCGGTTGATGAAGATGCCCGCGACCGCGATGCAGAACAGGATCGAGCCCACGGCGAGGAAATGCCCGAGGGACAGGCTGGTGGCCACGGTGCTCATGCCTTGGTCTCCGTGTCGGTGTCGTCGGCCGGCGCCTCGACCGGCGGGCGGACCGGTTCCATCTTCACCAGGCGGAAGCGGTCGGCGGCGCGCACCCGCGACTGCAGCGCCGGATCCTGGTGGCGCGCGCCCGGGCGCCGGCGCAGGGTCAGCACCACCGCCGCGATCACCGCCACGGTCAGGATCACCGCGGCGGTCTCGAACGGCAGCAGGAAGTCGGTGAACAGCGAGCGCGCCAGCCAGGTGGTGTTGCCCGGGTCGCCGTCGGCCACCGCCCGGGCGGCGTTGTCCGCGAATGGCACCGCGGCGCGGCCGCGCACCCCGATCAGCACCAGGATCTCGGCCAGCATCGCCACCGCGACCACCAGCCCGACCGGCAGGAAGCGGACGTAGCCCTCGCGCATCCGCGCGATGTCGATGTCCAGCATCATCACCACGAACAGGAACAGCACCATCACCGCGCCGACATACACCAGCACCAGGGCGAGGCCGAGGAACTCGGCCCCGGCCAGGATCCAGGTGCAGGCGACGCTGAAGATGGCCAGCACCAGGCACAGCGCGGCGTGGACCGGGTTGCGGACCGCGATCACCGCGCCCGCGGCGAGCACGGCGACGGCGGCGAAGGCGTAGAAGGCGAGCAGCGTGAAATCCATGCGTTCCTCGTCGACGCGGTCAGCGGTAGGGAGCGTCGGCGGCGCGGCGCGCCGCGATCTCGGACTCGAGGCGGTCGCCGATCGCCAGCAGTTGCGGCTTGGTGACGACGTTCTCGCCGCGGTTCTCGAAGTGGTATTCCAGGATGTGCGTCTCCACGATCGAGTCCACCGGGCAGGACTCCTCGCAGAACCCGCAAAAGATGCACTTGAACAGGTCGATGTCGTAGCGCGTGGTGCGGCGGGTGCCGTCGGCGCGCTGCTCGGAGTCGATGGTGATCGCCAGCGCCGGGCACACCGCCTCGCACAGCTTGCACGCGATGCAGCGCTCCTCGCCGTTGGGATAGCGGCGCAGCGCGTGCAGCCCGCGGAAGCGCGGCGACTGCGGCGTCTTCTCCATCGGGTACATCAGCGTGTACTTCGGGCGGAACAGGTACTTCAGGGTCAGCCACATGCCCTGCAGCAGCTCGATGAGCAGCAGCCCCCGGAACCATGCCAACAACCTGGCCATCAGGCACCCACCTCGAAGACTCCGTAGTACGCCATCAGCGCGGTGGCGAAGATCCAGGCCAGCGTGACCGGGATGAACACCTTCCAGCCCAGGCGCATGATCTGGTCGTAGCGGTAGCGCGGGAAGGTCGCGCGGAACCAGACGAATGCGCTGGCGAAGAAGAAGACCTTCGCGAACAGCCACCACCAGCCGTCCACCGACAGGAACGGGATGCCCCAGCCGTGGAACGGGCTGAGCCAGCCGCCGAGGAAGAACGTGGCGGTCAGGAAGCTGACCAGCAGCATGTTCGCGTACTCGGCGAGGAAGAACAGCGCGAACTGCGAGCCCGAGTACTCGACCATGTGCCCGGCGACGATCTCCGACTCGCCCTCGACCACGTCGAACGGCAGGCGGTTGGTCTCGGCCACGCCGGACACGAAGTAGACGACGAACAGCGGCAGCAGCGGCAGCCAGAACCACTCCAGGAACCCGGCGTCGCCGGCCTGCGCCATCACGATCTCGCTCAGGTTGAGCGTGCCGGCTGCGATCAGCACGCCGACCACGGCGAAGCCCATCGCGATCTCGTAGCTGATCAGCTGCGCCGAGGCGCGCATCGCGCCGAGGAAGGCGTACTTCGAGTTCGAGGCCCAGCCGGCGATGATCACGCCGTACACGCCCAGCGAGGTCATCGCCAGCAGGTACAGCAGGCCGGCGTTGGCGTTGGACAGCACCACCTGCGCATCGAACGGCACCACCGCCCAGGCGGCGAACGCCGGCACCAGCGCGAGCAGCGGCGCCAGCACGTACAGCACCTTGTGCGCGGCCGACGGCTGGATGACTTCCTTGAACAGCAGCTTGAACACGTCGGCGAAGGCCTGGAACACGCCCCAGCCGACGTAGATCGGCCCGTGGCGCACATGCATCCAGCCGATCAGCTTGCGCTCCCAGACCACGTAGAAGGCCACCGCCAGGATCACCGGCACGGCGATCGCCAGGATCATCAGCACCGTCCACAGCACCAGGCCCAGCGGGCCGAGCGACAGCAGCCAGTCGCGGAACGGATCGACCACGTGCAGCATCAGCGGATTGCCCGAGGACATCGTGCTCATGCGCCCTGCACCTCCACCCGGCCGGCCGCGAGCAGCGGCGCGCTGGCGCCGTAGCCCGACTCGATCCAGGCGCAGCCCGGGGCGACCCGGTCGTCGATGCTCGCCGGCAGCGTGGCCTTGCCCTCGGCAATCGCGACCCTGGCCATCGCCCCGTCGGCGATGCCCGCGGCGCGCGCGTCGTCGGGGTGCAGCGCCAGGCGCGCGCCGACGGTCAGCGGATGCGCCTGCAGCGCGGCGGCGCGGCGCACCACGGCGTCCACGCGGTAGATCGCCTGCGAGGCCACGACCTCCAGGCCCTCGCCCGGGGCGGCCGCTGCCGTCGCACCGCGCGCGCCGTCCCAGGCTCGGCGCGCGAGCGTATCGCGCAGCCCGGCCAGGTCGGTGAATTCGAAGCCGGGTGCCTCGAGCAGGCCGCCCAGCGCGCGCAGCACGCGCCAGCCGGCGCGGGCCTCGCCCGGCAGCTTGCCGCCGGCGACCGCGCGCTGCTCGCGCCCTTCCAGGTTGACCAGGGTCGCGTCGATCTCCGGCAGCGCCCCGATCGGCAGGATCACGTCGGCAACTGCGCGGGTCGATTCGCAGGCGAAGTGGCTGAAGGCCACCACCTGGGCGTCGCGCAGCGCGCGCATGGCCAGCGCCTGGTCGGCGAAGTCGAGGCCGGGCTCGATCCCGTAGATCACGTAGGCCGCGCGCGGGTCGCGCAGCATCGCCTGGGCGTCGCGCGACTTCGGCAGCACTCCGGCGCGGGCCAGGCCGACCGCGTTGGCGCCCTGCGGCACGCGGCACAGCGCGGCGTTGTTGGCCGTGGCGAACGCCCTGGCCGCGTCGCGGATCGCGGCCGCGTGCGGGCCGGCCTCGGCGACGCCGCCGACGATCACCACCGCGCGCGACGCCTCGCCCAGCGCGACATCGCCCAGCGCCGAGGCCAGCCGCGACGGCGGCACGATGCGCTTGCTGGCGACGTCGAAGGTGAATTCGAAGTCCACCGGGTTGACCACGTGCACCTTCGCCCCGCGCGACACCGCCTTGCGCACGCGGGCGTGCACCAGCGGCAGTTCGTGGCGCAGCTGCGAGCCGACGATCACGATCGCGTCGGCCTGCTCGATGTCGGCGACCGGCATCGCGAACGGCTCGGCGCAGGCCGACAGGTCCTGCTGCGCGATCCGGTGGTCGAGGTTGCCGGTGCCCAGCGCCTCGGCCAGGCGCACCAGCAGCTCGCCCTCCTCGCTGGAGGTGGACGGATGCACCAGCATGCCGAGCTGGTCCGCGCCGTTGGCGCGCAGGATCTGCGCGGCGCGCGCCAGCGCCTCGTCCCAGCCGGCCTCGCGCCACTCGCCACCCTCGCGCAGCATCGGCGTGGTCGCGCGGTCGCCCGCGTACAGGCCCTGGTGCGAGTAGCGGTCGCGGTCGGACAGCCAGCACTCGTTCACCGCCTCGTTGTCGCGCGGCACGGTGCGCAGCACGTCGCCGCGGCGCACGTGCAGGAACAGGTTGCTGCCCAGCGCGTCGTGGTAGCCCAGCGATTCCTTCGCGATCAGCTCCCACGGCCGGGCACGGAAGCGGAATACCTTGTTGGTCAGCGCGCCCACCGGGCAGACGTCGATCACGTTGCCGGACAGCTCGGTGGTCAGCGGCTTGCCGTCGTAAGTGCCGATCTGCAGGTTCTCGCCGCGCATCATCCCGCCCAGCTCGTAGGTGCCGGCGACCTCCGCGGTGAAGCGGATGCAGCGGGTGCAATGGATGCAGCGGGTCATGTCGGTCGCGACCAGCGGGCCGAGGTCCTCGTCGGCGACGATGCGCTTGCGCTCGGAGAAGCGCGAGACCGAGCGGCCGTAGCCCAGCGACAGGTCCTGCAGCTCGCACTCGCCGCCCTGGTCGCAGATCGGGCAGTCCAGCGGGTGGTTGATCAGCAGGAACTCCATGACGTTGCGCTGCGCATGCAGCGCCTTGTCGCTGCGCGTGCGCACCTGCATGCCGTCCATCACCGGGGTGGCGCAGGCCGGCGCCGGCTTGCCCATCTTCTCCACGTCGACCAGGCACATGCGGCAATTGGCCGCGATCGCCAGCTTCTCGTGGTAGCAGAAGCGCGGGATCGGGATCCCGGCCTTGTCCGCCGCCTGGATGATCATCGAGCCCTTCGGCGCGGCCAGCTCGACCCCATCGATGAAGATGGTGACGTGGTCCGGGGGCAGGTTCGGGTTCACCGGTTGCGCGCTCATGCGGCCACCTCGATCGGCACCACCTTGCCGTCGCGCTGGTCGTCGACCAGGAAGCGGCCGGTGCGGATCCTGTATTCGAATTCGTCGCGGAAATGGCGCAGGAAGCCCTGCATCGGCCAGGCCGCCGCCTCGCCGAAGGCGCAGATGGTGTGGCCCTCGATCTGCTTCGAGGCCTCGCGCAGCATGTCCAGGTCCTCGCTGGTCGCCTGGCCGTTGGCCACGCGGGTCACCATGCGGTACATCCAGCCGGTGCCCTCGCGGCACGGGGTGCACTGGCCGCAGCTTTCCTTCATGTAGAAGCGCGCGATCCGCTGGCAGGCGCGGACCATGCAGGCGGTCTCGTCCATCACGATCACCGCGCCCGAGCCGAGGCCGGAACCGGCCTTCTGGATCGCGTCGTAGTCCATGGTCAGGCCCATCATCACGTCCGCCGGCAACACCGGCATGGACGAGCCGCCGGGGATCACCGCCTTCAGCTTGTGGCCGTTGCGCACGCCGCCGGCCATCTCCAGCAGCTCGGCGAACGGGGTGCCGAGGCGGATCTCGTAGTTGCCCGGGCGGTTGACGTGGCCGGACACCGAGAACACCTTGGCGCCGCCGTTGTTCGGCTTGCCCAGGTTGAGGAACCACTCCGGGCCGTTGCGCACGATCGCCGGCACCGACGCGTAGGTCTCGGTGTTGTTGATCGTGGTCGGCTTGCCGTACAGGCCGAAGTTGGCCGGGAACGGCGGCTTGTAGCGCGGCTGGCCCTTCTTGCCCTCCAGCGACTCCATCAGCGCGGTTTCCTCGCCGCAGATGTAGGCGCCCGCGCCCAGCGCGTTGTAGATGTCGATGTCCACGCCGCTGCCGAGGATGTCCTTGCCCAGCCAGCCGTGGGCGTAGGCCTCGCGGGTGGCTTCCTCCAGGTGCTCGAACGGCTCGTGGTGGAACTCGCCGCGCAGGTAGTTGTAGGCAACCTTCGTGTTGGTCGCGTAGCAGGCGATGGCCAGGCCCTCGATCACCGCGTGCGGGTTGTAGCGCAGGATGTCGCGGTCCTTGGCGGTGCCCGGCTCGGACTCGTCCGAGTTGCACAGGATGTACTTCTCGCCGTCGTGCTTGGGCATGAAGCTCCACTTCAGGCCGGTCGGGAAGCCCGCGCCGCCGCGGCCGCGCAGGCCGGACTGCTTGACCATCTCGATGATGGCGTCGCGGTCCATCTTCTCCTCGAGGATCCGGCGCAGCGCGCTGTAGCCGCCGGTCTTCAGGTAGTTCTCGTACGACCACGGCTTGTCGAAGTGCAGCGTCGTGTAGACGACGTTGTGCTCCTGGGGCGCCGGGCCGACCGGGCCGGTCGGCTGGCTGTAGTCGCGTGAATGACCGTCGTGGTGCGCCATTACTTCAACCCGTCCAGCAGCTCGTCCACCTTCGCGGCATCGAGCTTCTCGTGGTAATGCCCGTCGATCACCACCACCGGCGCGCCGCAGCACGCGGCCAGGCACTCTTCCTCGCGCTTGAGGTAGACCCGGCCGTCGGCGGTGGTTTCGCCCAGCCTGCAGCCCAGCTTCTTCTCGGCGTGCTCGACCAGTTCCTGCGCGCCGTTGAGCCAGCAGCTGATGTTGGTGCAGAAGGCGACGTTGTGGCGGCCGACCTCCTTCGTCTCGAACATCGAGTAGAACGTGGCTACCTCGTACGCCCACACCGGCGGGATGCCGAGGTACTTGGCCACCGCCGCGATCAACTCGTCGCTGAGCCAGCCGCCGTTCTGCTCCTGCGCGGCGTGCAGGCCCTGCAGCACGGCCGAGCGCTTGCGGTCCGGCGGGAACTTTTCCAGCCAGTGGTCGATGTGCGCGCGGGTCGCGTCGCTCAACGCGACCATCGGGTCGACGTTGCGGCAGGCCTCGAAGTTGCCGGTGGCCCTCATCGGTCCATGCTCCTCATCGGTCAATCTCACCGAACACGATGTCGTACGTGCCGATCATCGCGACGACGTCGGCCAGCATGTGGCCGCGCACGACCTCATCCATGGACGACAGATGGGCGAAGCCGGGCGCGCGCAGGTGCACGCGGAACGGCTTGTTGGCGCCGTCGGAGACCAGGTAGCAGCCGAACTCGCCCTTCGGCGCCTCGATCGCGCGGTAGGTCTCGCCCTCGGGCACGCAATAGCCCTCGGAGAACAGCTTGAAGTGGTGGATCAGCGCTTCCATGTCGTCCTTCATCTCCTGGCGGGAGGGAGGCGCGACCTTGAAGTTGTCCAGCATCACCGGGCCCGGGTTCTTCCGCAGCCAGTCCACGCACTGCAGGATGATCCGCGCCGACTGGCGCATCTCGGCGATGCGCACCAGGTAGCGGTCGTAGCAGTCGCCGTGGGTGCCGACCGGGATGTCGAAGTCCACCTCGGCGTACTTCGCGTAGGGCTGGGTCTTGCGCAGGTCCCAGGCCACGCCCGAGCCGCGCAGCATCGGGCCGGTCATGCCCCATGCCTTGGCCTTGTCCGGATCGATGACGCCGATGCCGACCGTGCGCTGCTTCCAGATCCGGTTGTCGGTGAGCAGCGTTTCGTACTCGTCCACGCGCCGCGGGAAGTCCTTCGCGAACGCCTCGAGGTAGTCGAGCATCGAGCCTTCGCGCCACTCGTTGAAGCGCTTCAGCTTGTTGCCCTTGCGCCACGGCGACTCGCGGTACTGCGACATCTTCTCCGGCAGGTCGCGGTAGACGCCGCCCGGGCGGTAGTAGGTCGCGTGCATGCGCGCGCCCGACACCGCCTCGTACACGTCCATCAGCTCCTCGCGCTCGCGGAAGGCGTACAGCATCACCGCCATCGCGCCGAGGTCGAGGCCGTTGGAGCCGACCCACATCAGGTGGTTCAGGATCCGGGTGATCTCGTCGAACATGGTCCGGATCCACTGCGCGCGCTCCGGCGCCTGGATCCCCATCAGGGTCTCGATCGCGAGCACGTAGGCGTGCTCGTTGCACATCATCGAGACGTAGTCGAGCCGGTCCATGTAGCCGATCGACTGGTTGAAAGGCTTCGACTCGGCCAGCTTCTCGGTGCCGCGGTGGAGCAGGCCCACGTGCGGGTCGGCGCGGCGCACGACCTCGCCGTCCATTTCCAGGATCAGGCGCAGCACGCCGTGCGCGGCGGGATGCTGCGGCCCGAAGTTCATCGTGTAGTTGCGGATCTCCTGCCGCGGCGGCTGGACCACGGCGGTCGCCTCGCCGGCAGGCGCGATGTCGGGGTTGAAGCTCATCGTCCGGTGTTCCTCGAGACCGCCACGCCGACCGGCGACGGGTTCGGCGTCGGGCCGGTGGTCGGGTTGCCGGCGTCGGCCGGGCCGATGCCGCTGTCCTTGCGCAGGTCGCGCTCCTCGCCCTGCGCGGTCGCGTAGCGCGCGTCGTCGCGGATCACCCGCGGCACGTTGACCCGCGGCTCGACCGAGGTCACCGGCTCGTACACCACGCGCTGGCGCTCGGGGTCGTAGCGGACCTCGACGTTGCCGATCAGCGGGAAGTCCTTGCGGAACGGATGGCCGACGAAGCCGTAGTCGGTGAGGATGCGGCGCAGGTCCGGATGGCCGGCGAAGGCGATGCCGAACAGGTCGAAGGCCTCGCGCTCGAACCAGTTGGCGACCGGCCACAGGTCGGTGATCGAGGCGACCGCGGGCAGCGCGTCGTCGGCGGCGAAGGTACGCACGCGCAGGCGCCGGTTGTGCTGGATCGACAGCAGCTGCACCACCACCGCGAAGCGCCGCGCCGGCGGCTCCAGCGGCGCCTCGCCCTGCGGCTGCTCGAACTGCGCGCTCGGGCGCTCGCCGTAGCGGAAGCGGCCGGGGCCCCTGCCCTCGACGCCGCGGCTGAAGCCCGTGGACGAGGCTCCGGTGTCCCACTCGTCGTGGCCGTAGCCGAGCATGTCCAGCCCGCACAGGTCGATCATCTGCTCGAAGCCGAACTCGTCGCGCAGGACCCGGCAGCCCTCGTGCCAGTCGGCGGGATCGAGCTCCAGCCCGATCTCGCCGCGCGGCAACGCGATGGTGACGCGGTCCGCGCCGAAGCGGGCGCGCAGGCGTTCGGCGAACATCGTCGCGGTCGCGGCCATCAGCGCGGCACTCCGGTCTGCACGTCGCCGGGGCGGTCGGCCTGGCCGCCGAACACGCTGCCGCGGCGGATCTTCTTCTGCAGTTGCAGGATGCCGTAGACCAGCGCCTCGGCGGTCGGCGGGCAGCCCGGCACGTACACGTCCACCGGCACGATCCGGTCGCAGCCGCGCACCACGGAATAGGAATAGTGGTAGTAGCCGCCGCCGTTGGCGCAGCTGCCCATCGAGATCACCCACTTCGGGTCGGGCATCTGGTCGTAGACCTTGCGCAGCGCCGGGGCCATCTTGTTGACCAGGGTGCCGGCCACGATCATCACGTCGGACTGGCGCGGCGACGGGCGGAACACGACGCCGAAGCGGTCCAGGTCCAGGCGCGAGGCGCCGGCGTGCATCATCTCGACCGCGCAACAGGCCAGGCCGAAGGTCATCGGCCACATCGAGCCGGTGCGCGCCCAGTTCCACAGTGCGTCCATGCTGGTGGTGACGAAGCCGCGCTCGAGCAGCGGGTTCTCGCCTTCCGGGCGCAGGATGTCGTCGACCCGGCCGTCCGGCAGCGGATTGTTGGCCAGCGACTCGAGCCGTTGGATCACTCCCATTCCAGGGCTCCCTTCTTCCAGACGTAGACGAAGCCGATCACCAGCAGCGACAGGAACACGCCCATCTCCACCAGCCCGAACACGCCGAGTTCGCGGAACACGAGCGCCCAGGGGAAGACGAAGGCGATTTCCAGGTCGAAGACGATGAAGATGATCGCGACGAGGTAGTAGCGCACGTCGAAGCGCATGCGCGCGTCCTCGAACGCCGGGAAGCCGCACTCGTAGGGCGACAGCTTCTCCGCGGTGGGCCGCTTGGGCCCGAGGATGTTGCCGACGATGATGAGGGCGACACCGATGCCGGTGGCGACGATCAGGAACAGCAGGGTCGGCAGGTATTCGGCCAGCACGGCGTCCTCTTCCGGCCTTCCCGGCCGTGAAATCCAGGCATCCCTGCCTGGAAGTCGGTGTTCATGGTGCCCAAGGGGGGACTCGAACCCCCACGACCGAAGCCGCTACCACCTCAAGGTAGTGCGTCTACCAATTCCGCCACCTGGGCAATATCTCTTTATTGTAAAGCGGTGGATCAGTTGCCGTCGGGCGCCTGCTCCTGCGGCGGGGCCGCGGCGGGGGCCGCCGGCACCGTGGAATCCGTGGCCGCCGCCGGCGCGGCGGGCTGCGCCGCGGGCGCGGCCGGAACGCTGTCGTCGGCGGCCGGCGTGGCCGGTGCCGCCGGCACCTGCGCCATCACCCCGAGGTCCTGCTGCACCGGGCCCTGCGAGGTCGCGCGATGGGTCGCGTACCAGGCCATGCCCAGGCTGATCACGAAGAACGCGATCGCCAGCCACTTGGTGCTCTTGGAAAGGAAGTTCGACGCGCCGCGGGCGCCGAACACCGTGGCCGAAGCGCCCGCGCCGAAGCCCGAGCCCGCCTGCGCACCGGCGCCGCGCTGCATCAGGATGAGCGCGATCATCGCGATGGCGATGAGCACGTAGACCACGTTGACGATCAGGATCAGCATCAGGCGAAGCTCTTGGCGATTGCGAGGAAGTCGGCGGCGGCCAGCGAGGCGCCTCCGATCAGGCCGCCATCGACGTCGGGCTGTGCGAACAGCGCCGCGGCGTTGTCGGGCTTGCAGCTGCCCCCGTACAGGATCGGCAGCGAGCCCGCGATTTTAGCATCGCGGGCCGCGATTTCGCCACGAATGAAGGCATGGACCGCCTGCGCCTGGTCGGGGCTCGCGGTATGGCCGGTCCCGATCGCCCAGACCGGCTCGTAGGCGATGATCGCGCCGTCCAGGGCCCCCACCCCGCCCAGGTCCAGTACCGGCTGCAATTGCGACTGGATCCTGAATTCGGTCTGTCCGGACTCGCGCTGCTGCAGAGTCTCGCCCACGCACAGGATCGGGATGAGCCCGGCGGCCTTCGCGGCCATGAACTTGCGCGCCACCAGCTCGCTGGATTCGGCGTGGTACTCGCGCCGCTCGGAGTGCCCGACCAGGCCGTAGGTGGCGCCGACGTCCGCCAGCATCCGCGCCGAGACCTCGCCGGTGTAGGCGCCCTTCTCGTTCGCGCTCACGTCCTGGGCGCCGAACCCGATGCCCTCGCGGCCATAGCGCTCGACCAGGTCGGCCAGGTACGGCAGCGGCGGCAGCACCACCAGGTCGACGCCGGCTGGGCGGTCGCCGGCGGCGATCGCGTCCAGCAGCGCGTGCGCGAACGCGTGGTCGCCATGCAGCTTCCAGTTACCAGCGACGATCCTGCGACGCATTTCCAGCTCCGGGGCCCTGAAATCGGCGCGCAGTCTAACAGCGCCGCGCACTTACTTCAGCTTGATCTCGCGCAGCCGTTCCTCCAGGTAGCCCTGCGCGGTGATCGGCTCCGGATAACGGTTCGGATTGTCCGGGGTGATGCACGAGGGCAGCACGTCGATCAGGAAGTCCGGATTCGGGTGCAGGAAGAACGGCGTGGAGTAGCGCGGCTGGCGCGCGGCCTCGCCCGGCGGGTTGACCACGCGGTGGGTCGTCGACGGGTACACGTGGTTGGTATAGCGCTGCAGCATGTCGCCGATGTTGACCACGATGGTGTCCTGCGCGGCGGTGAACGGGACCCATTCGCCCTTGCGCGACAGCACTTCCAGGCCGGCCGCGCTGGCCCCGACCAGCAGCGTGATCAGGTTGATGTCCTCGTGCGCGCCGGCGCGGACGTTGGGGATGTCCGGAGAGGTGATCGGCGGATAGTGGATCGGGCGCAGGATCGAGTTGCCCATGTCGGTCTTGTCCGCGAACCAGTCCCCGGGCAGGCCGATGTGCAGGGCCAGCGCGGACAGCACCTGCGAGCCGAGCGCATCCAGCGCGGTGTACAGGCCGTAGCCGTACTCGCGCATCTCCGGCACTTCCTCCGGCCACAGGTTCGGCGGCATGTCCGCGGCGTACTTCGAATCGCGCGGGATCTCGCGGCCGACGTGCCAGAACTCCTTCAGGTCCGGGTAGCGCGAGTCCTTCGCGGTCTCGACCATGAATGGCGTGTAGCCGCGCGCGCCGCCGCCCCCGGGCACGTGGTACTTGCGCTTCACCTCTTCCGGCAGCGCGAAGAAGCGCTTGTAGGCCTGGTACGCACCGTCGACCAGGTCCTGCGGGATGCCGTGGCCGCGGATGCCGGCGAAGCCCCACTCGCGGTAGGCGGCGCCGAGCTCGGCGACGAAGGCTTCGCGGTCGGCGTCGGAAACGGGGTGTGTGAAGCGGCGGATGTCGAGCGTGGGGATCGCGGGGGCGTTCATGGCGTCAGGCGTCTGCGGCCGCGCGCACGGCGTCGGCCAGGGTGTCGAGGGTGGATTGCATGAGGGCCGCGTCGTCGGCTTCGACCGTCACCCGGACCACGGGTTCGGTCCCGGAGGGGCGCAGGAAGGCGCGGCCGCGGCCTTCCACCGCCTGCTGCGCGGCGGCCAGCGCGGCCAGCACGGCCGGCGCCTCGGCCGGACGCGCGCCGTTGCCGTAGCGCACGTTCACGGTCTGCTGCGGCACCCGGCGCATGTCCTTGAGCGCTTCGCCGAGCCCGACGCCGCGCCGCCGCAGCACCTCCAGCACCTGCAGCGCGCTGACGATGCCGTCGCCGGTGTTGGCCCGGTCCAGGCACAGCAGGTGGCCGGAGGCCTCGCCGCCGAGCACGCCGCCGTGCTGCAGCAGGGCCTGGTGCACGTAGCGGTCGCCCACCTTCGCGCGGACGAAGCCGATGCCGCGCTCGGCGAGCGCGCGCTCGAAGCCGAAGTTGCTCATCAGCGTGCCGACCACCGGGCCGCGCAGCCGGCCGCTCTCCTGCCAGTCGCGCGCCAGCAGGTACAGCAGGTCGTCGCCGTCGCAGATGCGGCCGTCGCGGTCCACGAACAGCACCCGGTCGCCGTCGCCGTCGAAGGCGATGCCCAGGTCGGCGCCGGCCTGGCGCACGTGCGCGACCAGCGTCTCCGGATGGGTCGAGCCGACGCCGGCGTTGATGTTGGTGCCGTCCGGGTCGACGCCGATCGCGTCCACCCGCGCGCCCAGCTCGCGCAGTACCAGCGGACCCATCTGGTAGGTCGCGCCGTTGGCGCAGTCCAGGGCGATGGTCAGGCCGTCCAGGTCGAAGCCGCGCGGCACCGAATTCTTGCAGTGCTCGACATAGCGGCCGACCGCGTCGCGGGTGCGCACCGCCTTGCCCAGCGCCTCCGAGCTCACCGTGCGGAACGGCTGGTCCAGCGCCGCCTCGATCGCCAGCTCGGTGGCGTCGTCGAGCTTCTCGCCGTGCGCGGAGAAGAACTTGATGCCGTTGTCGTAGTGCGGATTGTGCGAGGCCGAGATCACGATGCCGCCGTCGGCGCGCATCGAGCGGGTCAGGTGCGCGACCGCGGGGGTCGGCATCGGGCCCATCAGCTGCACGTCCACGCCGGCGGCGACCAGCCCGGCTTCCAGCGCGGCCTCGAACATGTAGTTCGAAATCCGGGTGTCCTTGCCGATGATCACCACCGGCTTGCGCCAGGCGCCCTCGCCCTTCTCCTCGCGCAGGGCGTGGCCGTAGGCGTTGCCCAGGCGCAGCACGAAGTCGGCGGAAATCGGGCCTTCGCCGACCCGGCCACGGATCCCGTCCGTGCCGAAGTAGCGCCGGCTCATGCCGCCACGTCCGTGTCTTCCTCCGGCACCGGCTGCTTCATCAGCATCGCCAGCAGGTGGGCGATGCGCTCGCGCAGCTCGCGGCGGTCGCAGATCTGGTCGATGGCGCCGTGCTCGAGCAGGAACTCCGAGCGCTGGAAGCCTTCGGGCAGCGTCTCGCGCACGGTCTGCTCGATCACCCGCGGGCCGGCGAAGCCGATCAGCGCCTCCGGCTCGGCCATGTTGATGTCGCCGAGCATCGCCAGCGAGGCGGACACGCCGCCGGTGGTCGGATGGGTCATCACCGAGATGTAGGGCAGCCGCGCGGCGCGCAAGCGCCCCAGCGCGGCCGAGGTCTTGGCCATCTGCATCAGCGAGAACAGGCTCTCCTGCATGCGCGCGCCGCCGCTGGCGCTGAAACAGACCAGCGGCGCGCCGAGCTCGATCGCGCGCTCGGCGGCCAGGGCGAAGCGCTCGCCGACCACCGAGCCCATCGAGCCGCCCATGAAGGCGAAATCGAAGGCGCAGGCCACGATCGGACGGGTCGCCAGGGTGCCCTCGAGGGCGACCAGCGCATCACGTTCGCCGCTGGACTTCTGCGCGGCCTTGATCCGGTCGGCGTACTTCTTCTGGTCCTTGAACCTGAGCACGTCGGTCGGGCCGAGCGCGGCGCCGATCTCGGTGCCCGTGCCCGGGTCCAGGAACGCGGCCAGCCGGGCCCGCGCGCGGATCGGCATGTGGTGGTTGCATTTCGGGCAGACCTCGAGGTTCTCCTCGAGCTCCGGCCGGTACAGCACCGAGCCGCACTTGTCGCATTTCTCCCACAGCCCCTCGGGGACGCTCCGCTTGCGGCTGGTCGCCGCCTCGGTGCGGATCCCGCCCGGCATCAGTTTCTTGAGCCAACTCATTCAGGCAGTACTCGAAGGTCCGGGGAAAGCGGCGATTTTAGCGCAGGGGGGCGCTGGCGCCGTCGATCGCCGCGCGCAGCGGGGCCAGGAAGGCACCCGCGCGGGCCGCCGCATCGGCGGGATCCCGCGCGTCCGCCATCGCCTGCACCAGCGCGCTGCCGACCACCACGCCGTCGGCATGCGCGGCCATGTCCGCCGCGGTGGCCGCGTCCTTGATCCCGAATCCGGCCAGCACCGGCAACGCGCAGTTCGCGCGCACATCGTCCAGGCGCGCGCCGACCGCGGCCCGGTCGGCCACCTCGGCGCCGGTCACCCCGGCCAGGCTGACGTAGTAGACATACCCGCGCGCGCCATCGCGCAGCAGCGCCAGGCGCTCGTCGCTGGTGGTTGGTGCGGCCAGCGGCACCAGCGCCAGGCCCTCGGCGTCGAAGGCGGCGCGGAAGTCGGCCGCTTCCTCGAGCGGCAGATCCACCAGCAGGGCCCCGTCCACCCCGGCCGCCACCGCCCCCCTTGCGAAGGCGCCGGCGCCGCGGATGTCCACCGGATTCAGGTAACCCATCAGCACCACCGGGGTGTCGCCGTCGGCCTCGCGGAAACGACGCACCGCATCGAGCACCCAGGCCAGGCCGGCACCGCGTGCCAGCGCGCGCTCGGAGCTGCGCTGGATCACCGGGCCGTCGGCCATCGGGTCGGAGAACGGCACCCCCAGCTCGATCAGGTCCGCGCCGGCCGCGACCAGCGCATGCAGCACCGGGACCGTCGCCTCCAGCGACGGGTCGCCCGCGGTGACGAACGGCACCAGGGCCTTGCGCCCGGCGGCCGCAAGCGCGCCGAAACGCGCCTGCAGGCGGTTCATTCGGCCTTGGCGCCCGCGTCCGGCAGGGTCCGGCCCGGCGGGGTGTAGCCGGCGGCCTTGTATTCCTCGGCCAGCTCGGACTCGCCCACGTCGATGCCGCGCTCGGCACCGAGCCCGTCCAGGTGCTCGTTGAGCATCCGCCGGTACATGTTGGTCATGTAGTCCAGGAAGTCCTTGCGCTCGGCCGCGGCGGCGCTGCCGGCATTGGCCAGGTACACGTGCGAGTTGAAGCGCGCGGCCGCGTACAGGCTGGCCATGCTGATGCGCTTGAGGCCCTGCTCGCGGGACTGGCGGTTGGTCAGCTCCAGGTACTCGTTGACGCAGGTGAAGAATGCCGGATCGAGTTGCGCCGGCCCTTGCTGGGCCTGCTCCTGCTGGCCCTGCCCCTGCTGGGCGGCCGCGCCCTGGGCCTGGTTTTCGTCGGTCACTGTGATGCCTCGTTGGGATGAAAGGGTGGGATTGTCCCCCGTGCGGCGACCGTATGCACGTCCTTGTCGCCGCGGCCGGACAGGTTGCACAGGACGATGCCGTCGGCAGGCAGGCCGCGGGCCAGCTTCAGGGCCTGGGCGACCGCGTGGCTGGATTCCAGCGCCGGCAGGATGCCCTCGGTGCGGGCCAGCAGGTGGAAGGCGGCCAGCGCCTCTTCGTCGGTGATGCCGAGGTAGTCGGCGCGGCCGCAGTCCTTGAGGAAGGCGTGCTCGGGGCCGACCCCGGGGTAGTCGAGGCCCGCGGACACCGAATGGGTCTCGGTCACCTGGCCGTCGTCGTCGCACAGCACGTAGGTGCGGTTGCCGTGCAGGATGCCCGGCCGCCCGGCCGACAGCGAGGCCGCATGGCGCCCGCTGGACAGGCCCTCGCCGGCCGCCTCGGCGCCGACCAGGCGCACGCCCGGGTCGTCGAGGAAGGCGTGGAAGATGCCGATCGCGTTGCTGCCGCCGCCGACGCAGGCGGTGACGACATCGGGCAGGCGCCCGTATTCCGCCAGCACCTGCGCCCTCGCCTCGCGCCCGACCACTGCGTTGAAGTCGCGGACCATGCGCGGATACGGGTCCGGGCCGGCGACGGTGCCGATGATGTAGAAGGTGTCGGCGACGTTCGCCACCCAGTCGCGCATCGCCTCGTTGAGCGCGTCCTTGAGCGTCGCCGACCCGGCGGTCACCGGCACCACGCGCGCGCCGAGCATGTGCATGCGGTCCACGTTCGCCTGTTGCCGGGCGATGTCGGTGGCGCCCATGTAGACCACGCATTCCAGCCCGAGCCGCGCGGCGACCGTGGCGGTGGCCACGCCGTGCTGGCCGGCGCCGGTCTCGGCGATGATCCGGGTCTTGCCCATGCGGCTGGCCAGCAGCGCCTGGCCGACGGTGTTGTTCACCTTGTGCGCGCCGGTGTGGTTCAGGTCCTCTCGCTTGAGCAGGATCCGCGCACCGCCGGCCTCGCGGCTCAGGCGCCGGGCGAAGTACACCGGGCTGGGGCGGCCGACGTAGTGCGCCAGGTCCTCGTCGAGCGCGGCGACGAAGGCCGGATCGGCGCGCGCGGCGTCGTAGGCGGCGGCGAGCTCGCGCAGCGGCTCGACGAGCGTCTCGGCGACGAAGCGCCCGCCGTGCCGGCCGAAGTGGCCGCCGGCGTCGGGCCATGCATGGAAGTCCACGGAACCGTTCCTGTCGTTGTGCTATTGCGGTGCTATTGCGGCGCGGCCTCGACATGGCAGTCGGCCCGCCGCACCTCCTCGACGAAGCGCCGCAGGCGCTCGCCGTCCTTGATCCCCGGTGCGGATTCCACCCCGCTCGAGACGTCCACGCCCCAGGGCAGCGCGGTCGTGACCGCGTCGAACACGTTACCCGGCTTCAGCCCGCCTGCAAGCATCGCGGGTTTGGTCAGGTCCTGCGGCAGCAGCGCCCAGTCGAACGCGCGCCCGCTGCCGCCCGGCTCGCCGCGGCGGTTGCCGTCGAAAATGAAGCCGGCCGCCCCGGGGAATTGCCGGTGCAGGTCGATCGCCGTGGGCGCGGGCGCGCCGCCGCCCATCGGGACCACTTTCAGGTAAGGCACGCCGAAGCCGCGGCAGAACGCGTCGGGTTCGTCGCCATGGAACTGCAGCAGGCTCGGCCGGACCACGCGCACGACTTCGCGCACCTCGTCGGTGCTGTTGTCCTGGAACAACGCCACCGCATCCACCAGCGGCGCCATCGCCGCGCGCATCGCCCGCGCCTGGCCGGCATCCACCCGGCGCGGGCCGTTGCCGGCGAAGACGAAGCCGACCGCGTCCGCGCCCAACTCGCTCGCCAGGCGCACGTCGCCGACGCGGGTCATGCCGCAGACCTTGATCCGGGTCCGGAACAGGGTGCGGCGCATCTGGATCGGGATCACCACGTCACCTCCGCGGGCAGGCCGCACTCCGCAGGGTACAGCGGCCCCAGGAACACCAGGCCGGAGGCGGGCGCGGTGGGCCCGGCAACGGTGCGGTCGCGGCCTTCCAGCAAGGCCCGGACCCAGCCCTCTCCGGCGTCGCCGCGGCCCACGCACAGCAGGCTGCCGACGATGTTGCGCACCATGTGGTGGAGGAAGGCATTGGCCTGCACCTCCACCACCACCCGGTCGCCATCGCGGGCCACCGCGATGCGCTGCAGTTCGCGTCGCGCGTGCGGCGCCTGGCACTGCACGCTGCGGAACGCGGAAAAGTCGTGCTCGCCGACCAGCGCCTGCGCCGCGCGGTGCATGGCGGCCGCGTCCAGCGGGCGCCGCTCCCAGGTGAGGTATTCGCGCTGCAGCGCCGGCCGAACCGCGCGGTTGAGGATCGTGTACCGGTAACGTCGCGCCCGCGCCGAGAACCGCGCGTGGAACTCAGCCGGCACCGGCATGCACCACAGCACGCTCATCGACGGCGGCAGCCGCGACGTGGTGCCGAGCACCCAGCCGCGCGGCTCGCGCGGCGCCTCGCTGTCGAAATGCACGACCTGGCAGCGCGCATGCACGCCGGCGTCGGTGCGCCCGGCGCAGACGGTGGCCACCGGCCCGCCGGCGACGAACGACAGCGCCGCCTCCAGCGCCGACTGCAGGGTGGCCTCGGCGCGCGGCTTGCCGCCGGGGCGGTCCAGTCGTTGCCAGCCGGAGAAAACGCTGCCGTCGTATTCGATCCCGAGCGCGTAGCGCACCGCGATCAGAGTTCCCGCAGCATCCGCGCGGCGATGTCGCGGGCGACCGGATCGCGCCCGTCGAGCACTTCGCGCAGCAGCTCCCGCGCCGCGCCCTCGTCACCGAGATCCAGGTAGGCCCGGGCCAGTTCCACCTGGCGGGCGGGCGTGGTCGCCTGCTCGCGCCCGGCGGCCAGCGCCGCGGCGGTGGTGGCCGGCGAGACCGGAGGGGCACCGACCAGGTCGGGAGCGGAGGTCCAGTGCGGCGCCGCCGGCGCGGCCAGGCCCTCGGTGGCCATGGCCGGCTCACGTGCCGTGGCCATCGCCGGGACCGGCTCCGGCGCCCGCTTCGGTTCGGGCGCTGGCGCCGGCCCGGGTTCTGGCCGCGGCGCGATGTCCGGCGCGGGGGCGCTGGCGAACGACGGCGGCGGCGCAACGGCTGGCGCGGGTTCCGGTACCGGCTCCGCGCTGGACTCCGGCGCCTCGACCGGCGCGGACACGGGCGTCGCCGGCGCGCTGGCCGGAGGTTCGGGCCTGGAGGCCGGTTCGATGGGAGCGGGTTCACGCGCGGGTGCGGGCTTGGGCCGGCCTGCAGGCGCGGGCGCCGGGCTGCCGGCCGCCATGAACGGACGCGGGCGCGGGCGTGCGCCCGGACGGCGCAGCAGCCACCAGGCACCCGCGGCGAGCAGCGCCAGCAGGGGCAGCACGATCCAGGGCCAGAGCGGGCCGCCTTCGTCGCCGGCCGGCTGCGCCGGCGCGGCCTGGGTTTCGGCCAGCCGCAGCTGCGCGGCGGCCAGCGCGCTGTCCTTCATCTCGATCAGCTGCTGTTGCTGCTGCTGCAGCTTTTCCAGTTCGGCCACGCGGGCCTTCAGCTCGGTCACTTCCGCGTCGCGGGCGGCCAGCGTCTCCTGGGTTTCCTGGATCTTGGCTTGCAACATCGTCCCCTCGCCACCGGCCTGGATGCCGGTTCGTGTGCCCGCCTCGCCGGTGGCCGACGTCGGCGGCACGATCTGCAGCCTGGCTTCCGCGGATGCGGTGGCATCGCCCTCCTCGCCAGGCGCCTCCGGCGCGGGCGCGCCGGTGCCGGCGGTCGCCGGCTGCAGGGCCGCGGTGGCGCCGCGCCACTGCGCGACCTGCTCGCGCACCAGTGCCGCGGCCTGGCCCGCACTGTAACGCTCGAATTCGCCCTGTTGGGGCATGCGCAGGACCGCGCCGGCCTTGAGCAGGTTGATGTTGCCGCCGATGAAGGCCTCCGGATTGGCCTCCAGCAGCGCCAGCATGGTCTGGTCGAGACTGTGGCCGGAGCGTTCCATCGCCACCGCGATCTCGCTCAGGGTGTCCCCGCGGCGGACCGTGTAGGCCTCGCCTGCGCTGGGCGCCCGGGGTGCGGGCGGCGCCGCGGGCGCCGGTGCGACGGCGGGCGCGGGAGGCGGAATCGCGGCGACCGGCGCCGGCGCCGGCACTTCCTCGACGGACGCCTCGCCGGGCTCCGGCGCCGCGGCCGCGGTATCGGCGGTGGCCGGCGCCTCCCCGGCGGCGGCCGCGTCGGGTTCGGGCAGCGGCTCCGCCACCACGTCCCCGGACGACGGCACCGGCTCGATCGTGTTCGGCGGCGAGACCACCGGTGCCTGCAAGGGTTGCGCGGGGGTCGCGGCGACCGTGCTCGGCGAGGCCAGCAGCGCGGTGTACTCACGTACCAGGCGGCCGTCGCCCCAGTCCACTTCCAGCAGGAAGGTCAGCAACGGCTGGGCCAGCGGCCGTGCGCTCGTGACCCGGATCACCGGCGCGCCGCGCGCGTCCACGGCCACGGTGAATTCGAGTCCGCTGGCGGCCACGTCCGGGGGCTGCAGGCCGACCCGGCGGAAGGTCTCCGGCGAGGCGAGGCGCACCTGCAGGCCTTCGAGCTCGGATGGATTGCCGGCAACGATCGGGATTTCCGCCAGCAGCGGCTCGCCCGGTTGCGATTTCACCTGGATCTGGCCGAGGCCGAGCGCCTGCGCGGCGCCAACCACGCAGGCCAGCAAGAGCGCCAGCCACCAAGCGAACGCGGGTGCCCGGCGACGCCGTGGCGAGCAGTTGTACGACTTGCTGGTCAAGCCCATTCCCCGGGACCCCTCTGCGCGACTCTATCCGCCCGCGCCGACCATGCGCAACGACCGGGTACGGCGGTCACGCTTCGGCGGCGACGAGTTCGGCAAGCTGGACCGCATTCAGCGCCGCGCCCTTGCGCAGGTTGTCGGCGACCACCCACAGGTCGAGCCCGCGCGGATGCGACAGGTCGTCGCGGATGCGCCCGACGTAGACCGCGTCGTGTCCGGACGCGTGCGTGACCGGCGTCGGATAGCCGCCGGCGACGCGCTCGTCCACCACTTCCACCCCCGGCGCCGCGCGCAACAGCTCGCGTGCGCGTTCCGCGCCCAGCCTGTCGCGGGTCTCGATCGACACCGCCTCGGAATGCCCGTAGAACACCGGCACGCGCACCACGGTCGCGTTCACCGCGATCGATGCGTCGCCGAGGATCTTGCGGGTCTCGTTCACCAGCTTCATTTCCTCGGTGGTGTAGCCGTTGTCGAGGAAGTCGCCGCCCTGGGGGATGACGTTGAACGCGATCTGCACCGGGTAGACCTCGGGCTGCGCGGACTGGAAGTTGAGCAGGCCGGCGGTCTGCCGCCCGAGCTCCTCGAGCGCGCGGCGACCGGTGCCGGACACCGCCTGGTAGGTGCAGATGTTGATCCGCTCGATGCCGGCGGCGCGGTGCAGCGGCGCCAGCGCGACCATGAGCTGCATCGTCGAGCAGTTCGGATTGGCGACGATGCCGCGCGGCCTGTCGCGCAGCGCCCCGGGATTGACCTCGGCCACCACCAGCGGCACGTCCGGCTCGAGCCGGAACACCGAGGAGTTGTCGATCACCACCGCGCCCGCCGCCGCGAATTTCGGCGCGAACGCCCGCGACACGTCGCCGCCGGCGGAGAACAGCGCGATGTCCACCCCGGCGGGATCGAATCCGGCCAGGTCCTGTACCACCAGCTCGTCGTCGCCGAACGCGACCGTGCCGCCGGCCGAGCGCTCGCTGGCCAGGGCGACGACCTCCCGCGCCGGGAACCGGCGCTCGGCCAGCACCGACAGCATCGCCTCGCCCACCGCCCCGGTGGCGCCCACCACTGCAACCTTCAACTGCTTCTGCATATGTCCAGATGTCTCATTGTGGGAGCGGCGGAAGCCGCGACTTCCTCAGCCTGGAATCCTGGGAGACACCTCCCCCACGTCCCCGCACTGCGCCCGGTGACGCAGCGCCTGGTCCATCAGCACCAGCGCCAGCATCGCCTCGCAGATCGGGGTCGCGCGGATCCCGACGCAGGGATCGTGGCGGCCGGTGGTCACCACTTCGACCTCGTTGCCTTCCACGTCCACGCCGCGCGCCGGCAGGCGCAGGCTGGAGGTCGGCTTGAACGCCACCGACACCACCACCTGCTGGCCGCTGGAGATGCCGCCGAGGATGCCGCCGGCGTGGTTCGACAGGAACCCGCGCGGCGTTGCCTGGTCGCGGTGCACGCTGCCCTTCTGCATGACGCTGGCGAAGCCGTCGCCGATCTCCACGCCCTTGGCCGCGTTGATCGACATCATCGCCGCGGCGATTTCGGCGTCGAGCTTGCCGTATACCGGCTCGCCCCAGCCCGGCGGCACGCCGGTGGCGATGACGCTGATCCGCGCGCCGACCGAGTCGCCGGACTTGCGCAGCGCGTCCATGAACGCTTCCACTTCCGGGACCTGGGTTTCGTCGGGCCAGAAGAACGGATTGGACTCCACCGCCGACCATTCGCAGGTCTGCGGCAGCAGCGAGCCGATCTGCGCCAGGTAACCGCGCACCAGCACGCCATGACGTTGGGCAAGCCACTTCTTGGCGATGACGCCGGCGGCGACCCGCATCGTGGTTTCGCGCGCCGAGGCGCGGCCGCCGCCGCGCGGATCGCGCAGGCCGTACTTGTGCCAGTAGGTGTAGTCGGCATGGCCGGGGCGGAACTGCCCGGCGATGCGCTCGTAGTCCTTGCTGCGCGCGTCGGTGTTGCGGATCAACAGTGCGATCGGGGTGCCGGTGGTGCGGCCCTCGTGCACCCCGGACAGGATCTCCACCTCGTCCGCCTCGCGCCGCTGCGAGGTGTGCCGCGAACGCCCGGTGGCACGCCGCGCCAGGTCCGCGGCGAAGTCGTCGGGCGCCAGGTCCAGGCCCGGCGGGCAGCCGTCCACCACGCAGCCGATCGCCGGCCCGTGGGATTCGCCGAAGGTGGTGACGCGCAGCAAGCGGCCGAAGGTATTGGACACCGTCCCTGCTCCGCTCAGAACAGGCTGGCGACGCCGGGCGCGGCCGCGGCCTGCTCGCGCGCGTCGGCAAGCGCGCGGATCTTCTCGTGGTGCGCCACCAGGTCGTGGCGCTCGGCGACGAACACGCCCATCTGCCCGACCCGGAACTCGACCCAGGCCAGCGGCAGCTCCGGCAGCAGCCGCACGAGCGCGCGCTCGGCCTCGCCGACCTCGCACACCAGCAGGCCGTCGTCGGTGAGGTGCAACGGCGCGTCGCGCAGGATCCGCAACGCCAGGTCGAGGCCGTCGGCGCCCGCGCGCAGGCCCAGTTCGGGCTCGTGCGCGTACTCGCGCGGCAGCGCATCGGTTTCCTCGTCGGTGACGTAGGGCGGATTGGTGACGATCAGGTCGTAGTGCTCGCCGGACAGCGCCGCGAACAGGTCGGACTTCAGCAGCCGCAGGTTGTCCGCGTGCAACCGCGCCTGGTTCTCCCGCGCCAGCGCCAGCGCGTCGTCGGACAGGTCGACGCCGTCGACGTGCCAGTCGGGGTTGTAGTGCGCCATCGCGATGGCGATGCAGCCCGAGCCGGTGCACAGGTCCAGCGCGCGCCGCACCTCGCGCCCGCCCAGCCAGGGCTCGAAGCCGTGCTCGATCAGCTCGGCGATCGGCGAGCGCGGCACCAGCGCGCGCGGATCCGACTTGAACGACAGGCCCGCGAACCAGGCTTCTCCGGTCAGGTAGGCGGCGGGCATGCGTTCCTCGATCCGGCGCAGGAACAGGCCCAGCACTTCTTCCTTCTCCGCCAGCGTCACCCGCGCCTGGCCGTAGGCCGGGCCGAGGTCGTGCGGCAGGTGCAGCGCATGCAGGGTGAGCTGGGTGGCCTCGTCGATCGCATTGTCGAAGCTGTGGCCGAAGGTCAGCCCGGCCGCATTGAAGCGGCTGGCGCCATAGCGGATCAGGTCGATGATGGTGTGCAGCTCATCGGTCATGGGCGGGTCCGCGGATGGCCAGGTGGCGCCGGACCGCGAATTATAGCGGTGGCGCGGCTATCATGACGGAAGTTCAAGTACCGGGTGAAGAAGGCTTCCGCATGTTCAACCGCACCACCGCGCTCGTGCTCGCCGCCGCGATCGCCGCCGGACTCGGCCTGTGGGCCGCCCAGGCCTGGTTCGGCGGCAGCCGCCCCGCCCCGCAAATGAAGGCGGTCAGCCTGTTCGAGCACCCCCGCGAACTGCCCGCGTTCTCCCTGCAGCAGTCCGACGGCACCCCGCTGGTGCCGGGCGAACTCAAGGGCCACTGGACGCTGGTGTTCCTCGGCTTCACCCATTGCCCCGACGTGTGCCCCACCACCCTGGCGCAGCTGGCCCAGGCACAGAAGCGCTGGGCGGCCCTGCCCGAGGCGTCGCGGCCGCGGGTGCTGTTCGTCTCGGTGGACCCGGAGCGCGACACTCCGGACCGGATCGGCGAGTACGCGCACGCCTTCCATCGCGACACCCTGGCGGCAACCGCCGACATCCCCGCGCTGGAGCGCTTCGCGCGCTCCCTGTCGCTGGTGTTCATGAGGGTGCCGGCACCGGAGGGTGCACCCGCGGACCAGTACAGCGTGGACCATTCCTCCGCGCTCGCGGTGCTCGACCCGCAGGCGCGCATGGCCGGCGTCATCCAGCAGACCGGGGCGGGCGGGCTGGACGCGGACGCGATCGCCGACGACCTGCTCGTGCTCAGCCGCCGCTGACCCGGAGCCCGGCGTGGACCTGCTGACCCGCCTGACCCATGTGCTCCCGCACCGGATGCTGTCGGGGCTGGCGCGGCGACTCGCCTATTCGAAGCATCCCCGGCTGCGGCGCTGGCTGATCGACAACGTGGTCCGCCGTTTCAGCGTGGACCTGTCCGAGGCGCTGGAATCCGATCCGCGCGCCTACGAGAGCTTCAATGCATTCTTCACCCGCGCGCTGCGCCCCGGCGTGCGCGAACCGGACCCCGACCCGCGCGCGGTGCTGATGCCGGCCGACGGCCGCATCAGCCAGTGCGGGACGATCGAGGGCGGCCGCATCTTCCAGGCCAAGGGCTTCGACTTCAGCGCCGCGGAGCTGCTCGCCGACGAGGCCGCGGCGGCCGCCTTCGACGGCGGCTTGTTCGCCACCGTGTACCTGTCGCCGAAGGACTACCACCGCGTGCACATGCCCTGGCGCGGACGCCTGCGCGAAACCGTGCACGTGCCCGGGCGGCTGTTCTCGGTCGGCCCGGCGGCGGTGCGCTCGGTGCCGCGCCTGTTCGCGCGCAACGAGCGGCTCGCCTGCCACTTCGACTGCGACTTCGGGCCGATGGCGGTGGTGATGGTCGGCGCGCTGCTGGTGTCGGGCGTGGAGACCGTCTGGAGCGGGATCGAGATCCCGCAGTATGGACGCCGGCCGAAGGCCCGCGACTACCGCGGCCAGGGCATCGAACTGGAACGCTTCGCCGAGATGGCCCGCTTCAACTACGGCTCGACGGTGATCGTGCTGTTGCCGCCGGGGGTGGCGCGGCTGGAGGCGCGGCTGGGGCCGGAGGTGGCGGTGCGGCTGGGGGAGCGGCTGGCAACGCTGCTGTAATCCCGGGCACCCTATTGTGGGAGCGGCGCAAGCCGCGACGCGCCGGGCAAAGCCCGGCGCAAACACCCCATCAATCCGCCGAAGCCACGATCGCCGCAGCGGGATCGCTCTGCATCAGCTGCTGCGCCATCGCCGCGCGCGGGCCCTGCACGCAGTAGCGCTCGTACACACGGGTCATCTTCACCGTGGCCCGCAGCTTCGTCCCGGTATCCAGCCAGCTGTCGGCCTGGTAGCGCGGGTTGAGGTTGCGCAGGGTGCGCAGGTAACCGTCGCGCGTGCCGCGGTCGCCCATGCAGATGGTCAGTTCGTAGATCGACGCGGGCTTCTGCAGGACCAGCTGCGCCGGGCGCGCGTCCACCCTGTCGATGTCCAGCCCGTATTCGTCGGCGTGCAGGAACAGCCACGCGGCGGCGATCACCATCGGCACGTAGTCGCGGGTCTCCTCCGGGAACTGGTTGTACACGCTCGCGTCCCAGAAGCCCTTGCCGCCGCTCTTCTCGTACACGCGCCGCGCGCGGCCCTCGCCCCCGTTGTACGCAGCCAGGGACAGCTCGATGCTGCCGCCCAGGTTCGCCAACTGCTCGTTGAGGTAGGCGGCGCTCGCCTCCGCCGAGGCGTAGGGATCGAAGCGGGTGTCGAAGCCGGTCGCGTCCTGGCCGAGGCCGAAGCGCAGGCCGGTGGCGTACATGAACTGCATCGGCCCGGCGGCGCCGGCGCGCGACTGCACGTGCACCTTGCCGTTGGATTCCTTGGCCATGATCCCGAACAGCAGCGCCTCGGGCAGCCCGGCCTTCTCGTACGCCGGCTGCATCTGCGGGCGCAGGTACTGGTAGTTGTCGAAGGTGTTGCGCAGGTTGCCGCGCATGTCGGTCAGCCAGCGACGGATCGCCGCCTGCACCGCCGGGTTGTACTGCACCATCTCGTCGAAGCGGTGGGTGTCCCCGTCGAGCAGCGTGCGCGGGGCGGTGGCGCCTTCCGGCATTGCCGCGAACGCGGCGCCGTGGCCGGGCACGTCCGCGGGCTCGGAGCCGTCGTCGGCGGCAAGCTTGAGCAGGCGCTCGTAGGTGGACAGCAGGCCACCCACCTCGCAGCCGCGCTGCTTGACGCACGCGGCGACCACGTCCTCCATGTCCTCGAGGGCGGCGTCGCTTTCCGCGCGTCCTTCCGGATCGAGGTTGGCGATCTTCACCAGTGCCGCGCGATAGCGCGCTTCAGCCGCATCCATCCGCGCCTGGAGGTCGTTCGACGCATTGTTCTGGCGCGACAGTGCCGAGGCACCGAACGCAACCAGCAACGCGGCGAGCAGGAACAGCAGGGGCGCGCGACGCCCTTGGAGGGTGGACTTTGTCATGGCGGAGTGAAGCTCTGGAGTGTTCCCGCAGGTTAGCGTTGCGACACTGCGGTTGGAACCCGCAAAACACGTGAAGGCGGCGTTTTCGTGACCCCCGTTGTCCATCACTTGAAGCGGGATTCAGAAGCCTGACCATGGCTTTACAATCGCCCCCACATCACTGAACGGGACGCGCATGGAACCGATCCTCGTCGGCAAGTCGGGCAACGGCACCGCGGTTCGCCTGCTGCCCGCGTACGCGAACCGCCACGGCCTGGTCGCCGGCGCCACCGGCACCGGCAAGACGGTGACCCTGATGACCCTCGCCGAGGGCTTCTCGCGCCTGGGCGTGCCCGTGTTCATGGCCGACGTGAAGGGCGACGTCGCCGGGCTCGCGTCCGCGGGCACGACGTCGCCGAAACTGCAGGCGCGGGTCGAGGAGATCGGTATTCCGGATTGGGCGCCCGCGCCGTCCCCCGTCGTGTTCTGGGATCTCGCCGGCGAACGCGGTCATCCGCTGCGCACCACCATCAGCGAAGTCGGCCCGCTGCTGCTCGGGCGCATGCTCGAGTTGAACGACACCCAGTCGGGCGTGCTCGACATCGTGTTCAAGCTCGCCGACGACCGCGGCCTGCTGCTGCTCGACCTCGCCGACCTGCGCGCGCTGCTCGGCCTGGTCGCGGAGGAACGCAAGGCGGTGTCCGCCGCGTACGGCCTCGTCAGCGCGCCGTCGATCGCCGCGATCCAGCGCGCGCTGTTGCGCCTGGAACAGGCCGGCGGCGACCGCTTCTTCGGCGAGCCCGCGCTGGAACTGGCCGACCTGATGCGGACCACGCCGGACGGCCGCGGGGTGATCGGCATCCTGGCCGCCGACCGGCTGGTGCTCAAGCCACGCCTGTATTCGAGTTTCCTGTTGTGGCTGCTGTCGGAGCTGTACGAGACGCTGCCCGAAGTCGGCGACCTGGACAAGCCGCGCCTGGTGTTCGTGTTCGACGAGGCGCACCTGCTGTTCGACGACGCGCCGGATGCCTTGCGCCAGCGCGTGGAACAGGTCGTGCGCCTGGTCCGCTCCAAGGGCGTGGGCGTGTATTTCTGCTCGCAGTTCCCGGACGACGTGCCCGGCGAGATCCTCGGCCAGCTCGGCAACCGCGTGCAGCACGCGCTGCGCGCCTACACGCCGCGCGACCGCAAGGCGGTGAAGACCGCGGCGGAGACTTTCGTGCCGAACCCTGGACTCGATGTCGCCGCCGCCATCGCCGAACTGGGCGTGGGCGAGGCGCTGGTCTCGCTGCTTGGCGACAAGGGCGTGCCGCAGCCGGTGCAGCGCACGCTGGTGGCGCCTCCGCGCTGCAGGATGGGCACGATCAGCGATGCGGAGCGCGCGCAGGTGCGCGCCGGCAGTCCCCTGGGGATCAAGTACGACACGCCGGTGGACCGCGAGTCCGCCGCCGAGCGCCTGGCCGTGCGCGCCGGCGGCGCCGATGCGGGGGACGCCACCACGCCGCCTTCGCGCGGCGCGCGCGCACCCTCTGTCGGCGCGGACCCGCGCGATGGCCTCGGCGACCGCATCGGCGACTGGATGTGGGGCACGAAGCGGCGCCAGGGGGCCGTGGAGACCATGACCAAGCAGGTGGCCCGTACCATCGGCAGCCAGCTCGGCCGGCGCCTCGTGCGCGGGCTGCTCGGCGGCCTGCTGGGCGGGCGCCGCTGACGATTTCCCGGGAGGAACGACATGCAATCCGGACACGTCCTGCGCAACATCCTTCTCGCCGCGGTGCTCGCCTCTGCCGTCACGGCCTGCGACCAGCGCCCGACCGACGACGACACCGCCCCGCCCCAGCCCACCGCCACCGCGCCGGCGCAAGCGGAAGCCGCGGCCGCGGAACTGGCGGCGATGGTCGCGGCCGAAACCACCATGGCCGAGCCGGGCGTGCAGCCCGCCGGGGCCGGCTTCGATGCGCGCGCCTTCGCTGGCAGCTTCAGCGGCACCCTGCCCTGCGCGGACTGCCCCGGCATCGACGAGCGCCTGGTGCTCGAGGCCGACGGCAGCTTCACCTTGAGCGACGCCTACCGCGAGCGCCCCGGCAGCGCCTTCGAGACCCGCGGCAGCTGGTCGCTGGAGCCGGGCGGGCAGCGGCTGCGCCTGGACCCCGGCAGCAAGGACGCGCAGGACCGGCTGTTCGCGATCGAGGACGACGACACCCTGGTGCCGCTGGGCGCGGATGGCGAGCCCACCGGCATGCCGGGCGATCCGCGGTTGCGCCGCGACCGCTGAGGCGATGGGACGCTGGCGTCCGCCCGCGCAGGCAGGCACCGCGCTGATCACCGCCGCCGGGCACGCCCGGCTGAAGGCCGAGCTGGAGGACCTGTGGCGCGTGCAACGGCCGGAAGTGGTGCGCGCGCTCGCCGCCGCCGCGGCGGAGGGCGACCGCTCCGAGAACGCCGAATACACCTGGCGCAAGAAACAGCTCGCCGGCATCGACCGGCGCGTGCGCTACCTGTCGAAGCGGCTGCAGGTGCTCAAGGTCGTGGACGGCGTGCCGGCCGATCCGGAAGCGGTGTTCTTCGGCGCAACGGTGGAGGTCGAACGGCTGGACGACGGCAGCACGGCCCGCTACCGCATCGTCGGGCCGGACGAGACCGACGCGGCGTTGGGCCACATCAGCATCGATTCGCCGCTGGCGCGGGCGATGCTGAAGAAGCGGGTGGAGGATGAGTTCGAGGCGGAGCTGCCGGGGGGGACCGCGCGGTTCGTGATTGTCGAGGTGGACTACGCGACTTCGCCGTAGAGGTCGTGTTCGTCGCTGCCGAGGATCCGGATGTCGGCGAACTGGCCGGGGCGCAGGCCGGCGGCGGCGCCGTCCTGGACCTGCACCAGGCCGTCGATTTCCGGGGCGTCGGCCATCGAGCGCGCAATCGCCAGCTCGCCGTCGATCGCATCCACCAGGCAGCGCTGCACGCTGCCGACCTTCGCTTCCAGCTTCTCCGCGCTGATCGCCGCCTGCCGTTCCATGAAGCGCTCCAGGCGCTCCTGCTTCACTTCCTCCGGCACCGGGTCCGGCAGCGCGTTGGCGCTGGCGCCATCCACCGGCGAGTAGGCGAAGGCACCGACGCGGTCGAGTTGCGCGACCCCGAGGAAGTCGAGCAGCGCCTCGAACTCGGCCTCGGTCTCGCCGGGGAAGCCGACGATGAAGGTCGAACGGATGGTCAGTTCCGGGCAGGTCGCGCGCCAGGCCTGGATCCGCTCCAGGGTGCGCTCCACGGCGCCCGGCCGCTTCATCAGCTTCAGGATGCGCGGGCTGGCGTGCTGGAAGGGGATGTCGAGGTAAGGCAGCAGCTTGCCTTCCACCATCAACGGGATGATGTCGTCCACGTGTGGATACGGGTAGACATAATGCAGCCGCGTCCACGCGCCGAGTTGCGCAAGGCCTTCGCACAGCGCCTTCATGCGCGTCTGGTACTGCGCGCCACGCCACTCGCGCGGGGCGTACTTCAGGTCCACGCCGTAGGCGCTGGTGTCCTGCGACACCACCAGCAGCTCCTTCACCCCGCCGGCCACCAGGCGCTCGGCTTCGCGCAGGACCTCGTCCACCGGCCGCGACGCGAGGTCGCCGCGCATGGACGGGATGATGCAGAAGCTGCAACGGTGGTTGCAGCCTTCGGAGATCTTCAGGTACGCGTAATGCTTCGGCGTGAGCTTGAGGCCGTAGTCCGGCACGAGGTCCACGAACGGATCGTGCTTCGGCGGCACCGCCGCGTGCACCGCCTCCATCACGCTGGCGTAGTCCTGCGGGCCACTGATCGAAAGCACGCCCGGGTGCGCTTCGCGGATCACGTCGGCACGCTTGCCCAGGCAGCCGGTGACGATCACCTTGCCGTTCTCGGCCATCGCCTCGCCGATCGCATCCAGCGATTCGGCCACCGCCGCGTCGATGAACCCGCAGGTGTTCACCACCACCACGTCGGCGGCGTCGTGGGTCGGGACCAGCTCGTAGCCCTCGACCCGCAGCTGGGTCAGGATCCGCTCCGAATCCACCAGCGCCTTGGGGCAGCCGAGGCTCACGAAGCCGACTTTCGGGTGGGGGGCGGTCGCAGGGGAAGCGGTCATTCGACGGGGCACGGGAGCGCAAGGCGGCCGCGGATTATAGCGGCGCTAGAATCGGGGTCCTGAACCGTTTTCCCGGGGAGGCGCCAATGGGTCGCGACATCGTCCTGGACACGCCATCCGGCGGGATCGGCGCCTGGCGCGCCGACCCGGTCGCCGCCCCGCGCGGCGGGCTGGTGGTGGTGCAGGAGATCTACGGCGTCAACGAGCATATCCGCAGCGTCGCCGAGCGCTACGCCGCGGAGGGCTACGTGGCGCTCGCGCCCGCCTTCTTCGACGCCGCCGGCGAGGCGCACGGGATCGAGCTCGACTACACCCGCGGCGACACCAACCGCGGCCGTGCGCTGGTCGACCGGCTCGGGCTCGACGCCGCACTGGCGATCGTCGGCGCGGCGGCGCGGCAGTTGCAGGGCGAAGGCCTCAAGGTCGGCGTGGTCGGCTTCTGCTGGGGCGGCACCGTCGCCCTGCTCGCGAACACCCGGCTCGGCCTGCCGGCGTCGAGCTATTACGGCGCGCGCAACGTGCCGTACCTGGACGAGCCATTGCGCGCGCCGATGCAGTTCCACTTCGGGGGAAAGGATCCGTCGATCCCCGAGGAAGCGGTCGCCGCGCACCGCGACAGGCAGCCCGGCGCGGAGGTGTTCTTCTATCCCGACGCGGGCCACGCCTTCAACCGCGACATCGACCCCAACCACTACCACGCCGCGTCCGCGCGCGAGGCGCACGCGCGGACCATGGCCCTGTTCGCCGACGCGCTGGGTTGAGGACGCGATGGACGACGGCCGCTTCCACCTGGATCCGCAGCTTGCCGAGGACAGCCATCCGCTGGACTCGCTGGAACTGTGCGAGCTGCGCCTCATGGACGACGCCAACTACCCGTGGCTGGTGCTGGTGCCGCGGGTCGTCGGCGCGCGCGAGCTGATCGACCTGGCCGCGGCGCAGCGGCGCCGGCTCAGCGACGAGATCGACCTTGCCTCGCGCCTGCTGCGCGACTGCTTCCATCCGTACAAGCTCAACGTCGCCGCGCTCGGCAACCTGGTGCCGCAACTGCATGTGCACGTGATCGCCCGCTTCGAAGGCGACCCGGCGTGGCCGGCCCCCGTGTGGGGGCGCGTGGCCGCGCGGCCGTACTCACCGGAGGCGCTCGTCGAACGCATCGCCCTGCTGCGGGATGGCCTTGCGGGTGCCTGAGCCCGCCATGCGCCCGCGGATCGAGGCGCTCGGCGAAGACGGGCTGCTGCTGCGCCTGGGCGACGGCATCGACGCCGGCACCAACGCACGCGTGCACGCGCTGGCGGCCCGCCTGGCCGAACGCCGCCCGGGGTGGCTGCGCGAGATCGTGCCGGCCTACGCCACGATGGCGCTGTTCGTGGACCTGGACGCAATGGCCGACGACCCCGCGCCGCTGGAGACCGCGGCGGCCTGGGCCCTCGCGCAGGACGCAGCGCCCGCGCCGGCCGGCGACATCGCGCCCGCCTCCGCGCGCGTGGTCGACATTCCGGTGCGCTTCGGCGGCGACGACGGTCCCGACCTGGCCGACGCGGCGGCGCACGCAGGCGTGACCGAAGCCGACTTCCTCGCGCGCTTCCGCGCCGCCGAGTACCGGGTCGCGATGATCGGATTCGCCCCGGGCTTCCCCTATCTTCTCGGCCTCGACCCTGCGCTGGCGCTGCCGCGGCTGGCGACGCCGCGCACCCGCGTGCCGGCGGGCAGCGTCGCGATCGGCGGGGCCCAGGCCGGGATCTATCCGGCCCAAGGCCCGGGCGGCTGGCGACTGCTCGGGCGCACGCACGTCGTGCTGTTCGACCCGCTGCGCGACCCGCCCTCGCTGCTGCGTCCCGGCGACCACGTGCGTTTCGTGGAGGCCGCGCGATGAACGTCCAGGTCCTCGCCCCCGGCCTGCAGGCGACCGTGCAGGACGCCGGGCGCCACGGCTGGCGCCACCTCGGCGTGGGCCAGTGCGGCGCCCTGGACCCGTATTCCCACGCGGTCGCCAACCTGCTGGTCGGCAATGCCGCGGACGCTCCCGTCCTCGAGTTCGCGCTGGCCGGGCCGCGCCTGCGTTTCGAGCGCGCGGCGCGCATCGCGATCGCCGGCGCGACCTGCGACGCGCGGGTCGGCGACATCGCGATCCCGGGTTGGCGGCCGGTCGATCTTCCGGCCGGAAGCGTCCTGCAACCGGGCCGCTGCGTGGAAGGCGCGCGCGCCTACCTCGCGGTGGCGGGTGGCTGGTTGGTGCCGGACCTCCTCGGCAGCGCGAGCACCGACCTGCGCGGCGGCTTCGGCGGCCTGCAAGGGCGTGCCCTCGTGGCGGGCGACGCGCTCGCCACCGGCGCCGGCCCCGCCATCGCCTGCGACACCCCGCGGATCGCCCCGTGGTGGATCGATCCGACGCCCGACCTCGACGTGCGCAGGACCACGGTGGTGCGCGTGCTCGCAGGCGCCCACGGGAGCACGCCCGCCGACGGCCTGTGCGCGCACGCCTGGCGCGTCGCCGCGGCGAGCAACCGGCAGGGGCTGCGCCTGGAAGGCCCCGCGCTCCCGATTCCCGGGGGCGCCGGCGGCAGCGGGCAAGGCGTCTCGGAACCGGTCGCGCCCGGCACCGTGCAACTGCCGGCCGACGGCCAGCCGATCGTGCTCCTGGCCGATGCGCAGAGCCACGGCGGCTATCCGCGCATCGCCCACGCGATCTCCTGCGATCTGCCGCGCCTGGCGCAGCTGCGGCCCGGCGACACCGTGCGCTTCGCAACCTGCGCGCACGGCCGCGCGTTGCAGCTGCGCCGCGAGCAGCGCGCGCGCCTGCAGCGCATCGCGCTGGCGATCCGGGAGCGACGCTGGTGACCGCCACCATGACCGCGCGCCGCCGCATCGACTTCAACTGCGACCTCGGCGAAGGCTGTGGCGACGACGCCGCGGTCGTGCCCTGGATCAGCTCGGCCAGCATCGCCTGCGGCGCCCACGCCGGCGACGACGCCAGCATGCGCGCGACCCTGCGCCTGTGCCGGGCGCATGGCGTGGCGGCGGGCGCGCACCCCGGCCACGCCGACCCGGACCACTTCGGCCGCCGCGAACTCGACCTGTCCGAATCCGACCTGCGCGACCTGCTCCACGCGCAACTGCAACGCATCGCCGCGCTGGCCGACGCGGAAGGCGTGCGCCTCGCGCACGTGAAGCCGCACGGCGCGCTGTACAACCAGTCCGCGCGCGAGCCAGGCATCGCGCGCGTCATCGCGACGTCGGTGCGCGACTTCGACCCCGGCCTGCGCCTGTACGGGCTGGCCGGTTCGGCGTCGATCGAAGCCGCGAAGGCCGCGGGCCTGGCGGTCGCCGAGGAGGCCTTTGCCGAGCGCGCCTACGACGGCGACGGCCGGCTGGCGCCGCGCGGTACACCGGGCGCGGTGCTCGCCGGCATCGGCCCGGCGCTCGCGCAGGTGCGGCGGCTGCTGCGCGAAGGCTGCGTGCTGGCGCGCGACGGCAGCCGCGTCGCACTGCACGCGGACACGCTGTGCCTGCACGGCGACCGCGAGGATGCGGCGGCGTTCGCGCGCGCCCTGAGGCAGGCGCTGGAAGGCGAAGGCGTCCGGGTCATGGCGCCGGGGGTGCGGTCGTGAACTACTGGCCACTGCTCGGCATCGCGATCGTCGTGGTCGGCTTCGTGCTGCGCTACAACCCGGTGCTGGTGGTCGTCGTGGCCGGCCTGGCCAGCGGATTGCTCGCCGGGATGACGCCCGGCGAACTGCTGGCCCTGCTCGGCGAAAGCTTCGTCGGCAACCGCGCGCTGCTGCTGTACGTGCTGACGCTGCCGGCGATCGGCGTGCTCGAGCGCGCCGGCCTGCGCGAGCACGTGCACGCGTGGATCCTCGGGCTGCGCGGCATGACCCTGGCGCGGCTGCTCACCAGCTATCTCGGGCTGCGCCAGCTGTTGAGCATGGTCGGGCTCACACACGTCGGCGGCCATGCGCAGACGGTGCGTCCGCTGCTGGCGCCGATGGCCGAGGCCGCGGCGGAGAAGACCGTCGGCGAGGTGGACGAAGACGACCGGCAGCGTGTGCTGGCGATGTCCGCGGCCACCGACAACGTCGGCCTGTTCTTCGGCGAGGACGTGTTCGTCGCGATCGGCGCCGTGCTGCTGATCCAGGGCTTCTACGCCGAGTACGGCATCGTGCTGGAACCGCTGCAGATCGCATTGTGGGCGCTGCCCACGGCGTTCGCCGCATTCGCGATCCACGCCTTGCGCATCGTCCTGTTCCAGCGTGCACTGCGGAGTCGCGGCGGATGATCGGCGTCGGCCACTTCTACTGGCTCATGGCCGCGTTCCTGCTGTATGCCGCAGCCTGCAACGCGCGCCAGCGGCGCTGGGCGCACGCCGGGTTCTGGACGCTGCTCGGGCTCCTGTTCGGCGGCGGCGACTGGATCCTCGCCGCGCGCCAGGCCGGCAATGTGTTCCCGGCGCAACTCGCCGGGGCCGGGGTGGTCGCGATCGGGCTGCTGGCCGTGCGCATGCGCCGCGAACCGCTGGAGGAGGCACCGATCGAGGCCCGCCGCGCGTCCGCCGCGCGCCTTGGCCACCGCCTGTTCCTGCCGGCGGTGCTGATTCCGCTGATCACGGTGCTGGTGGCGATGCTCGGCGACCGCGTCGTGATCGCCAGGCATCCGCTGCTCGGCGGTGGCAGCGCCACCCTGGTCGGCTTGTCGCTGGCCAGCGTGATCGCCGCGGTGGCCGCGCTGCGAGTGACCGGCCAGCCGATGTCCGCCGCGCCCGCGGAGGGACGCCGCCTGCTGGACACGATGGGTTGGGCGGCGCTGCTGCCGCTGGTGCTGGCGACCCTGGGCGGCGTGTTCGCCGCCAGCGGCGTCGGCGAGGCGGTGGCGACGCTGGTGTCGGCGGTGATCCCGACCGACAGCCGCATCGCCTGCGTCGTCGCCTACGGCCTGGGCATGGTCCTGTTCACGGTGATCATGGGCAACGCGTTCGCGGCGTTCCCGGTGATGACCGCCGGCATCGGCCTGCCGCTGCTGATCCGGCAGCACGGCGCCGACCCGGCGATCCTCGGCGCGCTGGGCATGCTGACCGGCTATTGCGGCACGCTGCTGACGCCGATGGCGGCCAACTTCAACCTGATCCCGGCGGCGCTGCTGGAACTCGACGACCCCAACGCCGTCATCCGCCGCCAGGTCGGCACCGCGTTGCCGCTCATGGCGGTGCAACTGCTGTTGATGGCCTGGCTGGTGTTCCGCTAGCACCGCGCGGGCGAACGCGGGATCATGCGCCCATGGCGACGCGCAGGAAGACCGTGCTGCTCACCGGATTCGCGCCGTTCGGCGACGATCCCGCCAACGCAAGCTGGGAGGCGGTGCGCCTGCTGGACGGGCGCCGCGTCGCCGGCCACCGCGTCGTCGCGCGCTGCCTGCCGGTCGAGTTCGGCCGCTCGCTGCGGGTGCTGCGCGCCGCGATCCGGGAACTGGATCCTGCGCTGGTGCTGTGCACCGGTCTCGCCGGCGGCCGCCCGGCGGTTTCGATCGAGCGTGTCGCGATCAACCTGGACGATGCACGCATCCCCGACAACGCCGGTGCGTCGCCCGTCGACGCGCCGATCGTCGCGCGCGGGCCGGCGGCCTATTTCTCGACCCTTCCGCTGAAGGCGGTGCTGCAGGCACTGCGCGACGCCGGGATCCCCGCGCTCGTGTCGAACAGCGCGGGTACCTACGTCTGCAACCACGTGTTCTACGGGCTGATGCATGCGCTGCGCCGGCGGCGTGCGCCACGCGCCGGCTTCATCCACGTGCCCTATGCGCCGGCCGATGCCGCCTGCCACCCGGGCGCGCCCTGCCTGCCGCCGGAGCTGGTGGCGGACGCCCTGCGCATCGCGATCCGGGTCTCGCTGTCCACCGGCACGGACCTGCGCCTGTCCGCCGGCACGGAGCACTGACCCGCGCGGCTCAGGTCCGCGGCAGCGTCACCCCGGTCTGGCCCTGGTACTTGCCGCCGCGATCCTTGTACGAGGTCTCGCAGATGTCGTCCGGGGCGGCCTGGAAGAACAGCATCTGGGCCACGCCCTCGCCGGCGTAGATCTTCGCCGGCAGCGGGGTGGTGTTCGAGAACTCCAGGGTCACGTGCCCTTCCCACTCCGGTTCCAGCGGGGTCACGTTGACGATGATCCCGCAGCGCGCATAGGTGCTCTTGCCCAGGCACACGACCAACGTGTCGCGCGGGATCCGGAAGTACTCCACGGTGCGCGCCAGCGCGAACGAGTTGGGCGGGATGATGCAGACGTCGGACTCGACGTCCACGAAGCTCTTCGGGTCGAAGGCCTTGGGGTCCACGATCGTCGAGTTGATGTTGGTGAACACCTTGAACTCGCGCGAGCAGCGCACGTCGTAGCCGTAGCTGGAGGTGCCGTAGCTGACGATGCGGTGGCCCTCGCCGGCCCCGCCGTTGCCGGCGAACTTCACCTGCCCCGGCTCGAACGGCTCGATCATCCCGTGCCGCTCCGCCATGCTGCGGATCCAGCGGTCGCTCTTGATGCTCATGCGTGCCCCATCCCGGAAACCATCCATTGTAGGGCCGACCCCGCAAAGCCGACCCGTAAAGCCGACCCGTAGAGCCGACCCATGGTCGGCTACCCTTCCCCCACCCGGCCGACCCTCACACCACCGAAGCCGCGATCGGCCGCGGCGCCCGCGGCCGCGCCGCCAGGCGCGCGGCGACCGCGCGCGCGGTCTCGCGGTAGGCGCGCGCCGCCGGCGAGTCCGGGGCCGCCACCACCACCGGGACCCCGGCGTCGCCCTGCTCGCGGATCGCGAGCTCCAGCGGCAGGCTCCCCAGCAGCGGCACCCCGTACTGCGCGGCCATGCGCTGCCCGCCGCCCTCGCCGAACACGTGCTCCTCGTGGCCGCAGTTGCGGCACACATGCACGGCCATGTTCTCGACCAGCCCCAGCACCGGGACCTTGACCTTCTCGAACATGCGCAGCGCCTTGCGCGCGTCCATCGTCGCGACTTCCTGCGGCGTGGTCACCACCAGCGCACCGGCGACCGGGATCTTCTGCGCCAGGGTGAGCTGGATGTCGCCGGTCCCCGGCGGCAGGTCCACCACCAGGTAGTCGAGCCCGGCGTCGCCGCCCCACAGGCTCTGCTCCAGCAGCTGGGTCAGCGCCTGGGTCGCCATCGGCCCGCGCCAGATCATCGGCGTGTCGTGCTCGACCAGCAGGCCGATGGACATCGCCTCGATGCCGTGCGCACGCAGCGGCTGGATCGACTTGCCGTCCGGGCTCTCCGGCTTGCCGGACAGGCCAAGCATGGTCGGGATGCTGGGGCCGTACACGTCGGCGTCGAGCACGCCGACGCGGGCGCCGTCCGCGGCGAGTGCCAGGGCGAGGTTGACCGCGGTCGTGGACTTGCCCACTCCGCCCTTCCCCGACCCGATCGCGATGATGTTGCGGATGCGTGGAGAAGGCGTGAGCGGCGGCTGCGGCGCGTGCGGCGCGATCCGCGCGGAACACTCGAATCCGGCCAGGGCGCGCGGGGCGATCGCGGCCTCCACCCGCGCCCGCAGCAGGTCGGCGACCCCGCCCCCCACCGGGAACCCCGCCACCAGGGCCACGGCCAGCCCCGCGGGACCCTCCGCCACCTTGACGGATGTATTTGATTCCCCGAGGGAAATCCCCTGCCACTCGAGCCCGCCAAGGGCTTCCTTCGTGTCCAACGCCAGACTCCTCTGCACGCGGCGTGATGCCGGTCAAGGCCCACCGGTTGCAAGGCCTTTTGGATATGTTAAGGTCCCGTAAATGAACGGTCCATGGGGAACTTTTTGGTGAAGTCGCTGCAACGCCTGTCCTTGCTTGTTCTCGGCTTCCTCGCGGCCGGCGCCGCGCAGGCCGCGCAACCGATCCCGGCCGAGCGTTTCGCCTGGATTCCCGACGTGCAATCGGTGTCGATGAGCGCGGACGGCAAGCAGCTCGTCGCCATCATCGCCTCCCCCGACAGCGACCGCCAGGAAACCGCGCTCGCCACCTGGGACCTGGCCAACTTCGAGGCGGGCCCGGTCATCACCAAGTCCGGCGACCGCATGAAGTTCATCGCCGCCGACGCGCTCAAGGCCGACCGCCTGCTGGTGGTCGCGCGCCAGGAGTGGACCGGCGAGCTCGGCGGCTGCGGCGAGGGCAGCGTGTTCGGGGCGACCCGCACCTTCGTCACCAAGGCCTATCTCGCCGACGCCAAGCACAAGCACATCGACGAGGCGTTCGCCGCGAACACCCGCAAGCTCGGCATCAGCGAGGCCACCCAGCGCTGCCTGGAGCTTGCCGGCTCGGCGCAGCTGGTCAACCGCCTGCCGCTCGACCCGGAGAACGTGATCGTGGCGCAGGTCAATGGCCTGTCGCTGTCGGCCAACTATTACCTGTACAACCTGCGCGACGGCAGCACCAAGCTGCTGCTGCGCTCGGGCGGCCGTGGCACCCCGGGCCTGTTCAACCCGCGCACCGGCGAGCTGCTGACCCGGGTCGAGTACGAAGGGCTCGGCGGCGACGACTACTGGCAGCGGATCCTGGTGCGCAACGACAAGGGCGAGTTCGTCGAGCACCCGGCGCTGACCACCAGGGTCAGCGAGCGCCGGAGCGTCAACGTCGTCGGCCTCGACGAGGCCAGCGGCAAGTTCTACGTCATCACCGACAAGTTCTCCGACCAGATGCAGGCGTGGATGTACGACCCGGCCACCGGCAAGTTCGACGCCGAGCCGCTGGTCGCGCATCCGCAGTACTCGATCGGCGGCCTGGTGTTCGGCAGTCAGCCGGACAACTTCAACAAGGTGCTGGGCTTCGTGGTCGAAGGCCCGGGCCGCGAGGTGGTCTGGGTCGACCCGGAGATGAAGTCGATCCACGACGGCCTGCAGCAGGCCTACCCGGGCCTGAAGGTCGACATCCTCGACTACAACCAGGGCAAGTCGCTGGTGCTGTTCCAGACCAGCAGCCACCGCCAGGCTCCGGCCTACTACCTGCTGCGCGACCGCAAGCAGGTGGTCGCGATCGGCGCGCAGCGCCCGTACATCGACCCGGCGAAGATCGGCGAGCAGCAGTGGGTGACCTACACCGCGCGCGACGGCCGCAAGATCCCCGCCATCCTCGACCTGCCGGTCGGCTGGACCAAGGCCGACGGCCCGCTGCCGGCGATCGTGCATCCGCACGGCGGCCCGTGGGCCCGGGACTACGCGGGCTGGGACGCCTCCGGCTGGGTGCCGTTCCTGACCTCGCGCGGCTACGCCGTGCTGCGCCCCCAGTACCGCGGGTCCGCCGGCCTCGGCCGCGACCTGTGGATGGCCGGCGACGCGCAGTGGGGCCTGGCCATGCAGGACGACCTCGACGACGCCGCCGCGTGGCTGGTGTCGCAGGGTTACGCCGCGCAAGACCGGCTGGCGATCTTCGGCTACTCCTACGGCGGCTTCGCCTCGGCCGCGGCCGTGGTCCGCGACACGACGCCGTTCCAGTGCGCCATCGCCGGCGCCCCGGTCACCAATCTCGGCCGCCTCGGCACCACCTGGAGCGACAACCGCCTGCAGCGCATCCTGCAAGGGCGCACGGTCAAGGGCATGGACCCGATCCAGAACACCGCCAAGGCCAAGATTCCGGTGCTGCTGATGGTCGGCGACCGCGATGTCCGCACACCCTCCTTCCACGCGCAGAGCTTCTACGAGGCGGTGCGCGACAAGGTGCCCGCGAAGTTCGAGCTGATCCCGGACATGCCGCACAGCATGCCCTGGTATCCGCGGCACCAGACCCGGACGCTTGCGTTGATCGAGGAATTCCTCACCAGCGAATGCGGCCCTGGCGGGCTCTAACCCGGCGCGCCAGCGGATTGTGTTGTTCCGAAAACAAGTTGTTTCCAGTCGTCAACTAGACCGAAAAGGGGTAGATATGAATAGGGGCCGATCGATCGGCGGTATGCGGCGCTTGCCGCTGGTGGCTGCGATCCTCGCCGGGCTGTACGCACCGGTGGCGTTCTCGCAGGACACCCCCCCTGCCACGGATGCGCAGGCTGCACAGCAACAGGAAGAACAGGAGCAGGAGGCCCAGCCGGCGACCGGCGAGGTCACCCAGCTCGGCAAGATCACGGTCACCGGTTCGCTGCTTCGCCGCGACGAATACGAGTCGACCTCTCCGGTGCAGGTCATCACCGCGGACACCAGCATCGCGCTGGGCCAGGTGGCGGCATCCGAGTTCCTGCAGAAGTCGAGCGTGGCGGCTGGCTCCACCCAGATCAGCAACATGTTCTCGGGCTTCGTGGTCGAGGGCGGCACCGGCGTGCAGACGCTGTCGCTGCGTGGCCTGGGCGCCAACCGCACCCTGGTCCTGCTCGACGGCCAGCGTCCCGGCCCTGCCGGTACCCGCGGCCAGGTCGGCGCGTTCGACCTGAACGTGATCCCGCAGGTCATCCTGCAGCGCGCTGAAATCGTGAAGGACGGCTCGTCCTCGATCTACGGTTCCGACGCGGTGGCCGGCGTGGTCAACCTGATCACCCGCACCAACCTCGACGAGCCCGAAGTCCAGATCAGCGCCCGCACCCCGCTCGACGGCGGCGGCGAGACCTACACGGTCTCCGGCGCGACCGGCTGGAACTGGGGCAATGCGAGCGTCGTCGCGGCGGCCGAGTACTTCCTGCACGAGCCCCTCCGGATCGGCGACCGCAACTACCTGCGCTGCGCCCAGGACCTGGTGTGGGACGCCCCGGGCGGCAACCGCATCGACCGCCAGGACCGCTCGGTCATCGCCGACACGATCGGCAACTGCTCGGCCGGCAACCTGTACGCCAACACCGTCATCGACGCGGTCACCGGCCTGCGCTACATCCCGTCGCCGGACGGCGTGACGATCGGCCTGATCCCGGGCTACCGCCCGCGCACCAACGGCACCTACGCCACCGGCCAGGCCTACTACGAGGACGTGCTGAACTTCCCGTTCTTCGAGGACCAGCAGGTCATCGACCGGCAGGAGCGGTTCAGCGCCTATGCCTCCGCGCTGATGTCGTTCGACAACAACGTCAACTGGCAGACGCAGTTCCTGTACAACAAGCGCGAGACCGACGCCCACCGCTGGCGCCAGTTCTTCCCGCTGGTCGGCGGCTCGACCGCGATCATCCCGGTGTACGCGTACCCGAACTCGCCGGACTTCGCCGCGCCGGTGCCCTCGGGCATCGCCCAGCCGGTCATGCCGTTCCCGTCCGACGCGCGCGTGGAAGTGGACTACTACTTCCTGAACACCAAGCTGGACGGCTTCCTCGGCTTCACCGATACCTGGTCCTGGCAGTTCAACGCCGGATACACCCGCTCCTCGGGCGACTACAGCGCCCTGTCGATCGTGGGCTCCAAGTCCGGCGACCGCACCTACTCCGACACCGCCCCGACCGTGGACTACTTCGACCCGGGCTTCCTGAGCGGCGAGCGGATGGACGAGCTGGTGAACGCGGTGGGCCAGTGGCACACGGGCAACACCGTGTACGAGCAGACCGTGCTGCAGGGCATCGTGACCGGCGACCTGTTCGAGATGCCAGCCGGTGCGGCCGCTGCCGCGTTCGGCCTCGAGTACCGGGACTACAGCATCGACGACCAGCCGAGCGAGCTGTCGCGCACCGGCGACCTCTGGGGCCAGAGCTCGGCCCAGGAAACCGTGGGCGACGACCAGGTGCTCGAAGCGGTCGCGGAAGTCGAATTCCCGCTGTTGGCCGGCAAGCCGATGTTCGAGGACCTGAAGCTCAACGCCTCGGCGCGCGCGTTCCAGTACGACTCGGTGCCGGGTACGGACCACGTCTGGAAGCTGGGCATGAACTGGCAGATCAACTCGGCCCTGCGCCTGCGTTCGACCAAGGGCACCTCGTTCCGCGCCCCTGGCCTGTACGAGCTGTACCTGGGCAACCAGACCGCGTTCGCATCGCAGCTGGCGATCGACCCCTGCATCCAGTGGGGCGAGACGAACAATGACTTCATCCGCCAGAATTGCGCCGCCGCGGGCATTCCGAGCGACTACCCGGGTGCCGCTTCCTCGGCGCTGATCGTCTCGGGCGGTGGCGCGGGCGTGCTGGTGCCGGAGACCTCGGACGCCTTCACCCTCGGCCTGGTCGTGACCCCGCCGATCGGCAACTTCAGCATCGCCGTGGACTACTTCGACATCGAGGTGCGGGACGAGATCTCCCAGCTCGACTCGGGGTCGATCCTGTTCGGCTGCTACGGGGCCGCGGTGTACCCGAACGCGTTCTGCGACCTGTTCGACCGCAACCCGGGCAACCACCCGACCGATCCGTTCAAGATCGAGGAGGTGCGCAACCAGTACATCAACATCAATAGCCAGCGCACCCGCGGTTACGACCTGAACGTCAACTACGACGACACGTTCTCGTTCGGCAAGTTGGGCGTGGAGGCGCAGTTCACCTACACGCTGGAGGACCTCGTCAGCCTGTTCGACTCGGCCGAAGCCAGCGGCTTCTCCACCGAGGACCAGGTCGGCTTCATCGGTCGTCCGCAGCTGGTCGGCCGCATCACCACGATGCTGGAGAAGAACGACTGGACGCTGCTGTGGAGCATGGACTACGTCCACGGCACCAAGAACCGCGACCTGGACGAGTTCTTCACCTACTTCGGCTTCGAGAACGCGTGGCGCGACATCCGTGCCGAGCGCCGGATGTACCACACGGTTTCGGCCCGCTACAGCCACGACAACTGGTCGCTGCTGTTCGGTATCCAGAACCTGTTCAACGCCGAGCCGCCGCAGGTCTCGGGCGGCGTCGCCACCCGCTACGGCAACGTGTCGGCCTTCGCCACCCAGTACGACTACTACGGCCGCACCCCGTTCGTGCGTCTGTCGTACAAGTTCTGATCCGAAGGTAAACGTGGCAACTCCGGGGCGGCGCGAAAGCGCCGCCCCTTTTCTTTGCCCCGCCCTTTTTTGCTATAAGGCGGCATGGCCGTACGCTTCCGTCCGGTCCTCCAAGGAGCCCGACCCATGCGCCTGAACCGATTCCTCCTCGCCGGCCTGCTGCTGGCCGCCCTCCCGCCCACCGCCTTCGCCCAGGACCTGTCGTCGCCGGTCGGGCGCTGGAAGACCCTCGACGACGAGACCGGCAAGGCCATGACGATCGCCGAGGTCTACAAGGCCGCCGATGGCACGCTGGCGGCGAAGATCGTCGAGGCCCTGGATCCCAAGGCGGCGGTTTGCAACGACTGCAGCGGGAAGAACAAGGGCAAGTCCACCATCGGCATGCCGATCCTGTGGGACCTCGAGGCGGTCGATGGCGGCTGGGGCAACGGCCAGGGCTACAAGCCGTCGGCGGACACGCGCTTCAAGGCCAAGCTGGTCAAGCTGGCCGACGGCGGCAACAAGCTCGAAGTCACCGGCTGCAAGTTCGTGTTCTGCAAGACCGCCACCTGGGTGCGCGCCGACTGAGTCCTCTGTCGCGGGCGCGCCGGCCGGGAGCGAGCGCGCAATGCGATAATCGCGGGATGACCCCCGCGCTCGTCACCAACGCCCTGCCCTACGCCAATGGCCCGCTGCACCTGGGCCACCTGGTCGGCTACATCCAGGCCGACATCTGGGTCCGCGCCCGCCGCATGGCGGGCGCCACCGTGCACTACGTGTGCGCCGACGACACCCACGGCACCCCGATCATGCTGGCCGCGGAAAAGGCCGGCACCACGCCGGAAGCGTTCATCGCGGGCATCCAGGCCTCGCACGAGCGCGACTTCGCCGATTTCGGCGTCGCCTTCGACCACTACGACTCCACCCACTCGTCCGGCAACCGCGCCCTGACCGAGGCGATCTACGCGAAGCTCGACGCCAGCGGGCACGTCTCGCGGCGCTCGGTGGCCCAGCTCTACGATCCGGTCAAGGGCATGTTCCTGCCGGACCGCTACGTCAAGGGCACCTGCCCCAACTGCGGCACGCCCGAGCAGTACGGCGACAACTGCGAGCAGTGCGGCGCCACCTACGCGCCGACCGAACTGAAGGCGCCCTACTCGGTGGTCAGCGGGGCGACCCCCGAACTGCGCGAGTCCGAGCATTTCTTCTTCGAACTGTCCCATTTCGAGGCCTTCCTGCGCGAATGGCTCGCAGGCGACGTCGCGGTGCCGGGGGTCAAGGCCAAGCTTCTCGAATGGCTGGACGGCGACGGCGGCCTGCGCGCCTGGGACATCTCCCGCGACGCGCCCTACTTCGGCTTCGAGATCCCCGGCCACCCCGGCAAGTACCTGTACGTGTGGATCGACGCGCCGATCGGTTACCTGTCCAGCTTCAAGGCCCTGTGCGAGCGCACCGGTGTCGACTTCAACGCCTACGTCGCCGCCGACAGCACCGCCGAGATGCACCACTTCATCGGCAAGGACATCGTCAACTTCCACGGCCTGTTCTGGCCGGCGATGCTGCACGGCGCGGGGCTGCGCGCGCCGACCCGGCTGCACGTCAACGGCTACCTGACCGTGGACGGAGCGAAGATGTCGAAGTCGCGCGGCACCTTCGTCATGGCCCGCACCTACCTGGACTGCGGGCTACCGCCGGAGGCGCTGCGCTACTACTTCGCCGCGAAGTCCTCCGGCGGGGTCGACGACCTCGACCTCAACCTGTCCGATTTCGTGACCCGGGTGAACGCCGACGTGGTCGGCAAGTTCGTCAACCTGGCCAGCCGTTGCGCCGGCTTCATCGGCAAGCGCTTCGGCGGCCGCCTGGCGGACGCCCTGCCCGAAGCGGCGATGTACGCGCGCTTCGCCGACGCGCTGGCCCCGATCCGCGCGGCCTACGAGCGCAACGATCCCGCATCGGTACTGCGCCAGGCGATGGCGCTGGCCGACGAGGCCAACCGCTACATCGACGAGCGCAAGCCCTGGGTCATCGCGAAGCAGCAGGATGCCGACGCCGAGCTGCAGGCGGTCTGCACCCAGGGCCTGAACCTGTTCCGGGTACTGGCCGCGGCGCTGGCGCCGGTGATGCCGGCCATGGCGCGCCAGGTCGAGGCCTTCCTCGCCGCGCCGCTGCGCCACTGGGACGACGTGGCGGAACCGCTGCTGGCCCACGCGATCCAGCCCTACCAGCCCCTGTTCACCCGCATCGACCCGAAGCAGATCCAGGCCATGACCGACGCCTCCAAGGACACCCTGCAGCCCAAGGCGCAGGCAGGGGAAGCCGCCGCCACCCCCACCATCTCCATCGACGACTTCGCCAAGCTCGACCTGCGCATCGGCAAGGTCCTGGCCTGCGAGGCCGTCGACGGCTCGGACAAGCTGCTGCGCTTCGAACTGGATGCCGGCGAGCTGGGCAAGCGCCAGATCTTCTCGGGCATCCGCGCCAGCTACGCCGACCCGGCGGCGCTGGTCGGCCGCAACGTCGTGTTCATCGCCAACCTGGCGCCGCGCAAGATGCGCTTCGGCCTGAGCGAGGGCATGATCCTGTCCGCCGGCTTCGACGCCGGCCCGCTGCACCTGCTCGACGCCGATCCCGGGGCGATGCCGGGCATGCCGGTGAAGTGAGCCGCGCGAGCGCCCCGGACACGCTCGACGCGCTCGTCGAGCGCCTCGACCGGATCCTGCCGCAGACCCAGTGCCGGCAATGCGGCTTCGACGGCTGCCGCCCCTACGCGGCGGCCATGGCCAGGGGCGAAGCCGAAGCCGACCGCTGCCCGCCCGGCGGCGATCCCGGCGCGCGTGCCCTGGCGCGGGTGCTCGGCCGCGCGCCCCTGCCCTACGACCGGACCCGCGGCGCGCACAAGCCGGCGCAGCTTGCGCTGATCCTCGAGGACCAGTGCATCGGCTGTACCAAGTGCATCCAGGCCTGCCCGGTGGACGCGATCATCGGCGGCTCGAAGCACATGCATTCGGTGATCGAGCCGCTGTGCACCGGCTGCGAGCTGTGCGTGCCCGCCTGCCCGGTGGATTGCATCGTGATGGTGTCCCCGTAGCGCCGGGCCGTGCCCGGCTTCGTGGGATGGCAGGCGGCGGCGATTGCCAGCCGAGCATGGCTCGGCTGCTACGGGTTGCAGGCCGAGCAGATCCGTTCGACCTGATAGCCGCGCTCGCGCAGCTTGTGCACCAGGCCGTCCTCGCCCAGCAGGTGCAGGGCACCGACCACCACCAGGGTGTCGTCCTCGCCAGGCGCCTGCAGGCGTTGCTCCAGCATCGGCAACCAGGCGTCGTTGCGCTCGACGTTGATGTGCCGGTACAGGTCCGGGAAGCGCTGGCGCATTTCCGCGGCCAGCCCGTTCCAGAGCCCGTCGGCATCGCCGGCGCGCCACGCCGCGTGCAGTTGCTCCAGCTCGTCGTTGCCTTCGAGGCTGTTGTCCAGCGCCTCGTCGAGGAACTGCAGCTGCTCGCCCGCGTCCATGCCGTCGAGGAACGCGATCTGCTGGTCCGCCGTCTCCAGTCCAGCGGTCGGCTTGCCCGCCTGCGTGGCGCGGGTGCCGAAGTAGCGGTCCAGGCCGAGCTCCGGATCCAGGCCGAGGCCGGCCATGTCCAGGGTGCTCACCAGCAGGCCGACATACCACGGCTCGAACCGCTCGACCGCCTCTGGCGGCAGGCCGGCCGCGGACAGTGCGCCGCCCTTTTCCTGCAGCCATCGCTGCAGCTTGGCGACGGTCGCGGGCGGCAGGCTGGCGGACAGGGTGCTGCCGTCCTCGCGCAGGGCCGCCTGCCCCATCCGCAGCGCCAGCGTCGGCGATGCGATTTCCTCCGGCGCCATCTCGAACAACAGCGACTCGGCATCATCGAACGCGGCATCCACGTCCGGCGACAAGGGGTGGTCATCGGCCCGCAGCACGTGGAACGAGCCGAGCAGGTACACGCTGTTGTCCGCGTCGGACACCTTCCACAGCAGCGGCACCGGCGGCCCGGCCGCCGCGGCCGTGGCCGTGGCGGCGAGCAGCGCCGGCAGCAACCACCAGGCGAACCAGGCCTTCGCGGTCATGCGTGCGGCGACTTGGCGTAGGCCTTCTCGCCTGCCGGAATCGCCAGGTCGAGCCGGTTCTCGGGCGGCGGCAGCGGACAGGTGGCGAACGCGGTGAAGGCGCACGGCGGGTTGTAGGCGCGATTGAAGTCGAGCAGCACGCGGCCGTCGGCGTCCGGCTGCGGCACGTCCATGAAACGCCCGGCCGGATAGCTGCCATGGCCGTTGGTGCGGTCGGCGAACACCAGGAACAGCGTGTCGCCTTCGTCGATGGCTTCGATCCGGTAGGTCCGGCCATCGCGGGTGAATTCGATCGCGCCCGGGTTCGGCAGCGGTTCGGTGCCACCGATGATGTCGGCGATCTCGATCGTGCGCCCCGGCGGGTGCGCGACGAAGCGGCCCTCGACCTGCCACTCCTTCGCCGCCGGCCAGTAGTCGAGCCCGGCGAAGTTCACTCGCGTCGGCGCGAGCGCGTGGCGCACGCGCAGCGCAAGGCGGCCGTGGCGCTCGATGACCGTGGCCTTGCCGTCGCCATCGCCGAAGCCGATCATGCTCGGTCCCTCCGGGTCGGCGTCGCTGCGCAGCACCACCGGCGCGTTCGCGGGCTCGCCATCCACCGTGGCGCCGGCACCTTCCGAGGGGAAGAAGCGCACCACTCCGTCCTTCAGCGCCAACCGGCCCAGTTCCGGCGGCCCCATGGCGATGCGCATGCCGTTGCTTGGCGCGCTGCCGACGAAATGGTCGCCGGGCTGGATCCAGTGCAGCCCGATCAGGCTGGTCCAGCCGTCCGGCGCGAGCAGGCGCTCGCGACGTTGCGCGCGCCAGGCTTCCTCCGCCGACGCGAACGCGGCCAGTGCCGCGGCGTCGCCGGGCTCGGGCGCCGGTTCCGGGCCGCAACCGGCCAGCAGGGCCGCCAGCAGCACGCCGGCAACCGTCATCATTCCCTTGGCAGGGTTCAGGCGCATCTCATCTTCCTCGCAGGAACCAGCGGTCGATCTCGGCCAGGTCGAAACGGGTCCACGTCGGCCGCCCGTGGTTGCACTGCCCGGACCGTTCGGTGGCTTCCATTTCGCGCAGCAGTGCATCCATTTCCGGCAGCGTCAGCTTGCGGTGCGCGCGCACCGCCCCATGGCAGGCCATCGTCGCGAGCAGCTCGTCGCGCTGCTCGGCCACGCGCCGGCTGGCGCCATGCTCGCGCAGGTCGGCGAGCACGTCGCGCAACAGCGCCACGGTATCGCCGTGCGCGAGCAGCGCCGGCACCGCGCGCAACATCAGCGCCTGCGGCCCGGCACGCGAGACCTCGAAACCAAGTTCGGACAGGGTCGCCGATTCGCGCTCCGCGACTTCGGCCTCGCGCTCGGACACCGCGACCTGCTGCGGCACCAGCAAGGGCTGGCTGCGCACGCCCTCGTGGTCGTGCGCGGCCTTCAGTTTCTCGTAGCCGATCCGCTCGTGCGCGGCGTGCATGTCCACCACCACCAGGCCTTCGGCGCTCTCGGCGAGAATGTAGATTCCGTGCAGCTGCGCGATCGCGTGCCCGAGCGGGGGCAGCGTGGCGTCGCTGCTGTCCGGCAGCGGCTGCGGCGCGGCGAGGGCCACGTCGGCCTGCGCCTCGCGCGCGCCGTACAGCGCCGCGTAGGCAGTGCGCGCGTCCTCCACCTGCAGGCCGAGGCGCGACTGCGGCGGCGGGCTGGCCGACGCCAGGGCGGGCGCGGCGGACGCCGGCATGGCCTCGGCGCCGGCGCGCGTTTCCGCGAGTACCTGCTGCAGGCTGCGGAAGGTGAAATCGTGGACCAGCCGCTGCTCGCGGAAGCGCACCTCGTGCTTGGCCGGATGCACGTTGACGTCGACGCCGCGCGGATCGAGTTCCAGGAACAGCACGTAGGCCGGGTGCCGGCCATGGAACAGCACGTCGCTGTAGGCCTGGCGCACGGCGTGGGCGACGTTGCGGTCGCGCACCGCGCGGCCGTTGACGTAGAGGTACTGCTGGTCGGTCGCGGCGCGGTTGTAGGTCGGGCGGCCGATCCAGCCATGCAGGCGCAGGCCGGCGCCGGCGTGGTCCACCCGCAGCGCATTGCGCGCGAACTCCTCGCCCAGGGTTTCCAGCAGGCGTTCGGGCGAGGCCAGCGCCGCCGGCGTGTCGAGCAGGTCGAGCGCGCGCCAGCGCCGCGTCGGACGGCCGTTGTGCGACACCCGCAACTCGACATCCGGGCGCGCCAGCGCGAGCGAGCGCAGCCATTCCTCGATGTGCGACAGCTCGGTGCGCTCGGCACGCAGGAACTTGCGCCGTGCCGGCACGTTGTAGAACAGGTCGCGCACTTCGACGGTGGTCCCGCGCGGATGCGCCTGCGGCGCCACCTCGCCGATGCGGCCGCCTTCGACCGGCAGCACTGCGCCGTGCTCGCACGCCGCCTGGCGCGAGGCCAGGCGGAAGCGGCTGACCGAGGCGATCGACGGCAGCGCCTCGCCGCGGAAGCCGAGCGTGGCCACCGCTTCGAGGTCGTCGAGCGATGCGATCTTGCTGGTGGCGTGGCGCGCGACCGCGAGCGGAAGGTCGTCGGGGGCGATGCCTCCGCCGTCGTCGCGCACCCGGACCAGGCGCACGCCGCCTTCCTCCAGATCGATGTCCACCCGGCGCGCGCCGGCGTCGAGCGCGTTCTCGACCAGCTCCTTCACCACCGAGGCCGGCCGCTCGACGACTTCCCCGGCGGCAATCTGGTTGATCAGCGTATCGGGAAGCTGTCGGATGGCCACCCGAAGATGATACCGGCACTATGCCTAAGGCACCCCACCCCCGAACGCCCCCCGGTTCCCCTCCGCCCGCGCGGCGTACAGGGTCCCCGGCGGCGGCTGCCGGGAGAAGTACGCGGTCACGCCATTGAGGATCGCCTTGGCCAGCTGCGACTGGTGGCCCGGATCCTTGAGCTTGCGTTCCTCGTCCGGATTGGAGATGAACGCGGTCTCGACCAGCATGGACGGCACGTCCGGCGAGCGCAGGACCACGAAGTTGGCGCGCTCGACATGGTTCTTGTGGGTCTTGCCGAGTTGCTTGAGGCCGGCGAGCACCTGCTCGGCCATGTCCTCGGAGGCCTTCATCGTGGCGCTCTGCGACAGGTCCAGCAGCACCGAGGCCAGGGTGTCGTCCTTGTCCTGCAGCTTGACGCCGCCGACCAGGTCGGCCGCGTTCTCCTGGTTCGCCAGCCAGCGCGCGGCCTGCGACGAGGCGCCGCGCTGCGACAGCACGAACACCGACGAACCGCTGGCGGTGGGCTTGGTGAACGAGTCGGCGTGGATCGAGACGAACAGATCGGCCTTGTGCTCGCGCGCCAGCTGGTAGCGGCGGGTGAGCGGGATGAACACGTCGGTGTCGCGGGTCAGGTAGGCCTTGAGACCCGGCGTGGCGTTGACCTGGCGCGCAAGCTCGCGCGCGATCTTCAGCGTGATGTCCTTCTCGCGCGTGCCGGAGGGGCCGCGCGCGCCCGGGTCCTGGCCGCCGTGGCCGGCGTCGATGGCGATCACCAGCGGCCGCAGCCCGGCGCGGCGGGCGATGTCGTCCACCGTCTTCACCGGGGCCTGGGCGGGCGTCGAAGGCGGAAGCGCCGGCTGCGGCGGCACGGACGCCGGCCGCTGCACGGAGGCGCTGGCCGGTCCCGTGGTGGCGGGCGTGCTGCGGGCCGCGCCCTGGGTCAGGATCGCCAGCGGATCGGGTTCCTGCGGCACGACGGCGGTCGCCGTGGCGGCGGAGGCGCCGGGGTGCTCGCCGGGCCACTCCAGCACCAGGCGCGGGCCGCTGGCGCCCGGCTCCAGGCGGGGCCCGATGGCGGCGACCGGCTCCGCCAGGTCGAACACGATGCGGGTGGTGCCGGGCACCGGATGGCCGCTGCGCACGCCGCGGACCACGCCGGCGGCGGCCGGCATCGCCAGGCCCCTGGGCAGGGTGGTGCCCGGCAGGTCGATGACCAGGCGCTCGGGCCCTGACAGGCGGATCACCTCGAACCGGGCCTCGGCGTCCAGCGACAGTTCCGCACGGGTGCCGGTGGGGCCGGCGTCGACACTGACGCCGCGCAATTCCCCGGCGTGCGCAAGGTTCCAGGCCAGCCCTGCCAGCAAGGCCAGGACGAGCAGGGTCTGCTGGATGGTGGCCCCCTTGACGCGCATGGCCGGATTCAATCACCGCCCGGCGCGATTTGCAAGACAAATTTCCCTTGTTTATCCGGGACCTGCCGCACCTTCCTCCAGGTTCGATTCAGGAAAGGCCTGCAACTGACCGCCAAGGCGCAGCCGGTCCAGCCACGCACGCCCCCGGGCGGTGCCGGCGCGTAGCCGGGCCTGGCGCCCGTCGCCGGCCAGCGCCAGCATGACCTCCAGGTCGGCCGCGGGCAGTGCCGCCGCCCCCCGTTCGGGCCATTCGACCAGCCACAGGCTGGCGCCGGCGTCGTCCAGCCCGAGGAATTCGAGTTCGCCCGCGTCGCCGATCCGGTACAGGTCCAGGTGCAGGGCCTTGCCGCCGCCCGGCAACGGGTAGTGCTCGACCAGGGTGTAGGTCGGGCTGCGGATCGCGCCCTGCACGCCCAGCGCGCGCAGCCAGGCGCGCGCCAGGGTGGATTTCCCTGCCCCGAGTTCGCCCTGCAGGTGGACGATGGCCGTGCCGGGCTGGGTCGCCGCCAGCGCGTCGCCCAGCATCCGGGTCGCCGCCTCGTCCGGCAGGAAGTACTGCAGCGTGTCGCTCACGCGCCCGCCACCGGATTGGCGGCGGCCCGCAACTCCGTCAGCAGGTCGCCGGGCAACAGCCCGCGCATGCCGCCGTGCGCGGCCGCGCGATCGCCGGCTACCGCATGCAGCAGCGCCCCGCAGGCGGCGGCGTCGAAGGCCGGCAGGCCTTGCGCGCGCAGCGCGGCGATCACCCCGGACAACAGGTCGCCCATGCCGCCGACCGCCATGCCCGGATTGCCCGCCTCGACCACGCAGGTGTCGTGCCCGTGCGCGGCCACCAGCGTGCCGGCACCCTTGAGCACGACCACGCATCCATAGCGATCCACCAGTGCCGCGGCCGCGGCGGCACGGTCGGCCTGCACCAGCGCGGGATCCCAGCCGAGCAGGCGCGCCGCCTCGCCCGGATGCGGGGTCAGGATCGTGTCCTCGACTATGCGCAGCGGCGCCTGCGCAAGCAGGTTGAGTGCGTCGGCATCGAGCAACAAGGGCTTGCCGCTGCGCAATGCGGCATCCAGCAGCGTCCGGCCCCAGTCGCCGCGTCCCAGCCCGGGACCGACCGCGACGACGTCGGCGCGCGCCAGCAGCACGTGCAGGTCGCCGACGGGCTCGACCGCGTGGACCATTGCCTCGGGTTGCCGCGCGAGCAGCGGCGCCACGTTCACGGCGCGGGTCGCCACGCTGACCAGGCCGGCCCCCGCGCGCAGCGCGGCCTGCGCGCACAGCACGATTGCGCCGCCGCTGCCGTGTTCGCCGCCCACGCACAGTACGTGGCCGTGGTCGCCCTTGTGGCTGTCTGGCGCGCGCGGCAGCAACCAGCCGGCGAGTGCATCGGCGCGCAGGCGGGTCGGCGGGTGGTCGGGTGTCGGCATCGCGCGAATTCTATACTTGCGCGGTGGATCGCCCCGGCCTCGACGCGCTCGCGCACAAGCTCAAGGCGCTGGCCCTGGAGGCCGGCTTCCAGCGCTGTGGCATCAGCGGCATCGAACTGGGCGAGGACGAAGCCCACCTGCGCGACTGGCTGGCGCGCGGCCTGTACGGAACCATGGACTGGATGGCGCGCCACGGCGACAAGCGCTCGCGCCCGCAGGAACTGGTCCCCGGCACCATCCGCGTGCTGTCGGTGGGCCTGGACTACGGCCGCGACGCGGATGCCGCATGGGAGAACCTGCGCGCGCCCGAGCGTGCCTACGTCGCCCGCTACGCGCTGGGCCGCGATTACCACAAGCTGATGCGCCAGCGCCTGCAGCGCCTGGCCGAGCGGATCGCCGCCGAGATCGGCCCGTTCGGTTTCCGCGTGTTCGTGGATTCGGCGCCGGTGCTGGAGCGCGCGCTGGCGCGCAATGCCGGGCTTGGCTGGATCGGCAAGCACACCTGCCTGATCGACCCGAAGGGCGGCAGCTGGTTCTTCCTCGGCGAAATCTACCTGGACCTGCCACTGCCCGAGGATCCGCCGGCCAGCGACCACTGCGGCACCTGCCGGCGCTGCATCGACGTGTGCCCGACCGCGGCGATCACCGCGCCCTACCGGCTCGACGCGCGCCGCTGCATTTCCTACCTGACGATCGAGCACGAGGGCGCCATCGACCCGGAGCTGCGCCCGCTGATCGGCAACCGCATCTTCGGCTGCGACGACTGCCAGCTCGTGTGCCCCTGGAACAAGTTCGCGCGGCGTACCGACGAGCCGGACTTCCGCGCGCGCAACCGCCTCGACGAGGCGACGCTCGCGGAGCTGTTCGCGTGGAGCGAGGACGAATTCCTGCAGCGCACCGAAGGCTCCGCAATCCGCCGCAGCGGCTACTCGCGCTGGTTGCGCAACATCGCGGTCGCGCTGGGGAACGCGCCAACGACGCCGGAGACGGTCGCGGCGCTTGAATCACGCCGCGGGATCGCGGATCCGGTGGTGCGGGAGCATGTGGAGTGGGCGCTGGCGCGACACCGGCGCTGAGGCTGTCGCGGCTTGCGCCGCTCCCACATGAGGGATCAGGCGGCCTGGGCGGGAATCGAGGTGTTGGTGTGGGTGAGCGCGTTCTGGCGGTCGACGTAGACCAGGGTCGGCTCGAACTTCGCCAGTTCCGCCTCGTCCAGCGTGGCGTAGGCGCAGATGATCACCAGGTCGCCCGGCTGCGCGCGGTGCGCGGCGGCGCCGTTCACCGAGATGATGCCGCTGCCCTCTTCCGCGCGGATCGCGTAGGTGACGAAACGCTGGCCGTTGTCGACGTTGAAGATGTGCACCTGTTCGTATTCGCGGATGCCGGAAATGTCGAGCAGGCGGCCGTCGATGGCGCAGGAGCCTTCGTAATGCAGCTCCGCATGGGTCACCGTGGCGCGGTGGATCTTGGCCTTGAGCAGGGTCAGGTGCATGGTGGAATTCTACCAGCCGAGGGTGAATCCGAGGTTGTCGATGAGCCGGGTCCGCCCCAGCCGTGCCGCCGCCAGGACCACGAATTCCCCGCGTTCGCCCGCCTCCGGCACGCCCAGGTCGGCCCGCCGGACGGCGACGTAATCGACCTCGAACCCCGCCTCCCGCAGCGCCGAAACCGCTTCCGCCTCGGCCTGCGCCAGGGCGGCGCCGGCCAGCATCGCCGCGCGCACGCCCTGCAGGCTGCGGAACAGCGCGGGCGCGACCGCGCGTTCGTCTGCGGACAGGTACTGGTTGCGTGAGCTCATGGCCAGGCCATCGTCCTCGCGCACCGTGTCGCCGGCGAGGATTCCGATCGGGAAGGCAAGATCGCACGCCATGTAGCGGATCACCGCCAGCTGTTGGTAATCCTTGCGCCCGAACGCGGCCACGTCCGGCTGCACCTGGTTGAACAGCCGCGCGACCACCGTGGCGACGCCGTCGAAATGGCCCGGGCGGTGCGCGCCCTCGAGCACTTCGGTGATCCCCGGCACCTGCACCCGCACGGTCGCTTCGGGACCGTAGGGATACATGGTCTCCACCGACGGCAGCCACAGCAGGTCGCAACCCGAGGCCTCGAGCCCTGCCGCGTCCGCCTCCGGCGTGCGCGGATAACGGTCGAAGTCCTCGCCCGGCCCGAACTGGGTCGGATTCACGAACACGCTCGCCACCACCCGGTCCGCATGCGCCCGCGCCAACTTCACCAACGAATGGTGCCCCGCGTGCAGGTTGCCCATCGTCGGCACGAAGCCCACCCGCAACCCCTCGCGCCTCCACGCCCCCACCCGCTCGCGCAACGCCTCCAGTTCGCGGACGACTTCAATCACGCGGGCGACCCGACGGTTTTTTTTGACACGGATCAACGCGGATCAAGACAGATGAAACACCAAGCCGGACCATTACTTTTCCCTATCCGTGTTCATCGGCTTTTATCCGTGTTATCCGTGTCAACGCTTTTGCTTTTGCTTCAAGCGTAGGAATGCGCTGGATCCGGGAAAGTGCCGGCGCGGACGGCTTCGGCGTAGGCGCGGAAGGCGCCTTCCACGGAGCCGCCTTCGGCGAGGAAGTCCTTGACGAATTTCGGGCGGCGGTGGCCGCTGGCCAGGCCGAGCATGTCGTGCAGCACCAGCACCTGGCCGTCGCAGTCCGGGCCCGCGCCGATGCCGATGGTCGGGATGTCCAGCGCGCGGGTGATGTCGGCGGCCAGCGCCGAGGGCACGCCTTCAAGCACGAGCAGGCTGGCGCCGGCGTCCTGCACTTCCCGCGCTTCGCGACGCAGCCGTTCCGCCGCGGCTTCGTCGCGGCCCTGCACCTTGAAACCGCCGAAACGCAGCACCGATTGCGGGGTGAGGCCCAGGTGCGCGCAGACCGGCACCTCGCGCTCGACCAGGTAGCGGATCACCTCCAGCTTGTGCCCCGCGCCCTCCAGCTTGGCCACCGCCGCGCCGGCCTGCAGGAAGCGCGTCGCCGCGTCCAGCGCCCGCGCCGGGGTCGCGTCGGCCTGGAACGGCAGGTCGGACAGCAGCAGCGCGGTCGACAGCCCGCGGGCCACACAGGCCGTGTGGTAGGCGATGTCGTCCACCGTGACCGGCAACGTACTGTCCCGGCCCTGCACGACCATGCCGAGCGAGTCGCCGACCAGCACCAGGTCGATCCCGGCCTGGTCCATCACCCGGGCGAAGCCGGCGTCGTAGGCAGTGAGCATCGCCATTCGCCGGCCCTCGCGCTTGGCTTGCGCCAGCATCGGCACGGTCCAGGGCTTGCGTCCCGAGGTCGCGCTGTCCATCGCAGGATCCGTTCGGAGTGGACCGACGATTATGCCGGCTGCGCGTCGGGCCCGCGCGACGGGCTTGCGGAGGCAAGCGGCACGCACGCGGATGCATCCACCGCGGCGAGCAGGGCCTCGACCGGGCCGCGCCCCGGCACCAGCATCCGCGGCGCGATGCCGGCGAGCGGCACCAGCACGAAGGCGCGCTCGTGCAGGTGCGGGTGCGGGATCCGCAGGCCGGCCTCGTCGATGGTCGCCTCGCCGAACAGAAGCAGGTCGAGGTCGAGCGTGCGCGGGCCCCACTTCGCGTCTTCGCCCGCAGCGCCGCGGTCGCGGCCGAAGCGGCGTTCGATCCCGAGCAGGCCGTCGAGCAGCGAGCGCGCGTCCAGGGTGGTGCGCAACAGCCCCGCGGCATTGACGAAGTCGGGCTGGTCGGTCCGTCCCCAGGCCGGGGTGCGGTACAGCGGCGAACTGCGCAGCACCCGGGTGTCGGGCAGCTCGTCCAGGGCCTGGAGCGCTTCGCGCAGGGTGGCCGCGGCGTCGCCCAGGTTGCCCCCGAGCCCGACCGCGGCCAGCACCGGCGCCGGCAGGCGCGGCGCGGGACTCATGCGGTCCCGGCGGTGCCGCCGCCACGGCGCCGGCGACGCGGACGCCGCCGGCCACGGCCGCGCAGCGACGCGGCCTCCTCGTCCTCGCCCTCGGCACCGGCCTCCAGCTCATCGGCGTCCGGGTCGGAGCCCTGCGCTTCGCGCCAGAAGGCCACGTCTTCGGCGTGCTCGGGCGAGGCCTCCAGGCGCAGCTCAAGGAAATCGAACGCCGCACGGAAGCGCGGATGCGCAAGCAGCCGCCCGACCCGCTTGCGCTGGCCGAAGCGCGACTGCAGCAGCCAGATCTCCTGCATCGGCAGCGAGAAGCGGCGCGGCAACGCGACCACCTGCAACTGGTGCAGGGTCACCCGGTCGGCGGCGCGGCGCTGGGCCTCGGCGGCATGCATGCCTTGCGCCTGCAGCGCCATCAGCGCGCGGCAGTAGGCCGGCCACAGCAGCAGCGCGAACAGGAACGCCGGCGAGACCGGCTCTTCCGCCGCCACCCGCGCGTCGGTATTGCGCAGGCCGGCCAGCAGCATCCTGCGCAGCGCGCCGCTGCGGTTCGACCGCAGCGCCTGGGCGGACTCCGGGAACAGGACCTCGAGCAGGCCATACCGCTCCAGGCCGAGGAAGCTGGCCTCCGCGTGCCCGGACAGGAACAGCTTCAGGCATTCCTCGAACAGGCGCGCCGGCGCCGCCTCGCGCAGCAGCGGGGCCAGGCCCGGGATCGGCCCGGCGGTGTCCGGATCGATGGTGAAGCCGAGCTTCGCCGCCAGCCGTATCGCGCGCAGCATCCGCACCGGGTCCTCGCGGTAGCGGGTCTCCGGGTCGCCAATCAGCTTCAGCACCCGGTTCTGCACGTCCTCGAAGCCGCCGACGTAGTCGCGCACCGAGAAATCCTCGATCGCGTAGTACAGGGCATTGGCGGTGAAGTCGCGGCGGACCGCGTCCTCCTCGATCGTGCCGTAGACGTTGTCGCGCAACAGGCGCCCGTCCTCGTGCAGCTGGCGGTCGCCGCTGCCGTCGTCGGTGTTGGCGCGGAAGGTCGCGACTTCGATGATCTCGCGCCCGAACACCACGTGCGCCAGCCGGAACCGGCGCCCGATCAGGCGGCAGTTCCGGAACAGCGCGCGCACGTCCTCGGGGGTGGCGTCGGTGGCCACGTCGAAGTCCTTGGGGTGGCGCCCGACCAGCAGGTCGCGGACCGCCCCGCCGACCAGGTACGCGCCGAAGCCGGCGTCCCGCAGCCGGTACAGCACGCGCAGCGCATTGGGGCTGATGTCCTTGCGCGAGATCGGGTGGGCGTCCCGGGAAATGACCCTCAATGCCAGGGCCCGGGCGTCGTCGTTGGTGTCTTGTTCGCGCATCGTGAGCCACATATACTAGCAAGCCTTGTGCGCGGTTCCGCCGCCCACGGGCCGGCCGTCCAGCCGGGGTCTGCGGGGATCGCCCCGGGACCACCCCGCTCCCTTCGTCTAGAGGCCTAGGACGTGGCCCTCTCAAGGCTAAAACACGAGTTCGAATCTCGTAGGGAGCGCCATATTTCCCGAAGCCCACGCCCCCGGCGTGGGCTTCGTCGTTTAGAATTCACGCATGCCCTTCGTCGTCACCGAGAACTGCATCAAGTGCAAGTACACCGACTGCGTCGAGGTGTGCCCGGTCGACTGTTTCCATGAGGGGCCGAACTTCCTGGTGATCGATCCGGACGAGTGCATCGACTGCACCCTGTGCGAGCCCGAATGCCCGGTCAACGCGATCTACCCCGAGGACGACGTCCCCGCGGGCCAGGAAGTATTCGTCGGCCTGAATGCCGAGCTGGCGAAGGAATGGCCGGTGATCGCCGCACGCAAGGACCCGCCGCCGGACGCCGACGAGTGGGACGGCAAGCCCGGCAAGCTGCCGCTGCTGGAGCGCTGACCCGGGGCCGCGCCCCGGGCCGCAATCCCCGCGCCGGGCTCAGCCGCCCAGCGCTTCCTTGAGGATCGAGATCAGCTTCGCCGGCGCCTCGCCGGTGGCGGGCACGCCGCGAGGATCCACCGCCGACACGTACACGCCGTTGCTGGTCGCGGTGACCCGGACCAGGAAGTTCTGCCCGCCGTAGCTGATGTCGTAGGCACCCAGCACCTGCGCGCGGCTGGCGATGGTCACCCCTTCGGTCGCCCCGAGCACCTCGCCCACCTTCGCGAACACCGAGGCGCTGTCGCCGGCGACGCTGAAGCCGCTGGTGGCGGCGGGCGCCGGGCCGAGCATGTCGGAGCGGCTGACCGAGCGGGTGCCGTCGGGCAGCGGCATTGCCGCGTCGGTATTCGGCAGGTCCAGGTCCGGGGGTACCTCCAGCGGCCGGGTGGCCTGCGGCTCGGCGAACACGTTGTCGCCGCGGAACCAGTGGCAACCGGACAGCATCGCCAGCGCGAGCAGCGCGGCGGCGGGCTTGGCGAACCGGGTCATGGACGGACGCGGGGCAATGCGCATGGAAAGTCTCCTGGTCAGGCCGCGAGCGTATCGCGGCAGGCGTGTTCGAGTGGCGGGATCGAGGCGGCAACCTGGTCGGCACGCCCGGCCTGCGGTTGCGAGAGCGGCAGCAGCGGCAGGCGCAGCCCGTGGCCGAAACCCATGCGCGACAGCAGCGCCTTGAGCGGGATCGGATTGGGTTCGACCGCAAGGAAATCGAAGATCGGTTGCAGTTGCGCGTCCAGCGCCCGCGCGTCGGCTTCGCGGCCGGCGCGGGCAAGGTCGCACAGGCGCCGCATCGCGCACGGCACGGCGTTGGACGCGACCGACACCACGCCGTCGGCGCCGGCAAGCATCGCCCGCGCCGCGGTCGGATCGTCGCCGCTCAGCACCACGAATCCGTCGCCGCGCAGCGGCAGCAGCGCGGCCATGCGTGCCTCGTCGTTGCGCGCTTCCTTGATGCCGATGATGCGCGGATGCGCGGCCAGCGCCGCGGTCGTTTCCGGGAGCTGGTCGCTTCCGGTGCGCGAAGGCACGTTGTAGAGCAGTATCGGCAGCGCGCCGTCGTCGGCGACCGCGCGGAAATGCGCGTCCATGCCCGCCTGGGTCGGGCGCACGTATGGCGGCACGACCACCAGCGCGGCATCGGCGCCCAGCGCCGCGGCGCGGCGGGTCTGTTCGATGGTCTTCGCGGTGTTGGACAGCCCGGTGCCCGCGAGCACCGGGACCTTGCCGGCCGCGGCTTCCACCGCCGTGCGCAGCAACGCTTCGAATTCGGCATCGTGCAGGGCCGCGGCCTCGCCGGTCGAGCCGGCCACCACCAGCGCCTGGGTGCCGCCGTCGAGCTGCTGCCGCAGCAGGCGATGCCAGGCGTCGAGGTCGATGTCGCCGGCGGCCGTGAACGGCGTCGCCAGCGCGGTGATGCTGCCGGAAAGTCGCAAGCTGGAGTCCTGCGCGCCAGGGGGACGGCGCCTTGCGATGTTACTTGCGGCGCCGAAGCACGGGCAAGTATGCTGGCCCGGCCTCCCCGCGCCGCCGGGAGGCCCGATCCACCAGCCGCGGACGCCGCCTTGACCGATCCTGATTCCCCCCGTCCGTCCCCGAACGAGAACCACCTGCTGATCAACGCCTATACGACGCATCCGCGGTCCCCGTTGCTGGCCGTGACCCGTCGCATCGCGGACAGCGGCTGCAACCTCGTGGACACGCGGCTGGCCACGGTCGGGCGCGATGTCTCGGTCACCGCGCTGGCGACCGGCTCCTGGGACTCGGTGGCGAAGCTGGAGACCATGCTCGGCCGGCTCGAGCGCGAGGAAGGCCTGAAGCTGGTCTGGTACCGCACCGGGCCCAAGCCGGTGCAATCGAACCTGTTGCCCTACGTGGTCGAGGTGGTGGCGGCGGACAAGCCGGGCATCCTGTTCCAGCTCGCGGATTTCTTCGACCGCCAGGGCATCACGGTCGAGTCGCTGCACTGCTCGCGCTACCGGGCGATGCAAACCGGCGCGGAGATGTTCACCGCGCAGCTGACCATCGGCATTCCCGCGGACATGCACATCGCCGCGCTACGCGACGACTTCCTCGAGTTCTGCGACCACCTGAACCTCGATGCCATCATGGACCCGATGAAGTTCTGAGGCAGGCGAGGACACGATGATCGCAACCGGCAAGGCGCTGACCAAGGCAATCCGCTCGCTGCCGCTGGCCCTGTCCGACGACAGCACCGCGACCCTCGCCGATTACGCCGGCCAGTGGCTGGTGCTGTACTTCTACCCCAAGGATTCGACCCCCGGCTGCACGGTCGAGGGCAACGACTTCAACGCGCTGCTGCCGAAGTTCCGCAAGCTCGGCGCCACCGTGCTGGGCGTGTCCCGCGACTCGCTGAAGTCGCACCGCAACTTCTGCGACAAGCAGGGTTTCAGGTTCCATCTGGTCAGCGACGCGGAGTCGAAGTTGTGCGACGCGTTAGGCGTGATCAAGCCGAAGAAGCTCTATGGCCGCGAGTTCATCGGCATCGAGCGCAGTACCTTCCTGATCGATCCGGAAGGCGTGGTCCGCGCCGAATGGCGCAAGGTCAAGGTCCCCGGCCACGCCGCCGAGGTGCTCGACACCCTCAAGACGGAACAATCGCACGCATGACGCGCCAGCCGCGGATCTACGTCCTCGACACCAACGTGCTGATGCACGACCCCACCGCGCTGTTCAAGTTCGAGGAACACGACGTCTACCTGCCGATGCAGGTGATGGAGGAACTGGACAACGCCAAGAAGGGCACCTCGGAGGCGAGCCGGAACGCGCGCCAGGTCAGCCGGTTCCTCAACGAGCTGATCGAATCCGACCCCAACCGCGACATTACCGACGGCCTGCCGCTGGTGCAGCCGCGCGCACTGCAGTTGCGCGGCCCCAAGAGCGCCGGCCGGCTGCGCTTCCAGACCAGCGACTTCGATTCGGGCAAGCGTTTCGGCGCGGTCATCCCCGACAACCACATCCTCGGTTCGATCCTGGCGCTGAAGGAGGCCGAGCCGAAGGCGTCCGTGGTGTTCGTGTCCAAGGACATCAACCTGCGGATCAAGGCCTCGATCGCCGGGATCAGCAACGAGGACTACGAGAACGACCGCGCGCTCGACGACTTCAGCCTGCTCTACACCGGCGCCAATGCCCTGCCGGAGGACTTCTGGCAGCGCCACGGCAAGGGCCTGCGCTCGTGGACCGACAAGGGCCGCACCTTCTACGAGATCGCGCGCGACCGCTCCGGCGCAGAGGCCGAGGACTGGCATCCGAACCAGTTCCTGTACCTGCCCGGGGACGAGGAGGCGGAACTGAAGGTGGCGAAGGTCGCCGACGACAGCGTCACCCTGCAGATCGTCGACGACTACCGCACCTCGCAGCACGCGGTCTGGGGCATCACCGCGCGCAACCGCGAGCAGAACTTCGCGCTCAACGCGCTGATGGACCCGGAGGTCGACTTCGTCACCCTGCTCGGCACCGCGGGCACCGGCAAGACCCTGCTCGCGCTGGCCGCGGGCCTGGCCCAGACCATGGACCAGCAGCGCTACCGCGAGATCATCATGACCCGCGCCACGGTCAGCGTGGGCGAGGACATCGGCTTCCTCCCCGGCACCGAGGAGGAAAAGATGACGCCGTGGATGGGCGCGCTAACCGACAACCTGGAAGTGCTCACCCACAACCAGGAAGGCGGCAGCTGGGGCCGCGCGGCGACCAACGACCTGCTGGCCTCGCGGATCAAGATCCGCTCGCTCAACTTCATGCGCGGGCGCACCTTCCTCAACCGCTGGCTGATCCTGGACGAGGCGCAGAACCTGACCCCGAAGCAGATGAAGACGCTGATCACCCGCGCCGGCCCGGGCACCAAGATCATCTGCCTGGGCAACGTCGAGCAGATCGACACGCCCTACCTCACCGAGACCACCTCCGGCCTCACCTACGCGGTGGACCGGTTCAAGCACTGGGCGCACAGCGCGCACGTGACCCTGCGCCGCGGCGAACGCTCGCGCCTGGCCGATTACGCCTCCGAAGTGCTCTGATCCGGATCGGCGTCGCGCTGGTCCTGCAACCAGCGCAGCGCCACCGACAGGTCGCTGAAATAGTTGGTGGCGGCGTCGCGCGCCACCAGCCCGGCGCGCACCAGCTTGCGCAGCACGCGCAGGTTGGCCCCGGTCAGCAGCACCTGCACGCCGCGACGGTCCATCGCGGCCATGGTGGATTCCAGCCGCTTCAGGCCGGTGGCATCGACGAACGGTACCCGGTCCAGTCGCAGCACCACCGTGCGCGGCGGCTTGCGCGACCACGACAGCGCGCGCTCCAGCGAATCCACCGAGCCGAAGAAGAACGGACCGTCGATCGAGTACACCGCCAGCTCGCGCGGCAAGGCCTCCAGGCCCGCCGCGGCGAGCTCGTGGCGCACGCTCGCCTGGTCCTGGGCGACCACTTCCACCGCCGCCGCCATCCGTCGCATGAACTGGAACATTGCCAGGATCACGCCGATGTTCACCGCGATCACCAGGTCGGTGAGGATGGTCAGGGCGAAGGTGATCAGCAGGATCGCCACGTCGGCGCGCGGCGCGCGCCGGACCATGCGCAGGTAGCGCGGGGCCTCGCTCATGTTCCAGGCGACCAGCCACAGGATCGCGGCCAGCGACGCCAGCGGCACCTGCCCCGCGTACGGCGCCAGGAACAGCAGCACCAGCACCAGCAGGGCGGAATGCACGACGCCGGCCAGCGGGCTGGTTGCGCCATTGCGGATGTTGGTCGCCGTGCGCGCGATCGCGCCGGTGGCGGCGATGCCCCCGAACAGCGGCGACAGGATGTTGGCGATGCCCTGCCCGACCAGCTCCTGGTTGGAGTCGTGCTTCGTCCCCGCCATGCCGTCGGCCACCACCGCCGACAGCAGCGACTCGATCGCGCCGAGCATGGCGATGGTGAACGCGGAGGGCAGCAGCCTCAGCAGCAGGTCGAAGGACATCTCAGGGACCTGCAGCTTCGGCAGCGCGCGCGGGATCTCGCCGAAGGTGGATTCGATCGTGGCCACGCCTTCGGGCTGCCACAGGGCGACGACCAAGGTGCCGGCGACCATCGCCAGCAACGGCCCGGGCACCTTGCCCAGGCCCGGGATGCGCGATCCCCAGATCGCCAGGACGAGGCACAGCACGGCGATGCCGGTGGTGGCCGGGTGCAGCCCGGGCAACAGCTGCGCCAGCGACCAGGCCTTCTCGTAGAACGCCGCGCCCGCGGGCGTCGGCAAGCCGAAGAAGTACTGCCATTGCCCGACCCAGATGATCACCGCGATGCCGGCGGTGAAGCCGACGATCACCGGGTCGGGGATGAAACGGATCACCGCGCCGAAGCGCGCCAGGCCCATCGCGACCAGCATCACGCCGGCCATCAGGGTCGCCACCAGCAGGCCGGACACCCCGAACTGGGCGACGACCCCGGCGAGGATCACGATGAACGCGCCGGTCGGCCCCGCAATCTGGATCCGCGAGCCACCGAACAGCGCGACCGCGGCGCCGGCGACGATCGAGGTGTACAGGCCCTGCTCCGGCTTCACCCCGGAGGCGATCGCGAACGCCATCGCCAGCGGCAGCGCGACCACGCCGACGATCAGGCCGGCGACGATGTTCCGCGGCCAGTGCGAGCGCTGGAACAGCCCCGCGCGCCAGGCTTCGACCGCGGCGATCATGGCTGCCGCTCCGCCGGCTCCTTGAGCCGCACGCCGCGGCCGCTGCCGGTGCTGGCGGCGCCCTCGCCGATCAGCTCGACCCCGGCGCCGTCCAGCGCCTCCACCACCTTCACCAGCGAGTCCACGGTGCCGCGCACCTGGCCGGCGCTGGCCTCCATCCGCTGGATCGTCGGCAAGGACAGCCCGGCGAGCTGCGCGAGGGCGCGCTGGTCCAGGCCCAGCAAGGCCCTCGCGGCACGCATCTGCGGCGCGGTGATCATGCGCATCCTCCAGGACAAAACCTGCTTATGTATGTCTGAAACATCAGTATCCGGGTATGATACGCCTGCTTCCACCGGCTTTGTACAGTAGCCACCCGCTCCCGCGCGCACCCGCCATGACCCGACGCCCTCCCAGTGCCCTCACCATCGCCGGCTCCGATTCCGGCGGCGGTGCCGGGATCCAGGCCGACCTCAAGACCTTCGCCGCGCACCGCGTGCACGGGCTGTCCGCGATCGCCGCGCTGACCGCGCAGCACACCCGCGGCGTCAGCGCGGTGCACGTGCCGCCGGTGGAATTCCTGCGCGCGCAGATCGACGCCTGTTTCGAGGATTTCGACGTCCGCGCGGTGAAGCTGGGCATGCTGGCGACCGCGGAAGTCATCCACGCCGTGGCCGACGCACTGGAGGCTCGCCGACCGCCGGTCCTGGTGGTGGACCCGGTGATGGTCGCCACCTCAGGCGCGAAGCTGCTGGCGGACGATGCACTGGACGCGATGCGCACGCGCCTGCTGCCGCTGGCCACGGTGCTGACCCCGAACATGCCCGAGGCGGAACTGCTGCTCGGCCGCCGCATCGCGGACGGCGGGGAGGCGCAAGACGCCGCGCAGGCGCTGTGCGCGCTCGGTGCCGCCGCGGTGCTGCTCAAGGGCGGCCACCTCGACGAAGGCGCGCGCGTGGTCGACCGGTACGTGGACGGGGTCGGGACGCGGCAATTCGAACACGAGCGGATTGCCGTGGACGGCCACGGCACCGGCTGCACCCTGGCCTCCGCGATCGCCGCCAACCTGTGTCTCGGCCTCGCGCCGGCGGACGCCTGCGCCGCTGCCACCGACTACATCGCCCGCGCCCTCGCCACCGCGTACCGGCCCGGGACGGGTGCGGTGGCGGTGCTCGACCATTACGGCGCGGCGCCGAACGCCAGGCCGAGCTGAAGCGTGCGCCCGGGCGCGGGCTCGAAATAGCGCCCGTTGCCCTCGTTGACGATCACCGAACCGACGATGCCGCGGTCGAGCACGTTGTCGATCCGCAGCCACGCCCGCAGCGGCAGGCCGCCCATGCGCCAGCGGCGTTCGATGCCGACGTCGACGCTCGCGTGCCCCGGCGCCCACGCGGTGTTGGCATCGTCCGCGGCGATGCGGCTGTTGCCGCTCGCTGCAACGAACAGGTCCAGCGCGTCCGCGTCGCCATGCGCTCGCGGCGACCAGCGCAACTCCGCCCAGCCCGTGCGCAGCGCGGTGCCGGCGAGCCTCCGCCCGGTGTGCTCGTCGCGCGCGTCCAGCAGCGTCCCCGCGAATGCGTAACGCCAGCGCGCGTCCAGCTCGCCCTGCAACGACACTTCGAGGCCGCGCCGATGGGTGCGCGAGGCATTGGCGTAGACGCTGCGCCCGCCTTCGTTGAAGGGGACGACGATCTCGTCGCGGGTGCGCCCCGCGAACAGCGCCGCGGCCAGCCGATGCTTGCCCGGACGCCAGCGCAGGCCCGCTTCGACGCTGTCGGTGCGCGCCGGCCGCAGGCTCGGGTTGAGCCCGCTGCCGCCGTCCAGCCGGTAGGCCAGCTCGGAGGCGCCGGGCGTCTCGAAGCCGCGCCCGGAGTTGAGGTACAGGTCCACGCCGGGCGTGGGCTGGAACAGCACGCCCGCCACCGGCGTGGTGAAGGCGTAGTCGCGCGCGCCGCTGTCGTCCGGATTGCCGGGCGCGATGTAGTGGTCGTCGGAGCGGAACGCCACCCGGCTGTGGCGGACACCGAGGGTGCCTTGCCAGCGTGGCAGGAAGCGCCAGCGCGCCTCGAGGAAGGCGTCATCCGAACGGACCCGGTCGTGCTGGTCGCGGCGCAGCGCGCCAACCACGCCCGGCGTGTCGCCCACGAAGTTCTCGTAACCGAGGCGGTGCTCGCGCGAGCGCTGCAGTTCGACACCCGCGGTCACCGCCAGCGGCCGCGGGCCGCCCCGCTCCACCGTCCAGCGCGCGTCCAGCCCGGCATAGCCCCGGTCCAGGTCGATCACGCCGCCACCGCTGCCCGGCGCCTCCTGCGCGAACTCGGGAATGGACAGCATCTGCCAGGTCTTTCGGGCGCCGGCATACGCGGCGATGGAGAGTTCGCCGGTGGCCACCGGCTGGCCCAGGCGCAGCCCCGCCTGGCGCTGGCGCACCGTCTTGCGCGTATCGAAGCGCAGCGCACCCGCGCTCGCCGCGCGCGGATCGGCCTGCACCTGTGCCCAGGTCAGGCCCTGCGGATCCTGCGCCGACAGGTCCATGCCGTTCGCGGTGAGCGCCCAGCGTCCGCCGCTCGCTGTTTCGAGGGTCAGGCGCGCCTGCGCAAGGTCGCGTCGCGCGCGGCTGTGCGCGCGGTAGCCGTCCGTGCGCAGGGTCCCCGCGTCGACACGGTAACCGCCGTCACCCGTCCCCGGCCGCCAGGGCCCCGACAGCGCGGCATGCGCGCGCCGGGTCGCGTCGCCACCCGCCATCACGTCGAAGCCGGCCGCGCGCACCGGCGACGGCGGCTTGCTGAAGAACTGGATCGCGCCGCCCGACGCATTGCCATGCAGGGCCGAGAACGGGCCGCGCAGCACTTCGACCGATCCGATCGCCGCCAATGGCACGTGCGAGACCTGGCCCTGGCCGTCGGGCATGGTCGCCGGAATCCCGTCGACATAGATGCGCAGGCCGCGCACGCCGAAGGTCGTGCGCGCACCGTAACCTCGGATCGTGACCTGCACGTCCTGCGCCAGGTTCTGCCGGTCGCGGGCGGCCACGCCGGGCACGCGCCGCAACAACTCGGACACGCTCGCCCGCGGCGCCGCCGGCACCTCCACCGCGGCCACTTCGTCCAGCGAGGCCGGCACCGCGCGCGGCACCGGTTCGCCGACCGCGACCACCGACGGCAGGGTCCGGACCGCGTCGTGTCCTTGCGCCCACGCCGGTGCGGCCGCGACAAGCAGCCACCCCCCGAGGATCCACGCCCGCATGCCCTGCTCCCTCGCCGATGTCTTCACTTCGAACAGATGCGGGCGCCGCTATACCTCCCGCTGGAGGCGACCACCCTACGGAACATGAATGTGCGCCCCCGTGAAGACCACGTGGGCAAGGAGGACATCGTGCGAAGACACCGGAACGAGAACATCGTCGGCACCACCGCGTCGGACCTGCGGGCCATGGCCGAGGACATGCTGCGCATGGGCACCCACTGGGCGCAGGCGGCGCAGGGCTGGCTGGACCGCACCCGCCAGGACGTCGAAGCGCGCGATCGCCGCCAGCGTTGCGCCAGCGAGCGCAGCGGGCGCGACTTCCAGAGCGACTACAGCGGCGGCGGTTACGACCAGGTCCGCGGCAGCCGCGGCAACTTCGGTGCACGCGGCGGTTACCGCGGTGTCGGCCCGCGCAACTATGCGCGCTCGGACGAACGCATCCGCGAGGACCTGAACGAGCGGCTCACCGAAGCGGACGACCTGGACGCCAGCGACCTCACCGTCGAGGTGAGCAACGGCGTCGCCACGCTCGGCGGCATGGTCCCGCAGCGCTGGATGAAGCATCGCGCCGAGGACCTGGCCGACGGCTGCACCGGCGTGCGCGACGTGCGCAACCAGATCCGCGTCGGCGACGGCACCAGCGGCGGAGGCGCCGAGGCGCATGGCAGCGTGAACATCGGCGGCACCAGCGCCGAAGTCCACGGCAGCATGAAGACCGGATCGGGCAGCCCGCCACCGGCCGCGCACTGAGCGGCACCGGGCAAAAAAAAAAGGCCGATGGGGATGCCCATCGGCCTTTCTTCGTGGTGGCGCGCCCGGAAGGATTCGAACCTCCGACCCCCAAGTTCGTAGCCTGGTGCTCTATCCAGCTGAGCTACGGGCGCAGAAGCGGAATTGTGCGGAACCGGAACAGGTTCCGTCAATCGTTTTCGGTTGGAAAATGGCGGAGACTGAGGGATTCGAACCCTCGATGGAGCTTTTGACCCCATACTCCCTTAGCAGGGGAGCCCCTTCGGCCTCTCGGGCAAGTCTCCGGCGTGTGTTGCGTCCAGAAGCCGGCGAGCGCGAAAGGATACCGGCTCACTCGCCGGCGGGCAAACCCGACGGGGATTCCCCGTCCTCGCCGCGCTGGATGCGCTGGTAGATCTCCTCGCGATGGACCGCGACATCCTTCGGCGCGGTGATGCCGATACGCACCTGGTTGCCCTTGACGCCGAGCACGGTGACCGTGACCGAGTCACCGATCATCAACGTCTCGCCCACGCGGCGGGTCAGAATCAACATGCCAACTTCTCCATTGACCGGCATGGCTGCCGGTGCCCCGCGGGGCTGCAACCGTTTCCGTAAACTGCCGAGGATACTACCTGTCCCCCGATCCTAGCGAGTCGGAGGGAAGTCATGGAACCCGACCCTGGTCGGGTTCAGTTCATCCTCGAGGCCACCCAGTCGGCGACCCCATCCAGCGCGGCCTGCAGCGCGGGTCCATCCGCACCCCCGCCCTGCGCCAGGTCGGGCCGACCACCGCCCTTGCCGTTCACCTGCGACGCGACATGTGACAGCAAGTCACCCGCCTTCACCTTCTTCAACGCGTTGCCGCCGACCCCGGCGACCAGCGCTGCCTTGCCGGCCGAGGTCCCGGCCAGCACGATCACCGCGTCGCCCAGCTGCTGCTTCAACCGGTCCATCGCCTCGCGCAGCGCCTTGCCGTCGAAGCCCTCCAGCCGCGCCGCCAGGACGCGCACGCCGGCCACGTCCCGCGCCTGCCCGGCGAGGTCCGCGGTGGCACCGCTGGCGGCCTTGGCCCGGGCGGCTTCTAGCTCGCGCTCGAGCTTCTTTTGCCGCTCCAGCAGGGCGCGCAGCTTGTCGCCCGCCTCGGCGGCGGTGCCGCCGAGCAGTGCCGCCACGTCGTGCAGGCGCCGCTCTTCCGCGGCGACGTGGTCGAGCGCGGCCTGCCCGGTCAACGCCTCGATCCGGCGCACGCCCGCGGACACGCCGCCCTCGGACACGATCTTGAACAGGCCGATGTCGCCGGTGCGGCGCACATGGGTGCCGCCGCACAGTTCGATCGAGGTGTCGCCCATGCGCAGCACGCGCACGCGCTCGCCGTACTTCTCGCCGAACAGCGCCATCGCGCCGAAGTCCAGCGCTTCCTGCATGCCCATGTGCCGCACTTCCACCTCGTGGTTGGCGCGCACCTCGGCATTCACCCGGCGCTCGACCTCGGCCAGCTCGTCCGGAGTCACCGGATTGAAATGGGCGAAGTCGAAACGCAGCCGATCGGGCGCGACCAGCGAGCCCTTCTGGGTCACATGTTCGCCGAGCACCGCGCGCAGGGCCGCGTGCAGCAGATGGGTGGCACTGTGGTTGAGCACGGTCGACGCGCGTCGTTGCGCGTCCACCTCGCCCATCAGCCTGTCGCCCAGCTTCAACGCGCCGCTGCGCAGTACGCCGACGTGGCCATGGAACTGCCCGGCCAGCTTGCGCGTGTCCTCCACCGCGAAACTCACGCCCTGGTCCACCAGCGCGCCGGCGTCGCCTACCTGGCCGCCGCTCTCGGCATAGAACGGGGTGCGGTCGAGAATGACGACTGCCGACTCGCCCTCCCCGATCGACTCGACCGGGCGGCCGTCGCGCAGCAGCGCGACCACCTCGAGGCCGCCCGAGGCGAGCTCTTCGTAGCCGAGGAATTCCGTCGGCGCCAGTTGCGCGACCAGCTCGGCCGGCAGGCTGGCGCCGCCGCCGAACTTGCCGGCGCCGCGCGCGCGTTCGCGCTGCTGTTCCATCAAGTGCTCGTAGTCCTGCATCGCCGACGGCTCGAGCTCCGCGCCACGCTCGCGCAGGATGTCGGCGACCAGGTCCGGCGGGCAGCCGTAGGTGTCGTGGAGCTGGAACAGGTGTTCGCCGTCGAGCTTGCCGTCTCCGTGCGCGAGGAAGTTCTCCAGCCGCACCATGCCCGCCTCGAGCGTCTGCGCGAACGCGGCCTCCTCGGCCTGCAGCGCACGCTCGACCAGTGCGCGCTTGTCGACCAGCTCGGGATAGGCCTCGCCCATCACCTCGACCAGCGGGCCGACCATCTTCCAGAAGGTGCCGCCGGGCTGCAGCCCGCCCAGCTTCCACACGTGGCGGATCGCGCGGCGGATGATCCGGCGCAGCACATAGCCGCGACCCTCGTTGGAAGGCAGCACGCCGTCCACCACCAGGAACGCGCATGCGCGGATATGGTCGGCGATCACCCGCAGCGACTTGCTGTCGCGATCCTGCGTGCCGGTCAGCGTCGCCGCGGCGTCGATCAGGTGCCGGAACAGATCGATGTCGTAATTGCCATGGACGCCCTGCAGCACCGCCGCGATCCGCTCCAGGCCCATGCCGGTGTCCACGCACGGCGCCGGCAGCGGCAGCAGGGTGCCGTCGGGCTGGCGGTCGAACTGCATGAACACCAGGTTCCAGATCTCGATGAAGCGGTCGCCGTCCTCGTCCGGGGAGCCGGGCGGGCCGCCGGGGATGTGCGCGCCGTGGTCGTAGAAGATCTCGGTGCACGGGCCGCACGGGCCGGTGTCGGCCATCTGCCAGAAGTTGTCGCTGGCGAACGGCGCACCCTTGTTGTCGCCGATGCGGACGATGCGCTCCGCGGGCACCCCGACCACGTCGTGCCAGATGTCGTACGCCTCGTCGTCGGTGTGGTAGACGGTCACCAGCAACCGCGCCGGGTCCAGCTTCCACACGCCGGTCAGCAGCTCCCAGGCCCAGGCGATCGCGTCCTTCTTGAAGTAATCGCCGAACGACCAGTTGCCCAGCATCTCGAAGAAGGTGTGGTGGCGCGCGGTATAGCCGACCTGGTCGAGGTCGTTGTGCTTTCCGCCCGCACGCAGGCAGCGCTGCACGTCGGCCGCGCGCACGTAGCTGCGCTTCTCGGCACCCAGGAACACGTCCTTGAACTGGACCATGCCCGAGTTGGTGAACAGCAGGGTCGGATCGTTGCCCGGCACGAGCGGTGCCGACGGCACGATCGTGTGGCCGCGGGCGGCAAAGAATTCGAGGAAATCGTTGCGGATTCCGGCAGTGGTCTTCATGGGCGAGGCAGGCGAGCCGTTGGTGCTGGCAGGCACGGCGCCCGGCCCACGGAGCGCACGAGGCGGCGAAGGCGGGAGCGGTGGACCCGGGGCCCGTTAGGGTATCACCAAGCGCACGCAGTCCCCCTCGAAACCGCGCCGCAGCAGGAACTCCATGGCCTTGCGCCGGACCGGCAGGGCGTCCAGGTCGGCGCCGAAACGTCGACGGACCAGGTCGCGGGCGCGGCCTTCCCAGTCGTCCTCGCCGGCATCGGCCAGGGCCTCGAACGCGGCGTCGATCGCCGCCGGGTCGAGGCCATGGCTTTCCAGCTCCATCCGGATCCGCAACGGACCGTAGCCCCCGGCGACGCGCGAGCGGGCCAGGGAGCAGGCGAAGCGGGCATCGTCCTGCCAGCCCGCCCTGGCCATCTGCTCCACCGCGGCCTTGGCCTCGTCGGCGGGCACGCCTCGGGCGCGCAGCTTGCGCGCCAGCTCCGGCCGCGAGTGCTCGCGCCGCACCAGCAGCCCGAGCGCCCGCTGCGCCGCCGTGGGTTCCTTGCGCGGCCGTGCCACCGCCGGTTCAGTCCTCGCCGGCCTCGTCCTGCGACGCTTCCTGCGGCACGAACTTCTCGCGCAGCGCGGCCTCGATGGTCGCGGCGATGGCCGGGTTGTCGCGCAGGAACTGGCGGGCGTTCTCCTTGCCCTGGCCGATGCGCTCGTCGCCGTAGCTGTACCAGGCGCCGGACTTCTCGACCAGGCGCGCCTCCACGCCCATGTCGATCAGCTCGCCCTCGCGCGAGATGCCCTCGCCGTAGAGGATCTCGGTGACCACCTGCTTGAACGGCGGCGCCAGCTTGTTCTTGACCACCTTGATCCGGGTCTGGTTGCCGATGATCTCGTCGCCCTTCTTGACCGAGCCGATGCGGCGGATGTCCAGGCGCACCGAGGCGTAGAACTTGAGCGCGTTGCCGCCGGTGGTGGTCTCCGGGCTCTGCCCCGGCATCATGATGCCGATCTTGTGGCGCAACTGGTTGATGAAGATCACAAGGCAGTTGCTGCGCTTGATGTTGCCGGTGAGCTTGCGCAACGCCTGGCTCATCAGGCGCGCCTGCAGGCCGGGGAGCTGGTCGCCCATCTCGCCCTCGATCTCGGCCTTCGGGGTCAGCGCGGCGACCGAGTCGACCACCACCATGTCCACCGCGTTGGAGCGCACCAGCATGTCGGCGATCTCCAGCGCCTGTTCGCCGGTGTCCGGCTGCGACACCAGCAGGTCCTCGACGTTGACCCCGAGCTTGGCCGCATAGGTCGGGTCGAGCGCATGCTCGGCATCCACGAACGCGGCGGTGCCGCCGTTCTTCTGGCACTGCGCGATCGCCTGCAGGGTGAGGGTGGTCTTGCCCGAGGATTCGGGCCCGTAGATCTCGACCACGCGGCCCTTCGGCAGTCCGCCGATGCCCAGGGCGATGTCCAGCAGCAGCGAGCCGGTGGAGATCACCGGGATCACTTCGGCGACGCGGTCGCCCATGCGCATCACCGAGCCCTTGCCGAACTGCTTCTCGATCTGGCTCAGGGCCGCGGAAAGGGCGCGCTTCTTGTTCTCGTCCATGGGTCGGTCCTCGTCAATTGGAATTCGGATGCGGAAAGGTTGCGGCAAGCCCATCGCACAGGCTGCGACGCGCCGCTGTGGTTCGAAGATCGGCCCCGGCGCCCGCGGCCGGCAGCGGCGGGTGCCGCGCCGCGCTGTCGGGAAATGCCGCGGCGCGGCTCACCGGTTCGGCCTCACCAGGCCGCAGTACAGGCCCTCGATCGCGAAGTCCTGGCCGGGCTGGACCTCGATGGGATCGAAGTCGGGATTGCGCGGCAGCAGCCGGATCCGGTCCTTGCCCACCTTCAGCAGCTTGACCGTGACTTCGTCGTCGATCCGCGCGACCACGATCTGCCCGGAGCGCGCATCGCGGGTCCGGTGCACGCCGATCAGGTCGCCGTCGAAGATGCCTTCGTCGCGCATCGAGTCGCCCTTGACCTTGAGCAGGTAGTCCGGCGCCGGCGAGAACAGGACCCGGTCGAGGATCAGCACCTGGTCCGAGCCGCCCGGATCGGCACCGATCGGCAAGCCGGCCGCCACCTGGCCAAGGACCGGCAGGTGCAGGGCATCGTCGCTGGCGTTCCCGGCGTCCAGCGGCAGCGCCTGCTGGGGCGGCTCGGGCGCCCGCAGCAGCCGCAGCCCGCGCGCGCGGCCGGGAATCCGTTCGATCGCCCCCGCGGCCTCCAGCGCCTCCAGGTGGTACTGCGCGGCGCGCACGCCCTTGAAGCCGAACGCGCGCGCGATCTCGATCTGCGAAGGCGGCATGCCCTCGGCTTCGATGCGCTCGGCGATCAGCGCGAGGATCTCGCGCTGGGTCTGTGACAGGTCTGCAAGCGTGGCCATGGCGGGTAGTATTACTACTAACAGCCGAAGTGGTCAACTGCTTCCGAAAGGAGTGCTTGAATCTCAAGTAATCGTCAATTACTTTATCTGTAACATAAATTTCATGGGGATTTGCATGGACGCCACCGCCCGGATCCGCCGCCACGGCTATCACCTGATGTCGCTGGCCTCGTTCGGCCAGCTCGCCTGCTTCGTGTTGCTGCTGTGGAACCTGTCCGTACGCAGCTGGGATCCGCAGCTTGCCGCCGGGCTGCAGGGCGCGGACTGGTGGGGCTACGTCGCGGTCGCCACGGTGGCCTGGCTTGCGCAGACCTGGTCGCTCTCGCGCCTGCGCGCGATCGGCAAGCTGCTGCACCAGGGCGGCGGGGTCAGCCATGCCCTCGCCCGCGCCTGGATGCAGCTGGGACGCGCCGTCGCTGCGACGGCCGTCGTCATGGTGTTCCTGCCCCTGCCCCGCCTGGGCGAACCCAGCGGCGACCTGGATGTCGCCCTCGGCCTGGATGCCGGCGGCATCTACTTCGTCCTGATCGCCTGCCTGTGCATCTTCTCGGTCGCCCACCTGGTCGAGCAGGCCGCGGTCCTGCGCGACGAGAACGAGAGCATCGTCTGATGGCCATCGTCGTCAACCTCGACGTGGTCCTGGCCATGCGCAAGATGAAGTCGAAGGAACTGGCCGAGGCGATCGGGATCAGCGAGACCAACCTGTCGCAACTCAAGCAGGGGCACGTCAAGGGCGTGCGCTTCGCCACCCTGGACGCGATCTGCCGGGTGCTCGAATGCACCCCGGGCGACCTGCTCGAATACCGGCCCGATCCGGGGCCCGACCGGGACTGATCCGCCTACAGCAGCTTGCCAGCCTCCAGCCGCTCCAGCAGGCCCGACAGTGCGGCCGCCACCGTCTGCCGGCGCACCGCCTCGCGGTCGCCGTCGAAATGGAAGACCTCGGCCATCGGGTATCCCCCGCGGCGCTTCCACGCGATCCACACCGTGCCGACCGGCTTCTCCGTGGTGCCCCCGCTGGGCCCGGCGATGCCGGTGACCGCGACCGCGATGCCCGCGCCCGAATGCACCAGCGCGCCGGCGACCATTTCCAGCACCGTTTCCCGGCTGACCGCACCGTGGAATTCGAGCGTCTCCGGGCGCACGCCGAGCAGCGCCTGCTTGGCCTCGTAGCTGTAGGTGGCCATGCCGCAGTCGAACCAGTCGGAGGAGCCGGGGATGTCGGTCACCACCTTGGCGATCCAGCCGCCGGTGCAGCTTTCGGCGGTGACCAGCGACAGCCGCGCGGCACGCAGCCGCTCGCCGAGCGTGGTGGCGGTGGCGGCGAGTGCCTCGTCCGTGGGGGCTTGCATGGGATGGCAAACTAGCCGTCTTTCCCGTCCAAGTCCACGACCGACCGGAGCGCGATGGCCACGGCCGCCCCGCAGCACACGCCGCTGATGCAACAGTTCTTCGCCGCCAAGGCGGAGTACCCGGACGTGCTCCTGTTCTTCCGCATGGGCGACTTCTACGAGCTGTTCTACGACGACGCGCGCAAGGCAGCGAAGCTGCTCGACATCACCCTGACCCAGCGCGGGCAGTCGGCCGGCCAGCCGATCCCGATGGCGGGCGTGCCGGTGCATGCCTACGAGGGCTACCTGGCGCGGCTGGTGGCGCTGGGCGAATCGGTCGCGATCTGCGAGCAGATCGGCGACCCGGCCGCGTCCAGGGGCCTGGTCGAACGCAAGGTCGTGCGCGTGGTCACCCCGGGCACGGTCACCGACGAGGCCCTGCTGAGCGAGCGCCGCGACACCCTGCTGCTGGCGCTGGCGCGCGGCCGCGGCGGCTACGGCCTGGCCTGGGCGGACCTGTCGAGCGGGCGCTTCCTGGTCAACGAGGTCGCCGACGAGGACGGGCTGGAAGCGGAACTGGCGCGGCTCGACCCGGCCGAACTGCTGTTGCCGGACGAGGACGGCTGGCCCGCGGCGGTCGCCGATCGCGGCGGCCTGCGCCGGCGCCCGCCCTGGCTGTTCGACCACGACAGCGGCCGCCGCCAGCTCCTGCAGTTCTTCGGCGTGCACGACCTCGGCGGCTTCGGCCTCGAGGACAGGCCGGCCTGCATTGCCGCGGCCGCCGCGCTGCTCGGCTACGTGGAGGAAACCCAGAAGCAGCGGCTGCCGCACCTCACCGCGATCGCGTTCGAGTCCTCCGACGAGGCGATCGCGATGAACGCCGCCACCCGCCGCCACCTCGAGCTCGACACGCGCGTGGATGGCGATACCCGCAACACGCTGCTCGGCGTGCTCGACAGCACGGTGACGCCGATGGGCGGGCGCCTGCTGCGGCGCTGGCTGCACCGCCCGCTGCGCGACCAGCAGGTGCTCGGCGAACGCCACCACGCGGTCGCGACGTTGATCGACAGTCGCGCCGACGCCGACCTGCGCGACACCTTCCGCGCGCTGGGCGACCTCGAACGCATCCTCGCCCGCATCGCCCTGCGCAGCGCGCGCCCACGCGACCTCAGCACCCTGCGCGACGGCCTCGCCCTGCTCCCCGGCGTGCGCGCGCTGCTCGCGCCGCTGGATTCGCCGCGGCTGCAGGCGCTGGCCGCGCAGCTCGGCGAGCACGCCGGGAACGCCGACCTGCTCGCGCGCGCGATCGTGCCGCAGCCGCCCCTGCTGGCCCGCGATGGCGGCGTGTTCGCGGAGGGCTACGACGCGGACCTCGACGAGTTGCGCCAGCTGTCGACCAACGCCGACCAGTTCCTGGTCGAACTCGAGCAGCGCGAGCGCGAAGCCACCGGCATCCCCACGCTGAAGGTCGGCTACAACCGCGTCCACGGCTACTACCTGGAAATCAGCAAGGGCCAGTCGGGCAAGGCGCCGGCGCATTACACCCGCCGGCAAACCCTGGCCAACGCCGAGCGCTACATCACCGAGGAGCTGAAGCAGTTCGAGGACAAGGTGCTGTCCGCGCGCGAGCGCGCCCTCGCCCGCGAGAAGCTGCTGTACGAGGCACTGCTGGAAACCCTCAACGCCGACCTCGAGCCATTGAAGCGCTGCGCCGCGGCGCTGAGCGAACTGGACGTGCTCGCCTGCCTGGCCGAACGCGCGCAGGCGCTGGACTGGTCGCGGCCGGAACTGGCCAGGGCGCCGTGCCTGCGCATCGAGGGCGGCCGCCACCCGGTGGTCGAGGCGGTGCGCGACGAACCGTTCACCGCCAACGACCTGGTGCTCGGCGACGAAGACGGCAATGGCACCCGCATGCTGGTCATCACCGGCCCGAACATGGGCGGCAAGAGCACCTACATGCGCCAGAACGCGCTGATCGTGCTGCTGGCGCACATCGGCAGCTTCGTGCCGGCGGCGCGGGCGGTGATCGGCCCGATCGACCGCATCCTCACCCGCATCGGCGCCGGCGACGACCTCGCCCGCGGGCAGTCGACCTTCATGGTCGAGATGAGCGAGACCAGCTACATCCTGCACCACGCGACCGAGCAGTCATTGGTGCTGATGGACGAGATCGGCCGCGGCACCTCGACCTACGACGGCCTCGCGCTGGCGGATGCCTGCGCGCGCCACCTGGCGTCGGTCAACCGCAGCTTCACCCTGTTCGCCACGCACTATTTCGAACTGACCGCGCTGGCGACGCCGGGAAGCGGCATCGCCAACGTGCACCTCGACGCGGTCGAGCATGGCGATGCCCTGGTGTTCATGCACGCGGTCAAGGACGGCCCGGCCAACCGCAGCTTCGGCCTGCAGGTGGCGGCGCTGGCGGGGCTGCCGAAGACGGTGGTGCGCCAGGCGCGGGCGCGGCTGGCGGAACTGGAAGCGCAGAACCGCGACGCGCCGGCGGCCCCGCTCACCGCGCAGGCGCTGGACGCGCCCCAGCAGATCGGCCTGTTCGCGCCGAGCTCGGCGGCCGTGGAAGCGCTGGCGGGGCTGGACCCGGACGAGCTGACGCCGAAGCAGGCGCTTGAAGCGCTCTACCGCCTCAAATCCCTTCTGTAATGCCGACCTGTAGAGCCGACCCATGGTCGGCTGACCAGGCATGCAGCCGACCATGGGTCGGCTCTACAACGCGTCGATATCCCCCAGCGCGCGGATCAGCCGCCGCGCGCGCTTGTCGGGCTTGTGCTCGGGGGCCTGGTAACCGGCGCGCTCGGCGGCGCGTTGCGCGCGCAACTCGGCGCGGCGCGCCTTCGACGCCTCGGATTCCTCGTACAACGCCTGCGCGACGCGGGCGGGCCCGCGGGTATCGCTGAGCCCGAGCACGGTCACTTCGAACGGTTCACCGGCGCGTTCGATGGACAGCGCTTCGCCGCCGCGCAGCACGCGCGACGGCTTCGGGCGCTGCCCGTCCACCTGGACCTTGCCGGTGTCGACCGCCTGACGCGCGAGGCTGCGCGTCCGGTAGAACCGCGCCGCCCACAACCAGAGGTCGAGGCGTACCGCGTCCGTCGCTTACTCCGCGGCGGCGGCGGCGGCTTCGGCGGCGGCCTTGGCCTTGGCGTTGCCGGCCAGGTCTTCCTTGATGCGCGCCTTGCGGCCCTCGAGGCCACGCAGGTAGTACAGCTTGCCGGCGCGGACCGCGCCGCGGCGCTTCACCTGGACCGAGTCGATCGCGGCGCTGTGGCTCTGGAACACGCGCTCCACGCCGTAGCCGTGCGAGATCTTGCGCACGGTGAACGAGGAGTTCAGGCCGGCGTTCTTCTTGGCGATGACCACGCCTTCGTAGGCCTGGACGCGCTCGCGGTTGCCTTCCTTGACCTTGACGTTGACGACGACGGTATCGCCGGGGCCGAACACCGGCAGCTGGCGCTGCGCCTGTTCGGTCTCGAAGTTCTGCAGCAGCGTGTTGAGCGAGGGCTTGTTCATGGCGATGGCCTGTGTGTTGCCTTGTTGGATGCCGGTCGCCGGGATTGGCGCCAGGCTGTTGTAGCGCGAGTGCACGTGGACCCGCGTCTTGGCGTGATGGGCTTGCTTGGCCCCCGGAAGGAGCCAAGCCGCGCATTATAGCGGCTTTTCGGCCGCCTGGTGGGCCTGGAGGAACTCGTCCAGCAGGGCCCGGTCCTGCGCGGAAAGGGCCTCGCGGTCGAGCAGGTCCGGGCGTCGCAGCCAGGTCCGGCCCAGCGCCTGCTGCCGGCGCCAGCGGGCGATCGCGGCGTGGTTGCCGGAGAGCAGCACCTCCGGGACCCGGCCCAGCGGGTGCTCGACCGGCCGGGTGTAATGCGGGCAGTCCAGCAGCGCCAGGCCGTCCGGCCCGGCCTCGAAGCTGTCCTGTTCCGCCGACTCCGCGTCGTTCAGCGCGCCCGGCTGCAGCCGCGCCACCGCGTCCACCACCACCGCCGCCGCCAGCTCGCCGCCGGACAGGACGTAGTCGCCGATCGACAGCTCCTCGTCGATCTCGGCCTGGAGCAGGCGCTCGTCCACGCCCTCGTAGCGGCCGCACAGCAGCACCAGCCGCTCGCGGCCGGCGAGCTCGCGGACCTTCGCCTGGTCCAGCCGCCGGCCCTGCGGGCTCAGGTAGACCACGTGCGCCGGGGCCGGGTCGGCCGCGCGCGCGGCGGCCAGGCAGGCCCGCAGCGGGTCGATCAGCATCACCATGCCCGGGCCGCCGCCGAACGGGCGGTCGTCCACCCGGCGGTAATTGCCCTCGGCGTAGTCGCGCGGATTCCAGCCATGCAGCGCCAGCAGGCCGCGCTCCGCCGCCCGCCCGACCACGCCGTGGCCGGCGAGCTGGGCGACGAATTCGGGAAACAGGCTGACGACGTCGATCCGCATCCGTGGATTGTAGGGCCGACCCATGATCGGCTTCGGGTGGCTTGCGCTCAGAACTCCGGATCCCAATCCACCGTCACCACGCCCGCCTCGAAGTCCACCGAGCGCACGTAGTCCGGCTCCAGGAACGGGATCAGCCGCTCGCGGTCGCCGCGCGCCACCAGCACGTCGTTGGGCCCGGTTGAGAACAGGTGCGAGACGGTGCCGAAGTCGGTGCCGTCCACGTTCACCACGCGCAGCCCTTCCAGGTCCACCCAGTAGTACTCGCCCGGGGCCGGCGGCGGCAGCGCCGAACGCGGCACCCAGACTTCGGTGCCGCGCAGCGCCTCCGCGGCGTCGCGGTCGTCGACGCCCGGGAGCGTCGCGACGATGCCCTTGGCGGTCTCGCGGCCGCGCGCGCCGGAGACCTCGCGCCCGCCCTTCGGTCCGCGCAGGGTCCATGGCTGGTAACGGAGGATGCCGCGCGCCGGGTCGGTGAACGATTCCAGCTTCACTTCCCCGCGCACGCCGAAGGCGCCGTGGATCCGGCCCAGAAGGATCTGCCGTTCCTCGGCAGGCTTCCGCGCGGACGGCGCCTCGTCGTTCATGCCCGGATCGGGCCGCGTGCGCGGCCCGCGGATCAGGCCGCGGTGGCGGCCTTGGCGACCTGCTTGTAGAGGTCGGCGACCTTGTCGCTGAGCTGCGCGCCTTGGCCGATCCAGTGCTGCACGCGGGCCACGTCCATCTCGACGCGCTTCTCGCCGCCGGTCGCGACCGGGTTGTAGTAACCCACCCGCTCGATGTTGCGGCCGTCGCGGGCGCTACGGCTGTCGGTGACGATGATGTGGTAGAAGGGGCGCTTCTTGGCGCCGCCGCGGGTGAGACGGATCTTGACCATGGTGGTTTCGGTGTTGCCCAGCTGCCGGAATGGCAGGGTAAGCCGGCAATTATAAAGGGGATTCCGGCCTGATGGGTAGAGCCGACCCATGGTCCGCTCCCCCGGGAAGGCCCGGCCGACCATTGGAGGCCCAGCCGACCATGGGTCGGCTCTACAAGAACGGCCTTCCGCCGCCGCCCATCATGCCCTGCATGCCGCGCATCAGGCCCTTCATGCCGCCGCGGCCCATCTTGGCCATCATCCTTTCCATCTGCTGGTACTGCTTCATCAGCTTGTTGACGTCGGCCGGGGTCAGGCCGGCGCCGGCGGCGATGCGCTTGCGCCGGGAGCCGTTCAGCAGGGCCGGGTTGCGGCGCTCCTTCTTTGTCATCGAATTGATGATCGCCACCATCCGCGGCACTTCCTTGCCGGTCACCTGGGCCTTCACGTGCTCCGGGACCTGGCCGATGCCGGGCAGCTTGTCCATCAGCCCGGACAACCCGCCCATGTTCTGCATCTGCTCGAGCTGGTCCTTCATGTCGTTGAGGTCGAACTTGCGCCCCTTGGCGACCTTCTCCGCCAGCTTCTGCGCCTTGTCCTTGTCGACCTGCTGCTCGACCTGCTCGACCAGCGACAGCACGTCGCCCATGTCCAGGATCCGGCTCGCCACGCGGCCGGGGTGGAACACGTCCAGGCCGTCGGTCTTCTCGCCGGTGCCGATGAACTTGATCGGCTTGCCGGTGATGTAGCGCACGCTCAGCGCCGCGCCGCCGCGAGCGTCGCCGTCGGTCTTGGTCAGGACCACGCCGGTGAGGGGCAGCGCCTCGCCGAAATGCTTTGCGGTGGTGGCCGCGTCCTGGCCGGTCATCGAATCGACCACGAACAGCGTCTCGACCGGCTTCACCGCCGCATGCAGCGCCTGGATCTCGGCCATCATCGCCTCGTCCACCGAGGTGCGGCCGGCGGTGTCGACGATCAGCACGTCGACGAAGGTCTTGCGCGCCTCGGCGATCGCCGCGCGCACGATGTCCTCGGGCTTCTGCGAGGGGTCGGACGGGAAGAACTGCGCCCCGACCTGTCCCGCGAGCGTCTTCAGCTGCTCGATCGCGGCCGGGCGGTAGACGTCGGCGCTGACCACCATCACCTTCTTCTTGCGCCGCTCCTTCAGGTGCCGGGCGAGCTTGGCCACGGTGGTGGTCTTGCCCGCGCCCTGCAGGCCCGCCATCAGCACCACCGCCGGGGCCGGCACGTTGAGGTCGAGCTCGTTGGCGGTCGCGCCCATGACCGCGGTGAGCTCGTCGCGCACGACCTTGATCAGGGCCTGGCCCGGGGTCAGCGACTTCAGCACTTCCTGGCCGACCGCGCGCACCTTGATCCGCTGGATCAGGGCCTGGACCACCGGCAGGGCGACGTCGGCCTCCAGCAGCGCGATGCGGACCTCGCGCAGGGCCTCGGAGATGTTGGATTCGGTCAGGCGGCCGCGGCCGCGCAGCCGCTCGATGGTGCCCGACAGGCGTTGGGTGAGGGATTCGAACATCGGCGAATTATAGGCGGCCGCATGCGAGAATCCGCGCATGGCCCTGTCCATCCTCGCCATCCTCGGTTACCTGGCGGCCACGACCCTGCTCGTCGCCGACCTGCGCCGCGAGCGGCGCGAACACTGGACCTGGCTGTCGCTGGCCACCCTCGCCGCGCTGCTGCACGCCAGCGCGCACCTGCTGGCCTGGCGCGCCAGCGGCGGCACCGACATGCACGTCTTCTCCGCGCTGTCGCTGGTCGGGCTGGGCATGGCGGTGCTGACCACGCTGTTCGGTGCCGGCGGGCGGATGGCCGCGCTGGGCGTGGTGGTCTACCCCATCGCCGCGCTGACCCTCGGTGCCTACGCCGCCTACGGCCACCGGCTGTCCGAGCCGCTGGACTGGCGCCTGCAACTGCATGCGTGGAGCGCGCTGCTGGCCTACGCCACGCTGGCGATCGCCGCGCTGCTCGCGGTCATGCTGTGGCTGCAGGAGCGCGCGCTGCGCCAGCACCGCTTGCACGCCTGGTCGGGCGCGCTGCCGCCGCTGGTCGAGCTGGAAACGCTGCTGTTCCGCACGGTCACGGTGGGTTTCGTGCTGCTCAGCGCAACCCTGCTCACCGGGATCCTGTTCGTCGAGGACCTGTTCGCCCAGCACCTGGTGCACAAGACCGTGCTGAGCGTGCTCTCGTGGCTCCTGTTCGGGGCGCTGCTGCTCGGGCGCTGGCGCTGGGGCTGGCGCGGCCGCGTGGCGGTGCGCTGGACCCTGGCGGCCATGGTCCTGCTGGTCCTGGCGTTCTTCGGCAGCAAGGCTGTGCTCGAGCTGATCCTGCACAGGGGCGGTTAAGCTGCAGGGACAATTGTTGCATTGACAACAATTGCAAGGGCGAGCAAAATGCGCGCCCCATGAACGCCCCATCCCCCGAAAGCGCCTCCTCGCTCGGCATCCTCCTGCGCCAGGTCCGCGACGCCCTGTGGGCGCGGATGGCGCACGAACTGTCCCGGCTCGGCCACGACCTCACCTTCAGCCAGTACATCACCCTGAAGAAGCTCGCCGCCGGCACCCGCGGCGTGACCGAACTGGCCCGCGCCGCCGACCTGAACCCGGGCGCGATGACCCGCCTGCTCGACCGGCTCGAGGAAAAGGGACTGGTCGTGCGCACCGCCGACGCCAGCGACCGGCGCGCGCTGAACATCGAGTTCACCGAAGCCGGCAATGCGATCTGGAAGGACATCCATCGCTGCGGCAAGCGCGTGCTCGGCATCGCCATGGACGGCATGGACCAGGACGAGCGCGACCAGCTCCACCGCCTGCTCACCCAGGTGCGCGACAACCTCTCCCTCCCCGAATCGACCCGATGACCGCTCCTTCCCCCCACGGCTGGACCACCAGGAACAGGGGCGCGGCCCCTGTTCTGTTTCTCGCCGCCGCATTGGCGCTGGCCGGTTGCGCCAGCACGCGCGGCCTCGCGCCCGCGTCGGCGCCGATGAACGCCGATGCGCTGGCCGCCAGCCGCAGCCTCGACGCGCAGTCGCCGGCCACGTTCCCGCGCGTGGACTGGTGGCGCGCCTTCGGCGATCCGCAGCTCGACGCCCTGATCGAAGAGGCGCTGGGGGGAACGCCGTCGCTGGCTGCCGCCGACGCGCGCCTGCGCAAGGCCGCGGCCGACGCCGGGCTCGCCGACGCGCTGCGCAAGCCGACCCTGGGCGCCAGCGCGCAGGCGACCGGCGTGCAGATTCCCGAGACCTTCGTCGAGCCGCCGATGGGCGGCGACTTCAAGGCCAGCACCGTGCTGATGCTGGACTTCAAGTATTCGCCGGACCTGTGGGGCGGCCAGCGCGCGAAGTACGAAGCCGCGGTCGGCCAGGCGCGCGCGGCGGCGGTGGATGCGCAGGCCGCGCGCCTGGCGCTGGCGGCCAACATCGCCGATACCTACATCGCGCTGGCCCAGGCCTGGGAGGCGCTGGATGCCGCGAATGCCGAGCAGGCCCGCGCGACGCAGCTGGCTGCGCTGGAGCGCCAGCGCGTCGAGGCCGGGATCGACAATACCGGCCTGCTCCACCAGCAGGAAGCCGCGATCGCCAGCGCGCGCCAGCAGGCACAGGCCGCGACCCAGCAGATCGACAGCCTGCGCCACGCCTTGGCCGCGCTGCTCGGCCAGGGGCCGGACCGCGGGTTGTCGATCGAGCGGCCCGCCCTGCAGGCCGCCGTGCCGCAGGTTCCCGACGTGCTGCCCAGCGAACTGCTCGGCCATCGCCCCGATGTGGTCGCCGCGCGCTGGCGCGTCGAAGCGGCCGCGCGCGGGATCGACGAAGCGAAGGCCGCGTTCCGCCCGAGCGTGAACCTCAGTGCGATCGTCGGCCTGGCTGCGCCCAACCTCGGCGACCTGTTCGGCAGCGACGCGGTGCTCGGCTTTGGCGGACCGGCGATCAGCCTGCCGATCTTCGAAGGCGGTGGGCTTCGCTCGAACCTGCGCGGGCGCGACGCCGATTACGACCTGGCCGTCGCCGCCTACGACCAGGCCCTGGTGCAGGGCCTGCGCGAGGTCGCCGACACGGTGCAGGCGATTCGCGCGCTCGACGCGCAGCTGGCCTCCATCGGCGAGGCCCGCGACGCCGCGCAACGCGCCTTCGACATCGCCTCCGAGCGCTACCGCGCCGGCATCGGCAACCGCCTCGACGTGCTCGCCGCGCAGCGTCCGCTGCTGCAGCTCGACCTGCAGCAGGCACTGTTGCGCGCGCGCCGGCTGCAGGCGGCGGTCGCGCTGGACCGCGCGCTCGGCGGCGGCCTCGAGTTCGACACGCTTCCCCTTCCCCACGTTGCCACCCGGGCGAACACCCCATGACCACCGAAATCAATCCCAACGCCACCGCTCCCGTGCCGCCGCCGAAGAACGGCAAGCGCAGGCGTGCGCTGCTGACGATCGCCGCGGTCGCCTTCGTCGCACTGTCCGCGTGGGGCCTGTGGTACCTCACGATCGGCCGCTGGCACGTGGACACCGACGACGCCTACGTACAGGGCAATGTCGTCGGCATCACCCCGCAGGTCGGCGGCACCGTCGTCGCGATCCATGCCGAGGACGGCATGCGGGTGGAGGCCGGCCAGGTGCTGGTGGAACTGGACCCGGCCGACGCCCGCGTCGCACTTGAACAGGCCAAGGCCAACCTCGCCTCGACCGTGCGCCAGGTGCGCGGGTTGTACGCGGCGGTGGATGCCGGCCAGGCGGACCTGCGCGCGCGCCAGACGGCGGTCGCGCGCGCGCGCGCCGATGTCGCGCGCCGCGCCGGCCTGGTGGAGAGCGGCGCGGTGTCGCGCGAGGAGCTGGCGCATGCGCGCAACGAACTCGCCACGGCGCAGGCGGCGCTCGCGGCCGCGCACGAGGACCTGGCGCGCAACCGCGCCCTGGTCGACGCGACCACGGTGTCCGACCAGCCGCAGGTGCAGGCCGCGGCGGCACAGGTGCGCGCGGCCTACCTCGCGCTGCAGCGCGCGCGGATCGTGGCCCCGGTCAGCGGTTTCGTCGCCCAGCGCCGGGTGCAGCTCGGCGAGCGCGTGCAGCCGGGCACGGCGTTGATGACGGTGATCCCGCTGGACCAGGTCTGGGTCGAAGCCAACTTCAAGGAAACCCAGCTCGAGAAGATGCGCCTGGGCCAGCCGGTCACACTCACCTCCGACGTCTACGGCGATGCGGTCGAATACCACGGCAAGCTCGCCAGCCTGGGCCTGGGCACCGGCAGCGCGTTCTCGCTGCTGCCGGCGCAGAACGCCAGCGGCAACTGGATCAAGATCGTGCAGCGCGTGCCGGTGCGGATCGAACTGGATGGCGAACAGCTCGCCGCGCACCCGCTGCGGCTGGGCATGAGCATGTCGGTGGACGTGTCGGTGCGCGACCAGGACGGCGCGGTGCTGCCGGCGGTCGCGCAGTCGCGGCCGGTGCTGGAAACCGCGGCCTACGCGAAGCAGCTGTCCGAGGCCGACGCGCTGATCCGCGAGATCGTCAGCCAGAACCTCGCACGCCACGGCTGAGCCACGGGTGAGCCGCTGATGTCCGCGACCACCGCCAACGCCGGGCCCATGCGCGGCCCGACCGCGACCACGATGGCCGGGTTCCGCCCGCCCAACCTGGCGCTGGCGACGATCGGCCTGTCGCTGGCGACGTTCATGCAGGTGCTCGACACCACGATCGCCAACGTGTCGTTGCCGACCATCGCCGGAAACCTCGGCGCCAGCGCCAACCAGGCGACCTGGGTGATCACCTCGTTCGCGGTCAGCAACGCGATCGCGCTGCCGCTGACCGGCTTCCTGGCCAAGCGCTTCGGCGAACGCCAGCTGTTCGTGTGGGCGACGCTGCTGTTCTCGGCGGCGTCGCTGCTGTGCGGGCTGGCCAACAGCATGGGCTTCCTGGTCGTCGCGCGCGCGATCCAGGGTTTCGTCGCCGGGCCGATGTACCCGATCACCCAGGCGCTGCTGATCTCGATCTATCCGCCGCACAAGCGCGGGCAGGCACTGGCGCTGCTGGCGATGGTCACCGTGGTCGCGCCGATCGCCGGCCCGATCCTCGGCGGCTGGATCACCGACAACTACAGCTGGGAATGGATCTTCTTCATCAACATTCCCATCGGCATCTTCGCCAGCTTCGTGGTGCGCAGCCAGCTCGCCGGGCGCCCGGAGCGGCTGGAGAAGCCGCGCATGGACTACATCGGGCTGGCCACCCTGGTGCTGGGCGTGGGCGCGCTGCAGATCCTGCTCGACCTCGGCAACGACGAGGACTGGTTCAATTCGATGAAGATCGTGGTGCTGGCGATCGTGGCGACGATCGCGCTGTCGGTGTTCCTGGTCTGGGAACTGACCGACAAGGACCCGATCGTCGACCTGCGCCTGTTCCGGCACCGCAACTTCGCCGCCGGCACGATCGCGATGGTGGTGTCGTACGCGGCGTTCTTCAGCGTCGGCCTGCTGGTGCCGCTGTGGCTGCAGCGCGACCTGGGCTACACGCCGATGTGGGCGGGCCTGGCGACCGCGCCGATCGGGGTGCTGCCGATCCTGCTGACGCCGTTCGTGGGCAAATACGCCGGCCGCTTCGACCTGCGCCTGGTGGCGAGCCTGGCGTTCATCGCGCTCTCGGCGACCAGCTTCCTGCGCGCGGGCTTCAACCTGGACGTGGACTTCCAGCGCATCGCCGAGGTGCAGCTGCTGCAGGGCCTGGGCGTGGCGCTGTTCTTCATGCCGATGCTGCAGATCCTGCTGTCGGACCTGGCGCCGCACGAGATCGCGTCGGGCTCCGGCCTGGCGACCTTCGTGCGCACCCTGGGCGGCAGCTTCGCGGCCTCGTTGACGACCTGGTTGTGGACGCACCGCACGGTGGAGCACCACGCGAGGCTGACCGAGCACGTGGCGGCGACGGATCCGGGCATGCAGCAGACGGTGTCGGCGCTCGGGCAGGGGGACCTGCAGCGGGGGGCGATGGTGCTGGAGCAGATGATCCATCACCAGGCGTCGCAGATCGGGTTCAACGAGATCTTCCAGTTGCTGGGGTGGATGTTCCTGGGGGTGATCGCGTTGATCTGGATTGCGCGGCCGCCGTTCGGGGCGAAGCCTGGCGGCGCTGCCGGCGGCGGGCACTGAGCTTCCTTCGGGTGGGCGCTTCGTCGGGAAAAGGCGGAGCCCCTGCCCTCCTCGACAGCGTTTTAACTCGTCGGTCAGGGGCTCCGCCTTTTCCCGCTACGCGCACGTGGCTTGAAGTGCGGCGCTTCTGCTGGCCGAAGCGGGGAGAGCGAAGCCGCGGTGAGTCGCGCCGGGTGGGGTGCCCCTTGGCGACGAGTTAAAGAGCTGTCGAGGAGCCAAGGGGCACCCCACCCGGCGCGACGTCCCAAACGAAGCGACCGGTCAGATCGCGTCGATCGCGTCGGCGAGCTTTTCCACCGCGATGACCTCGAGGCCCTTGTAGGTGCCGCCCTTGGGGACGTTGGACCTGGGCACGATCGCGCGCTTGAAGCCGTGGGTGGCGGCTTCCTTGAGGCGCTCCTCGCCATTTGGCACCGGTCGGATCTCGCCGGAGAGGCCGACTTCGCCGAAAGCCACGGTCTTGTCCGGGAGCGGCTGGTCCCGCAGCGAGGACAGCACCGCGAGCAGCACCGGCAGGTCGGCGGCGGTTTCCTGCAGGCGGATGCCACCGACGACGTTGACGAACACGTCCTGGTCGGAGACGCCGATGCCGCCGTGTCGGTGCAGCACGGCCAGCAGCATTGCGAGGCGGTTCTGTTCCAGGCCGACGGCGACGCGGCGCGGATTGCTCAGCGGCGATGAATCCACCAGTGCCTGCACCTCGACCAGCAGCGGGCGCGTGCCTTCGCGGGTGACCATCACGCAACTGCCGGGCTGCCGAAGGCTGCCGCCGGAGAGGAAGATCGCGGAGGGGTTCGGGACTTCCTTGAGGCCCTGTTCGCCCATCGCGAACACGCCAAGCTCGTTGACCGCGCCGAAGCGGTTCTTGAACGCGCGCAGCACTCGGAAGCGCGAGCCGGATTCGCCCTCGAAATACAGCACCGCATCGACCATGTGCTCGAGCACGCGCGGGCCGGCGATGCCGCCTTCCTTGGTCACGTGGCCGACCAGGAATACCGCCGTGCCGGTTTCCTTGGCGTAGCGCACCAGCCGCGCGGCGGACTCGCGGACCTGGCTGACCGAGCCTGGGGCGGCCGTCAGCGATTCGGTCCACAGGGTCTGCACGGAGTCGGCGACGATCAGCTTCGGGCGCATCGTCTCGGCCTGCTCGAGGATGCGCTCGATCGCGGTCTCCGCCAGCGCGTGCACACCGGACACGTCCAGGCCAAGGCGCGAGGCGCGCCCCGCCACCTGGCCGAGCGATTCCTCGCCGGTGACGTACAAGCCGGGAAGGCCCGGCGCCATCTTCGCCACCGCCTGCAGCAGCAGCGTCGACTTGCCGATGCCGGGATCGCCGCCGACCAGGATCACCGCGCCCTCGACCAGGCCGCCCCCGAGCACCCGGTCGAACTCGCCGATGCCGGTGGACACGCGCGCGTCCTCCTGGTGGCGCACCTCGGCGAGCGCAGTGACCCTGGGCGCGTCCACCTTGCCGGCCCAGCCGGCGCGGCGCGCGGCCGGCGATTTCTGCGCCGTCGCGCTCTCCAGCACGATCTCCGCCAGCGTGTTCCAGGCGCCGCACTCGGCGCACTGGCCCTGCCACTTGTTGTGTTCGCCGCCGCATTCGGTGCAGACGTAGGCGGTTTTCGCCTTGCTCGCGGTTTTCACGGCCATCGGCTTCGGGATTCCAGTGCTTGCGACGCCGACACTCTAGCCGGCCGCCGTCGCACGCGCTGGGATCGTGTACCGGCTATGCGCTTGCGGTCGCCCCGGCGGCGGGTGCCGGCGCCGGTTCGACCCGCACCCACTCGCGATACAGGTCGTAGAGCGTGCAACCGATGGTGAGTGCCCCGGCGAAACCGAACCACGGCCTGGCAACGGCATCGGCGCCGGCCGCGACGAAGATCGCGAACGGTTCCCGGTCGAACAGCGTCACCAGGGGAACCGCATGCGCCAGCAACATCAGGCCCAGCCCGAGATGGCCGGCGATGTCCAGTTGCCGGTTCCAGCGGGCCCAGCCGTTGCGCACCGCGACCGCCAGGTAGTTGGCCAGCACCAGCAAGAACCAGCCGATGGTGGCGGCCCGCTGCCAGCTCGCCAGGAATTCCGGGGTCTGCAGCAGTCCGCCGGGAACGCCCCTGCCGAGCGTCGCAATGTCCCAGTACGCCTGCGGCGACAGATAGACCGCCAACGGGAACACCGCGAGGCTCGCCACCGCCAGCAGCGCGGTTCCGCGCCCGCCGCGCGCCGGCTTGTCCTGCGCGCGCGGCCGCCAGGAGAACGCGCCGGCGGGCTGGCGCCGCCGCGCCCAACCGATCAGCGCGAACACCAGGAACATGATGCCCACCCAGTGCATCGATTCGAGCCAGCGCAGGTCCGGCCCGGCGTCGCGGCCGGCGACCGAGAAGGCGAGGATCCCGACCACCGTCCAGATCACGAAGTTGTGGTTGTCCTCGGGCGCGATCAACGGATGGCGCGGCTGGTAGCGCGCGGCCACATCCGCCGGGCGGCCGAAGCCGGCCAGCAGCTCCATCGCCAGCGCCCGGTCGGGTGGCCTGCCCTGCGCTCCGGCCTTCGCGGCCAGCTCGTCGTGCAACAGCGCGCGCAGCTCCAGCGCGACGTCGTTGCGCTTCGCGTGCGGCAGCAGCCGGGCGACATCGCGCACATAGGACTCGATCACCTCGTTCGCATTCATCAGCGGGTCTCCAGGAATCCTTGGATGGCCTCGACCTGGGCGCGCCAGGCTTGGGCAAGGTCGGCCAGGGCACGCTCGCCCTCGGCATTCAGGCGGTAGTAGCGGCGCGGGGGCGAAGTCGCAGTGTCCCATTCGCTGGCCAGCAGGCCTTGCGCCTCCAGCCGCCGCAGCAACGGATACAGCGTGCCCTCCTCCACCGGCATGCCGCCTTCGGCCAGGGCCTGGCGCAGCGAGTAGCCGTACTGCCGCTGGCGCAGCTGGCTGAGCACGGCCAGGACCAGCACGCCGCGGCGCAGCTCGACCAGGCCGATGTCCTTGTTCTGGCTCGCGTTGTCCTTTGCCACCGTGGGTCCGCCCGATACTGTTTGGCGAACAGTACCTAGCAACACACACTGTGTCAAGCACAGTAGGCGACCACCGGGCGGACCCAGGACAAAAAACGCCCCGGGCATCACTGCCCGGGGCGTCTGGATCGCGGATCTGGTGCCGGAAATAGGATTCGAACCTACGACCTACGCATTACGAATGCGCCGCTCTACCAACTGAGCTATTCCGGCGAGGGGTGTGCCGTGGCGGTACCGCGGCAGGAGGCGGATTCTAGCCGATGCGGCGCCTATTCCACCAGTTGCAGGCGCAGCTCGCGCGGCAGCGCGAACACCATGTTCTCGGGCTCGCCGTCGAGCTCGCGGACGCCGCCGGCGCCAAGCTGCTGCAGCCGCTCGATGACGCCGCGGACCAGCACTTCCGGCGCGGACGCACCCGCGGTCACGCCCACGTGGCGACGGCCGATGACCCACTTCGGGTCGATCTCGGAGGCCCCGTCGACCAGGTGCGCCTCCACGCCGTCGCGCTCGGCGAGCTCGCGGAGGCGGTTGGAGTTGGAGCTGTTCGGCGAACCCACCACCAGCACCAGGTCGCATTCGCGGGCGAGTGCGCGCACCGCGTCCTGGCGGTTCTGGGTCGCGTAGCAGATGTCGTCGTTGCGCGGCCCCTGGATCGACGGAAAGCGTTCGCGCAGGGCGGCGATGATGCTGCGGGTGTCGTCGACCGACAGCGTGGTCTGGGTGGTGTAGGCGATGTTGTCGGGCTGCGCCACCTGCAACGCGGTGACGTCGTCCAGGTCCTCGACCAGGTAGATGCGCCCGGGGCCGCACTCGCGGCTCCACTGGCCCATCGTGCCCTCGACCTCGGGGTGGCCGGCGTGGCCGATCAGGACCATGTCGCGGCCCGCGCGGCACTGCCGCGCGACTTCCATGTGCACCTTGGTGACCAGCGGGCAGGTCGCGTCGAATACCTTCAGCCCGCGGCGCTCGGCCTCGGCGCGCACCGCCTGGGAGACGCCGTGGGCGCTGAAGATCACGGTCGCGCCGTCCGGCACCTCGTGCAGCTCCTCCACGAACACCGCGCCGCGGTGCTTGAGCTCGTCGACGACGTAGCGGTTGTGCACGACCTCGTGGCGCACGTAGATCGGCGCGCCGAGGCTGTCCAGGGCCCGCTTCACGATCTCGATCGCGCGGTCGACGCCCGCGCAGAAGCCGCGGGGATTGGCGAGGACGATGTCCATGGCGCGCAGTCTACCCCCGCGAGCCTGTACGGGCGCGGTCCTTGCCGCTGCCCAGCAGCCCGAACAGGGCGATGCCGACCGCGCCGCCCACGATCGCCGCGTCGGCGACGTTGAACGCCGGCCAGTAGTGGTCGCGCCAGTACCACTGGATGAAGTCCACCACGTGGCCATGCATCAACCGGTCCACCAGGTTGCCGATCGCGCCGCCGATCACCAGCGCGAACGGCAGCGCGGTGCGCCAGTCGCCGCGTGGGGTCTTCGCCAGCCACCAGGCCAGCACCGCGCTGATCGCCACCGCCAGGCCGGCGAACAGGTACTGCTGCCAACCGCTGCCGTCGGCGAGGAAGCTGAAGGCGGCGCCGGTGTTGTAGGTGCGGAACCAGTTCCAGAAGCCATCGATCACCGGGATCGCGGTGTACTCCGGCAGGCTGCGCAGGACCCACAGCTTGGTGAGCTGGTCGAGCACCAGGACCAGCAGGGAGAGCCACAGCCACGGCAAGGCATTGCGCTTGGGGGCGGCCATCAGAACCAGCGCCTCGTTTCGCCGGGGCCTTCCACGTTCGACACGCAGCGCCCGCACAGCTGCGGATGCTCCGCGTGGCTGCCGACATCGCCGCGATGCTGCCAGCAGCGGATGCATTTCGCCTTCCCCGTTGGAGCGGCGGAAGCCGCGATGCCCTTGGCTTCGGGCGCTTCCTCCACCGTCACATCCCCACTGATCAACAGGAACCGCAACTCGTCCACGAACGGCGCCAGCCACGCGCGCGCCGCGGTATCCGCGCGCAGGGTGATCTCCGCCTCCAGCGCCGCGCCGATTTCGCCGGCCGCGCGCATCGGCTCCAGCACCCGGGCCACGTCGTCGCGCAGCTCGAGCAGGCGGTCGAAGTCGGCGGCCGACAGCGGCGCGTCTGCCGGCAACGGCTGCAGCCCTTCGTACCAGGTCGCGAACAGCACGTTGCCGCCGCGCGTGGTTTCACCCGGCGCCGGCGGCAGGTAGCCCCAGAGCTCGTCGGCAGTGAACGACAGGATCGGCGCGATCCAGCGCACCATCGCCTCGGCGACGTGGTACATCGCGGTCTGCGCGCTGCGCCGGCCGCGCGAATCCTCCGGCATCGTGTACAGCCGGTCCTTGGTCACGTCGAGGTACAGCGAGCCCAGGTCCACGCTGCAGAAGTTGGACAGGCCCTGGACGATGCCGGCGAAGTCGTAGGCCTCGTAGTCGGCCTTGATCGACTCCTGCAGCGCATGCGCGCGGTGCACGATCCAGCGGTCCAGCGCGACCATGTCCGCGTCGGCGACCAGGTGCTTCGAGGGGTCGAAGCCGTGCAGGTTGCCGAGCAGGAAGCGCGCGGTGTTGCGGATCCGCCGGTAGGCGTCGGCGGTGCGCTTGAGGATTTCCTGCGACAGCGACATCTCGTTGCGGAAATCCGTGGACAGGATCCACAGCCGCAGGATGTCCGCGCCCAGGTTCTTGATGATTTCCTGCGGCTCGATGCCGTTGCCCAGCGACTTCGACATCTTGCGGCCCTGCGCGTCCACGGTGAACCCGTGGGTGAGGCACTGCCGGTACGGCGCGACGCCGTCCATCGCCACCCCGGTGAGCAGCGAGGACTGGAACCAGCCGCGGTGCTGGTCGGAGCCTTCCAGGTACAGCTCGGCGGGCTTGCGCAGACCGTCCTGCGGGCGCTTGGCGAGTACGCAGGCATGGGTGACGCCGGAGTCGAACCAGACGTCGAGGATGTCGGTGACCTTCTCGTAGCGCGCCGCGTCGGCGCCGAGCAGGGTCGCGGGATCGAGCGCGTACCAGGCGTCCACGCCTTCGCGCTCGACCAGGTCGGCGACCTGGCGCATCAGCGCCGGCGTGTCCGGGTGCGGTTCGCCGCTCTCGCGGTCGTAGAACAGCGCGATCGGCACGCCCCAGGTGCGCTGCCGGCTGATCGTCCAGTCCGGGCGGCCTTCGACCATGTTGGAGATGCGCGCTTCGCCCCAGTCCGGGACCCAGTCGACGCTGCGGATCGCGGCCAGCGCCTCGCGGCGCAGGTTCGCCTGTTCCATCGAGATGAACCACTGCGGCGTGGCGCGGAAGATCACCGGCGTGCGGTGGCGCCAGCAATGCGGGTAGGCGTGGGTGATCGCCACGTGCGCGAGCAGGCGGCCGTTGTCGCGCAGCACGCCGACGATCGCGTCGTTGGCCTTCCACACGTGGGTGCCGGCGAGCGCGACGCCGTCGGCCGGCGGCGTCGAGTCGAGGTACACGCCGCGGCCGTCCACCGGGTTGAGCTCGGCCGCCGCGAATTTGTCCACCAGGCCGTAGCGCTGGCCGACGACGAAGTCCTCCTGGCCGTGCCCGGGCGCGGTGTGCACGGCGCCGGTGCCGTCCTCTGCGGAGACGTGCTCGCCCAGCAGCAGCGGCACGTCGCGCTGCGGATAGAACGGATGCTTCAACAACCGGCCTTCCAGGGCCTCGCCCTTCGCGCGCCCGAGCACCTCGACCGCCTCGACGCCGTAGCGCTTCAAGGCATCCGCGGCCAGCGCCTCGGCCACGACCAGCAGGCGGCGACCGCCGTCCGCGCGACGCGGCCCTTCGACCAGCGCGTAGTCGAGCTCCGGCCCGACGCTCACTGCGAGGCTCGCCGGCAACGTCCACGGCGTGGTGGTCCAGATCGGCACCGCCACCTCGTCGCCCTCGCCCACCCCGACGCCGAAGATCGCGGCCAGTCCGGCCGGATCCCGCGCCGCGTAGGCGACGTCGATCGCCGGCGACTGCTTGTCGTGGTATTCGATCTCGGCCTCGGCCAGGGCCGAGCCGCAGTCGAAGCACCAGTACACCGGCTTCACCCCGCGCGCGAGGTGGCCGCGTTCGATGATCTTCGCCAGCGAGCGCAGCATCTCCGCCTCGTAGGCGAAGTCCATCGTCCTGTACGGGTTCTCCCAGTCGGCGACCACGCCCAGGCGCTTGAAGTCGGTGCGCTGCAGGTCGATCTGCGACTGCGCGTATTCGCGGCACTTCGCCCGGAACTGCGCGGCGTCGAGCTTGGTGCCGACCTTGCCGTGCTTCTTCTCCACCGCGAGTTCGATCGGCAGGCCGTGGCAGTCCCAGCCCGGCACGAACGAGGCGTCGTAGCCGGCCATCAGCCGCGACTTCACCACCGCGTCCTTCAGAACCTTGTTCACCGCATGGCCGAGGTGGATCGCGCCGTTGGCATACGGCGGGCCGTCGTGGAACACCCACAACGGGCGACCCTTCACCGCCTCGCGGACCTGCGCGTACAGCCCCTCGGCTTCCCAGCGCGCCAGCGCCTGCGGCTCGCGCCTGGGCAGTTCGCCGCGCATCGGGAAGTCGGTGGCCGGCAGGTGGATGGTGGCCTTGTAACGGTTCTCGTCGCTCACTTACCTGTGTTCCTTGTCCAGGATCGCCCGCGCCTGCGCGGCGTCCACGTTCATCTGCGCGACCATCGCCTGGAGGTCGTCGAACTTCGCCTCGTCGCGCAACTTCGCGACGAACTCCACTTCGATGCGGCGCCCGTAGAGATCGCCCTCGAAGTCGAACAGGTGCGCTTCCAGCAGCGGCTCCTGCCCGCCGACCATCGGCCGGGTCCCGAAGCTGGCCACCGCCGGCCACGGCCGCTCGCCAACGCCGTGCACCCTCGCCGCGAAGATGCCCGCCAACGGTGGCCGCTTGCGGTCGAAACGCAGGTTGGCGGTCGGGAAACCGAGCCGCCGCCCCAGTTGCGAACCATGCAGCACATGCCCCTCGATCGCATAGTTGCGGCCGAGCATGCGCGCGGCCAGGGCCAGGTCGCCAGCAGCCAGCGCCGCGCGGATGCGGGTGCTGGACACGCGTTCGCCGTCCACCAGCACCGGCGCGATCTCGCCGGCCTCGAAGCCGCACACCGGGCCGAGCCGGCGCAGCGTGGACAGGTCGCCGCCGCGCTTGCTGCCGAAACGGAAGTCCGGGCCGACCCAGACTTCGCGCACCCGCAGCCGCGTGGCCAGCAGTTCGCGCACGAAGCGCTCCGCGCTCATCGCCGCGAACGCCGAATCGAAGCGCAGCAGGCCGACCAGGTCCGCGCCCAGCTCGCGCAGGCCGCACAGCTTGGGGCGCGGCAGCATCAACCGGGCCGGCCTGGGCCGCGCGAACACCTCGCGCGGCAGCGGCTCGAACCCCAGCGCGACCAGCGGCAGGTCGCGTTCGCGCGCGCGCGCGGCGGCGTGCCGCAGCAGCGCCTGGTGGCCCAGGTGCAGGCCATCGAAGGCGCCAATGCAGGCCACGCTGCCCTGCGGGCACAGCAGCCCGCCTTCGACGTCGCGAAAAAGTCTCATCTGCAATCCATGGGAATCCCGCAGTATAGCGGCGGGGTCGTGCCGCCGGCCGCTCAATGGCGCAGGTCGCGGGGCCGGATTCCCTGCAGCCAGAGCAGCGCCCCGTAGCAGGCCGCACCGGCCGCGACCACCACCAGCAGCCGCCATACCCGCTCCCACCACGGCCAGGTGGTCCACTGGTCCCAGCCGGCCAGCAGGGCCAGCAGCACCAGGGCCATGCCCGCCGCGGCGACGATGAGCTGGCGCAGGAACCGGCCCCAGCCCGGCTGCAGGGTGAACACGTCCGCGCGGCGCAGATACCACCACAGCTGTAGCGCGTTCAGCCACCCGGCCAGGCCGATCGCCAGCGCCAGAGCGGCGTGCGCGCCGCGGACCTGGCCGATCGCGCCGAGCACGTCGCCGCCGGTGGCCGCCATGGCCGCGCGGCCGGCGTCGGTGAAGGCCAGCAGGCCGAGCATCAGCAGCACCGTGAACACCGCATTGCCGACGACCGCGCCAAGCGCGGCCTTCACCGGGGTGCGCGTGTCCTGGCGCGAATAGAACGCCGGCGCCAGCACCTTGACCAGCAGGAAGGCGGGAATCGCGGTGGCCTGGGTCACCAGGCTGAGCCGGGTCATGGCGGTGTCGCCGGCCTCGAAGGCGCCATGCTGGAACAGCGCCGCGACCAGCGGCTCCGCGCAGAGGATCAGGCCGAGGCAGGCCGGCAGCCCGATCATCAGGCACAGGCGGAAGCCCCAGTCGAGCGCCTTCGAGAACCCTTCCGGATCGGTCGAGGCGTGGCGCGAGGACAGGTGCGGCAGGATCACCGTGCCGATCGCCACGCCGAACATGCCCAGCGGGAATTCCAGCAGCCGGTCCGAGTAGTACAGCCAGGTGACGCTGCCGCCGACCAGGAACGAGGCGACGATGGTGTTGAGCAGCAGGTTGACCTGGACCACCGAGGCACCGAACAGGGTCGGCACCATCAGCTTCATGATCCGGCGCACCCCGGCATCCGCCGCGCCCCAGCGCGGCCGCGGCAGCAGCCCCAGCCGGGCCAGCGAGGGCAGCTGCACCGCCAACTGCAGGATGCCGGCGATGAACACGCCCCAGGCCAGGGCCATCACCGGCTGCTCGAACCAGTCGGCCAGCCACAGCGCGGCGGCGATCATGGACAGGTTCATCAGCACCGGGCTCAACGCCGGCACCCCGAACCGCCCCCAGGTGTTCAGGATCCCGCCCGCCAGCGCGCCCATCGAAATGAACAGCGCGTAGGGGAAGGTGACCCGCAGCATCTCCGCCGCCAGCCGGCCCTGTTCGGTGCCGGCGCCAAAGCCCGGGGCGAACACCGGCATCAGCCAGGGCGCGGCAATCACGGCGCCGGCGGTCAGCACCAGCAGCGCGGCGAGCAGGGTTCCGGCAACCTTGTCCACCAGCGCCTTGACCGCGGCGTGGTCGCCGCGCGCCTTGTACTCGGCCAGGACCGGGACGAAGGCCATCGAGAACGAGCCCTCGGCCGAAAGCCGGCGCATGAAATTCGGGATCCGGAAGGCAACCACGAACGCGTCCATGGCCGCGCTGGCGCCGAACACCCCGGCGTAGACCTGGTCGCGGACCAGCCCGGTGACCCGGGACAGGAAGGTCATCGAGCTGAACACCGCGGTGGAGCGCAGCAGGCCGCTCACGGGGTGGCTCCGGGGGGTCCGTCCTGGTTGACGCAAGTCCATGAATCGCCCATACTTTCCTGTCTGCCCGCGGCGGTTTCCGCCCGGCGCCAGCCGATCATCCCTTTCGACCAGACAAGTTTCCAGGATTCTCCGTGGCCAACATCAAGTCGTCCAAGAAGCGCGCCAAGCAGGCCGTCGTGCGCAACGCCCGCAACGCGGCCCAGCGCTCGCAGCTGCGCACCGCGGTCAAGAAGGTGCTGAAGGCGCTCGACGCCAACGACGCCGCCGCCGCCCAGGCTGCCTACGTCGTCGCCCAGCCGCTGCTCGACCGCTTCAGCGCGCGTGGCCTGATCCACAAGAACAAGGCCGCCCGCCACAAGAGCCGCCTGACCGCGCGGATCAAGGCGATGCAGGCCGCCTGAGCGACCCGCCAGGCAGCCAGCAAAAACCCGGCCCAGGCCGGGTTTTTTGTTGCCCTGCAGGAGCGCCCCCCCTTGTGGGAGCGGCGGAAGCCGCGAAAGGCCTGCCCCGCTCACTCCCCCTCCTCCTCGCGAAGCTCCCCCAGGAACCGCTGCACATCCAGCATGATCGGCCACGTTCCCTCGCGCCCGATCGCGGACACCAGGTACCACGGCCCCTCCCACCCGAGTTCGTCGACGATCGCCTGCGCGGCCTCGCGCGCCTCGTCCTCGAACATCAGGTCGGCCTTGTTCAGCACCAGCCAGCGCGGCTTCTGCAGCAGCTCCGGGTCGTGCTTGCCGAGCTCGTGCTCGATCGCGCGGACCTGCTCGACCGGGCTCACTCCCTCGACGCCCCCTTCCATCGGCGAGATGTCGACCAGGTGCAGCAGCAGGCGGGTGCGCTGCAGGTGGCGCAGGAACTGCGCGCCCAGTCCGGCGCCGTCCGCCGCGCCCTCGATCAGGCCGGGGATGTCGGCGATCACGAAGCTGCGGTGCGGCTCGGTGCTGACCACGCCGAGGTTCGGATAGAGCGTGGTGAACGGGTAGTCGGCGACCTTCGGCGTCGCCGCCGAGACCGCGCGGATGAAGGTGCTCTTGCCGGCGTTGGGGAAGCCGAGCAGGCCGACGTCCGCCAGCAGCTTCAGCTCGAGCTTCAGCGTGCGCTGCTCGCCTTCCTCGCCGGGCGTGGACTGCCGCGGCGCGCGGTTCGTCGAGCTCTTGAAGTGCATGTTGCCCAGGCCGCCCTTGCCGCCGCGCGCGACCAGCAGGCGCTCGCCGTGGCGGGTGAGGTCGCCGATCACCTCGTCGGTGTCCACGTTGGTGACCACGGTGCCCACGGGCACGGTGACGACCAGGTCCTCGCCGCCCTTGCCGTACATCTGGCTGCCCATGCCGTTCTGCCCGCGCTGGGCGCGGAACTGGCGCTGGTGGCGGAAGTCGACCAGGGTGTTGAGGTTCTCGTCGGCCTGCAGCCAGACGTCGCCGCCCTTGCCGCCGTCGCCGCCGTCGGGGCCGCCGAACGGGATGAACTTCTCGCGGCGGAAGCCCACGCAACCGTTGCCGCCGTTGCCGGCGCTGACGGTGATCTCTGCTTCGTCGACGAGTTTCATTGGGGAGCGGGAATGAGGGGAATGGGGATTGAGGGGAATGTGAGTGTACGGGAGCCCTTGGAGCCGCGGGGATCGGACATTCCCTTCATTCCCCTCACTCCCTTCATTCCCGCACCACAAACGAAAAGCCCCGCCGAAGCGGGGCCCCTCGCGGTGCGTGCCGGCGCGCTCAGGCGGCCGGGACGACGCTCACCGTGCGGCGCTTCTTCGGGCCCTTGGTGGAGAACTCCACCGTGCCGTCGACCAGCGCGAACAGGGTGTGGTCGCGGCCGAGGCCGACGCCCGGACCCGGATGGAACTGGGTGCCGCGCTGGCGGACGATGATGTTGCCGGCCTCGATCGCCTGGCCGCCGTACATCTTCACGCCGAGGTACTTCGGGTTGGAGTCGCGGCCGTTGCGCGAGGAACCTACGCCCTTTTTATGTGCCATGACTGCGTCTCCTGCTTACTTCTGCTTGGCCCCGGCGATGCCGGTGACCTGGATTTCGGTGTAGTGCTGCCGGTGGCCCATCTGCTTGCGATGGTGCTTGCGGCGGCGGAACTTGACGATGCGGACCTTGTCGGCGCGGCCGTGCGCGACGACCTTGGCGGTGACGGTGGCGCCCTTGAGCGCGTCGCCGACCTTGATGCCGTCGGCATCGCCGATCATCAGCAGGTCGCCGAAGGTGACCTCGTTGCCGACTTCCGCCGGCAGCAGCTCGACGCGCAGCGTCTCGCCTTCCATCACCCGGTACTGCTTGCCGCCAGTAACCATGACTGCGTACATGTGCGTGTTTCCTGAGTTCTGCGGCCCTTGCGGGCCTGGATCTTCTGTCGTTCTTCTTGTCCTGCCGGGCCCATGGGGCCGGACAGAAGCGGAATTGTAGGGGATTCAGCGGCTTAGGGTCAACCGGCCGCTGAACCCCGGGAAACTCCACCCGGCGCCCGTCGCAGAAGCTGAGACCGGCCCGGTCCAGACTGGTGGACTGCCGGATTTGCCCCCAAATCCCGGCCTCGCTAGGCTCACCTGTTCGCTTCGGGTTTCCGCCCGGCGTACCTGCTCCTCCACCAACAAGGCCCGGGACCCCCCACTCCGATGGCGATGGACTTCATCAGGATCCGCGGTGCGCGGACCCACAACCTCAAGAACATCGACCTCGACCTGCCCCGCGACAAGCTGATCGTGATCACCGGCCTGTCCGGGTCCGGCAAGTCCTCGCTGGCCTTCGACACGATCTATGCCGAGGGCCAGCGCCGCTATGTCGAGTCGCTGTCGGCCTATGCCCGGCAGTTCCTGAGCGTGATGGAGAAGCCGGACGTCGACCACATCGAGGGCCTGTCCCCGGCGATCTCGATCGAGCAGAAGTCGACCTCGCACAACCCGCGCTCGACCGTCGGCACCATCACCGAGATCTACGACTACCTGCGCCTGCTGTACGCGCGGGTCGGCATCCCCCGCTGCCCGGACCACGGCTACCCGCTGGAGGCGCAGACGGTCAGCCAGATGGTCGACCAGGTGCTGGCCATGCAGAAGGACCCGGCCAGGGCCGAGCAGCGCTGGATGCTGCTGGCGCCGGTGATCCGCGAGCGCAAGGGCGAGCACGTGCAGGTGTTCGAGCAGTTGCGCGCGCAGGGCTTCGTCCGCGTGCGGGTGGACGGCGAACTGCACGAGATCGACGCGGTGCCGGCGCTGGCGTTGCGGCAGAAGCACACCATCGAGGCGGTGATCGACCGTTTCCGGGTGCGCGAGGACCTGCAGCAGCGCCTCGCCGAATCGTTCGAGACCGCGCTGCGGATGGGCGACGGCATGGCGATCGTGCAATCGCTGGACGACGCCTCCGCGCCGCCGATGCTGTTCTCCTCCAAATACAGCTGCCCGGTCTGCGACTACTCGCTGCCGGAGCTGGAGCCGCGCCTGTTCTCGTTCAACGCGCCGATGGGCGCCTGTCCGACCTGCGACGGCCTGGGCATGTCCCAGTTCTTCGACCCGGCGCGGGTGGTGGTGCACCCGGAGCTGTCGCTGGCCGCGGGCGCGGTGCGCGGCTGGGACCGGCGCAACGCCTACTACTTCCAGCTGATCCTGTCGCTGGCCCGGCACTACGCGTTCAGCGTGGACACCCCGTGGCAGGAGCTGGAGGACTACATCCGGGAGGCGATCCTGTACGGCAGCAACGGCGAGCCGATCAGCTTCACCTATCTCACCGATGGCGGCGGCCGCAGCCAGCGCCGGCACAAGTTCGAGGGGATCATCCCCAACCTCGAGCGGCGCTATCGCGAGACCGAGTCGGCGGCGGTGCGCGAGGAGCTGTCCAAGTACATCAGCGAGCGGCCCTGCACCGATTGCGGCGGCGCGCGCCTGAACCGCAGCGCGCGCAACGTGTTCGTCGGCGAGACCGCGCTGCCCGAGATCGTGGTGATGCCGATCGACACCGCGGTGGCGTTCTTCGACAAGCTCGAGCTGCCCGGCTGGCGCGGCGAGATCGCCGCAAAGATCGTCAAGGAGATCCGCGAGCGGCTGAACTTCCTGGTGGACGTCGGCCTCGACTACCTCACCCTGGAGCGCAAGGCCGACACCCTGTCCGGCGGCGAGGCCCAGCGCATCCGCCTGGCCTCGCAGATCGGCGCCGGTCTGGTCGGAGTCATGTACGTCCTCGACGAACCGTCGATCGGCCTGCACCAGCGCGACAACGAGCGCCTGCTCGGCACCCTCACCCGCCTGCGCGACCTCGGCAACACGGTGATCGTGGTCGAGCACGACGAGGACGCGATCCGGCTGGCCGACCACATCGTGGACATCGGCCCGGGCGCCGGCGCGCACGGCGGCGAAGTGGTCGCCGAGGGCGACTACCAGCAGATCATGAAGGCGCCGCGCTCGGTTACCGGCCAGTTCCTCAGCGGCAAGCGCAGCATCGGGATCCCGCGCCAGCGGCACAAGCCCAACCGCAAGATGGTGCTGAAGCTGCTCGGCGCCAGCGGCAACAACCTGCAAGACGTGGACCTGGAAATCCCGGCCGGGCTGTTCACCGCGATCACCGGCGTGTCCGGCTCGGGCAAGTCGACCCTGGTCAACGACACCCTGTACAAGCTCGCCGCGAACGAGATCAACGGCGCCTCGCACAAGCCCTCGCCCTACCGCGAGATCGTCGGCCTGGACCTGTTCGACAAGGTGGTGGACATCGACCAGTCGCCGATCGGGCGCACGCCGCGCTCCAACCCGGCCACCTACACCGGCCTGTTCACGCCGCTGCGCGAACTGTTCGCGCAAGTGCCCGAGTCGCGGGCCCGCGGCTACGCGGCCGGCCGCTTCAGCTTCAACGTGCGTGGCGGCCGCTGCGAGGCCTGCCAGGGCGACGGCCTGATCAAGGTCGAGATGCACTTCCTGCCGGACGTGTACGTGCCCTGCGACGTGTGCGGCGGCAAGCGCTACAACCGCGAGACGCTGGAGATCCTGTACAAGGGCTACAGCATCCACGACGTGCTGGAGATGACCGTCGAGGACGCGCTCAACCTGTTCCAGCCGGTGCCGTCGATCGCGCGCAAGCTGGAGACGCTGATGGACGTGGGCCTGGGCTACGTGAAACTCGGCCAGAGCGCGACCACGCTGTCCGGCGGCGAGGCGCAGCGGGTGAAGCTGTCCAAGGAGCTCTCGCGCCGCGACACCGGGCGCACCCTGTACATCCTCGACGAGCCGACCACCGGCCTGCACTTCCACGACATCGAGCACCTGCTCGCGGTGTTGCACAAGCTGCGCGACGACGGCAACACCATCGTCGTGATCGAGCACAACCTGGACGTGATCAAGACCGCCGACTGGGTGGTGGACCTCGGCCCCGAGGGCGGCCACCGCGGCGGCCGGATCATCGCCACCGGCACCCCGGAGGACGTGGCCCGCAATCCGGACTCGCACACCGGCGAGTTCCTCGCCAAGGTGCTGGGCCTGGAAGGCAAGGCATCGGGCAAGCGGAAGTCGGCGGCATGAACGACACCCGCTCCCCGCAGCCGCTCCACGTGCACCGGCTCGAGCCGCGCTGGCGCGATCTGGACGCGTTCAACCACGTCAACAATTCGAACTTCCTGACCTACCTGGAGGAAGCGCGGATCCAGTGGTTCGCGCGGCTGGACAAGCCCTGGGTCACCGACGCGTTCGCGCCGCTGCTCGCCGCGGTGCACATCAACTACAAGGCGCCGGTGCCCTACCCGTCGCGGCTGGCGGTGGAGCTGTACCTGGACAAGATCGGCAACAGCAGCGTCACCCTCGGCCACCGCATCGTAGACGCGGAGGCCGGCACGCTGCATGCCGACGGTTACGTGGTGATGGTCTGGATCGACCGCGCCAGCGGCAAGCCGGTGCCGCTGCCCGAATCGATCCGCGAGGTCACGGAAGCGCCTTCGGGCCCTTGACCTCGAACGTGCCGCGCAACTCGCCGCCATCGGCGAGGCGGAAGCTGATCACGACCGTGTCGCCGTCGCGCAACTTGCGCTGTGGCCGCATCAGCATCAGGTGCTTGCCGCCGGGCGCGAGCTCCACCGTCTCCCCGGCGGCAACCGGCAGCGAATCCACCGCGCGCATGCGGCTGATCCCGTCCTCGACCAGGGTCGCGTGCAGGCTCACGTCGGCGAAGTCGCCGCTGCTGGCGGACACGATCTCCACCGAGTGCTCGCAGGGATTGGCGATCCTGGCGTAGCCGGCAAGCATCGGCAGGTCGGCCGGCGGCTTGCGGACCCAGCCGCCTTCGATGCGCGCCTGGCAGTCGCCGGCCCGGGCGGGAAGCGACAGCGCGCACAGCAGCAACACGAACCAGGGCAAGGCACGACGCAGTGGCATGCGCCTATGATACCGGCAAGCCCTCGCCGGAGCCCCCGATGCCCCCGAAGACGCGCACGCTGCCCCTGCTCACCGGCGCCGCCCTGGCCATGGCGCTCGCCGCCTGCGGCCGCGACAAGGCGCCCGAGCCGGCCCGGCCCGCGCCGGCCAAGCCGGCACCCGCTGACGACAGCGATACCGCGACGCCCGAGGCCAGCGCCGCGGCCACGACCCGGCTGACGATCTACAGCGGCGACTACGACGCGCTGGCCCTGCGGCAACCCGCGCCGCAACCCGGCATGCCCGGCTTCGCGCTGGTGGACACCCGCCTGCGCTACGCGCTGCAGGCAGGCCTGAACACCATCACCCTGGACCGCCTGCCGAACGCGCTCGACGTCGCCTCGGTCAACCTGCGCAGCCAGGAGACCACCGCCAGCGTGCACGGCCAGCGCTTCCTGTCGCCGCCGGGCGACGCCGGCAACGTGCTGCAGTCCGCGATCGGCCACCGGGTGGCGGTGGAACACACCTCCGGCGGCGCGCGCCAGGTGGACAACGGCACCCTGGTCGCCGCGGGCGGCGGCCTGACCTTGGCGTTGCCCGACGGCCGCACCAAGGTGATCCGCGAATTCGACAACGTCAGCCTGCTCGACGCCGACGACCAGCCCGCGTCGCGGCCGCAGTTGCGCTGGCAGGTGCAGGCGCAGGCCGCGGGCAACGCCGGGTTCGCGCTCGATTACGCCACCGGCGGCCTCGCCTGGCGCGCGGAATACCTCGCGCGGCTGGAACCGGGTGGCGGCTGCAGGCTGGCGCTGGACGGCGCGGCACTGGTCGCCAACCGCTCGGGCATGGATTTCCGCAACGTCGCGCTGACCCTGGTGGCGGGCGAACCGAACCGGGCGCGGCCGGCGGGCTTTTACGCGCGTGATGCGGTCCAGGCGATGCGCGCGCCCGCACCGCCGCCGGCACCGGAGCCGTACGCGCAGCCGCGCCGCTCCGGCGAGTACTACGCCTACCCGATCCCCGGACGCAGCACCCTCGAGGACGCGTCGCTGGAGCGGGTGGCGCTGTTCGCGCCGCTGGCCGGCGTGGACTGCGAGCGCGGCTACGAAACCCGCGCCGATGCGCCGTCGTGGGGACCCGCGCAGCCGATCGTGCAGCAGCAGTTCGGGAGCACCGGCCCGCAACCCGTGCACGCCACCGTGTCGATCGCCAACAGCAAGGACACCGGGCTCGGCCAACCCCTGCCCCAAGGGCGCGTGCGCATGTTCGACGGCAGCGATTTCCTGGGTGAGTCGAACCTCGGCCACACCCCGCCGGGCGTGGACATCGACCTCGAGGTCGGCACTGCGTTCGACCTGACCGCCGAGCGCGAACGCCAGGAATTCCGCCTTGATCGCGCCGGCCGGCAGATGACCGAACGCTTCGCGATCACCCTGCGCAACGCGCGCGACGAGGACGCGACCATCACCGTGGTCGAGCCGATGTCGCGCTGGAGCGACTGGGAGATCACCGCCAGCAGCGTGCCGGCGCAGAAGCGCGACGCGCAGCACGCCGAGTTCGAAGTGCCGGTGCCGGCCGGCGGCGAAGTCGTGCTGGGCTACACGGTGCGTTACCGCTGGCCCGCGGGGACGCGGCTGTGAGCCTGGTCGAAACCCTCGAGCACGGCCCGATCCGCGAACTGCGGCTGGCGCGCCCGCCGGTCAATGCGCTGGATCCCGCATTGAGCCATGCCATTGCCGAGGCCGTGGCCGGTGCGGTGGCCGCGGGCGCGAGGGGGCTGGTGCTGTCCGGCGGCCCGAAAGTGTTCTCCGCGGGACTCGACGTGCCCTATCTCGTTTCGCTCGGCGCCGACCGCAAGGCACTGCGCGCGGCCTGGGATACGTTCTTCGAAGCCGCCCGCGCACTGGCGACTTGCCCGGTGCCGGTCGCGGCGGCGATGGCTGGGCACGCGCCGGCGGGCGGCTGCGTGCTGGCGCTGTGCTGCGACTACCGGGTGATGGCCAGCGGACCGTTCAGCATCGGCCTCAACGAGACCCAGGTCGGACTGGTGGCGCCGGACGGCATCCAGCACCTGCTGCGCCGGGTGGTCGGGCCGCGCCTGGCCGAGCGCATGCTGCTCACCGGCGAGCTGCTGTCCGCCGATGCGGCCCTCGCCGCGGGGCTGGTCGACGAACTGGTCGAGATCGACCACGTCGCCACCCGTGCCAGGACCTGGCTGGAACAGATCGTGCAATTGCCGCGCGCCCCGATGCTGGAAACCCGGCGCATGGCGCGCGCCGACCTGGTGGCGGCGCTGCAACCGGAACGGATCGAGCTCGACCGCTTCATCGAGGCCTGGTATTCCGACGACACCCAGGGCGCGCTGCGCGCGCTGATGGCCAAGCTGGGCAAGTGACCCGTAGAGCCGACCCATGGTCGGCTGCCGCGGCGGATTACGGATACCGACGAATGTCAGCCGAGCATGGCTCGGCTGCTACGGGTCCCCCTTCGCCACCGGCCGCCCGGGATCCGAAATCCAGCCGCTCCATGACCCGGTGAACAGCTTGCCGCCCGGCAGCCCGGCGTGCTCCATCGCCAGCAGCAAGTGGCAGGCGGTGACGCCGCTGCCGCACATCGCGATCACCTGCCCCGGCTCGCGCCCGCCCATGGCCGCGCGGAACTCGCGCTCGAGCTGATCGGCCGGCTTGAACCGGCCATCCACCAGGTTGTCCGGATAGGGCCTGTTGCGCGCGCCGGGCACGTGCCCGGCCACGCGGTCGATCGGCTCGACCTCGCCACGAAAGCGCGGCGCCCCGCGCGCATCCAGCAACACGTCGCCGGCGTCCAGCCGAGCCTGCACCTGGTCGGCGTCGAGCAGGCGCGAGCGGTCGAACTCGCCGGCGTAGCTCGCCGGCACCGGCTGCGGCACCTTGTCGTCGACCGGCAGGCCCAGTGCCTGCCAGCGCGCCAGCCCGCCGTCGAGCACCGCCGCACGCGCGTGGCCCAGCGCGCGCAGCAGGAACCACAGGCGCGCGGCGAACGCACCGTCGGCGGCGTCATAGGCCACGACCTGCGTTTCCGGGGAAATGCCCCAGGCCGCGAGCCTTGCGGTGAACGCGCCGGCCGAGGGCCACGGGTGCCGGCCCTCGCCCTCGCGGCGCATGTCCGACAGGTCGCGTTCCAGGTCCGCGTGCACCGCACCCGGAATGTGCCCCTCGCGCCACGCCCGCTCGCCCGCGCCCGGATCGCCCAGCGACGCGCGGCAGTCCACCACCACCAGGTCGTCGCGCCCCAGCGCGTCCGCCAGCGCCGCGGCCTGCACCAGCGTGGTCCAGGAATCGTTCGTCATCGCGCTTGCTCCAGTCGTTGCCGCAGGTTGTACAGGATCGATGCGGTCGCGCCCCAGATGCGCCGCGCCGGCACCGGATCGTGGTCGGCGAATTCGAGCACGCTGCGCGGCTTGCCGCGGAAGTCGAGCCGGACCCGGCGCAAGTTGCGCGCCGCCATCAGGAAGTCCAGCGGAACCTCGAACACTTCCTCGACCTCGCCGGGGTCCGGGCGCGCGTGGTAGCCGGGCACGATGCGCGCCACCAGCGGGAGCACGCTGAAGCCGGTGACCGTCGCCAACGGGTCCAGCCAGCCCATGGGCGCGATCTCGCCCGGCGCGATCCCGACCTCCTCGCCGGTCTCGCGGATCGCCGCCGCGGCCGCGTCCGCGTCCACCGGTTCGATCCTGCCGCCGGGGAAGCTCACCTGCCCGGCGTGGTGGCGCAGGGTCCGGGTGCGGCGGGTCAGCAACACCCGCACCCCGTCCGCGCGAGGGACCAGGCCGACCAGCACCGCCGCCGGCACCGGCGCCGCGTCCGGCAACAGGTCGGCGATCTCGTCGAGGTTCCAGGCGGAGCCGGCAGGGACCATCGCCAGCGGGTGCAGCGCGGCGGCGATGCGCGCCAGCGAGGGCGTGGCTTGCATGCGCCGAATATAGCAACGCCGGCACTGGGCCGGCGTTGCGGGGTGTCGCTTGCGGGTGGCCTTACTTGACCGAGATCAGCCTGATCTCGAACACCACCGCCACGTTCGGCGGGAACGGGCTGCGCGGGTCGGCGCCGAACGCCTTCTCCGGGGCCAGCGCGATTTCCCACTTGGAGCCCTGCGGCATCTGCATCAGCGCCTCGCGGATCGCCGGCATCTCGATCTCGCTCAACTTGGTGCCCGGCATCTTCTGCGCCGGCTGCGCCTGTTGCGGGCGCTGGCCCCACGGGAACGGGCCGGCCACTTCCAGCTCGACCGTGCTCGCCGGAGTCGGCTTGGGACCGCTGCCGTTCTGGAGCACGCGGTACTGGAGGCCGTCGGACAGCGTGCGCACGCCGGTCTTGGCCTTGTTCTGGGCCATGAAGCTGTCGCTGCGGGTCTTGTTCTCGGCCGCGGCCTTGTCGAAGGCCGCCTTGGCCTTGACCGCCATGCGCTGCTGCATCGCCTGGTAGGCATCGCGCATCTGCTCGATCGACACGGCCGGATCGCGCTTGGCGTAGCCGTCCTGCAGCGCCTTGACCATCGTGTTGACGTCGAGCGCTTCACCACTCTCGATCGCCTCGCGGCCCAGCTGATACCCGAGGGCGTAGCTCAGCTTGCCCTTTTCGGAAGTGGTGTCCTGGGCGCTGGCCATGCCGGCGGTCAGGGTCAGGGCTGCCAGGGTCGCGGCAGCAAGGAAGCGCAACTTCATTCGATTGGAACCTCGCGTTCGTGGGTGGGCGCGCAGCCGCAAGAGCGCGCTAGGATAACGGCCGCAGGGCACGACCGCCACTGACGACCCCACTCCGACCCTGGCCGCGGCGCCGAGTTCCCCGGCCCCGGTCACCTGCCGTTGAAGGAGCCACCCCCTCCCATGACCGAACCCGTCGTACTGAGCCAGGACCGCGGCCCCGTCCGCGTGCTCACCGTCAACCGCCCGGACAAGCTGAACGCGCTGGACGCGGCGACCCTGGATGCGCTGCACGCGGCCTTCCGCGCCGCCGCGGACGACGACGCGGTCCGGGTGGTGGTGCTTACCGGCGCCGGTCCCAAAGCCTTCGTGGCCGGCGCCGACATCTCGCAGATGAACACGCTGACCCCGGTCCAGGGCCGCGACTTCTCCTTGCGCGGCCAGCGGATGATGCGCTTCGTCGAGACCCTGCCCAAGCCGGTCATCGCGATGGTGAACGGTTTCGCACTGGGCGGCGGTCTGGAACTGGCGATGTGCTGCCACCTGCGCATCGCCGCGGACACGGCCAAGGTCGGCCAGCCGGAAATCAACCTCGGCCTGATCCCGGGCTTCGGCGGCACCCAGCGCCTGCTGCGCCTGGCCGGCCGCGCCGCCACGCTGGAACTGTGCCTCGCCGGCGCGCCGGTGGATGCACAGCGCGCCCTGCAGCTTGGGATCGTCAACCAGGTGGTGCCGGCCGCCGAACTGGAGGCGCGGACCTTCGCCCTCGCCGGGCAACTGGCCGCGGCCGCGCCGCTGGCCCTGCGCGGGATCCTCGACTGCGTCAATTTCGGCGGCGAGTGCGGCATCGAGGAAGGCCTGGCCTACGAGGCCGCGCAATTCGGCCTGGTGTTCTCCACCGAGGACATGCGCGAAGGCACCCGCGCGTTCCTGGAGCGGCGCAAACCGGCGTTCGCGGGGCGCTGAGCGGTGCCGGCCTGCGCCTGCGGCTGCAGCTCGGCCAGCGGCGACCGCGTGCACGCGATCGTCGCCGCCTTGCGCGAGGACGACCTGGACCGGGCGCTATCGCTGGGCCTGCTGGACGCGGCGGCCGGATGCGCGGCCTGCAGCGCCGACTGTCGCCAGCGGCTCGACGCCGCGCGCCGCGCGCGCGAGGCCGCACTCGCCGCGCGCGAGCGCTTCCGTGCCCGCACTGCGCGCCTGGAACGGCGCCAGCGCGAACGCGCGGAGCGGCGCAAGGCCGCGCCGGCAGCATCCGCCGGTGGCACCGCGGCGGCCCTGCCTCCCGCCGCCGCCGCGGCACTCGCGCGGGCCAAGGCCAGGGCCGCCGCGCGCGCCAAATCGTGAGCATGCGGCCCGTGCGCAAGGAGCCCGTGCGCAAGACGCCGCGCCGCCGTGCCAGCAAACTGCGCCGCAAACAGATCCACGAGTTGTTCGCGCGCCTCGCCGAACTCGACCCCGATCCGAAGACCGAACTCGAGTACTCCACGCCGTTCGAACTGCTGGTCGCGGTGGTGCTGTCCGCGCAGGCCACCGACGTCGGCGTGAACAGGGCCACCCGGCGCCTGTTTCCGGTGGCGAACACGCCGGCGAAACTGCTGGCGCTGGGCGAGGAAGGCCTGAAGCGGCACATCTCCAGCATCGGCCTGTTCAACAGCAAGGCGGCGAACGTGATCGCGCTGTGCCGGATCCTGGTCGAACAGCATGGTGGCGAAGTGCCGCGCACGCGCGAAGCGCTCGAGGCGCTGCCCGGCGTCGGCCGCAAGACCGCGAACGTCGTCCTCAACACGGCTTTTGGCGAGCCGACCATCGCGGTGGACACCCACATCTTCCGCGTCTCCAACCGCACCGGCCTCGCACCGGGCAAGACCGTGCGCGAGGTGGAGGACGGCCTGCTGCGCGTGGTCCCGCCGGAATTCCTGCAGGGCGCGCACCACTGGCTGATCCTGCACGGGCGCTACACATGCAAGGCGCGAAAACCCGAATGCTGGCGCTGCCCGATCGTCGACCTGTGCCACTTTCCCGACAAGAACCTGTCACCGCCCTGACATGTTCGTCGCCGAGGATACCGGCCATTCCCACGGCACCAGGTAGTCATCCATGAAGACCCACCGGCTTTCCCTTGCCATCCTTGCCGTCCTCCTCGGCGCCGCGCCGATGGCGCAGGCCGAAGTTCCGCTCGGGACGATCGGCGGCTCGGAGGTCGGCTTCGAAGGACTGCTGCAGACCGACGGCTACTGGTACGACAGCGACGTGCTCGACCTGGACGCCGATCCCGGCGACGGCAGCGACGCCGACTTCGGCCTGCGTCGCGCCGAGATCGCACTGAAGGGCAAGGGCCCGGGCAAGTTCGAGTGGACGCTCGGCTACGACGCGTCGGGCGACGGCAAGTTCCTCGATGCCTACGCGAAGTACAAGTCCGACGGCACGGCCAGGCCCTACCTGCAGGTCGGGCAGTTCAAGCAACCCAACAGCCTCGAGGAGCTGTCCTCGACCAGGAACAACGACTTCATCGCCAAGGCGCTGGCGACCAATACCTTCGCAATCAGCCGCCGGCTCGGCGTCGGCGCCGGTCTCGGCGGCCGGGACTGGGGCCTGGCGGCCAGCGTGTTCGGCCGCGAACTGACCCGTGGCCGCGCGCATGGCAGCGGCTTCGGCGCACGCGGCTACTGGGCGCCGGTGAACGACAAGGGGCACTACCTGCACCTGGGCCTGTCGTACGTGGACCACGACACGGATGGCGACACGCTGCGGCTGCGCGCGCGGCCGGGCGCGGATTTCTCGAACCGCATCGTGGACACCGGCCACCTGGCCGACACCGACCGCATCGGCACGGTCGGCGCCGAACTGGCCTACGTGCGCGGGCCGGTCAAGCTGCAGGGCGAATACCTGCGTTCCAGCGTGGACCGCCATGCCGGCCCGGGCGGCGACTTCAACGCCAGCGGTGGCTACTCCAGCGCGGTCTGGAACGTCACCGGCGAAACCTGGGGCTACAAGGGCGGCACCCCGTCCACGCCATCGGCGGAAAATGCCGCTTCCGGCCTGTGGCAGCTCGGCCTGCGCTACGACACGCTCGACCTCGACGACGCCGGTGTGGCGGGCGGAAGCCTCGACACGCTCACCGCCGGCATCAACTGGTATTGGCGCAAGAATTTCAAGTTCGCGGTCAACTACGTCAAGGCCCGCAGCGAACGCCTCGACCTCTCCGACGACCCCGCAATCCTCGAAGCCCGCGCCCAGTTCTTCTGGTGAGGCAAGGGCCATTCCGAAATCGACTGGCGCGGGCACTGCCCGCGCTTTTCTTTGTCACCGGATTGTCATCCAACCTTCAAGACCGTGTCATGTCGGTGCGGTGTCATTGCGCCATGAACACGACCCCTCGAACCGCGCTCCTCGCCCTTGCCGTCGCCCTTGCCCTGGCGGCCTGCAAGCCCTCCGATCCTTCCGCCACCGCCGCGGGTGCGCCCGCCCCGGCCGGCACGGGTGTCACTGCCGGCGACGAGATCGCCGCGCAAATCACCGGCGCCGGCTCCACCTTCTTCTTCCCGCTGGTGTCGCGCTGGTCGGCCGACTACAACGCCGCCACCGGCCACAAGGTCAACTACCAGTCCATCGGTTCGGGCGGCGGCATCGCCCAGATCAAGGCCGGCACCGTCGCGTTCGGCGCTTCGGACGCGCCGCTGTCCAGCGCCGAACTGGACGAAGCCGGGTTGCTGCAGTTCCCGGTGGTGATCGGCGGGGTCGTGCCGGTGGTCAACCTCACCGGCATCGGCCCGGGCGACCTGCGCCTGACCGGTCCGTTGCTGGCGGATATCTACCTCGGCAAGGTCAAGCGCTGGAACGACCCGGAGATCGCCGCGCTGAACCCGGGTGTCGAACTGCCCTCGACGGCGATCCAGCTCGTGCAGCGTTCCGACGGCTCCGGCACCACGTTCAACTTCACCAACTACCTCGCCAAGGTCTCGCCCGAATGGAAGGCAAGGATCGGCGAAGGCAAGTCGGTGCAGTGGCCAGCCGGCGTCGGCGGCAAGGGCAACGAGGGCGTTGCGTCCTATGTGCAGCAGATCGAAGGCGCGATCGGCTATGTCGAACTGGCCTATGCCCTGCAGAACGGCATGGCCCACGCCCGGCTCCGCAATGCCGCGGGCCGTTTCGTTTCCCCGGGCGCGGACTCGTTCCAGGCGGCCGCCGCCACCGCCGACTGGTCCGGCGCCCGCGACTTCGACCTGGTCATCACCAACGCCCCGGGCGAGGAGGCCTGGCCGATCGCGGCAACGGTGTTCGCGCTCATGCACAAGGCCCCGAAGGATCCTCAGCGCAGCCAGGACGCGCGCGCGTTCTTCACCTGGGCCCTGGAGAACGGCCAGCAGCAGGCCCGGGCGCTCGACTACGTGCCGCTTCCGCCCGAGCTGGTCGAGCAGGTCGAGGCCTACTGGCAGGCGAACTTCGAAGGCGCATGACCGCACCCGCGCACGCGCTGCCCGCCGGCCGCCAGGCCGACACCGACGCCCGCAACGACCGCCTGTTCCGCTGGCTGCTGTTGGCCACGGTGGGCCTGGTGTTGCTGGCGCTCGGTAGCGCAGCGCTGTCGATGTTGTGGGGGGGCCGGCATGCGCTGCAGGCCTCCGGCCTGGATTTCCTGTTTTCTGCGGACTGGAATCCGGTCGAGAAACGCTTCGGCGCGCTGGTGCCGATCTACGGCACCCTGGTCACCGCGCTGATCGCCATGGTCATCGCGGTGCCGGTGAGCTACGGCATCGCCCTGTTCCTCACCGAGGTCGCGCCACGGCCGCTGCGCGCGCCACTGAACGCGGCGATCGAACTGCTCGCGGCGATTCCTTCGATCATCTACGGCATGTGGGGCCTGTTCGTCCTGGTGCCGGTGATGACCCGGTCCGTGACGCCCTGGGCCAACGCGCACCTCGGCACGCTGCCGGTGGTGGGGCCGCTGTTCCAGGGCCCGCCGATCGGGATCGGCATGCTCACCGCCGGCATCGTGCTCGCGATCATGGTCATCCCGTTCATCGCCTCGGTGATGCGCGAGGTGTTCCTCACCGTGCCGACGCGGCTGAAGGAATCGGCCTACGCGCTCGGCTCGACCCGCTGGGAAGTCAGCCGCGACATCGTCCTGCCCTACACCCGCTCGGCGGTGATCGGCGGCATCTTCCTCGGCCTCGGGCGGGCGCTGGGCGAAACGATGGCGGTCGCCTTCGTGATCGGCAACTCGACCCGATTCACCGCGTCGTTGCTCGAGCCCGGGACCACCATCGCGGCGCTCATCGCCAACGACTTCGGCGAGGCCACCAAGGCCTACCGCTCGGCGCTGCTGCTGCTCGGCTTCGTCCTGTTCGTGGTCACCTTCGTCGTGCTGGCGCTGGCCCGGTGGATGCTGCGCCGGTTGTCGCGCCGGGAGGGCCACGCGTGAGCCTGTACCTGCGGCGCCGCCTCGCCAACGCGGTCGCCCTGGCCGCCGCCTGCGCCGCCGCGGCATTCGGCCTGCTGTTCCTGGGCTGGATCCTGTGGACCCTGGCCGCCAAGGGCCTGGCGGGGATCGACTGGACCCTGTTCGCCATGGACACGCCGCCGCCGATGGCCGAAGGCGGCCTGCGCAACGCCTTCTTCGGCAGCGCGGTGATGTGCCTGATGGCAATCGCGGTGGGCACCCCGCTGGGCATCGCCGCGGGCACCTGGCTGTCCGAATACGGCGCGGCCGGAACGCTGGGCGCGGCGGTGCGCTTCGTCAACGACATCCTGCTGTCCGCGCCGTCGATCGTGCTTGGCCTGTTCGTCTACACCCTGGTCGTCCAGCAGGCGGGTGGCAGCTTCTCGGCGATCGCCGGCGCCCTGTCGCTGGCCTTCATCGTGCTGCCGGTGGTGGTGCGCACCACCGACGAGATGCTGAGGCTGGTGCCGGCGCAGATGCGCGAGGCGGCGCTCTCGCTGGGCGTGCCGCAGTGGAAGGTGACGGTGCAGGTGCTGTACCGCTCGGCGTTGCCGGGCATCGTCACCGGGGTGCTCCTGGCGCTCGCGCGCATTTCCGGCGAGACCGCGCCGCTGCTGTTCACCGCCTTCGGCAACCAGTACTGGAACAGCGACATCACCCGGCCGATGGCCAGCGTCCCGGTGGTGATGTACCAGTTCGCCGGCAGCCCCTACGAAAACTGGCAGGCGATCGCCTGGGCCGGGGCACTGGTGCTGACCCTGTTCGTCCTCCTGACCAGCCTGGCCGCGCGCGCCGTGGTCGCGCGCAAGCGGGTACCCCATGACTGATCCGATGCCTCCCAAGCTCGCCGCGCGCGGCCTGGATTTCTTCTACGGCGACTTCCGTGCACTGAAGTCGATCGACCTGGACATTCCCGAGCGCCGGGTCACTGCCCTGATCGGCCCCTCCGGCTGCGGCAAGTCGACCCTGCTGCGGGTGTTCAACCGGATCTATGCGCTCTACCCGAAATTGCGCGCGGAGGGGCGGGTGCTGCTCGACGGCGAGGACATCCTCGACCCGAAGTATCCGATCAACCGCCTGCGCGGCAAGGTCGGCATGGTGTTCCAGAAACCGGTGCCCTTCCCGATGACCATCTTCGAGAACGTCGCCTACGGCATCCGCCACCATGAGCGCCTGTCGAAGGCGGAGATGGCGGTCCGGGTCGAAGCGGCGCTGCGCCAGGCGGCGCTGTGGGACGAGGTCAAGGACAAGCTCGGGCACAGCGCGCTCGGCCTCTCCGGAGGGCAGCAGCAGCGCCTGTGCATCGCCCGCGCGGTGGCCCTGCGGCCGGAGGTGCTGCTGCTGGACGAGCCGACCTCGGCGCTGGATCCCTTGTCCACGGCGCGCATCGAGCAGCTCGTCGCCGAGCTCAAGCGCGACTACACGATCGCGATCGTGACCCACAACATGCAGCAGGCGGCGCGGGTCTCCGACTTCACCGCGTTCATGTACCTGGGCGACCTGGTCGAGCACGGACCGACCGCCGCCCTCTTCTCCAATCCCTCGAAGCAGCAGACCGAGGACTACATCACCGGGAGATTCGGATGAACCCCCACGAGCACATCCTGCACAGCGTGGACGAGGAGCAGCAGCGGCTGAAGGGCGCGCTGCTGCGCATGGGCGGCATGGCCGCCGACCAGCTCGTCGCGGCGCTGGACGCGGTCGACGCGCGCGACGACGCGGCCGCGCGGCGCGTGGTCGAGGCCGATGCCGCGATCGACCGGCTGGAACAGGACACCAGCCAGGACGCGATGAAGCTGGCCCTGCGCGGGCCGATGGCGCGGGACCTGCGCGAGATCCTGGCCGCGATCCGCATCGCCTCCGACCTGGAGCGCATCGGCGACTACGGGGCCAACGTGGCGAAGCGCTCGCTGGTGCTCAACACCCTGCCGCCGCTGCCGCAGACCGGCGGCCTGGCGATGCTCGGCGAACTCGCGGCCCGGCAGGTGCGCCGGGTGATGGATGCCTACCGCGACAACGACGCCGGCGTGGCGCGCGCGGTGCGCGACGACGACGCGGCGATCGATCGCCAGTACACGGGCCTGTTCCGGGAGCTGCTCACCCACATGATGGAGGACCCGCGCAACATCACCGGCTGCACGCACCTGCTGTTCATGGCCAAGAACATCGAGCGGATCGGCGACCACGCGACCAACATCGCCGAGAACGTGCTGTTCCTGCTCACCGGCGACGACGCGCTGCCGCCGCGCGAGAAGCGCGACACCACGATGGCCCCCTAGCCACGCCCGCGACCCGTCGGGCCGGGATGCTAGGCTTTCCCGATGACCGAGGCCGACCCCAGCCCCGCCCCCGCGCCGCCCGCGTTCCGGCCGATGGCCGAGCGCTTCCGCGGCTACCTGCCGGTGGTGGTGGACGTGGAGACCGGCGGCTTCGACTGGAACCGCCACGCGCTGCTGGAGATCGCGGCGGTGCCGATCGAGCTGGACGAGTCCGGCCGCTTCGTGCCGGGCGAGACCGCCTGCGCGCACCTGGAGCCGGCACCGGGCACCGAGATCGACCCGAAGTCGCTGGAAGTCACCGGCATCGTGCTCGACCACCCGTTCCGCATGGCCAAGCCGGAGAAGCAGGCGCTGGACCATGTGTTCGCGGCGGTTCGCGCGGCGGTGCGCAAGTACAACTGCCAGCGCGCGATCCTGGTCGGGCACAACGCGCACTTCGACCTCAACTTCCTCAATGCCGCGGTGGCGCGGGTCCAGCACAAGCGCAACCCGTTCCACCCCTTCAGCGTGTTCGACACGGTGACGCTGGGCGGCGTGGCCTACGGCCAGACCGTGCTGGCCCGCGCGCTGCAGGCCGCGGGCCTAGCCTGGAACCCGAACGAGGCGCATTCGGCGGTCTACGACGCCGAGCGCACCGCGGAGCTGTTCTGCAAGATCGCCAACGAATGGCGGCGCCCGTAGCAGCCGAGCCATGCTCGGCTGTGGAATGTGGCGCCTGTAGCAGCCGAGCCATGCTCGGCTGGCATTGGACGGTTCCGGCGATCAGGCAAAGCCGACCATGGGTCGGCTCTACGGGCTGGCCAGCTTCAACCCAATGATCCCGGCGATGATCAGGCCGAGGCTGATCATCCGCCCGGCGTTGGCCGGCTCGCCGAGCAGCACGATGCCGAGGATCGCGGTGCCGACCGCGCCCACGCCCACCCACACCGCGTAGGCCGTGCCCACCGGCAGCGACTTCATCGCGATCCCGAGCAGGCCCAGGCTGACCGCCATGGACACCACGGTGCCGACGGTCGGCCACAACTTCGTGAATCCGTCGGTGTACTTGAGCCCGATCGCCCAGCCGATCTCGAACAGGCCCGCCAGGACCAGCACCGCCCAGGCCATCACCCACCTCCCCGCTGCCGCACCGCCTCGAACAGGGCCACGCCAGTGGCCACGGAGACGTTGAGGCTCTCGATCGCGCCCGGCATCGGGATCCGGGCCAGCCCGTCGCAATGCTCGCGGGTCAACCGGCGCAGGCCGTCGGCTTCGCCACCGAGTACGATCGCGACATTGCCGGTGAGGTCGAGCGCATACAGCGAGTCCTCGGCGTCGCCGGCAAGGCCGTAGATCCAGACTCCGAGCTTCTGCAACTCGCGCAGGCTGCGCGAGAGGTTCGTGCAGCGGATCACCGGGATCGTGTCGGCGGCGCCGGCCGAAGTCTTACGCACCGTGGCGTTGACCTGCACCGCCTTGTCGCGCGGGATCACGACCGCGGTGACGCCCGCGGCCGCGGCGCTGCGCAGGCAGGCGCCGAGGTTGTGCGGGTCCTGCACGCCATCGAGCACCAGCAGCAGCGCGCGCCCTTGCGCGGCCTCGACCAGCGCCGGCAGCTCATGCTCGTCCCAGGTCCGCGCAGCGGCGTAACGCGCGACCGCGCCCTGGTGGCGCAGGCCGCCGGCCACGCCGTCCAGCGCCTGCTGCGCGACCCGGCGCACGTCGATGCCCTTGCGCCGGGCATTGGCCTCGATCTCCGCGATCCGCGGGTTCCTGGCCCCCGCCTCCAGCAGGACCTCGCGCACGTGCTCCGCATCGTGCTCCAGCGCCGAAGCCACCGCATTGATCCCCGCCACCCACTGTGAATCCTTGCTCATGCGCCACCCGGGGAAACTGTAAGAGCAATTTTGCCACGGATGAACACGGATCAAATCTGATCAAGCAAAAGCAAAAAATTCCTTTGCTTTATCCGTGTCCATCCGTGTTCATCCGTGGCTAGTATTCTTCATTTTGCGCTTGGCGGATTGGCCGCGGGGCGGCGGGGGCTTGGGTTCTACGCGGCCCTTGTCCTCGACCAGGCGGAAGTCGATCTTGCGTTCTTCCAGGCTGGCCTTGAGCACCACGATCCGGACCCGGTCGCCGAGGCGGTATTCGTTGCCGCGGCGGTCGCCGGTGAGGGTCTTGCGCAGCGGGTCGAAGTGGTAATAGTCGTGCGGCAGCTGGGTCACGTGCACGAGCCCGTTGACCTTCGACTCGTCCAGCTCCACGAACAGGCCGAAGCTGGTCACGCCGCTGATCGTGCCGTCGAACTCGCCGCCGACGTGCTGCTCCATCCACGCGGCACGGTAGCGCTCGTCCACCTCGCGCTGGGCCTCGTCGGCGCGGCGCGAGCGCTCCGAGCATTGCAGCGTCAGCGCGGTCATCTGGTGCGGCGTGTAGGCGTACTGTTCCGGGCGCTTCCCGCTCAGGCCGTGCTTGATCGCGCGGTGCACCAGCAGGTCCGGATAGCGCCGGATCGGCGAGGTGAAGTGCGCGTAGGCCTCCAGCGCCAGGCCGAAATGGCCGATGTTCTCCGGCGCGTAAACCGCCAGCGACTGGCTGCGCAGGATCACCGACTCGAGCAGGGCCGCGTCCGGTCGCTCGCGGATCTTCTCGAGCAGGTTGCGGAAGTCCTTCGGCCGCAACTTGGCGAAGCCCGGCAGGCGCAGCTGGAATTCCTTGAGGAACTCCTCCAGGTCGGCGTACTTCGCCTCCGGCGGCTTGTCGTGGTCGCGGTACGGCGCGGGGATGTCGTGCGCGAGCAGGAATTCCGCGGCCTGGACGTTGGCCGCGATCATGCATTCCTCGATCAGCTTGTGCGCATCGTTGCGCTGGATCATCCCGGCCTGGGTCACCTCGCCCTGCGGCCCGAGCACGAAGCGAACTTCGCTGGTCTCGAACTCGATCGCGCCGCGTTTCGCGCGCGCCTTGTCGAGGATCCGGTAGAGCTGGTGCAGGCGCTGCACCTGCGGCAGCAGCTTGCCGATCTTCGCCAGCGCGGCGTCGCGGTCCTCGTCCGGGATGCCGTCGCCCACCGCGTTCCAGACCTCGGTGTAGGTCAGCCGCGCGTGCGAGTTCATCACCGCCTCGTAGAACTTCGCCTCGCGCGGGATGCCGTCGCGTCCGATCTGCATGTCGCAGGCGAAGCACAGCCGGTCGACCTTCGGGTTCAGCGAGCAGATGCCGTTGGACAGCGTCTCCGGCAGCATCGGCACCACGAATCCGGGGAAGTACACGGAGGTCGCGCGCTTCTGCGCTTCCTCGTCCAGCGGCGTGCCCGGGCGCACGTAGTGGGACACGTCGGCGATCGCCACGATCAGGCGGAAGCCGTCGCGGTTGGGCTCGCACCACACCGCGTCGTCGAAGTCCTTGGCGTCCTCGCCGTCGATGGTGAGCAGGGGGACCTGGCGCAGGTCGACGCGGCCGCGGATCTCGGCCTCCTGCACCTCCAGCGGCACCGCGGTGGCCTGTGCCAGTACTTCCGGCGGGAACTCGTGCGGAATCTCGTGGCCGTGGATCGCCGCTTCCACCGCCAGCGAGGCGGTGAGCTTGTCGCCGAGCACCGCCAGGACCTTGCCGATCGGCGGCTTGCGGGCGTCGGGCGCCTGCACGATCTCGGCGACGACCAGCTGCCCCGGCCTGGCGTCGTGCGCCTCGCCCGGCGGGATCAGCACGTTGCGCTGGATCCGGCGGTCGTCCGGCTCGACGTAGCCGATCCCGGCCTCGACGATGTAGCGCCCGATCAGGCGGGTGAGCCGGCGCTCCAGCACCTCGACGATCACACCCTCGCGGCGGCCGCGCCGGTCCATGCCGGTGACGCTGGCCAGCGCGCGGTCGCCGTGCAGGACCTTGCGCATCTCGAACGGCGGCAGGAACAGGTCGTCGCCCTCGCCGCTTTCCGGGCGCAGGAAGCCGAAGCCGTCCGGGTTGGCGATGATGGTGCCGGCGACCAGGTCGGCGCGCTCGGCGGGGACGAAGCCGCCGCGCCGGTTCTGCAGCAGCTGGCCGTCGCGCAGCATCGCCGAGAGACGCTTGTTCAGCGCGTCGAAACGCTCCGGCTCCAGCAGGCCCAGCTTGTCCGCCAGGGCCTCCGCCTGCATCGGGCCGTCGTGCGCGGCCAGGACCTGCAGGATCATCTCGCGGCTGGCGATCGGGTTCTCGTAGCGACGCGCTTCGCGCTCGGCGTGCGGATCACGCGAAGGAGCCCGCCCCGGCCCACGCTTGCCACCGGTTTTCTTCTGCGCCGGTGGCGGTTCCGGCATCCAACCCGGCAGCGGCTTGCGCTGCCCGCCCTTCCTGGCGTTCTTTTTCATCGCCGCGATGGTACACCGGGCCCGTGCAGGCCCCGTGGCCGCTCAGGCGCGGATGCGGACGCTCGGGTCCTCGTGCGCGTGGCCGTCGGCGTCCACCACCACGAAGCGCTGGCGGTTGCGGTCGAAGGCGACCGGCTGCGGCGGCAGGAACATCGGCCGGCGGACGAATTCCAGGGTCCAGCCGAATACCGCCATGGTGTCGAGGGTGGCGAGCTGGGGGGCGGTCAGACCCGCGCGCAGTTGCGCCTGGTCGGGCGGTTCGCCAGCCCGGCGCTCGTCGCGGACCGGTGGAGGCGTGGGCAATCCGGCTGCCGTCATTTCCGACCCGGCTGCGACCTCGGCGGCCGGCGCGAGGTTCGCCGCGGGAGCATCGCTCGCATAGGCATCGAGGTCGAACGGATCGTCGAGGAGCGGAATGCCGAGTTCCGGCACGCCACCGCTGGCTGTTGCCGCATGCTGGATTGGCATGATCGGCGGTACGGCCACGCGGTCGTCCGCACGCTCGTCCACGTCCATCGTCAGCAACAGGTGCTGGACGTGGTCGCAGATGTGCAGGTGGTGCTCGAGTTCGACGGTGCGCAACAGCGCCTTGGTCTGCGCGACGAGGTCCTGCGCCAGCGCCGGATCGCCGGGATTCTCCCGGTGCCTGCGCCGGGCGTTCGCCTCCATGCTCTCAAGCAGCGCGTCGATCTGCTCCTTCAGAAGCGCCATGGCCGTCCACTTGCCTGTTCCCCGTTTTGCCCGATCCTAGCGCAGCCTGGCGGCGTGTTGGGGGCCGCGTCCGCTTGTAATCGCTTTCACGCCGACCGCCGGCCGATCCCGGCTAGGATCGGTCCATGGCAGGCACCCCACCGATGCCGGCGGCGTTCCTCGGGCACGGCAGCCCGATGAACACCCTGGAGCGCAACCGCTACACGGATGCCTGGCGCGCGTTCGGCGAATCGGCGCCGCGGCCGCGCGCGATCCTGGCGGTGTCCGCGCACTGGTACGTCAACGCAACGGCGGTCACGGCGATGCCCCGGCCCAGGACCATCCACGATTTCTTCGGCTTCCCGCAGGCGCTGTTCGACGTGCAGTACCCGGCCCCCGGGCTGCCGGCACTGGCGGAGGAAATCGCCGACGCGGTGCGCCCCGAGTACGTCGGCGCCGACCACGACAGCTGGGGCCTGGACCATGGCACCTGGTCGGTGCTGGTGCATGCGTTCCCCGCGGCCGACGTGCCGGTGGTGCAGCTGTCCATCAACGCGCTCAGGCCGCCGGAGTACCACCTTGAAATGGGTGCCCGGCTGGCGAAGCTGCGCGAGGCGGGCGTGCTGCTGCTGGGCAGCGGCAACGTGGTCCACAACCTGGGCGCAATCGACTGGCACCAGCCCGATGCCGGCTTCGACTGGGCGCGGCGATTCGACGAGGCCGCGCGCGAAGTCATGACCGAGCGCCCGGAAGACATGGCCGCCCTGTTGTCGCATCCGGATTTCCGCATGGCCGCGCCGACACCGGAACACTTCCTGCCGTTGCTGTACATCGCCGGCTTCGCCCTGGGCACCGGACTGAAGCCACGGGTACTGGTGGCCGGCTACGCCTACGGGTCGTTGTCCATGACCAGCTACGCCGTGGGTTGCGAGTGCGAACCCGCGCGCGGCGCGTTGCCCGGGACGGCGCCGTTCGGCAGCCGGGCGCCGGCGGAGGACGCGAACATCTGAGCGGCGCGGGCAACAAAAAACCCCGGACTTGCGTCGGGGGTCTGTTGCGATCTGGTGCCCAGGAGAGGACTCGAACCTCCACGGTTTTACCCGCTAGTACCTGAAACTAGTGCGTCTACCAATTCCGCCACCTGGGCAGGTGCGAGCCGCGCATTTTCGGGGTCGGCAGGCGCATTGTCAATGGCAGGCAAGGCCTGTCGCAGCTTCCGCCGCTCCAACAAGATCCCGGGCATTCAACCTTGCGAGCGCGGGGTGGGCGTTTTCGCGGCCGAGGCCTGGTCGGCGATGCGCCACAGGTACAGGCTGGCGTAGGTGCGGTACGGGCCCCAACGCTCGCCGCGGGCAGCGAGTTCCTTCGGCTTGGGCATCTCCGCCAGCTTGTCGACGGCCTGGGCGCCCTTGCGGATGCCCAGGTCGTCCACCGGCAGGATGTCCGGGCGGCCGAGGCGGAACATCAGCATCATTTCCACGGTCCAGCGCCCGATGCCGCGGATCGGCACCAGCGCGGCGATGATCGCGTCCTCGTCCATGGCCGCCATCTGCCGCAGCGTCGGGATCTCGCCGGCCGCCTCGCGCCGGGCCAGGTCGCGCAGGGCCAGGGTCTTGTTGCCGGAGGCGCCGCATGCGCGCAGGCCGGCGTCGTCGATGCGCGCCAGGGTGTCGCAGTGAAAGCGGTCGCTGCCGATCGCCGCCTCGATCCGGCCGACGATGGTCGCCGCGGCCTTGCCGCTGAGCTGCTGGTACATGATCGCGCGGGCGAGCGCATCCACCGGGTCGAAGCGCTTGCGCCAGCGCGGATCGGGCCCGATCGGCCCCAGGCGGCGCATCCAGGCGCCCAGCTTGCGGTCGCGCTTCTCCAGATACGCGAACGCGGCTCCGGTATCGAAGCCGCGCGCGTATCGGGTCATCGGGCTTTTGCCCTCCGGCCTTACTTGATCATCCAGTAGACGTCGTACTCGCCTTCGGCGGTGAACGCCTTGTCGATGCCGTTCTTGTAGACCTCGAACGGACGCCCGATGGCGTCCTCGCCCTGGGTCATGGTCCAGGCGCGCAGCGCCTTGCGGACGTTCTCCAGTTCGGCCATGTAGCCGCGGTAGGTCGCGGTGGACGCGCGGCCGCCCTCGGTGCGCAGGTACTGCACCGGGCCCAGCAACTCGAGGCCGGTCAGCGGCTCGCCAGCGGCGGCGACGATCTTCGCGCGCGGCATGTTGGCCTTCTTCGCGTTCGCATCGGCTTCGCCTTCCGCAGCGGCGTCGGCGACGGCCTCGTCGGCGGCGGGCTGTTCGGCGGCGGCGTCCTCGTCGGCACCTTCCTCGACGGCGGCATCGGCTCGACGCACCGGAACGGCGACGTCGAAGGTGTAGTTCTCGCGGCCGAAGTCGCTGGTCACGATCCGCATCGGGCCGGTGGCGACCAGGTTGTTCGCCTTGATCGTGCGGTTGATCCACTCCAGATCGGCCTTCATGGCGTTCTGGATCTTGAGGTTGTTGCGCTCGATCGCACCGGCGCTGACGACCAGCAGGTCCTCGGCCGGCAGCTCGACGAACTGCAGGTCGGACATGGTGCTGCCCTGCACCGCGTAGTCGGTGTTCGGCACCTGGGCGAGCATGTTCGCCAGGCGGTCGAGGCCGAGCTTCATGTCGTCGCCGACGTGGCGGCTGACGTACAGGCCGGCGTAGCGGCCCATCAGGTCCCAACCGTACTCGACGTCGTAGTTCTGGGTGATCTCGACGTTGCGGCCACCGCGGCCCGTGGGCTTCAGGTGGAAGGTCATGGTCTTGTCGTGGCCGCGCTGCTGGTTTTCCAACGCGTAGGTGACGCTGCGGCGCGGCTCGGACGCGACGATCTTCCAGCTGCCGTCGCCGACCTGCGGGTTGTCCGAATCGTAGGCCATGGTGGCGCCGACGCCGGAGGCCGGCCCGGAGAAGGTGAGATCCATCTTCGGATCGCGCAGCACCAGCGGGTTCCAGTCGGGGAACCGGCGCAGGCTGTTGAGCGTGTCGTAGACGATGGTCATCTTGCGGTTCGTCTCGACCTTTTCCTCGAGATGACGGCTGGACGGCAGCACCAGCGCCACCAGCAGGAACAGGGCGGCGCAGATCGCCAGGGAAATCAGGATCTCGATCAGGCGGGTCATTCAGGGTCTCCAGGGGGGCCCGGCGGCCTTGGCCGGGGGCGCAGACCCCTAATCGTAGCAGCCGGGCGCGGGTCGGCTCCACCGTTTTCCGGGCGGGGGCAGCCGACCATGGGTCGGCGCTACATGATGGAATGGGTCGGCGCTACACCAATTGGAGCTCGAAGGCTTTCAGCACCGCACGGGTGCGGTCACGGACGCCGAGCTTGGACAGGATGTTGGACACGTGGTTCTTGATCGTGCCCTCGGCCACGCCCAGCGAATTGGCGATTTCCTTGTTCGAGAAGCCCGAGGCCATCAGCCGCAGGATCTCGGTCTCGCGGTCGGTGAGCGGGTCCGGGCGGTCCAGGCTGACGAACTCGTTGCGCATGTGCTCCAGGCCCGACAGCAGGCGCTGGGTCACCGCCGGCTGCACCAGCGAGCCGCCGGCGGCCACGGTCTGGATGGCGCCCACCAGCTGCTCCAGCGAGACGTCCTTGAGCAGATAGCCCTTGGCCCCGGCCTTGAGCCCGGCCAGCACCAGCTGGTCGTCGTCGAAGGTGGTGAGGATGATGGTCGGCGGCAGCGCGTCGATCCGCGCCAGGGCCTGCAGCGCCTCCAGGCCCGACATCGCCGGCATGCGCATGTCCATCAGGACCACGTCCGGCTTGAGCCCGGGGATCAGTTCGAGCGCCTGCTTGCCGTCGGCGGCTTCGCCGACGACTTCCATGCCCTCGGCGAGCGCCAGCAGCGAGCGGATGCCCTGGCGCACCAGGGTTTGGTCGTCGACCAGGCAGATGCGGATCATGCAGCTTCTCCAGCGAGTTTCCTGATGGGAGGCGGGCCCTGGTCGAGGGGCAGCCGGATGTCGAGCACGAAGCCGGCGCCGGGACGGGTCGAGATGTCGACCGCGCCGCCGTACGCGGCCAGCCGCTCGCGCATGCCCCTGAGCCCGTTGCCGGCCACCGGGGATTCGGCCCCACGGCCGTCGTCGCGGGCCAGCAGCCGCACCGCCCCGTCGTCCCAAGCGTAATCCAGGCGCAACTCGGTGGCACCGGCGTGGCGCACCGAGTTGGTGATGATTTCCTGGGTGCAGCGCAGGAGCACGTGGGCCCGCTCGGGATCGTCGAGCAGGAACGGCTCCGGCATGTCCATTTCGATCCGCAGGCCGGCGACGTGATCGGCCAGCGGCGCCAGGGTCGCGACCATGTCGATCGCGTCGTCGGTGCGCAGCCGGCTCACCGCTTCGCGCACGTCGCTCAGCAGCAGCTTGGCCAGGGTGTGGGCCTGGTTGACGTGTTCCTGCGCGCGGCCCTCCACCAGGTGCCCGGCAACTTCCAGGTTGAGGCTCAGCGCGGTCAGGTGGTGGCCCAGCAGGTCGTGCAGTTCCCTTGAAATGCGCGTCCGCTCGTTGACCCGGGCGCTCTCCGCCAGCAGCGCGCGGGTGGCGCGCAGCTCGGCATTCAGCCGGCGCTGGTCCTCGCGCGCCTGGGCCTGCTGCCGCGCGACCAGGCTGGTCACGAACACGAACATGCAGAACCCGCCGTAGAGCATGGACTGCATCAGCGCGTCGGCCCAGGGGAAGCCGAAGCCGTGCACGTAAACCGGCGCGATCGAGAACTGGCTGACCACCAGCGCGGCGACGCCCAGCGGCAGCGGCAGCAGCCACGGCAGCACGCAGGCCACCACCATCAGCAGGATCGAGCCCAGGCCGGTGGCGCTGTAGTAGCAGATGGCCACCGCGCTGGCGATCAGCATCGCCAGCAGGACATAGTCCGCGCGCCCCACCCGCCGCGCGCCCAGGGCCCGGGTCAGCCACGAGTAGCACAAGCCGAACAGGAAATAGGCCAGCCAGGCCTGCCAGCCGACCCGCGCCGGGGCGCCCAGGGCGTCGCCCAGGTCGAGCCCGTCGGGGACCGGCTCCAGCCACAGCGTGGCCAGCGGCCAGCCCACCATCAGCCAGGTGAACAGGCCGGCGTAGCGGAGCAGCCGGCTGTGGTTCAGTCGCGCGAACATGCGGCATCTTAGGCCCAGAAAGCCCGGAGTTGGGTCCCACGAAAGTCATGCCGGGCCCGTCCGCGGGGCACTGGCGGCGGTCGCCCCGACGCGGGCCGCATGCGATAATCCCGCTGCTTGCAGTCCACGAAGCCGGAGTCAGGAATGTCGATCGCCATCCGCGACGTGCGCGAGCACGAGCTGGATTCCGTCCTTGCCCTCAACAACGCCGCAGGCCCGACGATCCTGCCGCTGGACGCGGCCCGACTCCGCCGCTTCTTCGCCGACGCCGAATACTTCCGCATTGCCGAGCGCGACGGGATGCTGGCCGGTTTCCTGGTGGGTTTCGGCTCGGAGTCCGGGCACGACAGCAGCAACTTCCGCTGGTTCCGCGAGCGCCATCCGGACTTCTTCTACATCGACCGCATCGTGGTCGCCAGCCGCCGCCGCGGCGGCGGCGTCGGCCGCGCGCTGTACGCCGACGTGCAGAGCTACGCGGAACTGCGCTATCCCCTGCTCGCCTGCGAGGTATTCCTGGACGCCGACAGCGATCCGGCGCTGCTGTTCCATGGCAGCTTCGGCTTCCGCGAGGTCGGCCAGCACGTGATGCCTGGCGAGGGCGGCCAGCCCGGGCCCCGCGCCTCGATGCAGCTCAAGGAGATGTGCAGCTATCCGTGGGTCAGGGAGACGTACGGCGGGCACCTGCCCGACGTGCCCTGGATCGCCGCGCCGCGCAACGCCGATCCGGGCGAATCGCGCCTGACCGGGACCTGAGAATGGCCCCGGCACGCATGGACTACGAGCCCGCGGGGGAACTGAAGATCGGCCAGGTCGGCATCGCCAACCTGCGCGTGAAAACCCTCGACATCGAGCGCCTGGCGGCGGAAATGCGCGAGCGCGTGGCGCGCGCGCCCAAGCTGTTCGCGCGCGCGGCGGTGGTGCTGGATTTCGGCGGCCTGTCGGACACGCCCGACCGGGCCACCGCGCAGGCCTTGGTGGATGCCCTGCGCGAGGCCGGGGTGCTGCCGGTGGCGCTGGCCTACGGCACCTCCGCGAACGACGCCCTGGCCCAGGCCCTGGGCCTGCCGCTGCTGGCCAAGTTCCGCGCCTCCTACGAGCGCGCCGGCGGCGGGGAGTCCCATCCTGTGGGAGCGGCTCCTGTGGGAGCGGCGGAAGCCGCGACGGCCCATGCCCCGACCTCCACCCGGCAGGCGCCTGCGGCGCCTGTCGCGGCTTCCGCCGCTCCCACAAGGGAACCCGCGCCGGTCGCACCCACCGGCGAGCCCGGCCTGGTCCAGGCGGCGCCGGTGCGCTCGGGGCAGCAGCTGTACGCCGAGAACCGCGACCTGACCGTGCTTTCGGCGGTGGGCGCCGGCGCCGAGGTGATCGCCGACGGCTCGATCCACATCTACGGCCCGCTGCGCGGGCGCGCGCTCGCCGGCGCGCAGGGCAACGTGAAGGCCCGGATCTTCTGCCGCGCATTCCACGCCGAGCTGGTCGCCGTGGCCGGGCATTACAAGGTGCTCGACGAGCTGCCCAGGGAGCTGCGCGGCAAGCCCGCGCAGGTCTGGCTGGAAGGCGACCAGTTGCGCGTTGAAGCGATGGAATAGAACATCACCCCCGGTACAACGACACATCCACGCAACGCACCCAAGCGCTCCGGAGAATCCACTTGGCTGAAATCATCGTAGTCACGTCCGGCAAGGGCGGCGTCGGCAAGACCACCACCAGCGCCAGCCTCGCCAGCGGCCTCGCCCGCAAGGGCAAGAAGGTCGCGGTCATCGACTTCGACGTGGGCCTGCGCAACCTCGACCTGATCATGGGCTGCGAGCGGCGCGTGGTCTACGACTTCGTCAACGTGATCCAGGGCGAGGCCTCGCTGAAACAGGCCCTGATCAAGGACAAGCGCTTCGACAACCTGTTCGTGCTGGCTGCCTCGCAGACCCGCGACAAGGACGCGCTGACCAAGGAAGGCGTCGAGAAGGTGCTCAAGGACCTCGCCGACGACGGCTTCGACTACATCGTCTGCGACTCGCCGGCCGGCATCGAGAAAGGCGCGTTCCTGGCCATGTACTTCGCCGACCAGGCGGTGGTGGTGGTCAACCCGGAAGTCTCGAGCGTGCGCGACTCCGACCGCATCCTCGGCCTGCTCGCCTCCAAGACCCGCCGCGCCGAGAACGGCGAGCGCGTCGCCGAGCACCTGCTGCTGACCCGCTACAGCCCCGCGCGGGTGGAGAGCGGCGAAATGCTGTCGGTGACCGACGTGGAGGAAGTGCTCGGCCTCAAGACCATTGGCGTCATCCCCGAATCCGGCGACGTGCTCAACGCCTCCAACAAGGGAGAACCCGTCATCCTCGACCTCGAATCCACGGCCGGACAGGCCTACGACGACGCCGTCGCCCGCCTCATGGGCGAGGAGCGGCCGATGCGCTTCACCCAGATGGAAAAGAAGGGCTTCCTCAGCAAGCTCTTCGGGGGTTGAGGCATGGGCATGTTCGATTTCCTGAGGGCGAAGAAGAACACCGCCTCGATCGCCAAGGATCGCCTGCGCATCATTATCGCCCAGGAGCGCAGTACCCATGGCGGCCCGGACTACCTGCCGCTGCTGCGCCGGGAGCTGCTGGAAGTGATCCGCAAGTACGTCAACGTGGATGTCGAGGCGGTCAAGGTCGACCTGGTCAAGGACGGCGAGCACGACGTGCTCGACATTTCGGTGTCGCTGCCGGACGGGCGCGCCGCGACGGCGTGATGGCCCGTAGAGCCGACCCATGGTCGGCTGCACTCCTGTGAGCGCCGACGCCGACCATGGGTCGGCTCTACAGGGTGTGCTGCTGCTGGCCGACATTCCCCTGGAGCCCGTCGCCGCGCTCCTCTCGCGCCATGGCCTGCGCCTGGAACTCGTCGCCGACGGCGCGCCGATTCCGGGCAGCTACTGGGGCGAACCGGAGGCGGGGCTGATCGGCCACACGGTGTACGCCCGCGCCGACACCCCGGTGCACTCGCTGCTGCACGAGGCCGCGCACCTGATCGTCGCCCCGCCCGAGCGCCGCGCCGGCATCCACACCGACGCCAGCGACTCGATCGAGGAAGAGGACGCGGTGTGCGTGCTGCAGTCGCTGCTCGGCGACGCGCTGCCCGGGGTCGGCGCCGCGCGGGTGCTGGCCGACATGGACGCCTGGGGTTACACCTTCCGCCTGGGCTCGGCCGCGGCCTATGTCGCCCGGGACGCCGATGAGGCCTGGGCCTGGCTCCAGCGCGCCGGGCTCGTGACCCCGGACCGCCGCCTCGTGTAGCCTCACTGGTCCATTTCCGTCCCAATCCGTCGAGGGAACCGCGCCATGAAGCCCTGGCCCCTGAAGCCGACCCTGCTCGCGGTCGCGATCGCCGCCACCACGCTCACCTTCACCGCCTGCAAGCGCACGCCCACCGAGGGCGAAGCCGCCGCCCCCGCCAGCACCGCGCCGGCCAACGAGACCGCCGACCAGTTCATCGCCCGGGTCAACCGCGAAATGCGCGAGGACTACGCGGAGCTCAGTTCCGCGCAATGGCTGTCCTCGACCTACATCAACAGCGACAGCGAACTGGTCGCGGCCAAGGCCAACGAGCGCTGGCTGACCCGGCTCAACGGCTGGATCGAACAGGCCCGGCGCTTCGAGGGCAAGCCGATGTCCGGGGACACGGCGCGGGCGATGACCCTGCTCAAGCTGATGACCGCGATGCCGGCCCCGCGCGATCCGCAGAAGCTCGCCGAGCTCACCCGCATCGCCACGAAGATGGAAGGCATGTACGGCGCCGGCAAGTACTGCACCGACCCTGGCGACGAAAAGACCTGCCGCCAGCTCGGCGAACTCGAGGACGTGCTGCGCGACAACCGCGACTACGACGCCCAGCTCGAGGCCTGGCGCGGCTGGCACACCATCTCCAAGCCGATGCGCGAGGACTACGTGCGCTTCGTCCAGCTGGTGAACGAAGGCGCCAAGGACATGGGCTTCGCCGACGCCGGCGAACTGTGGCGCGCCGGCTACGACATGCCGCCGGCGCAGATCGCGGCCGAGACCGACCGCCTGTGGGGCCAGGTCAAGCCGCTGTACGAGCAGCTGCACTGCTACACCCGCACCCGCCTGGAAGCGACCTACGGGGTCGAGAAGGGCGAAGTGGCCGGCGGCATGCTGCCCGCGCACCTGATGGGCAACATGTGGCAGCAGGACTGGAGCAACCTGTGGGACCTGCTGCAGCCGTACAAGGACGCCGGCGGCCTGGACATCACCGGCGCGCTGCAGTCGCGGTACCAGCAGGACTACACCGCGATGCTGGCCAGCCATGCCGGCGTGCCCGCTCCCGCCGATCTGGTGGAGATCGAGCGCGACGCGCAGCTCAAGACCGCCAAGGACATGACCCGCCGCGCCGAGGACTTCTACACCTCGCTGGGCATGCCGAAGCTGCCGGACAGCTACTGGGAAAAGAGCCAGTTCATCAAGCCGCGCGACCGCGACGTGGTCTGCCACGCCAGCGCCTGGGACATGAACCTCGGCGGCAGCCCCGCGAAGGAAGGCCAGGAGGCGGTCGGTCCCGACGTGCGCACCAAGATGTGCATCAAGCCGAACGAGGAAGACTTCACCACCATCTACCACGAGCTCGGCCACGTCTATTACTACCTGGCCTACAACAAGCTGCCGCCGATCTTCCAGGGCGGCGCCAACGACGGCTTCCACGAGGCCATCGGCGACACCATCGTGCTGTCGATGACGCCGAAGTACCTCAACTCGATCGGCCTGGTCGATGCCCAGGAGCAGTCGCACGAGGCCCTGATCAACGCGCAGATGCGCATGGCCCTGGCCAAGGTCGCGTTCCTGCCGTTCGGCCTGATGATCGACCGCTGGCGCTGGGGCGTGTTCGACGGCTCGATCAAGCCGGACCACTACAACCAGGCCTGGTGGGACCTGAAGGCCAGGTACCAGGGCGTGGCCCCGGTGAGCGAGCGCGGCGAGGAGTTCTTCGACCCGGGCGCGAAGTACCACGTCCCGGGCAACACCCCGTACACCCGCTATTTCCTCGCCCACGTGCTGCAGTTCCAGTTCTACAAGTCGCTGTGCGACGCCGCCGGCTGGGACGGCCCGCTGTACGAATGCAGCTTCTACGGCAGCAAGGAGGCCGGCAAGCGGTACCAGGCGATGCTCGCCCGCGGCGCCAGCCAGCCGTGGCAAAAGACGCTCAAGGAGCTGACCGGCAACGAGAAGCTCGACGCGTCCGCGGTGCTGGAATACTTCGCGCCGCTGCAGGAGTGGCTGCAGCAGCAGAACGAGGGCCGCGACTGCGGCTGGAACCCGGACGGCGCCGTCGCATCGGCCGCGACCGAAGCTGAACCGCAGGCCAAGTAACGGACGGCACCCCGACCGATGCCACTCCCCGCCCGCGCGGGGGGTGGCATGATCGGGTTTCACCCCACTTTCACGCAGTCCAACATCATGAAGTCGAAGTTCCGTACCCTCGCCGCGACCGCGGCCCTGCTCGTGGGCAGCGTCGGCCTCGCCCACGCCCAGTCCACCTCCGGCAACATCCAGGGCGTCGCCCAGGCCGGCGACACCATCCACGTCCGCGGCGTCAACAGCGGTTTCGAGCGCGAGCTCCAGGTCGAGAAGGCCGGCAAGTACAGCCTGCGCCGCGTCCCGACCGGCCAGTACGTCGTGGTCCAGAAGCACGCCGACGGCAGCGCCGAGGAGCCGAAGCTGGTCGAGATCCACGCCGGCGTGACCGTGCGCGTCCAGTAATCCCGCGCCACCCCGCGCAGGACGGAAGGCCGGCGGCGACGCCGGCCTTCTTGCGTCGGGCCATCCGGCGCCAGGCCTTCTTGCATACTGTGCGGATGGATGCCCTGCCCGCCCCCTGGTACCACGATCCCCGGACCGTGGCGCTGGAACGCGAGCGCGTGTTCGACCGCGGCTGGCACCTGCTCGCGCACGTGTCGCGCCTGCCGGACCCGGGCGACCACGTCGTCGCGGACTGCGCCGGCCTGCCGGTGCTGGCGGTGCGCGGTGCCGACGGCGCGGTGCGCGCCTTCCACAACGTCTGCCGGCATCGCGCGGGGCCGATCGCCACCTGCGACGGGCGCGCGGCACGCGCGTTGCGTTGCCGCTACCACGGCTGGACCTACACGCTCGATGGAAAGCTGAAATCCGCGCCGGAGATGACAACGGCCGAGGGTTTCCGGGTCGAAGACATCCGCCTGCCCGCGCTCGCCGTGCGCGAGTGGCAGGGCCTGCTGTTCGCGGCGGTGGACGAGGCCGCGGCGATGCCGTTCGAGGACCTGGTGGCCGGCATCGACGCCCGGCTGGGCCCGGCACGCGACCTCGCCGGCCATGGCGCCCACCGCCATGCCGCCTACGACATCGCCTGCAACTGGAAGGTCTACGTGGACAACTTCCTCGAGGGCTACCACATCCCGCACGTGCATCCCGCGCTCAACCGGATGCTCGACTACCGCAGCTACCGTACCGAGCTGGCGCCGTGGAGCGCGCTGCAGTGGAGCCCGTTGGAGAGCGATCCCGCCCTGTACGGCGACGGCGACGCGCTGTACTGGTGGCTGTGGCCGAACACGATGCTCAACGTGCTGCCCGGGCGGCTGCAGACCAACCGCGTCGTGCCGCTGGACGCGGACCGCTGCCGGGTGGAGTTCGACACCTACTATGCGCCCGGCCACGAAGGCGGCGCCGACGCCGACCTCGCCTTCAGCGACGAAGTGCAGCACGAGGACGTCGCCATCTGCGAAGCCGTCCAGCGCGGCCTCGCCTCCGGCTCCTACACCACCGGCCCCCTCAACCCCCTCCGCGAAACCGCCCTCGCCCACTTCCACACTCTCCTCCGGCGGGCTTACGGCGAAGAGCAAGAGCAAACGCAGGACGCGGATAACGCGGATAACAGCCGATAAGAACGGATCAAGGCAATAGTGGTTCGCGGGGGTCCGCCTGCGACGCTCCAGATGCGCCGGTCCACTCACGTTTTTATCCGCGTTTATCGGCTGTTATCCGCGTTATCCGCGTCCTGCGTTTGCGTTTGCTTTAAAAAATTCACAGCCGGTCGTTGGGTTCGAGGGCGGCGGCGAGTTCGGGGTCGCCTGCGGGGAGGTGGCGGGCGCTGGCGTGCATTTCCCAGCGCCAGAAGGCCCAGGCGACCAGCGCGAACAGTGCGGCGGCGACGGCGAGGTACATGCCGTTGCCGCTGACCAGTGGCGACAGCACGCCGGCGATCAGCGCGTTCACGACCAGGCTGGTGAATGCCTGCAGCGACGAGGCGCTGCCGCGCTGGCGCGGATACATGTCCAGGATCGCCAGGGTCAGGATCGGGAACACGAGCGCGATGCCAAACGAGTTCAGCACCATCGGCAACACCGCCCACGGCACCGCCGGCTCGGCGACGAACGCGTTGTAGGCCAGGTTCGCCAGCATCGCCACGCCGCAGCAGGCGAAGCCGATGCGGGTCTGCGCCACCCCCGTGACCCGCCCGGCGATGCGACCGGAGGTCCACGCGCCCAGCATCATGCCGCCGATCATCGGAATGAAGAACCAGCCGAAGCCGGTCTCGTCCAGGTGCAGCAGGTCGAGCACGAACGCCGGCGCCGAGGCGATGTACAGGAACAGCGCGCCGAAGTTGAACGTGCCCGCGGCCGCCAGCCGCTGGAAGCGCGGATTGACGAAGATGCCCCAGTAGTCGCGCAGCAACAGGCGCGGGCTCGGCGCCAGCCGTTCGTGCGGCGGGTGGGTCTCGGGCAGGCCGCGCCAGGTCGCGACCAGCAGCGCCACCGCCCACGCGACCAGGAACCAGAAGATCATCGGCCAGCGGCTCCAGCCCAGCAGCCAGCCGCCGATCACCGGCGCGATCGCCGGGGCGATGCCGAAGATCATCGAGACCTGGCTCATCAGCCGCTGCGCGTCGTCGCCATGCAGGACGTCGCGGATCACCGCGCGCCCCACGATCAGGCCGACACCGGCGGACAGGCCCTGCAGCGTGCGGAAACCCAGCAGCATCCCGAAGTCGGTGGCCAGCGCGCAGCCGGCCGAGGCCAGCGCAAACACCGCCAGCCCGCCGAGGATCACCTTGCGCCGCCCGATCGCGTCCGACAGCGGCCCGTGCACCACGCTCATCAGCGCGTAGGCGACCAGGTAGATGCTGATCGTCTGCTGCATCGCCAGCTTGTCGGCGCCCAGGTCCGCGCCGATCGCGGGGAACGCCGGGAAGATCGTGTCGATCGAGAACGGGCCGAACATGGCCAGGCCACCCAGCAGGATCGCCAGGCGACGCATCGGGATCACCCGGGCACGCGACGGTCCGGCATCCACGCTCAGGATTCCTGTTCCGGTGTCTGGTCCTGTTCCTGCTCCAGCAACGAACGGTACAGGTCGAGGTCACCGGCCGAGAAGCAGCAGAACAGGACCTCGCGCACCGCGACCGCCGCGGTGGCGCGCACGCTCGCGACGGCGATGCGTGCGGCATCGGCTTTCGGGTATCCGTACACCCCGGTACTGATCGCAGGGAACGCGATCGAGCGGCAGCCCTTCGCGTCCGCCAGCGCCAGGCTCGTCCGGTAACAGCTGGCCAGCGCGTCCGCCTCGCCGGCGTCGCCACCCTGCCAGACCGGGCCGACCGCATGCACCACCCAGCGCGCGGGCAGGTCGAAGCCCGGCGTGATCACCGCCTCGCCCGCCCGGATCGGGCCGAGCGCGCGGCTGGCTTCGACCAGGCGCGGCCCCGCCGCGCGATGGATCGCACCGTCCACGCCGCCCCCGCCGGCCAGCCGCGGATTGGCCGCATTGACGATCGCGTCCACGTCCAGCGTGGTGATGTCGGCCTGACGGGCGCGCAGCAGCATGGGGGGTATTATCGCCACATGGTCGAGCGGATCATCGAGCAGCGACGCAAGGACCTGGGCGGCGGCTTCGAAGTCGGCCGCGTGCTGCCCTTCCGGCAACAGCGCATGGTCGGCCCGTTCATCTTCTTCGACCACCTGGGCCCCACCGATTTCCCGCCCGGGATCCCGCGCTCGATGGACGTGCGCCCGCACCCGCACATCGGCCTGTCCACGATCACCTACCTGTTCGCCGGAGAGATGATGCATCGCGACAGTGTCGGCTCGGAGCAGCCGATCCGCCCGGGCGAGGTGAACTGGATGACCGCCGGCCGCGGCATCACCCATTCCGAGCGCTTCGAGCAGGCGCGCGCGCATGGCGGCCCGCTGCACGGCATCCAGGCCTGGGTCGCGCTGCCGGACGCATTCGAGGAAGCCGACCCTGCGTTCAGCCACTACGACGACGCCACCCTGCCGACCTTCGACGACGCCGGCGTGCGCGGGCGCCTGATCGCCGGCCGCGCGTTCGGGCTGGTCTCGCCGGTGCGCACCCACTCGCCGCTGTTCTACCTGCACTGCGAGCTCGACGAGGGCGCGAGCCTGGAACTTCCGGCCGACGCCAGCGAGCGCGCGGCCTACGTGGTCCACGGCAGCATCGAGGCCGGCGGCGCCTGCCACGAGGCCGGGCGCATGCTGGTGTTCGCGGCCGGGCAGCCGGCCCGGCTCACCGCCACCTGCGGACCGGCGATGCTGATGCTGCTGGGCGGCGAGCCCCTCGGTGTCCGTTACATCGAATGGAATTTCGTATCTTCGTCGAAGGAGCGCATCGACCAGGCCAAGGCCGACTGGCGCGCCGGGCGGATGAAATTGCCCGACCTCGACCAAGGGGAGTGGATTCCGTTGCCCGGCGACCCGGCGAGGGCACCGCCGGAACCGATGTCCTGATCGAATTCAACAGGGGAGTGATCCATGGGGACACAGTACGAGGGAAAGCCGGCCGCAGATGGCCGCGTCGGCAGCATGCGCCTGGCCAATGCCTTCCACATGGCCCTGGGTCTTGCGCTGGCCGCAACGGGGGTGTGGGTGCTGTTGCTTGCCGGCAACACGCTCAAGGCAGAGGGCCCATCCATGGTCATGCTGCGCGAGCTGGCGACGGCGCTGGTACTGCTGGGCTTCGGATTCGGCCACGTTCGCACGTCGGTTGCGAACTGGTCCTTCCGCTTCACGATCGACACGATTTCCGCCGGGCCCTTCCCCGCGCAGGACAAGGATGCGAAGACGAAAACCCTCGCCTACCTGGACGACCTGATCGAAAAGGGCATGCGACCTCCGCCTGGGACCGACACCGCGGTCGGCGGCCTGGTCGAGGCGATCGCCCCGCACCTGGGCATGGCGCAGGCGGCGGTGAAAGTGCATGCCTTTCGCCAGATCCAGCGCAGCATCTATCTTTTCGTGCTGCTGTGCAGCTTCCTGGTGGCCTGGTTCATCGCCGACGCCAGCGTCTTCCCGCTGGTGGCTGCCATCTATTTCTTCCTCGCGTTCTCGATCACGGTGCGCGGGGTCCTCAAGCACCAGGATTCGCCACCCGAGCAGGCGATTTCCGGACAGGTGCCGCTGCCGACTCCGCGCAAGGCGATCGTGCTCCTGGTCATGGCCGTCATCGTTCCGGCGGCGCTGTCGTACGTGGCCAACCAGGCGACGCTGCCGCCGCAACTGGCAGGCCTGCAGGGCTTCGCCCTTCCGACCCTGGTGATCCTGCTGCCTGCGCTCGCCGGCAGCCTGCTGTTCTTCGTCGCCCTCGCCCGGCAGACCGCGGGCCTCGCCACTTCCACGGGGAGCGGCTGGGGCGTCGACAGGGACTACGAGATTCCCGACCTGACCGACGGCCTGCTGATCCACCTGGAGGGGGAAGTCCCGGAACCCCGGACCCGCCTGCGGCGGTATTTCTCCTGCAGCGAGGACAAATGGACCGGCGGATTCCTGTATGAAACAGCGCCGGAACTGGTACGCGGCCAGGACGTGCGCACGCTCGCCGGCGCCCTGCGCTCCAGTTTCGGGAATCCGATGAGCCGCCCTCTCGTGTGGCTCGATCTCCTCGGCCTTGTGCTGGGCCTGGCCGCCTGCGTGTTTGCGCTGCGCTACGCGGCGGCAGGCGGCATGGCGCTGGCGGCCATGGCCGCGGGCCTGCTTGCGGCGTCGCAATACTGCATGGGCGCCGCGCACAAACTGTGGAAGCGCGCGGATTTCCGTTCGGCCGTTTACGAAGTCCGTGCCTGGTCCAACATCCAGCGCGAAACGGGCACCCGCGGCAACGAATGGACCGGCGGCGGCAAGGACCAGGTCCATTCGCACACCGTGCTTGCCGGCGGCATCCAGGTACGCGTGCTGACGCTGCGCAGCGTGCAGTTCACGCCCGGCGGCCCGCGCCACGCGACTTCGATCGACCTCGATGTCGCCCGCTCGGAGGCACTGGCCGAGGCAGCGCTGCCATATGCGCAGGAGGTGCTCCGGCGCAAGGCCGAGGCCCAGGCGCGCCGCCAGCAGGAGCATGCGGCGTACACGCCGGCGATGAAGCACGACCAGATCGGCCCCGGCATGGCCCTGCCCGCGCGTGGCAAGCCCCTGCTGGAGGGCGAATCGTAGTCCGGGCGGGTTATAATCAAGGCGCTTAGCACGCGGTGGGAGAAGCGGCCCCCATGCCCCCCATGGGACGGGTCGCTGCCGAAGGCGCAAACGCCCGTAATCGCTCAGGCCCCAACAACCGCCGCGCGCACGCACTCTGGAGAGACCGGACGGCCGCTTGCGGCCCCACCGGCGCCGAAGGGGCAAGAAGCGCGCACCTCCCCCCGCGCCTTCGAAACTCTCAGGCAAAAGGACAGAGGGGCGCCCCCTTTCCCATGCCGCCCCGACGCCATGACCAAGCCCAGCGCCGCCCCCAGCCTTACGTCGCTCGAACACCACGACGCGTTCATCGAGCGCCACATCGGCCCGAACGACGCGGAAATCGCCCGCATGCTCGAGGTGGTCGGGCACGACTCGCTCGACGCGCTCACCGACGCGATCGTCCCGGGGACGATCAAGTCGCGCGAACCGCTCGCCCTGCCGCCGCCGATGACCGAGGTCGACGCGCTGGCGAAGATCCGCGCGATCGCGGCGAAGAACAAGGTGTTCCGCAGCTTCATCGGCCAGGGTTACTACGGCACCCACGTGCCGAACGTCATCCTGCGCAACATCCTCGAGAACCCCGCCTGGTACACCGCGTACACGCCCTACCAGGCGGAGATCTCGCAGGGCCGGATGGAAGCGCTGATCAACTTCCAGACCATGTGCGCCGACCTCGCCGGCATGGAGATCGCCAACGCCTCGCTGCTGGATGAAGCGACCGCGGCGGCCGAGGCGATGACCCTCGCCAGGCGCGCGTCGAAGGCCAAGGGCAATGTCATCGTCGTGTTCGGCGACACCCACCCGCAGACTATCGAGGTCATGCGCACCCGCGCCGAGCCGCTGGGCCTGGAGATCCGGCTCGCCGACTCCGAACAGGCCTGGGACGCCGCGATCGCCGACGACGACTATTTCGCCGTGCTGATCCAGTACCCGGCCAGCAGCGGCTGGCTGCTCGACTGGAGCGGGGAAGTCGAGAAGATCCATGCCAAGGGCGCGCTGGCGATCTTCGCCACCGACCTGCTCGCGCTGGCGCTGCTCAAGTCGCCGGGCGAGATGGGCGCCGACATCGTCATCGGCAACACCCAGCGCTTCGGCGTGCCCTACGGCTTCGGCGGCCCGCACGCAGCGTTCATGGCCTGCCGCGACGCCTACAAGCGCTCCATGCCCGGCCGCCTCATCGGCGTGTCCATCGACGCCGAGGGCAACACCGCCTACCGCCTCACCCTGCAGACCCGCGAGCAGCACATCCGTCGCGAGAAGGCCACTTCGAACATCTGTACCGCCCAGGTGCTGCTGGCGGTGATGGCCTCGATGTACGCCGTGTACCACGGCCCCGAGGGGCTCAAGCGCATCGCCACCCGGGTCGCGCGGCTGACCGCGATCCTCAAGGCGGGCCTGCGGGAGCTCGGCTTCGACGACTGGCACCACGACAGCGCGTTCGACACGCTGGGCGTGAAGACCGGCGCGCGCACCGACGCCATCGCCGCGCGCGCGGTCGCGATGGGCGTGAACCTGCGCAAGGCCTGGGACGAGTACCTGTGCATTTCGCTGGACGAGACCACCACGCGCGCCGACATCGAGCTGCTGTGGCGCATCTTCGGCGGCGACGAGGCGACCCTGCCCGATGTGGAGGCGCTCGACGCGAGCGCGCCTTCGCTGATCCCCGAGGGCCTGCTGCGCACCTCCGCGTTCATGACCCACCCGGTGTTCAACACCTACCACAGCGAGCACGAAATGCTGCGCTACATGCGCTCGCTGGCGGACAAGGACCTGGCGATGGACCGCACGATGATCCCGCTGGGCTCGTGCACGATGAAGCTCAACGCCACCGCCGAGATGATCCCGATCACCTGGCCGGAGTTCGCCGACATCCATCCGTTCGCGCCGGCCGACCAGGCCGCGGGCTACAAGGAGCTGATCGACGGGCTCGAGGCGATGCTGTGCGAGGTGACCGGCTACGACGCGGTCAGCCTGCAGCCGAACTCCGGCGCGCAGGGCGAGTACTCGGGCCTGCTCGCGATCCGCGCCTACCACCGCGCCCGCGGCGAGCCGCAGCGCGACGTGTGCCTGATTCCGGAATCGGCGCACGGCACCAACCCCGCCTCGGCGCAGCTGTGCGGCATGCGCGTGGTGGTGACCCGCTGCGACGCCAACGGCAACGTCGACGTCGCCGACATCCGCGCCAAGGCCGAACAGTATTCGGACCGCCTCGCCGCGATCATGATGACCTACCCGTCCACCCACGGCGTGTTCGAGGAGGACGTGGTCGAGATCTGCGAAATCGTGCACGCGCACGGCGGCCAGGTGTACACCGACGGCGCCAACATGAACGCCCTGTGCGGCGTCGCCAAGCCGGGCAAGTGGGGCTCGGACGTGTCCCACCTCAACCTGCACAAGACCTTCTGCATCCCGCACGGCGGCGGCGGTCCGGGCGTCGGCCCGTGCGCGGTGAAGGCGCACCTGGCGCCGTTCCTGCCGGGCGCACAGGCCAGCGAGCTGCGCACCGAAGGCGTCGGCAAGGGCGCGCCGGTGTCGGCGGCCACCTTCGGCAGCGCCTCGATCCTGCCGATCAGCTGGATGTACATCGCGATGATGGGCGCCGCCGGCCTGCGCCGCGCCACCCAGGTCGCCCTGCTCAACGCCAACTACGTGGCGAAGAAGCTCGCGCCGCACTACCCGACCCTGTACACCGGGCGCAACGGCCTGGTCGCGCACGAGTGCATCCTCGACCTGCGCCCGCTCAAGGACAGCACCGGCGTGTCCGCCGAGGACGTGGCCAAGCGCCTGATCGACTTCGGTTTCCACGCACCGACCCTGAGCTTCCCGGTCGCCGGCACGCTGATGGTCGAGCCGACCGAATCGGAATCGCTGGCCGAGCTCGACCGCTTCTGCGACGCGATGATCCAGATCCGCGAGGAGATCCGTGCGATCGAGGAAGGCCGCATGGACCGCGAGGACAACCCGCTCAAGCACGCGCCGCATACCGCAACCCAGGTGTCGGCCAGCGAATGGACCCACGGCTACACCCGCGAACTGGCGGCCTTCCCGCTGGCCTCGCTGCGCCAGCAGAAGTACTGGCCGCCGGTGGCGCGCGTGGACAACGTCTACGGCGACAAGAACGTGTTCTGCGCCTGCGTGCCGATCAACGAGTTCAAGGGCGAGATCGAGGCGTTCAGCGAGCCGAACGTGGCGTAGGTGCCCCGAAGGGGCGGATGAGGGGCGCTGTTTTCACAGAGCCCTGAACGCGCACCTCGCACGCTGTCCCCATGGCCATGCAACCCTATTCCCCGCAGGCCCCCGACCGCACCGAGGTGGAGCGGCTGCCGGGGCCGGTGGTGCTCGAGTTCGGCACCAACTGGTGCGGCTACTGCAGCGCGGCGCGCCCGCTGGTGGAGCGTGCGATCGCCGCGCACCCGGGCGTCCGGCACATCCGCGTGGAGGACGGCCCCGGGCGCGTGCTCGGCCGCTCGTTCCGGGTCAAGCTGTGGCCTACTCTGGTGTTCCTCCACGACGGCAAGGAAGTTGCCCGTGTCGTCCGGCCCGGGGACCCGGCCGAGCTGGTGAACGCCTTCGCCAGCATCGACCCGGACGCCGCGGCAGCGACATGAAGGCGGCCGCGGGCCGGTCGGCGCTGCTGGTCGTCGACATGATCAACCCGATGGACTTCCCGGGTGCCGACAAACTGTTGCGCCAAACGTTGCCGATGCTGCCCGTGCTTGCCCGCCTGAAAAAACGCCTGAAGGCGCGCGGCGTGCCGGCCATCTACGTCAACGACAACTTCACCCACTGGCTGTCGGACTTCCGCGAGCTGGTCGCGATCTGCAGCCAACCCGATTCGGCCGGTGCCCCGCTCTCCCGGGCGCTGCCGCCCGAACACGACGATTACCTGGTGCTCAAGCCCAAGCACTCGGCGTTCCTGGGCACGCCGCTGGAAATCCTGCTGTCGCAGCTGTGCGTTCGCCACGTGGTGGTCACCGGCATCGCCGGCGACGGCTGCGTGCTCACCACCGCCGCCGACGCGCACATGCGCGACTTCGAGGTCAGCGTCCCCGCGGACTGCTGCGCCTCCATCACCCGGGCCCGCAACCAGCGGGCCCTGCGCCTGCTGCGCGAGTCCATGCGGCTCGACACCCGCGCGGCGCGCCAACTGTAAGGGAATGGCCAGCAAGCACGGATCGAAGCTGGTCGTGGTCGCCGCGCTCTGCGGCAACCTGGCGATCGCGATCACCAAGTTCATCGCCGCGGCGATCACCGGAAGTTCGGCGATGATCAGCGAGGGCGTCCACTCGACGGTGGACACCACCAACCAGTTGTTGCTGCTGTACGGGATGCATCGCGCCTCGCGGCCGGCGACCCCTGCGCACCCGTTCGGCTTCGGGCGGGAGTTGTACTTCTGGTCGTTCATGGTCGCGTTGCTCGTGTTCGCGCTGGGTGCGGGCATTTCCATCTACGAAGGCATCTCGCATGTGCGCGACCCGGTCGAGATGCGCGATCCACTGGTCAACTACATCGTGCTCGGCCTGTCGCTCGCCTTCGAGGGCGGCACCTGGTGGGTCGCGTTGCGCGAGTTCCGTGCGCACAAGGGCGACTACGGATATTTCCAGGCGTTCCGCAGGAGCAAGGATCCGACCACCTTCACCGTGCTGCTCGAGGACACCGCGGCCATGCTCGGGCTGCTGATCGCACTGGCCGGAATCACCGCCGCCCGCGCGCTGGACATGCCTGTCCTCGACGGGGTCGCGTCGATCTGCATCGGCCTGGTGCTGGCGGTCGCCGCGCTGCTGCTGGCCCGCGAGACCAAAGGCCTGCTGATGGGCGAATCCGCACATCCCCATGTGCGCGACGCCATCCTGCGCATCGCCAATAACGACCCCGCGGTGCGTTGCGCCAACGGGGTATTCACCGTGCAGATGGGCCCCGACCAGGTCGTCGCCGCCCTGAGCGCCGAGTTCGAGGACGCACTCGCCACGCCCGAGATCGAAGCCTGCGTCGGCAGGATCGAGGACGCCCTTGCCAGGGAACAGCCGCAGGTCACGGTGCTGTTCGTCAAGCCGCAGACCCGCGAAACCTGGCGCGCACGCACGATGGCCCAGCCCCCGCGCACCTGAATCCGTGTAAGGTGGGTGGCGGGAATGGCCATCACGCCGCCGGGACCTTGCTGAATGGCGCCCGTGCCCGATCCCGGATCGCCGTTCGTTTTCACCTCCCCGTCCCTGCCGCCCCGCGCAACCTGTGCAGGGCGCGTCCCTGTTCATCTTTTCCCGCTGCTGGAGACCACTGCCTGTTCGCCATTCCGCCTCCGCTGTCCCATCCGCCGCTCAGCCGCCTGCTGGAGCGCTTGCCGCGGTCACTGTCCGGGCGGCTGGCGACCGAGTTGCGGCAGGTGCCGCTGGATGTCGGCCGCGTGCTGCTGCAATCCGGACCCGGGCGCACCGAGGCGATCGGCCATGGGCAGGTCTACTTCCTGCGTAGCGGCACCGTGTCCGTGCGCTATACCACCGAGGATGGCGAGACCGGCGAAATCCTCAGCGTGGGCAACGAAGGCATGGTCGGCCTCGGTGTCCTCATGGGCGCACCGCAGGCCACTACCCGGGTGGTGGTCCAGGCGGAGGGCGAAGCCCTGGTGATGCGCGCGGAGGTCATGGAGCGCGAGTTCCGTCGCGGTGGGCCGTTCCAGTCCATGGTCCTGTGCCACACCCGATGGCTGATGGCACAGCTGACCCGGAACGCCATCTGCAACCGCCACCACACGATCGAACGGCAGCTTTGCCGCTGGATATTGCTGGGCTTCGACCGCCAGGGCGGCGCCGGCATCCTGCGCATCACCCACGAGGCGCTCGCCCACGTGCTCGGCGTCCGCCGCGAAGGCGTGACCGAGGCGGCACGCCGGCTGCGCGGCCAGGGTGCCATCAGCTATGGCCGCGGCTGGATCCGGATGGAAGACCGGCAGGCGCTGGAGGGGCGCGCATGCGAATGCTTCCGGCTGCTGCATGCCGACTACCAGGGCCTGTGCCACGGCCCGGAGTTCGCTTAGCGACGCAGTGTGCGATAACGCACGGAAGGCACGTTCAACTGCCGTTAACTTCGCTCGCCATGGTCACCCCGGCTCCCCTGCCGCCGATGCTCCAGGCGATCCTGTTGGCTGCGCGGATCAAATTCCCGGGCAGGGAGTGGAGCGCGGTCGAAAACCATCTCCGCAAGGCCTGGAACGCGGTGGCACACGAGGAGCCGTGGGAAGCGGTTCGCGGTGAGGTCAAGCGCGCCTGGGAAGCGGCTGGGGATTAGTCCCGGGCGCCGGCTCCGGCTCCGGACCGAAGATGCTGCGCCCGCCGAAGGCGTGCGAGTGGGCGCGCTCGTCGGTCAGCAGCGCCTCCAGCGACGGGCCGCCCACCCTGCCTTCGAGCCGCCGGGCCTGTGCATCCAGGCGGCGGATCGCGGCCAGGCGCTCCTCGCGCCCCAGCTTTGCCTGCCGCACCGCCTGCTTCAGCACGCCGATCGTGTGGTCGTAGGCCTTGGTCGGTACCGGGAACGGGTGCCGGTCCTTGCCCCCGTGCGCGATCGAGAAGCGCGCCGGGTCGCTGAACCGGCACGGCGCGCCGTGCAGCACTTCTGCCACCAGCGCCAGCGCGCGCACGGTGCGGGCGCCCACGCCGGGCACCTGCAGCAGCTCCGGGAAGTCCTCCGGCCCCCGTTCCGCCGCGGCGGCGAGGTTGGCGTGCAGGCGGCGCAGCACCAGGTCGCCCGGCCGCACGTCGTGGTGGGCGGGGAGCTGGAGGTGCGGCAGCAGGGACCCCTGGGAGCCGGTCGTTGCGCCGCGCTCCGCGCGCGCCGACCCGACCTTCGCGAATTCGAGGGCGATCCGCTCGGGCGCCAGCTCGCGCAGCAGCGCCACCTGCGCATCGCGCGAACTGGCGGCGCGCCGATCGGCGAGGTTGATGATCGTGCCCTGGCCCGGGCCGTCGACCGCGGCATGCGGATTGTCGACGAAGCTGGTGAGGCCCTCCGACAGCCAGTGGTAGCGGCGCGCCTGGCGTGCCGCGCCGTTCATCCCCTGCTGGACGACGACCCAGCGCCCGTCGTCGCTGACGACGAAGCCGTGCAGGTAAAGTTCGAAACCGTCCTGGACCGCCGCGCTGTCGACCTTGGCGACCATCCGGCTGGCGGCCGTCAGCGCCGCGCCATCGAGTCCCACGCGCTCACCGACCGCTGCCAGTTCCGCCGGCGTCGCGCGCGAGTGCCGCCCTCGGCCGCCGCACACGTGCAACCCGAGCTCGCCCGACAACGGCGCCAGCCCGCTCTTCAGCGCGCCGATCACGCTGGTGGTGATGCCGGAGGAGTGCCAGTCCATGCCCATCACCGCACCGAAGGACTGGAACCAGAACGGATGCGCCAGCCGCCGCAGCAGCTCGTCGCGGCCGTACTCCAGCACGATCGCCTGCACCATCACCGCGCCGAGCCGGGTCATGCGGTCGGCGAGCCAGCGCGGCACGCGGCCGCCGTGCAGCGGAAGGTCGGCGGATCCTGAACGACGGCTCATGGCGCGCAGCCTCGCACGGCAGCGTCGCAGGACGTGCGACACGAAAAAGGCCCCGCCGGAGCGGGGCCTCCTTGCTGCGCTGTGCGGATCAGCGACCGTCGCGGTCGAAGTCGCCCGGCATCGCGCGCTCGATGTAGTCCCAGCCCTCGCGGACCGCGCCCTTTGCGTCGTTCCAGGCCAGCGACGACTGGCCGCGCACGCTGTCCCACTCGCGCTCCAGCTGCGGCTCCACGTCCTCGAAGCGCTGGCCGCGGTACTTCTCGTAGGTGTTGTAGCCGTACTGGTAGGCCGGCTGGTAGTCGTTCCAGCTGTAGCGGTCGCTGTAGTACGGCGTCGAGCTGTAGCTGGTGCGGAAGTGGTCGTCGTACTCGGTCGGGTTCACGCTCTCGGCGATCGCGCCGCCGGCCGCGTAACCCGCGACGCCACCGACCACCGCGCCGGCCACCGTGCCGACCGGGCCCGCCGCCGAACCGATCGCGCCACCGGTCACCGCGCCCGCCGCGGCGCCCGTGCCCTTGCCCAGTCCGTGTTCATTCTTCATGTCAGCCATTGTCGTTGTGCTCCTGTCGTTCGTCGGCCGATTGCCGCGTGACAGGATGCGCAAACGCGCATCGTCCCGATGTGAAACAAGCGGGCGGAATGCGGGAGCGACGCAAGTCGCGACAGCCTGTTTTCAGGCCGCCATCCGATGCTCGTAATACGGCCGCGCCCGTTCATCCAGGATCCGCTGCTGCGCCGCAAGATCGGCCGGGTCCGGATTCAGCCAGGCGTCGAGGTTGCGTGGCTCGATCGGAATGATGCAGCGGTCGTGCCCGGCGGCCGCGATCTCCGGCGGCGGCTCGTCGGTGATCGCCGCGAACGACAGCAGGTCCGGCGCGCCGGCAGCCGACCACGGCGACCATAGGCATGCCACCAGCATGTCCTGCGCAGGCTGCGGGCGGAATTCGAGCACCACGTTGCGCTCGGCCTCCCCGGGCGCCAGCGCGCGGTGCTCGGCCGCGTGCAGGGCGACGTTCTCGAAGAACGCCTGCACCGCCAGGATCCCGTGGCGGTAGCCGAACAACGGCTTCCAGAACTTGCCCAGGCTGTCGCGGCGGGCGTTGTAGGTGCCGGGATACTTGCGGTCGTAGAAGGCGGGCTTGCCTTGCGGGCGGCACTGGTAGCGCATCGGCCGGACCACGCGCTCGCCGCCTTCGGCCACCAGCAACGGCGCATGCCAGCCGGGGAAGATGCGCGCGTCTTCGGGTTCCAGGGTGGCGCGCCGCAGCTGCGCCAGCTTGCGCAGTGCCCATTCGACCTTGGCCAACGCGATGCGCCGGCTCTCGGCGGCGGCCTTGGTGTGTTTCGCCTTCAGCGCGCGCTCGGCGTCGGCCAGGCGCTTGCGCTGCTTGAACAGCTCCTGTTCCAGGCGCGCGGTCTCGGCGCGGTCGAACTCGGCGATCATCTCCGCGATCCGGCGCTCTGCGTCGCTGGCCGGCTCGGCGAACATTGCGTCCATGGCGCGCGGCAGTTTCGCCTTCGAGCCTTCCTTGCGCTCCCAGTACAGCCGCACGAACTCGTCGATGTCGATCCGCGCGCCGACCTCGCGGATGAACTTGCGGTAGTCCTGGCGGATCTGGGCCGAGTAGCACATGGGCCGAAGATACCGCGATCCACCACGCCCGGGCTGCTACAGTCCGCGCATGCGCGACTCCCCGATCCCTTGGCTCGCCCCCGACGCCGCCCTGCCCGGGCTGCACATCGCCGCCGGCCCGGTGCTGCAGTCGCTGGGCATCCTGCTCGTCGCCTGGCTGCTGAACCGGCTGCTGCGCTTCGCCCTGCACCGCGCCTGCGTCCGCTACGACCTCGCGCCCGCGTTCGCGATCGGCACCCGGCGCCTGGTCGGGACGGTGATCTACGTCGCGGCGCTGCTGGCGATCCTGAACCGGCTCGGCGTGTCCGGCGCGGCGCTGTGGGGCACGCTCACCGGCTTCGTGGCGGTCGGCGCGGTGGCGTTCTTCGCGGCGTGGAGCGTGCTGTCGAACATCTTCTGCGCGTTGCTGATCCTGACCACCCGGCCGTTCCGGCTCAACGACCGGATCGAACTGCTGGAGAACGGCGAGAAGCCGGGACTCAAGGGCCGGGTGATCGACATCAACTTCGTGTACACGACGCTGCACGAGACGGGGGAGGACGGCAGCGACACGGTGCTGCAGATTCCGAATTCGCAGTTCTTCCAGAAGATTACGCGGAGGTGGCGGGGGGCGGGGTGAGACGTAGCGGCTGCTTCAACAGCGCCCCTCATCCGCCCCGCTGCGCGGGCCACCTTCTCCCCGCGCGCGGGGAGAAGGGAACTGCAACTGCGCCCCTCATCCGCCCCTTTGGGGCACCTACTCCCCGCTTGCGGGGAGAAGGGAAAGTTGGTGGGCCCGCTGCGCGGGCCGGTGTTCAGTTGGGCGGGAAGTCCATGAACATCTTGGCGATCGCGTTGTCGATGTCGGCGTTGCGCTCGGCGACGGTGTCGGGAACCACGTCTTCGGCCATGCCACTCCAGATCGCGCGCTTGGTCCGCGCATCGAACATGTCCACCACCAGCGTGCCGACCGCGTAGCTGGTCACGCGGGAGCGTGCATACGGGGTCGGGCCCCACCACGAGTACGGGCCATACCAGCCCCAGCCGCCCCACATCGGCGCGTCGTAGAAGGTATCCAGGCGATGCTCCTGGTGGGTGGCCACGTGCGCGGCCACGGCAACGTCGCCGCCGGTCGGCACCAGCCGCCAGCCCTTGGCCATGAGCTGCTGGTCGATGCGGGTGACGATGCGTTGCATGGCCAGCGCGGTGCCGCCCTCTGGCTTCTCGCGCCAGCTGTAGGTGCGGTACTGGGAGAAATCCACCGCGGGGTCGTGGTCGATGTAGACCGAGGGGATGCTGGCGCAGGCGCCGAGCGCCAGCGTGCACAACAGGGCGAGGATCAGGCGGCGCATCGGGGGCCTCCGGACAGGGGTTCCTGTGCGTCAGGGTCCGCCCGCGCGGGTGAATGCGCCGTAGAGCCGGCCCGTTGCCGGCCAGGGGCGTTCAGGCCAGTTCGACCCAGGTCGGCGCGTGGTCGCTGGCCTTGGGCAGGTCGCGGACCCAGCGGTCGACACCGGCGGCCCGCAGCCGCTTCGCCAGCGGCGGATTCAGCAGCAGGTGGTCGATGCGCAGTCCCGCGTTGCGTTGCCAGTGCTGGCGGAAGTAGTCCCAGAAGGTGAACACCTGCTCGTCCGGATGCAGGTGGCGCAACGCATCGGTCCAGCCCTGCGCCAGCAGCCGCGCGTAACGCTCGCGCGATTCCGGCTGCAGCAGCGCGTCCTTGCGCCAGGAGCGCGGATCGTAGATGTCGAAGTCGGTCGGCACGACGTTGTAGTCGCCCACCATCGCCACCGGGTGCCCGCAGTCCACCAGGGTCTTCGCGTGCCGCAGCAACCGGTCCATCCAGCGCAGCTTGTAGTCGAACTTCGGCCCGGGCTGCGGGTTGCCGTTGGGCAGGTAGAGGCAGGCCACCATGATCCCGTGCACCGCCGCCTCGAGATAGCGCGCCTGGCTGTCCTCCGGTTCGCCGGGCAGGCGCCGCCGGCTTTCCACCGGCTCGGCGCCGCGGGCCAGGATCGCCACCCCGTTCCACGACACCTGCCCCTGCCACAGCGCGCCGTAGCCCGCCGCTTCGATCTCCGCACGGGGAAACGCTTCGTGCTTCGCCTTCAACTCCTGCAGGCAGGCGATGTCCGGCTGCTCGCGCTCGAGCCACTGCAACAGGTGCGGCAACCGCGCACGGATGCCGTTGATGTTGAAGGTGGCGAGCTTGAGCGGCATGCCCCTACTGTAGGGCCGACCCCTGGTCGGCCCGTGAATCCCCGCGGCTCAGGCCCAGGGATCCTGCAGCACGATGTTGGCGTCGCGGTCGGGGCCGGTGCTGACGATCGCCAGCGGGCTGCCGGCCAGTTCCTCCAGCGCGCGCAGGTAGGCGCGGGCCGCCGCCGGCAGCTTGTCCCATTCGGTGATGCCGTGGGTGGATTCCTGCCAGCCCGGGAACTCCAGGTACACCGGCTTGCACTCCTCCCAGCCCTCGGCGTCCAGCGGCGCGTACTCGGTGCGCTTGCCGTGGTATTCGTAGGCGATGCAGATCTTCAGCGTCTCCATGCCGTCGAGCACGTCGAGCTTGGTGATGCACAGGCCGCTGATGCCGTTGATCGCGACCGCGCGCTTGAGCGCGACGATGTCGATCCAGCCGCAGCGCCGCGGGCGGCCGGTGGTGGCGCCGTATTCCTGGCCGCGGTCGCGGATGCCCTGCCCCACGTCGTCGAACAGCTCGGTCGGGAACGGGCCTCCGCCGACGCGGGTGGCGTAGGCCTTGGCGATGCCGAGCACGTAGTCGATCGCGTCGGCGCCGACGCCGGTGCCGGCCATCGCCCCGCCGATGGTGGTGTTCGACGAGGTGACGTACGGATAGGTGCCGTGGTCGATGTCCAGCAGCGAGCCCTGCGCGCCCTCGAACAGCACCCGCTTGCCCTGCTTGCGCAGGTCGTGCAGCACGCCGGCGACGTCGCTCTTCATCGGCTCGATGTACTCGCCGAAGGCCACGACCTCGTCGAGGGTCTTCTGGAAGTCCACCGGCTCCGCGCCGAGGAATTTCGTCAGCACGAAGTTGTGGTAGTCGAGGGTCGAGCGCAGCAGCTCGGCCAGCTCGTGCGGATAGCGCAGGTCGGCCACGCGGATGCCGCGGCGCGCGACCTTGTCCTCGTAGGCCGGGCCGATGCCGCGGCCGGTGGTGCCGATCGCCTTGCCGCCGGCGGCCTTTTCGCGCGCCTGGTCGAGGGCGATGTGGTACGGCATGATCACCGGCGTCGCCGGGCTGATCTTCAGCCGCGAGCGCACGTCCACGCCGGTCGCCTCGAGCTCGTCGATCTCCTTGCGCAGCGCGCCGGGGTGCAGGACCACGCCATTGCCGATCAGGCACAGCGCATCCGGGCGCAGGATGCCGGACGGGATCAGGTGCAGCACGGTCTTCTTGCCGTTGATCACCAGGGTGTGGCCGGCGTTGTGGCCGCCCTGGAAGCGCACGACCGCGCCGATGTCCTGCGTCAGCAGGTCGACGATCTTGCCCTTGCCCTCATCGCCCCACTGGGCACCCAACACGACGACCGACTGACCCATGGCGTAGCCTCCTGGTGGAAGCGGCGGAAGCCGCGACACGCAAAAAGCCGGAGGGGACAGTCCCCTTCCGGCTTTTCGGCATTATCCGGGTTTCGGGGGCGCGAATCCACCGTGGAGCCGGCCCCGCCGGGGCAGCCGGCCATGGGTCGGCTCTACGAGCGCACCAGCAGCAGCGCCGCCAGTCCCGCCGCCGCGACCATCGCCCCCACCGCCCGCAGGCGGGCGTTGGGCATGGCGTGAAGCGCCTCGGCGGCGCGACGCCAGGCGTCCGGCATGGCGAACAGCAACAGGCCCTCGAGCACCGCCACCAGGCACAGGGCCGACCACAGGTCGGTCATCGGTCGTCGTGCAGGTACTGCAGGAAGGGATCGTTCTCGTCGAGGACGATGGCCGCGTTGCCGTCGAAGGCCTCGCGGTAGGCCTCCAGGCTGCGGTGGAAGGCGTAGAACGCCGGATCCCGGCCGTAGGCCTCGGCATAGATCCGCGCGGCTTCCGCGTCGCCTTCGCCGCGCAGCTTCTGCGCGTCGCGTTCGGCATTGGCCAGGATCACCTGCTGCTGGCGGTCGGCCTCGGCGCGGATCTTCTGCGACAGCTCCTCGCCCTCGGCGCGCAACTGCGCGGCGACCTGCTGGCGCTGGGCGCGCATGCGCCGGTACACCTGCTCGATCACCTCGCCGCCCGGCGGCAGGTCGATGCGCTTGATCCGGATGTCCACGATCTTCACGCCCAGCGTGCCGGCGCCCTTGTTGATGGCGTCGAGCTGGTCCGCGACCATCTCGCTGCGGTCGCCGGACACCACCTGCTGCAAGGTGCGCGAGTTGATCTCGTTGCGCAGCGAGTCCTTGATGATCGGCGCCAGGCGCGCGACCGCGACCGTTTCGTCGCCGCCGGTGGCGCGGTAGAAGGTGCGCACGTCCTCGATCCGGCCAATCGAGAAGAAGTCGACGCTGACGTCCTTCTTCTCGCTGGTCAGGTAGCGCTCGGGCTCGGAGTCCAGGACCTGGAGGCGGACGTCGTAGACATGCGCGGTCTCGACCAGTGGCCACTTGAAGTGCAGCCCGGGCTGGATGTCGGAACGCACCACGCGGCCCAGGTTCAGGACGATGCCGACCTGGCCCTGGTTGACCACGAACACGGAGCTCATCAATCCCAGCAGCACGACCACCGCGAGGGGAATCCAAAGGTTCAGTCTCATCGGCCCACCTCCTCGCGGCCTTCACGGCCTGTACGGCGCGCATCCCGCGGCGGGCGCGGCGTGGACGGCAAGGCGTCCACCGTCGGCGCGACCATGTCCGGGGTCAGCAGCGGCGGCGTCGTGGCCGACGGCGTCGAAGCGCCACCACCGCTGCCGCCCATCGGCAGGTAGATCAGCTCGCGGCCGTCGGCGCCGACGATGGTGCGGTTCCCGGCGAGCACCTCCTGCACGGTCTCCAGCCACAGGCGCTTGCGGGTGATCGCCGGCGCGGCCTGGTACTGCTCCAGCAGCAGCGAGAAGCGCTCGCTGTCGCCGGTGGCCTGGGCGATGCGCGCTTCCTTGTAGCCCTCGGCCACGGTGCGCACGCGCGCGGCGCGGCCGCGGGCCTCGGGCACCAGCTTGCTGGCGTAGGCCTCGGCCTCGTTCTTCAGGCGGTCCTTGTCCTGCTGCGCGCTGTTGACGTCGTCGAAGGCCGGCTTCACTTCCTCGGGCGGTCGCGCGTTGGGCAGGTTGAGCTCGGTGACCAGCAGACCGGTGCGGTATTCCTTCAAAGCTTCCTGCAGGCGCTCGCGCGCCGACACCGACAATGCGTTGCGCGCGCTGAGCACGGTGTCCAGGTCGGAACGGCCGACCTGCTCGCGCACCGCGCTGAGGGTCGCCTGGGTCAGGACCTCGTCCGCGTTGCGGGTGCCGAACAGGTACAGCATCGGGTCGTCCACCCGGTACTGCACGTTCACTTCCACGGTGACGATGTTCTCGTCGCGGGTCAGCACCGGCAGGGTGTCGCTGAAGGTCTTGATCTGGGTGGCCTGGACCTTGAGCACGCGCTCCACCGGCCACGGCCACTTCAGGTGCGGGCCCGGCTGCAGGACGCGTGCGACCTCGCCGAAGCGCAGGACCACGCCGCGCTGCTGCTCGGTGACCAGCACGAAGGAATTGAACACGAGCCACAGCGCCAGCAGGATCGCGATCCAGCGGCCGGGGCCTGCGCCGCCGCCGAACAGGCCGCGCAGCGGGTCGAGGAAGCGATCCAGGGCGTTGCCGCCGCCGCGTCGCTGCGGATTGCGGCCGTCCTTGCCGGACCCGCCGGGGATGTTCCAGGCCATCAACTGCTCCAGGGAAACGGGTGCGCACGGCGTCCGCGGGGCGGCTGCTGGCGCATCCGGTCGATTCTAGGGGTCGGGGGAGGCCGTCTCAACCAAAAGCGGCTGCAATGGCGCACCCCAGGGCTGGCTGGCCAGGCGCCGGGCATCGGCCTGGGCCAGGTCGAGCTGCAGCGCCCAGCCGGCCTCGTCGTGGGCTTCGCCCTTGACCGCGCCCAGCGCGTGCAGGCGCGCGCGCAGGCGGCCGGCGTCCGCGGGCAGGCGCAGTTCGGCGTGGATCCGGCGCAGGCCGAGCATCCCGCCGATCGCCGCGCGCAGCAGGTCCAGCCCCAGCCCGTCGCGGGCGCTCACCCAGACCCGCTCGCGCGCCCCGGCCTGCGCGGCACCGGGCACGTCGTGGCGGGCTTGCGCGCCTTCGACCTTGTCGATCTTGTTGTAGACCAGCAGCTGCGGGATGTCGCCGGCGCCGACTTCGGCCAGCACCGCGTCCACCTGGGCGATGCGCTCCTCGCGGAGGGGGTCGGCGGCGTCGACCACGTGCAGCAGCAGGTCGGCGTCGCGGGCCTCGCCCAGGGTCGAGCGGAACGCGGCCACCAGCTCGTGCGGCAGGTCGCGGACGAAGCCGACGGTATCGGCCAGCACCACCGCGCCGCCGGGAAGTTCGACCCGGCGCACGGTCGGGTCCAGGGTCGCGAACAGCTTGTCGGCGGCGTAGGCGTCGGCGCCGGTCAAGGTGTTGAACAGGGTCGACTTGCCGGCGTTGGTGTAGCCGACCAGGGCCACCCGTGGCAGTTCGCTGCGCAGGCGGGCGCGGCGCATCTGCGCGCGCTGCACCTCGACCTTGTCCAGCCGCTTCTGCAGCTGCTCGACACGCTTCTGCAGCAGTCGCCGGTCGGTCTCGAGCTGGGTCTCGCCGGGGCCGCGCAGGCCGATCGCACCACCGCGCTGGCGCTCCAGGTGGGTCCAGCCGCGGACCAGGCGGGTGGCCATGTGCCGCAGCTGGGCAAGCTCGACCTGCAGCTTGCCTTCGGCGCTGCGCGCGCGCTGCGAAAAGATGTCCAGGATCAGGCCGGTGCGGTCGACCACGCGCCGCTGCAGCGCCTTCTCCAGGTTGCGCTCCTGGATCGGTGACAGCGGGTGGTTGACCAGGATGAGGTCGGCGCCGGTGGCGTCTGCGGCCGCCTTCACTTCCTCCAGCTTGCCGCTGCCGACCAGGGTCGCCGGATTGGGCCGGTCGATCCGTGCCGGCAACAGCGCGGCGATGGTCGCGCCCGCCGACCGGGCCAGGTCGGCGAATTCCTCGACCACGCCTTCGTCCGGGGGCCCGCCGGCGTGTGGCTGGATCAGCAGCGCGTGCTCACCCTTGCGGGAACGTTCGAACAGGGTCGTGGGCATTGCTTCCTAATGCGGCCGCGAGGCCCCGCAATCAACCCCGCCCGGGGCGGGTCAGGCCCCTTCCGCCGCCTCGGCTTCCTCGGTGGCGCCCGCCGGGGTGCCCATGCGCACGTTGCGGGCCGGGACCACGGTGGAAATCGCGTGCTTGTAGACCATCTGGCTGACGGTATTGCGCAGCAGCACCACGAACTGGTCGAAGGACTCGATCGTGCCTTGCAGCTTGATGCCGTTGACCAGGTAGATGGACACCGGCACGCGTTCGCGCCGCAGTGCGTTCAGGAACGGGTCCTGCAGGGATTGCCCCTTGGACATGGTGTTTCCCCCAGCAATCATCTGATTTGTGTGTTGTTTTTCCGGGGCACTTCAGCGCCCCGCATCGCCCGACCCAGTTTCCCCTTGGCGGCGACCGGCCGATGTTACCGCAAACATGGCCAAAGCCCGCTCCAGCGGACCGCGGTCACGTTCCGGGTCGAACCAGCGCGCGCCGAGCTCGCCGCGCAGCCAGGTGAGCTGGCGCTTGGCGAGCTGGCGGGTGGCGAAGATCGCGCGGTCGCGGAACCCGGCCGCGGTGGTCGCCCCGTCCAGGTGTTCCCAGGCCTGGCGGTAGCCCACGGCGCGGATCGCCGGCAGCTCCAGTGGCGCCGGATGCCCGGCGAGCTCGGGCAGCGCGCGCAGGGCGCGGACCTCGTCGAGGAAGCCCTGCGCCAGCATGGCGTCGAAGCGCTGCTCGATCCGCCGGTGCAGGGTCGCGCGTTCGCGCGGGGCCAGCACCAGGGGCAGCACCCGCACCGGCAGGCGCTCGCCCGGGGCTTGCCGCTGCCAGGCACTGATCGGGCGGCCGCTGAGCCGCCAGACCTCGAGCGCGCGCTGGATCCGCTGGGCATCGGTGGCGTGGATGCGCGCGGCCGCCTCCGGATCCACTTCGGCCAGTTCCGCGTGCAATGCGGCCCAGCCGCGCTCGGCGGCCTCCGCTTCCAGCCGCGCGCGCACGCCGGGGTCGGCGGCCGGCATGTCCGACAACCCGTGCAGCAGCGCGCGGAAGTACAGGCCGGTGCCGCCGGCCAGGATCGGCAGCTTGCCGCGGGCGAGCACGTCGTCGAGCGCGGCGCGGGCATCCCGGGCGAATTCCGCGGCCGAGTACGGCAGCCACGGCTCGCGCAGGTCGATCAGGTGATGCCGCGCCCGCGCCTGTTCGGCCGCGGTCGGCTTGGCCGCGCCGATGTCGAGGCCGCGGTAGACCAGCGCCGAATCCACGCTGAGGATTTCACCGCCCAGCCGCTCCGCCCACTCCAGTGCCAGCGCCGACTTGCCCGAGGCTGTAGGGCCCATCAGCGCGATCGCGGGCGGACGGCGCATGGCCACCGGCTCAGTACCCCGCGGCGAGTTCCGCCTGGACCTTGTCGTGGGTGCGCTGGAGATGGCCCTCCGGCGCCGCGTCGAGCAGGCTGACGCCGAAGATCGCGGCAAGCGCGCCGAAGAAGCCGGGCACCATTTCGTACAGGCCGCTGCCGTAGTGGCCGACCGCGATCTCCTTCCACGCGATCACGGTGATCGCGCCGACCAGCATCCCGGCCAGCGCGCCATTGCGGGTCATCCGCTTCCAGAACAGCGACACCACCACCACCGGGCCAAAGGCCGAGCCGAACCCGGCCCAGGCGTAGCTGACCAGGCCGAGCACGCGGCTGTCCGGGTCGCGTGCGATCCAGATCGCCAGCAGCGCCACCGCGAGCACCATCGCCCGGCCGAACCAGACCAGTTCGCGCTGCGAGGCCATCGGCCGCAGGAAGCCGCGGTACAGGTCCTCGGTCAGCGCGCTGGAGCAGACCAGCAGCTGGCACGACAGCGTGCTCATGATCGCGGCCAGGATCGCCGACAACAGCACGCCCGCGACCCACGGATTGAACAGCAGCGTCGCCAGTCCGATGAAGATCCGCTCCGGGTTGCCGCCGAGGATGCCGGCCTGCCCTGGGTGCGCTGCGAAGTAGGCATTGCCGAACAGGCCGGTGGTCATCGCCCCGGCCAGGCACAGGAACATCCAGGTCATGCCGATGCGCCGCGCCGGCGGAATCGTGGCCAGGCCGTCGGCGGCCATGAACCGGGCCAGCACGTGCGGCTGGCCGCAATAGCCCAGGCCCCAGGCCAGCAGCGAAACGATGCCGACGACACCCAGCGTGCCGCCGCGGAACCAGTCGAGCTTGGCCGGGTCGGCCTGCCCGATCAGCGCCACGCTCTCGCCGAAGCCGCCGGTGCTGGCGATCACCACGATCGGCGTCAGGATGAGGGCGAAGATCATCAGCGTCGCCTGCACCGTGTCGGTCCAGCTCACCGCGAGGAAGCCGCCGACCAGGGTGTACAGGATCGTCGCCGCCGCGCCCCACCACAGCGCCTGCGCGTAGGGCATGCCGAACACGCTTTCGAACAGGCGTGCGCCGGCGACGATGCCGCTGGCGCAATACACCGCGAAGAACACCAGGATCACCAGCGCCGCGATCACCCGCAGCAGCTTGCGCTGGTCGGCGAAACGGTTGGTGAAGTAGTCCGGCAGGGTCAGCGCGTTGCTGGCGTGCTCGGTGTACACGCGCAGCGGGCCGGCGACGAACTTCCAGTTGGCCCACGCACCCAGCAGCAGGCCGATCGCGATCCAGGCCTCGGACACGCCCGACAGGTACAGTGCGCCCGGCAGGCCCAGCAGCAGCCAGCCGCTCATGTCCGAGGCCCCGGCCGACAGCGCGGTGACGTAGCTGCCCAGCGAGCGCCCGCCGAGGATGTAGTCGTCGAAGCTGCGGGTGGAGCGCCAGGCCCAGAAGCCGATGCCGACCATCAGCAGCAGGTAGGCGGCGAAGGTGGCGAGCAGCGGTGTGCTGGCGGTCATTGCGTGGGTTCCCCGGCCCTGGAAAAGCGATCGCGGCTTCCGCCGCTCCCACGGGAAAGGGTATCAGTCGTCGTCGGGCCAGCGGATCGCGGGGGCGGCCGGCTTCGGCCTGGGCATTGGCTGCGCGGCGACCGCGTTCCATACCTTCAGCGCGTCGACCGTGGCGGCGACGTCGTGGACCCGCAGCAGCCGCGCCCCGCGCTGGGCGGCGACCAGGTGCGCAGCCACCGAGCCGTGCACCCGCTCGTGCGGGTCCTCGCGGCCGGTGAGCTCGCCGATGGTCTTCTTGCGCGACAGCCCGGCCATCAGCGGCACGCCCAGTTCGGTGAAGCGCTCCAGCTGCGCGAGCAGCAGCAGGTTGTGGTCGCGGGTCTTGCCGAAACCGAAGCCAGGATCGACCACGATCCGCTTCTTGTCGATGCCCGCCATCTCCGCGGCGAAGATGCGCTCGGCGAGGAACCGGTGCACTTCGGCAACGACGTCGTCGTAGCGCGGGTCGTCCTGCATCGAGCGCGGCTCGCCGAGCATGTGCATCAGCACCACCGGCACGCCCAGGGCCGCGGCCGCCTCGAGCGCGCCTTCGCGGCGCAGCGCGTAGACGTCGTTGACCATGCCCGCGCCGGCATCCACCGCGGCGCGCATCACCTCCGGCCTGGAGGTGTCGATGCTGATCGGGATCCGGATTTCGCGCGCGAGCTGGGTGATCACCGGCACGACCCGGCGCAGTTCCTCCTCCAGCGGCACCTCGGCGGCACCGGGCCGGGTCGACTCGCCGCCGACGTCGATCGCGTCGGCGCCCTCCTCCGCGAGCCGCAGACCGTGCGCCACCGCCTCGTCCAGGCTGGCGTGCTCGCCGCCGTCGGAAAACGAATCGGGGGTGACGTTGAGGATGCCGAGGACGCGCGGGCGGTCGAGCTTCAGCGGGCGGCCGGCGCAGTCGAGGGTGGGGGCGGTGTCGAACATGGGGCCAGCATACTGTAGCGCCGACCCATGGTCGGCGCGCACGCTGCCGGAAGGAGAGAGCCGACCATGGGTCGGCTCTACAGGACTTAATCAGGCTTCGGCGGGGCCGCCGACGGTGATCGGCTTGGGCTGGTTCTTGCCCGGGCCGCCCGGGCTCCAGCCCATCGGCGGCGGCGGATCGCGGCCTTCCATGATCGCGTCGATCTGCGGCACGTCGATGGTCTCGTATTCCAGCAGCAGCTTGGCCATCGCATGCAGCTTGTCGATGTTCTCGGTGAGGATCGTGCGCGTGCGCTGGTAGGCACGGTCTAGGATGTCGCGCACGACCTCGTCGATCTTGCGCGCGGTCTCGTCCGACACGTTCTTGTGCTGGGTCACCGAGCGGCCGAGGAACACCTCGTCCTCATCCTCGCCGAAGGTGATCGGGCCGAGCTCGGACAGGCCCCACTTGGTGACCATGTTGCGCGCCATCTTGGTGGCGCGCTCGATGTCGTTGCTGGCGCCGGTGGTGACCTTGCCCTCGCCGAAGATCAGCTCCTCGGCGACGCGGCCGCCGTACAGCGAGCACAGCTGCGACTCGATCGCGGTGCGGTTGTACGAATATTTGTCGCCCTCGGGCAGGTACATGGTCACGCCCAGCGCGCGGCCGCGCGGGATGATGGTGACCTTGTAGACCGGGTCGTGCTCGGGCACCAGGCGGCCGACGATGGCGTGGCCGGCCTCGTGGTAGGCGGTGAGCGTCTTCTCCTGCTCGCTCATCGCCATCGAGCGGCGCTCCGCGCCCATCATGATCTTGTCGCGCGCCTTGTCGAAGTGGTCCATGCGGACCTCCTTCGCGTTCTCGCGCGCGGCGAACAGCGCGGCTTCGTTGACCAGGTTGGCCAGGTCGGCGCCGGAGAAGCCCGGCGTGCCGCGCGCGACCACCATCGGCTCGACGTCGTCGGCCAGCGGCACCTTGCGCATGTGCACGCGGAGGATCTGCTCGCGGCCCTTCACGTCCGGCAGCCCGACCACCACCTGGCGGTCGAAACGGCCCGGGCGCAGCAGCGCCGGATCGAGCACGTCCGGGCGGTTGGTCGCGGCGACGACGATCACGCCCTCGCCGCCCTCGAAGCCGTCCATCTCGACCAGCAGCTGGTT
>JBIQLI010000003.1:0-315170 GCA_044464395.1 Lysobacter sp.
CTTCATGGAACCTCCTGGCTGGGAAAACATGCCAGAAAGTTCTACTTTTGTGGTGCCTGCCGATCAGGGAAGCTTACGATCGGTCTCAGCGCATCGGCACAAGTTTAGAACCATTCATGATCAGGAACGCAAAGGCGGGCTGCATCGCTCCTAGAACAGGGACAGGGCTACTTGAGAAACGCTAGGCTGGGTGGGGGTGGAGGGAGTGAAGGAAAGATGCGCCAAACGAGCTTGGAACTCGGAAAAATCACCACCCAAGCAGTCAGGAGAATAAGCGCCAGATACGTGCGAATACCCTGGTGATCGACGTACCACTCTTCCAGAACCCCCTTGTAGGGCGCTATCACATCGTCATAGAACCGCATTGGGTTCTCGGCTGCATGAAGCATGCCCTCTTCGTCACGAAACATGACGGAACCAATTCCTGAGAGCCCCGGTCGCACTCGCACAATCGCGCGACGCGTACTGGCAGGAAACGCGTCAAAGCATCGTCGCGTCTGCGGCCGAGGCCCAACGATGCTCATGTCACCTTTGACGATATTCAAGAGTTGGGGCAACTCGTTGATCTTCGTCTTTCGAAGAATGCGCCCAAACGGCAGCACGCGCGGGTCATCCCTTACCGTAACCGTACCAGTTCCGATATTGGGGCTATCCTTAAGCATCGTCGCGAATTTGAAGAGCCTGAACGGCTTCCCACTCAACCCTATTCGCTCCTGCAGAAAAAAAACTTCCCCCTCGCCAGAAAGTCGAAGCGCGACTGCAATCGGAATGAGTAATGGCGAAAGTGCCAACAATGCGAAGGAGGAGAAGATGATATCGAGTATTCGTGTCATCACATGCGCGCATCCAAATACTTGCCCGTCTCCAAATGCCGAAATTCCGGGATCATCGAGTTGAAAAGCTCAACGAGCTCTCCTTTGCCCCAAGTTGACTTCCCTCGAATCTTGGAAACTTCATCCAAGAACCAGTCCAACCGGCCTTCATCGAAGTACGTCGTGTTCCGGATTACACCAATCGCCTTAAATCGCTCAAGATCGAGTTCATCGCTGCTTGTGAAAAACTCCTCAAAGCCCTTCTCGCCTGTTGTATCGCTTGTAAAGAAATAGACTGGCCAACGACCTGCAGAGATTAACTCCCTTGCCCGACGCCTTGCTTCTTCCTCACTCTTACATTCGTGAGGCACAAACCCCAAGGATTCCACATATCTCACGGCAATGTCCGAGAAGCGCGTCAGCCTCAAGGAATCACATTGCTTTGGAAAAAAAATGTCCCTGTTCTCCCCGAGTATGCAAGACGCCAAACACAGCTCCCCCGATTCTTGCGGCGTAACAAAATAGCGCCTCACGTCCATCGGTGCGGAAATCGGTTGGCGCTTTGCGAACCTCTGATTGAAACCGTGAAGAAGAGACCCGTCAGAAAATGCGACATTCGCAAAGCGTGCTGTAGATATGCACTGGCTACTACTAAGCCGCATTAGAAACATCTCCATTATCCGCTTGCTCGCGCCCATCATATTGACCGGGTTCGCTGCCTTGTCAGTAGACACGCAAAAGTACTTTTCGGCCCCAGCCTCTTTCGCGCAACGAGCTGTGAGCAAGGTGTTCAGGATGTTGACTTCAATCATCCGCATCAGCGTAAACGGATCCTTTTCGCTCCTCACATGCTTCAAGGCCGAAAGGTTAAGCACGAAATCATACCCATCCACTGAATCGAGCAAAGCGAAGAATTCCTTGCTAGAACAATCAATCGCGAAGGTACGAAATTCCCCATCAATATATCCAAGTGTGCTGCGCAGATCTCGCACCAGCTCCACCAAGTTGTTCTCACTTAGGTCGACTACATCCAAGCGCTTGGGCTTTCTCTTGAAGATCTCACGAGTCACCGCCTGCCCAATTGAGCCGCCACCACCGATGACGAGGAATCGTGACTGACCGACCACCTCTGAAAGCTTGAGCTCATTTTCACGAATATCTTCATCAAACACCTGAGCATCGCGGCCGATTATTGAAAGAATATCCATACTTATCTGCTCACCGACTTAAGAGCCGTAAGATAAGACTCCGTAAATGCGTCAACCACGATTCTCACTTGTTCCGCCGTCATCGCGGGATAGAGCGGAAGTGTTAACTCACGACGAGCAATGGCATCTGCAAGTGGCGTTCTACCGAGGTCCATTCCGGCGTACGCGGAGAACTCGTGCACTGCTGGGTAATGAATGCTTGACTGAACCCCACGATTCTTTAAGCCTTCCATCACTTCTTGGCGATCCATCCCATCTGGGAGCAGAACTGGAAAGATGTGATACGAAGGCACTTCATTGCCTCGATTGCCAAATGGAATTCCAAGGCCATCCAAGGCCGAGAAGCACTCTCTATATGCCTCAACAATCCTCCGCCTCGCCTCGTTTGCATTGGGGAGCTTCTGCAATTGAACAATCCCAAGTGCGGCGCGGATCTCGTCCATTCGATAGTTGAGGCCCGGCCGAACCACGTCATAGGTTGTCGCACGACCCTTGTGGCGATCCAAGGTTAGTGTGGTCATGCCATGTGACCTCAAGTATCGAACTGCCTTGTCAAGATCAGAGGACCGTGTTGTCACCATCCCTCCCTCGCCAACAGAGAGGTTCTTGTTACTGAAGAAGCTCCAACATCCAAACTCACCAAACGTACCGAGGGACCGTCCTTTGTATCTGGCACCAGGCGCGTGCGCGCAGTCCTCAATGAGCGGAAGTCCATGATCTCGGCATAGATCCAGGATCGCATCCATGTCGCATGGATATCCGGCATAGTGGACGATCATCACTGCTTTAGTGCGAGATGTTATTTTTGCCACAATGTCTTGGGGGGAGATGTTCCAGTCGTCCCACGAAGAACAATCCGCCATGATCGGCATGGCACCCGTCACCATGACGGCGTTGAGATCCGCTACGAATGTTTGCGCCGGCACGATGACTTCGTCACCAGGTCCGATGTCGAGCGCCATCAAGGCCAAATGTAGTGCGGCTGTTCCATTCGCTACCGCCGCTGCTTTGCATCCCTCGCCGAGCGACTCACTGAAGTCCTGCTCGAACTGAGCAATTCGCTCACCCATGGTGAGCCATCCGCTTCGAATAACTGAAGAAGCCGCCTCTTCTTCCCTATGGTCATAGTTCAGTTGAAAAAGCTGAACCTTCCAATCAATTCCCACTAGTATTCTCCTGTGAGAGAACGTAAATATATTCGTTCATTGTTCGGCTTGCAGTTCGTACGATCTGCCGGCTACATTCAAATCCATTTCGCAAATAGAAGTTATTTACTCGCTCGTTTTCGGATGCGTCAGTCGTCAATACGACTCGCAAGCCACCGGCGCCGCGAGAGGCTCCTAAAAATGCCGAAAGGAGTTCCGTACCAACACCTTTCGCAGACCTGACCGGGTCAACCGCTATCGATGCGAGTTCAACATCACCAATCGAATACTGACCACGCCCGCGAGTTGTCAACTGTCTCGCGCTTTCAACCACTCGCAGCCAGATTTTCGGTCTGAATGTCAAATAGAACAACGAAGCAAGAAGCGCCCGGAGTCGCCTTTTCCGCAGCGTGCGATAGAAGCCTTCTGGCTCGCACATTCCGGCAACAAATCCAGCCGGCCCATCTGCGCCTTCATAAATCAGAAATATACAGCCAGAGTATTCCGCCAGGGTCTGATAATAAATCCTCAGAAATTTTGGACCCATTAGAGTCATCAGAAACCCTGGGAACGCCCTACGGTGAATCTCTACGACTGCGTTCAGATCTTTCACCGTCACGCATCGAACGTTGTTGGAGCACATCTGTCTAGTACCCACTAAGACCAAGGGTGCGCAGGATCTGAGAGTTAACTTCGTCCACATCAAATCGTCTTTCGGCAAGCCGCCGACTTGCGTGCGCGTGACGATCGATCAGAGCTGGACAGTCCAAGTACTTCTGCATGGCCAGAGCAAGTGCCTCGCTATCACCGACAGGCACCAAAAATCCGTTCTGACCCATAACTACAGTTTCACGACATCCAGGCGCATCCGTCGTAACAATCGGGCGCCCAGTTGCTAGCGCTTCTAACGTTGAACGCGGGGTACCTTCCCTATACGATGGCAAAACAAACACTGAGCACTGAGATAGAACGTCACGTACGTCATCGAGACGACCCAAGTACTCAATCGCATCGCGCGACTCGATCGAACTTCTTAGTTGAGAGTCAATCGCGTCAGGGTTGCCCTCATCGAACCATCCGACCAATAAAAACCGTGCGTCTGGATATTTGCCCCGAAGTCTCGAGGCGGCCTCATGGTACTCCCGAACCCCCTTGCTTTGAAGCAGTCTCCCAACCATTAAGAAGACGGAATTGGAAACGGGAGGCCGGAAGGAAAAGGAACCGAGATCAACGCCCGACCCGCTCGTGATTTGCGTACGCGCTTTGGAACTTAGCAACCCTCTCTGGATAAATTCATTGAGATCGTCTTGGTTTTGGAAGAACACGACATCCGCTGCTCGAAGGGCAAGGCGATAAAGTAAACGCTGTATCCATCCTGCAACTCTTCCCCTAAGCGACTGATTTAAAAAGCCGTAGCCAAGCCCAGTTATAAAAGCTGCCCGTACTGTCACCCCCGCGATCATGCTCGCCAGAAGGCCATAGATGACCGCTTTTGAGGAGTAGGCCAGCACGTAGTCAGCTTTGGACGCTCTTAACGCGCGCGCAATCGATAGCACGCTCTTACCGTCGCTAAGTGGATTGATACCACCACGCTGCAGCCAGATTTCAATCGGTCGAATTCCGGCACGACGTAATCTTTCACAAAGAACATCATCAAGGTCGGGTGCCGAGACGAAGACCTCATGCCCTTTCTTAACTAGATCCTCTATCAGTTTCGCCCGAAAATTGGTAAATGCACCCTTGTAACCGTCAATGAGATGAACTCTTGCCATCGATTTATCACCAAGAGCGGCCACGACGGGCAGAAGCGGAGCGGTTGATGGCCCTGAAGGCGAGGGCCAAGATGACTACACCCACGAAGTAGAGCGCAATTTGACGCTCGTAGGAGATGATTGAGACCATAGAGTTTCTGTGAATGTAGAACGCCCAATAGGCCCCACCTGCAAAAGAAAAGCACCTGAGGATTGGACCTCCACGCCGCGACAACCCATCGAAGAAACGCAAAACAAGCAAATATATAATCAAGAACCCAATAAAGCCAAGCCATCCACCACGGACGAACCCTTCACCCCAGTAGGAATAGGCAAGAGAATGCTCTCTGTATGCGGGAAAAAGGATCGGTTGAAAAAAGTCATTGAATGAGCTTGCACTAAAGCCAAAAAACGAGGGCATGATCAAAACTTGCGCCGCAACCTCGACGATTAGCGACCCAGGCGGGCCATAACTAAGTGAAGTCAGCGCGTTAAATACACCAAAGATGGCAAAGGGCTCAGTTCTAATCACGGAATCTTGCCCGTTGGCAATAACGGTTCTCGCAAGCGAAGGAAGTGATTCAAACGTGCCTGTCACCCACTGCGCTTGGAAAGTCTTTCCAAAAAATAGGAAGGTACCCAAGGCAAGTGAGCCTCCGAGCACCAACATCATGCGCCCGAAACTCACTGTCCGACTCTGAAGCAGAATCCATATCGCCGCGACTGCAGTCAGCCCAACTGTTGTCCGATCGCCCGCGAAGAGCGTTGCAATCAACGGCACAAGCGGAATTAGCAACATTCGATATCGACGGAGGACTAAGCACCAGATCACGCCCGCGGTCGATGAAATTCGCCACAACATATATATGTAGCCGCTCACTCCACTTTCCGTCTTGTGTACAAAGAAGAAGGCAGTGCCGTACATCAATAGAAGCAAAATGAACGATAGCGCACTGATCGCGACGAAAGCTTTTCCATAGAATCTTGCCGCCCCGCCTTTAGCAACACTCACTTCATTAATGCTGTGCTGACGGGAGAAGAGTGCGCAAATGAAGCAGGCATAGACTACGCATAGCATCATTACGCGCGATTCGATCGACAGAGGCTTCCCGAAGAGGTCGTAGCCAAAAGCCAGTGGCAGCCCATAGATCAGCGCGGAAAAGAAGGCGATCCACCACAGGTTCATCCTGAGTCCACGCCTTGCGAGAAGCCCGCCACCTAATAAGATCGCCAAGAAGTATAAGAATATGGTCACCGGCCACCTGTTTATCTATCGAAGCAAAATCAAGGCGGTTAACGCAGCCACCACGAACGGAATGACCGCTATCATAAAAGTGTGCCGGCTATCGAGTAGCCCAAGCCTCTTCGCCAAGAGTGCACCGATTGAGCCACTTAGCAAGATTGCTGTGGATCCAGCGAGCATGAAGTGAACGACTTCAAGCTTGAGTTGAGCCAGGAACAGCACGCTGCAGAATCCCATCACTGCCCCAGGAATAACATAGGCTGAGTGTTGCTTTGAGGCAATCAAGGGCATATCCAACATAACTCCCTTATATCTATTTGCCCAAACATATGTTGCGCAACATGCCGCAATTGGGAAACTCACATTGGCAAGAGAACGATCGAGAAGCGGAAACAGTGTCATTCCCCATGAAAGAACCGCTAATGCAGCTAGAGCAATTACCATCAGAATTAACAGCGGCCTCACCATCGTTGCCAACGGCGCACGCCTTGCTTCCGGAATGACCGCTGACAACAGGGACGATGCGATAAGAGCGACTGATTTCTGCAGAATATCGAGAAGGAATTGAATTGCGCCCATTAACTCGGTACTTGAGGCGCTTTTAATTGCGGCCCTGCCAATTGTGAGCATTGACGAGTTGATAAACGTGGCAACCGAAATGCCAATTGAATAGCGATAAATTGGCACCAGCTCAGAAAACCTCAGCGGCCCCTTGAGTTGAAAGCTCTTAAATGGTGTATACCTTGCGCTCCAGAAAGCAGACGAAACTGCTGAGCTCAGCAGAAGTGTCTCCGCTTTTGGCCAAATGCTTAGTGAGATTGCAGTGGCTAATGTTGTAGTGGCCGCGTCAAGGACATACAACTTGCTCATCTTCTTAACATCCCCCATTGAGCGAGCCAGCTCACCACAGAACTCCTTCCAGCCCTGGGAAATCGCTAACACTGCAGCACTCACGGCGACGCCAGTTGAAAGGCCCAGCGCGGCAACTGCAGCAGATCCGCCCAGAATCAACGCGACGAACGCGGGCTGCAGCAGCCAAAAAACGCGGCCAACTCGTTGCCACTCGCCAGAAACAAGCACGAACTTCGCGAACGGCTGAAAAAAAATCGGGAGCAGCACTGCGCTACTTGCAATAGCGACCGAGCTAGTCGCATATTCTTCCGAAGATAACAGTCGGAGCCCAACCCAACTGGCTGCGACCGAAAACGCCGCCGCCACCGCCCGCGCTGCAAAAATGCGGCTCGCAATGCTAAGAAACACGCAGGTCTACCCCGTCTAGGATTAGGGGATAGATCTCTCTGTGTAGGTCGCAAAGCGCTGCGCGCGATCGCTCCAAGTACGCATTCGCAATGGCTGCACGCCGCGACCTTTCGTCCGGCGACCCACCCCGCTCTAGTTCGATCAAGCGCTTAATAGCTGGCCAATCGGAGAGATCGCATTTCGTGTACAAAGGCTCCAAATCGTCGGCAAATGACAATTTGGAGTTGACCACAACTTTTGCCCCTAGAGACGAGGCCTCAAGCAAGACCTTGGGGATTCCCTCTGAGTGGCTAGGGATCATGACTATCCTGCTGGTCGCCATCGTTCCCAGCACTTCTTCGTAGTCGCAGCGCCCAAGGTAGCTAATTTCAGCCCCACCAGCCCGCGCACGCAAGAGCCGAGCACGGTCCGCCACCCCAGTCTCTTCCTCAGTCATTCCCAATATCCCAATCGTTACCGAGGCCCCAAGCGCCTCGGCAAGAGCAATGGGATAGGAAGGATTCTTGACCGGCGCGTTCCGTAAAATGAAAATTACATCAAATGATCCCAGCGAGCTCAAATTCTGGGTTTTTGTACGGAATAGATTCGGTATCTCGCGAACATGGATGCCAGATATCTCACCGCCAAAACCAATTCCATACACGCGCTTCGCTCGTCGTGCAATCGCTCGCCCCAAGCGAGACGTGAGAAATCTCCGATCAGAGCCGTGGATGAAGATGCAATATCGCTTACGAAGCACAAAGAGCGGCAGAGCAAACAGGAAGCTATGAACTATGAACCCATCTCTTGCTGAAAACCCAGATCGCAGGAAAACCGAAAGCAGAGAGAGGTAACGCACCAGTTTGACACCAAACAACTTCTTGAGCAGTTTGCGATCGAACACCGAAAAGTGAGGCGACAGCTCCAGCGGCAGTGGTTCTCCCGAACCAGGGATTACCCAAACCTCGTCACTGAACTCCTTGGCGAAACATGTCGCCAGCAGACCCGAGTTCGGGTATCCACTTCTTGGTACGGCGGTAATTCGAATAGCGCGAGCATGCTCTTGCATTGAACCTACGCCTGATTCTTTAGGGCGCATACGTAAATTCTGTTTGAGGCAATGGTTCCGAACACAGGAATCTTCATTGCTGCCGACTCAATTGATTTTAGGATCCAAATTGGCAGGGTCCTAACTTTGTCGTTCGCCGGGAACACTCCTATGTGATGCGACTCAACAATCCTAAGCCCGGCATGTTCAACAAGCTCCAACACTTCGCGATGACTCATGTTGCGCTGACGTCGGCGAATAAGCGCCGCAAACGCATAGACGATACTCGACGCATTTTTGTGATTATTGAACACGAGATAGCCGCAAGGGGCCAAGCGTTCTGCAAGCGAAAGTATGGCGTCCCGTCTTAGATCATCTTCCGCATTCGCGAAAAAACGGAAGGCCGTGATCATGTCGAACTTTTCGTCTTTCAGCTCATTCGATCTCGTTAGGTCGCCGCAGACAAACCTACAGTTCGGCAACTCTGCCCTAGCTATTGCGAGCATGCCTTCTGAGACGTCAACTCCAGTGGATGAGGCGACCGCCGGGGCAACGTGAGAGATCACTCTTCCTGTACCACACGCAAAGTCCAAGTATCGGGCGCAAGGCGGTGCCAGTCGTCGAACAATTGAGGAAAGCAAGCGCCGCTCAAATTCCCACATCATGGCGCGATATGGATTTGTCGAAAACTTCGCGTGATACTCAGCCCCCTTCCTCAGCGACGCGTGAGAAGTCCGATAATCATTCATTGTCTGCCTCGGTCTTTAGATTCCGTGCGAATGCTCCCCACTTCGTAAATCCCTGGGTTAGCAACATACTTTTCCAAGCAGGAAGAATTGACTCAAATTTATCTAATCGAAATCTCAGCAATCTTTCAAGGTAGAGCCCAAACTCAGCCAAGTTTATTTTTGAGACTTCCGAATATGCTGAGAGAAACATCTGCGCCGTTTGCTCGGCATGCGGATCAATAAAGTACCGATAGATTGGCTTACGAAAAAGATTCCCGACGAACCAGGCAATGTCAAAGAAAGCTGGGCCATAGGTAGCGACGCCGCCGAGGCGAGGGCTACTCTGCCAGTCGATTAGGACGAGCTCAGGAAAACGAGGCCCGGGGGCAACAGCCACGTTTTCGACGCTGTAGTCACCATGTATGAACGCATTTGGTCCACCGGAGCCAAGGCCGGAGGGGAGCAGGTAGCGGAACCCTTCGTGCAACCAGAGACGTTGGTGAATCTCAGCCAATGCAACTCCGGCTTGTTGAACAATGGAAAAGTACTCGGCGCGATTCAACCCTGCTCTTCTGAGTCCACGCAAGCCGGGGATCCTCTCCATTCTTAGGTATCCAGAATTCGCATCGACCTCCAACAGCCTTGGAACGCGAAAGATTCCGGTCTCATTACCAATTGCATAAGCCTTTTCCAGCTTTGATGCTTCACACCGAATAGACTCTGGCGGCCCCCATTTCTCTACAGAATTTCTCAACAGCCTCACACCACTACGAGTCATATCCGCCAATCTTCCGTTGGACGCCTATGCAACAATGCCTTTGAGCGCACTGGAGCGCGGGAGAGGATGGCTTTCAACGTCCATAAAATCCGAGATACCAATCCACGAACGCTTTGACCCCATCTTCTACGGAGACCTTCGGCTCGTAGCCCACCGCCTCAAACAGCTCAGACACATCCGCTTCGGTGTTCGGAACATCTCCGGCTTGGAGCGGAAGCATCTCCATTTTGGCCTTTAAGCCAAGACAACTTTCCAAAACTTCGATATATTTTAGAAGCTCAACGGAACTTGCATTCCCAATATTAAAAAGGCGGAATGGCGCCACACCGCTACTTGCCGGATCGGGCAAATTGCTATCCCACGAGATACTCTTCGATGGCGGCTTATCCAGGGCTCTAATTACCCCTTCCACGATGTCGTCAACGTAAGTGAAGCTCCGCCGATGCAGTCCATGGTTAAAGACTTTAATTGACTCTCCAGACAGAATTGCGCGGGTAAAAAGAAAAAGCGCCATATCGGGCCTACCCCATGGCCCGTAGACAGTAAAGAATCGCAAACCTGTGCTAGGAATCCCATAGAGATGTGAATAACTATGGGCCATCATCTCGTTCGCCTTCTTTGTAGCAGCGTAAAGCGTCAGCGGATGTTCGGTATGGTGATGCTCCGAGAACGGCATTTGCGTGTTTGCGCCATATACCGAACTCGTTGAAGCAAATACCAGATGCTCTACGTCGTGATGGCGGCATCCTTCAAGAATGTGTAAAAAGCCCGTGACATTGCTTTCAATATATACATGGGGATTCTCAGACGCATACCGCACTCCCGCTTGTGCAGCAAGATTTATTACCCGCTCCGGCCTGTGCGCCGCAAAAACGCTCTCCAAGGCCGCCCGATCGGCAAGGTCGGCATGTATATGGGTGTAATTGGAGTGGCCAGTAAACCTGGCAAGACGGGCCTTCTTTAGTGAAACGTCATAGTAGTCGGACAGATTGTCCAAACCGACGACCTCATCGCCGCGAGCCAGTAACTTAAGCGCAACATGTGAACCGATAAAACCTGCGGTCCCTGTCACAAGAACTTTCATATGTTTCCCCTATGCCCTACTTGGACTCAGCAGTGGCAGGCTGGTCCCTATAGACGAGCATCAACCATTTGCTTGGGCAAGATTCCCTTTACGTCATAAATTACCGACATCGGCTTGCCATAGGCCCTGATTCCTTCCGGACCCGCCTCGACAAACTCGCGGTGTCCAACTGCAACCACTATCGCGTCGTAAACGCCCAGCTCAGGCACAGCAATTGGATCCAACCCGTACTCGCGGCGCGCCTCGCTAGGGTCCACCCATGGGTCGTGAATTTCCACATTCACACCATAGCCTTGCAGCCCGCAAACTATGTCGACGACCCGAGTATTGCGCAGATCGGGGCAGTTCTCTTTGAAGGCAAATCCCAAGATCAGGACTCGAGCATCGACAGGATTAATCCGACCACGGACCATCAAGCGGATAACCTCCTCGGCGACATACTGCCCCATCCCGTCATTTGTTCGACGGCCTGCTAAGATTACGTCGGGATGGTGCCCTACCTCTTGAGCCTTGTGGGTTAGGTAATACGGGTCAACGCTAATGCAATGGCCACCCACGAGACCGGGACGAAAAGGAAGAAAGTTCCACTTTGTTCCCGCAGCCTCCAATACCTCCAAAGTATCAATTCCCAATCTGTTGAAGAGAATTGCGAGATCGTTAACTAGTGCAATATTAAGATCCCGCTGAGTATTCTCGATGACCTTCGCAGCTTCAGCCACTTTAATGCTGCTGGCTTTATGAGTTCCAGCCTGTATTATCTTTGCATACAGCTGATCGATTAATTCAGCAGTTTCTGGCGTCGAGCCTGAAGTAACTTTCTTGATGTTCGTTACCCGATGCTCCTTATCCCCAGGATTGATGCGTTCCGGACTATATCCAACATAGAAGTCTCGATTTAGTTTCATCCCTGAGTGACTCTCAAGAACCGGAACACAAACTTCCTCTGTACATCCTGGAAAGACTGTCGACTCGTATACCACGATGTCGCCCTTCTTCAGAACCTTGGCAAGTGACTCACTTGCCTTAAGCAACGGCGTCAAGTCAGGGCGCCGCGCAGCATCGATTGGCGTAGGTACTGTAACGATGAAGACTCCGCATTTGCGGAGATCTTCCAAATTCGACGTAAAACTAAGTTGCGAGGCTGCGGCCAGTTCTGCTGATGTCACCTCAAGAGTTCTATCCACTCCAGCTCGCAATCCATTAACGCGCTCGGTGTTGATGTCGAATCCTATAGTTTCAAACTGCTTTCCGAATTCGACAGCAAGTGGCAGGCCAACGTAGCCCAGACCGATTAGGGCTATGCAAGGATTGGGCCGATCGGCTAATGCAGATAATGAATTCATATCTTCCAAACGGTCGAAGGAGTGAAGTTACGGGCTCAGGAGTTAGCTAGACAGAGTTAGGCCAGCAGACCCTTCTGGCACATTGCGAGAAGAAAACCGCAGCCAGCACCGCTGCTACCGCCATTAGCGTGGGCGTTCGAAGCGCATAGTCGGCGCCCGCGTGAACGACGAACGCAAATAGACCCAATATCGCGGACCACACCAGTCTATGATCACCCGCGCCTGTACGAAGATGGAAAATGGAGGCGAAAATGAGTGCAAAGGCGCAAATGCATCCTGCGAAGACGCCGAGCCAACCTGCTTCGAGCCAAATTTGGGCAACATCGTTGTGCGCAGCATTGGCAAACTTCGGCAGAAGTAGTGCCTCCGGCAACGCCTGCTGGAACACCGGCACATAGCTACCTACACCACTTCCCCAGGGCAGATGGGCGCTTGCGAGTTCAAATGTTGCTCGACGCAAGACTCCTCGTAGCTCTTCCAGTTCGTCGACCTTCATCCAACCCATAGCCGCCGAAAGGCCGAGAGCCGCAAGTGCAGCGACTACGAGGAGCGCGATGACTCCGCGCCTAGCTTGGCCCTTCCGACGCAGGGCTGCGGCAGCCATTGCGAGCGGTGCAGCCGTAAGAAGAAGAACACCAATTACGACCGCCGCTCGCGAGTTCGTCAACGGTAGCCCCAGAAGAAGTGTGGTTCCCGCAATCATCGCCGGCCACGGTGTGCGTCTCTGGATTCCATGCGCCGGCCCTGTTGCGTGTCCAACAAATGCTCCAATGGCGAAAGCAAGACACACCCCCAATCCAACGAGCATTGCTGTGCCCTGATGGTTTGGGTTGGCAAATACACCCGCCATGGACGGAGCCCATTGTGGATAGGGGTTGAGGAGACTGTCCTGAGGCGCACCAAGTTGGAGAAAGCCAAGAATTAAACTGGCAATTGGAAGCAGAACACAAAGGATCAATAGCCTTCGCTGAGTCCTCGAATCCTCCCCAAGCACAGCGCTGAAGAGCGCGACTGCAGGTAGCATCGCCAGTCCGGCCTTAAGTGTCGCCAAGTGGGTAAGCGACCAGCTGGTTGCATGCTCTGAGACCCCTACGATTAAAAGATCCTGGGCAAGTGCTTCCCGCGCAGGCGCGAACATCCACAGGCTTTTTCCCAGAGGAATCAACTGTAACCAGGGCAAGCATGCGACGGCTGCCATTGCCACTAGTCCCAACGTACGAACCCATGAAAAGGGAAGGCCGACGAGACGCCAAAGTCCGTACGCCAGGATCGGCAATGAAATTAGCTCTGCGACTGCATCAGTCCAGCCCCGCAATTGGGAACTTCCGCCGGTCACGAAGACGTATACGAAGAAGGCGTACAGCAGAGCATGCCACAGCGGTGGGCCGACGCGTTCCTCGCGCAGCGCTGTTGCTTCCTTCCCTTGATTCTCACTCATTGTGCCGAAGCGCATGCCGTATCTCATAGATTACAACGCCTCGATTGAGACGTCGTCGACCCACAAGTCGCCAGATACCTGTTGCGCGCTACCACGAACAGCGGGATTGCGAAGCTCTAGCCATTGCCCTTTACAAGGAGCCACAGGCACGTCGAATACTTGCTCCCATTTACGCCATCCGAAGCTTCCTTTTAAGGGTCCAATGGCTGCAATCGTTGGGCCTCGGTCACATCGAACTACCCACTGCAGCCCCTGATCGCTATGGAGAAACTCTGCGCGAGCACGGATCGACAGCCTATAGGGGCCTGGCGTCAGTAAGACAGGTTGGCGAAGATCTCCCGCAGCTGCGGGGCGCCCAATAAACTGAAAGTGCGCTACGACCCCGGCATCCCCTTGATTCTCGAATCTAGAGAAAACTCCGGGCACCGTCATACGCCGCCAGTCAAATCCAATGCCGCTGGCACGCTCTTCGAACCCGCCATTGTAGACAAGCGGTAAGCTGTCCGGATCCGCACCCAGCAATGCTGCCCAATGGTCTCGCGCTTTCCGCCACTCACCCTCCCGCATTTGTCGATCAAGCCACCGCTTCATGTCCTGAGCCGACAATAGGTTTCTATCCTGCAATCCGCTATAGACTCGTTCGACTGCTTCGGGCGCTCCCTTCCCGGCAACGTAGATAAGAAACTGTCGCGCCCACCTCGGCGAAAGCGCTATCCGGTCCAGCAGAGCATCCCGGAACGCCGGCACCATTGTCTGAGAAGAAATAGCGGGGAAGAGAACTTCTCCGCGACGTGGAGATACTCGCAAGATCGCGTCGACCTGCTCGGCCGCGCCCTCCATATCTCCCTTTTGTAATGCCGCGACTAGGGCTTGGGTTCGCACGTTAATGTTGCGCGGAGCACGCTGTGTCGCAATTTTTGTAAGTTCGGCTGAATTTTTGTCGCCTCTTCCCATCGCTGCCAGTGCAATAGCTGCGAAGGCACTTCCTTGGCCAGGTTCTACTCGCAGTGCGCGCTGCGCGGTCGCTGTAGCAGCATCGTAATCCTTGGACTCCAATTGCTTTTTCGCCAGGCTCAGGAGCGCTTGGGGATGGTCGGGATCGATCCGAAGTGCGGCTTCCGGGTGTTCCTGCGCCAACTCATCGGCCCGGGTGACCTGGATGATGATCCACCCCAACCAGACGAGAACCGCGATCCCCGGGATCGCGATGGCAAGACGGAGCGCCTTCATGCTGCCGGCGCCAGGTCGATGCCGCCCACTTGCCACAGCCCGTCACGCCAGACCAGGTGCACGTCGAGACGGCCCTTGGGGACGCCGCACTTGGGGCACTGGTAGTCGACATTGAGCCGGGCCCGATCGAGGTGGAGCTGCCAGTTCGGCGGCGCGAACATGACGTTGCCGCGCACGTTCATTTGCTGGCGCACGCGGTCGGCGGCGCTGTGGGTGTCGGGGTCGCTCCAGGTGGGGGTGGGGGCGCCGGGCCGTGCGGCTAGGTAGGCGGTGAGTTCGGAGAAGCGTTGTTTGGCTAGCTCCATTCGGGCGAGCAGGAGGGTGGTGTTTTCCTGGGGTTGGGGGGTGGCGGTGGGAGTCATTGCGACTTCCACGACTTGGGGTTGTGCCGTGACAGGCGGGGGCAGCCGACCATGGGTCGGCTCTACGGGGGGGGCGGGATTTGTGGGGGTCGCGGCTTGCGCCGCTCCCACATGTGGGTCCATTGCAGGTTTCACTGCAAGCTCCACAGCAGGCTTCTTCGCAAGCTCCACCGCAGGCATCTTCGCAGGCTCCACCGCAGGCATCTTCGCAAGCTTCTCCGGAGACACCTCCGCAAGCTCTACCGCAGGCTTCTTCGCAAGCTCCGCCGCAGGTTTCTTCGCAAGATCCGCCCCGGGCTTCGTCGCAAGCTCAATCGGAGGTTCCTCCGCTGGCCCCTTTACTGCCGCTGGCGCGGGGGGTTCCACGGTGGGCTGGACGGGGGTGGCTATGGCGGCGGCGAAGGCTTGGGAGACGGCTTCTATGTCGTCTGGGGGTGTGGCGGGTGATGCGGTGGTGGCGGTGCGGGTGTCGGGTGCGTCGGGGACCCAGGGTTGGGGACCTTGTTCGTGGCGGACGACGAGGACGGCGAGGACGATGCAGGCGGCCAGGGCGGCGGCGACGAGGTAGCGGGCACGGCCGCCTGCCCCGTTCGGCGCAAGTTCGTTGTGTTCCCAGTGGCGCACGGTGGCGGCCGGCAGGGGGGCGGATGCGCCGGCCAGCCGCGCCTCGGCCAGGCGGACGTCATATTGGTGCCGGGACTCCGGGGTGCGTAGCGTCGCCCATGCCTGGTTGACCCGTGTGGCATAGACGGCGCTGTCGCCGGCCTGCGCGCGATCGGGATGCAGCCAGCGCTGCAGCCAGCGATGGTGGGTGCGGATCAGGTCCGGGTTCGCGTCGGGGGCGACGCCGAGGATGCGGTACGCGTCGGCGTCGGGCGCGGCAAACAGCATTTGCTCCAGGTAGAAGCGCGCCGCCTCGAGAACAGTGCTTTCTTCCTCGCCCAGATCCTTCGCGGCCACGGCGAGCGCCTGCGGCGAGCCCGAGGCCACTTCCATGACATGCACGAGGTCCGGTGGCAGTGGGCGCTCGCGCAGGCGGAAGCGTTCGCCGGGGGCGCGGTGCAACGCCAGCGCGGTTTCCAGGAGTTGGGCGGCGGGTGATCGCAAGGTGGGTCCCCTACCCTTTAACGAGCCGACCGTGGGTCGGCTCTACAGTTGGTGCACTGTCACATTAACCGATCGGTCAGCGCTGGCGGGTCAGTTGCGGGGTGGCGCCGTAGGCGTAGCTGCCGTAGTCGCCGTAGCCGTAACCGTAGCCGTGCCCTTCCGAGGTGTACTTGCTCAGGACCACGCCGATGATGCGGGCGCGCGCAACCAGCAGTCGCTTCACCGCGACCTGCGCCGCCTGGATCCGGGTCTTCCCGGCCTCCACCACCATCAGGGTGCCCGCCGCCGCGTTGGCCAGGATCGGCGCATCGGCGATGCCGAGCACCGGCGGGCCGTCGATGATCACCTGGTCATAGCTCTCCGCGGCCACCGTGAGCAGCGAGATCAGCTTGCTGCCCGCCAGCAGTTCGGCCGGATTGGGCGGCAGCGGACCGGCGAGGACCACCTTCAAGCGCGGATCATCGGTGTCCTGCACCGCCTCGTTGATGTTGGCCGCGCCCGAAAGCAGGTTGCTCAGGCCAGTTTCGCAGCGCACTTCCGACACCTTGTGCAGCGACGGATTGCGTAGGTCACCATCGATCAGCAACACGCGCTTGCCGAGTTGCGCAAAATTGCGCGCCAGCGACCAGGCTGTGGTGGACTTGCCCTCGCTCGGCCCCGCGCTGGTGATCAGCAGTACCTTGGGCACGCCGCTGTCAGTCGAGAACTGCAGTGCGGTACGCACCGAGCGGTAGGCTTCCGAGAACGCGGAACGCAGGTCGCGCAGCGCCTGCGCGGGCACTTCCTGCTTCTTCAGGCGCGGGATGATGCCCAGCACCGACAGACGCAGCTTCTGTTCCACATCGGTTGGCGTCTTCAGGGTCTGGTCAATGAATTCCAGGATGAAGGCGGTCAGCACCCCAAGCATAGCCCCTAGCAGCAACCCAATCGCCAAATTTAAAGACAAATCGGGCTTGAACCGAAGCAGAGGCGGCAACGCACGGTCCACAATCGCTACATTGTTCGTGCTAACGCCACCTGCAACGCCGATTTCCTTGTAGCGCTGCAACATCGCGTCGTAGAGCTGGCGGTTGGTATCCACCTCGCGCTTGAGGATGTTGTACTGGATGCTGCGGTTGTCCACGTCCAGGGTGGCGTCGCGCAGCGCCGCAATCTTGCTGTTGAGCAGGTTCTCCTGCGCCAGCGTGGCATCGTATTCGGCCTTGACCGAGGCGCGGATATTGGCCAACTCCTGGTTGATTTCCTTGTCCAGCGCGGCGATCTGCCCCTCGATTTGCTTCATCGCCGGATACTCGGGACCGTACACCTGCAATTGCTGCTGGTACTGACCCTTCAGCTCCGCGCGTTGCTGTTGCAGCGTGCGAATGATCGAGTTTGCGAGCATGTCCGCCGGCAGCGCGCCCCCGGACGAAGCTTCACGCCAGCGAGCTTCGGCCTTGATGCGCTCGGCTTGCGCAGTCGCGAGCTGGGCATTCAACGTCGTAAGGTTCTGCGAGGCCAGCGATTGGCCTTCGCCAGTACTAACGATGTTCTCTTTCTGCGCGAAAGATACAAGCTCCCGCTCCGATTCAGCTAGCTTTGCCTTGAGCTGGCGAAGCCTATCTTCTAAGTACTTTTTAGCATAAGAAGATGCATCGAACCGGCGCTCAAGTTGCTGGGCAATGAAGCTCTCAGCAATTGCATTCGCTACCCGCGCTGAGAACTGAGGATTGCCACTGTCAAAGTGCACTTTCACCAATCTTGAGTTGCGTATGGGCTCGATGCTCAGCCCCTCCTGCACGGCCTTGGCAGCATCCCGAAGCGCATCCTTGGAATTGGTGGCAACCTCCGCTTCCGCGGTGGTCTCTTCGCGGGTCTTAGGTCGCAACCCGGACGTCAATCGCTCGAACCACGAATGGTTCATCAGCGTATCGAGCGCAGTCGAGTTCGCCAGATTCAGGCTATCGGCCACGCGCTCCGCGAGCGAACGGCTCTGCAGCAGCTCGTATTGCGTCTGGTAGAAGTCACCGCTATTGGCCGCTTCCTGCGGGGCCATGCCCTCGACCTGGACGATCTGCATCGCCTCGCGGTCGATCTGCAAGGTGGTGGTGGCGCGATAGACCGCCGGCGACAGCAAGGTGACCAGCAAGGCCGCGGCCAGCACACTGGCCATGATCCCGAGCACCAGCCAGCGGCGCTTGAGCAGGATCTGCCAATAGGCGAGCAGGTCGATCTCGTCCTCGTCGCGCTTGGGCTCTTCGAACAGGTCCAGCGCCGTCCCCGCGGGCTGCAGGGTCAGCGTCCCCTGTTCGGGGCTGCGCTGCACGGGAAGGCGGGGGTCTTCGCCGGATGCGCCGATGGGCAGATGGTCCTGTGCCATGGATCAGTTCATTCCTTGAGTGTGGGACATGTCGCTTAGAACCAGGCGAACACGCCCAGCGCGGGAATGGAGCGGACGAATTCGCGGAAGGCGGACTTGCTGCCGTTCTTCTCGACCACGATGATGTCGTCCCCGTAGACCAGCGGATCCGGCATGGTGCCGGCGCGCACCTGGGCGAGGTCGTAGACCGCGCCGGCGCGCTTGCCGTCCACCTGCCTGAAAAGGATCACACCCTGCAGGTCCGCCAGTTCGTCCAGGCCTTCGGCCATGGCGATCGCCTGCAACAGGGTGGTGCGCCCGGTCAGCGGATAGATGCCGGGCTTCTTCAGCGCGCCTTCGAGGGTGACACGCTGGCTGGTGAATTCCTTGACGAAGACGGTGACCTGCGGGTCCTGGACGTAGCCGCCTTCCTTCAGCTTGTCGGCGATCAGCGCCTCGAGCTCGGGAATGGTCTTGCCGCCGGCGACGACGCCGCCGATCAGCGGCAGCGAGATCTGCCCGTTGGAGTTGATCCGGATCTCCCGCGACAGGTCCTCGATGCCGAAGACGCTGATCTCCAGCAGATCCTGCGCGCCCAGCCGATAGTCGGTGCTGCCCTCGTAGGCGCCGGTGGCGCTGAGGGTGTCCGGGGTCGGCAGGGCCTCGCCGCGGACGAGCTGCGGGTTGTGCGTGGGGTTGCTGGCGCAAGCGCCCAGCAGCGCCACGAGCACGAGCAGCACGCAGCCACGGACGATCTGGGAGGCGAAGAGTCGCTGGACCATGGTGTTTTCCGTTCAGGCAGCCGTCGATTATGCGACGCCGATCATCTTTTGCCAAAACCCCGGACGCCGCTCCGGGGTCGGCTGCCGGGGCAGCGCGGGGAGCCGGTCGGGCGCAGTGTCGGCCACGATACCGGCCGGTCGCGTCACGACCAGGTGATCCGCCTCCTCGGCCCCGACCAGGCGGGCGGCGGCGTCCCGCCCTTCGGCCAGGTACGGAGGGCGGCGGCGGGTGTCGTGGGCGTCGGTGGCCAGCAGGTGGGCCCTGCCCTCGCCCACGAACTTCTCGCCCCAGTATTTCGGCCGCCGGCCGTGGCGCCCGGTCAGCGCCCCGGCGGTCACCTGCATCCAGGCGCCGCGCTGGACCAGGCGCATGAACAGGTCGTAGTGGTCCTCGACCCAGCTCAGCCGCTCGGGGTGGGTGATCACCGGGGTGATCCCCGCCGCCATCAGTGTGAACACCTGCTGCTCGAAGCCGGGTGGCGCCACGTGGTGCGGCGGCTCCAGCAACAGGTAGCGCGAGCCGGCCAGGGTCGGCACGCGGTCGGCGCGGATCGCGCCGGCCAGGTCGGTGTCCAGGTGCACGTCGGCGCCTTCGACCAGCGTGAGGCCGATGCCCGCGTCGTCGAGCTTCGCCTGGAAGTCGGCGATCGCCGCGCGGATGCCCGGCGCGGTGTTGTCGTACAGGCCGGGATAGATGTGCGGGGTGCAGGCGACCGTGCGGATGCCGTCGTCCCATGCAATGCGCGCCATCGCCAGCGCCGTCTCCAGGTCCGGGGCGCCGTCGTCGATGCCGGGCAGCATGTGGCAGTGCAGGTCGAGCATAATCGTCCTTGTAACGCTCTATGGAGGCAGATCAGGTCATGAAGCTCTACCACAACACCCGCTGTTCCAAGTCGCGCGGTGCGCTGGAAGTCTTGCGCGAGCGTGGCATCGAGCCGGAACTCGTCTATTACCTGGAAACGCCTCCATCGGCTTCCGAACTGCGCGAGCTGCTGCGGATGCTGGGCATTCCGGCACGCGAACTGCTGCGCAAGGGGGAAGAAGAATACAGGGCGTTGGGGTTGGATGACGAGTCTTTGTCCGAGGAAGCGCTGATCGAGGCGATGGTGGCGCACCCGCGGTTGATAGAGCGGCCGGTGTTCGTCAATGGCGAGCGGGCGGTGATTGGGCGGCCGCCGGAGAGGGTGTTGGAGATTCTTTGAGTTCGTGGGGTGACCCACAAAAAAGGCCGCGGGGATCGCGGCCTTTTCTGTTCCATCGTGGTTACGGACTGAGCGGTTCGAGCAGGTTCTCGTCGTCGTCCAGGGCACTCGAGGCGATACCGGCGGCGGCGATCAGCGCGGCGAAGGTGATGAACGCCGCGTTCGAGGCGATCACCTGCCCCGCCGTCTGCACGCCGACCAGGCTCGCCGGCGCGGCGTTGATGGTGTACAGGCCCGGCTCGGTGAAGTTGACCACCGCGCCGTTCTCGTAGGTCACGCTGGCGGTGGCACCCTGGCCGACCATCAGGTGCGTGCCCGGCGGCACCGTCTGGCCCGGCGTCGCGGGCGTGCAGCTCGAACCGGCGGCGGCGCTCTGGCAGATCTGCACGTTGCCACTGAAGGAGAGCTGCTGCGCGAACGCAGGCATCAGGGACATGCCGGCAAGCAGGAGCGCGGCGAATGCAATGCGCGTCAGGGTTTTCATCTCTTCTTCTTCCTTGTGACGGTGGGGATGGGAACCGAACAGTGCCGGCGAAACGGGCTCAACTATAAGATTCGCGAAGTGAAGGACTCCGCGACGAAGCTGAACCACGGCACAAGGAAACCGCCTGTGAAACAGGCAAAGAAAAGGGCCGCGAATCCGCGGCCCTTTTGGGGTGAATCATTGCTCGCCGTTACGGGCTGAACGGCTCCAGCAGGTTCTCGTCGTCGCCGACGCTCGAGGCGACACCGCTGGCCACGATCAGCGCGCTGAACGCGATGAAGCCGGGGTAGCTGGCCATGATCGAACCGAGGGTGGTCGGCTCGCTCGCCACCAGCGCGCCCGCCGGGGCGGCATTGATGGTGTACAGGCCCGGCTCGGTGAACTCGACGGTCGCGCCGTTCGGATAGGTCAGCGTGGCGCTGGAGTCCGGACCGACCATCATGTGGCTGCCCGGGGGCAGTTCCTGCGGGGACACCGCCGGGTGGCACTGGGCACCCGCCGCTGCGGAGTCGCAGATCTGGATGTTGGCCCCCGCCGGGAAGGTCAGGGTCTGCGCGAACGCCGGGGCCGCGGCGAGCAGCAAGGAGGCAAAGGCCAAACGAACAAAAGTCTTCATGTCAGATCTTCCCTGGATGCTTGAGTCGTAGAACGCGCTTTGGCCGAAAACCGGCCATGCAGCTTCCTGAACGCGCCCCTGTGTGCCCAATTTACACGAATTTCGCCATGCGTAAAGCCGCGACCCGCGGTGGCGGCTCGAAGCTGTCGGCCCGGGCGGGGGCCCAGAACTGTCGAAAGACCGCGTGTTCCGGGGTCCCGTGGAGCAGCTCGCCCGGCTCCAGGAACCGGTAGAGCCCCGCCAGCGACCGGATTTCCACCGCCGAGACCCGTCGCACGATGTGCTCCGGCCCCAGTTGCTCCGGGCCGGTCAGCCCGCAGGCACACAGCAGGTCGCGCAGGGCCAGGAGCGTGTTCTGCTGGAACATGAATACGCGGTTGCCCTTGTCGGTGACGTCCAGCTGGCGCCAGCGGCGGGGGTCCTGGGTGGCGATCCCGGTCGGGCAGCGGTCGGTGTGGCAGCTGCGGGACTGGATGCAGCCCAGGGCGAACATGAAGCCGCGGCCGGCATTGGCCCAGTCCGCGCCCATGGCCAGGGTCCGGGCGATGTCGAAGGCGCTGACGATCTTGCCCGCGGCGGCGATCCGGACCTTGCCGCGCAGGTGCAGCCCGACCAGGGTGTTGTGGACCAGCATCAGGGCCTCGTGCATGGGCACGCCGACGTGCTGGACGAACTCGGCCGGGGCGGCGCCGGTGCCACCCTCGGCGCCGTCCACGACGATGAAATCCGGTAGCAGCCCGGTCTCGTGCATCGCCTTGGCCACCCCGAACCACTCCCAGGGGTGGCCGATCGCCAACTTGAAGCCGACCGGCTTGCCGCCGGACAACCGCCGCAGGCGGGCGACGAACTCGAGCAGGCCGATCGGGCTGTCGAATTCGGTATGCCGCGCCGGGGAGATGCAGTCCTCGCCCTCGAGCACGCCGCGGGTCACGGCGATCTCGTGGCTGACCTTGGCCGCCGGCAGCACCCCGCCGTGGCCGGGCTTGGCGCCCTGGGACAGCTTCACCTCGATCATCTTGACCTGCGGGTCGGTTGCGTTCCTGGCGAAGGCCTCCTCGCTGAAGCGGCCGTCGGTGTCGCGGCAACCGAAGTAGCCCGAGCCGATTTCCCAGACCAGGTCGCCGCCGTGCTCGCGGTGGTAGGGCGAGATCGAGCCCTCGCCGGTGTCGTGGTAGAAGCCGCCCAGCTTCGCGCCCTTGTTGAGCGCGCGGATGGCGTTGGCGCTGAGCGCGCCGAAGCTCATCGCCGAGATGTTGAACACGCTGGCGTCGTAGGGCTGGGTGGTGCCCTCCCCGCCCACCCGCACGCGGAAGTCGTGGCTTTCGATGAAGCTGGGCTGCAGCGAGTGGTTGATCCACTCGTAGGCCGGGTCGTAGACGTCGTGCTCGGTGCCGAACGGGACCGTGTCCTGCACGTGCTTGGCCCGCTGGTAGACCAGCGCCCGCTGCTCGCGCGAGAACGGCACCTCGTCGGTGTCGGACTCGATGAAGTACTGGCGGATCTCGGGGCCGATGGATTCCAGGCCGTAGCGGAAATGGGCCAGCAGCGGGTAGTTGCGGCGCAGGGTGTGGCGGGTCTGCAGCAGGTCCCAGGTGCCCAGCGCGGTCAGGCCGCTGGCCACCACCAGCACCCAGGTCCACTCGCGGTGGCCGGTGAGGACCATCGCGGCGGACAGGACGGTGAGGAGGATGGCGGCGACGTAGGCGGAGTAGCGCATCGCGCCCGATGGTACCTGTAGAGCCGACCCATGGTCGGCTGGGCATGCACCGGGAACGACATAGCCGACCATGGGTCGGCTCTACAGGAAAACGGCTTGGTGCCCGGAGTCGGGATCGAACCGACATGGCCTTGCGGCCGAGGGATTTTAAGTCCCTTGCGTCTACCAGTTTCGCCATCCGGGCAACAAAAGCCATTGTAGAGCCGACCCATGGTCGGCTGGCTCGCCGACCCATGGTCGGCTGCCCTGCAGACAAAAATAAAGCCGACCATGGGTCGGCTCTACAGTGTCGCGATCTGGAGGCCGGGGTCGGAATTGAACCGGCGTACGCGGATTTGCAGTCCGCTGCATAACCACTCTGCCACCCGGCCGGTGGACTTTCGATTGTTCCGGAAACGACAAACCCCGGCAAGCCGGGGTTCGTCTGGATCTGGAGCGGGAAACGAGACTCGAACTCGCGACCCCGACCTTGGCAAGGTCGTGCTCTACCAACTGAGCTATTCCCGCGGAGCCCGCCATTTTACGGGAGGTTCCAAAGGTGTCAATACACGGCACCAATGTAGAGCCGACCCATGGTCGGCTCTCCTTTCCAAGGGCAGGCCCAGCCGACCATGGGTCGGCTCTACGGGTCGGATTTCCCCTGCAGGCTCGGCCAGGCGGCGCGCAGGTAGCCCAGGCCGGACCACAGGGTCAGGAGCGCGGCGGCGGCCAGCAGCCAGTCGCCGACGTGGAAGATGAAGTCGCCCATCCACGGCTTGGGGTGAGGCGTGGTCGCGGGGGTGACCGAGTACAGCAGGCAGGTCAGCGCCACCATCTGCGCCACGGTCTTGAACTTGCCGATCGCGGCCACGGCGACCTTGCCCCGTTGCCCCACTTCGGCCATCCACTCGCGCAGCGCCGAGACCGCGATCTCGCGGCCGACGATCACCGCCGCCCACAGCGCCATCCACGCGGTCGGGTGGCCCTGCACGATCAGGAACAGCGCGGTGGAGACCATCAGCTTGTCGGCCACCGGGTCGAGGAAGGCGCCGAACGGGGAGGTCATGCGGAAGCGGCGGGCGATCCAGCCGTCCAGCCAGTCGGTCACCGAGGCCAGCGCGAACAGCGCGGCGGCGGCGAAGTTGGTCCAGCCGTAGGGCAGGAAGTAGACCAGGGCCAGCACCGGGATCATGGCGATCCGCAACAGCGTGAGGATGGTCGGCAGGGTCAGCGTCATTCGTCCTTGGTCTCCGCGGGCAACCCGTGCAGGCTGGCCCAGATGCGTTCGGCCAGGGCGGCATTGATGCCTTCCACCCGGGCGATTTCCTCGGCGCCGGCGGCCTTCAGGCCGCCCAGTCCACCGAAGTGCCGCAACAGGTTAGCGCGCCGGCGCGGGCCGATGCCGGGAATGTCTTCCAGGCGGCTGGTGTTGCGCACCTTGGCACGCCGGCCGCGGTGGCCGGTGATGGCGAAGCGGTGGGACTCGTCGCGCACCTGTTGGATGAGTTGCAGGCCGGGCGACTCGGGGCCGGGGCGCACTTCGCGCCCGTCCGGCAGGACCAGCGCCTCGTGGCCGGCGCGCCGCTCCGGGCCCTTGGCCACGCCCACGATCATGATCCGCTCGGCGATGCCCAGTTCGGCCAGCACGTTGCGCGCCTGCGCCACCTGCCCCGCCCCACCGTCGATCAGCAGCAGGTCGGGCAGCACCCCGCCCTCGTCCACCGCGCGGCGGAAGCGGCGCTCCAGCGCCTGGTGCATGGCGGCGTAGTCGTCGCCGGGCTCGATGCCGTTGATGTTGTAGCGGCGGTACTGGCCGCGGACCGCGCCGTCCTGGTTGAACACCACCTGCGAGGCGACGGTGGCCTCGCCCATGGTGTGGCTGATGTCGAAGCACTCGATCCGCTGCGGTGGCTCGGTGAGGCCGAGCAGCTCCTGCAGCGACTCCAGCCGGGCGCGCTGGGTGGCCTGGCTGCCCAGCTCGGTAGCCAGGGCGAGCTCGGCATTGCGCCTGGCCAGGTCGAGGTAGCCGGCGCGCTCGCCGCGCACGTTGCACTTGAGCTGGACGCGCTTGCCGGCGCCTTCGGACAGCGCCTGCTGCAGCAGCTCGCGGTCGTCGATCTCGCGGTCGAGGATGATTTCCGGCGGCGCCGGCTGCTCGGCGTAGTACTGCGAGACGAAGGCGGTGAGCACTTCCTCGCAGCTCTCGGCGCCGTTGGTCTTCGGGAAGAAGGCGCGGGTGCCGAGGTTGCGGCCGTCGCGGAACGCGAGCAGCAGGACGCAGGCGTTGCTGCCTTCCATTGCGCAGGCGAGCACGTCGAGGTCGGCGGCGCGGCCATCGACGTACTGTCGCGCCTGCAGCTTGCGGATCGCCTGGATCAGGTCGCGCATGCGCGCGGCCTCTTCGAAGTCGAGGGCTTCCGAGGCCTCGGCCATGTTGCGTTCGAGCTCGTCGGACAGCTCGTCGCTGCGGCCTTCCAGGAACATTTCCACCCGGTGCACGGCGCGGGCGTATTCGTCCGGATCGACCAGGCCGACGCAAGGGGCGCTGCAGCGCCCGATCTGGTACTGCAGGCAGGGCCGCGAGCGGTTGCGGAACACGCTGTCCTCGCAGCTGCGCAGCTTGAACAGCTTGTGCAGCAGGTTGAGGGTCTCGCGCACGGCACCGACGCTGGCGTAGGGGCCGAAGTAGCGCCCCGGGATGCTGCGCGGGCCGCGATGCAGCGCCAGCCGCGGCCACTGCTCCTGGGTGAGCAGCACGTACGGGTAGCTCTTGTCGTCGCGCAGCATCACGTTGTAGCGCGGCTTGAGCGACTTGATGAGCTGGTTTTCGAGCAGCAGCGCCTCGGTCTCGGTGCGGGTGACCGTGACCTCCATCCGCGCGACCTGGGCCAGCATCGCCATGGTCCGCGCCGTCTTCGGCGAGCCGCTGAAGTAGCTCGCCACCCGCTTCTTCAGCGCCCCCGCCTTGCCCACGTACAGCACGCTGCCGTCCGCGGCATACATCCGGTACACCCCCGGCGCCGTGCTGAGCCCCCGCACGAATGCCTTCCCGTCGAATGGAGGTGGATTGGCCATACCCACGATTATCCCATTGGGGGCTGTGGGAGCGACGCAAGTCGCGACAGGCCCCTACCTGGAAATCTCCCTTGTGGGAGCGACGCAAGTCGCGACAAACCCCGGCTGCCACAGAGAAGTTCCCTGACGGCGCGATCCCAGCGACGCCCAAACACTTCCCCCATGCCCCACAGCCCCCACCCAGGCCCCGGCTACAAAGCCCTCCGCCGCGGCCGGATCTCCCTCCCCGGCCAGTCTTACTTCGTCACCACCGTGTGCCATCAACGCCGCCGCCATTTCGAGAAGTGGGACACGGCGTCCGCCTTCTGTCGCAAGTTCCACTCCGCCGAGCTCTGGAAGGACTCGATGCTGCTCTGCTGGGTACTGATGCCGGACCATCTTCATTTCATGGTCGACCTGGGTGAGGAGGAATCCCTCAGCGCCCTGTTGCGGCGGGTCAAGGCGATCACCAGCCGGACCGTGCGAAAGGTCGGCTGCGACATCAACGGTCCGGTCTGGATGTCAGGCTTCCATGAACGACTGATGCGCGACGGATTGAATCGCGAGGCGGCTGCCCGCTACATCATCGCCAACCCGATTCGCGCGGGCCTGGTGAAAAGCTGCCGGGATTACCCCTACTGGGATGCAGTCTGGCTGGATTTGCGCAGGGTGATGCCTGGGGAAACCTGATTGACCAGGGCAAGCCCTGTCGCGACTTGCGTCGCTCCCACAAGTCAGGTCCCAGGGAATGCCCTTCTCCCCTCTTGTGGCGCCCCACTTCCCCCTTGTGGGAGCGACGCAAGTCGCGACGGCTTTACCCGCGTCCCAGGAGTCTTTCCACGATCGCCTCGGCGGCCGAGTCCACAAGCTCCCAGGCGTGCTCGAACGCGGCGGTGTTGAGGGTATACGGATCGGGGATCTGGGCGTGGGCGCCGAGGCCGCACCAGGTGAGCAGGAGGCCGGTCTCGGCGGTGGCGCCTGCGGGCGCGTGCGCATCGACGGTGTAGAGGACGTCGGCGTCGGCGCACAGCAACGCATCGAAGCGGGTGTAGTCCTCGTCGCGGATCTGGCGGGCGCGCAGGCCGGAGATGTCGACGCCGTGGCGCGCGGCGCAGGCGATGGCGCGGCGATCCGGCGGCTGGCCGCTGTGCCAGTTGCCCAGGCCAGCCGAATCGACCTCGACCAGGTCGGCCAGGCCCGCCGCCTCCAGGCGCGCGCGCAAGGCGCCCTCTGCCATCGGCGAGCGGCAGATGTTTCCGAGGCAGACGATCAGCAGACGCTGTTCCGGGCGGCTCAAGGACGCGCCTCCGCGAAATGCTGCTCGGCGCGGGCCAGGTCCTCGGGGGTGTCGATGCCGGGCGGGAACCCGGCGGGGGCGAGTCCGACTGCAATCGGGTAGCCGGCTTCCAGCACCCGGAGCTGCTCGAGCGACTCGATCCGTTCCAGCCGCCCTTGGGGCAGCTCCGCGAAACGTCGCAGGAACCCGGCGCGGTAGCCGTAGATGCCGATGTGCCGCAGCCAGACGTTTTCGCCCGCGGGCAGCACCTGTCGCCCGCCCGCGAAGGCGTCGCGCGCCCAAGGCACCGGCGCGCGGCTGAAGTAGAGCGCCGATTGGTCGCTGCTGCGCACGACCTTGACCACGTTCGGGTCGAACAGCATCGCGGCTTCGGTGATCGGGGTCGCGAGCGTGCTCATTTCCGCATCGCTGCCGAGCAATGTCTGCGCGACCGCGCGGATGCCATCCGCCGGTGCGAAGGGTTCGTCGCCCTGCAGGTTGACCACGATGGTGTCGTCGCCCCAGCCGGCGATGGCGGCGCATTCGGCCAGGCGATCGCTGCCGGAGGCGTGGCCGGGCGAGGTCATCGCGATGCGCACACCGCTGCCTTCCAGCGCTTCCGCGATGCGTGCGTCGTCGGCGGCGACCCAGACTTCCCTGGCGCCCGCATCGAGCGCGCGGCGGGCGACGTGGAGGATCAGGGGTTCGCCGGCGAGGAGGCGCAGCGGTTTGCCCGGCAGGCGCGTGGCGGCGTATCGGGCGGGGATGGCGACGACGAAGTCGGGCATGGGGACATCCTAACCAAAAAGCCTGTCGCGGCTTGCGCCGCTCCCACAAGGGACATCAAAGGGCAGGCCTTACACGCGATCCAACAACGCCACCCAGAATGCCTCAGGCAACACCGCCTCCACCGGGACGGCGTGGAACTGTGCGGTGGCGAACGGGGCGGCCTTGACCGCGTCCTTTTCGGTCATCAGCACGGGGAGGTCGCTGCCGAAGTCGAAGTCGTCGGCGGTGTAGCGGTGGTGGTCGGGGAAGGCGTGGGGGACGACGGCGATGCCGAGGGCGCGCAGCATCTCGAAGAAGCGTTCCGGGTCGCCGATGCCGGCGACAGCGTGGATGCGCTTGCCGGCGTAGTGGTCGAGGGGAATTGGGCGTCCGCCCTGGAGGGGGGTGGCGGCGCCGGGGCGGAGGTGCATGGGCCATTCGCCGAAGCGCGTCGCGGCTTGCGCCGCTCCCGCAGGTGAGTGCATCGCTGAAGGCCCTGTCGCGGCTTGCGCCGCTCCCACAAGCGGGTTCGGCGCAGTGCCAAGGTTCACCACGTGGAAGTCGCATTTCGCGGCGCGGGAGGCGGGTTCGCGGAGGGGGCCGGCGGGGAGGAGGCGGTCGTTGCCGTGGCGGCGGCGGGCGTCGAGGACTTCGATCTCGATGTCGCGGGCGAGGCGGTAGTGCTGCAGGCCGTCGTCGCAGACGACGATGTCGCAGCCGGCGGCGACCAGAGCCTGCGCGGCGGCGACGCGGTCGCGGTCGGCGCGGACCCGGGCTCCGGTGCGGCGCGCGATCAGCAGCGGTTCGTCGCCGGCCAGCGCGGGGTCGGTGTCCGGCGTCACCCAAAGCGGCTTGTCCGCCTGCTCGCGGCCGTAGCCGCGGGTGGCGACGCCGGGCTTGCGGCCTTCGGCCTTCAGGCGTTCGACCAGGGCGATCACCAGCGGCGTCTTGCCGCTGCCGCCGGCGACGAGGTTACCGACGATGACCACGGGCACACCGGCCTGGTGCGACTTGAGCCAGCCGCGGGCGTAGAGGGCGCTGCGGGCGCCGACCACTCCGCCGTATACGCTGGACAGCAGGCGGGCGGCGAGCGGTGGTTTGCGGGCGGGGTCGTACCACCAGGCGGGGGGTGTTCGGCCGGCGGTCATGGGGTTAGCCGACCATGGGTCGGCTCTACGGGGGTGCGGGCGCTCATGTCGCGGGCGGCTCGCGGAACTGCATGCCGTGGAGGTGGGCGTAGAGGCCGCCGCGTGCGAGCAGCTCGGCGTGGGTGCCCTGCTCCACCAGTTCGCCCTGGTCGAGCACCAGCACCTGGTCGGCATGCTCGATGGTGGACAGCCGGTGCGCGATGACCAGCGTGGTGCGGTCGGGCATCAGCCGGTTCAGCGCGTCCTGCACCAGCCGCTCGGATTCGGTATCGAGCGCCGCGGTGGCCTCGTCGAGGATCAGGATCGGCGCGTCCTTGAGCATCGCCCGCGCGATCGCCAGGCGCTGGCGCTGGCCGCCGGACAGCAGCGAGCCGTTCTCGCCGATCGGCGTGTCCAGCCTCTGCGGCAGCCGTTCGATGAATTCCCACGCGTTCGCGGCCTCGGCGACCGCGCGCAACTCTTCCACCGAGGCATCGCTGGCATAGGCGATGTTCGCCGCGACGCTGTCGTCGAACAGCATCACCCGCTGCCCGACCAGCGCGATCTGCCGGCGCAGGTCGGCCAGGCGGTAGTCGCGCAGCGGCACCCCGTCGAGGGTGATGGTGCCGGCGCTGGGTTCGTAGAAGCGCGGCACCAGCCGCACCAGCGAGGTCTTGCCGCTGCCCGAGCGGCCGACGATCGCGGTCACCGTGCCCGGGCGCGCACTGAAGCTGATGTCCTTCAGCGCGTAGCGCGCGTCGCCGTCTTCGCGCGAATACCGCAGGCCCACCCTGTCGAACACCAGCTCGCCGCGCGCGCGCTCGACCGACACGATGCCGGTGTCCGCTTCCTCCTCGCTGTCGAGCACCGCGAAGATCCGTTCGGCCGCGGCCACGCCGCGCCCGATCACCGCCTGCACATTGGTCACCCGCCGCAGCGACGGGATGATCGCCATCATCGCGGTCATGAGCTGCACGAACTCGCCGGCGTCGATGCGCCCTTGCAGCGCCTCGCGGGTCGCGACCCAGACGATCGCCGCCAGCGCGGAGGCCGCCAGCATCTGCACCAGCGCGGAGCTGCCGGCACGGGTGGTCTCGACCTTCATGTTCAGCCGCAGCATGCGATCGACCAGACCGGCGTAACGCTTGCGCTCGAACGCCTGCGCGCCGTAGACCTTCACGTCCTGCTGCGCGGCCAGCGATTGCTCCGCCGACTGCGCCAGGTCGCCCATGCCTTCCTGGATGCCGCGGCTGATCCGCCGGTAGCGCTTGCCCACGTACCACACGAGCACGCCGATCAGCGGCGTGATCAGCAACATCGCGAAGGTCACCTTCAGGCTGGTGTAGACCATGATGCCGAGCAGGAAGGCGATGGTCAGGCCGTCGGTGACGATGGCCTTGGCCGCGTCGGTGCCGGCCTGGGTGACCTGCTCGGTGTCGAAGTTGAGGCGGCTGACCATCGCCGGCACCGACTCGGTGTCGAAATGCCGGCTGGGCATGCGCAGGAATTTCTCCAGCAGCAGTTGCCGCAGGTCGCGGACCACGCTGCGCCCGGCGCGGGCCATGCCGTAGTCGGTGACGAAGGTGGCGATGCTGCGCACGATGAACAGGCCGACGATCGCCAGCGGCAGCAGCACGGCCATCTTCGGCTCGGGATTGACGAAGCCACGGTTGACCAGCGGGTCCATCAGCTTGACGAAGGCGCCGCCGGCCAGCGCCTCGATGGTCATGCCGACCGCGGCGGCGGTGAGCAGCGGCCAGTAGCGCCCCGAGTAGCCGAGAAGCCGGCGGTAGATCGGCCAGGCGCCGACGTGCCCGCTCATGGCGCGGGCCCCGGTGCAGGCGCGCGCGGATCCGGCGCGGTGCCGATCGAGATGTTGCGATAGCCGAGCTGGCCGAGCGCATCCAGCGCGGTCACCACCGCCTGGTGCGGGGTGCGCGCATCGGCGCGCAGCAGCACGCCGCGATCGGTGTTGGTGCCCGCGACCTCGAGGATGGTGCGCTTGAGCGAGTCGACGTCGGTACGCAGCGCTTCGCGGTCGCCGACGAAGTAGCGGCCGTCGGCGTTCACCAGGATGTCGAGCACCCGCGACTGCTCCTGCGCCGCCTCGCCCTGCGCGCGCGGCAGCTGCAGCTCCAGCACCGAGCGGGTGTCGAAGGTGGTGGTGACCACGAAGAACACGATCAGGCACAGGACCACGTCGATCAACGGGACCAGGTCGATCTGCGGGCTGTCGTCGGCGCGGAAGTCGCGGATGCGCATCGGCGTCGGCCCGTCAGCGGCCCGCGTCCAGGGTGTCGAGCAGCTGCGTCGCCTCGTGCTCCATCTCGACGATGTAGCTGGCGATGCGCCCGCGGAAATAGCGGTGGAACATCAGCGCCGGGATCGCGACGATCATGCCCGTGGCGGTGCACACCAGCGCCTTGCCGATGCCGCCGGCGAGCTGGTTCACGTCGCCGATGCCATGGTCGAGGATGCCCAGGAACATCTGGATCATGCCGACCACGGTGCCGAACAGGCCCAGCAGCGGGCCGGCCGCGGCGATGGTGCCGAGGCTGTTGAGGTAGCGCTCCATGAAGTGGACCAGGTGGCGGCCGGCGTCCTCGACCCGCTCGCGCATCTGCTCGCGCGGGCGGTTGCGCGCATCCAGCACCGCCGCCAGCAACGCGCCCAGCGGCGAGGTCTGGCGGAGCTGCTCGATATGCGCCGGATCCAGCGCGCCGCCCCGGGCCACCCAGGCGCGGACCTCGTCGCCCAGCCCCGGCGGCAGCACCGTGGTCCGCCGCAGCGACCAGAAGCGTTCGACGATGATCGCCAGGGCCGCGGCCGACAACAGCAGCAGCGGGATCATCGGCCACCCGCCCGCCTTCACCAATTCCAGCACGCGCCACCCCTCGTTACTTTCCAGGCCGAAAGCATAACCCGCTCCCCGTATGAGCCGACCCATGGTCGGCTGCTTCCCGTAGTGCCGACCCATGGTCGGCAGCTTTTCCCGGGAAAGCCCTAGCCGAGCACCGCTCGGCTCTACGGCGGCGCGGAAGCCGCGACCGCATCCCAAACCCGCCGCCGACGCCTCCGCTCCCCACGAACCGTGACCCCCATCGCACCCAGCGCCACGAACTGCGCCCCCACCTCCGCCGTCTCCACCACCTCCGCGCCCGCCCCTTCCCACCGCGCCACCACTTCCGGCGCCGGATGCCCGAACCGGTTTGCATAGCCCGCCGACACCAGCGCCCAGCGCGCCTGCGTCGCGTCGACGAACGCGGCCGAAGACGAATGCGCGCTCCCGTGATGCGCCGCCACCACCACGTCCGCGCGGATCGCCGCCGATTGCCGCTTCACCAACCCGGATTCCACCACCTTGCCGATATCCCCCGGCAAGAGCGCGACCCGGCCGCCGGCTTCGATCCGAAGAACGCAGGACGAATCGTTGTCCAAATAGGGGAACCAGCGCGGGGGATGGAGGAACTGGAAGTGGACGCCATCCCAGGCCCATTCAACGGGTGCCCCACATCGCCGTAGAGCCGACCCATGGTCGGCTTTCTTGTTGGTGGCAGGTCTTACAAGCCGACCATGGGTCGGCTCTACGAGGGGCGGCATCCCTTCAGGCAGAAACACCAGATCCGGCGGAAACACCCCCACCACCGCCCCGAACCCGCCCGCATGGTCGTTGTCCGCATGGCTCACCACCACCGCATCCAGCCGCCGCACGCCCAACGCATGCAGCGCCGGCACCACCACCGATGCGCCGGCATCGAAGACGTCCGGCTGCCCCGGCCCCATGTCGTACAGCAGCGTATGCCGCGCGGTGCGCACCAGCACCGACAGCCCCTGCCCCACGTCCAGCACGACCAGTTCCGCTTCGCCGGTCGGCGGCAGTCCGCGCTGCGGCCACAGCAGCGGCAGCCAGAGCAGCAGCGCGAGCGGCTTCCCCGGCACGCCGCGCGGCAGCATCAGCCAGAACCCGCCGAGCAGCGCCAGCGGCAGCGCGAACCACGCCGGTTCCGGCAACCACCAGAACGCGAGCGGACTGTCGGCGATGGCCTCAAACACCGCCCAGGTGAGACCGAACGCCTGCGCCGCCCATTGCCATGGCCACGCGCCCGCGCCCGCGTGCACCCATTCGAGCGCCGTTCCCGCGAGCGCGAGCGGCACGACCACCAGGCTCCACCACGGAATCGCCAGCAGGTTCGCAAATGGCCCCGCCAGCGACGCCTGCCCGAACAGCACCACGGTGAAGGGCAGCAGCCCGAGCGTGGCCACCGCCTGCGCGCCGAAGAAGCCGCGCAAGGTCGCGCGCCAGCCGCGCTCGCCGGTGTTCGGCAGACACCACAGCAGCCACGCCACGCCCGCGAAGCTGAGCCAGAACCCGGCGGACAGCACCGCCAGCGGATCGACCAGCAAGGTCGCGATTGCCGCCAGCGCCAGTGCGTCGGCCATCCGCTGCGCGCGCCGCAGCAGCCGCGCCAGCACCACCAGCCCGATCATCAGCACCGTGCGCACGGTGGGCAGCGCGAAGCCTGCGACCGCGGCATAACCGGCTGCGCCAAGCAGTGCCGCGACCGCCGCGGCGTGCATGCGCGGCAGGCGTCGGCCGAGGGCCGGGAACAGCCACCAGATTGCCGCCGCGAGCAGCGCACAGAAGCCTGCGACCAGGCCGACGTGGAAACCCGAGATCGCGATCAGGTGGGTCAGCCCGGCCGCGCGCAGTGTGGCCCAGTCCTCGTCGGTGAGTTGGCGGGTGTCGCCGAGCGCGAGCGCCTGCAGGAAGCGCGAGGCGTCGGAGGCCACCCGTTCGCCGATGCGCGCGGACATGCGTGCGCGCCAGGCGTCGATGCCGCCGGAAAGTGCGAGCTGGCGTGCGGTTTCGGGCGCGCGGACATAGCCGGTGGCGGCGATGCCTTCGGCGAGTGCGCGCTTCTCGGTGTCGATGGTGCCGGGGTTGCGCAGGCCGCGCGGGGCGCGCAGCTTCAGCGTGAGTTGCCAGCGGCTGCCGGGTGCCAGGTCGCGGCTTCCGCCGCTCCCACAAGTCGGTTCACCCTGTAGAGCCGACCCATGGTCGGCTCGGCGGGCGCGGGAAAGCCCAGCCGACCATGGGTCGGCTCTACAGGACCACGGGTCATACCAGCTCAGCCGCAGCAGCTTCCCCCGCAAAGGCGGCAACTGCCGGTTGTCCCCATCCACCCGCAAACGGAATCGCGTCTGCCCGGGTTCGCGCCGCGGCAGTTCCACCACCCGCCCGGTAACCACCACATCCCGACCTTCCAGCGCATGCGGCAAACGGTCCGCCAGCGCGCTGCCCGCATGCAGGCCTGCGAGGGCGACGCCGCAGAGGAAGGCGCCGGCGAAGCGCGAGGGATGGCGTCGCCACCAAAGCGCGCCGCCGACAACACCTGCGAGGACGAACCACGGCGCCGCGGGCAACGCCGGAAGCAGCAGGCAGCCGCTGACGCCGGCGAGGAGCGCGGTGGCGGTGGCGGGGCCGAAGGCGGGGGAAGTCGGGGGCACGCTGCAGGGTGGAATGCAGCGGGCTGGTCAGGGGATCAGGGAGTTCTGAAAGATTTGTCGCGGCTTGCGCCGCTCTCACAAGATGGGTCGACCTGTAGAGCCGACCCATGGTCGGCTTCTTTGATTGGCAGGCAAGGCCCAGCCGACCATGGGTCGGCTCTACACGTCGAGCTCGCGGAGCTTGCCTTCGTGGAGTTCGAGGACGCGGTCGAGGCGGCGGGCGAGGCCGCGGTCGTGGGTGACCAGGACCAGGCTGGTGCGCTGCGCGCGGTTGAGCTCGAGCATCAGGCCGAACACGTTGGCCGCGGTCTTCTCGTCGAGGTTGCCGGTGGGCTCGTCGCCGAGCACGCAGGCGGGCTGGTTGACCAGCGCCCGCGCCACCGCGGCGCGCTGGCGTTCGCCGCCGGACAGTTCGCCAGGCTTGTGCTCCAGCCGGTGGCCCAGGCCGACCGATTCCAGCAGCGCCTTCGCCCGCTGCGCCGCCTCCGGCACGCCCTGCCCGCCCAGCAGCACCGGCATCATCACGTTCTCCAGCGCGGTGAACTCGGGCAGCAGGTGGTGGAACTGGTAGACGAAGCCGAGCGCCCGGTTGCGCAGCGCGCCGCGCGCCGCATCCGACAGCGCGCTCATCTGCTGCCCGGTGACGAACACCTCGCCCGCGGTCGGCGTGTCGAGCCCACCGAGCAGGTGCAGCAGCGTGCTCTTGCCCGCGCCCGACGCGCCGACGATCGCGACGGTCTCGCCCGCGCCGACCTCGAAATCCAACCCGTCGAACACATGGGTCCGCAGCGACCCTTCCGCGTAGGTCTTGCCCAACCCGTGCGCCTGCAGCACCACCTCGCCCGGCTCCCGGCTCCCGGCTCCCTGCTCCCGTCCGTCACTCATACCTCAACGCCTCCGCCGGTGCCGTCCGCGCCGCGCGCCAGGCCGGGTAGATCGTGGCCACGAACGCCATCGCCAGCGCGACGATCGCGATCACGGTGACGTCGGTCGCGCGCAGTTCGGTGGGCAGGCCGGTGATGTAGTACACGTCCTCGGGCAGCAACTGCACGCCCAGGATCGCCTCGATCGCGCGCAGGATGTGCTCCAGGTTGAGCGTCAGCACGATGCCGCCGATCACCCCGAGCACGGTGCCGATGATCCCGATCAGCGAGCCCTGCACCACGAACACCCGCATCACCCCGCCCGGCGACAGGCCCAGCGTGCGCAGGATCGCGATGTCGGCCTGCTTGTCGGTGACCAGCATCACCTGCGAGCTGACCAGGTTGAACGCGCCCATCGCGATGATCAGCGACAGCAGGATCGCCATCACCGTTTTTTCCATCTTCAGCGCGCGGAACATGTTGGCGTTGTCGCGGGTCCAGTCGCTCACCCGGTAGGGTCCCTGCAGGCGCAAGGCCAGGTCGCGCGCGACCTCGAACGCCAGGTCCATGTCGTGCATGCGCAGGCGCACGCCGGTGACGCCGTCGCCCATCCGCGTGACCCGCTGGATGTCCTTCAGGCTGGTCACCGCCAGGCTGCGGTCGTATTCCTGGTAGCCGGCCTCGAAGATGCCGCTGACCTTGAAGCGCTTGAGCTGCGGGATGCCGCCCATCGGCGTGGACTGGAACGAGGTGGTCACGATCACGTCGTCGCCCACGCCGACGCCGAGCCACAGCGCCAGTTCGGACCCCAGCACGATGTTGAAGCTGCCCGGAGTGAGTTGGTCGAGCGAGCCCTGCACCATCTTCTCGTTGAGCACCGAAACCGTGCTCTCCTGCTCGGGGATCACGCCGCGGACCAGCGCAGGCTGGCGGTTGCGGCCCTGGATCAGGGCCTCGGTCTCGATGTAGGGCGCAGCGCCGGCGACGCGCGGGTCGCGGCGCGCCTCGGTGATCGCCCGCTGCCAATCCTGCATCGCCTCGCCGTTGGCGGTGACCGTGGCGTGCGCGGCCATCTGCAGCATGCGGTCGCGGATCTCGCGCTGGAAGCCGGTCATCACCGCCAGCGTGGTGATCAGCGCGGCGACGCCGATGGCAATGCCGAGGATCGACGCCATCGAGATGAAGGAAATGAAGCCGTTGCGGCGTTTCGCGCGCAGGTACCGCAGGCCGATGGCGACGGGGACGGGTTTGAACATAAGTGGCCTATGGTGCCACGAGACCATGCCTCGCCACGTAGAGCCGACCCATGGTCGGCTTCATTGGTTCCGGCGGAGCTCCGAGCTGGTCGCGGGGTCGAGGGTGTCCGGCCACCAGGCCAGCGTCAGGCCGGGCGCCCTGACGAACAGCAACGGGCCGCGCCACTCCACCTTTGCCCCGTCGATCGGCCAGTCCACGCTGCGCGGCGGCTGGCGGGCTTCGCGGCGGGCACGCCACAGGCCGTAGGCCGCTGCCGCGGCGGCGAGCGGCCAGGCCCAGGCGCGGGGCATTTCGGATTGGAGCACTGCGAACGGCGCCAGGACGCTCAGCGCCAGCAGCGCGCCGACGACCCAGCGTGACGGGCGCCACTCAAGCCGGAAGGTTGCGGATGGATTGCACCAGGGCGTCGAGCGCTGCATCGGGGGCGGTGTCCTTGCCCATGAACCAATGCCAGAGCTTGTCGTCTTCGGTGTCGAGAAGGCGTAGGAAAACCGCGCGCTCGGATTCGGAAGCGGACGGATAGCGGCGGTCGAGGTAGCGGAGGAGGAGCATGTCGAGCTCCTGCATGCCGCGGCGGCAGCGCCAGCGGAGTTTGCGGACTTCGTTGGTCATGGAAAAAAACGCCCCTCATCCGCCCCTTCGGGGCACCTTCTCCCCGCTTGCGGGGAGAAGGGAGGAACCAGAGCGCCCCTCATCCGCCCCTTCGGGGCACCTTCTCCCCGCTTGCGGGGAGAAGGGAATCAGCCGCGGCGTTCCAGCATGAGCTGCTTGATGTTGGCGATGGCGCGGGCGGGGTTGAGGCCCTTGGGGCAGGTGCGCGTGCAGTTCATGATGGTGTGGCAGCGGTACAGCTTGAACGGATCCTCGAGGTCGTCCAGGCGGGCGCCGGTGTCCTCGTCGCGGGAGTCGGCGATCCAGCGGTAGGCCTGCAGCAGGATCGCCGGGCCCAGGTACTTGTCGCCGTTCCACCAGTAGCTCGGGCAGGCGGTGGAGCAGCACGCGCACAGGATGCATTCGTATAGGCCGTCGAGCTCGGCGCGGTCCTCCTTCGACTGCAGCCGCTCGCGGTCCGGCGGCGGCAGGCTCTGGGTGCGGATCCAGGGCTTGATCGAGGCGTACTGCGCGTAGAAGTGGGTCAGGTCCGGGACCAGGTCCTTGACCACCGGCATGTGCGGCAGCGGGTAGATCGGGATGTCGCCCTTGCGGCAGTCGTCGATCGCCTTGGTGCAGGCGAGCGTGTTGGTGCCGTCGATGTTCATCGCGCACGAACCGCAGATGCCTTCGCGGCAGGAACGGCGGAAGGTGAGCGTCGGGTCGATCTCGTTCTTGATCTTGATCAGCGCGTCGAGAACCATCGGCCCGCAGCGGTCCAGATCGATCTCGTAGGTGTCGGTGCGCGGGTTCTCCGCGTCGTCCGGGCTCCAGCGGTAGATCTTGAACGTGCGCGTGCGCTTGGCGCCCTCGGGCGCGGCGAAGCGGCGGCCCGGATGGACCTTGGAATTCCTGGGAAGCGCGAATTCAGCCATTTCTGTTCCTCAGTACACGCGCGGCTTGGGCGGGACCATCTCGACTTCGTCGTCGAGGGTGTACAGGTGCACCGGCCGGTAGTCGATGCGGGTATTCCCCTCCTCGTCCACCCAGCACAGGCTGTGCTTCATCCAGTTCGCGTCGTCGCGCTCCGGGTAGTCCTCGCGGGCGTGGGCGCCGCGCGACTCGGTGCGGTTGGTCGCCGAGACGATGGTCGCCAGCGCCTGGTCGAGCAGGTTGCGCAGCTCCAGCGTCTCCACCAGGTCCGAGTTCCAGACCAGCGAGCGGTCGCTGACGTGCACGTCGGCGAAGGAGTCGCGGATCTCGCGGATCTTCTCGACGCCCTCGGCCAGGGTCTCGCCGGTGCGGAACACCGCCGCGTCGGCCTGCATGGTGCGCTGCATGCGGTCGCGGATCACCGCGGTCGGGGTGCCGCCGTTGGCGTTGCGGACCTTGTCGAAGCGGTCCAGCGCGGCCTCGGTCGCGTTCGCCTGCAGGCGCGCATGCGGCTGGCCCGGCTTGATCGTCTCGGCGCAGCGGTTGGCGACCGCGCGGCCGAACACCACCAGGTCGAGCAGCGAGTTCGAGCCGAGGCGGTTGGCGCCGTGCACCGACACGCAGGCAGCCTCGCCGATGGCGTACAGGCCGGGCACCACCGCGTCGGGGTTGCCGTCGCGCAGCTGCACCACTTCGCCGTGGTAGTTGGTCGGGATGCCGCCCATGTTGTAGTGCACGGTCGGGATCACCGGGATCGGCTGCTTCTCCACGTCCACGCCGGCGAAGATCCGCGCGCTCTCGGCGATGCCGGGCAGCTTCTCGTGGATGTCCTTCGGGTCGAGGTGGGTCAGGTCGAGGTGGATGTGGTCGTGGTGCTCGCCGACGCCGTTGCCGGCGCGGATTTCCATGGTCATGGCGCGGCTGACCACGTCGCGCGAGGCCAGGTCCTTGGCGTTGGGCGCATAGCGCTCCATGAAGCGCTCGCCCTTGTTGTTGCGCAGGATGCCGCCCTCGCCGCGCACGCCTTCGGTGATCAGGCAGCCGGCGCCGTAGATGCCGGTCGGGTGGAACTGCACGAACTCCATGTCCTGCAGGCCCAGGCCGGCGCGCAGCGCCATGCCGCCGCCGTCGCCGGTGCAGGTGTGCGCCGAGGTGCAGCTGAAGTAGGCGCGGCCGTAGCCGCCGGTGGCCAGCACCGTGCCGTGGCCGCGGAACAGGTGCAGCGTGCCTTCGCTCATGTCCAGGGCGAGCACGCCGCGGCACACGCCGTCGTCGTCCATCACCAGGTCGAGGGCGAAGTACTCGACGAAGAACTCGGCCTCGTGCTTGAGCGACTGCTGGTACAGGGTGTGCAGGATCGCGTGGCCGGTGCGGTCGGCCGCGGCGCAGGTGCGCTGGGCGATGCCCTTGCCGTATTCGGTGGTCATGCCGCCGAACGGGCGCTGGTAGATCTTGCCCTCTTCGGTGCGCGAGAACGGCACGCCCTGGTGCTCGAGCTCGATGATCGCGGGGATCGCCTCGCGGCACATGTATTCGATCGCGTCCTGGTCGCCCAGCCAGTCGCTGCCCTTGATGGTGTCGTAGAAGTGGAAGCGCCAGTCGTCCGGGCCCATGTTGCCCAGCGCCGCGGAGATGCCGCCCTGCGCGGCCACGGTGTGCGAGCGGGTCGGGAACACCTTGGTGATGCAGGCGGTGCGCAGGCCCTTGTGGGCAAGGCCGAAGGTGGCGCGCAGCCCGGCGCCGCCGGCGCCGACCACGACCATGTCGTACTTGTGTTCGATGATGTTGTAAGCGGGCATGGCGTCCTCAGGAGGCAGGGGCAAGGACCGCGATGCGCGCGATCGCGAACAGGCAGGCCAGCGCGCCGGTGGCGCAGGCGAAGATCACCAGCAGCTTGAGCAGGATCTCCGCGAGGCGCTCGTGCACGTAGTCCTCGATGATGACCTGGAGGCCGAGCTTGGCGTGCCAGAACATGGCCACGACCAGCACCGACAGCATGATCGCGTTCCACGGCCGCGCGACGGTGGCGCGCGCCTGCGCGAGGTCGGCGCCGACCAGCGACACCAGCAGGCCGACCAGCCACGCGACCAGCACGACCAGGACCACGGCGGTCACGCGCTGCCACCACCAGTGGCCGGTGCCGTCCTTCGCCGAGCCCAGGCCGCGCGCGCGCTTGAGCGGCGTGCGGTATTCGTCGTCGCGGGTGCCGGCGACGGCCTTGCGGTGCGGATCGCCCGCGGTCCCGATGTTGCTCATGCGGCGGCTCCCGAAGCGAGGATCCACAGGATCAGGGTGAAGACGACCGTCAGCGCGGCCACGGTCCAGCCCGAGGCGTAGAACTCGGGAATCTCGAAGCCCCAGCCGGCGTCCCACAGCAGGTGGCGGATGCCGTTGAGCAGGTGGTAGACCAGCGACAGCGAGAAGCCGAACAGGAACAGCTTGCCCAGCGGCGAGGCCAGGCAGTCGGCAACGGTGGCGTAGGTGTCGCCGCCGGCGGCCAGCGCCAGCAGCCACCAGGCGAAGGCAAAGGCGCCGACCACCAGGATCGTGCCGGTGACACGATGCAGGATCGACATCGTCATCGTGATCTGCCAGCGGTACACCTGCAGGTGTGGTGACAGGGGACGTTCGCGGGTCGCCATGGGTCGTCCTTCGTTCGCGTCAGAAATCGATGCAGCGGCCGTTCTTTTCCCAATCGCCGTAGCGGGTCGGATCGGGGCCTTCGCGTCCGCCGTACTCGGGTTGCGGCTCGGGCTTGGGCAACTTCGCTTCGGCCTCGCCCTGCGCGGGCTCGGGAAGGGGAACGGTTTCGCCTATCATCTTGGTGTTCACAGCCTTTCAAGTGTACGTCCCACGCCCGATGACCGACAAGCCGCATGCCTTTTTCGCCCTGCCCGGCCATGGCGTGGTGACGCTGGAAGGCCGCGACGCGCTTGCGTTCGCGCACGCCCAGTTTTCCAGCGACGTGAACGCGCTGCGCGACGGCGACTGGCACTGGAGCGCGTGGTTGACGCCGAAAGGCCGGGTGATCGCGTTGTTCGCGCTGCTGCGCCGCGATGCGGAAACGCTGTGGCTGGTGCTGCCCGACGCCGATCGCGAATCGTTCGCAATCGCATTGCGGCGGTTCGTGTTCCGCAGCAAGGTGGTGATTGGCGTGCCCGACATGCCGATGACCGGCGGATTTGTAGAGCCGACCCATGGTCGGCTGGAGCCAAGCCGAGCATGGCTCGGCTCAACAGAGGTCCAACTCGACCTCTCCACCGAAGCCGGCCCGCGCACCCTGCGCATCGGCGGCGAACCGGCCCCGCCCGACCCTGCCGCCCTCGCCCGCTGGAATGCAGCGGACCTGGCCCACGGCCTGCCGCGGCTGGAGGCTTCGCAGGCGGAAAAATGGACCCCGCAACAGCTTTCGCTGGATCGGTTGCGTGCCTACAGCGTAAAGAAAGGCTGCTACCCCGGCCAGGAAATCGTCGCGCGCACCCACTTCCTCGGAAAGGCGAAGCGCGGCCTGCGCCTGCTGTGGACCGACGCGGCGGTCGCCCCGGGGGATTCCGTGCACGACGCCGAAGGCGCGCCGCTCGGGGAAGTGGTGTGCGTGGCCGTGCAGGAGGATAGCGGCCACTTGATCCAGGTCGTGGCCCCGCTGGATGCGGCCGACGATGCTTTCCGCGTCCACGGGCGCCCCGCGCCCGCCCGTGCGTTCCTGGGAGGACTGGCGCGACCGGCCTGATCTCGTTCGTTCCGGGAGAGACCATGCATCGCAATCTGCTCTGCGCCGCCCTGCTCGGCGCCCTTTCGCTCGCGCCCGTCGCCTCCGCCACGGGGGCCCGGCAGGTGGACCCCAACGCCATGGAGCGTGCCGCCCGGGTGGCCAACCCGGGCCCGATCGACGCCCGCATCGTCGGCGCCTGGGACGTCTGGATTCCGGGGGCGGTCTACTACACCACCGACGGCGTGCGGGTGAACCAGCACTACCAGGCCGGCGCGGCCATGAACCGGCTGGAGATCGCCCGCGACGGCAGCTACCGCTGGGGCGACACGCGCGGCCGGCTGGAGGAAGTGCGCCCGTGGCACGCGCAGGCGGACCGCCGCTACTTCCGCGTGGTCCATGCCAGCGGCGACGAGTACGAGTTCTATTACGGCAGCGGCGACAAGCTGGTGGTCCTGTTCGGCGGTGTCGGCGGGCATGCCGCGACCGGCACCCGCCTGGGCGGTGCACGCCCCGCGCCGACGTCCGCACCGGCGCCCGCCCCCACGGGCAACAACCCGCTAGGCGTGGAGTGGGTCGGGAACAATGCCGGAAGCAACGCGAACGCCCCGGCACCCGCCACCAGCAATCCGCTCGGCGTCGAGTGGCGCGGCAACAATGCCCCCGCGCCCCAGCCCGCGACCGGCGGCCAGAATCCGCTCGGCGTGGAATGGCGCAGCGGCCCGGCGACCGGCGCGACGCCGCCGCCCGCACCACCACCGCCGGTCACGCCCGCGGATCCGGTCGCACCGGCACCGCCGGTGGCGCCGCCCGACCCGGTCGCGCCGACCCCGCCGGCCACCGGCCTCGCCGCCGCGCTCACCGACCGCTGGCGCTACATCGGCGCCGCGTACCACGGCAATGGCCGCGTGGACAACGCCCCCGACGTCGGCGGCACGCTCGAGTTCAAGGCCGATGGCGAGTATGTCCAGTCGCTGGTGATCGGCGGCATCGGCAACAACATCACCGGCCGCTGGCGGGTTGCCGACGACCGCGTGGTCACGTCCTACCTATGGCGCGGCCAGCCCGCCTCGGACCGGATGAGCGTGCACCTGTCCGCCGACGGCAAGCGCCTCACCCTGGTCACCGACGGCTCGCCCAAGGCCTACTACACGCTCGACCGGATCGAATGAACCCGGGCACGGAGGCCGTCAGGCAGGACTGACGGCTTCCGTCTCGCGCCGGGTGCCCGGCGGCACCGGGGCGAAGTAGCCGACCGCGGTGCACAGCAGGCCGTAGGCGAGGAACGAGACGATCCCGAGCAGGTTGCCCAGGTAGTCCCGGTCCACCAGCACCAGCTTGGCCAGCACCACCGCCATCAGCACCGCGCCGCCGAGCCAGACGCCGCGCAGGCCGCGGCGCGAGCCGAGGATCCAGCCGGCGACGCCGAGCACGCTCCAGGTCACGGTGAGCGCGGTCTGCACCAGTTCGCGATCGAACATCGCGTGGCCCCAGGGCACATGGCCCCAGTGGTGCACGCAGCGCAGCACCGCGACCGTGACCAGCGCGAAGGCGGCCAACGCCAGCAACGTCACCCGCGCCGGCGCCCGCGTGCGCCCGCCGAAGACGAGCATCCGCCACGCCACCAGCGCGAGCACCGCCACCTGCAGCAATTCGATCGGGTTGAGCAGCGGCAACCACGGCATCGGGCCGGCGTCGCCGTCGCTGCCCAGCGCGAACAGCGCGATCGCCGCGCACAGCCAGAGCAGCACGTCGCCTTGCGCCTGCCGCCACTGCGCGAAGCGCGCGCCGCCGGGCAGCCGCACCCAGTCCGGCCGCAGCCACGTGGCCGCGGCCAGCAACAGCCACGGCAGCCCCGCCGCGGCCCAGCGCCAGCCGACGCCGAGGTCGATCGCATGGCGGTGCAGGCCCAGGGTCAAGGCCAGCGCCAGGCTGGCCCACCAGGCCATGTGCGCCAGCGGCAGCGGCGCGCCTTCGCAGCCGCGCAGGGCCATCACGCCGCCGGCGCCGACCGCCGCGTAGGCGAGCCACGTCGCCAGGTTCCAGCCTTCCAGTACCTGCCCGAAGAAGTTCGGCGCCACCACGATGCCGCTGGCCAGCGCCGCGACCACGGTCCAGGCCAGCGCCCGCGCGGGCCGGCGCGCATGCGCCAGCGCGGCCAGTCCACCGGTGCCAACCAGGAACAGCAGCCACGCGCGCGGTTCGAGCGCGCGGCCCGCGAACGCGTCGATCTCGCCGCCGCCCATCCACAGCCACCAGCCCAGGCCCCACAGGTAGTACGGCAATGCCGCCCAGCGCCGGTGCGCCACGGCACGCTGGTACACCGCCGCCGACGCCAGCCCGGCCAACGCGATCAGCAACGCGAGCATGCAACCGGCGTGCAGCACCGGTTGCGTTGAAAAGTACGGCGCATCCCACGCGTAGAGAAGGCCCGCGATCAGCTGCAGCCCGGCGCCGGCGAACTGCGGCCAGCGCTGTTGCTGGCGCAGGCCCAGCCACGCCGCGCACGCGCCTTCCAGGGCGAACACGCTGGCGGTCGCGCGCGCCGACAGCGCCAACGGCACCGCGAGCGTGGCGAAGCCGAACGCGAGCACCGCGTACGGCGCGACCAGCGGACCGAAGTGCGGCCGCCGCCGCAACAGCCAGGCCAGCGTGGCATACAGCACGCCCAGGGCCAGCGCGCAGGCGGCAAGCGTGCGTTGCTCGCCTTCCAGCAGCCCCGCCTGCAGCGAGAACGCGACCAGCGGGGTGCCGAACAGCAGGCAGGCGTCCACGTAGTCGCGGCGGCCGGCGGCGCGCAGCCGCGCGAACAGGATCGGCACCGCGGTGAACAACGCGAAGAACAGCAGCAGGAACGGCTGGGTGGTGGCGAAGTGCTCGGGCTGGTAGCGCAGCACGCCCCACGCGGTGCCGATGGCGAAGGTGAAGACGAAGCCGAGCAGGTTGAGCGGGCGCCAGGCGCGGAACCAGGCGATCGCGACGATGCCTGCGTCCAGCAAGGCGTAGTAGGAGAAAAGCACCACGTGGCTGCCGCCGCCGGTGGACAGCCAGATCGGCGCGAGGAAGCCGGCGAGGATCGCGAGCACGGCCAGTGCCACCGCGCCCTGGCGCACCGCGAGGAAGCCGCAACCCGCCACCAGCACGATGCTGAGCGCGAAGGCGGCCACGTCCGGGAGCAACGGCGGCGTCACCAGGCGGAACGCGGCGAACACCACCAGCAGCAGCACGCCGATCGCGCCGCCCTGCAGGGACAGCGCGAAGCTGCGCCGGCGCTCGCGCTGCTGCCAGCCGAAGCCGAGCCCGGCCAGGGCCACGAGCGCGACCAGCGCGAGCCGCAGCTCGACCGGCAGCACCAGCCAGCCCTGGTCCGAGGCGTACTTCAGCAGCGCGGCCACGCCGGCGAACAGCACCAGCATGCCGACCTTGACCGGGACGTTGCCCTCGGTGAACCAGTGCCGCACCAGGCGCATGGCGAGGGTGATGAATGCCGGTCGCGACGGCGGTGCCGGCGGCATGATCGGGCGCGGCGCGGGTGCGGGTGTGGGCGCGGACTCCGGCGTTGGCGCGGGCGTCGCCGTCGGCCTTGGCGGCGGGGTTGGCATCGGGCGCGCGGGCTCAGGCGCGGCAACGGTCGCCGGCGCAGGCGCGCCGACCCGCAGCTTCGACAGCTCCGCTTCCAGCCGCGCGATGCGGTCGCCCAGCGCCGCCGTGCGCACGAACAGCACGATCACCAGCACCGGGGCCGCGAGCACGGCGAGCCCCACCAACAACAGCCACCCGACCAGGTCGCCCATCCTCCCCTTCCCCCTTGCACGTCCCTTGTGCAGTCGGGGCCATCATAGGACAGGTTGGCGGGGGCGCCGACCATGGGTCGGCGCTACGGGGATATGGCGGCGGCGCCGACCATGGGTCGGCGCGACGGGGAGTGTCAGGCCAGGCTGTCGGCGGCGGCGACGATCTCGTCTTCGCTGGGGATGACCAGGAACGCGGCACCCGCCAGCGGGGTGAAGGTGTCGGCGCCGACGACGCGGCGGAACGGCCGCGCGCCGAAGCCGCCTTCCACCACCGCGGTGACGATGCCCTCGCCCACGCCGGCGCTGCGCCGGCCCTCGTCGACGATCAGGATGCGCTTCGCGCTCGCCGCCTGTTCGCGGATCCATTGCTCGTTGAGCGGCACCAGCCAGCGCAGGTCGCACACGCGCACCTTCCAGCCGTGCGCCTGTTCGATCCGGCGCGCTGCGCGCAGGCTCATCGGCACGCCATTGCCGAAGGTGAAGACCACCAGGTCGTCGTTGCCTTCGCCATAGACGCGACCCTCGCCCAGCGGCATCGCCTGGTCGGGCGCGGGATAGTCGAACAGCCAGCCGCCGTCGCCCGGCTCATGCAGGTCCTTGGCCATGTACAGCGCGATCGGCTCGAGGAACGCGCACACCCGCCCGTCCACCTTGGCCAGCGCGCACAGCGTGCGCAGCATCATGGCCGCATCGTCGCCGCGCGAGGGGCAACCGACCACCAGCCCGGGGATGTCGCGCAGCGCGGTGATCGAGTTGTCGTTGTGGAAGTGGCCGCCGAAGCCGCGCTGGTAGCCGAGCGAAGCGATGCGCACGACCATCGGGTTGCGGTACTGGTCGTTGCTGAAGAACTGCAGGCTGGCCGCCTCGCCGCGGATCTGGTCGGCAGCGTTGTGCAGGTAGGCCAGGTACTGGATCTCCGGCAGCGGCAGCATGCCCATGTTGGCGTAGCCCTGGGCCAGGCCGAGGATGATGGTTTCGTCCAGCAGCGTGTTGAACACGCGGCGCGGGCCGTAGGCCTTCTGCAGGCCCTTGGTGACCGTGTAGACGCCGCCCTTCTGCGCCACGTCCTCGCCGAACAGCAGGGCCTCGGGGTACTTGGCGAACAGGTCGTGCAGGGCGTTGTTGATCTGGATCGCCAGGTGCCGCGGCGGCAGCTTCTCGGGCAGCTTGTCCTTGCCGCCGAATACCTGCTCGCGGCGCGCGGCGTAGTCGAAGCGCTTCGCCTCCTTCGCCACCGCCCTGGGCGTGTACGGCGCCAGCGGCGCCATCACGTCCTCCAGCTTCGACAGCTTCGGCTTGCGGTCGGCCTCCTCGGCCGCGGCGAAGCAGCGCTTGCGGGTCGCCTCGTACAGGTCGAGCAGTTCGTCCTTCGACATCAGCCCGGACTCGAGCGCGATCGCGGCCGAGCGCAGCAGCGGGTCGGTGGCCTCGACCGCGCACAGCTCCTCGATCGAGCGCCATTCGATCTCGAAGTCGGTGCCGGCGTGGCCCATGATCCGGGTGGTGCGCAGGTGCAGGAAGGTCGGCCGGCGGGTGCGCCGGCAATGTTCGATCGCGCGCTGCACGTCGCCGTAGCCGCCGGCCAGGTCGAGCCCGTCGGCGTAGAAGTAGTCGAGGTCCGGGCGGTCGCGGAAGTTGCGCGCGACCCAGCCGTCCGGGGTCTTCACCGAAATGCCGATGCCGTTGTCCTCGCACACGAACAGCACCGGCGCCGGCAGCTTCTGGTAGGCGGTCCAGGCGGCGGCGTTGAACGCGGTCTGCGCGGTGGCGTGGTTGCTGGAGGCGTCGCCGAAGGAGCAGACGACGATGCTGTCGTCGGGGATCGGCAGTTCGTGGCCGATGCGCCGGGCCTGTTCGATCGCGACCGCGGTGCCGAAGGCCTTGGGCAGGTGCGAGGCGATGGTCGAGGTCTGCGGCAGCACCCACAGCGGCTTGCTGCCCCACACCTTGTGCCGGCCGCCCGAAGCCGGGTCTTCCTTCGACGCGGCGAACGACAGCGCCGAGTCCATCACCGGGTCCATGCCGGGCAGCTTGCGGAAGCGCTCGGCCATGAAGCCGCCGGAGCGGTAATGCAGGAACGCCGGATCGGTGTGGCGGGTGAGCCGCGCGATCATCGCGTTGCCCTCGTGGCCGCTGGAACCGATGGTGTAGAAGACCTTGTTCTGCACGCGCAGCACGCGCGCCATCAGGTCCAGGTGGCGGCTGATGAGCTGCGACTCGAACAGTTCGCGGAAGCCGCGCGCGTCGAGCGCGCTGCCGGCCAGGATCGGCGCGTCCGGCGCCGGGGCCGCGTGGGTCGCGCCGTCCCAGTCGCGCACGAATTCCTGGAAGTTGACGTCGCAGATCTCGGCCCGGTTGAGGCCGCGCATGCGTGCAGGGATGGGATTGGCGACCTTGGACATGGTTCCTCTCAGGCGTTGGCGCGCCGCGCTTGCCATTCCTCGCGCGACTGCCCCCAGATATCGGTGGGTGAATCCTCGTACGGCGCCGGCAGCTTGCCGGGGCCGAGGTTGCGCGAACCCAGGCGCATGGCGACGCGTTGCGATGCGAGGTTCGCGGGATCGATGCAGTGGATGATGCGGTCCCAGCCGAGCGCGTCGAAGGCATGGTCGATGGCCGCGGTGGCCGCCTCGGTGGCGTAGCCCTTGCCCCACGCATCGGGGTGGAAGGTCCAGCCGACCTCGTTGCCGGGCCAGCCCTCCGGGCGCCACGGGCCGCACTGGCCGACCCAGAGGCCGCTGGCCTTTTCCACCGCCGAGAACATGGCGAAGCCCTGCACCGCCCAGGCGCCGGGCATCTGCAGGAAGCGCCGCCAGGCGCCGGCGCGGGACTGGGTGCCGCCGATGTAGCGCGCTGCGTCATCGCTCGCCAGGGTTTCAGCGTAGCGGTCGAAATCGCCAGCCTGCGGCAGGCGCAGGAGCAGGCGATCGGTTTCGAGCTGGATGGTCACGTCGAAAAGCGCCCCTCATCCGCCCCGCTGCGCGGGGCACCTTCTCCCCGCGGGCGGGGAGAAGGGATCAAAAAGCGTTGATGCCGGTGAGTTCGCGGCCGATGACCAGCTGGTGGACGGTCTCGGTGCCCTCGTAGGTGATCACCGATTCCAGGTTCAGCGCGTGGCGGATCGCGGCGTGCTCGGTGGTGATGCCGGCGCCGCCGAGCAGGTCGCGGCACTGGCGGGCGATGTCGATCGCCATCCGGCAGTTGTTCCACTTCGCCAGCGACACCTGCTGCGGGGCCATGGTGCCGGCGTCCTTCAGGCGGCCCAGCTGCAGCACCAGCAGCTGCGCGGTGGTGATGCGGCGGGCCATGTCGGCCAGCTTGAGCTGCGCGCTCTGGGTCGCGGCGACCGGGCGCCCGAACAGGATGCGCTCCTTCGAGTACTCCAGCGCCTCGTGCAGGCAGGCGATGGCGGCGCCGACCGGGCCCCAGGTGATGCCGTAGCGGGCCTGGGTCAGGCAGCCCAGCGGGCCCTTGAGGCCCTTCACGTTCGGAAGGCGGTTGGCCTCCGGCACGCGCACGTTGTCGAAGAACAGCGCGCTGGTGACCGACGCGCGCAGGCTCATCTTGTGCTTGATCTCCTGGGCGCTGAAGCCGGCCATGGCCTTCTCGACCACGAAGCCCTGGATGCCGTCGTCGGTCTGCGCCCAGACGATGGCGATGTCGGCCAGGTTGCCGTTGGTGATCCACATCTTGGAGCCGTTGAGGACCCAGTCGTCGCCGTCGCGCTTCGCGTGGGTCTTCATGTTGGCCGGGTCGGAACCGCCGTGCGGCTCGGTCAGGCCGAAGCAGCCGATCACCTTGCCCGCGGCCATGTCCGGCAGCCAGCGCTTGCGCTGCTCCTCGGAGCCATAGGCGTAGATCGGGTACATGCACAGCGAGGACTGCACGCTGACGAAGCTGCGGATGCCGCTGTCGCCGCGCTCCAGCTCCTGGCAGATCAGGCCGTAGCTGACCCCGTTGAGCCCGGCGCAGCCGTATTCCTCCGGCAGCGAGGAGCCGAGCAGGCCGAGTTCGGCGATCTCCGGCACCAGCTCCTTGGGGAACCGGCCCTGGTCGAAGGCGTCGCCGATGATCGGCAGCACTCGCTCGTCGGTGAAGCGGGCCACGGTGTCCTGGACCGCACGCTCCTCCTCGCTGAGCAGGGAGCGGACGTCGAACAGGTCATAGGGGTTCAGGGCCATGGCGGAGAGCGGATCCTCGTCGGGGAAAACCCGCATTGTAGAGCCGACCCATGGTCGGCTGCTCTTTCGCCGTTCCAACGGCCCAAAAAAGAGAGCCGACCATGGGTCGGCTCTACAGGTCGGCTCTGCAAAAAGACACGGGCCCGGCGGCTCTGCCGGGCCCGCGGAGTCACCGTTCCCCGGGATCGCCTACTGGCGACTGGTACCGGAAACGGCGGCCACCTGGGTGACGACCTGCCCGTCCACCACCGGCAGCCGGTCGCCCGCGGGGCGTTCCGGGAGGCGCACGGTGGCTTCCTGGCCGTCGTAGCGATAGGTCACGTCGTAGGCGACGGGCACGTCCTCGCTGCCCAGGGCGATGCGCTCGCCGGGCTTGCGTTCGGTGCGCATGGTCCCGGTGGTGCCGTCCGGATTCCGGTAGGTCACGTTCCAGGCCACCGTGCGCGAGGAGGTGGAGGTGCTGGTGGTGGTGTGGCAGCGGCGCTCGGTGCGGTTCACCACCTGGCCGCCCACGTGGTTGCGGTCGACGCGGTTGCCGATCATGCCGCCGGCCACGGCGCCGCCGACGGTGGCGAGCTTGCGCCCGTTGCCGCCGCCGATCTGGTTGCCTACCAGGCCGCCGATCACCGCACCGGCCACGGTGCCGCCGACGTTGCCGTCGCGCTCGGGCATCCGCTCGGCGACGACCACGTCCTCGCAGACTTCGCGCGGCACACTGTTGGTGCTGGTCTCGCGCACCGGCTCGGTGCCGATCACGGTGGCGTAAAGCTCGCGCGACTCGGTCACCGGATCCACCGCGACCACCTGCGCATACTCGAGGCCGCGGCCTTCGGCCTCGTCGGCCGCCAGCGCGGCGTCCTCGTTGGTGAGGAAGGCGCCATCGCCCGTACGGTTGTTCTGGAAGGCCGCGACGGCGACACCGCCGACGAGCAGCGCGGCCAGTGCGATCGCAAGCGTGTTGCTCTTCATCGTTCTTCCTCCAGTGCGCATGCGCACCCGTTGTGTCGTCAGGGATTCCAGCACCCCGTGGCTGAACATGGCCTCCGGATCGCGTGAAAAACGTGAGCGGCACGTGAACCCCGCGCATGACTGCGCCGTGCGGCGGGCCATTCTGCTAGCGTGGTCACACTTCATCCTGACCCGCTGCCGCCATGGCCAATCCCCTGCTCGCTCCGTTGCTGCGCTGGCTGTCGCGCCTGAGCTATCCGCGACTGTTCCTGCTGTCGGCCGCGCTGTTCCTGGTCGACTTGGTGGTGCCGGATTTCGTGCCGTTCGCCGACGAGATCCTGCTCGGCCTGGGGACGCTGCTGCTGGCCGGCTGGAAGGACCGCAGGAAGACGGCGCCGCGCGAATGACCGCGCCGCTGGTCGACAGCCATAGCCACTTCGACGCGGCCGAGTTCGATGCCGACCGCGCGGCGGTGCTGGAACGCGCGCGTGCCGCCGGCGTCGCCCGGCAACTGGTCCCGGCGGTGGACGCGGCGGGCTGGCCGAAGTTGCGCGAGGTCTGCGCCGGCGCGCCCGGCCTGTACCCGGCCTACGGCCTGCACCCCACGTTCCTCGACCGGCACGCGCCGGAACACCTGTTGCAGCTGCGCGAATGGATCGAACGCGAACGCCCGCTGGCGGTGGGCGAATGCGGACTGGACCATTTCGTCGAGGGCCTGGATCGCGACGCGCAGGCGCGCTACTTCCAGGCGCAACTCGAACTGGCGCGCGAGTTCGACCTGCCGGTGATCGTGCACGCGCGGCGTGCGGTCGAGGCGGTACTCCTGGCGATCCGCGGCGTCGGCGGGCTGCGCGGTGTGGTGCACAGCTTCTCCGGCAGCCAGCAGCAGGCGGAGCAGCTGTGGGACCTGGGTTTCCTGCTCGGTCTCGGCGGTCCGGTGACCTACGCCCGCGCCAGGCGCCTGCGCCGCCTCGCGGCGACGATGCCGCTGGAGTACCTGCTGCTGGAAACCGACAGCCCCGACCAGCCCGACTGCCACCACCAGGGCCAACGCAACGAACCCGCCCGCCTTACGGTGGTGCTGCAGACCATCGCCGAACTCCGCGACCAGGACCCCGCCGAAATCGCCGCCACCACCACCGCCAACGCCGAACGCCTGTTCAACCTCCCCGCTGGCTGATGGTTTTTTTGGCCACAGATTCCACAGATTCAGAAGGATTGGTTCGCGGAGGACTGAGAGGCCGGCGGCATTGCTTTTTCCATACCCTTATCTGTGTCGATCCGCTCTTGATCAGTGAAATCTGTGGCTAAATTCTCTTCCCCTTGAGGAGAATCTCGAGGGACCTGGCGGTGGCGGCGAAGGCGAAGGCGCCGGTGATGTGGGTCGCGGCGCCGAGGCCGGCGCCGCAGTCGAGCTTGAGCGCGGCGTCCTTGTCCAGGTTCGGGCGGATGCCGCAGACGCTGCCGTCGGCCTGGGGGTAGCGGACGTTCTCCAGCGAATACACCGCGGGCACGCCGAAGTAGCGGTCGCGGTTCTTCGGAAACCCGAACTCCCCACGCAGCTTCTTGCGGATCAGCGACAGCATCGCGTCGTGCTCGGTGCGCGAGAGGTCGCGCACCCGCACCTGGGTGGGGTCGGTGCGGCCGCCGGCGGCGCCGACGGTGACGATCGGCTGCTTGCGCCGGCGGCACCAGGCGATCGCCTCGACCTTGGTGCGGAAGCTGTCGCAGGCATCGAGCACCAGGTCGAAGCCCTCGCCGAGCAGCGACTCGAGGTTGCCCGGGGTGAGGAACGCCTCCACCGGCCGGGCGTCGATCGCCGGGTTGATCGCCCGGCAACGCTCGGCCATGGCCTGGGCCTTGTTGCGGCCGTACTGCCCGGCGACCGCCGGGAGCTGGCGGCTGGTGTTGGACAGGCACAGGTCGTCGGCGTCGATCAGGGTGAGGTGGCCGACCGCGCTGCGCGCCAGCGCCTCGGCCGCCCACGAGCCGACCCCGCCCAGGCCGACCACCGCCACCCGCGCCCGCGCCAGGCGCGCGATGGCGCCGCTGCCGTAGAGCCGGTCGATGCCGGCGAAGCGGTCGCGGAGTGCGTCGGGCGTGGCCTGCGTGCTCATGGGCGTACATGCTAACGTTTCGCCCGTTCACAGAACCCTGGGGGATGCACCTTGAGCACACCTGCCAACGCCGCGCCGGCGCCGAAGTCGCCGCGCTCGGGCAACGCCGCCGCGCGCTACTTCTTCCTGTTCCTGATCGGCCTGGCGGTGGGCATCGTCGCCACCGTGATGGCGCTGCGGGCGCTGGATGCGCGCAAGGACCACTACCCGGAAAGCGTGATGCACGTGATGGCCGCGCACATCGGCGCGCTCGCCGGCAACGTCAAGCAGAACCGCTGCGGCGCCACCGACATCCTGCCGCACCTGCAGGCGCTGCGGATGATGGCCAACGACATCGAGCCGGCCTTCGGCGACCTGCGCGAGGACCAGCGCTTCGCCGCGCACGCGGCCGACCTGCGCGCCAGCCTCGACGAGGCCCTGGCCAGCCCGCCGATCTCCTGCCCAAGCCTGCAGGCGGCGGTCGAATCGGTCGGCGGCAACTGCAAGGCGTGCCACCAGGAGTTCCGCAACTAGGCCGCTCCCCTTATGTAGAGCCGACCCACGGTCGGCTCCCCCGGGAACCTGAATGAAAAAAGCCGAGCATGGCTCGGCTCTACGGGCTGTCCACACCCCGCTCCCGACGATGGGCCATCCCCAACGGATCCCATTGCAGGAGGCCCCCATGCACGTTCGACTCCTTGGCGCCGCGGCGCTCACCGCCTGCCTGGCGGCCGCCGGCTGCGCGAGCTCGCCCTACAACGACGGCTACTACGGCGCGTCCGCGCCGCCGACCCTGGCCTGCTACAACGATTGCGGCACCGTGACCCGGATCGAAGTGGTGTCCGGCGGTAGCAGCGTGCCGAATGCCACCGGCGCGGTGGTCGGCGCGGTGGTCGGCGCCGCCGCCGGCCGCGAACTGGCCGACGACGAGAGCAAGGGTCGCCGGAACACCGCGACCGCGGTCGGCGCCGTGGCCGGCGCGCTGGCCGGCAACGCGATCCAGAACCGGGTCCAGGGCGACGGCACCTACCGGCTGACGATCCGCCTGGACGATGGCCGGACCACGGTCGTGACCCAGGACGACCTGGGCGCGATCCGCGAAGGGTCGCACGTGAAGATCTACGACGGTCGCGCCTGGGCGCGCTGATCCCCATTCGCAAGCGGATGGAGAAGAGGGCCTGCGCAAGCAGGCCCTTTTTCATGCGCGCCGGCATGCCCGGATGATGCGTTGCACGATGCGCCGCGCCCGCGCCCCGGCGTAGGGTGGCGCGTCCGCCGGCAGGACAGGCGGACCCATCATCCACGAACAGGAGGTTCTGCATGAAAGGTTCGCTCGTCCCGTTTGTTGCAGGCACCGCGGTCCTGGCCGGCGCGATCGCCGCGGCCATCGCCGCGCCCGCGACCCGCCCGACCAATCCGCTTCGCGTGGGCATGCACGCCCTCGGCAACGGCACCCTGGAAGTAACGGTCACCAACACCTCGCGCAAGGCCGTGCGCATTCCCGCCTGGCAGTTGCCCAGCGACGACCCGACCTCGCAGCTGTTCCGGGTGACCCGCGACGGCGAGCCGGTCGCCTACGAGGGCAAGCTGGCCAAGCGCGGGCTGCCGCAGGCGGAGGACTTCGTGGTCTTGCAGCCGGGCCGCGCCTACCGCGCGGTGGTCGACCTGGCGGCGCACTACGACATGCAGGCCCGCGGGCAGTACCAGGTGACCTTGGCCTCGCCGCTGCAGCATGCCTCCCTGTCCGGCGGCGCCCTGCTCCGCGACGCCCGCGGCCTGCCGCTGGTGCTGCGCAGCGCGCCGCTGCGCATGTGGTGGGGCGGCGAAGCGGCCCGCGGCGGCAACGGCGGTGGCAAAGGCGGTGGCCACTGCAACCCGAAGAAGCAGGATTGCGACGGTGGCGGCGGCGGTGGTGGTGGCGGCGGCGAAGTCACCTTCGCCAGCTGCACCGCGACCCAGGCGGCGACCGCGATGGACGCGGTGGTCCAGGCCCGCGCCTACAGCGAGAACGCGAAGGACTACCTGGCCGGCGGCACGGTCGGACCGCGCTACACCACCTGGTTCGGCGCGTACAGCTCGCAGCGCTACGCGACCGCGCTCGACCACTTCCAGTCGATCGACGCGGCGATGGACCAGAACAACGGGCAGATCACCATCAACTGCGGCTGCAACCAGAACTACTACGCCTACGTCTACCCGACCCGGCCGTACGAGATCTTCGTCTGCCGTGCGTTCTGGAGCGCGCCGCTGGCCGGCACCGACTCAAAGGGCGGCACCCTGATCCACGAAATGAGCCACTTCAACGTGGTCGCGGGGACGGACGACATCATCTACGGCCAGAGCGGGGCCAAGAGCCTGGCGTCCAGCGACCCGAACGGCGCGCTCAACAACGCCGACAACCACGAGTACTTCGCCGAGAACCACCCCTCGCAGAACTGAGGGGCGGGCCTTCCCTGAGCCGACCATGGGTCGGCTCTACGTGATGGTCGGCTCTACGTGATGAAGCCGACCGTGGGTCGGCTCTACACAGGGGGTTGGTTAGGATGGAGCGGCCCGCCCCGGCGGGCCGTTTCCATGGAGGGCCCATGACGCTTCTGTTCGTGCTTGCCGCGATCCTGGTGCTGGTCGGACTGGCCGGCATCGTCCTGCCGGCGCTGCCCGGCATTCCGCTCATCTTCGCCGGCCTGCTGCTGGCGGCCTTCGCCGGCGGCTTCGAACAGGTCGGCGCCGGCACCCTGGTCGCGCTCGCGGTGCTGACCCTGCTGTCGGTGGCGGTGGACTTCTGGGCCACCGCCGTCGGCGCGAAGCGGGTCGGCGCCAGCCGCCTGGCGATCATCGGCGCGGTGCTGGGCACGCTGTTCGGGTTGTTCATGGGCCCGTTGGGGCTGTTCGTCGGCCCGTTCGCGGGCGCGCTGGCGGGCGAGCTGATCCATGGCCGGCGCCTGGACCAGGCGGGACTCGGACAGGCGACCCGGGTCGGCTTCGGGACGTGGATGGGCATCGTCTTCGGCATCGCGCTGAAGCTGATGCTGGCGCTGGCGATGCTGGGGCTGTTCGCGTGGGCCTGGTGGAACTGAGCCCGTGGCGGTCCGGTGGTTCCCTTCGTGGTGTCGTGGCGGGAGTCGCAGGCGCATGATCTGGACCGTCGTCGTCACCGCGCTGCTGACCGGCCTGGTGGTGGTCATCGCGCTCAATTTCGCCACCCCGACCAAGCAGCTCGAGCGCAAGATCGAGCATCGCTACGCGGTGCACGACCCGCAGTTCCGCCGCGAGATGGGGGTATTGCTGGGTCCCTCGATCCTGCCCGGCAACCACGTCACCGACCTTGAAAACGGCGAGGAGATCTTCCCGGCCATGCTCGAGGCGATCCGCGGCGCGCAGCACACGATCACCTTCGAGACCTACATCTACTGGGAAGGCGAAGTCGGCCAGTGGTTCGCGGACGCGCTGAGCGAACGCGCCCGTGCCGGGGTGAAGGTCAACGTGACCATCGACTGGGTCGGCAGCTCGAGCATGGACCAGTCGCAGCTGCAGGAGATGGAGGACGCCGGCGTCCACGTGGTCCGCTATCGCCCGCTGCACTGGTACAACCTGGCGCGGATGAACAACCGCACCCACCGCAAGCTGCTGGTGGTGGACGGCCGGATCGGCTTCACCGGCGGGGTCGGCATCGGCGATCCGTGGCAGGGACACGCGCAGGACCCGGACCACTGGCGCGACGTGCACTTCCGCATCGAGGGCCCGGTGGTGGCGCAGATCCAGGCGGCGTTCAACGACAACTGGATCAAGACCACCGGCGAGATCCTCAACGGCGCGGCCTACTTCCCGCCGCTGGCGCGCGCCGGCGACATGGACGCGCACATGTTCATCAGCTCGCCGCAGGGCGGCAGCGAGAGCATGCACCTGATGTACCTGATGGCGATCGCCGCGGCCGAGCACAGCATCGACCTGTCGGCGGCCTACTTCATCCCTGACGAGCTGATCACCAAGGCGCTGATTGCCGCGCGCCACCGCGGGGTGCGGATCCGGGTGCTGATGCCGGGCGAGAACACCGATTCCGACGCCGCGCGCCTCGCCTCGAAGCAGGGCTGGGGGCCGCTGCTGCTGGCCGGCGTGGAGATGTACGAATACGCGCCGACAATGTTCCACAACAAGGTGCTGATCGTGGACCGCGAACTGGTCTCGGTGGGCTCGACCAACTTCGACCTGCGCTCGTTCCGCCTCAACGACGAGGCCAGCCTCAACGTCTATGATCAGGGCTTCGCCGAGCGCATGACCCAGGTGTTCGAGCAGGACCTGGCCAAGTCGAAGCGCTACACCTACGAGACCTGGAAGGCGCGCCCGTGGACGGAGAAATTCGCCGAAACCTTCATCCGGCCGATCCGCTCGCAACTGTGAGGTACCTGTCCGCTGCCTTGTGGGAGCGGCGGAAGCCGCGACTGCTCGTGCTCGGACTCGCCGCCCTGCCCCGGCAGGTCCTCGCCTCCGCCCCGACCGATGTCTCCACCCGCATGCAGGCGGTGCTGGAACAGCTCCAGGTCAAGCTCCTGCACCTGGTCACCGCGATCCCGCTGCTGGTCGTCGCGATCGCGATCGTGTGGATGGCGGTGCTGTGCGGCCGGCTGCTGGCGCGGCGGCCGATGCGCTGGCTGCGCGAGTACCAGCGCAACCCGTTCCTCGAGGGCCTGGTCCGGCGCCTGGTGCAGGCGCTGGTGGTCATCCTCGGCCTGGTGCTGGCGCTGAACCTGCTGGGCGCGACCGCGCTTGTCGGCGCGGTGCTCGGCTCGGCCGGCGTGGTCGGGCTGGTGGTCGGCTTCGCGTTCAAGGACATCGCCGAGAACTACATGGCCGGGATCCTGTTGAGCCTGCGCCGCCCGTTCGCGCCCGACGACCACCTGGTGGTGGACGCGTACGAGGGCAAGGTGATCGCGCTGACCTCGCGCTCGACCCTGCTGATGACCATGGACGGCAACCAGCTGTCGCTGCCCAACTCGCTGGTGTTCAAGTCGGTGGTGCTGAACTATTCGGCCAATCCGCGCCGGCGCTTCGACTTCGTGCTGCCGATCGACCCCGCGCAGTCGATCCGCGAGGCCAGCGAGATGGGCCTGGCCGCGGTGGCTCAGGTGGACGGCGTGCTGGTCGAGCCGGCGCCTTCCTGCGTGGTGGACGGCTACGGCGCCAAGGGCCTGGACCTGCGCTTCTTCGGCTGGATCGACCAGCGCCGAAACGACCTCGGCAGGACCCGCAGCGAGGCGCTGCGCGCGGTCAAGACGGCTTTCGGCAATGCCGGCGTGCACGGGCCGGAGACGGTGCGTTACCGGCGCGAAGATGCTGCCGCGGCGGCGCCCCCGGAACTGCCGCTGGAGCCTTGCGGCGACACCTCGGTCAACACCGACATCGACGACCAGCTTGCCGCCGCGCAGCGCGCGCACGACGACGAGAACCTGGCCTCGCCGGAGACCGATCCGAAGCCGGCCGCGCCGCCGCCGGCTTAAGATGGGCGCCCATGCGCGCCCTGCCCGTCCTGCCCGCCCTGCTCCTGCTCTTCGCGCCGCTGCTTGCGCGCGCCCAGGCCGACGCGCCCGCGCCCGAGGCGCATCCGGGGATCGAGGCCTGCGTGGCGATCGAGATCGACGCCACCCGCCTGGCCTGCTACGACGAAGCGATGCGGCGCGAACTGCCGACGCCGCAGGAAGCCGACGCGATGGCCGAGGCCGCGCGCGCGCAGCACGGCGCGCCGAGCCTGTTCCGCCGCGATGCGCCGCCCATCGAGGACCCGGAGGCGATCGCCGCGATCGCCAACGCCGGCAAGGGATCGTTGCAGGACAGCCGCTGGGAACTGGCGGCCGGCTCCAAGCTTGGCGTGTTCAATTTCCGCGCCTACAAGCCGGTCTACCTGTTCCCGCTGTTCGCCACCAGCGACGCCAACGAGCGGCCGTTCTCGCCGACGCTGGGCGAAGGCGGCGGCGACGGCCCGATCGACTCGCTGGAGTCCAAGTTCCAGCTCAGCTTCAAGACCAAGGCGCTGGAGAACCTGTTCGGCGACAACGGCGACCTGTGGATGGCCTATACCCAGAGCTCGCGCTGGCAGGTGTACAACGGCGAGTCCTCGCGCCTGTTCCGCGAGACCAACTACGAGCCGGAAGTAATGCTCGCGTTCCGCACTGGCTGGAGCCTGCTCGGCTGGAAGGGACGGATGGCGGCGGTGGGCATCAACCACCAGTCGAACGGCCGTGCCGATCCGCTGTCGCGCAGCTGGAACCGGCTGATCTTCAATTTCGGCCTGGACCGCGAGGGCTGGGCCTTGAACCTGCGGCCGTGGGTGCGCTTGCCCGAGCCGAACGGCGACGACGACAACCCGGACATCGCCGACTACATGGGCCGCGGCGACGCGACCCTGGTGCGCGTGTTCCCGAACGGGCACCAGCTCTCGCTGATGCTGCGCCATTCCCTGCGCGGCGGCGACCAGTCCCACGGCGCGGTGCAGTTCGACTGGGCGTTCCCGCTGCACGAGACCTTCCGCGGCCACCTGCAGGTGTTCGACGGCTACGGCGAGAGCCTGATCGACTACAACCACCGCGCGACCTACATCGGCCTGGGCATCTCGCTGATGGAGTGGTTCTGAAGTAGAGCCGACCCTGTAGAGCCGACCCATGGTCGGCTGCATTTTCCATCAGCCGACCATGGGTCGGCTCTACGGGGTCGGCTCTACAAGCGCGCCACGAGGGCATCCAGGCGCTTGCGGTTCGCGGCCTTGGCCAGGTACTCGCGGGCGGTGGCCTCGAGCGCGGCCAGGTTGGTGGCGCTGACGTCGTCCAGGTCGTCCATGCCGATCCGCAGCTCGGTCTGCATGCGGAAGTAGCCGTCCCCGACCAGGTGCCGGGCGATGTAGTCCACCGACTCGGCGTTGCCGTCGAACAGCACGTCGATGATCGGCACCGCCCACTCCAGCGCGCCCCACTCGCGCGCCGACTTCAGGTCGATGCTGCGGGTGTGCTGGCCGTTGCCCAGCGACAGCACCACCAGGTCCTGCGGCACGTCGGCGTTGGCGTCCTTGCGCAGCGCCTCGGCGATGGCGCAGGCGGTCGGGTTGTTGGCGAACACGCCGCCGTCGATCAGCGCGCACTTGCGGTTCTCGACGGTCATGCCGTGCGCCGGGAAGTAGGTCGGCGCCGCGGCCGAGGCGCGGCAGGCTTCCCACATCGGGATGGCCTTGTGCGCGGCCTTGAAGCTCTTGAATACCACCGGGGTGCGCGAGATGGTGTCGTAGCTGGTGATCATCAGCGGCCGCTTGGCCTGGCCCAGCGTGGTGGTGCCGAACACCTTCTTCAGCACCTTCTCCAGGCCCTTGCCGTCGTACTTGGGCGCGGACACGCCCTGGCTGAACAGGCGCCCCGCACGCGACCACAGGCGGCCGGCGATGCCGGGGAAGATGGTGTTGGCGTGCTCGTGGTAGAGCGCGGCCATGTCGCGCGGCGCCAGCCCGATGGCGAGGCCGCAGGCGATGAACGCGCCGGTGGAACTGCCGGCGAGCAGGTCGAAGTTGCGCAACAGCCCCGGCTTGCCGGCCGCGGCGAGGGCGTCCTCGACCCCGGCCAGCCATTCACAGGTGATCAGGCCGCGGATGCCGCCGCCGTCGAGTGACAGGATGCGTCGTGCCTTCATGGCGCCCCTCCTCCGTAGAGCCGACCCATGGTCGGCTATTTCTGCCCCGCAAGCCGCAGCCGACCATGGGTCGGCTCTACGCGACCACCACCGGGATCTTGCCGATGCGGGCCTGCCATTCGCGCGGGCCGGTCTGGTGCACGGATTCGCCGTTGGAATCGACCGCCACGGTCACCGGCATGTCCTGCACGGTGAACTCGTAGATCGCCTCCATGCCCAGGTCCTCGAACGCGACCACGCGCGCGGCGCGGATCGCCTTGGACACCAGGTAGGCCGCACCGCCGACCGCCATCAGGTAGGCGGACTTGTGCTTGCGGATGGCCTCGATCGCGACCGGGCCGCGCTCGGCCTTGCCGACCATGCCCAGCAGGCCGGTCTGCTCCAGCACCTGCGCGGTGAACTTGTCCATGCGCGTGGCGGTGGTCGGGCCGGCCGGGCCGACCACTTCGTCGCGCACCGGGTCCACCGGGCCGACGTAGTAGATGAAGCGCCCGCGCAGGTCCACCGGCAGCGGCTCGCCCTTGTCGAGCATGCCCACCAGGCGCTTGTGCGCGGCATCGCGGCCTGTAAGCAGCTTGCCGTTGAGCAGCAGGGTCTGGCCCGGTTTCCAGCTCGCGACCTCGTCCGGCGTGATCGTGTCCAGGTCCACCCGGCGCGCGTTCTTCGGGCTGTAGGTGAGCTTCGGCCAGTCCTCCAGCGAGGGCGGATCCAGCATCACCGGGCCGCTGCCGTCGAGCACGAAATGCGCGTGGCGGGTGGCGGCGCAGTTCGGGATCATCGCCACCGGCAGGTTGGCCGCGTGGGTCGGGTAGTCCTTGATCTTGACGTCCAGCACCGTCGTCAGTCCGCCCAGGCCCTGTGCGCCGATACCCAGCGCGTTGACCTTCTCGTACAGCTCGATGCGCAGTTCCTCGACCCGGTTCGACGGGCCGCGCGCGATCAGCTCCTGGATGTCGATCTCCTCCATCAGCGATTCCTTGGCCAGCAGCATCGCCTTCTCCGCGGTGCCGCCGATGCCGATGCCGAGCATGCCTGGCGGGCACCAGCCGGCGCCCATGGTCGGCACCGTCTTCAGCACCCAGTCCACGATCGAGTCGGAAGGATTGAGCATCGCGAACTTCGACTTCGCTTCCGAGCCGCCGCCCTTCGCCGCGACGATCACCTCGACGGTGTTGCCCGGCACCACGGAAACGTTGACCACGCCCGGGGTGTTGTCCTTCGTGTTGATCCGCTTGCCCGCGGGATCCGCCAGCACCGAGGCGCGCAGCTTGTTGTCGGGATGGTTGTAGGCGCGGCGCACGCCTTCGTGGACCATCTCCTCCACACCCATGGTCGCGTCGTCCCAGTGCACGTCCATGCCGATTTTCAGGAACACGGTGACGATGCCGGTGTCCTGGCAGATCGGCCGGTGGCCCTCCGCGCACATGCGCGAGTTGATCAGGATCTGCGCCATCGCCTCCTTCGCCGCCGGCGACTGCTCGCGCTCGTAGGCGGCCGACAGCGCGCGGATGTAGTCCACCGGGTGGTAGTAGCTGATGTACTGCAGCGCGTCGGCGATGGACTGGACCAGATCCTCCTGGCGGATGGACACGGGGGTGCGGCTGGAGGCGGGCTGTGGCAGGGGCTGATGGAGGTTCACGGTGCTGCGGCGGGCCTGGACGAAAACGCCATTCTAGCGTTCCGCTTGCCATGCCTGCATTCTGCATGCATGATGGAGGCATCCCGCAGGAGGAGCCGACGATGCCCGTGAACATCACCATCCGCGGCGTGCCCGATCCGGTCGCGGCCCGGCTGCGCCAGCGCGCGCTCGGCAACCGGCGCTCGCTGCAGCAGGAACTGCTGGCACTGCTGGAGGCCTCGGCCCTCGAAGGAGCGACGTCAACGCCGCTGCGGATTGCAGAACCCGCCCCGGCGGCGAATTACGAGGTGTCGCGCCCCCGGAAGCGGAAGCCTTCCGTGACTGCAACGCAAGCGCGCCTTAGCCTGGAGCAGTTGTGGGAACGCGCACGCAAACTCGGCCCGGCCTCGGCACAGGAAAGCACCGCGCTGATCCGGAGGGACCGCGATGCGCGGGACCGTCGTTGATGCCTCGGCCGTCGCCGCGGTGCTGTTCGACGAACCCGAAGCTGCGCCGGTCGCCGCCAGCGTCCGCGGCAGGCTGCTGGCCCCGACCCTGCTGCGCTACGAACTCGCCAGCGTCGCCACGACGCGCCTGATCCGCCATCCGCACCAGGCCCGCTCGATCCAGCAGCGGTACGAGCTGCTCGACCGGCTGGACCTGCACTGGTTCGAACCGGACTGGCACGCCCTGCCCGGCCTGGCCCGCCGATGGTCGCTGTCCGCCTACGACGCCGCCTACCTGCAGCTGGCCCTTGCGCGGGATGCCGCGCTGATCACGCTCGACGCCCGGCTCGCGGCGGCCTGGGACGATGCCGTGGCCAGCGGAAGGGTCTAGGATCGACGCCGGGGCCACCGCTGGGGAACGGACATGGACGAGGTCGGGGACAAGGGCAGGTTCGAGGGCATCCGCGGCGCGTTGCGCGACATCCGGCTGTTGCTGACCGACGTGGTCGGCGGCGGCAAGCCGGACGCCGACCAGCAACTGTTGATCGAGGTGTTCTTCGGGATGATGGGCTACGTGGCCAAGGCCGACCGGCTGGTCACCAGCCACGAGTCGGACGTGGCCAACCTGATCATGGACGAGGCCGACCTGTCGCTGGCGGCGCGGGCGATCGCGATGGAGTCGTTCGAACGCGGCATGCGCCGCCAGATCGACGCCGCGGCCCTGCTGCAGCGCTTCACTGCCGCGCACCCGTCCGGGTCGGAGGAGAACGACCGCCTGCACAACATCCTGCTGCGCCTGGCCGCCGCCGACGGCAAGCTCGACCGGCGCGAGTACGATGCCATGGCCGACATCACCCGCCTGCTCGGCCAGCCCGCCGAGGTGCTCGACGCGCGCCTGGCCCTGCACCGGATCACGGTGAAGCGCTAGCCGGCGCGCGACTTCGCGTAGCCGGCGCGTTGCTCGTGGACGGCGGTGCCCGGGCGGCGCCCGAGCCGCGCGCGCAGCCATTTGGCGAACTCGCCCTCGCTGATCGCGCCTGCAGCAAGCGCCAGCATCTGCGCGTACTTTTCCTCCTGGCTCGCCTGCAGCGTGGCGCCATTGAGTTCCAGGAACACGCGGTAGCAGACGTGTGCGGTGCGCTTGTTCCCATCGACGAACGGGTGATTGCGGGCGAGGCCGAAGGCCAGGCTTGCCGCCAGGTCCGCGAGGTCTGGCGGCGGATCGCCATAGCTGTGAAGTTGCTGCGGCCGCGCCAGCGCCGATTCAAGCAAGGCCTCGTCGCGGATGCCCGATCCGCCGCCGTGCTCGGCGAGCTGGCGCTCATGGATTGCCAACGCCAGGTTCCGCGTGATCCACACGATCATGGCGACGCTACTCCGCCAGCTTGCGCAGCACGGCGCGATCTTCGCGCATCACCTGCTCGGCCACATCCATCTGCGCCGCCAGTTCCGGATCGAACGCGGTCAGGCGGATGCCGTCAGGCGTTTCCAGCGCGTACAGCTCGTCGCCCTTTTCCAGGCGCAGGCGGGCGAGCAGTTCCTTGGGCAGGATGACGCCGGCGGAATTGCCGATGGCGGTGATCTTGAGCTTCATGGCGGATCCGGCGGGGTGGGCGTTATAACGGATGTTATACCCCGCTCGCGAGGCCTGCAAGCCTCCGCGGGATCACGCGCGCTCTGGGATCATGCCGGGCCATGCCCCCGCCGCCGCCCTCGCCCGCCAATCCCCGCCCCAGCCTGCGCGAGCGGGTCGGCGCGCTGCGCAACCTGCCGCCGTTCCTGCGCGAGGTCTGGGCGACCAGCCGGCCGCTGACCCTCGCCAGCCTGGGTCTGCGCCTGCTGCGGGCGCTGGTGCCGATCGCGACCCTGTACATCGGCAAGCTGATCATCGACGAAGCGGTGCGCCTGGTCGGCGCCGGCGTCGCGACCGACCTGCCGACGGCCTGGGCCAGCGGCGCGCTGTCGCAGCTGTTGTGGCTGCTGGCGATCGAGTTCGCGCTGGCGATCGTCTCCGACCTGTTCGGCCGCCTGGTCAGCTACAGCGACGGCCTGCTCTCGGAACGCTTCACCAATGCCACCAGCGTGCGCCTGATGGAGCATGCCGCGACGCTCGATCTCGAGGACTTCGAGGACCCCGACCTGCAGGACAAGCTCGACCGCGCCCGCCGCCAGACCATGGGCCGGATGAACCTGATGAGCCAGCTGTTCGGGCAGGCGCAGGACATCGTCACCGTGATCAGCTTCGCCGCCGGCCTGCTGGTCTACGCGCCCTGGCTGATCGTGCTGCTGGCGGTCGCGCTGCTGCCGGCCTTCGTCGGCGAGTCGCACTTCAACACGCTCAACTACTCGCTCAACTACGCGTGGACGCCGGAACGGCGACAGCTCGACTACCTGCGCCAGACCGGCGCCAGCGTGGAGACCGCGAAAGAGGTCAAGATCTTCAACCTCAACCGGTTCTTCATCGCCCGCTTCCGTGAACTCGCCGACCGGTTCTACGAAGCGAACAAGGCGCTGGCGCGCAAGCGCGCGTTCTGGGGCACCTTGCTTGCCGCGCTGGGCACGCTCGGCTATTACATCGCCTACGCCTACATCGCTTGGCGCACGGTGCGCGGCGACTTCACCATCGGCGACCTGACTTTCCTCGCCGGCAGCTTCCGCCGCCTGCGGCAGTTGCTCGAAGGCCTGCTGGTCGGGTTCTCGCAGGTCGCCGGACAGGCGCTGTACCTGGACGACCTGTACTCGTTCTACGAAATCGAGCCCGAAATCCGTTCGAAGCCGGACGCGATCCCGGTACCGCGGCCCATCGCGCGCGGCTTCGTGTTCGAGAACGTCGGCTTCCGCTATCCCGACGCGGCGCGCTGGGCGCTGCGCGGTCTCGACTTCGAACTGCGCGCCGGCGAGGTGCTGGCGCTGGTCGGCGAGAACGGGGCAGGCAAGACCACGCTGGTGAAGCTGCTGGCGCGGCTGTACGACCCGGACGAGGGCCGGATCCTGCTCGACGGCCGCGACCTGCGCGACTACGACCTGGACGACCTGCGCGCCAACATCGGGGTGATCTTCCAGGACTTCGTGCGCTACCACCTGACCGTGGCCGAGAACATCGGCGTCGGCCAGGTGGACCGCATGGACGACCGTACGCGCATCGAGCGCGCGGCGCACCGGTCGGGGGCGGACGAGGTCGCGGGCTCGCTGCCGCTGGGCTACGAGCAGCTGATCGGGCGGCGGTTCAAGACGGGGGTCGACCTGTCGGGCGGGCAGTGGCAGAAGATCGCGATCGCGCGCGGGTACATGCGCGATGCGCAGGTGATGATCCTGGACGAGCCGACGGCGGCGCTGGATGCGCGGGCGGAGTTCGAGGTGTTCCAGCGGTTCCGGGAGTTGTCGGAGCAACGGACGGCGGTGCTGATTTCGCACCGGTTCTCGAGCGTGCGGATGGCGGACCGGATCCTGGTGCTGGCGGACGGGTGGCTGGAGGCATCCGGCACCCACGACGAGCTGATGGCGTCCGGCGGCCGTTACGCAGAACTCTTCGAGCTCCAGGCTGCGGGCTACCGGTGACATTCCTTCGGGTGGGCGCTTCGTCGGAAAAGGCGGGGGCCCCTGCCCTCCTCGACAGCTCTTTAACTCGTCGGCCAGGGGCCCCCGCCTTTTCCGCTGCGCGCACCGCCGCCTCAAGTGCGGCACTCCGGTGGGCGCCGAAAAGGAGCACAGGTTGCGGTGGGGAGAGTGGGGTGGCCCTTGGCGACGAGTAAAAGAGCTGTCGAGGAGCCAAGGGCCACCCCGCTCTCCCCGCCGCCCCCCCGAAGCGACGCTCGAAGCGACGCAGTCGTGACGCCCGGGTGCATAGGGTGTGGGAAACGCAGGAAGGAGAGCCCGTCATGGCCCATCGCAATGACCCCAACCGCGGCACCCCCCACACCGGCACCGCCACCCCCGACCCCCGCCACTACGCCGCCCCCCGCGACCCCGCCCTGTACGACGGCATGCCCTCGGTGACCCACCGCCGCTGGGGCGAGGACCGCTCCACCGAGGCGGATTCGTACGGGCGGCACCTGCAGGGGTATGGCGACTTCACCCAGGGCGGCTACGGCGAGAGCCAGGGGCCGGATGCGCAGAGCGGGCATGTCGCCCGCGGCTTCCGCGGGCGCGGGCCGAAGGGCTACCAGCGCTCCGACGAGCGGATTCGCGACGACATCATCGACCGCCTGACCGATGACGACGACATCGACGCCAGCGAGATCCTGCTGATGATCGAGGACGGCGTGGTGACCCTGACCGGCAACGTGCCCGTGCGGGCCATGAAGCACCGCGCCGAGGACATCGCCGCCGAAGCCCGCGGCGTGCGCGACGTGCGCAACGAGATCCGAGTGGACAACGGCGCCGCATCGTTCGGGCCTCCCGGCCAGGCGGCGCGCTAGGATCGCGCTCCCCCACACGTTCTTCCGAGGTGCGCGTATGCTGCGTCCTTTGGTGATGTCCCTGCTTCTGGCGACGCTGCCGGCGTGTGGCGCCAGCGAGACGCCGGCGAACCTCGAAGCGCCGGCCGCGGACAAGGCGTCCGCACCGTCTGCGGCTGTCCATGTCGACGTCGAGACCATTGCCTCCGGCCTCGAACATCCCTGGTCGGTCGCGCTGCTGCCCGACGGCGGCTTCCTGGTCACGGAACGACCCGGGCGCCTGCGCCGGATCTCGGCCGACGGCGAGGTCTCCGCGCCGCTGAAGGGCGTGCCGGAGGTGTTCGCCAGCGGCCAGGGCGGACTGCTCGACGTGGCGCTGGCCCCGGACTTCGCCGAGTCGCGGCGGATCTGGCTGACCTATGCCGAACCGGGGCCCGACGGCACCGCCGGCACCGCGGCCGCCATCGCGCGACTCGACGACGACGCCATCCGTGGATTGCGCGTGGTTTACCGCCAGACACCCAAGTTGCGCGGCGGGGCCCACTTCGGCTCGCGCATCGCCTTCGATCGCGAAGGCCATGTGTTCATCAGCCAGGGCGAGCGCAACGACCGCACCCGCGCGCAGGACCTGTCCATGCTCCAGGGCAAGCTGGTGCGGCTGGACCTGGACGGCGGCATTCCCGCCGACAACCCCTTCGTCGGCCGCGCCGGCGCGCACGCTGAAATCTACAGTTACGGCCACCGCAACATGCAGGGCCTGGCAATCGATCCGCTGACCGGCCGGTTGTGGGAAAGCGAACACGGCCCGCGCGGCGGCGACGAGCTGAACCTGCCCGAGGCGGGGAAGAACTACGGCTGGCCGGTGATCAGCAACGGCATGGACTACGGCACCGGCGTGCCCTACCCCGAGACCATCGGCACCGACGCGCCCGGGATGGAATCGCCCTACCACTTCTGGGCGAAGTCGCCCGGGCTGAGCGGCATGGCCTTCCTGCGCGAGCACCCCGACTCCCCCTGGAACGACAGCCTGTTCCTGGGCGCGCTGGCCGACCGCTGCCTGATCCGCCTGTGGCTGGACGGCAACGCGATCGTCGCCGAGGAGCGCCTGCTGCAGGACCTGGGCGAGCGCATACGAGACGTGCGCGTCGGCGAGGGCGGCGAGGTGTACGTGCTGACCGACGCGGCGGACGGGAAGCTGCTGCGGCTGGTGCCGGAATCGTAGAGCCGACCCATGGTCGGCTTCAGCCGATCGCCGCCCGACCATGGGTCGGGCGCTACAGGTAGCATGGAGCCCACCCGCCGGAGAATCCCATGGCCAACGCCGCGCGGCTCGCGATCCTGATCGACGCCGACAACAGCAACCCGAAGAACCTGCCGGCGCTGTTGGCGGAGATCGCCAAGTACGGCAACGCCAGCGTGCGCCGCGCCTACGGCAACTGGACCTCGGGGCACCTCAGCGGCTGGAAGAACGGATTGCTGACCCACTCGATCACGCCGATCCAGCAGTTCAACTACACCACCGGCAAGAACGCCACCGACAGCGCGCTGATCATCGACGCGATGGACCTGATGTACAGCGGCCACCTCGACGGCTTCTGCATCGTCTCCAGCGACAGCGACTTCACCCGCCTGGCCGCGCGCATCCGCGAGCAGGGCCTCACCGTCTATGGCTTCGGCGAGCGCAAGACGCCGCAGGCCTTCGTCGCCGCCTGCGACAAGTTCATCTACACCGAGAACCTGGGCGTGGACGAGGAGGAGGAAGAGGCCGCGGGCGGCAAATCCGGCGCGCGCAGACAGGCGAAGAAGAAGCCGCTCAAGCGCGACCGCAAGCTCGACGCACTGCTGCGCGAGGCGGTGGACTCGGCCTCCGACGACAGCGGCTGGGCCGAGCTGGGCGCGGTCGGCAGCAACCTCGTCCGCCTCGCGTCCGACTTCGACCCGCGCAGCTGGGGTTTCCGCAAGCTCAAGGACCTGGTGGCCGCCCACCCCGGCTACCAGCTCGACGAGCGCAGTTCGCCCGAAGGCCGCGCACCCGTGCTGTTGGTCCGCTCGCGCGGGTAGCCCGTCGCCGGAGTGCGGTCAGCGCGGATAGCGCTCCACGTTGTCCGGCCCGTCCTGCCAGTAGAGCGCGCGCCGCCCCGCGAGCCACCCCGATCGCCCCGCGGCGAAGTCGGTCGTCGAGAAATGTTCCGTGTCGCAGCGCCCGAACGGGCCGCCACTGCGGTACATGCCGCCCGACAATGCCTCGTCCGCCTTCGAGGTCCGCAGCCCGAGGCGGTGCGGGCAATGGCTGTGGATCGCTTCATTGGTCGAATGCTGGCCTGCCAGGCAGACCGGCGCGACGGCACAGAAGAGCACCGCCGCCGTGGAGGTGATCCGTACCGAATACGTCTCGCCGTCCGTGCAGATTTCGGCGCAGGCCTCGTAGGTCTGGCGATCCGAATAGCTCGCCAGCGCATGGCGCACTCGGCGCAGGAAATCGAGCTTCTCCTCGCCCGGTTCGCTCTGCATGTCGCCCACGGCGTACAGCGGCAGGCGCAGGTCGCGCCCGGGAATGCGGATGTGGGAAGGCAGGTCGATGCCGCGCACGGCCCCCTCGGGCCAGTCGAACTCGTAGGCAACGGGCGGCGGGGTTGGGGCGGTCGGGACTTCGGCTTCGGGTTCGATGGGGGCCGGCGCCGGCGCGCGCCGGAAGACCCACCATGCGGCCGCGCCCGCCAGCAGCACGATGGCGGCGGCAATCCACAGCCAGCGACGCCGCTCCGGCGTCATTCCTTGCCCTCCCCGGCCGCGTGCATGTCCACTACCCCGCCCATGAACTCCCGCAATGCCGAGGCGTCGGAGCGCCCTTCCAGCATCGCCAGCTTCGCCCGTGCTTCGCCCAGGCCCTGCGCGCTGGCCAACTTCCACCAGTAGGCGGCGGAACGCCCTTGCGTGTCCGCGGTGCGCGTCCGGTACAGATGCGTGCCCAGGTCGAGCTGCGCCAGCGCGTTGCCCTGCTCCGCGAGTGGCTGCAGCCATTTGGTGAGGTCCGCTTCGCGACCGGGCTCATCCCACCTGCGCTCGACCAGGGCCAGTGCGGCGCGCAGGTCGCCGTCGGCGGCGCGCCGCTCCAGGGTGGCGTCGGGCACCGCGTCGCGCGCGAGGTGCTGCACCTGGTCGGCTTCACGCGCCCAGTAACGGCCCAATGCGCGGCGCTGCGGATTGGACCCGATCCCGAGCAGGGCGGCGGTTGAAGCGGCCTGCGCCGTGGACACCGGATCCCCGACCTGCGGGAACGACGAAACCTTCGCATTGACCCACGGCTCCTGCTGCCCGCGGGTCTGGGTCGCGACCACTCCGTGGACCGCCAGGAACACCTGGTCCCAGGTGCGCATCTCCGGCGAGGCCAGCGCGTCGGCGAGGAACCAGGCGTAGGGCGAGTGGTCCTGGTCGACGCCGTAGGCGCGCAGGCTGTCGCTGGCGACCTGCCCCGGTCCGGTCGCGAACGCGAGCACCGTGCCGTTATGCGGCGTCGCGGCCTGCAGTCCGCGCGCAGAGGAAGAGCCGCGCGAAGGCACGACCCGGCAGGCATCGATGATCACCACCACCGTTTCCGCCCCCTGTTCCAGCTCGGAAGTTGCCTGGTCCAGGCGCAAGGCATTGATGCCGACCTCCATCCGGTTCATCGCACTGATGCTGTCCGGCAGGTCCACGGGCATCAGGTAGTTGACCCCGTCGAACTCGAATCCGTGCCCGGCGAAATACAGGACCCGGACTTCGGCGCCGTCCGACAGGTCGCGGAACGCGTACAGGTCCTCGCGCATCTCGTCCAGGCCACGGTCGCGCGCGAGCATCACCTGGTAGCCGCGCTGCTGCAGCGCGCTTGCGACCAGCGCCGCATCCCCCGGCGGCGCACCGAGGGCGTCGCCGTGCGCATAGGCGCCATTGCCGAACACCAGCGCGTAGCGGCGGGAAGACGCGTTTTCATGCGCCAGCAGGACCGGTTCATCCGCGTTCGCGGGTTGCGTTGCGCGACTGTCCGGCAGATCCGGATCGGGATCGATCCTGCCGGCCTCGGGCGCCGCCATGGCACCGCGGCCGGGCGCGGCTCCGGAGCCGGCGATCGGGGCGTCCGCGCCGCAACCGGCGGTCGCGACCGCCAGCAGCAGCGTCAATCCAAGCCGGGAACCCCATCCCCGCCAGAAAGAGTCGAACGCCATTCCCCTGGTTCCGCGCATCCCTGTCGTCGCGACGAGAGTGCATCATCCCCCGGGGAAGGGCAACGCCTCCTGGGGTGGCGGGTAGACGAGCGTGTCGCCGTCCATGCGCGCGTCCGCATGCAGTTCGTGCGCCTGCAGCTTCCCCGGCGCCATGATGTGCAGCACGGTCCAGCCGCGCGCGGTGAAGTCGTCGGCGATCAGCCGGCGGTGGCAACGCCACCACACCGCCTCGGCGCACATCACCGCGGTGCGTTCGCGCGAGGCCTGTTGCATCAGCCGCTCGCGGGCGAGCGCGAACTCCGGCGTGGCCATGTAGTCGGCGTAGGCGCGGAACGCTTCCACCCGCCAGGCGCCGTTGCGGCTGTCGGGCGTCGCCTTGCGGCGGCCGCCGAACTCCGGCATCGGCAGGTACCCGATACCCGCCTCCGCCAGCAGCGGCGCCATTGCCGCCGGGGCGAACTGCGGGTTGCGCCGGGAGCCCGCGTAGCGGCGCACGTCCACCAGGCAGGCGATGGCGTTCTCGTGCAGCAGGGCCACGAACTCGTCCCAGGGCCGGGTCGAGTGGCCGATGGTGTAGAGCGTGCCGGGCATGTGCCCATGCTGCCCCAACCCGGATGAACACGGCGCATGAAATCGCCTTGACGGGCCCGTCGCTAGGCTGTGGGCATCGCCGCGCGCGCCGCGGCCCCCGCCCGATGGACCGTGCCATGAACGATGCCAGCCGCGGACTTGCCCGCACCGGACAGATCCTGCGCTTCCTGCTGAAGTACCGCAGCGCGGGCGTGTTCACCGGCCTCGACCTGGAAGCGGCCGGGCCGGCGTCCGAGCCGCTGCCGACCGAGGGCAAGCCGGAGGAGTTCGTCGACGACCTGGAGGCGCTGGGCCCCACCTTCGTCAAGATCGGCCAGGCGCTGTCCACCCGCCCGGACATGGTCCCGGCGCCGTACATCGCCGCGCTGGAACGGATGCAGGACGACGTCGCGCCGATCCATTTCACCGAGGTACGCAAGGTGGTCGAGGAATGCCTCGGCGCGCCGCTGGAGACCCTGTTCTCGAGCTTCGACCCCAAGCCGCTGGGCTGCGCCTCGCTGGCGCAGGTGCACCGCGCGCGCCTGCCCGACGGTTGCCCGGTGGCGGTGAAGGTGCAGCGCCCCGGCGTGCTCGAACAGGTGCGCGCCGACCTGGACGCGATCGCGGGCCTGGCCGGGCGCGCCGACAAGATGACCGAGCTCGGCCGCCGCGTGCACTTCTCCGACTGGGTGCACGAGTTCCGCAAGACCTTGCTGGCCGAACTGGATTACCGGGCCGAGGCCGAGAACCTCGACCGCTTCGGCGAGCACCTGCGCGACTACCCCGAGCTGCTGGTGCCGGCGCCGTACTGGGACCTCACCGCGACCCGGGTGCTGACCATGGAACTGGTCGAGGGCACCAAGGTCACCGAGCTCGGCGCCAGCCAGCGCGACTGCCTGTGTGCCAACGAGCTCGCCGAAGCGCTGATGCGTGGCTACCTCGACCAGGTGTTCGTGCACGGCGAGATCCACGCCGATCCGCACCCGGGCAACCTGCTGGTCACCGAGGACGGCCGCCTGGCGCTGTTCGACCTGGGCATGATCGCGCACGTGCCGCCCAAGCAGCGCGAGCGCCTGCTCAAGCTGCTGTTCGCCGCGGTCGACGGCCGCGGCGAGGAAGTGGCGAACGAGACCATCGCCATGGGCACGCGCCTGGAATGCTTCGACGAGGAGCGTTTCATGCGAGAAGTCGGGCAGTCGGTGGCGCGCTACGCCGCGCACTCGCGATCGCCCACCCAGTCGGAAGGCCGGCTGATGCTGGAACTGGTCTCCATGTCCACCGCCTGCGGCCTGCGCTCGCCGCCGGAGCTGAGCCTGCTGGGCAAGACCCTGCTCAACCTGGAGCAGGTCGCCGACGCGCTGGACCCGACCCTGGACGTGAAGTGCGTGGTCGAGGACCACCTCGAGTACGTGATGCGCGAGCGCCTGCGCCGTTCGTTCTCGGCCTCGAACATCGCCAGCGAGCTGATCGAGGTGCAGTCGCTGCTGCGCGAGGCACCGCGCAAGGTGTCCGACCTGCTGTCGCTGCTGTCGGAGAACCGGATGCAGGTGCGGATCGACGGGATCGCCGATTCGCCGCTGATGGAAAGCCTGCAGAAGATCGCCAACCGGATCGCCGCGGGGTTGGTCACCGCGGCGCTGATCGTCGCTTCGGCGATGATGATGGACGTGGACAGCGGCTGGCAGCTCGGCGGCTATCCGGTGATCGCGCTGTTCCTGTTCCTGGTCGGCGCGGCGCTGGGGATCATGATCGTGCTCAGCGCCCTGTTCGGCGACCGCAAGGCGCGCCCGCGCGAGGAACGCGGGCCACGTTAGAGGTTCGCGGCGGCGCGGAAATCGCCCTTGGCGGCGGCGCCGCGGTTGAGGCAGTCGGTCCAGGCGCACTTCACGAACCAGCGCGCCTCGCACCAGGACATTTCGTGGGTGCCGTTCTCCCAGGTGCTTTCCAGCAGGGGTTCGAGCTGCTCCCAGGTCTGGTCGAAGTAAGCGTCCATGGCCTGGGTGGCCAGCTCGATGCAATAGAGCTGGTCGCGGGTGCGCGGACTGTATTTGCCTGGTTCCGACGTTGCCATGGGGGCCCCTCCTGGTGTTGCTTCGTCCAGCACCTGATTGTGGGCTTTTCGCTGTTTTCCATTCGTGAAGCCGGGCGCGAACGGCTAAAATGGCGGTTTTCCCCCACAAGCGTCCCCATGTCCTCCGCCTTCGGCACCGAAACCGTGCTGGACGTCCGTCACTGGACCGACGACTACTTCAGCTTCACCACCACCCGCGATCCCGGCTTCCGCTTCGAAAGCGGCCAGTTCGTCATGCTCGGCCTCGAGGTCGCGCAGCCGGACGGCAGCACGAAGCCGTTGCTGCGCGCCTATTCGATCGCCAGCGCGAGCTGGGAAGAGCACCTGGAGTTCTTCAGCATCAAGGTGCCGGACGGCCCGCTGACCTCGCGGCTGCAGCACATCCAGCCGGGCGACCAGGTGCTGGTGGGCCGCAAGCCGACCGGGACGCTGCTGATCCACGACCTGCATCCGGGCCGCAACCTGTACCTGCTGGGCACCGGCACCGGCTTCGCGCCATGGCTGTCGATCATCAAGGACCCGGAGACCTACGAGCGCTTCGAGCACGTGGTCCTGTGCCACGGCGTGCGCTACGCGGCGGACCTGTGCTACCGCGAGGACATCGAGCAGGTGCTGCCGCAACACGAGTTCCTGGGCGAGCTGGTGCGCGGGCGCCTGCACTACTACCCGGCGGTGACCCGCGAGGATTTCTTCCACAACGGCCAGCGCCACCGCGGGCGCCTGACCGACCTGCTCGCCAGCGGGCAGATGGCCAGCGACCTGGGCCTGCCGCCGCTGGATCCGGACCACGACCGGGCGATGCTCTGCGGCAGCCCGGCGATGCTGGCCGACTTCCGCGCCCTCCTCGACGGCCGCGGCTTCACCGCCTCCCCCCGCATCGGCACCCCCGGCCACTACGTCTTCGAACGCGCCTTCGTCGAGAAGTAGGTTCGCCGGGGATTGACGGTTTCTTTGGCCACAGATTCCACAGATAAAAAACGGATTGGTTCTGCGGCCACCTGGGCCTGCCCCGGGAAAGCCCAGCACTTGCGAACCAATCCTTTTCAATCTGTGGGATCTGTGGCCAAAAAATGCCTGAGTTGAAGCATCTCTTGAGGTGAGACGGGCAACTGGTTGAATCGGTTGTGGCTGCGTAGCCGCGACTGGAGAGGTACTAAAATCAGTACCATGGACGAGTTGACCAAGCGACAAAGGGCGATCCTGGCGTTCGTGCGCGGGCGGATCGAGGAGGCGGGGCTGCCGCCGACCTGGGCGGAGATCGCCCGGGCCTTCGGCTTCCGGCAGACGCGCGCGGCGCAGAAGCACCTGCAGGCGATCGCGGCGAAGGGGTATCTGATCTTGCTGCCGGGGAAGGCGCGGGGGATCAAGTTGCCTGAAAGCAGTCGCGGCTTGCGCCGCTCCCACAAGGAAGCTGGTCTGGAGGCATCGCTTTCGCTTCCGGTGCTGGGGCGGGTGGCGGCGGGCGTGCCGATCGGAGCGGACGCGGGCGGCGATGCGGGGGTGGAGCGGGTGTTCGGGTTCGACCCGGCGCTGTTCTCGCCGCGGCCGGACTACCTGCTGCGCGTGCACGGCGACTCGATGCGCGAGGAAGGCATCCTCGACGGCGACCTGGTCGCGGTGCAGCGCCGCAACGACGCGCGCAATGGCCAGGTCGTGGTCGCGCGGCTGGACGAGGAACTCACCATCAAGCGGCTGGAGCTGGCGCGCGGCCGCGTGCGGCTGTTGCCGCGCAATCCCGGCTACGCGCCGATCGAGGTGCAACCCGGCCAGGACTTCGCGATCGAAGGCCTGTACTGCGGACTGGTGCGGACCTGAGCCATGGGCCAGGTGGTCGCCCTCGACACGCTGCTCAGCGAACACCGGATCTGGCGCGGCCAGCCGGTGGCGCGGCCGCGCGGGCGGCAGCCGACCGGCCACGCCGCGCTGGACGAGGCGCTGCCCGAAGGCGGCTGGCCCGAGGCCGCGCTGACCGAACTGCTGCTGCGCGCCGACGGCATCGGCGAGTTGCGGTTGCTGTTGCCGACCCTGGCCCGGCTCACGCAGGCCGGGCAGCCGGTGGTGCTGGTCGCCCCGCCCTACCTGCCCTTCCCCGCCGGCTGGCGCCAGGCCGGGGTCGACCTGGCCCACCTGCACCTGGTGGACGCGGCCCCGCGCGAAGCGCTGTGGGCGGCCGAGCAATGCCTGCGCGCCGGCTGCGTGGGCGCGGTGCTGGCCTGGCCGATGGCCTCCAGGGGCAGCCAGGCCGACGACCGCGCCCTGCGCCGGCTGCAGGTCGCCGCGGACAGTGGCCGCGCGCTCGGTTTCGTGTTCCGCGAACTGCGCGCCGCCGACAACCCGTCGCCGGCGGCGCTGCGCCTGGCCCTGGACGGCACCCCGCCGCGCCTGCGCGTGCTCAAGTGCCGCGGCGGCATGCCGCCGGCGCGCAGCTTCGACCTGCATGGCTGACGGCGATGCTCTGGGCCTGCATCCACCTGCCGCAACTGGCGCTGGACGGCGTCCTCCGCCGCCACCCCACCCCTGACGCCCCGCTGGCGCTGGTCACCGGGCCGGCGCAGAAGCGCGTGCTCGCCGCGGTGAACCCGGCCGCCGCGCGCGCCGGCCTGCGCGCGGGCCAGGCGCTGGCGGCCGCGCACGCGTTGCTGGCCGATTTCGCCACGGTCGAGCACGACCCGGCCGAGGTCGCACGCTGGCGCGACTTCCTCGCGGCCTGGGCCTACCGCTACAGCTCGCAGGTCGGCACCAGCGCGTTCCAAGGCACGCCCGACGACGCGATCGTGCTCGAGATCCAGGCCAGCCTGCGCCTGTTCGGGCCGTGGCCGGTGTTCGAACGCCGCCTGCGCGCGGACCTGGAGGCGCTCGGCTTCGCCCACCGCATCGCGGTGGCGCCGAACCCGCGCGCGGCGCGGGTGCTGGCCGGCAGCCACGACGGCCTGGCGATCGTGCACGAGGCCACGCTGCGCACCGCGCTGGCGCGGATCCCGGTGGCGCGCGCGCTGCTGGCGCCCGGGCAGGCGGAGGCCCTGCACGCGATGGGCCTGCGCCGGCTGGGGCAGTTGTTCGACGCGCCGCGCGACGCGCTCGGCAAGCGCTTCGGCCCGGGCCTGCTGGCGCACCTGGACAAGTTGCGCGGTGCGCCGGACCCGATCGTCGCCTACGCGCCGCCGGACCGCTTCGACCTGCGCATCGAACTGGCGCACGAGGTGGAAAGCTCGCAGGCCCTGCTGTTCCCGCTGCGGCGCATGACCGCGGACCTAGGGGCGTTCCTCGCCGGGCGCGACGGCGGCGTGCAGCGCTTCGTGCTGCGGCTGGAGCACGAGGACCACGCCGACACCGACGTGGTGGTCGGCCTGCTCGCCGCCGAACGCGACCCGGCGCTGCTGTTCGAACTGGCGCGCAGCCGCCTTGAGCATGTGCGCGTGCCGGCGCCTGTACGCGGGCTGCGCCTGCTGGCCGAGGAACTGCCGCCGTTCGTGCCGGCCGGCCGCGAGCTGTTCGACGAACGCCCGGCGCAGGCGGTGCCCTGGGACACCCTGCGCGAACGCCTGCGCGCACGCCTCGGCGAAGACGCGGTGCACGGCCTCGCCGACCGCGACGACCACCGCCCGGAACAGGCCTGGCGTCGCGTGCCACTGCCCGTGGCGAACAAGGTGCCGCCGGTCGCCGCGCCGCGCCCGACCTGGCTGCTGCCGCAGCCGGTGCCATTGCGCGGCCACGGCCTGGCACTGCTGGCCGGCCCCGAGCGCATCGAGAGCGGCTGGTGGGACGGCGGCGATGTCCGCCGCGACTACTACCTGGTCGCCACCCGCGACGGCCAGCGCGCCTGGGCCTTCCGCCCCGCCGGCAACGCCGACGCCCCGCTGATGCTGCAAGGGTGGTTCGCATGAACCCCGCACCCGTAGAGCCGACCCATGGTCGGCTGGTTCCATCGGCTGGTGGCGGGAACCATCGAATGAGAGCCGACCATGGGTCGGCTCTACAGGGATATGCGGAACTGCACTGCCTGACCGACTTCAGCTTCGGCCGCGGCGCCTCCGACGCCGGCGAACTGTTCGAACGCGCGCATCGCCTGGGCTACGCCGCGTTGGCGATCACCGACGAATGCTCGCTGGCCGGCATCGTGCGCGCGCTGGAAGCCTCGCGCGAAACGGGGGTCAGGCTGATCGTGGGCAGCGAAATTGCCCTGGAGGACGGCCTCAAGCTGGTGCTGCTGGTCGAGGACCGCGCCGGCTACACCCCGCTGTGCCGGCTGATCACCCAGGGCCGGCGGCGCTCGGCCAAGGGCGAGTACCTGCTGCGCCGCGAGGACCTCGCCGACGGCCTGCCCGGGTTGCTCGCGCTGTGGATTCCCGGCGCCACCCCGTCGCGCGAAGACGGCACGTGGCTGCGCGAACGCTTCGGCGACCGGCTGTGGCTGGCGGTGGAACTGCACCGCGGCCCCGACGACGCGCAACGCCTGCACGAGTTGCAGGCGCTCGCGCGCGAACTCGGCATCCCCGCGGTCGCCGCCGGCGACGTGCACATGCATGTGCGCGCCCGCCGCGCGCTGCAGGACACGATGACCGCGATCCGCCACCGCACCACCGTGGCCCAGGCCGGCCGGCGGCTGTTCCCCAACGGCGAACGCCACCTGCGCACGCCGCGCGCGCTGGCCGCCATTTACCCGCGCGAACTCCTCGAGGAAACCCGGCGCATCGCCGACCGCTGCCGCTTCCGGCTCGACCAGGACCTCGGCTACCAGTACCCGCGCGAACTGGTGCCCGAGGGCCACAGCCCGGAAACCTGGCTGCGCCAACTGGTCGAGGACGGCGTGCGCCAGCGCTGGCCGGAGGGCGAAGGCCCGGAAGCGCGCGCGCTGATCGAGAAGGAGCTCGCGCTGATCCGCAAGAAAGGCTACGAGCCCTACTTCCTCACCGTGCACGACATCGTCCGCTTCGCCCGCTCGCAGGGGATCCTGTGCCAGGGCCGCGGCTCGGCCGCCAACTCGGTGGTCTGCTACGCGCTGGGCGTGACCGCGATCGACCCGGCGCGGATGGGCCTGCTGTTCGAGCGCTTCATCTCCGAGGAGCGCAACGAACCGCCGGACATCGACATCGACTTCGAGCACGAGCGCCGCGAGGAAGTCATCCAGTACCTGTACCGGCGCTACGGCCGCGAGCGCGCCGCGATCGCCGCCACCGTGATCCGTTACCGCGCGCGCAGCGCGGTGCGCGACGTGGCCCGCGCGCTTGGCCTGCCCGAGGACCAGGTGGCGCAGCTCGCCAGCTGCGTCGGCCACTGGAGCAGCGACGCGCCACCGCCGGAACGCCTGCGCGAGCGCGGTTTCGATCCCGGCAGCCGCGCGATCCGGCAACTGCTGGCGCTGGCCGGCGAACTGATGGGCAAGCCGCGGCACCTGTCGCAGCACGTCGGCGGCTTCGTCATCGCCGAGCACCCGCTGCACTCGCTGGTGCCGGTGGAGAACGCGGCCATGGCCGATCGCACCATCATCCAGTGGGACAAGGACGACCTCGACACCATGGGACTGCTCAAGGTGGACGTGCTCGCGCTGGGCATGCTCACCTGCATCCGCAAGGCGCTGGACCTGGTGCGCGCGCACCGCGGCCGCGACCTGGAGATGGCCACGATCCCGGCCGAGGACCCCGACACCTACGCCATGATCCAGCGCGGCGACGTGGTCGGCGTGTTCCAGGTCGAATCGCGCGCGCAGATGGCGATGCTGCCGCGGCTCAAGCCGGCAACCTTCTACGACCTGGTGATCGAGGTCGCGATCGTGCGCCCCGGCCCGATCCAGGGCGGGATGATCCATCCCTACCTGCGCCGGCGGCAGGGCCTGGAACCGGTCGAGTACCCGTCCGAGGCGCTGCGCAACGTGCTGCAGCGCACCCTGGGCGTGCCGCTGTTCCAGGAACAGGTGATGCGGATCGCGATGGAAGCCGCCGGCTACACCCCCGGCCAGGCCGACCAGCTGCGCCGCGACATGGCCGCGTGGAAGCGCCGCGGCGGGCTCGACCGGCACCGCGACACGCTGCTGCGCGGAATGGCGGAGAACGGCTACAGCGCGGAATTCGCCGAACGCATCTTCGAGCAGATCCACGGCTTCGGCGACTACGGCTTCCCCGAGTCGCACGCGGCCAGTTTCGCCCTGCTCACCTACGTCAGCGCCTGGATCAAGTGCCACGAGCCGGCGGCGTTCTCCTGCGCGCTGCTGAACTCGCTGCCGATGGGCTTCTACCTGCCGCCGCAGCTGGTCGCCGACGCCCGCCGAGCCGGTATCGACGTGCGCCCGGTGGACGTGCGTTACAGCGACTGGGACTGCACCCTGGAACCGCTGGACGACGCGAGCGCGCAGCCGGCGCTGCGGCTGGGCCTGCGCATGATCACCGGCCTGCGCCAGGATGCGGCCGAACGGCTGGTGGCCGCGCGCGCGCAGGCGCCGTTCCGCGACCTCGACGACCTGGTCCACCGCGCCGACCTGGATCGCGGCAGCCTGGCGAAGCTGGCCGAGGCGGCGGCGCTGCGCGGGCTGGCCGGGCACCGCCACCGCGCGCGCTGGCACAGCGCGGGCGCGCAGAAACAGCTGCCATTGTTCGCCGGCACCGCCAGCGGGGAAGCGAGGATCGCGATCCCGCCACCCAGCGTCTACGAGGACACCCGTGCCGACTACGCCAGCCTCGGCCTGACCCTGGGCGCGCATCCGCTGGCGCTGCTGCGCAAGCAGCTACGCGCACGCCGCTACCGCCGTGCGCAGGAGCTGAAGGAACTGCCGAACGGGCGCTTCGCCCGCTACGCCGGCCTGGTGATCCTGCGCCAGCGCCCGCAAACCGCCAGCGGCGTGACCTTCATGACCCTGGAGGACGAGACCGGGATGGTCAACGTGGTGATCTGGCGCGCCCTCGCCGAACGCGACCGCCGCGCCTTCCTGGAGTCGCAGCTGATGGCGGTGGAAGGCCGCATGGAAGCCGCCGACGGCACCCGCCACCTCATCGCCACCCGCCTCCACAACCTCTCCCCCCTCCTCGCCAACCTCGCCACCACCTCCCGCGACTTCCGGTGAGGCATTTTTTGACCACAGATTCCACGGATTGAAAAGGATAAAAAGCGATTGACTCGCAGCGAACCCAACGCTCGCCGCGAGCCAATCCTTATTTCATCTGTGGAATCTGTGGCCAAAAAAACATCAGCCCCCGCGACTCAACAAGGCCGGGACACTTCGCGGACGACTTCGGCGGTTTCGCTGGGGTTGCCGTTGAGGGCGATGTCGGCCTGGGCGACGACGCCGACGAGGCGGCCCTGGTCGTCGACCACCGGCATGCGCCGCAACTGCGCCGATTCCATCGCCGCGCAGCAGTCGGCCAGGGTGCTGCCCTGCGACACCGAGCGCACCGGTGCGCTCATGTAGTCGCCCGCGCAGCAGCTGTCCATGCTGCCGCCCTTGGCGACCGCGCGCACCGCGATGTCGCGGTCGGTGATCGTGCCTACCGGCATGCCCTGCTCGTCGACCACCGGGATCATCCCGCAGTCGTTGTCGGCCATCATCCGCGCCACCTGTTGCAGGCTGGTCTCGCGGCCGCAGCAGGCCGGGTTGGCGGTCATCACGGTATTCAGTTCCATGGTCGGCTCCTGGGGCTGGGGAAGGCCCCCTATGCTGGACAAGGCCCGGTTTCGCGCGCGTGAACCCCGGCCGCCGCCGCCCGCCCCTGCCTTTCGTCATGGGCAGCCGGGCGTCCGAGCCGCTAGGCTTGTCGTTCACGTTCCGAAGCCGAGAATGACCATGAGGCATCCGCTCGCCCTGGCCCTGGCCACCCTGTTGGCCGCCGCCCCCTTCCACGCCCAAGCACAGGACGCATCGCCCGTGTCTGTTCCCGCACCCGGCGCCACCGCACCCCAGGCGCAGGACAATCCGTTCTTCCACGAAAGTCCGCTGCCGCTGCACTACCCGCAGTTCGACAAGATCCAGGACAGCGACTTCGCCCCCGCCTTCGACCGCGGCATGGCCGACGAGCTGGCCGAGATCGACGCGATCGCCAACAACCCCGAGCCGCCGACCTTCGAGAACACCGTCGTCGCGCTGCAGAAGACCGGCAAGATTCTCGAGCGCGCGCAGCAGGTGTTCTACAACCTGGTCGGCGCCGACACCAACGACACCCGCGAGGCGCTGCGTGCCGAGTACGCGCCGAAGTTCTCCGCGCACCGCGACGCGATCGTGCTCAACCCGAAGCTGTTCGCGCGCATCCAGGCGGTGTACGACGACCTCGACGCGTCCGGCCTGCAGGGCGAGGACCGTCGCCTGGTCGAGAAGTACTACGAGAATTTCGTCCGCGCCGGCGCCAAGCTGCCCGACGCCGACAAGGCCCGGCTGAAGGCGATCAACGCCGAGCTGGCCCAGCTGGGCACCAAGTTCAGCCAGAACGTGCTGGCCGAGGTGAACGCCTCCGCCGTGGTCGTGGACAGCCGCGAGGAACTCGCCGGCCTTCCCGAGGCCGACATCGAGGCCGCCGCCGCGGCCGCGAAGAAGCGCGGCCTGGACGGCAAGTACGTGATTGCGCTGCAGAACACCACCGGCCAGCCGCCGAACACCTACCTCGAGAACCGCGCGCTGCGCAAGCGCATCCACGAGGCTTCGATTGCGCGCGGCAGCCGCGGCAACGAGTTCGACAACACCGGCCTGGTCTCGCAGATCATGAAGCTGCGCCTGGAGCGGGCCAAGCTGCTCGGCTACGACGACTACGCCTCGTTCGTGCTCGACGACGAGACCGCGAAGACCCCGGAGGCGGTGAACGCGATGCTGTCGCGCCTGGCCCCGGCCGCGGTGGCCAACGCGAAGAAGGAAGCGGCCGACCTGCAGGCGATGATCGACAAGGAGCAGGCCACCAAGGGCGAGCCGACATTCAAGCTCGAGCCCTGGGACTGGGCCTACTACACCGAGAAGGTGCGCCAGGCCAAGTACGCCTTCGACGAGTCGCAACTCAAGCCCTACCTGGAGCTCGACAACGTCCAGCAGAACGGCGTGTTCTACGCGGCCAACCAGGAATACGGCCTGACCTTCAAGGAGCGCCACGACCTGCCGGTCTACCACGACGACGTGCGCGTGTTCGACGTCTTCGACAAGGACGGCAAGCAGCTGGCGATCTTCATCTCCGACATGTACGCGCGCCCGTCCAAGCGCGGCGGCGCGTGGATGAACTCCTACGTCGACCAGTCGGCGATGACCGGCAACCTGCCGGTGGTGGCCAACCACCTCAACATCCCCAAGCCGGCCGACGGCGAGCCGACCCTGCTGACCTGGGATGAAGTGACCACCATGTTCCACGAGTTCGGCCATGCGCTGCACGGCATGTTCTCGGACGTGAAGTACCCGTACTTCTCCGGCACCAGCGTGCCGCGCGACTTCGTCGAGTTCCCGTCGCAGGTGAACGAGATGTGGTCCGATTGGCCGAGCATCCTGGCCAACTATGCCAAGCACTACCAGACCGGCGAGCCGATGCCGCGCGAGCTGCTGGACAAGGTGCTGGCGAGCAGCAAGTTCAACCAGGGCTTCGCCACCACCGAGTACCTCGCGGCGGCGATGCTGGACCAGGAGTGGCACCAGCTGACCGAGGCCTCGCAGATCCCGGGCGCGGACGGGGTGATGGCGTTCGAGGCGGCGGCGCTGAAGAAGGTCGGGCTGGACTTCGCGCCGGTCCCGCCGCGCTACCGCACGCCGTACTTCAGCCACATCATGGGCGGCTATGCGGCGGGCTACTACGCCTACATCTGGTCCGAGGTGCTGGACGCGGACACGGTGGAGTGGTTCAAGCAGCACGGCGGCCTGAGCCGCGAGAACGGCGACCACTTCCGCGCCACGCTGCTGTCGAAGGGCGGCAGCAAGGATGCCCTGGACCTGTTCCAGGACTTCGCCGGCCACGCCCCCGACATCCAGCCCCTCCTCGAACGCCGCGGCCTGGATTGAGCCGCCTGTCTGGATTCAGGGTTTTATTGGCCACAGATTCCACAGATAAAAAAATGATGAAAAGCTATGGGTTCGTGGCGTTCGCCGCGAACCCATTTTTTTATCGCTTTTCAATCCTTTTAAACCTGTGGAATCTGTGGCCAAAAACCCTCAAAGCCGCGGCAGTGACTGCCGGAGGGTAGCGTCCCAGCCTTCGGCGGCCCAGGGATCGGCCTTGGGGCCCTTGGCGCGGCGGAGGGCCTTGGCGAGGGGGTAGTCGTGACCTGACTTGGTGCGGCCGAGGTCGCTCCAGGCCAGCGGCACGGCGACGCCGGCTTCCTTGCGCGCGCGCAGCGACCAGCTCGCCACGCTGGTGGCGCCGCGGCCGTTGCGCAGCCAGTCGATGAAGATCACGCCTTCGCGCTTGGACTTGGTCGCCGTGGCCACGTAGCGGTCCGGCGCCTGCGTGGCCATCGCCCGCGCGAAGGCTTCGCAGAACGCCTTGGCCGCGGTCCAGTCCTGTTCCGGGGCGACCGGCAGGACCACGTGCAGGCCCTTGCCGCCGGACAGGCGCAGGAAGGACTTCAGCCCGATCTCCTGCAGCCGGTCGCGGACGTCGCGCGCCGCGGCCTTGATTGCATTCCAGTCGACGCCCGGGCCCGGGTCCAGGTCGAACACCAGCCGGTCCGGATGCTCCACGTCCTCGATGCGCGCGCCCCAGGGGTGGAACTCGAGCACGTTCATCTGCACCAGGTCGAGCAGGCCCTCGACGCTGTCCACGTACACGTATTCCTCGTGGCCGCCGTCCTTCTCCCGGATCGGCACCGCGCGCACGTTGCCGCCCAGGGTCGCGGCGTGGTGTTTCTGGAAGAAGCACTGGCCCTTGATCCCGTCCGGGCAGCGGACCATGGACAGCGGCCGGTTGGCCAGTTCCGGCAGCAGCAGCGGCGCGACTTCCCGGTAGTAGTCGAACACCTGCTGCTTGCGGATCTTCAGCTCGGGGAAGATCACCTTCTGCGGGCTGGTGATGCGCACCGGTTCCGCCTGGTCGCCGACTTCCTTCACCGTCTTGTCCTCGCGCAGTCCCTTGAAGCTGGCCTGGCGAAGCAGGCCTTCCTTGCCGAAGCCGCGAAACTCGATCTCCGCGACCAGCTTCGGCTCGACCCAGGTCACGTGCTTCGGCCGCAGGGTCGTGTGCGACGGCAGCTCGACCACGGCTTCCTTGCGCGCCAGCGGCTTCAGCTTGGCCAGCACGCTGCGCAGCATGGCGTCGTCGTAGCCGGTGCCGACCCGGCCCTTGTACACCAGCCGGCCGTGCTCGCGGGTGGCCATCAGCAGTGCGCCGAAGCCGGTGCGTCCGCCCTTGGGCGGGGTGTAGCCGACCACCACGAACTCGTCCGAGGCCGCGTGCTTGGCCTTGAACCAGGTCTTCGAGCGCCCGGGCGTGTACTTCGCGTCCAGCGCCTTGCTGACGATGCCTTCCATGCCCTGCTTGCGGCTGGCGGCGAACACCTCGGCGCCGTGGCCGACGATGTGCTGGCTGTAGCCGATCGCCGGGGCGGCGCCTTCCAGCAGCGCTTCCAGCAGCGCCTTGCGGTCCTCGAGGCGGGTCGCGGTGAGGTCCTGCCCTTCGAGCGAAGGCATGTCGAACACCATGTACTTCAGCGGCGCGTTGGAGTTGCCGGCAATCACCTTCTGCAGCAGGCCGAAGTCGTCGTTGCCCTTGTCGGTCAGCGCGATCAGTTCGCCGTCGAAAGTGCCGTCGCGGATGCCCAGGCCTTCGAACGCGGCGACGATGTCGGGGTAGTTGGCCGTCCAGTCCAGCCCGTTGCGCGAGCGCAGCCGGACCTCGCCCTGGTCGATGTCCACCAGCAGCCGGTAGCCGTCCCATTTGAGCTCGTGCAGCCAGTCGTCGCCGGTGGGCGGGGCCTGGCGCAGCGTGGCGAGCTGCGGATCCGGCGGCGACCACTTGCGCTTTCCTTTTGCGCCTTCCAGCGCCGCGGCCTCCGACGCCCAATCGACTTTCCGCTTCCGCGCAGACGACCTGCGAGCCTTCTTCGCCGGCGAGGCCCGCCGGGTCGCTCCAGGCCGTGAGGGGGAGGCCCCGGAAGGCTCGAGAGCGTTTTTACTCACCTTCTGGGGCCTCCCCCTCACGGCCTTGCGCTTGTCCGGGGCGTCGAGCAGGTCGTCGGCGTCCACGTCCGCTGCGTACTGGTCGTCGCGCTTGAACAGGAGCCACTCGGGTTTGCCGCTGCGGACCTGTTTGGTGCGCACGAGTTTCCAGCCGCCGTGGAGCTTCTCGCCGTGCAGGGTGAAATCGATCTTGCCGGCGGCCAGCGATTCGAGCGGGTCGCCGTCGGCGCTCCACACGCCGTGGTCGAAGATGTCCACGTGGCCGGCGCCGTAGTGGCCCTCGGGGATGTCGCCCTCGAAGCTGGCGTAGCTGAGCGGATGGTCCTCGACCTCGACCGCGAGGCGGCGCTCGCCGAGCCGGTAGGACGGGCCCTTGGGCACGGCCCAGCTCTTGAGCGTGCCGTCCATCTCCAGGCGGAAGTCGTAGTGCCTGGCGCGGGCGTGGTGGAGTTGCACCACGAAGATCGGGCGCTTGCCGCGGCGGGCACGCGTGGCGGTGTCGTCGGGTTCCGGGGTCTCGCCGAAGCGGCGCTTGCGTGCGTACTCGCGCAGGCTCACCCGGCGCCCCCGTCAGGCACGCTTGCGGGCGCTGGACTTCTTGGTCGCCTTGCGCGCCTTGGTCGCCTTCTTGGTGGTCTTCTTCGGCGCGGACTTCTTCGCCGGGGTGCGCTTGTTCTTGTCGATGCTCTGCTGCAGCAGCGACATGAAGTCCACCACGTTGGTCGCGGCGCCCTCCTCCACGCGTGGCTCCTCCGGCTCGCGCTTGACCACGCCGTGGGCCTTCATCCGGTCCTTGATCACCTTCTCCAGGCGCTCGCGGAATTCGTCCTGGTAGTCGCCGGGCTTGAAGTCGCCGGACATGGTCTCGATCAGCTGCTCGGAGAACTCCAGCTCCTTGGCGCTGATCCGGTAGTCGCCCTTGGCGCCTTCGGGGATGTTGTAGTCCGACACGTCCACCAGCTCCTGCGGGTAGCGCATCATCATCAGCAGCAGCGCGTTGTCCTGCGGCATCACCGCGCACAGGTGCTCGCGGGTGCGGATCACGACCCGGGCGATGCCGATCTTGCCGGTCTTCTCCAGCGCCTCGCGCAGCAGCACGTAGCCCTTCTCGGCCTTTTTCGCCGGGACCAGCACGTACGGTTTCTCGAAATACTGCGGACCGATCGCGCCCGCGTCGACGAAGGCCTCGACCTCGATCGCGTCATGGCTCTCCGGCGCGGCCGAGGCGATGTCCTCCTGCTCGAGCACGACGTAGCTGCCCTTGTCGTACTCGAAGGCCTTGACGATGTCCTTCCACGGCACTTCCTCGCCGGTCTCCGAGTTCACCCGCTCGTAGCGGATCGGCGCCTGGTTGCGCGAGTCGAGCATGCGGAACGAAATGTCGGTCTTGCGCTCGCCGGTCATCAGCGAGACCGGGATGTTCAGCAACCCGAAGGAGAGCGTGCCGGACCAGACGGGACGGGGCATGGCGGCGCCTTCAATCCAGGGTCACCGGGGCGTGGTCGCGCAGGCAACCGTCGCGGTCGAGCTTGGCGACCTGCCAGGCGGCGTGGGCGTCGTTGCGGACGTCGGCCCAGGACAGCGGCGAGCTGCCGCGGACGCTGCCCCAGTCGTCGGCCATGTGCGGCTCGACCTCGCCCCACGGCTGGCCGGGATACAGGCCGGTGGCCACCTCACCGAACACCCGCGCCCGCGCGCGACCTTCGTCCTGCTCCAACGAATGCGAATGCGGCAACCGAACGATCATGGGAGACCTCCAGACTCCGGACCCCCAATAGAGCATCCCCACCCGTTCCCGCCGCGTGAAACCAACTTTCTTTGGTCACAGATTTCACAGATCAAAAGAGGATTGGTTCAGCCGCGCCGGCCAGCACGCCGGGAAAGCCCCTTGATCACCTTGAATCTGTGAAATCTGTGGCCAAAAAATGTTCAGCGCGGAGCGAGGTAGCCGCCGGGGACGCCGCGGGGGGAGAGGACGAGTTGCCAGAGCTGGATCTTGCGGGCGCGGAAGGCGGCCATGGAGGCGGCGAGGTAGAACCGCCACATGCGGCGGAAGCGCTCGTCGTAGCGCGGCGGCAGGCGGTCCCAGGCCGCTTCGATGTTGGCCCGCCAGGCCTGCAGGGTCAGGTCGTAGTCGGTGCCGAAGTTGTGCCAGTCCTCGGTCACGAAGCGGCCCTCGGTGCAGGCCGCGATCTGTTTCGCCGAGGGCAGCATCGAGTTGGGGAAGATGTAGCGCCCGATCCACGGGTCGGTGTGGGTGACCGACAGGTTGCCGCCGATGCAGTGGAGCAGGAACAGGCCGCCGCCGGTGGCCTCCTCGTCGCGCAGGCAGCGCCGGGCCACGTCGAAGAAGGTGTCGTAGTTCTTCGCGCCCACGTGCTCGAACATGCCGATCGACAGGATCCGGTCGAACGGCTCGTCCAGTTCGCGGTAGTCCTGCAGGCGGATCTCGATGGGCAGCCCCGCGCACAGCTTGCGCGCGTATTCGGCCTGCTCCTTCGAGATCGTCACGCCCACGCCCGACACGCCGTAACGCTCGACGGCGAACTTCAGCGCCTCGCCCCAGCCGCAGCCGATGTCCAGCACGCGCATGCCCGGGCGCAGGCCGAGCTTGCGGCAGGTCAGGTCGAGCTTGGCTTCCTGCGCCTCGTCCAGGTTGCGGGCGTTGCGCCAGTAGCCGCAGCTGTAGACGAGGCGTTGGCCGAGCATGGCTTCGAACAGGTCGTTGCCGATGTCGTAGTGCTGTTCGCCGACCTTGCGCGCGCGGGTGCGCGACTGCAGGTTCAGGGCCAGCGCGCGCACGCCGTCCAGCCAGGAGGCGAGCCCGTGCACGCGCCGGTCGATGCCATGGCGCAGCAGGCGGTACAGCATGCCGTCGAGCGAGCCGACGTCCCACCAGCCGTCCATGTAGGACTCCCCGAGCCCCAGCGAGCCCTGGCGCACGACCCGGCCGTAGAACCGCGGGTCGTGGATCCGCGGGTCGCATTCGCCCGGCCCGTCCGGCTGCAGCCCGGCCTCGGCCATCAGCTCGGCCACGCGATGTTTCAAAGGATGCACGTCCAAGGGCATCTGCCGCCCCTCCCCGTTCAGCCTCCGGTGAACAGATGACGGTAGCCCGGGGCCACCATCGGGAGCAACACGGCCGCCGGCACCTCCACCGTCTGCATGCCGTCCGAATACGGGCCCACCTGGTAGGGCGGGAACACGAACACCAGGGCGCGGATCCGGCCGTCGGCATCGAGCCGCGGCTCGAACTGGGCGAAGTTGCGCGGGTCCGGGCCGGCGCCGGCGTCGATCATCCGGGTCCCGGCCTGCAGCAGGCGGTTGCGGTCGTCGGGCGTGAGGCCGTCCTCGTCGAGTCGCTGCGCCAGGGCCTCCACCAGCTGCCCGTGCAGGTAGTCCGCCAGCTGCTCCAGTTGCCCCGGGTCCGGCACCAGCGCGTGGATGGTGAGCTGGCGGTTGTCCCTGGGCAGCCACACGAAGCGGGCCAGCAACGGGTTGGCGTGGGCGCCGCCGGTGTAGGTGTTGCCGTCGGCGGCAATCGCCACCAGCTCCGGGGTGGCGGCCACTTCGCTGAACGCCAGCGACAATTCATACGGAGCGGTGGGCTTGCTCGCGCCCAGCCCGGACACCGCCACCATCAACTCGGCGCGGGCATCGCGGGCGTAGGCCTCCAGCAGCCGCGCCAGGCCGGGATATTTGCGCGCCACCGGCGGATAGCTGATCCCGATGAGGTAGCGCGGGTCGCGTTCGATCACGTCTTCCAGCGCGGGCGCCGGCTCGACCCCGGTGGTGGCGACGGCCGGGTCAACCCGCGGCGCGGGCGCGCCGGCGTCGCGCTCGCAACCGGCGACGACCAATCCTGCCACCAGCACCCACGCCACCTTTGCTCGCCACATGCCGCGCTCCCTTGCGCCCGCTGGTCCGTGTGCCCCTCGAATCCGTGGTCAGGATAGAAAACGGTGCGTGACGCCGGCAGAAAGGAAATGTGCACGCCAGGCAAAGAAAAACCCGGCCGAAGCCGGGTTTTCCGTGGTCGTGTTGACCGTGACGCTTACAGCGGCTGGACTTCGTCCGCCTGCAGGCCCTTCTGGCCCTGGACGACCTTGAAGGACACCTTCTGGCCTTCCTGCAGCGACTTGAAGCCGGTGCCCTGGATCGAGCGGAAATGCACGAACAGGTCCGCGCCGCTCTCCGGGGTGATGAAGCCGAAGCCCTTGGCGTCGTTGAACCACTTGACGGTTCCGGTCTGGCGATCCGACATGTCATTAACTCCTTGAAACGAGGTTTTGGTGTACACGGCCGACGCCCACATGGCGCCGTACCGGACTGTCGAGCAAGGGGTAGATGACGCGTAACGATGAAGCGGATCGGTTGGATCTACCGCATCGGAGCCACGATGTACCGTGATCCCGCTTTGAACAGTGGGCGAACCTTAACCTACTTTTGGTGAAAAGTGTGAATGCGGAGCCACCGGGTTCCGGGGTGGCTACCGGCCCCCGCCCCCGCCCCCATCCGCCCGCAGGCTGTCGTAGTCCGGGTGCCGGCGCATCCAGGCGTCGGCGTAGGGACACGACGGGCGCACTTTCAGGCCCTGCGCGCGCGCATGGTCCAGCGCCGCGCGGACCAGCGCACCGGCGATGCCGCGGCCTTCCAGCGGCTTGGGAACCCGAGTGTGTTCGATCGTCATCAGCCCGTCGCCCAGGGCGTATTCCACGACCGCCAGTTCGCCCTCGAGCGACACGCTGAAGCGGTTCGACCCGGGTTCGTGGGTCGGGACGGGCTGGCCGGACATGCTGGCTCCTCAGGTTCGCTGGTCGCGCTTGCCCTGATTATGCCGGTCGTGGGTGCTGATGGACCCCTGGTTGCCCTCCATGCGGACCTCGGCCTCGTGCAATTGCGCGGCCTGGACCCGGGCGGCGTCGGACTGGAAGCCGGCGTGCGGCAGGGCTTTCTTCGTGGCGGTCTTCTTCGCCGCCGGCCTGCGTACGCTCGCCATGCGCTCCTCCGTCGGTCGCGGACCCCTCCGCGTCACCCCCGGAGTAGCACGGCCCCCATACAGGCCAGGTGAGCGCGGCTCAGCCGAAGGATGGATGCAGCAACTGCTGCAGGAAGAACGGGATGACCCGGGGCTCCATCATCACCGTGAACAACACGCCGTAGCCGGCACCCCACAGGTGCGCGCTGTGGTTGACGTTGTCGCCACCATGGCGGTCCATCCGGATCGAATAGAACACGTAGAACACGGCGTACAAGATCGCCGGCACCGGCAGGAAGAACACGAAGATCAGCGACCACGGCGCCATCAGGATGTAGGCGAACAGCACCGCCGAGACCGCGCCCGAGGCGCCCAGGCTGCGGTAGCGCGGATCGTGGCGGTTGCGCAGGTACGTCGGCAGGATCGCCACCAGGATCGCCGACAGGTAGAACAGCACGAACCCGGCCTGGCCGATCAGCGTGGTGAACACCCCTTCCACCGCGCGACCGAAGAAGAACAGGGTGATCATGTTGAACAGCAGGTGCTGCCAGTCGGCATGCACGAAGCCGTGGGTCAGGAGGCGCTCGTACTGGTGCTGGCGGTCGATCGCCGGCGGCCACAGCAGCAGCCGGTCGAGCAGGCGCGGATTGTTGAACGCCATCCACGACACCGCCACGGTGAAGCCGACCAGCACGATCGTCAACGAAATTCCCATCTGCGACACCAACTAGACGGTCCTGTAGTGGTCCTGCAACGGGTAGCGCTTCGCGTACCAGCCGAAGATCGCCGCCGCCACGAACGCGAACAATGCGAAGAAGAACATCAGGAACGCGGTTTCGCTCATGCCGGTGGACGCGATCCGCGCGGTCACCACGTCGTTGCGGACCGCCTCGTTGGTGATCAGCACCCACAGGTTGCCGTAGGACACCGAGAGCAGCCAGAAGCTCATGATCACGCCCTTCATCGGCTGCGGCGCCTGGCTGTAGGCGAATTCAAGGCCGGTGGCGGACACCAGCACCTCGCCCAGCGTCAGCAGCGCATACGGCAGCACCTGCCAGGCGATCGACACCGGATCGCCACCGTCGATCGACAGCTGCAGCCATCCGGCCACCACCCAGGCCAGGCCCGCGAACGCGATGCCCACGCCCATGCGCCGCAGCGCGGTGACTTCGATGCCCATCCGCCGCACCAGCGGGAACAGCACGATGTTGTTGAACGGGATCAGCAGCATCACCAGGATCGGGTTCAGCGCCTGCATCTGCGCCGGCTCCCGCACCAGCCAGCTCGGCCACCACCACTGGTCGTGCGGCATCACCATTTCGCGGCCCTGCAGGATCCAGGTGGACGCCTTCTGGTCGAACAGCGACCAGAACGGCGTCACCAGGGCGAACACGATCAGGATCCGCAGCACCGCGCGGGCGCCCTCGATGGCGACATCGGGATGCACGCCGCGCGCGAGGTCGAGCTGCAGCGACGCGCCCCAGCCGCCGAACGCGATCACCAGCCCCAGCGCCACCAGCACCGCAATCACGAAGTCGCCCAGCCCGAACCAGAGCCAGGCCAGCGACGCGACCGCCAGGACCAGCCCCAGCACGGCCAGCGCCAGGCCGCGCCCGCCACCGGGCGCCAGCAACGCGCTGCGCAGCACCCGCAGGAACGAATGCGGGTCCGGCGGCGACGGTGGCACATGCACGTACTTGTGGCGGCCGGCCCAGAAGATGATCGTCGCGATGAGCATCAGCGCGCCGGGGATGCCGAAGGCTACGCTGGGACCGAAGTCGCGCAGGAAGATCGGCATCAGCAGCGAGGCGAAGAACGAGCCGAAGTTGATGATCCAGTAGAACGCGTCGTAGACCACCTTCGCCAGGTGCTTGTTGGTGCGGTCGAACTGGTCGCCCACGAAGGCCGAGACCAGGGGCTTGATGCCGCCCGAGCCCAGTGCGATCAGGAACAGCCCGGTGTAAAAGCCGGCGCGGCTGGATTCGAACAACGCCAGGCAGGCGTGGCCGGCGACATACACCAGCGACAGCCACAGCACCGTGTTGTACTTGCCGAAGAAGCGGTCGGAAAGCCAGCCGCCCAGCAGCGGGAAGAAATACACGCCAATGACGAAGGTATGGAATACGTCCTTCGCCGCGCCATCGCGCATGGATTCGGGCAGGTAGGCCAGGAGCACCGAGCCGACCAGGAACGGCACCAGGATGTTGCGCATGCCGTAGAAGCTGAAGCGCTCGCAACCCTCGTTGCCGATGATGTAGGGGATCTGTCGCGGCAGGCGCGCGGGTGCGGTGGCTTCGGTCATGCCCATTCCTCCAGGCCTTCGGCGGCATACAGCGCGGCGAACGAAGGCCGGGCCTTCATCCGCGACGCGAGGGTGGCCAGGTGCGGCCAGTCGGTGGCCGGGCGCGGCATGTTCCGCGACCAGCGCATCAGCATGGTGAGGTAGAAGTCGGCGATGCACGGTGATTCGCCCAGCAGGAACGGGCCCTGCGCCGCGAGGTGCGCGTCGATCCGCGCCCAGGCGGCCTCGATCCGCGGGCGCACGTGCTCGCGCGCGGTGTCCGCCAGCGCCTCGCCGGCGACTTCGTGCGGGTACCACCAGATCCGGAACAGCGGCTGGACCATGTTGGCCAGGTGGAACATCCACTGCAGGTAGTCGCGCCGGCGCGGATCGTCGGGCGCAGGCGCGAGCCCGGCGTCCGGATGCCGGTCGCCCAGGTGCATCGCGATGGCCGCAGCCTCGCCCATCGGCCGCTCGTCGAGCACCAGGGTGGGCACCACGCCGCTGGGATTCAGCGCCAGGTAGTCGGCGGATTTCTGTTGCCGCGACGCGAAGTCCACCAGGCGCAATTCGTGCGGCAGGCCGAGCTCGATCAGCAGCCAGTGCACGAGGAAGCTGGCCGCCCCTGGGGAGTAGTAGAGAAGGGTCATGGGCGCAAACGGTATCATCGAACCGGACTCGCGCCACCCCCGGGGAAACCACCCATGCACCGCACCGCCCTGCTCGCCTGCCTGCTCGCCGGCCTGCCGCTTTCCTTGCCCGCGGCCACGCCCGCGACCGCCGACCTGTCCACCGTCGCCGAACGCTCCGGCTTCCAGCGCACCGGCCGCTACGACGAAGTGCCCGCCCTGTGCGCGGCGTTCGCGGAGCGCTATCCGGACGCAGTGCGCTGCGAAACCTTCGGCACCTCGCCGCAGGGGCGCGAGATGAAGCTGCTGGTGGTCACGCGCAGCGGCGCATTCACCCCCGAGGCGGCCGCGGCCAGGGGCCTGCCCGTCCTGCTCGCGCAGGGCGGCATCCATTCCGGCGAGATCGACGGCAAGGACGCCGGTTTCCTGCTGCTGCGGCAACTGCTCGAGGGCAAGGCCGCGCCCGGCGCACTGGACAAGCTGGTACTGCTGTTCGTGCCGGTGTTCAACGTCGACGGGCACGAGAATTTCCGCGCCTGGAACCGGCCCAACCAGCGCGGCCCGGAGGAAATGGGCTTCCGCACCACGGCGCAACGCTACAACCTCAACCGCGATTACGTGAAGGCGGATGCGCCGGAGATGCGGGCGATGCTGGGGCTGGTGCGGCGCTGGGACCCGCTGGTCACGCTCGACCTGCACGTGACCGACGGAGCGAAGTTCCAGCACGACATCTCGATCACCGGCGAGCCGGTGAATTCCGGCGACCCCGGGCTGCGCAAGGCCGGGCGCGCGCTGCGCGATGGCATCGCCGCGCGGCTCCGGCAGCAGGGCTCGCTGCCGGTGGTGTTCTACCCGAGCTTCGACGACTACGAGGACCCGACCTCGGGCTTCGTGGACGGGGTCAATCCGCCGCGCTTCTCGCACGGCTATTTTCCGCTGCGCAACCGCATCGGCATCCTGGTCGAGACCCATTCCTGGCGCACCTATCCCGAGCGGGTGCGCGCGACCCGCGACACCGTGCTCGACGCGATCGAGCTGACCGTCGAGCACGCGCGCGAATGGCAGGCGCTGGCCGCGGCCGCCGACGCCAGCGCGCAGGCGCTGGGCGGGCAGCCGGTGGCGCTGGACTACAAGGCCACCGACGACGTGCGCACCATCGACTTCCTCGGCTACGCCTACACGCGCACGCCGTCCGAGATCTCCGGCGCGATGATGACCCGTTACGACGAATCCACCCCGCAGGTGTGGAAGGTGCCGCTGCGCGACACCATCGTCCCCGACACCGTGGTCGAGGCGCCGGAGGCCGGCTACCTGGTGCCGGTGGAATACGCGGACGTGGCACGCCACTGGCTGGACATGCATGGGATCCGTTACCGCGTGGTGGCACAGCCGTTGCAGGTGGACGCCGAGGTGTTCGAGGCGACGACGTTCGAATTCGCCGCCGCCTCGATGGAGGGCCACCAGCGCCTGTCGCTGGACGGGCGCTGGGTGCCGTCGCACGAGTCGCTCGGCGCGGGCGCCTTGTACGTGCCGGTGGCGCAGCCGCTGGCGCGGCTCGCGGTGCACATCCTCGAGCCGCAGGCGCCCGACTCGATGGCCGCCTGGGGCGTGTTCAACAACGCCTTCGAGCGCAAGGAATACATGGAAGCCTACGTCGCCGAGGAAGAAGCGCGGAAGATGCTGGCCGCCGATCCTTCGCTGCAGGCGCGCTTCGAGCAGAAGCTGAAGGACGACCCGGCATTCGCTGCCAGCCCGCGCGCGCGGCTGGAGTTCTTCTACCGCCTGCACCCGGCCTGGGACGACGGATTCGCGCGGTACCCGGTGCTGCGCGTGGACGTGGCGCCGGAGTAACCCGTTCCTGTAGAGCCGACCCATGGTCGGCTTTCCTTTAAAGGTCACCCGACCATGGGTCGGGTGCTACAGGGTCGGGTGCTACATGTATTTCCAGTTGCGCGGCTTGCCCTCGGCGATCCACTCGAGCGCCTGGGCGAGCCGGCGCTGACGGGTCTCCTCGCGCTTGGCCTCGGTGATCCACTCGATGTATTCGCGGCGGTGGCTGGGCGGGAACGCGTCGAATTGCTTCGCGGCCGCCTTGTCCTTCTTCAGCGCGGAGGCGAAGTCGGCCGGTACCTCCGGCGGTGGCTTGGCCCGGCCAGTCTTGCGTGCCGCCGGCACCTTGACCCCGTCCTCGTTGAGCTTCGCGGCCTTGCGCAGCAAGGCGAGCATGGTCTTCTTCGGCGGCAGGTCGCGGACGCTGCGCAGCTTTCCGAAGCTGCCCATGCCCTCCTCCGGGATCGCGTCCAGCAGCAGCGCGCCCTTCCAGAAGTTCAGCGCCGCGTGCTGCTTGAAGGCGGCCATGACGCACAGGATGCCGCCGGCGTGCATGAAGCTGGGCGCGCCCCACTTGATGGTTTCCTCCACGCCCGGCACGGCTTCGTGCACGAGCGCGCGGATGTGCTCGAGGATCGGCTGCGCGAACGGCGCGGCCTTGGCGATGTAGGCGTCGATCCGGGGATCGTGCTGGCTCATGGCCCCCAGTGTTGCACGCTCCGGTACGGCTGTCCCGCGCGGCTCTCCACCAGGGCGAAGCCGCGCACGCGCCAGGCAAGCGGCGCGATCGGCGACGGCGGCAAGGCGCGCAGCGCGCCGCGGACGATGGTCACGTGCGGGACGAATGTTTCCGTCGAAGCGGCGAAGCCGGCCGCGGCCAGGGTGCGGTTCAGACGCGCGCGCAAGTCGGTGAGCGCCACGCTGGCGGCAGGGCCGAGCCACCAGGTCCGGCGGCCGAAGCTGCCGGCGTGATCGAGGGCGAGATCGAACGGCGCGAAGGCCACCTGGCTGCCCGCGCCGAGCGCCGCCTCGCGGCGCCGGTCGAGCTCGCCGGCGGGATAATCGCCGAGGAAGCGCACGGTCAGGTGCAACCGCTCCTGGCCGATCAATCGGCCGCCGCCCTCGTGGGCGTGCTGCAACGCGACCGCCTGCGCCGCGACCTGCTGCCGCAGCGCATCGTCGGGCCACAGGGCAAAGAACAACCGCGCCATCCGCGGAGCATGCCTGAACGACCGTCAAGATCGGGGCACTGCGTGGCTGAACGATTTTTTGGCCACAGATTCCACAGATTCAAAAGGATCAAAAAGCAACAGGTTCGCGGCCAACTGGACTCTTGCCGCGGGCCAATCCTTTTTTATCTGTGGAATCTGTGGCCAAAAAAAGCCCAACGACAGGACGCCCTCACCCCTGCCCCTGCGACTCCAGCGCTTCCCAGCGGGCGTAGGCGGTGTCGAGGGCGGCCTGGGTGTCGGTCAGGCGCTGGGTGTGGGCGGTGATGGCGGCGCCGTCCTGCTGGTAGAAGGCGGGGTCGTGCATGGCCTCGGTCAGCGCGGCGACCTCGGCTTCGAGCTGCTCGATGCGGGCGGGGAGCTGGTCGAGTTCGCGCTGGTCCTTGTAGGTGAGCTTGCGTTTCGGGGGCGGGGCCAGCCGACCATGGGTCGGCTCTACGCGAGCGGGTTTCGAAGGCGCGGGTTTCGAAGGCGCGGGGTTGGCTGGAGCGGGGATGGCGCTTGCGGGGCGCTGGCGCTGCCAGTCGGTGTAGCCGCCGACGTATTCGCCGACCCGGCCCTCGCCTTCCATCACCAGGGTCGAGGTCACCACGCGATCGAGGAAGTCGCGGTCGTGGCTGACCAGCAGCAGCGTGCCAGCGTAATCGGCCAGCAGTTCCTCGAGCAGCTCCAGGGTTTCCACGTCGAGGTCGTTGGTCGGTTCGTCCAGCACCAGCAGGTTCGAGGGCTGCGCGAACAGCTTCGCCAGCAGCAGCCGGTTGCGCTCGCCGCCGGACAGGCGGGTGATCGGCGCCCGCGCGCGCTCGGCGGTGAACAGGAACTCCTGCAGGTAGCCGATCGCGTGCTTCTGGCGGCCGTTGACGGTCACCGAGTCGCGGCCCTCGGCGACGTTCTCGACCGCGTTCCAGTCCTCGCGCAGCGTCGCCCGGTACTGGTCGAAGTACGCGACCTGCAGGTTGCTTCCCAGGCGCACTTCGCCCTCGCTCGGCGCGAGTTCGCCGAGCAGCAGCTTGAGCAGCGTGGTCTTGCCGCTGCCGTTGGGGCCGATCAGGCCGATCCGGTCCCCGCGCAGGATCGTGGTGCTGAAGTCGCGCACCACTGGTGCCTTGCCCGGCCACGCGAAGCACAGGTCGCGCGCCTCGATCACCTTGCGGCCGGACGCCTCGGCGCGGGCCGCCTCCATCTTTACGTTGCCGGCCAGCTCGCGCCGCTGCGCGCGCTCCACGCGCATCGCTTCGAGCCGGCGCACCCGGCCCTCGTCGCGCGTGCGCCGGGCCTTGATGCCCTGGCGGATCCAGGCTTCCTCCTGTGCCAGCAGCGTGTCGAAGCGAGCCTGCGCCTGCGCTTCGGCGTTCAGGCGCTCCTCGCGGCGGCGTTCGTAGTTGGCCCAGTCGCCCGGCCAGCTCGTCAGCCGGCCACGGTCGATCTCGACGATGCGCGTCGCCAGCGCGCGCAGGAAGCGGCGGTCGTGGGTGACGAAGACCAGTGCGCCCGGCCACGCCTGCAGGAAGCCTTCGAGCCATTCGATCGAGGCCAGGTCGAGGTGGTTGGTCGGCTCGTCGAGCAGCAGCAGGTCCGGCTGCGAGACCAGCGCCCGCGCCAGCAGCACCCGCCGCTTCATGCCGCCGGACAGGCCGTCGAACGCGGCCTCGCCCTCCAGGTCCAGGCGGGTCAGCACCTCGCCCAGGCGCCAGGCCGGCTGGCCGCCCAGCCCGGCCGCGACCACGTCGCCGACGCTGCCGCCCAGGCCGCCCGGCACTTCCTGCTCCAGCCGCGCCACCCGGGTGCCGCCCTGCAGTCGTACTTCGCCATCGTCCGGGTGCAATTCGCCGGCGAGCAGGCGCAGCAACGTGGACTTGCCGGCGCCGTTGCGGCCGATCAGGGCGATGCGTTCGCCGGGTTCGATGGCCAGGTCCACGGCTTCGAGCAAGGGCGGGCCGCCGACGCCGAAATCGACGCCTTGGAGGGTGATCAGAGGCATGCCGGCATTCTACCGGTGCCCCCTTGCCGGCCGCCGTGGCCGGCGCATAATCCGCTCGCGCACCAACGCGCCCACCGGGGTCGTGTCATGAGCAAGGGGATGGACCAGAAAAAGCAGGAGAAGAAGAAGCCGGAGAAGACGCTGAAGGAAAAGCGTGCCGCGAAGAAGGAAAAGCGCGCCGGCAAGTGACAGGAAAGCCGCCCTCCCGGGCGGCTTTCTTCCCCGTAGAGCCGACCCATGGTCGGCTGGGCCGACCACTAATACCGGTACCCGCCCCCGTATTCCCGCACGTTGCGCACCACCACGATCTGACGCGCCCACAGCCGGCCGTTCGACTGCACGATATCCAGCGAGACCTGGTCGCCGCGCTCCAGCCCGTTCACCGGGTACTGGCGGCCCTGGTAGTACAGGCGCGTGGAGTTGTCGAAGTAGACCTCGACCCGGCGCCCGGACGAATAGCCGCGGCTGTCGTCGATGGTCAGCAGCAACCGGCCATAGCGCGGGTCCATGCCCTGCACCGTGCCGATGAAGCGCTGGCTGCCGTACTGGCTGCCGCCGTAGCCGCCGGGGTAGTACGGATCGTTCGGATAGCCGTAGCCGCCGCCGTACGGATCTCCGTAACGGTCACCGTAGCGGTCGCCGTAACCGGTCGTGGCGCAGGCGCCCAGCAACAGGGCGGTGAACAGGACGAGGACGGATCGCAGGACGGGCTTCATCGGGGGGCTCCGTGCGGGTTCGCCCCCCACCTTCCCTCCGCAGGGGTGAATGCGCGGTTAGCCGGGCCCGCCAAGGCGACCGGCGATGGGCCGCCGTTCACGAACTGCAGGACAGCATCGAGCATCCAGCGCGGTGGCGGGCCCACTCCGGCCGCTTGCGCGCATAGGCCTCGCGGCCGGGCTGGTCCACGTACGGGCGCGCCATCACCTCCTGCAGCGCATGGACTTCGGACAGGTCGCCCTGTTCCGCGCGATCGATCGCCTGCTGCGCCAGGTAATTGCGCAGCACGTATCTCGGGTTGACCGCGTCCATCGCTGCACGCCGCTCGTCCGGGTCGCGCGCGTCCTCGCGCACGCGCGCGGCGTGGCGCTCGAGCCACTCCCGCAGCGCGCCGGCGGAGGCCTCGCGCTTGCCCGGGTCGTAGAACGCATCCTCCAGCGGCGCCAGCGACGGCGCCTGCACATCCACCCGCGCCAGGCCGCGGAAGAACAGGGTCATGTCGAGCGCCGCCTCCTTCATCAGTACCTGCAGCTCGTCCATCAGGCCGAGGTCCCCGTCGCGGCACTCGCGCAGGCCGAGCTTGCCGGCGATGTTGTCGCGCTCGGCCGCCGCGTACGCTTCGCCATAGGCATCGAGGCCCGCCTGCAGCGGCGGCGCCGCCTCCTCGAACAACGGCGACAGTGCATTGGCCAGGCGCAGCAGGTTCCAGCCGGCGATCCGCGCCTGCCAGCCGAAGCGGTAGCGGCGGCTGCCGGCGTCGGTGGTGTTGGGCGTCCAGTCCGGGTCGTAGTCGTCGATCCAGCCATAGGGGCCGTAGTCGATGGTCAACCCGAGGATCGACATGTTGTCGGTGTTCATCACCCCGTGCACGAAGCCCACCCGCATCCAGTGCGCGACCATCGTCGCCGTGCGCGTGCAGACCTCGCGGAACCAGTCGGCGTACAGTGCGTCGCCGCTGCCGTGCAGGTGCGGGAAGTCGCGGCGGATGCAGAAGTCGGCGAGCCGGCGCAGCAGGGCGACGTCTTCGCGCGCATAGGGCAGCTCGAAGTTGCCGAAGCGCAGGAACGAGGGCGCGACCCGGCACGCCACCGCGCCCGGCTCCTCGCGCGGATGGCCGTCGTAGAACATGTCGCGCACGACCGGCTCGCCGGTGCCGACCAGGCACAGCGCGCGGGTGGTCGGCACGCCGAGGTGGTGCATCGCCTCGCTGCACAGGAACTCGCGGATCGAGGAGCGCAGCACCGCGCGGCCGTCGGCCATGCGCGAGTACGGGGTCGGCCCGGCACCCTTGAGCTGCAGCTCCCAGCGTGCGCCGTCCCCGGCGACGACCTCGCCGAGAGTGATCGCGCGCCCGTCGCCGAGCTGCCCGGCCCAGTGGCCGAACTGGTGGCCGCCGTAGTTGGCCGCGAACGGCTGCATGCCCGGCCACAGCGCGTTGCCGGCAAAGACCTGCGCGAACCCGGGGGACTCGATCTCGGCTTCGGTGAGGCCAAGCCTTCGCGCCATGTCCCGCGACCATGCCAAGAGCTGCGGCCAGGCCACGGGCGTGGGTTGCACTTCCGACCAAAGCGCGCCGGTGACCTCGCGCAGCCGCGAACCCGCTTCCAGGTCGCCGGGCAGCTCGCGGACGAAGGCATTGTCGAAGCGCAGCGCGGCCATGGCCTTCATGCTAGCCGCGTAGACTGTGCACGATGAGTCCCGAGCCCCCAAAAGACGCGCCAACGGTCCGTTTCGCCGACCTCGGCCTGCCCGACACCCTGCTGCGCGCGCTGGCGGAGGTCGGTTACGAGTCGCCCTCCCCGATCCAGGCCGCCACGATCCCGCCGCTGCTGGCCGGCCGCGACGTGCTCGGCCAGGCGCAGACCGGCACCGGCAAGACCGCCGCGTTCGCGCTGCCGATCCTGGCCCGGCTGGATCCGGCTGCGCGCAAGCCGCAGGCGCTGGTCCTGGCGCCCACGCGCGAACTGGCGATCCAGGTCGCGGAGGCCTTCCAGAAGTACGCCCACCACCTGCCTGGCTTCCAGGTGTTGCCGATCTACGGCGGCCAGGGTTACGGCCCGCAGTTGCAGGCGTTGCGCCGCGGCGTGCAGGTGATCGTCGGCACCCCGGGCCGGGTGATCGACCACCTCGAGCGCGGCTCGCTGGATCTGTCGGAACTGCGCTGCCTGGTCCTCGACGAGGCCGACGAGATGCTGCGCATGGGTTTCATCGACGACGTCGAGGCGGTGCTCAAGCGCACCCCGGAGACCCGCCAGGTGGCGCTGTTCTCGGCGACCATGCCGGCGCAGATCCGGCGCATCGCCCAGACCTACCTGCGCGACCCGGTGGAAGTGTCGATCAAGGCGCAGACCACCACCGCCGCCAACATCCGCCAGCGTTACTGGCTGGTGAGCGGCCTGCACAAGCTGGACGCGCTCACCCGGATCCTCGAGGCCGAACCGTTCGAGGCGATGATCGTGTTCGCGCGGACCAAGCTCGGCACCGAGGAGCTGGCCGAGAAACTGTCCGCGCGCGGCATCGCCGCGGCCGCGATCAACGGCGACATCGAGCAGAAGCAGCGCGAGCGCACCATCCAGAAGCTCAAGGACGGACAGATCGACGTGCTGGTGGCGACCGACGTCGCCGCGCGCGGGCTGGACGTGGACCGGATCAGCCACGTCCTCAACTACGACATTCCTTACGACACCGAAAGCTACGTGCACCGCATCGGCCGCACCGGCCGCGCCGGGCGCAAGGGCGAGGCGATCCTGTTCGTGACCCCGCGCGAGCGCGGCATGCTGCGTGCGATCGAGCGCGCCACCCGGCAGCCGATCGAGCCGATGGCGCTTCCGAGCGTGGAGGCGGTGAACGAACGCCGCGTCGCCAAGTTCCTGGACCGGATCGACGCGGTGCTGCAGGGCGAGGACCTGGCGCCGTTCCGCGAACTGGTCGAACGCTACGAGCGCGAGCACGACGTGCCGGCGATGGAGATCGCGGCCGCTCTCGCGCGGCTGGTGCAGGGGAAGACGCCGTTGTTGCTGGAGGCGCGGGAGGCGCCGGCGCCTGTAGAGCCGACCCATGGTCGGCTCAAGCCCGCCCGGGGAAAAGCAGCCGACCATGGGTCGGCTCTACAGGGGCAAGCCGGGGTCGCGATGGAGACCTACCGGATCGAGGTCGGGTACCGGCACGGGGTGCAGCCGGGCAACATCGTCGGCGCGATCGCCAACGAGGCGGAGCTGGAGGCGCGCTTCATCGGGCGTATCGAGATCCGCGACGAGTTCAGCCTGGTCGACCTGCCCGAGGGCATGCCGCCGGAACTGCTGCAGCACCTGAAGAATGTGCGGGTGGCGGGACAGATGCTGCGCATGCGTCGTGCGGAGGACGCCGACCTGGATGCGCCGCGCGGCAAGCGCCCGTTCCGGAAGCCCGGCAAACCCGGCGGCGGCCCGACCGGTCGGCGACCGGGCGGTCCGCGACCGCCGCCGCGTCATCGCGGCTGAGGCGCCGCCTCAGCGCGCGCGCAAACGCCCCAGCGCCAGCAGCGCGAAGCCGACCAGCATCGCCAGGCCGACGTCGCGCAACTCGCGCGCACTGCCCTGCGCCAGCAGCCAGGCGATCACCGCCATCGCGACGACGACCGTGCCCAGCCCGCCCGGCGCCCGGAACGAAGCCGGCGGCGCGTCCGCGCGCCGCCGCAGCACCGGCACCGCGGCGCAGGTCGCCGCATAGGCGAGCAGCCGGGTCAGGGTGCTGATGGTCAGCGCCGACAGGAAGGAACCGGACAGGGTGAGCACCGCCATCGCGATGCCGGTCACCGCGATCGCGACGTCGGGCGTGCGGTGCCGCGCATGCGTATGCGCGAACACCGTCGGCAACTGCCCGTCGCGCGCCATCGCGAACAGCAGCCGCGGCGCGGCCAGCACCAGCCCGTTGAGCGTGCCGCTGATCGAGATCAGCGCCCCGACCACGATCACCGCGGCGCCGAAATTGCCGGCGAAGGCCTGCGCGGCGTCCGCCAGCGGCCGGCTCGAGTCCGCCAACCCCGGCAAGGTGCCGACGCTGACGAACTGGACGCCCACGTACACCGGCACGATCACCGCCAGCGCGACCAGGATCGCGAACGGCAGGCTGCGCCGCGGCTCGCGCACCTCGCCCGCGGGCACGGTCGCGGTCTCGAAGCCGGTGAAGGCGAAGACCAGCAGCAGCATCCCCGCGGAAAAGTCGAGCAGCGACGGGGTCTCCTGCGGCACCAGCCGCGCCGGCTCGACGAACCACAGGCCGACGACGACGAACAGGACCAGCGGGACCAGTTTGCCGATGGTGAACACGTTGGCCACGATCGCCGCCGGTCGCACGCCGCGGATGTTGACCCAGACGATCGTGCCGGTGACCGCCAGCACCAGCCCCAGGCGCCAGCCCGGCGAGGTCGCCGCCGGCCAGAAATGGGCCAGGTACTGCAGCAGCAGGTTGCACAGCGCCGCGAATGCGGTGACCCGGGTCAGCCACACCAGCCAGCCGACCTGGAAGCCGACCACCGGGCCGAAGGCCTCATGCGCGTACAGGTAGGGCCCGCCGGTGCGCTCGAAGCGGCTGCCCACTTCCGCGAAGCACAGCACCACCAGCAGCACCAGCAGCGCGCAGGCCAGGTACGCCGCCAGCGCGTACGGGCCGAGCATCGCGTGCACCTGCGAGGGCAATCCGAAGATCCCGGCGCCGACGACCGAGTTGATGAACAGTGCGACCAGGCTGGCGCGGCCGATGCCGCGGACCAGGCCCTCCTCGCTGCGCGTGGCGTTGCCGCCGACCGGTTGATCCATGCGCTTCCCCAAGGCGATGGGGGCCGACGGTAGCATCCCCTCGCCGCCCTGCCCAGCTATCCTGCCGCGATGCACGATTGCGACGTCCTCGTCATCGGCGGCGGTGCCGCCGGCCTCATGTGCGCGATCACCGCCGGTCGCCGCGGCCTGCGCACGGTCGTGGTCGAGCACGCCAACAAGGTCGGCAAGAAGATCCTGATGTCCGGCGGCGGGCGCTGCAATTTCACCAACACCGGTGCCGGCCCGGCAAACTACCTCTCGGCCAACCCGCACTTCTGCAAGTCCGCGCTGGCGCGCTACACCCCGTGGCACTTCATCGAGCTGGTCGAACGCCACCGCATCGCGTACCACGAGAAGGAGCTGGGCCAGCTGTTCTGTGACGAATCCTCGAAGCTGATCGTGCGCATGCTGCTGGACGAATGCGCCGCGACCGGGGTGCGGGTGGAGACGGCCTGCGCGATCGAGCGCGTGGTCCACGGCGACGCCGGCGACTTCCGCCTGCACACCGCTCGCGGCGAGTTCCGCGCACCGGCGCTGGTAGTGGCCAGCGGCGGCCTTTCGATCCCGAGCATGGGCGCCAGCGGCTACGGCTACGAGCTGGCGCGCCGGTTCGGCCACGCGGTGCTGCCCACCCGCGCGGGCCTGGTGCCGCTGACCCTCAGCGGCAAGCACCAGGAGCGCCTGGCCGACCTCAGCGGCGTCGCGTTCCCGGTCACCGCCACCGCCAATGGCACGAGCTTCAGCAATTTCATGCTGATCACCCACCGCGGCATCAGCGGCCCGGCGATCCTGCAGATCTCGTCGTTCTGGCAGCCCGGCGACACGCTCGAACTCGACCTGCTGCCCGGCCGCGACGCGCTGGAGACGTTGCTCGGGTTGCAGCGCGAGCGCCCGGGGGCGGAACTGAAGACGGTGCTCGGCGAGCTGCTGCCCAGGCGCTTCGCCCAGCGGCTGTGCGAACACTGGCTGGCCGCGCTGCGCCCGGCGCGTCCGATGAAGCAGTTCAACCTGCCGCAGCTGCGCGAGGTGGCGGCGACGCTGCAGGCCTGGCCGCTGGTCGCCAGCGGCACCGAGGGCTACCGCACCGCCGAGGTCACACTCGGCGGCGTGGACACCGACGGGCTGTCATCGACCACGATGCAATCGAAGCGCGTGCCCGGCCTGTACTTCATCGGCGAAGTCGTCGACGTCACCGGCTGGCTCGGCGGCTACAACTTCCAATGGGCCTGGGCCTCCGCCCACGCCTGCGGCACCGCCGTCCTGGCCTGATCCCAAGAGCGGATTTGGCCACGGATGAACACGGATCAACACGGATTAAGAGCAAAAAACGGCCACAGATTTCACAGATGACACAGATGTAAAAGCAAAGACCGTGCGTACGGCTGCTGCGAACCCATCTGTGTTCATCTGTGAAATCTGTGGCTTAACTGCTTTGCTTTTTTATCCGTGTTGATCCGTGTTCATCCGTGGCTAAAAACCTGCCTCAGTCCTCGGCGTCGTCAGGTTTGACGGGGGTGAGCCGGAGGTCCTGGAAGTCGAAGCTGAAGTCGGTCAGTTCGGAGGCCGGGACCATGCGGGCTTCGCGGATCTCGCCGTCCTCGTCCAGGGCGAAGGTCAGGAACGCGTCGGCGTTGAGCCAGCGCTGGTCCCAGCGGATCAGGAAGGTGTCGTGCTGCCAGTGGCTCAGGGTGCCGACCAGGTCCGCGGTGCGGCTGAACTGGATGCGCAGCTTGCCGCCCTCGTTGCGGATCACGATGTCGCCGTACCACGGGTCGCGGTAGGTGCCGGCGTAGTCGGCCAGGGCCAGCGACGGGGTCGACTTCGCATTGCGCGCGGCGACGTGCTTCTGCCAGCTCTCGTCGGCCTTGGCTTCCTGCTTCGCGCGGGCCTTGGCATAGGCGGCGGTCCAGTCGGTGGCCGGCAGGCCGAGCATCGCGTCGAGCGCGCGCATGGTGACCGCGTTGAACGCGGCGCCGGATTCGGCGTTGGTCAGCACGATCACGCCGATGCCCTGCTCCGGCAGCATCGTCACCCGCGACACCATGCCCGGCCAGCCACCGGTATGCCAGACCAGCTTGTGGCCGCGGTAGTCGGCGAGGTTCCAGCCTTCGCCGTAGCCCTGGAAATTCGGCGTGATCGGCTCGAACTCGGGCAGCGACGGCTTGCGCACCGGGATCGGGGTCAGCATGGTCCACATCTCGCGCTGCGCCTTCTCGCTGAACAGGCGCGCGTCGTCGCCCCCGCCGATGCTGGCGGGAATCGCGCCCCCGGCCAGTTGCACCCGCACCCACTTCGACAGGTCGTGGACGCTGGAATAGATGCCGCCCGCGCCGCCGACGTTCGACCAGGTCATCCGCGGCGCCGGCACGATGTCCTTGAAGTCGGCTTTCGAATAGCCGGTGGCGACGTTGGTCGCGTCGCCGAGGTGGTCGCTGTTGTAGACCGTCTCGTCCATGCCCAGCGGATCGAAGATGCGCTGCTGCAGGAAGCGGTCGTAGGGCATGCCGCTGGCGGCCTCGACCACCAGCTGGGCGACGCCGAACAGGATGTTGTCGTAGGCGTACTGGGCGCGGAAGCCGCCGGTGATCGGCACGTCCTTCAGCCGCTCGGCGACTTCGCGGTTGGTGTAGGTGGTGGTCGGCCAGTACAGCAGGTCGCCCGCGCCCAGGCTGAGGCCGCTGCGGTGGGCGAGCAGGTCGCGGATCCGCATCTCGTGGGTGATGTAAGGGTCGGACATCCGGAACCACGGCAGGTGTTCGATCACCCTGTCGTCCATTTCCAGCTTGCCGTCGGCGGCGAGCAGCTGCAGCGACGCCGCGGTGAAGGCCTTGGTGTTGGACGCGATCGCGAACAGGGTGTGCGCGTCCACCGGCGCCCCGCTCTCGCGGTCGCGCACGCCATAGCCGCGCTCGAGCACGATCCGGTCATCCTTGACGATGGCCACGGCGATGCCGGGCACGTCGAAGGTCTCGCGCACGTTGTCCACATAGGCGTCGAAGCCCGCCAGCGTCGCCGGCAGCGTGGTCGCTTCGAGCTGCGGCGCGGGCGCCGCTTGCGTGGATGCCTGCGGCGGCGTCGCCAGCGCCAGGCCGGCGCACAGCGCCAGGGTCAGGCCCGCGAGCGCGGGGGTCAGCTTCGGATGCATCGTGTGGTCTCCCCTCTTCTTCCAGATGATTGTAGAGCCGAGCCATGCTCGGCTAACCACTGCCGCCTCATCCCACCCTGCGCCCACTCACGACCGGCACCTGCCACGCCGCATACATCGGCGGCGTCGCGATCGCGTGGATCATGCGGTCGAAATCCGCGCGCACGTCCGCCTCGGCGCGTCCGCTGGCCTTGGCCAGCGGCGCCACGTAGCCGTCACGCCAGGCACTGATGATTCCGGCGAAGGTTTCGCGCGGCACCCGCAAGGTGTCCACCACCACGTAGTCCATCGCGATGTCGGTGTAGCCCGCCTGCGCCAACAGCGTCGGCGAGCGCCGGCCGATGCGCCCGTCGCAGCCGATCGAGCCGAGGAACGCGACCGCGTTGTCCAGCCAGAACCGGTCCGGGTCGAACGCCGGATCGTCGGCCGGGAAGTCGAGCATCGCGTAGTCCTCGCTCAGCAGGTGCAGCCAGCCGCCCGGCTTGAGCACCCGGCTGATCTCGGCCAGCACCTGCGGGAAATCCGGCACCGCCTGCGACATGTGCCGGCAGGTGACCAGGTCGAAGCCGGCGTCGGGCAATTCCAGCGCGAACGCGTCGCCCTGCGCATAGCGCACCCGGCCGCCGAAACCGTCGCCCTGCCGCGCCCGCGCCAGGTTGGCCTCCAGGATGTCCACGCCCAGCACCCGCGCCTGCGGATAGCGCGCGGCCAGCCGGCGGGTGATCTCGCCGGTGCCGCAGCCCAGGTCCAGCACCTCGATCGGGCCGGACAGCGCGTAGCGGTCGAACAGCCGCTGTTCCTGCGGCCAGATCGCCTGCGCCTGGTGCGCCAGGTTGCGGGCCATGGACTCGTCGCCCATCTGTTCCGCCTGCGGGTTGCGTGCGTCGCTCACTTCGCCTCCTGCGCCTTGTTCCATGCCTGGTAGGCCCCGATGTGCGGAAGCCTGCGCAGCAGCTTCGAGTGCGGATCCACCGTGTACAGCGCGTGCGCGGGCAATTCCAGGCGCCCGTGGCCATCGGTCATCGGCACGCTGACGTCGCGGCCGTCGACCCGCACTTCCACCGGCATCGGGAACGGCTTGCCGCCCGGGGCATCCCAGCGCAGCGACAGCCCGGTGGCGTCGCGGGTCGCGACCAGCTCCGGCAAGGCCGCCGAGTACACGTACACATCGAAGAACCAGCCCAGGTCGCGGCCGGTGGCCCGGTTCACCGCATCGATGAAGTCCTGGGTGGACGCGTAGCGCGGCTCGAAGTTGCCCGGCGCCGGATCCGTGCGCCCGTAGACCAGCTCGCGGGTCGCGGCGAAGAAGGCCTCGTCGCCGATCAGGTTGCGCAACGCGTGCAGCAGCAGCGAACCCTTGTAGTAGATGTCGTTGCCTGGTCCGGTCACGGGATTGTAGATCTGGTCCTCGGTCAGGGATTCGCGCGAGGCGATCGGCACCTTGTTCTGCAGCGTCTTGCGCTGGTTCAGCAGCCACGCGTAGTACTCGCGGTCGCCGTGCAGCCATTGCAGGTACAGCGGCTGCATGTAGCTGCCGAAGCCTTCGTGCAGCCACATGTCGCCCCAGTCGCGGTTGGTCATCTGGTTGCCGAACCACTCGTGCGCGAACTCGTGCTGCAGCAGCCAGTCGTAACCGAACTCGGTCAGCTTGTAGCCGTTGCCGTAGGCGTTGACGGTCTGGTGCTCCATGCCCAGGTGCGGGGTCTCGACCACGCCCATCTTCTCGTCGCCGAACGGATACGGGCCGATCGTTCCCTCGAAGAAATCGAGCAGCTTCGGGAACTCGGCGAACAGCGCCTTCGCCTTCTCCGCATTGCCGCGCAGGTACCAGAAGCGCAGCGGGATGGTGTTGCCGTAACGGCTGGCGTACTCGCCCTCGAGCAGCTCGTAGGGGCCGGCCTGGATCGCGATCGCGTAGGTGTCCGGGCTGCGCGCCTGCCAGCGGTAGGTGCGCCAGCCGTCGTGTTCCTCCATGCCCATGAAGCGGCCGTTGCCGGGGGCCACGAGCGGCGCCGGCACAGTGATCGCCTCGTCGACGCGCTTCGGCTCGCCCATCGGGTGGTCGATGCACGGCCACAGCAGGTCGCAGCCCTCGCCCTGCACCGCGCTCGCGATCCACGGCTCGCCGCTGGGCGCGGTGGCCCAGACGAAGCCGCCATCCCATGGCGCCTTCGTGGCCACGTGCGGCTGCCCGGCATAGACGATCCGCAGGGCGACCTCGTCGCCGGCCGCGAGCGGGGCCGGCAGTGCCACCGTCATCCGGCCTTCCGGATTCGACCACGCGTCGCGGCCCAGTGCCGTCCCGTCCACGCTCACCGTGGATACGGCGTAGGCGGGATCGAGATCCACCACCAGCCGCGAGAGCGGCTCCAGCGCGCGGAACGTCAGTGTCGCGTCGCCTTCCAGGCGTTTGCGCGCGGGATCCACCCGGAACGCGAGGTCGGCGTGCTCGAACGACACTGCGCGCTGCTCCGGGGCGCGTGGCAGGCCGGATTCAGCGGTCAGCGGCGCCAGCGGCGGTGCGGATGGTTGCGCGGCCGTCGCGGGCGCGGCCACGCCGGCAGCGATGAGGCACGCGAGTGCGGTGGCGAGGCGTCGGGTCGCGCCCATGCAAGTCCCCGGGTTGGGCCAGCCTTCCCTGATACGTCGCGCCGCCGCCGCGTGCAAGTGCGGTTGGTGACATGAACGGATCCGGCACCGCGGCTGAACGAAGCCGGCCAGGCTCAGAATTCGTTAAGTGGGGGTGACGTGTAGTGCGTGTGAAGCAAGCGATGGGGCTTGCGCAATGAAGGGCCAGGCCATGAACCGCATTTTCCGCAACGGCATCGTGCTCCCGCTCGCGCTGGGCACGCTGCTGGCGACCAGTTTCGGCGCGGCCGCCGCCGCGTCGCCGGCAGCCGCGCGCGACAAGGATCGCGCCGAGCAGCGCCAGGACAACCGTGACCAGCGCAAGGAGCGCCGCGCCGAACAACGCAAGGAGCGCAAGGAGCACAGGCAGGAGCGGCGCCAGGAGCAGAGGCAGGTGCGCACCCAGGAGCGTCGCGCGGTGCCGCGCCAGGTGATCCATCGCGACATCCGCCAGGACCGTCGCGAGCACCGCCAGGACATCCGCCAGGATCGTCGCGAACATCGCCAGGACCTCCGCCAGGACCGCCGCGAGCACGGCCAGGACCTCCGCCAGGCGCGGCGTGCCCATGAACGCTATCGCGCCGACTACCAGCGCCGGCTGCGCGCCCTCCACGCCCGCCACTACACCCCGCGCTGGTACCACAGCGGCAACTACCGCTACTTCCGCGGCGGCCAGTGGTATCGGGTGAACTACTACGGCGCCGACATCCTGCGCCGCGCGATCGACCAGGGCTACCGCGAAGGCCTGCGTGCCGGTCGCGCCGACCGCTACGACGGCTGGCGCGGCGGATACCGCAGCTCGGTGGTGTGGATCGACGCCAGCTTCGGCTACGTCGGCAACTACGTCAGCCGCTCCGAGTACAACTACTACTTCCGCCAGGGCTTCGAGCGCGGCTACGAGGACGGCTACTACGGTCGCTACCGCTACGGGCGTGCGATCAACGGCGAAGTGATCATCATCGACGCCGTGCTGCGCGCGATCCTCGACCTGCAGCGCTGGGGCTAACGCGCGGTCGGCAGCCGCCAGCCATGGCGGACCGCCATGAAGCGCAGGAAGAAGACCAGGACTGCGCCGCATACCAGCAAGACTGGTTGCGGCCCGTCCATCAGCGAACCGACCACCACCACCGCCGCGCCCGCCAGCGCGGCGACCGCGTACAGGTCCGACTGCAACACCACCGGGATGCGCATGGCGAGGATGTCGCGGGCCATGCCGCCGCCGATGCCGGTGACCATGCCCAGCAGCATCGCCCCGCCCGGCGCCAGGCCCGCTTCCAGGGCCTTGGTGGCGCCGGTGACCGCGAACAGGCCGAGTCCGACTGCGTCGAACAGCTGCACCGGGTTCTGCATCCGCTCGATGGCGTCGCCGCGATAGAAGGTGGCCAGCCCCGCGATGCAGCTCACCGCCAGGTAGTGCCAGTTGGCCAGCGCCACCGGCGGCGTGGCGCCGATCAGCACGTCGCGGACGATGCCGCCGGTCACGGCGGCGGTGAATGACAGCACCAGCACCCCGAACAGGTCGAAGCGCTTGCGCACGGCCAGGGTCCCGCCGCTGATCGCGAAGGCGAAGGTCCCCACCAGGTCGAGCACGACCACGATCGGATGCATCGCGGCAGCATAAGGGATCGTGCGGCTAAACTCCCCCGACGCGCTCCCCGGATCCGAGCCGTGGCAAGCCAAGCAGAGATCGACGCCTTCCTCCACGACCGCTATCCCGCCCTGCTGCGGTTCCTGCGCACGCGCACCGCCAGCGAGCAGGACGCGGAGGACGCCGCGCAGGAGGCTTTCACCCGGGTCCTGCGCTACTGCCGGACCGAGCAGCGCGGGGCCTGGGAACCGCTGCTGTTCCGGATCGCCGCGAACGTCGCCAACGACCAGGCGCGGCAGGCCGCCACCCGCCACCGCGACGCCCACATCGCCCTGGACGCACCGGCGGCGGTGGCCGCGGCCGTCGACGAGCGCTCGCCCGAACGCCACGCCAGCGATGACGCCGACCTGGCCCGGGTGCTGCAGGCGATCCGCCGCCTCCCCGACAAGTGCCGCCACGTGTTCATGCTCAGCCGCTTCGGCGGCCTGTCCAACGAGGCGATCGCCCGGCGCTGCGGGATTTCGGTACGGATGGTGGAGAAGCAGATCAGCAAGGCCCTGGCCGCCTGTCGCGACAGGGTTCGGGAGGACGCCCCTTGAACGTTGACGAGACGATGGACCCCACCTTTCCCGATCCGGACGTGCTCGCCGAGGCCGAGCGCTGGTTCGCCCGCCGCCGTGGCCGCCTCGCGGCCGCCGAGGCGCGGGCGTTCGACCAGTGGCATGCGCAACCAGCCAACGCGGCCGGGTATGCCCGGGTCGAGCGGACCTGGGAGCGGATCGGCGCGCTGGACGGCACGCCCGGGATCGAGGCCATGCTCGGGGAGGCGCTCGCGGCGACCGCGCGGGCGCCTCTGCGCCGGCGCTGGTGGCAGGCCGGCGGCGCGGTCGCGGCCGCGGCGTGCCTGGTGCTCGCGCTGGTCCTCGGGCTGCGCCAGCCGCCGCAGGCCGCGCCCGAGGTGTTCGCCACCGGCCCGGCGCAGGGCCGCACCGTGCGCCTCGCCGACGGCTCCACCCTGCAGCTCGACGTCGACACCGAGGTCTCGGTGCAACTGCTCCAGGACGAGCGCAGGATCCGGCTGGACCACGGCCAGGCCATGTTCGAGGTCGCCCACGACCGCACCCGCCCGTTCCGCGTTTCGGCCGCCGGCGGCGCGGTGACCGCGCTGGGCACCCGCTTCCTGGTGCGGCACCTGGGGCCCGGCGTCCAGGTCACCCTGTTCGAGGGCAGCGTCGCGGTCGAGGACGGCAACGATTCGCTGCGCCTGGCCCCTGGCCAGCAGGCGCGCTATGGCAATGGCGCGGCGATGACCTTGCGCGAAGCGGACCTGGAGGTCGCCGGGAGCTGGACCCGCGGCCGCCTGCTGTTCCGCGCCACGCCGCTGGCCGAGGTGGTGGCCGAAGTGAACCGCTACGCGGCGACCCCGCTGCAGCTGCAAGACCCTTCGCTGGCGGACATCCCGGTCAGCGGCACCTTCCCGGTCGGCGACAGCCGCTCGGTGGCGCAGGGCCTGCAGGCGCTGCTGCCGGTGACCGTGGACCTGGACGATCCGGACCGGATCCTGATCGCGCCGCGCTGACCCCCTGAACCGTGCCGGAGCGCACGTTTCTCGTTTCCGGGGTTCGGGTATCCGCGGCTGGCGCGTCATCCCTTTGACGGCACCAGACCGCCGCCGAATCCCGGGGACCCGAATCCATGCCTCATCGCACTTTCCGCACCCGCCATTCCCTCCGCCCGCTGCTGCTCGCCGCGGCGATCGCCGGCTGCCTGGCCGCGACGCCCGCGCTGGCGCAGTCCGCCGCGCCGACCGCGCAGGTTGCGATCCAGGCCGGCCCGCTCGCCTCCGCGCTCGACGCGCTCGGTGAGCAGACCGGCGCCCTGATCATGTACGAACCCGACCTGGTCCGCGGCCTGAGCGCGCCGGCCCTGTCGGGCGAGGTCAGCGCCGCCGAGGGCCTGCGCCGCCTGCTGCAGGGCAGCGGCCTGGAAGCCGAGGCGGTCAACGCCACCACCTTCGTGCTGCGTCGCGCGGCCGCGGCGCCCGCGCCGGCGCCGCGCCAGGCGCCGGCGGCCGCCAGCGCCGCCGACGACGAGCCGGTGGACCTGCAGGACGTCGTGGTCGTCGGCAGCCGCCTCGGCGCCTCCGAATACGAGTCGGCGCAGCCGGTGGTGCTGATCACCTCCGAGGACATCGAGCGCAGCGGCGCGGCGACCGTGGCCCAGGTGCTGAGCACCCGCCCGGAAGTCTCGGTCAGCAACAACGGCGACGCGATCGGCACCTCCGGCGACTTCAATGCCTCCACCGTGCAACTGCGCGGCCTGCCGCGCGGCACCACCCTGGTGCTGGTCAACGGCCGCCGGATCGGCAACACCGGCGTGCAGTCGGCGCTGGACTTCTTCGACCTCAACACGCTGCCGCTGTCGCTGGTGGAGCGGATCGAGATCCTGCCGGTGGGCTCCTCGGCGGTGTACGGCGGCGACGCGCTCGCCGGCGTGGTCAACATCGTGCTGAAGAAGGACGCCCAGGGCCTCGACGTCACCCTGCGCCGCGGCTACGCGCGCGGCTACGGCGAGAACCAGTACACGGTCACCTGGGGCGGCGCGTGGGAGCGCGGCTCGATGACCGCGGCGCTGACCTACAGCCGCAACAGCGGCCTCGACGAATCCGAGCGCGACATCACCGCGGACAAGGACTACACCCGCTTCGGCGGCAGCGACAACCGCTCGCTGCTCACCAACCCCGGCAACGTGTTCTCGCTGGAAGGATGCCCGCCCGCGCCGTCGTCCTGCTTCTTCGTCAAGCGCGACCAGCGCGGCAACCTGCCAGGCCTCGACTCGCCGTACGCCGGCGTGCCGACGGGCAGCACCGGCGTGGGCCTGACCCCCGATGACTTCGCCGGGACCGCGGGCATCCTCAACTTCGCCTCGCAGCACTATCCGATCTTCATTCCCGCCGAGCGCTACGCGCTGCTCCTGGACGGCACCTTCCACCTGACCGACACTGCCGACCTGTTCGCCGAGGTCACGATGTCGCGCAACAAGATCCATCGCGCCGGCACGCCGGTGCTCCTGAACGGCGAGAACGGCTCGTACGTCGTCTCGGCGGACAACCCGTACAACCCGTTCGGCGTGGACGTCGGCATCGACTTCGCGCTGCCCGGCCGCCCCGACAGCACCCTGAGCTCGGACTACGTCCGCGCCCTGGTCGGCGCGCGCGGCACCCTGAAGCGCTGGGACTGGGAGGTGGCCGGCTGGCAGTCGCGCAACACCGCCGACCAGCTCAACTTCTTCAACACCTCGCAGGCGATCCGCGACGCGCTGGCCTCCAGCGATCCCGAGACCGCGCTCAACCCGTTCATGGACGGCCCCGGCGGTTCGCCCGAGCTGATCGCCTCGCTGTTCAGCGACAGCGTCGTCCCGTTCATCACCAACCTGCGCGGCGTCAACGGCTTCCTGCGCGGGCCGGTGATGGCCCTGCCGGGCGGAGACCTGACCATGCTGGTCGGCGGCGAGTGGGAGCGGCAGTCGCTGGAAAGCACCGGCATCCTCAACGGCGCCGTGACGGCCGGCGCGCGCACCACCCGCGCGCTGTTCACCGAGCTGCGCGCGCCGCTGCTGGCCGGTCGCGAGGGCACCGGGGTCAAGTCGCTGCTGACCGCGACCGCCGCGCTGCGCGCCGACCGCGACAGCAGCTTCGAGGGCACCGGCACGACCCGCGCGCTGGGCCTGGAACTGCGGCCGTGGAAGTCGCTGCTGCTGCGCGGCAGCTACAACACCGCGTTCAAGCCGCCGGTGCTGTACCAGGCGGTGACACCGCCGCGCTACTTCAATACCACCGTCAGCGACCCGAAGATGGGCGGTGCGCGGGTGCCGATCCAGTACATCTCGGCCAGCGGCGTGTCCGAGACCATCAATCCCGAACGCGGCCGCTCGACCACGCTGGGCATCGTCTATTCGCCGCAGTCGCTTCCGGTGAACTTCACCCTGACCCACTGGAAGAACGACATCCGCGACCGCATCGGCAGCGTCGCGCTGCAGTACATGGTGGACAACGAGGAGGACTTCCCGGGGCGCATCACCCGCGACGCGGACGGCAACATCGTCCTGGTCGACGCGCGCCCGGTGAACATCAACTTCGTCAACACCGCCGGCGTGGACCTTGGCTTCGACGGCCATTTCAAGACCGGATTCGGCACGTGGTTCCCGGCCGTCGCCGCCACCTATACGTACCGCTACCAGACCCAGGTGCGCCCGGGCGACGACATCGTCGACGGCGTGGCCAAGGCCGCGGCCGCGGGCTGGGCGCCGCGCTGGAAGGGCACCCTGCAGCTCGGCCTGCAGCGCGAGCACCTGTACACCCAGATCACGGGTCGCTACGTGGGCCAGTACCGCGACTACTCGCCGCTGACCTCCGGCCCGAACGCCGGGACCTACAACCAGCTCGGCGACCTGTGGTACGTGGACCTGGCGGTGAACTACGCGATCGGCGAGCGGCTGGCGAAGTGGTGGCCGTCGCTGCGCAACACGTCGCTGGGCCTGAGCGCCAACAACCTGTTCGACCGCGGCCCGCAGTTCTCGATCCTCTCGGGCAACGGCTACGACGCGTCGCAGTACGACATCCGCGGACGCTACGTCTCGGCCCAGCTCAAGTTCACGTTCTGAGGAGCCCGATGATGCGGATGTTGTTGCTCGCCATCCTGGCGATGGCGATGCTGCCTGTCGCCGTGGCGGCGCCGGTCGATCCGGCGCCACCGCTGCCCGCCGGGGTCACCGCCGGCCCTTCCCTCGAAGGCGTGTCCGAGTACCGGCTCGACAACGGCCTGCGCGTGCTGCTGGTGCCCGACGCCTCGGCGTCCACGGTCCAGGTGCAGGTCGTGTACCTCGCCGGATCGCGGAGCGAGCGCGACGGCGCGACCGGGGCCGCCCACCTGCTCGAGCACATGATGTTCAAGGGCACTCCGTCGCACCCGGACATCACCGCCGGCATGGCGGCGCATGGTGTTTCGTTCAGCGCGAGCACCAGCTACGACCGCACCGTCTACTCGACCAGCTTCGACGCGGATCCCGACAGGCTGGCCTGGGTGCTGGGGATGGAAGCCGACCGCATGGTCCACTCGTCGTTGCGCGCGGAGGACCTGGCCAGCGAGATGACCGTCGTCCGCAACGAGTTCGAGGGCAACGAGAACAACGAGCTGCGCGTGCTCAAGCAGCGCCTGCGTTCTGCCGCGTACGACTGGCATCCCTACGGCAACGCCCTGATCGGCGCGCGCTCGGACCTGGAGAACGTGCCGATCGGGCGCCTGCGCGAGTTCTACCGGCGCTGGTACCGGCCGGACAACGCGGTGCTGCTGGTCTCGGGCGGCATCGATGCCGCAGCGACGCTGGCGTCGGTGCGGGCGACGTTCGGCGCGATCGCCAGGCCGTCGCAGGCGCTGGAACGCACCTACACCGTCGAACCGACCCAGGACGGCAGCCGCGAGATCACGATGCGCCGCAGCGGCATCGGCGCGATCGTCATGGCCGGTTACCACATCCCCGCGGGCGCGCATCCGGACTACGCCGCGGTCGCGCTGCTCTCGGCGATGCTCACCGACGTGCCCAACGGCCGCGTGCACCGCGCGCTGGCCGCGGCCGGCGTCTCGGCGGACGTGCTCGAGGGTGCGATCAATCCGCCGCTGCACGACCCGTTCCTGCTGTGGATGATGGTGCCGGTGCACGACGCGGCCGATCTGCCGAAGGCCAGCCGGATCCTGCTCGACACCATCGAGTCCGCGGGCGACGCCCCGCCGGCCACGGACGAGCTGGAACGCCAGCGCGACCGCATGCTCAAGAGCTTCGAGATGGCCTCGCGCTCGCCGTTCGCGGTCGCCCGCTCGCTGGTCGACTGGATCGCCGCCGGTGACTGGCGGTTGTGGTACCTGTTCCGCGAACGCCTGCGCGAGGTGACCCCGGCCGACGTGCAGCGGGTCGCGGCGCGCTACCTGGTGCCGTCCAACCGCACCGTGGCCCGGGCGATCCCGGATCCGGCGCCGGTGCGCGCCGACGTTCCGCCGGTGCCCGACCTCGAGGCGCAGTTGCGCGACCTGCGCGGCGATCCCGGCTTCGCCCCGGGGGAACCGTTCGAAGCCACCCGCGCGAACATCGCCGCGCACCTGGTGCAAGCCGAGGCGGGTGGCGTCCGCATGGTCATGCTGCCGCGCAAGACCCGCGCCCGCACCGTGGCCGGCTACATCGAACTGCACTTCGGCGACGCCGACAGCCTGCGCGGCAAGGGGTTGGTGGCAGGGTTCGCCGGCGACCTGCTGATGCGCGGGACCCGCGAGCGGCCGCTGCCACAGCTGCGCGCCGAAACCGACCGTCTGCGCAGTTCGCTCTCGGCCGACGGAGACGCCGGTTCGGCCACCGTCCGCTTCGAGACCACCCGCGACCGGCTTCCCGAGCTGATCGCGCTGGCCGCCGAGGTGCTGCGCGAACCCGCCTACCCCGATGACGCGTTCGAGCGGCTGAAGCAGCAACGCCTCGCGGAACTGCGGCGCATGCGCGGCGATCCGCTGCCCTGGTCGTACCAGGTGATGCAGCGTCACCTGCAACCGTACCCGGCAGGCGATCCGCGCCACCTGGGCAGCATCGACGAACAGATTGCCGCGCTGCAGGCGCTGACCGTCGAGGACGTGCGTGCCTTCCACCGCCAGGCCTACGGCGCCGGGCACGCCGAGGTCGCGCTGGTCGGCGACTTCGAGCCGTCGTCGGCCACCGATACCGTGCGCGACGCGCTCGGCGACTGGTCCAGCGCCCTGCCCTACGCCGAGCTGGCCTGCGAGTTCCGCGACGCGCCGCCGATGGACAAGGTGCTGGAGACGCCGGACAAGGCCAACGCGATCCTGCGCTTCGCGATGAACCTCGACCTGTCGCAGTCCGATCCGGACTGGCCGGCGCTGGTGCTGGCCGGCGACATGCTGGGCAACGGCATGGATTCGCGCCTCTGGAAGAGACTGCGCGAGCAGGAAGGACTGAGCTACGAGGTCTCGGCCGACTTCACCGCGCCGCTGCGGGGCCGTTGCGGCCGTTTCGCGGGCTCCGCGATCGTGGCGCCTGAGAACATGGCGCGGCTGGAGCGCGGCGTGCGCGAGGAGATTGCGCGCGCCCTGCGCGATGGCTTCACCGAAGCCGAACTCGAGGCGGCCAAGCGCGCCTGGCTGCAACGCGACCGCCGCGTCGCCACCGCGGGCACGGGAGTCGCCGCGCACCTGGCCGCACACCTGCACCGCGGCGAACCCCTGCTGGAGGACGATGCATTCGCGCGCCGGATCGAATCGGTGGATCTGGCCACGGTCAACGCGGCCTTGCGCCGCCACCTGGATCCGGCGCGGCTGAGTTTCCTCAAGGCCGGCGACTTCGGCGGCGACGCTGCCACGGAATCGGGCAGGTAACCGCGAGCCGCCGGGCCGGTGCCGTGTAGACTGCTTCCGTCAGGGAGCAAAGCATGCACGGCGAATACAAGGTGCCCGGCGGCAAGCTGGTCGTGGTCGATCTGGCCGTGGAGGACGGCCGCCTCGCCCGGGTCCAGGTCAGCGGCGATTTTTTCCTCGAGCCGGACAGCGCGCTGGAGGCGATGAACGCCGCCCTCGAAGGACTGCCCGCCGACGCCGGCGAGGCCCTGCTGGCCGGCGCGATCCACGTGGCCCTCGGCCCGGACGCGAAGCTTTACGGCCTGACGCCCGAAGCGGTCGCGGTGGCGGTGCGCCGCGCGATCGACGGCCCTGCGCCGGGAGCGACGGCATGAGCCGCAGCCACTGGACCGACCACGCCTGGCACCTGGTCCACGCCGAACCGCAATCCCCGGCCCTGCACATGGCGCTGGACGACGTGATGGTGGACGAGGTGTCCGCCGGGCGCCGCCCGCCAACGCTGCGGATCTGGGAATGGGCCGGGCCGGCGGTGGTCATGGGCCGGTTCCAGTCGCTGCGCAACGAGGTGGACATGGAGGCCGCCCGCCGCCACGGCATCGACGTGGTGCGCCGGATCAGCGGCGGCGGCGCGATGTTCATCGAACCGGGCAACACCATCACCTACTCCATCTTCGCGCCGATCAGCATGGTCGACGGCATGAGCTTCGAGCAGGCCTACGCGCTGATGGACGCCTGGGTGATCGCCGCGCTCGGCGAGCTCGGCATCCAGGCCTGGTACCAGCCGCTCAACGACATCGCCTCGCCGGTCGGCAAGATCGCCGGCGCCGCGCAGGCGCGCCGCGGCAAGGCGGTGTTGCACCACGTGACCATGGCCTACGACATCGACGCCAACAAGATGCTCGAGGTGCTGCGGATCGGCCGCGAAAAGCTGTCCGACAAGGGCACTACCAGCGCGCAGAAACGGGTGGATCCGCTGCGCAGCCAGACCGGCATGTCGCGCGATGCGGTGATCGAAGTGCTGGTCGAGAGTTTCCGCAAGCGCCACGGCGGCCTGGCGCCCGACACCCTGCGCGCGGACGAACTGGACCAGGCCGAGCGCCTGGCGCGGGAGAAATTCTCCTCGCCGGAGTGGACCGGGATCGTTCCCTAGGCCGCGGCCTTCTCGCGCGAAGCCACCAGCCACTGCTGCGCGAACGCCAGCAGGTTGGTCGCGATCCAGTAGATCACCAGCCCGGACGGGAACGAGTAGAACAGGACGAAGAACACCAGCGCCATCGCGCCGGTGATCCACAGGCGTTTGCGCGCGGCCTGCGCATCATGCTCGCCGGGAACGAACAACCCGCCCAGCACCAGCGTGCCGGCGAGCACGAACGGCAGCAGGTTCAGCCACGCGCCGAACCAGGGCAGGTCCGCGCCGAGCACGGCGAAGCGGTCCGGCTGCGACAGGTCGGCGATGCCCAGGAACGGCACCCCGCGCAACTCCGGCGCCTTCAGCAGGATCTGGAACAGGGCGACCAGGATCGGCAGCTGCACCAGCACCAGCAGCAGCGGCTTCATGCCCGCGGCGGGATTGAGCTTGTGCTCGCGGTACAGGTCGTCCAGGCGCTCGGCCTGCTCCGCGCCGCGGTAGTTGGCCTTGATCGCGTCGAGCTGCGGCTTGAGTTTCGCGTGGGCCTCGTTGAAGCGCTTCTGCTCGAACAGCGCGCGGCGCGCGAACGGGTACAGCACCAACCGCACCAGCAGCGCCAGCAGGATGATCGCCAGGCCCCAGCTCCCGGTGAGGGCGGCGAGGACATCCAGCACCTTGAGCAGGAACAGGCACAGCGCCTGCATCCAGCCCCACAGGCCCTCGAACAGGGCCGGATCGGCCTGCACGGCTTACTTGCCTTCGCCGCTGTCCTGCGCGGACCGGTTGCTGCGCTTGCGGATCCCGAGCATCACCAGCAGGCGGTGCCACCACAGCTTGGCGGTGACCAGGATCGCGGCGATGCCGGCGATGATGCCCTGCAGGATCATGCTGCCGGAGCTGGGGTCGATGTAGGCCTGGGCCGGCCCGGCGATGGCGAGCAGCAGGACGGTGGCGAGGATGGCGCGCTGGGTCTGGTTCATGGCGATTCCAGTGGCGTGGTCTTGCGGGTCATGAGGTAGAGCGTGCGCTCGGAGCCGTGCACCGGCTCCACGCGCTCGATGTCGAACGCGGTGGAGAAGGCGGCCTCGAATCCCTGTGCATCGTAGTTGCCGAAGATGTCCTCGCGCGAGGCCAGCAGGCGGCGCACCTGGCTGTCGGCCTTGGGCACGAACTCGATGATCAGCTTGCGCCCGAGGCGCGCGAGGTAAGCCGCGATGTTGGCCAGCGGCACGTTGTTGGAGATGGCGATGTGGTGGACCAGGGCCAGCGCCATCACGCAGTCGACCGGGCCGCGCGCGGCCAGCGAGTCGCGCTCGCCGCCGGCCCAGCCCAGCCCCGGGCTCGGGTTGGTGAGGTCGAGCAGCAGCGGCAGCGGCGCCCGGGCGCCTTCCCCGCGGGCCTGGCGGTAGTTGCGCTCGACCGCGGCCGGGTCGATGTCCCAGGCGACGGTGTCGGCGCCCTGCCCACTCGCGATCCGGCTGAACACGCCGGTATTGGCGCCAAGGTCCCACACGCTGCGCGGCGCGGCCTGGGCCAGGAACGAGCCGACCAGTTCCTGCTTGGCGCGGAACGCGGCCTCGTCGTAGTTGGTGGCCTGGTAGTAGTCGCCCCACTCGGTGCCGGCCGGTTGCCAGGCCAGCTTCGCGACCGTCGAGCGCAGGCCCTGCAGCAGGCCGACCAGGCCGTTGCGGCTGACCTGCACGCTGCGCGCGCGGGTCGCCGAGGCTTCGCCGCCGTCGTCGGTGGCGGCGTGCGCGCGCTGGGTGCGCGCGTGCAGGTGCACGTGCGCAAGCAGTCCGAAGTTGAACTTGCTGGCGCCGGGCAGCAGCCGGCTGGCGAGATCCAGCGGGATGCCGTCGATGAAGCTGCGCAGCAGTTGCGACAGGCGCACGTCCACCTTGGCCATCAATGCCAGCGGCGCGAGGAAATGCTGGCAGAACTGGCGATAGGCGACCCACGGCCGCCCTTCGGCGTAGGCCTCGAACGACAGCGTGTCGATCAGCACCGGTCGCCCGCCGCGGAACTGCACGTTGTACGCGGACGCGTCCTTCAGCGACATGCCGTGCTCCAGCGCCAGCAGTTGCGCGTCCAGGGTCAGCAGCGCGGCGTCCTGCAGCTGGCTGAAGCACCATTCGTAGGGATAGCTGATGAACCCGATGCGCTCGGGCCGCAGCACCTTGTGCGCGCCGTCGGTACACGCCGGGACATCGGCTTCCTCGTGCGCCACCAGCCAGCCGCGCTCCACCAGGGCCGCGTACAGGCCGGACGCCATCAGCCGGTCGTAGTCGCCCGCGCCGGCGGCGTTGACCTGGCGGTACAGGACGCCGTCACGGCTGAATACGAAACCCGCGGGGTCGCGGAAGGAGGCCGGCGAGATGCGTGCGTCGGTCAAAATTCGAATCCCCTCTCGTGCAGGTGCTGGCTGATCATGCTGGCCGCGTCCGCTTCGGAGGGTAGCGGCCCGGAACACCTGCCCCGGTAACGGTCCATGTTCCCGGAGATGACGTTCCGGTCGTCCAGCCCCATGATATACCAGCGCCGACACACGACCATGCCGGCCGAACGCAGGCCGTAGGTCGGCGGACCCACGTCTTCCACCCGCCCCAGGCGGTCGTCCGTGCTGTTGCGGAAATGCTCGCGACCGAGCCGGTAGATGCTGAATACGGGTCGGTTGCTGTCTGGGCTGCTCGCCAGCAGCGACTGGCCCTCCATCCATGCGGGCACGTCGACCCCCAGGTAATCCAGCAGCGTCGGCGCGACGTCGAGCAACTGGCTGTTGCCACCCACGTGCCCGCCGGGCTTGCCGTCCGGGAACAGGAAGATGAGCGGCGTGCGCGCGCGGACCTCCCAGTTGGTGTTGTGGTCGGAGGTGTAGACGATGATGGTGTCGTCGAGCAGCCCGCGCCGCTCGAGCAGTTCCATCATTTCGCCGAACAGGCGGTCGGACTCGAGGATCGCGTCGTCGAGCTCGGCGCGGTTGCGCGCCTTGTCGGACTTGAATTCGCCCGCCGAGAAGTGCCGGCGCTCCAACTGGTAGGTGCAGCAATGCGTGCCAAGCAGGTGGATGTGGATGAAGAACGGCTCCGGCCCATCGGTGATGAAGCGGGTGACGCGCCGCATGCGCTCGGTGTCGGTCGTGCCTTTCACCCTGCCCGGCACGCTGGGTTCCACCACCTGCGCGTGCGGATCCTCCATCTGCCGCACCCGCGCGAGCTGGAGCACGCGCTCGGACAGGCGATGCCATGTATTGCCGGCGAACTGCGCGGGGCGCTGCAGGGCCATGGCCAGCGCCCCCGGCGGCGTACTGTCGACCACGCGACCGTTGGCTTCGTCGAACGCCTCTTCCATGTTGAGGTCGGGTCCGTCGGCGTAATAGCGCACGGTCTCCTGGAGGTTCCGGTAGCCCAGCGCGCGCAGGATCCGCGGAAGGCTCTGGTACGCGTCCTCGTCTTCCAGCGTGTACGGCGGATACAGCACCTTGGTCGTGGTCGGGTACTTGCCGGTCAGCATCGAGACCAGCGACCCGGTGGTCCAGGCCGAATTGGTGAACGCGTTGTCGGCCACCAGCGCGCGGTCGAGATAGCGGTCGAGATTGGGCGTGGTCTTCCGCCTGTACCCGTACGCCGACATGTAGTCCGCGTTCACCCCGTCGGAGGCGAACAGGATGATGTTGGGCAGCCGCTTGGCACTGCGGCCCGCGTGAGACGCCTCCACCATGCCGGGGCCGGTCGCCATCGACCAGGCCAGCGCGCCCCCGCCCGCAACCAGCAGCCCCAGCGCCAGCACGCGCTGGGCGCGGGCCATGCCGGGCTTGCGCCGCAGTTGCCAGGCCACCACCAGCAGCAGGCCGATCCAGTACGGGATCGCCGTGGCGGTCGTGGTGCGGACGATGCCCCAACCGAACATCGTGTAGGTGAAGTTGTCGACCAGCAGCAGCGCGATCGCCCCCGTGGCCACCGCCGGCGCCAGGCGCAGGGCGCCGGCTGCGAGCCGGGGACGGCCGGCCCGCGTCGCGCTCCAGGCGACGACGCCGGCGAGCAGGTGCAGCGCCAGTGCCGCGGCCAGGAATGGAATCGCCGCGACCAGCAGCGCCAGCACGCGATCCAGCCAGGGCCAGGTGGAGAGGAAGGAGGGTTTGGTGGCCAGGAACAGCCACTCGAGGAACACGAACAGGAACGCGTAGCAGACCGTGCGCGCGGTGGATTCGATGAACTGGCGACGCATTCCCTCTTCCCTGTCCCGGAAGCCGCGCAAGATACCAGACCCTGCGCGGCCTCCCCGGGGACAGGCGTGCTACGGATTCATCTCCTCCGCCGTGGGTTCACCCGCCTCGGCGGCCATTTCGGCGTCGTCGGCCGGCTCACCGGCGTGCTCCTCGCCCGCCGGGGTCAGCAGGTACCAGTGGCCCCATTTGTCCTCGACGCCATGGCCGGCAACGCTTCCAGCCCCGCTGTCGGCGGTGTAGCGGTACAGCGGGTGGCCGTTGTAGGCGACCTGGCTGCTGCCGTCGGGGCGCTGCACCACCGTCACCAGCGAGGCATCCAGCCCCGGGCCGCCGCTCGGCGTGGCGCCGGTCACCGCCACCGGCATCCAGACCACCGTGCAGGCGTCGACGCACTTGCTGCCGTCGCTGTCGCCTTCCAGGAAGTACAGGGCATTGCCGGCGCTGTCGCTGATGTACGGGCCGTCCACGCCTTCCAGCGTGGCCACGGTGAGCGTGGTGTCGGCGGTGCCGTCGGTCATGCCGTCGGCGGTCATGGCGTTGTCGCCGGGCACGTTGGTCGCGGTGTCGTCGACCATGCCGTTGTCGACGTCCGCGTTCGCCGGCAGCGTGGTGCGGTCGTCGGTGTCGTTGCAGCCCGCGGCGGCCATGACGGCCACGGCCAGCAGCCCGAGCGCGAGGCCGCGGACGGGGAATCGGATGAAGTGGCGCATCGAATGCTCCTGCGGCGTGGGGACCACCGTTATAGGAGCGTGGACGTGAATGCGCGGTCGTCGGCTAGCGGAGCTGGCTGTCCTTGCTGCCGCGTCGGTTGTAGCCGGCGCTGGCCTGCTCCTCGCGGTCGGCCGCTTCCTGGCACGGCACGCACAGGCGCACGCCGGGCAGCGCCTTGCGCCGCGCCTCCGGGATCGGCGCGTCGCATTCCTCGCAGTGGCTCAGGCTCGGTCCCTGCGGCAAGCGGCTACGCGCACGCTTGATCGCGTCCTCGACGGTCGCGTCGATCTGTTCCTGAACCGCGTTGTCGCCAGCCCATCCGGTTGCCATGGCGGCAAGCATACCCGCGCGCGGATGAACGGACCGGGCGCTACCCGGAACAGCTGCCGCAGCAGACCGAAGGCAGCAGGCGGATGCGTTCGTCGGGCAGCCGGTAGCCGGCCTGGCGCAACACCGCGCACAGGTCCTCGCGCGGCAGCCAGGTCGAGACCCGCAGCACCGGGGCGGCGTGGTGATCGACGTCGGCGACGGCGGCCGGGTCGCTGTCCAGCAACAGCCCGGCGATCAGGTCCAGGTCCGGGGCGGCATCGAAGGAGACGTGGTATTCCATGGGGACAGCCTGCTCCCGCGCGCCGGGCCCGGCATTGACCTGGGTCAAACCGCGCCCCTCACCAGCCACGCTGGTACTGCACCGGCGCCTCGAGGGTCGCCCCCAGCTCGGCGGCCGCGCGCCGCGGGAAATACGGATCGCGCAGGAACTCGCGCGCCATCAGCACCAGGTCCGCCTCGCCACGGCCGAGGATCGCGTCGGCCTGCTGCGGGTCGGTGACCAGGCCGACGGCGCCGGTGGCGATCCCGGCCTCGCGGCGCACGCGCGCGGCGAACGGGACCTGGTAGCCGGGCCGCGCCGGGATCTTCGCCCGTGGCACGTTGCCGCCGCTGGAGCACACCACCAGGTCGACGCCGGCGTCGCGCAGCCAGCGCGCCAGCTCCACGCATTCGTCGATGTCCCAGCCGCCCGGCGTCCAGTCGGTGGCGGACACGCGCACGGTCAGCGGCCTCGGTCGCGGCCAGGCGTCGCGCACCGCGGCCACCACTTCCAGCAGCAGCCGCGCGCGGTTGGCGAGGCTGCCGCCGTAAGCGTCGTTGCGCTGGTTCGACAGGGGCGAGAGGAATTCGTGCAGCAGGTAGCCGTGCGCGGCATGCAGTTCGATCACGCGGAATCCGGCGTCGCGGGCCCGGGTGGCGGCGTCGGCGAAATCGGCGACCACCTTGCGCAGCCCGTCGGCGTCGAGCGCGCGCGGCACCGGATGGCCGTCGTCGAACGCGAGCGGACTGGGCGCGACCGGCGTCCAGGCGCCCTCCTCCTCGGTCAGCGGCGCGCCGCCGAGCCACGGCGCCCGGGTGCTGGCCTTGCGCCCGGCGTGCGCGAGCTGGATGCCGGGCACGGCGCCCTGCGCGGCGATGAAGGCGGCAATCGGTGTCCACGCCTGCTGCTGCGCCTCGTCCCAGAGACCGGTGTCGCCCGGCGAGATCCTGCCTTCCGGCGACACCGCGGTGGCCTCGGTGAACACCAGCCCCGCGCCGCCGACCGCGCGGCTGCCCAGGTGCACCAGGTGCCAGTGGCCGGGGACGCCGCCAAATGCCGAGTACTGGCACATCGGCGAGACCACGATGCGATTGCGCAAGGTGGTGTCGCCGAGCGCGAACGGCTGGAACAGGTGCATGGCGTGCAGCATAGGGGGCGCGGGTGATGCGTGCGTCAGCATGCATAATCGGGCCAGGGTCCACCAAGGGGAGCACGGCGATGCGCCGACCGGCATGGGTTTCCTTCGTCCTGGCCACCTGCGCGACGGCTGCGCTGGTGCCATGCGCCAAGGCACAGCAGGCAGCCGCTGCGCCGCCGCCGGCGGGCAACCCCGCGCTGTACGCCATCGGCAGCGCGTCCTCGCCCGCGCGGATCGAGGCCGACATCCGCAAGCTGGTTTCGTTCGGCACCCGGCACACGCTGTCCGACGCGACATCGGACACGCGCGGCATCGGCGCCGCACGGCGCTGGATCCGCGCCGAGTTCGAGCGCATCTCCGCCGACTGCGGCGGTTGCCTGGAGATCCGCGACGTGTGCGGGGTCGTCTCCGGCGAGGAGCGCATTCCAGAGCCGACCGAAGTCGTCAGCATCCTCGCGATCCAGCGCGGCACCAGCGACCCGAACCGCTACGTGATCATGAGCGGCGACATCGACTCGCGGGTGAGCGACGTCATGGACGCCACCTCCGATTCGCCGGGCGCCAACGACAACGCGTCGGGCATCGCCGGCACGCTGGAGGCGGCGCGCGTGCTGTCGAAGTACCGGTTCCCGGCGACCATCGTCTACGCTGCGCTCTCAGGCGAGGAGCAGGGCCTGTTCGGCGGCAGGATGGTCGCGGAACAGGCGAAGGCGCAGGGCTGGCGCATCGAGGCCATGCTCAACAACGACATGATTGGCAACATCGCCGGCCTCAACGGCGTGGTCGACAACCACACCGCGCGGGTGTTCTCGGAAGGCACCCGCGCGGTCGAGACCGAGCGCGAGGCGCGGATCCGGCGCTACACCGGCGGTGAGGTGGATTCGCCTTCGCGCAACCTTGCCCGCTACATCGAGGCGATGTCGCGCTACGTGCCGAACCTGGACGTGATGATGGTCTACCGGCTGGACCGGTTCGGCCGCGGCGGCCACCACCGCCCGTTCAACGACGCCGGTTACCCGGCGGTGCGGGTGATGGAGACCAACGAGAACTACGACCGCCAGCACCAGACGCTGCGCACGGAAGACGGCCGGGTCTACGGGGACACCATCGACGGCGTGGACTTCGCCTATGCGGCCAAGCTTACCGCGCTCAACGCGGTCAGCCTGGCCGGCATGGCCTGGGCCCCGCCACCGCCGGCCAACGTGGAGATCAAGGGCGCGGTCACCGAGGACACGACCCTGTCCTGGCAGCGCCCGCCGGCCGCGCAGGCACCGGACCTGGCCGGCTACAAGGTCTACTGGCGGCTCACCACGGAGCCGCGCTGGACCCACTCCCGCTACGTCGGCAACGTCGACCACTTCACCCTCGAGAACGTGGTGATCGACAACTACTTCTTCGGCGTGGCCGCCGTGGCGAAGGACGGCAGCGAAAGCCCGGTTGTGTTCCCGGGCGCGGCGGGGAGTTTCGGCGGCTATTGAGCCGCGCGCGTCGCGCGCAGCCGCTCCGCCATCGCCGCGAACACCCCGGCCCAGTCGCCGCGCCGCGGCTGCCGGAACAAACGCATGGTGGGGTACCAAGGCGTGTCGTCGCGGCCGAGGCCCCAGCGCCATTCGGGGACGTGCTTGAGCGCCACCCACACGGGTCGCCCGAGCGCGCCCGCCAGGTGCGCCACCGCGGTGTCGGAACTCACCACCAGGTCGAGCGAGTCCATCAGCGCGGCGGTATCGCGGAAGGCGTCCGCGCCGGCGTCGAAACCGGGCCCCGGATCGCGCACTGCCATGCCCGGCGGCAGCGAGTGGAGCTGCTCCAGGCCGACCTTGCGTTGCAGGCTGACCAGGCGCACGCCGGGAATCGCGGCCAGCGGTGCGAAGGCGGCCAGCGGGACCGAACGGCCGAGATCGATCTTGCGTGCCGGATTGCCCTGCCAGCACACACCGATGTTGAAGCCGCCTTCGCCCAGCCATGCCTTCCAGTGCACGACCGCCTCGGGATCGGGAGCGAGATAAGGCACCGGCGCCGCGCCCGCCGCGCCGGCGTCGCCAAGCAGGCCCGGCAGGCTCCACAGGTCGCACTGGAAATCGCACGGGCCCGATTCGCCCGGCGCGGCGAATTCGACCGGCGCCCCGCTGCTGCGCAACAGCGCGAACAGGCTTGGCGGTCCGCTGAACACCAGCCGCGCCCCGCGGGCCGCCAGTGCCGGCACGAAGCGGAAGAACTGCAGCGTGTCGCCGATGCCGCTGCCTTCATGGAGCAACACGCGCCGGCCCTGCAGCGGTTCGCCCCGCCAGTACGGGATACCGGCCGGATCCGCGCCGCGCGCGCGGCGGAATCCCTGCATCGCCGCATCGTAGTCCGCCCAGCCGCCGGCGTCGTCCAGCAGGAGGCGCAGCATCGCGCGCCGCTTCAGCGCCTCCGGATAGCCGGGCCGCAGCGCGATCGCCGCGTCGAAGTCGGCGCGCGCCTCCTCGAACCGGGCCAGGTCCTGCAGGACCATGCCGCGGTTGGCGTGTGCCTCGGGGTAGCCGGGCTGCAGCCGCAGTGCCTCGTCCAGCACCTGCAGCGCGGCCTCGCCGCGACCCAGGTCGTGCAGCACGCTGCCCAGGTTGTTGCGGATCCAGGCGGAGCCCGGTACCAGCGACGCCGCGCGCGAAAGGGCTTCGTGCGCCTCCCCGACCCGGTTGAGCTCGGCCAGTGCCATGCCATGGGAGTTCAAGGCGGCCGGGTTGCCGGGCTGCAGCCGGACCGCGCGGGCGAGCTCGGCTTCGGCTTCGGCCGCGCGGCCCTGCTCCAGCAGCGCCAAGCCGAGCACGTGCCGGGCGGCGAAGTCCCCGCCCGTCGCCTGCAGGCATTGCCGGCACAAGGCTTCGGCGCCCGCGGCGTCGCCGGCGCGCAGGCGCTCGAGTGCGTTCTGGATGGCGTCCCCGGTGCTCATCGCCGCGCTACCTTCGCATGCGCGGCCTGCGCGCGTCATGCGGGTGCGCTCAATGCGCGATGTCGATCACCAGCCGCGGCGGCGAGGCCAGCGTATCGGTGCGGAACGGGCGGCGGCCCGACAGGCCCGCGACCCAGGCCACTTCGCCCTCGAAATCGCAGGTCCGGACCAGGTCGCGCAGCACCGGATGGCGCAGGCGGCGCTGGCGCGGGCCGCTGGTCGGCTTGCCCTCCGGCGTGTGCGCGGCGGCGCCGCTGAAGCGCACCTGCAACCAGGCGGTGCCGGCCACCGCGACCACGTGCCCGGCGCCGCAATCGGTGATCGGGATGTCGACCCATTGCGCGCGCCACTGCGGCAGCGCGTCGGCGTCGAACTCGAACACCAGCCGGTCGAAACCTTCGTGCTCGCCGGCGCGCACCTCCACCAGCACCGGCGCGTCCGCTTGCCGCGCCGCAACCGGGGCGCCGCGGGCCTCGTCATCGAAGCCGGGCGGAACTGCCTCCGCCGCGCCGTCATCCGCCGGGGCCTGCTGCGCCGCCGGCGCCGGCACCGGCGCCGGCCCGGGGGCCGCTGCGTCGCGCTCGCCGCAACCGGACAGCGCAAGCACGACGAGGCAGCAGAGGCTCGCGCGTCGAGTCATGCCTGGAATCCTGCCGCACGTGCTGCGGGTGGCCGCGTGAATGGGGACCTGAATGGCAGCGGCGACCCTCACCGGGCAAGGACATGGCCTCGGCTAGCGTTCCACGCGGCACCCAGACCAGGAGCAAGGACATGGCCGACCAGATCAACGTCACCGATTCCCGCGGCCGCAGCCCGTGGCCATGGATCATCGGGATCATCGTGATCCTGATCGCGATCTGGGCGTTCACCCAGATGGGCACGGACACGACCGACGACGTCAACATCAACGTCCCGGCGCCGACCGCACCGGCCGACACCGGAAACAACGACAGCGGCGGCGACGCGGGCACGACCAACCCGTAGGCGCCCCACGCGGGAGCGGCGGCGGCGACGCGGCCGGAAGCGTATAACAAGGGCCCTGTCCCCACCCAGGAGCCCGCCATGACCTTCCGGATCCGCGTCGCCGCCGCCGCGGCACTGCTGTCCGCCGCCCTGCCCGCCTCGGCCGCGCTCAAGGCCGGCGACACCGCCCCCGATTTCAGCGCGCCCGCCTATCTGGCCGGCGAACCGTTCGAGTTCTCCCTGTCCGAGGCCCTGCAGAAGGGCCCGGTGGTCGTCTATTTCTTTCCCGCCGCGCACACCCCCGGCTGCAACCTCGAAGCGCACCTGTTCTCCGAGGCGATCGACGACTTCAAGGCGGCCGGCGCCAGCGTGATCGGCGTGACCGCGGGCAACACCCATGAGCTGGCCGACTTCTCGAAGGAAACCGAGCATTGTGGCGGCAAGTTCCCGGTGGCCGCGGACGAAGGCGCGAAGATCGCCGCGCAGTACGATGCCGTGCTGGAGCAGAAGCCCGGCTGGTCCAACCGCACGTCCTACGCGATCGACGCCTCGGGCCACATCATCGCCACTTATTCCGACCTCAATCCGAACCAGCACGTCAAGCGGATGCTGGAAGCGGTGGGCGCGACCAAGCCTGCGAAATGAACGCAGGCAGCGGCGGGTGGCCTACGGCGGGCTGCCGACGCCCAGCCACAGCGCGGCGTCGCGCTCGCTCGCGAACAGGCGCATCCACATGCCCTTCTCCATGCCCACGATCACGCCCATCTCGTTGACGTCGATCGGCGCCTGGAGCGAGGTGTAGGCCACCTGCACCTGGTCCAGCCCGAGGCGACGGGTCGCCTCGATCAGGCGCACGAAGTCCTGTTCGCTGGCGTGCCAAGGGGCCAGGTCCTCGACCACCAGCAGGCGGCGGATGCCGTCGCGCAGGCAGGCTTCGGTCAGCAGGCGCCAATACGACAGCGACACCTCGAACGAATCCTGGCCGCCATGCACGTACGCGCGCAGGTAGCTGCGATGGGGTTCCAGTTCGAGCTGGAATCCGTCGCCGTCGATGTGCCGCTTCATTGCGACAGCGCGTAGTCGATCGCCGCGCACACCGCCGCCGCCTGGGCGTCGTTGCACTGCTGCGGCGTGGCGCGCGGGCTGTCGGGGTAGACCTCGGTGGTCGTGGTGTAGCGCGCGCCGGTGATGCCCGCGCACAGGCCGAGCGACTTCACCGGATAGTTGATCACGCCCGGCGCGACCACCGGCGAGCCGATGATCTCGCCGTTGGCGTCCGCGGGCGCGATGTGCGTCACCTGCTCCACCGCGGCGATGATTGCCTGCTGGAAGCCAGGCTGCGGATTCCCGCTGTCGCCCACCAGGTAGAAGCCGTCGGGGATTTCGCCGGGCTCGAACGGCTTGCCGTCGCGCGCGGCCAGCGCCGGGCGGAACTCCGACTCGTCGCTGTCGGTGGTCTCGTGCAGGTCGATGTGCACGAGGAAGCGATCGCGCAGCGGCTCGACCAGCCGCATCAGCGCGGCCGATTCGCCGGCCGGGCTGTCGGCGCGGAACGAGCGGTTCGGATCCAGCGCATCCGGGTTCCATCGGTGGATCCGCTCGTAGCCCCAGGGGCTCACGCACGGCGCCACCAGCAGGTTCACCTTGCCCGCGTAATCGCGCGCGTGACGATCGGCGAACTGCAGCGCGCCGTGCACGCCGCTGGTCTCGTAGCCGTGCACGCCGCCAGTCACCAGCACCGAAGGCAGCGCATCGTTCCAGTCGCGGCTGCGCAACGCGAACAGCGGATATGAATCCGGGGAATAGTCGAGCCGGCCATATTCGAGCACGTTGAAGCGATCGCGCAGCGCGTCGATTTGCAACAGCACTTCGGCTTCGTAGCTGCGCTGCTTTTGCTGGCGCTCGCGCCAGGCAGCGACTTCTGCGGCACCCCAGGCTTGGCCGGGGGTGCCGATCGGATAGGCAGGCGACGTGGGCATGGTGCACACTCTAGCAAGCTTCCCCCGAGGCCCACCACGATGCGACGCACTCCCATCCTGGCTTTCATCGCCTGCGGCATCGCCCTCGCGGCCACGCCCGCGCTTGCCAGCAGTTTCGCCGGCAGCACCGCGGGCACCTCGGCCGGCGGCTCGTCGGCGACTTCCGGCAGCACTTCCGGCGACGACGAACGTTCCGCGCGCGCGGCGCGCGCGGATGCGGCCCGTTTCGTCGCCACCGACGGCGCCGTGCGCGGCGCTATGCTGGAAGCGGCGCTGCGCGACCTGCGTGCACGCCATCCGGAACTGCGCGGACTGAGCGACATGCGCCTGGCGCAGGCCATCGTCGCCTTGTGACGACCCGCGGGTGAAGCGCGCGCGCCGCCGCCGCGGCCTGCCCGCCCTGCTGTCGGTCTTGCTGCTGTGCTGCGCGCAGGCGGCGCAGGCGCAGGTTGCGGTCGACACCCTGGCGCGGGATCCGCGCCTGCTCGCATTGGCCGGCTGGCAGGACGCGCCCCTGCGACCGTGGCGCACGCGCAACGTATTCACCGACCGCCGCGCGACGCACGATGAACTCGCCAGTCGCCGCCGGTTCGTTGCCGACAATCTCGATCTCTACGTCCACGACCCGCGTTACGCCTGCCGGCGCCCGGCCCTGGCGCGCTGGTTCCACGACCGGCTGCAGCGACCGCCGCTTGCTTCCGCGCAATGCGATCCGGCGCTGCCCTTCATGCGTGCCGACGGCAGCGACGCGCCGCTGCTGCGCCTCGACCCGGCCCGCGTGTACGCCGTGGACTACCTGCTGGCCGAAGGCAATGCGCAGCCGATGAGCCGCTGGGGCCACAGCATGCTGCGGCTGGTGGTCTGCGCGCCGGGGCGCGCGCCGGGCCCGGACTGCCGTCTCGACCTCGGCCAGCACGTGGTGCTGTCGTTCCGGGCCTTCGTCGACGATGTGCAGGTGTCGAGCTGGCGCGGCCTGACCGGTTCATACCCCTCGCGCTTGTTCGTGCTGCCGCTCGCCCAGGTCGTGACCGAGTACACCGAGACCGAACTGCGCGGCTTGCGCTCGATCCCGCTGCAGTTGTCGCGCGCGGAAATCGCGGGGCTTCTGCAGCGCGCCGCGCTGGTGCACTGGAGCTACGACGGCCGCTACGCCTTCATCGGCAACAACTGCGCGGTCGAGACCGCGCGCCTGCTGCAGGACGGCGTGCCGCGCCTGGCCGGCGCCAACCTGATGAGCATCACCCCCACCGGCCTGCTGCGCCGGCTCGAGCGCGCCGGCATCGCCGATGCCTCGGTCCTCGACGACCGCGCCGAAGCGGTACGGCTGGGCTATTACTTCGAAGCGGCCGATGCGCACCAGGCCGCGGTCTTCGCGGTCGCCCGCGAGCGGCTGGCCTTGTCGGCGGTGGATGCCGCGGCCTGGCTCGACCAGCCGGCGGCACAGCGCGCCGGGCCCATCGCCCACGCCGACCGGCGTGCCGCGGCCGCCTTGCTGCTGCTCGAGCAGCAGGCCCTGCGGCGCCTCGAGCTGCGTGCCCGCGATGCGCTCAAGCGCCGGCTCGGCGGCGACCGCCACGAGGCGATCCGCGGCGTCCTCGAGCTGGAGGCCCGTCTCACCCGCCCCGCGACGCTGCTCCCCGGACCGGGCTATGGCATTCCGCAGCCTTCCGAACTGGCCACGTTGGAGGCAAGTTCGGCGCAGTTGGCCGAACGTTTGCAGGGCGAACGCGACGCGTTGCTGGCCCAGGCCCGGGCCTGGCTGCCTCCTGCGCTGCGCGCGGAACTGGACGGCACCGAAGCGAACCTGGCGCAGCTGCAGGTCCGGCTCCAGGCACTGGAGGGCGGAGAGAAGCAGCTGGATGGGCTCTGATCACGGCAAATTTGCCGAAAATCCCCGCTTTTCTTGCGATTTCCGGCGATTTCGCGTAAAATCCACAGTCTCTCCACCCCCACGAAGGAGACCCATGGCCCGCAAGCCCAACCAGTCCGTTGCCGCCAACAGCCTCAGCCACCAGTCGATCGCAGACGACATCGCCGCGTTCCGCAAGGCCGGTGGCAAGATCGAAGTCCTCGGCGACACGCCGCTGCGCAAGATCGCCCCGGCGGCGTTCCGTTCCAGCACCAAGGCCCAGAAGAGCGCGCCTGCCGCCAAGCCGAAGGCGACCAAGGCCGCCAAGGCGAAGAAGAAGGCCTGACCCGGATCGCGGCCCCCGGCCGCGATTTTCGTTCCAGCCTCAGCCGCGCCCGCGGCGCAGGGTGATCACCACCACCCCGGCGAGGATGATCGCCATCCCGACCAGGTCGAACGGTCCGACCGTTTCCCCCGCCACCAGCACGCCGAACAGCACCGCGACCGGCGGATTGACGTAGGCGTAGCTGGTGGCCACGGCGGGCCGCGCGTGCTTGAGCACGTAGAGATAGGCGCTGAACGCCACGATCGACCCGAACACCGCCAGGTAGGCCAGCGCCAGCGTCGCCTGCGTGGTCGGCGCCGCCGGCAGGCGCTCGCCCAGGCCGTATCCGAGCACCAGCAGGACCACGCTGGCCACCAGCATCTGCGCCGCGGTGTTCATCGGCCCGGCCGGCATGTCCTGGCGCTTGCTCCACAGCGAGCCGAATGCCCACGACGCCGCCGCCACCAGCAACGCCGCCGCGCCAAGCATTTCACCCGACAGCCCGCTGCCCAGGTTCAGCACGATGACGCCGGCGAAGCCGACCAGCAGCCCGACTGTCTCCCGCCGCGAGGGCCACTGCCCGAACAGGCCGCCGAACATCGCCGCGAACAGCGGCATGCTCGACACCGCGACCGCGGCGATCCCCGAACTCACCCGTTGCTCTGCGAAGCACACCAGGCCGTTGCCGAACACCAGCAGCAGCACGCTGGTGAGGCCGGCGTTGCGCCATTGCGCGCGGGTCGGCGCGGCCATGCCGCGCCAGCGCAGGAAGGCGTACAGCGCCACGCCCGCGAACAGGAAGCGCACCCCCGCCAGCAGGAACGGCGGGTAGCTTTCCAGCGCGATCCGGATCGCCAGGTAGGTCGACCCCCAGACCAGGTACAGGGTCAGCAGCGACAACGGGATCAGCACCTTCGGATCGAAGGCGCGGGCAACGGGGGCGGCGGTGGCCATGGGGGCACGGCGTCGGGAGGCAGCGCATTATCCGCCAGCGCGTGCTGCACTGCCGCTGGAAAGCGTCCGGGGCGCGGCCCATAGTCGGGAACCCCCTGGTCGACAACCGCCATGGCGGGGAACCCCAGGCGCCGCCGGCGCCTCCAATCCGGGAGACCACCATGCTTCGCAAGCTCGCGTTCGCCGTGACCCTCACCCTTGCCCTGCCTGCCGTGGCGCAGGACACGCCGCAGATGACCCCCGAGCAGGAGGCCATGATGCAGGCCTACATCGCCGCCGGCACGCCCGGCGCCCCGCATGCCGCGCTCGCCACCGCGGTCGGCGACTACGCCATCGCCATCCGCAACTGGGACGCGCCCGGTGCCGAGCCCACCGATTCCACCGGCACCGCCACTCGCAGGATGATCCTGGGCGGGCGCGTGCTGGTGGAACAGATGCAGTCGGAAATGTACGGGCAGCCGTTCACCGGCCACGGCATGGTCGGCTTCGACAACGTCACCGGGAAATGGTGGCAGACCTGGAACGACAGCATCTCCACCGGGGTCATGCTCAGCCAAGGCGAGTGCGACGACGCCGGAAGCTGCACCTTCCACGGAAGCTGGAACGATCCGGTGACGAAGAAGGAAACGCACGCGCGCTTCACCAGCCACTGGACCGACGCCGACACCGAGGTGTTCGAGATGTACGGCCCGGGCCCCGACGGCCAGGAGTACAAGATGATGGAAATGACCTACACCAGGAAATGACCGCATAGATGATCCTGCTGCTGCTCGCCTACCTGGGGGGCGTGCTGACGATCGTCAGCCCGTGCATCCTGCCGGTGCTGCCGTTCGTGTTCGCGCGCGCGGACCGGTCCTTCGCGCGCAACGGCCTGCCGATGCTGGTCGGCATGGCCCTGACCTTCGCCGCCGTGGCCACCCTGGCCGCGGTCGGCGGGCACTGGGCGCTGCAGCTCAACCAGTGGGGGCGCGCGCTCGCCCTGCTGGTGCTGGCGGTGCTGGGGCTGTCGCTGCTGTGGCCGCCGCTGGCCGACTGGCTGGCGCGGCCGTTCGTGGCCGCGGGCAAGCGCCTGTCGCAACGCGGCAACGACGACTCGCCGTGGGCGGCGCTGCTGCTCGGCGTGGCCACCGGCCTGCTGTGGGCGCCGTGCGCGGGCCCGATCCTCGGCCTGATCCTCACCGCGGCTGCGCTGCAGGGCGCCAACGCCGCCACCACGATCCTGCTGCTGGTGTTCGCCGCCGGCGCCGCGACCTCGCTGGCGCTGGCCCTGCTGGTCGGCGGCAAGGTGTTCTCGGCGATGAAGCGGTCGCTCGGCGCCGGCGAGTGGATCCGCCGGGTGCTCGGCGTGCTGGTCCTGGCCGGCGTCGCTGCGATCGCGCTGGGCATGGACACCGGCCTGCTGACCCGGCTGTCGCTGGCCAGCACGGCGAAACTCGAGCAGGCCCTGGTCGACGCGGTCCGCCCGGACGAGCGCAAGGCGTCGCCGGAACTGCAGGAAGGCGTGCCGCTGCCGGTGGAAGGAAACCTGCCGTCGCTGGCCGGCGCCACCGGCTGGTTCAACAGCCCGCCACTCGACCGCGACGCCCTGCGCGGCAAGGTCGTGCTGGTGGATTTCTGGACCTACTCCTGCATCAACTGCCTGCGCGCCCTGCCCTACGTGCAGGGCTGGGCGGACAAGTACCGCGACCAGGGCCTGGTGGTGATCGGCGTGCACACGCCGGAGTTCGCGTTCGAGCGCGATCCCGGCAACGTGCGCGAGGCGATCGGTTCGCTTGGCATCGACTACCCGGTGGCGATGGACAACGACTACGCGATCTGGCGCGCGTTCGAGAACCACTACTGGCCGGCGCACTATTTCATCGACGGCCAGGGCCGGATCCGCTACCACCACTTCGGCGAAGGCGAGTACGCGCGCAGCGAGGACGTGATCCGCCGGCTGCTGGCCGAGAACGGCGCCACCGACTTGCCCGGCGGCTACGTGGACAACCGCCGCGAGGGCGCCCAGGCGCCGCCCTCCGGCGACTGGAAGATCACCCCGGAAACCTACCTGGGCTACGCGCGGCAGAAGAATTTCGCCGGTCGGACCGCGCCCGGCGCTGCCGCGGCGTACACGGCTCCGAGCACGCTCGCGCTGCACCAATGGGCGCTGCACGGCCAATGGAAGATCGAGCCGCAGTACGCGCAGGTGATGGAGGCCGGCGGCGCGATCACGCTGCGCTTCCGCGCCCGCGACCTGCACCTGGTGCTGGCGCCGGGCGAGCACGGCAAGCCGGTGCGCTTCCGGGTGACGCTCGACGGCCAGCCGCCGGGCGCGGACGCCGGCAGCGACATCGATGCCGCCGGCAACGGCACGGTCACCTCGGACCGCTTGTACCAGCTCGTCCGCCAGCGCGGCGGCGCGGCCGAACGCGTGTTCGAGATCACCTTCCTGGATCCCGGCGCCCGCGCCTACGCCTTCACCGCCGGCTGACCGAGGTCAAGGCAGCGGGTCCGCGGGCGCCGCAGACTGGCCGCATGGGCAAATCCATCGCCATCGCGACCAATCCCGCCGCGCCGGACATCACCATCGACGCAGCCCTGCTCGCCGACGCCTTCGGCCTGGACCAGGATGCATTCCGCAAGCTCATGGACGACCGCAAGATCACCGTGCTGTGCGAGCGCGGCACCGGCGAGGACGCGGGCCTGTACCGCGCCAGCTTCTACTACGGCGACACCCGGGTGCGCCTGGTGGTGGACGAAACCGGGCAACCGGTCACGCCGGTCGAGCGCAGCGCGACCGGATTGGGACGGACGCGCCGGTAAGGCCGCGCGAGGGAAGGTATCCTGAGCGGCTATCCACCAGGCCGTTCGACGAAATGCCCCGTTCCCTCGCGTTGTTGCTGCTCGCCCTGTCCGCCCCGCTTCCGGCCCTGGCCCAGTCCCACGCCACGCTCGCGCCGCCCACCGACGGCAAGGCCAAGGAGGGCTGGACCGGCCGCGCCGAAATCGGCCTCGCCGTCGCCAACGGCAATACCAACACCGAGAGCTTCGTCGGCAAGCTCGACTTCGATTACAGCGACGAACGCCACAAGCTGGGCTTCGGCGCCGCCGGCCACTACGCCACCGACGAGGGCCGGCAAAGCGCGCGCCGCTACAACGCGCACGGCACCTATGGCCGCCGCCTGGACAAGCGCAGCTACGTGTACGGCTCGATGCGCCACGAGCGCGACGCATTCGGCACCTACGAATACCAGTGGACGGCCGCGGGCGGTTACGGCTTCGAGGCGCTGCGCAGCGAGACCCAGCGGCTGTCGCTGGAGATCGGCCCCGGTTACCGCTTCGCCAAGGACCAGGGCGCCCGCGTGCACCACAACGAGGCCATCGCGCGCGGCCTGGCCGACTGGCGCTGGCAGGTCACCGAAACCGCATCCCTGGGCGACACTCTGCTGGTCGAGGCCGGCCGCGACAACACCTTCGCCCGCAACCTGCTGGGCGTGCAGGTCAACATCGGCAACGGCCTGGCCATGAAGGCCGGGCTGGAGACCCGCTACAACAGCGAGGTCGAGCCCGGGATCGAGACCACCGACCAGCTCACCACGGTCAACCTGGTGTACAGCTTCAAGTAGCGGATACGATGCGGGGCATGGCCGATGCCCGGACCATGCTCGAAACCTGATATGCGTGGCTGGACGCGCACATGGCCGGGCGCACCTGGGCGGCGGGCGAACGCTTCAGCCTGGCCGATTGCGGCGCCGCGCCGTTCCTGTTCTATGCCGACTGGACGCACGCGATCGATCCCCGCTTCGAACGCGTGCACGCCTATCGCGCGCGTCTGCTGCAGCGGCCCTCGTTCCGGCGTGCGGTGGACGAGGCGCGCCCCTACCGCGGCTATTTCCCCCTCGGGGCGCCCGACCGCGACTGACGCGGCTCAGCGCGCGACCGCGCCGACCTGCTTTTCCTGCTCGGAGGCTTCGCGCACGCCGTCGACGCTGATGTCGAAGTGCAGGGTCTTGCCGGCCAGCGGATGGTTGCCGTCGATCCGGACCTGCTCGTCGTTGGCCTCGACCACGGTCACCAGCAACGGCCCGCGATCGCTCTGGGCGCGAAACTGCATGCCCGGCTCGATCTGCTCGACGCCCTGGAACGCGGTGCGCGGCACCACCTGCACCAGTTCCTCGCGGTGCACGCCGTAGCCTTCCTCGGGGGCCACGTCGACCTTGAAGCTGTCGCCGGCGGACTTGCCTGCAAGGGCCTTCTCCAGGCCGGGCACGATGTTGCCGGCACCGTGGAAGTAGCCCAGCGGCTGCCCGGCGGGCGACTTGTCGATCACGTTGCCGGCGTCGTCGGTGAGGGTGTAATGGAACGTGGCCACGCGGCCATCGGCGATCTCCATGGCGATCTCCTTGGAATGGGATGGGTGGAGGGGAGTGGGTGGCGGGAGGCATCGGACGACACACGATGCATGCGGATGCCACTTGCCCACGATAACGACCGCGGGATGCAGTGGCAAATCGCGGCCTTTCCGCCGCAGTGGCGTAGCATGGGCATGCGCCCGGTGCGCATCACTTCACTGAACAGGGAGCCTGGATTGGCGAAACCCAACTACGGATACGAGAAGCGCCAGCGCGAGCTGGCAAAGAAGAAAAAGAAGGACGCCAAGGACGCGCGCAAGCGCGAGGCGCGCGAGGCGGCCAGGACGGACGCCCCAGCATCGCCGGACCCTTCCGCGCCCGAACCGGTCGAGGCTCCGACCGAAGCGCTGGGCCCACGCATCCATCTCAGGCGGTCGTCGGACTGACCCGCCGTAGCAGGCGCCCCGGGCGGCCCACGGCCTCGCTCGATTCCAGCGCCGCCTGGCCGTTCACCAGCACCAGGTCGAAGCCCTCGGACATCGCTCGCGGGTCCACGTAGTCCGCACGCGCGTGCACCCGGGCCGGGTCGAACAGCAGCAGGTCGGCCTTTGCGCCGACGCGGATGCTGCCCCGGTCGCCGATCCCGAGGATCGCGGCCGGCAGCGAGGTCGCCTTGCGCACGGCTTCCTCCAGCGGCACCCATGGCTGCCGCACCGCGAATTCCTCGATCCATTTGGCGAAGGTGCCGGCCGAGCGCGGATGGCTGCCGCCGGGCGATCCGTCGCTGCCCAGGGCCACGCGCGGATCCAGCAGCAGCGCGTCCTGCAGCTGACGGTCCATCACGAAGTGCGCGGCCTGGCCGCCGCCCGGGCCGATCTCCAGCAGCGCGTCGGGGAACGGCTGGTCGCGCTCCGCCGCGACCCGCGCCAGGGTCTTGCCCGCGTGCGGCCCGGTGCCGAAGAGCAATGCGTCGGGGCCGCCGCGCTTTTCCATCCGCGCCTTCAGGTAGGCACGCAGCTCGTCGCGGCGCGCCGCGAGCACGGCCGCGTAATCGTTCGGCGGCAGTGCCCATTCCGGGAACAGGATGCCGACGCCGGTGTAGCTGGCCGCGTACGGATAGGCGTCGGCGGTGAGCGGCTGGGCGTCGCTGCGCAGCGAATCGATGAAGGCGAGCAGCTCGTGCGCGTGTTCGACGCCACGGCCGTAGACCATCTTCAGGTGCGAGATGTGCGCGCGGGCGGGCCCGCTGTTGTCCACCAGCTCGCGGATCGAGTTGCGGACCTGGTCGGCGTCCTCGTTGCGCATGTGGCTCATCGCCACGCCGCCGTGCCGGGCGATCACCGGGCCGAGGCTGCGCAGCTCGCGCGGCTCCGCGTAGCGGCCCGGCACGTATTCCAACCCGGTCGAGAGGCCGAACGCACCGGCGCGCAGGTCCTGCTCCAGGATCGCCTGCAGGCGCTCGAGCTGCGCGTCGGAAGGCTTGCGGGTGCCGTCGTCGATGCCGGCGCGACGGCGCAGCGCGCCATGGCCCGAGAGCGTGGCGACGTTGACATCGGTCGTCGCGCGCGCGACCGCGTCCAGGTACGCGGGCAGGCTGCCGGGCTCGCCGCCGTGGCCGCGCAGCGACGGGCTGCCGCCGTCCTGGCCCAGCAGGATCGTGGTCACGCCCATCGCCAGGAACTGGGTGAACGGCTCGCGCAGCGGATTGCCGTGGGTGTGCAGGTCGATGAAGCCCGGCGCCAGCACCCGGCCGCCACCGGCGACCTCGCGCAGGCCGCGGGATTCGCGCTTGCCGATGCGGCCGATGCGCACGATCCGGTCGCCGCGCACCAGCACGTCGGCGTTGCGCGCGGGTGCGCCGCTGCCGTCGACCACGCGCACGTCGCGGAACACCCAGCCGGGCACTGTTGCGCCCGCGGCGAGTGCACCGATCGGCAGCAGGCCACAGGCGCTGCCCGCCACCATCGCCCCGAGGAATTCCCGCCGCGTCCATCCGCCCGCCATGCGCCCCCTCCCACCTGCCAGGTCAACGGATACGTTACCCCGTCTCCGCGCCCTCCTGCACCGCCGCCATCGCCAGTTCGAATGAACGCAGGCGGGCCGCGGGGTCATGCACGTTCGCGGTGAGGATCAGTTCGTCCGGCCGATGGCGTTCGACGAAGGCGGCGATCTTCCCGCGCACGGTGTCGGGCGAGCCGACTGCCGCGCAGGCCAGCGCGTCCGCCACTCCGGCCTGGATGTGCGGCGGATAGCGTTGCGCGAACTCGTCCGCGGAGGCCAGTGGCGGCGGCACCAGGCCCGGGCGGCCGCTGCGCAGGTTGGCGAAGGCCTGCTGCTGGGTGGTGAACAGGCGCGCGGCTTCCTCGTCGCTGTCGGCGACGACGACGTTCAGCGCCAGCATCACGTGCGGCCGCGCCAGGCGCGCGGACGGCTTGAACTGCGCGCGATAGCGTTCCAGTGCCTGCTCCAGCATCGCCGGTGCGAAATGCGAGGCGAACGCGTACGGCAAACCGAGCCCGGCCGCGAGCTGCGCGCCGAACAGGCTGGAACCGAGGATCCAGGCCTCGACCTCGACACCGGCGCCGGGCACCGCCTGCACCGGTTGCCCGGCCCGCACCGGCTCGAAGTACGCCAGCAGCTCGACCACGTCTGCGGGAAACTCCTCCGCCGAGGCGTAGTAGCGGCGCAGTGCACGCGCCGCGGCCTGGTCGGTGCCCGGCGCGCGGCCCAGCCCCAGGTCGATCCGGCCCGGATACAGCGTGCCCAGGGTGCCGAACTGCTCGGCCACCTGCAGCGGCGCATGGTTGGGCAGCATGATGCCGCCGGCGCCGACCCGGATGCGCGTCGTCGCCTGGGCCACGTGCCCGATCAGGAGCGCGGTGGCCGCGCTGGCGATGCCCGGCATGTTGTGGTGTTCGGCCAGCCAGAAGCGGCGGTAACCGAGCGCTTCCGCGCGCCGTGCCAGCTCGACCATGTGCGCGAAGGTGCGCGCCGGGGTACTGCCTTCGGCAACGGGCGCGAGGTCGAGGATCGACAGCGGGGTCATGGCGCGTTTCCGTATTCGAGCACTTGCTTCACCAGCCAGTCGATGTCTTCGCGGCGCGTGCGGAAGTTGACGATGCACACGCGCAGGCTGTAGCGGCCATCGAGCGTGGTCGGCGACAGCGCGATTTCGCCGCTTTCGACGAGGCGCTGCTGGATGGCCGCATTGAGCCGGTCCAGCGTCGCCGCATCGGCCCCTTCGCGCCGGTAGCGGAAGCAGCTGATGCTCAAGCCCGAGGCCAGGCGTTCCAGCCGCGGCTCGGCGTCCACCCGCCCGTCCAGGTATTCGCGCAAGGCGATATTGCCGGCGATCGCGCGGCGGTAGGTGTCGACGCCGCGAAGCTTGAACATGATCCACAGCTTCAGCGCGCGGAAGCGCCGCGACAGTTCCATGCCATGGTCGAAGAAGGCATGCGCTTCCAGCGGATCGGTTTCGGTGACCGCGGTGTAGGCGGCGGTTTCGGTATAGGCGTCGCGCAGCGCCTGCGGGTCGCGTACCAGCAGCGCCCCGGTATCGAACGGCGCGAACAGCCATTTGTGCGGATCCAGCGACAGCGAGTCGGCCAGCGCGAAGCCCTCGCGCAGGGACGCGTGGCCTTCAGTCATCGCTGCGGGTGCGCCATAAGCGCCGTCCACATGGCACCAGACGCCGGCCTCGCGGCACACGCCGGCCAGCGCGACCAGCGGGTCGATGCTGCCGGCGTTGGCGGTGCCGGCCGAGCCGGCGGCCAGCGCGGGCACCAGGCCGGCGGCGCGATCGGCGCGGATCGCGTCGCGAAGGGTGTCGGGCGCCAGCCGCCGCCCGGCATCCACCGGCAGCGCGCGCACCTGCCCCACGCCGAGGAAGCGCGCCGCCTTGGCCAGCGACAGGTGGGTTTCACGCGACGTATACAGCACCAGCCGCTCGCGCGGCGTGCCCGGCGACGCCCGCGTCGCGCGCTCGACCGCGGCGCCGACCGCGTGCAGGTTGGCGGCCGAGCCGCCCCCAAGCAGCAGGCCGTGGCCGCCACCGTCGAAGCCCACCAGGGTGTCCAGCCACTGCAGGACGCGCCGTTCCACCGTCACCGCCGAAGGCGCCGAGCGCCACGCGGTGACGTTCTGGTTGATCATCGAGGCGAGCAGGTCGGCCAGCGCCCCGGCCGGATCCGGCGAGGCGCACACGTGCGCGAACTGGCGCGGATGGCCGTTGCGCCGCGCATGGCGCAGGACCTTTTCGCGCAACTCTTCGAACAGGGCGTCTTCCGGCATGCCCCGCTGCGGCGGCGGTTCGTCCAGCAGCGCGGCGAGCGCTTCGCCGGTGGGGCGCTCCAGCACCGGCGAGCGCGGCTCCGCGGCCAGCCACTCCACCGCGAGATCCAGGAAGCGGTCCCCCAGCACCCGGACCTCGGCGGGCGGCAGGTCCAATGCGGCAAGGGTCGGCGTCGGCATCGGGCGATTATCGCCGATGCCGCGAACGACCTTTTCTTCACCTCTTGAAAGCAGCCCGGCAGGCCTTAATCTGCACCGCGCAACACCCCCATCCAACCCAATGTCGTGGAGCAGGACATGGATCACTGGAATGAGGCACTGGCGGCGATCAGGGCGCAGCAGGCCGTGCACGAACTGGCATTGAAGGCGCTGATCCAGAGCCATCCGTAACCCGCCCTCCTGTTGGACACCTGGAAAGCCCTGCGCGCCGGGGCGGTGGCCGACGCCCCGGCCACCGGCACACCGAGGCCCTCGGCGAGCGCTTCCAGAGTTACGCTGAGGCCTGGACCCACGAACTGTCGCAAATCTGCGGCTTGCCTCCTCCATGACCCGGATCCCCGTACTGTCGCTGGTTTTGGCGACACTCCTGCTCCCGACCATGTCCCACGCCCGGCCCAGCGACGCCGCATCCCCGCTGCCGCCCGCGCCCGAGTGGCTGGAGCGCGTGGATGCGCTGTACGACGCGCAGGTCCGCGTGCCGGGGCTGGAGGACCGTGCCTTCGCGCCGGAGCACTGGTGGGAAGTCGCGCTGCCGCTGCTCGACCCGGGGAAGGGCTTCCAGGTCGAAGAAGCCGGCCGCAGCGCCGAGGGCCGACCGCTGCGTCACATCACGTGGGGCGACGGCGACACGACGGTCCTGCTGTGGTCGCAGATGCACGGCGACGAGAGCACCGCCTCGATGGCGCTCGCCGACCTGTTCCGGTTCCTCGGCGAGCATCCGCGGGATCCGTTGGTCCAGCGCATCCGCGCCGGCACGAACCTGCACTTCCTGCCGGTGATGAACCCCGACGGCGCGGCGCGCTTCCAGCGTCGCAACGCGCAGGGCATCGACATCAACCGCGACGCGCGCGCCCTCGCCTCGCCCGAGGCGCGCGCCTTGCATGGCCTGCGCGAACGGCTGCAGCCCGACTTCGGGTTCAACCTGCACGACCAGGCCGTCGGCACCCGGGTCGGCGACAGCGAGCGCGGCACCGCGATCGCGCTGCTCGCCCCGGCCTACAACGAGGCGCGCGACGTGGACGCCATCCGCGGCCGCGCGATCGAGCTGGCGGTGGCGATCCGGTCGGTGCTCGAGCCGTACATCGGCGGGCACATCGCCAAGTGGGACGACACCTTCAACCCGCGCGCCTTCGGCGACCTCACCGCCGCCGCGGGCGTGTCCACGATCCTGATCGAATCCGGCGGGATCGAGGGCGACCTGCAGAAGCAGCAGCTGCGCAAGCTCAATTTCCTGGCGCTGGTCGGGGCGCTGGACGCCATCGCGACCGGCGCCTACGCGGGCCTCCCGCACGCGCGCTACGAGGAACTCCCGGAGAACGGCGCCACATGGCCGGACCTGCGCATTTCCGGCGGCACGCTCGTGTTGCCGGGGCAATCGCCGGCGAAGGTGGACCTGATGGTCGAGTTCGAGCGTCCCCTGTTGGAGCGCGGTGGCACGATCGACGCCGTCGGCGATCTCGGCGGTCGACCGGCGCGGCGCACGATCGATGCCAGCGGGCTGTACATCCATCCCTACCGCGCGGACGGCGGCGTCGACGCCAGCGCGCGGGCCTTCGGGCCCGGGACCCCGGCCTACCTGCGCCTCAGCCGCGACGCCGAAGGCCGGGACGTCGTGTGGACCCTGGCCGGCGACGTGGACCCCGACCAGCCGGCACCGCCTTCGCGCTGACCCGCCCGGCTCAGACGGCGTAGCCGTGCTCGCGCAGCGGCACGCCGTAGCGCTCGATCAGTTCCCGGTTGCCGGGTCCATACATTCCGCGCACACGCTCGCGCCAGCCCGGCGGCAACTCGACGTGCTGCGTGGCGCCGCGCCGCAGGAAGGCACCGGCGACACTCCGCACGCCACGCGGCAGGCGGGTGGCGAGCCGCGCGGCCGTCGGAAAACGCTTGCCGAAACGATCGTAGCGCACCATCCGTGCACTCTCCTGTCCGTGGGCCCTGTGGTCGGCGAGCAAACGCCGCGTCGCCTCGGCATCCACGCCGAGGATCGCCGACAGTCGCCGCGCGAACGCATCAGGGTCGGCCACCCATTCCTCGAGCAACACGATCGAGATCCGGCCCGCGCCGAACAACCCGCGATACAGCTCGATCGTGCGCGCGTAGTCGGCCATGCCGAGTACGCCCGCGGGGTAGTGACGGCTGGCGTGCTCCAGCCATGCGGCAAAGGACACGTGGCGGTTGGTGTAGGGGGCCGGCGCGTCGCCAAGCACCCGGCCATGGCGGCCATAGAAGGAACGGATCAAGTCCTCCTGCCGGCGCAGCGTGAACAGGATCCGGGCCTGCGGGAAATGCCGGTGCAGGCGCCGTGCCGTGGCTGCGGCCAGGCGCGGATCGGCCGCTAAGGTTTCGTCGGACAGCACCGGCACGCGTCCGGCCGGGCACGCCGCGAGCGCCTCCGCCACGTCCGATGCGAGTCGGCCCGGCTCCGCCTCGAATCCTTCGATGGCGCGCAGCCCCTGCGAGATGCGCGCGTCCAGTTCGGAACGATGCGGGTGCCCGAACGCATGCACGCCTGGATGCACGTCCAGAAGGAACCTCTGCAGCGTGGTCGTGCCCGTCTTGATGAAACCGGGATGGATGATCATGGCGGCAGTCGGCTTCGCTGCCGCCAGCTTACGCGCTTCGACTCGCTGTGCGCCGAGACGGAACCGCCGTGGGCCTGGACGATGGTGCGCACCAGCGCGAGACCGATCCCGAGTCCGCCCTGGGTACGGTCCAGGCCACGCACCGCTTCGATGAAGGTCCGCAGCAACACGTTGGCCCGGTCCCGCTCGGCGGCGATCCGGCGGCGGTCGCCATCGTCCAGCAAGACCCCGGGGAAGCGCACCGGGCGGCCTTCCGCATCCATCTCGACCCGGCCGCTAGCGATGATCCATCCGTAGCGGCCGTCCTTGCGCCGGACCCGGTAGTCGCAGCGATACGGGCCGCCGCGCGCCATCGCCTCGTCGAGCGCGGCGGCTACCCGCTGCTGGTCGTCGGGATGGATCGAGGAGAACAGCACCTGCAGCGGCAGGCCCTTGCGCACGACCCCCGGTTCCAGGCCACCCCCCATCCGCCAGGCCCACCCTCTTCCTCGTCACGCGCACAGCCCCTCAATGGCAGCACATCGCTGTCGGCGCGGCGTGAAAGAGACCCGGGTCAGCCCCGCCAGTTGGCGCGTGTCCGCCAGAATTCCACTGCCCGGCGGTAGGCCTCGCGGTCGATCGGCACCCCGGAGCCGCCCTCCTCCACCCCGAGCGCATTGCGCATCATGGTGATCGGCGCCATCGGCGTTTCCTCCGGTTCCATGGTGTACATGCAGCCGACCACGCCCCAGTCGGCGTCGATCCGCGTACCTTCCTTCGCCAGCTGTTCGCGGTCGTACAGGATCACCACTAAATAGTTGGCTACCGGCGGCTCCACGCCCTCGAACCAGCGCACCAGCACCGGCAGCTCGTCGTCGGTGCGGGCCTCGTAGTCGGAGCGAAGCAGGTGCCGGTTGTCGTCAGTGATCGGCACCGCCAGGCAGCGGGTGGAGGTCCAGTTGCGGTGCACGTGCAGCTTGCAGAACGGCGCATAGCCGTCGAGCACCGCCAGCGGCTCGTGCGCATTGAGGTGCTGCTCGAATGCCTCCGGGGTGATGTCCTGGATGGTGTTGCGGCGGCCGGGACGGAACAGCCGGCTGCGCGCGAACTCGGTCAGGACGATGCGTGGCCCGCTCATGCCTTGCGCAGGAAGCAGGTCTTCAACACCAGTCCCTTGATCTTGTCCGAGTTGCCCTCGATGTGCTCCGGGTCGTCCTCGACCAGGCGGATGTTGCGGATCACCGTGCCCTGCTTGAGCGGAATCGAGCTGCCTTTCACCTTCAGGTCCTTGATCACGACGACCGTGTCGCCCTGGGCGAGCGCATTCCCGTTGACGTCGCGGACCACCGGCCCGTCGCTGGCCGGCGCCTCGCCGGGCATCCATTCATGGGCGCATTCCGGGCACACGAGCTGGGTGCCGTCGGAATAGACCAGGGAGCCGCCGCACTGCGGGCAATTCGGGAAATCGGACATGTCGGAACTTGCCTGAATGGGAAAAACGCCCTGCATTATCGCCGCTGGTGCCGTGACGCGCGATGGCGTATGAAGGGACGAGTCCCACGTCCGGAGTTTCCATGGCCGACAAGCCAAAATCCCCGCCCGGCGACCCGGCGCGCAAGCCCGACGCCGCGCAGCCTCCGTCCGACCTGCTGAAGAAATACGACCGCAACCGCGACGGCAAGCTCGACGCGGACGAGCTGGTGGACATGGAAAGCGACCAGAGCTTCCCTGCCAGCGATCCGCCAAGCTGGACCCGGGGCACCACCGATCCGGACTGAGCGCCCAGCAACAGCGGCGGTTACCATGCGGCCCATGAACCGCATCGCCCTGTCCTGCCTGCTGCTGTTGCTTGCGCTGCCGGTCGCGCAGGCCAGCGAACCCGTGGCCACCGTGCGCGTCGCGTTCGACCGCGACGGCATCACCGACACCCGCGTGCAGGGCTTCGCCGACCGCGAGGCCGGCCGCGCCATCACCGCGGACGACCCGGTCCGGATCGCCTCGATCTCCAAGCTGGTGACGACCCTCGGCGTGATGCGCCTGGTCGAAGCCGGCAAGCTGGACCTCGATGCCGACGCCGGCGAGCTGCTCGGCTTCCCGCTGCGCAATCCCGCCTTCCCGGACACGCCGATCACCCTGCGGCAATTACTGTCGCACCAATCCAGCCTGACCGACGCCGCCGGCTACTGGCAGACCCCCCTGGGCGGCGAACTGCGCGAGCTGCTCGAAGACCCGCGCGCATGGGATTCCACGCACGCGCCAGGCACCTACTTCCGCTACACCAACCTCAACTTCCCGCTGGTCGCACAGATCATGGAGCGCGCCACCGGCGAGCGTTTCGACAAGCTGATGCAGCGCCTGGTGCTGGCGCCGCTGGGCCTGGACGCCTGCTTCAACTGGTCGGGCTGCAGCGACGCCGCGGTGGCGCGCGCGGTGGTGATCTACGACGGCGAGGGCAAGCCCGCAAAGGATGACCTGCATGGGCAGCGCCCCGGGTGCCCGGTGATCGCGGCCGAGGACGGCAGCTGCGACCTCGCCGCCTGGCGCGCGGGAGCGAACGGCGCGCTGTTCTCGCCGCAGGGCGGCCTGCGGATTTCCGCCAACGACCTGGCGCGCATCGGCCGCATGCTGCTCAACGGCGGCGAACTCGATGGCGTGCGCCTGCTCTCGCCCGCGTCCATCCGCGAAATGGCCACGCCCGCCTGGCAGTACGCGCCTGGCAAGGGCCTGACCGTCGAGGAGGATACCGACCTGCTCGGCGACGGTTTCTTCTGCCGCTACGGCCTGGCGATGCAGACCCTGGCGACGCCGGTGCAAGGCTGCAAGGACGATCCGTTCGGCGACGGCATCGCGCGCGTAGGCCATTCCGGCTCGGCCTACGGCCTGCAGGCCGGCTTGTGGCTGGACATGGACGCCGGAAAGGGCGTGGTCTGGTACGCGACCGGCATGCCCGGCGAACGCCGCGGCGGGCGCTCGGCCTTCAGCGACGTCGAGGAAGCGCTGGCGCAGCCCGTCCGGCCCTGATCGCGCTGCCTGCCGGGCGGAATGGTGAACAGGATCGAGGCGATCGCCACGCCCAGGGCCGCGCCCAGCGACGAGGCCATCTTGTAGATGCCGGCCCCGGAACCGGACTCAACAGCGCGATCGCCAGCCCCGTGATCACGCAGCCCCAGACCATCGGCATGTCCGGCGGGCCGTCGCCCTAGGGGAACGGGACGGTGGACCCGCGCTGAGCGGCGTCAGGCGCAGTGGCCGCAGCAGGTGCTGCCGCCGCTGATGTGCACGTCCTGCTCAAGCGGGCGCGCGGACCAGCCGATCGACTCGATGGCGGCAATGACCTGGTCGGCGCTGGCGACGGTCAGCACTTCGAGGCGCCCCTTGCGGACGTCCAGGGCGATGCGCGCGTCCGGATCCAGGGGCCGCAGCGCGGCGGCAAGCCGGGCGGCATCGGGATTCGGGCCGGTGGAAAGTTCGAACTGCATCGGAGTGGCTCCGGTTGGCACGCGGAATGCGTGGCCCGGCATCTTCAGCGGCGCAGTGCAGCGCGTCCTTGACCCGGGTCAAGCCCGATGGCGTGCCGCTGCACCGGCCTATTTCACCCGTTCGCCCGCCGCCACGCGCACGCCCATCGCCTCCGGCGGTGCCGGCTCCAATAGCAGGCGCCACTGGCCCTCGATGCGGCGCAGGCGCAGGCCGCGGTGCCGGGCCAGGTAGAGGCCGGCCACGCCCGCGGCCGCCAGGCCGGACAAGGCGCCGACGCCCAGCGCCACGCGCGCGCCGAAGTGGTCCACCAACCAGCCGATCAGCGGCGCGCCGAGCGGGGTGCCGCCCATCACCACCGCGATCCGCAGCGCCAGCACCCGCCCGCGCATGCTGCGTTCGGTGGTGAGCTGCATCATCGAATTGCTGCCGGTCATGAAGGTCAGCGCCGCCAGGCCCACGAAGACCAGCAGTACCGCGAACAGCCACGGCGAGGGCATCACCGCCGCCAGCGCCGTGGCGATGCCGAAGGCCGCGGCGGACGCACCCATCAGCACCATGCCCGGCATCGGCCGGCGCGCCGACAGCAGCGCCCCGCCCATCGTGCCCAGGGCCATGGCGGAAGTGAGGACGCCGAACTGGGTCGAGTCGCCGTCGAACACGGTGACCGACATGGTCGAGATGAAGATCGCGAAGTTGAAGCCGAAGGTGCCCATCAGCGCCAGCATCACCAGCACCGCCACCAGGTCTGGCCGCTGCCAGACGTAGCGGAACCCGGCGAGCACGCCGCCGCGCGAGCGGTCCGGCCGCTCGTGGGCATACAGCTCGTGCACGCGCAGGAAGCCCAGCGAGACCAGCACCGCCCCATAGGTCGCCGCGTTGACCATGAACAACCAGCCCTCGCCCACCGCCGCGATCAGCGCGCCCGCCACCGCAGGCCCGAGCATGCGCGCCGCGTTGAACGAGGTGGAGTTGAGCGCCACGGCATTGGCCAGGTGGCTGTCGTCCACCAGGTCGGAGACGAACGCCTGCCGCGCCGGCGCATCGAACGCGGTCACGCAGCCGAGCAGGAAGGCGAAGCCGTACACCTGCCACAGCTCGACCACCCCGAGCAGAGTGACCACGCCCAGCCCAAGCGCCAGCAGTCCTGCGGCGCCCTGGCTGAACATCAGCAGCTTGCGCCGGTCCATGTGGTCGGCGGCGTAGCCGGTCAACGGCAGCAGCAACAGCGGCGGCCCGAACTGCAGTGCCATCACGATGCCCATCGCCGTGGCGTTGTTCTCGGTCAGCCGGGTCAGGACCAGCCAGTCCTGGCCGATGCGCTGCATCCAGGTGCCCACGTTGGACACCAGCGCGCCGATCGCCCAGACGCGATAGTTGTAGATGGCAAGTGAAGAGAAAGTCCCGCGCACCGGCCTCAGGGTAGCCCAGCGGGGTGTCTGGATCGTGGCATGATGGCCCCGGGCCCCTTCCTGTCGAGGTCACGGATGAGCCACGCGCCACGCAATGTCACGTTGTGCGGCCAACCTCTCGATTGCCCGCACGTGTGCATGTTCACCGAGTCCGAGGAGGAGCGTTACCGCATCCTCAATCCCTTCATTGCCGAAGGCCTTGAGACGGGCGAAGAGATCCTGAGCATCGTCGATGCAAATAGGCGCGAGTTCCACGCGCGGCAGATGCAGGTGGATGGCGTGCCGGTCGACGACGCCTTGGCCAGCGGACAGATGCGCATCCTCGCTTCGGAGGACACCTACGGGCGCGACGGCACCTTCGCCGCCGAACGCATGTACGCCCTGCTCGAGGAAGTGCTGGAGGAGGCCTCGCGCGGCAAGTGGGGGCGGCTGCGGGTCACCGGCGACGCCAACTGGATCCTGCGCACCATGCAGGGCGGCGACGAACTGATGGCCTACGAGGCCAAGGTCAACCTGCTGGCGCCGCGCTACGAGTGCACCCTGCTGTGCGTCTACGACATCAACGAGTGCAGCGGCCAGGTCATCGCCGATGCATTGGCGACGCATTCGCACGTGATCCTCGGCGGACGCCTGCACGAGAACCCGCACTACGTGGAGCCGCTGGAATTCCTGAAGAAGGTGGCGCTGCGGCGGAAACGCTCCTCGCCGGTGGCGAAGCGCGCCTGATCAGCGGTTGACGATCTGCGGCGTGCGGATCGGCTGGCCGGTGGCCGGATCGAAGAACGGGGATTCGCGGCGGCCGCGCAGCTTCGCGGCAAGCAGGCCGAGCGCCACGCGCAGCACGCCCCAGGCGGTGGCGAGGCGGTGCTTCTCCACGGGTCCCGTCGCGGTGTCGGTGCTGATCACGCAGCGCCGCGCCGGACCGAACGTCGCGTCCACCTGCGCACCGGCATCTTCCAGGCAGGCGGTGGACACGCCGACGTAATGCACCGCCGGATTGCGCGGCGTATTGCCGAGCGGCGTGCGGCAGCAGGCGGCATACCAGCGGTAGATGCCCCGCTCGCTCCAGGACATGCAGGCGACCTGGTCCGCGCCGCGGGTGAAACGGACCTGCGAAGGCGCCATCGTCACCACGTCCACCCCGCCCGCCGCGTCGAGCAGCCCGGGGATGCCGAGCCACTGCGCGTAGGCGCGGCAGTCGGTGCAGTAGCAGCTTGCGCGGGTGTAGGTGCGGGCGGTGCCGACCTCACCCTGGACCTGGCCGCAGCGGCAACTGAGCGGGATGGGCATGTCAGGCATCCTCTAGGGAATCATGTCGACGACCGGGTCCATGTCCGCGACGGCCTGCTTGTCGCTGCGGACGGCCGACCGCCAGATGGTATTCGCGCCCGTGCGGGCATTGCGCCACGCCAGGTCGCTCCTGCCGTCCCCGTTATAGTCGCCCACCGCCCCGATGTTCCAGTCCAGGTTGGCCACGCGCGGAAGCGTGAGCCGCTGGCGCTTCTCGGCAGAGAACCAGACGGTGTTCCTGCCGTCCTTGCGGTTGCGCCACACGACATCGTCGTGCCCGTCGCCGTCGAAGTCGCCGATTCCCTTGATGTCCCAGTCCACGCCGACCGGTCGAAGCGGCACGCGGCGATCCCCCCGCCCCTCGCTCCAGACGACGTTGGTGCCGCGCGTGCGATGCCGCCAGAAGATGTCGGACCTGCCGTCGCCGTCGAAGTCGCCGGTGCCCGCCACCCGCCAATCGCGATCTGCAACGGTACGCAATTCCCGGCGCTTGCCGCGATCGGCACCGCCCCAGATGACATTGGCGCCGGTCCGCCTGTTGCGCCATACCAGGTCCGAGCGGTCGTCACCATCGAAATCCCCTGTCGCCACGACTTCCCAATCGAGGTTGCCGACGGCGGTGACGGGGTGCTCGTACAGCCCGCTGGATAGATATAGGTTGCGCCCGTCTTCCTGGTTGCGCCAGAACGTATCGGTGGCGCCGTTGCCGTCGAAATCGCCGGAGGGGCCCAGCTCCCAGGGCGGAACCCGCCACCAGGGGCATGGAAGCCTGCAGCCGTACCACGCCTGGAGGTCCCCCCATTGCCAGGTGTTCATTTCGGCCGAGACGGGATTGCGCCACAACAGGTCCGAGAAGCCGTCGCCGTCCAGGTCGCTGACGGGAATCCGCGACTTCGCCGGCTGGCAGCCATACAGCACCGCGACGCCCGGGAAGGTGGCGCCGGCAAGATCGATGCAGCCGTCTCCGTCCAGGTCGCCGAGCGCCAGTGTCTTTGCGGTGCCGGCGGCCGGGAACGTCGCGAGGCCATAACCGAAACCGGGCAGCTCGAACCGCGGCTGGCCGGCGATGGCGGGGGCCTCGCCGACGTCCACGACGCTGACCGCGTGGAAGTCGTAGTGGGCGGCCAGGACCTCCTGGTCACCGTCGCCATCGAAGTCGGCGGCCAGCAGTGCGGTCGTGCTGTCGCGGACCGGCAACCGTTCCGAAAGCACGAGCTGGCCGCTCTCCGCGCGGCGATAGATGTTGATCCGGCCATCGGGCTGGTTGTCGGGATTCGCGGTCACGACTTCGTTGTTGCCGTCGCCATCGATGTCGAGAACCGCCAGCGCTGCGGGCCAGGCACCCGACGGCGCCGCCGGATGCCAGTACGGAGTCCCCGTCGAAAAGAACTTCCCGGCCCCATCGTTCGCGTACACGTAGAAGCGGTCCACCCGCGAGGCCGACACCAGCAGGTCGGGCCTGCCGTCGCCGGTCACGTCGGCCAGCTGCACGCTCATGAAGTCTGACTCGACGCCGTAGGAGCCGACGTCGGTCTGCATCTCGGACGTCGCCCGGAAGCCGCCGTGTCCGTTGCCGTAGAAAATCGTGGCGGCCGTCGGGATGCCCAGGCCGCTGTGGCAAAGGATGTCGACATGGTCATCCGCGTCGATGTCGCCGGACGCAAGGTAGTCGCAGGCGTACCTGGCCTGCGGCGCAACGGTTGCGCTCAGCGCCCCGGCTTCATGGTCCACGACCAGCAGGTGCGAGGAACCGACCAGCATCTCCGAATTGCCATCGGCATCGAGGTCGGCGAAGGTCACCGGCAGGGCTTGGCCAAAGGTGTCGCTTGGCAAGGCGATGGTGATCGGAGGCGCCAGCGTACCGTCGCTGCGCTGCAGGAACAGCGCCAGCTCGTGTTCCGTCCAGGTGGGATCCCGGGAGACGGCCAGGTCCATCCGACCATCGCCGTTCGCATCGCCGATGGCGACCGCATGCGCGAAGTTTCGGGCGGCCATCAGGTGCTCCACCGGGCCAAACGAATGACTGCTTGCCCCGGCGTACATCGGGGCAGCCAAGGCCAGGAGACCAAGGGCGATTGCCGTTTTCATGTTCGCTCCCCGCACGATTGTCGCTCCCCCACCCTCAATCGACTGGCGACACCTGCGCTGGTCCGCCCGTTCGCACTGCGGGTGCATTGCAATTGCGGCCATAGAAAATGCGCAGGGATGAACTCTCCTCCGCCAGGACGATGTCCTTGCACCGATCCGAATTCACGTCGGCAATGACGAACGAATTGTCCCCGTAGTGATTGTTCGTCCACGGATTGTCGTCGGTCAATTGGAGGACCGGGTCGGCGAATCCGTCCGGGCCCTGGAGGATGTAGGCCATCTGGTCGTTGCTGTTGATCATCGCAACCACATCCGGAAATCCATTGCGGTCCACGTCGGCGACTGCAACGGCGCCCGGGCGTACATAGTAGCCAGTCGTTGGCAAGAAGGTTTCCCGGATGAAAGCGCCCTTGCCGTTGCCATAAAGGATGCGAACTCCCCGTGGCTCGACATCATACCCTTGGGTGACGACGAGATCCGGATTCCCGTCCAGGTCCATGTCGGCAGCCGTCATGCCCAACGGAGGGCGCATCTGGTAAGGGCCAAGATCGAATTCGATCGGAGCGTCGAGGCCAGCGCCGGGGCGGAACGGATACAACCAGACCCGTGGCCAACCGGAGGAATTCGACATCAGCAGATCATCATTTCCATCGGCAGTGAAATCGAAAACTTCCAGGATGTTGTAGCCCATCGCCGGTGTCTGGATGTGCTCGACGCGCTGGATTCCACCAGTACCATCGCCAAAGTAGAGATCCGCGCCATCGGACCAGCCTTGCGCAAAAACGTCCTGCCAGCCGTCCCCATCCACGTCGATGCCCGCCAGGAACATCGCCGGGAAATATCCAGGGTAGAACTTCCAGGTGAACCCCTCTCCGCCGTGCCTGTAGATCGTGAGGCCATCCTCGTTACCGACCGCGATCTCACGGGGGCCCTTGCCGTCCAGGTCGACCAGCGTGAGGCTGCCGCCGGCATTGAGAGCCTCGGGAACGTCAAGGTCGATCGGGTCGCCCAGCGAACCATCCGCCAGTTGCGGGGTGATGCGCAGGAGGTTCCACCCCATCGGATACGCGTTCGCGCCGCCCATGACCATGACGATGTCCGCCAATCCGTCACCGGTGACGTCACCCACTTGCACCTGAAGCGGCAACCACGTGTCGCTGATGGGCGTGACGACACGTTCAAAATGGAACCCGTCGATCGCGTCCGTTGATGCCACGTTTGCGTTCGGAACCGCCCGCGGAGCGGGCCGATGGGGGCCGGAAGCAGGTCGAACCATCGAGAATCCACGGGGCGTCATTCCCGTGGCGCGCGAAGCAACTTGCCATACGGGTTGCACGTCCTCCCCGCTGTCTTGGGCGGATGAACTGCTGCATGCGACGGAGAGCATCGAGGCTGGCACCAGCGCCAGGAGACATCTTGCGAATGGCATGAACCGCATCGCCGCACCCACGACCTAAGACTGCGTGGCAATAATGCATGCAGATGGCAGACGGGCCAAATGAATGCGGGCGGTTCGCCGGGCATTACTGCCAGGCGTCGCGCAGGCCACGCCGCCGTTACTGCAGCGCCTGGATCACTGCCTCGGTGAACTGCGGGATGTCGTCCGGCTTGCGGCTGGTGATCACGTTGCCGTCGGTGACGACCGGCGCGTCCTGCCACTGCGCGCCGGCATTGCCGAGGTCGGTTTTCAGCGACGGCCAGCTGGTGAGCTGCTTGCCCTCGACGGCGCCGGCCTCGACCAGCAGCCAGGGCGCGTGGCAGATCGCCGCGAGCGGCTTGTCGCTGCCGGCGAAGGCGCGCACGAAGTCCACCGCCTCGGGCTTCAGGCGCAGGTTGTCCGGGTTCATCTGCCCGCCGGGCAGGACCAGCGCGTCGTAGTCCCCGGGCGTGGCCTGGGCCAGCGGCACGTCCACCGGCACCGTGTCGCCCCACTCCTTCTTGTTCCAGCCCCGGATTTCGCCGTCCTTGGGCGAGACCACGTCCACTTGGTACCCGGCTGCCTTGAGCAGGCGGCGCGGCTCCATCAGCTCGGACTGCTCGAAGCCGTCGGTGGCGAGGATGGCGATGCGTTTCGGCATGGGGCGGCTCCAATCGCGGGGGGACGGCAACGCTAGCAAGCCGCGTGTTCCGCCCCGATGAAGCGCCCCGCTATTCGGAAGGCGCCGGACGATCGGCCACCCAGTGGCTGCGCCGCCCGTCCGCGTGCTCCAGGAACAGCTGTTCGGGATAGCTTTCGGCGATGCGCCATTCCGAGGTGCCCTGCAACAAGCCTGCCACCGCGGTGTCCGCCTCCATCAGCGCGTTGTCCGCGCACGCCATGAGGGTGGACTGGAGCTCGGACACCACCAGTCGCCCGTTCGCGTCGATGGTGTAGCGGCCGCCCATCTGGTTGCAGCCGCCGCGGATGCCCAGCGTGCCGTTCTCGAATGTGATGGCGTGCTTCGCCTGGCCGTTGGGGCGCACGGCCGGGATGGGGTGGCCTTGGGCATCGGTGGCGCCCTGCAGCTTCCACTGGCCGACCTGGCCCAATGCGTCGGGGTCGGCGGGGATACCCTGCTGGGTGACGGTCGGCGTGCAGGCGGTGCCGGCCGCGAGCAGCGCCAGGAGCGACACGGTGGTTCGGATCGCCATGGCCGGGAGCCTAGCCGTGGGCGCCGAATGTCCGGGTCAAGGCTTCAACAGCCGCAGGGCCCCGCCCTTGTGCATGGCGACGTGGTCGGTCTTGTCGCTCTTGATTTCGTATTGGGGGTCGTCGGGGGTGCAGTGGCGGGTGTGGCCCTTCCAGGGGAAGTCGTGCTCGTGGACCCTCAGGATCGTGCCGCTGACGTGGCCGGCCTCGGAGTTCCAGGTGACGTGGTCGCCGGGTTTGAATTTGTGGGGCATGGCTGGCTCCTCTCAGGTGCGACGAACTTCCCGCGAAGGACCTATCCTTTGTATCAAAGGGGGGCTCCAGAACGTGAGTGCAAATAGCAGCAAGGTGAAGCCGTGCCCGATCTGTTCGGCCGCAACCCCGTTCAACGCCCGATATCCCATGGCCGTTTGCAACGACTGCGCCGCGAGAACGACCGATGCGAAGCGCCAGCCTGTGACCTTTGGCAACGCCGGGCTCTCTGGCGGCCTGGTGTCGTCCTCGCCGCATGCCCCGGTCATTGATGAGCAGGCCATGTGCTTCATCGATGATGTCGCCTGTATCGCCGAAGAAGCCCGGTTCGGTGGCGTGGTGGTGCAAGTCTCGGAATCACCCGAGGGCTCGTTCGCGATGCTCGACAACATGCACCTCCTGGTCCAGCATGCCGCGATCCTGGATGAGTTGCGCCGGAGAGGCATCCTTCGTTCGCGGAATAATCCCACGGGAGACTACGGTGAGTGGTTGGTCTCGTCCCGTTTGGGGCTAGCGCTCGCCGACCCCTCTGAGAAGGGTTTCGACGCAGTGGACTCCGACGGGTTCCGCTACCAGATCAAGGCTCGTCGCCTGTCGGGTGCCAACCCGTCAACACAATTGGGCGTCCTGCGGAACCTGGCCGGAGGCGACTTCGACTTCCTTGTCGCCGTCCTGTTCGAGCACGACTGGACCGTGAAGCTCGCGGTCAAAATTCCGCATTCGGTCGTCTCGAACGTTGCGTCCTTCAGGGCCCACGTCAACGGGCATGTCATGCATCTGCGCCCGGGACTCTTGAACCAAGCCGGCGTACAGGACATTTCCGCCTTGCTGAGTTAAGCAGCCGACGATGACGCCAGCGAAGGCTTGCCGGGTCGCGGATCACCGGCAGTAAACGGTCCCGATATCTAGGGCAGGCTGATTCCCCCGATAGCGTTGAACGCGCAAGGAAGTTCCCGTCACTGACATGCCCAGCATCCCGCCGGCCTCACGGCAGATCGCGTCCGTGGCCTCGGAGAGGGAGGTCTGGCCGAGCTCGACAATGACGATGGGACCCTTCCGGCTGGGGAGAGCCCCGAGGACCCGCACCTTTGCGATCCGTTGTCGGTGAGCGGTCTGCCGCTGCTGTGCCCTGGCAGCGGAAAATGCCTGCTCCATTTCCTTGTTAGCGGACTCCAGTTGCCGGCTGAATTCCTGGCCGGCGACCTTCAACTGGTGGGTGAGCAGGAATGCATTGACCCAATAGGAATACCAAGGGTAGACGGCAGCGACGGCAAGGAACAGAACGACGCCGATCCAGAACCTGGATTCCGCGTTGTCCTCGGCAGTCCCCGACGGCGGGGCGGATCGACCGCGGCGGAAGCGCAGGTTGCCCCAGTCCGTCGCTGACCCGGCTGAACCCGCTTTTCCCTGGTTTTCGGATAGCCCTCTATCCATTCTGACCCTCGTGCGCTTGGCCGGTCACACAATACAGATTGGATAACGTGACTCGGCCATCGCTGCGGACGCGGAACGCAAGCGATCGACTTATTTTGCGACCGGCTTCGCAGTTCCCCGTGGTTGCCCTGACGGGCCGACTGACTTATAACTGATCAGGCGCTCCATCTGTTGGTGAAGCGCTCCCGCCCAGACGGTTTTCATCGTCGGGTGCCTGGATCGCCCTTTTCAGGGCGGCGGGCCCTCACCTTGGAAAACGTCGATGCAAAACAACAAGAAGCAATCGCGCCTTCGGGATCAAGCCGCGCGCCGTCAATCGGGACGCTGTTATTACTGTGAACTGCCGATGTGCATCGGTAGCGAGGACGAGTTCGCGCAAACCCATGGGCTGCGACGACGCTCACTCGCTGGCCTGAAGTGCACGGCCGAGCACCTCGTTGCGAAATGCGAGGGTGGATCCACGGATGCGTCCAACATTGTCGCTGTCCACCGCTGCTGCAATGCAATCCGGCACAGGCGCAAGAATCCGCTCGATCCAATGCGCTACAAGTCGCGGGTTCGGCGGCGTACTCGAGCTGGACGCTGGCCTTCCGCGGTGCTGTTTCAGCAGTCGTGTCGAAGGAAACCCGTCGATATGGTCTGGCCTGCCCCTAGTGCGGGATGTCGTCCGACTTGCGGCTGTGGTGATCAGGTTGCTCTCGGTGACGACGGCGCGTCCTGCCACTGCGCGCCTGCATTGCCGAGGTCGGTCTTCAGCGAGGGCCATACATGTGACCTGCTTGCCCTCGACGGCGCCGGCCTCGACCACTAGCCAGGGCGCGTGGCAGATCGCCGCGAGCGCCTTGTCGCTGCCGGTGCGTGTCATGGGGGTGAAAGGTTTGGTGGCCACTGGCCCACCTCGACTATATTGGACCGGGGCTTTGAAGAAGGAACGCCAACATGGGGTTGTGGTCCAGCGTCATCGGTCTGGTGCCGTTTTTGGTGTCGATGGGGCGGCCCTGCTCATCGCGATCATCTACAAGGCAGTGAGCCAACGAACGCGCAGGCCCTCCCCGCTTGCAGGCCGGAAGATCGGACAGCTCCCACGACAGGAATTGGTCGAGCGCGTATCAGATCAAGAAAACGACATGATGGGCGGCGTCCTGCTGATGTACATAGCATTGCCCGTCACCTTCATGTGCTGGATCGAAACCAGAGTTTCGTTCTTGCCAATCCAGCGGGGATGGACGGAAACCGCCCTTTCGCTTATGGGCGTGGGCGTGTCCTGTTGGGGAATGATCACCTATATCACCGCACATCGTGCCGGCCGAGCGATTGTGCTCCGCAACGTCCCGCTTGCTGAGAGTACAACTGCTGTCCACTAACGCAGCGGCTTAACTCCTCCGCGTCGCCCTAAGCCAAATGCAATTCGGTATACGTCAGGCATTTGAACCCTACCATCACTCAATCTTTGCACGACGCCTAGGTCTTCTAGATCCTGAAGAACGCCTTCGTGTCCTTCTTCTAAATGCTGTGGCGGAAGCTTGACGACAGAACCACCGGTAGAGAGGGACTGCTCCAACTCATCCAACACCTTGCCAGCCCGCCACAGCCGAAAAATATCCTTAGCCTGGCAGGGGACGGTAATGCTTCCCTTCAGGGGTTTCATAACTGTTTCCACCCACGGATAGTCTTCCTTAACTAGCTCATCAACCCTTACTTGAGACGCAGCTTGAACCCCTGCTTGTATGGCACTGAAGTGAAGCGCCAGCTTGTAATCCTCATACTCCTCGCGCGTGCGATCAGAGGCATGACGAACAGCTGCAGAGAAGCTGCGCGGACTCACTTGATCACGACCATCTTGCAAATGGTTTACAAGCCAAGAGTAAGGCTTACCGCGCTTCTGCCCAGTCGGGGAAGCCGACATCGCCCGACCTGCTAAACGAACAAAAACGCGCTCTTGGAATTCCTCATCAGCTCGCAGTTGAGAGGGCACCAACCAATTCTCCCCGGCGCGCTCATACGAAACAGCGAACTCGTCGTGTAAGAACTTACGGAAAGCCCGTCCGCCCGCAGGAGAGTTACCAAGGCATTGGAAAAGCAATGCATACAAGTCAATTCGTCGCCAAGACAAGACTGTTCGCCGGGCCAAGAGCTTTGATGCATCGGGGAACCCGACAATCGACCGATCCTCCAACATGTCCGGACGGACGAACATCTTGAAACGGATTCGGCGGGTTGAGCGCATCTCCAGCCCAACCTGTAGCAACGACTTGGCCAACGGACGAATTCCCGACCAATCGTCCGCGAGCCGATCAAGGGCGTCGAACAAAATGACCAAGTGTTCATCGCGCGCGACTAGTGCGTCATCGAGTTTTGCAAGGAGCGCGTCAAACTCCTCGGGATTGGCATCGACCCACTGCGCCTTTTTGAGCCAGCTCGAATTTGCTTGCCGCGCGACGCGCCCGTACCCACCGTGAAACCCGCCCTTGTCTGCGATGACAGCCCGCCAAATGGTCCTTGGAGAGAATGTTTTAGAAATTCGGCCGATAACGTCCTTGCTGGGGGTGTCACTAGCACCAGAACTATCCCCGAAGCCTCTCTCAATGCGCACAGACGCTGGCAGGTGCGTGTCGGGGAAAGCCTTAGTCACAAACTCCCGGTGACCAGATGACAACAACGCTGACCACCAGAAACTCTTACCCGAGCCACGAATCCCTTCAATTAATGAACTATCAGGGTCGAGTGCTTTCGCGTGGCTGGGAGGCACATAGGTATATGGAACAGGCTGATCGATAGTAGACCCTGCCTGATCAATTGCTGGCAAAGACTCTGAAAGTCCCAATCGAATCTCTTCGACATTCAGCTTCATTCACTACGCTCCAACCCAACCGCATCTACAACTCGACCGATGAAGCTTCCGAAGGCGATTCTTATGTCGGAATCCGAAACCCCGCCTTTTTCTGGAGAGAGAAGCAAGTTGCCTTCGTGAAGTCTTGGATGCAGATGAATAATCGGCGGGTAGTGAGGCGCACTTTGGTCATTTAAATCGAATGAGAACGCAGCCGAAACTTCCCCGGGCTCCAACTCATCATAGAGGGAATCTTGGAAAAGCTCATAGGACCTTTCAAGGAAGTCACTAAACGGCTTAGCATCCGACCCGAGCGCCCGTACCGAAAGAACCTTCTCTCGCACGACGCGCAGCACATCCGGTTTGGACTTCCAGAGTTCGAATAGCTGACGATAACCTTGCCAATTCTGTTCCGTGTCTGCAAAAAAAAGCAGGCTTAAGTCAGCAAATCGAGAGACTGCGGATGCGGCAACATCATGAAGGCCAGCACGACTATCTATGAGGACGATGTGAGGGTCGTGGTGCGCCTCTAATGCCAGAAGCATCGCTTCTACCCGATCTGCGAACCTCTTGCCATTCACATCCAAATAGATACGGCCGAGCTTGGCTACATATTCAGTTTCGCTACCCCCCATCGCCGGCGCCACCAGAATCGCACCCTTCTCTTCTGCCGAGAGAGGACTCTCGAATACCATGTCGTCAATTACGGCGTTGCCGGGGGCGACGGCATCTTCAACAAGCCAATCCACTACGCCGTAGGGAGGACCTAAGCCCCGGCCCAAAAGAACAGCATTCGCGCCAGGAGATTCAACATCGAGATCTACAACAAGAACTCGAAAGCCGTCTTTCGCCAGCGACTGAGCCAACACCGCCAACGCGGTTGATCGTCCAACGCCACCCTTCAACCCGTGGAAGACGATGCGTTTTGCTCGCTCTTCTTCGGCTCTTGATTCCAGCCACAGCCAGTCACGACCCCAAGTTGTTACGTCTTTAACAGGGACCATGAACGGGTCGGCGTGATCTGGGGTGATCCAAGTTTCGTACCAGCCTTCAACGAAAAACTGATCATTAGGAATGTCATCTTTGGTCAAGACGACATCCTCCCCAGCACTATATGCGCCGAGAGCCTCACGCACACGCCTTAGCTCACTGATGTCATCAGCACTAATGTCATCTCGAAGACCGCTACAACAAAAGGATAAACGACCATTGTTATCACGGAGAATTCGAAGATCCAATTTGGATCTTTTAATAATTTGAGATGCAGCTTCCGCAGCGATCTTCAACGACGACGTAAACGTCAATGTCATGGAATGTCCTTGCAAGTTGAACTACATATTCCGCCGATATTCCCCGCCTACCTCGTACAGCGAATGACTGATCTGCCCCAAGCTGTGGGTCTTCACTGCTTCCATCAACGCGGCAAACACGTTTTGGCGGTCACGGGCGACCTTCTGGAGTGTGGGTAGGGCCGTCGGGGCTTGCGCCCCTCCTACATGGGAGTTCCCCCGCTCCCGGAACGCCTCGACGTTCGCGATCTGCTGGGCCTTCTCCTCCGGGGTCGAGCGGATCAGCTCGATCTCGGTGACGATGTCGCCGGCGTGCTCCTTCGGGAGGAAGGTGTTGACGCCGACCAGGGGTAGCGAGCCGTCGTGCTTCTTGTGCTCGTAGTACAGGCTCTCTTCCTGGATCTTGCCGCGCTGGTACATGGTGTCCATGGCGCCGAGCACGCCGCCGCGCTCGCTGATGGCCTCGAACTCCTTGTAGACGGCCTCTTCCACCAGGTCGGTCAGTGCGTCGACCACGAAGCTGCCCTGCCAGGGGTTCTCGCAGTAGTTCAGCCCCAGCTCCTTGTTGATGATCATCTGGATCGCCACGGCGCGGCGCACGCTTTCCTCGGTCGGCGTGGTGATGGCCTCGTCGTAGGCGTTGGTGTGCAGGCTGTTGCAGTTGTCGAACAGCGCGTACAGCGCCTGCAGCGTGGTGCGGATGTCGTTGAACTGGATCTCCTGCGCGTGCAGGGAGCGGCCGCTGGTCTGGATGTGGTACTTCAGCATCTGGCTGCGGGCGCTGGCGCCGTAGCGCTCGCGCATGGCGCGCGCCCAGATGCGGCGGGCGACGCGGCCGATCACCGTGTACTCCGGGTCCATGCCGTTGCTGAAGAAGAACGACAGGTTGGGCGCGAAGTCGTCGATCTTCATCCCGCGCGCGAGGTAGTACTCGACGATGGTGAAGCCGTTCGACAGGGTGAAGGCGAGCTGCGAGATCGGGTTCGCGCCCGCTTCGGCGATGTGGTACCCGGAGATCGACACCGAGTAGAAGTTGCGCACGTTGTGGTCGACGAAGTACTGCTGGATGTCGCCCATCATCCGCAGCGCGAACTCGGTGCTGAAGATGCAGGTGTTCTGCGCCTGGTCCTCCTTGAGGATGTCGGCCTGCACCGTGCCGCGCACGGTCTTCAGGGTCTCGGCCTTGATCCGCTGGTAGACCTCCGGTTCGACCAGCTGGTCGCCGGTGACGCCGAGCAGGCCCAGGCCCAGCCCGTCGTTGCCCTCGGGCAGCATGCCGCTGTACTGCGGGCGCTCGCGGCCTTCGAACATGCGGTCGATCTTCGCCGCGGCCGCATCCCAGCGCTGCTGGTCGGCGCGCAAGTACTTCTCCACCTGCTGGTCGATGGCGGTGTTCATGAACATCGCCAGGATCATCGGCGCCGGGCCGTTGATGGTCATCGAGACGCTGGTAGTCGGCGCACACAGGTCGAAGCCGGAGTACAGCTTCTTCATGTCGTCCAGCGTGGCGATGGACACGCCGGAGTTGCCGATCTTGCCGTAGATGTCCGGGCGCTCGGCAGGGTCCTCGCCGTACAGGGTGACGCTGTCGAAGGCGGTGGACAGGCGCGCGGCCGGCTGGCCCAGGCTCAGGTAGTGGAAGCGGCGGTTGGTGCGCTCGGGCGTGCCCTCGCCCGCGAACATGCGGATCGGGTCCTCGCCGGTGCGGCGGTACGGGTAGACGCCACCGGTGTAGGGGTACCCGCCGGGCAGGTTCTCCTTCTGCAGGAAGGTCAGCAGCTCGCCCCAGCTGCGGTAGGTGGGGGCGGCGATCTTCGGGATCTGCAGGTGGGAGAGGGATTCGCGGTAGTTGTCGACCCGGATGGTCTTGTCGCGGACCTGGTATTCGTTGACTTCGTCGGTGATGGATTTGAGGCGGGCGGGCCAGTCGCGGAGGAGTTTGAGGGCCTCGCTGTCGAGGGACTGGATGGCGTCGTTGTAGCGTTGGCGGAGGGTCAGCAATGTTTGATCAACAGCGCCCCTCATCCGCCCTTCGGGCACCTTCTCCCCGCTGTCGCGGGGAGAAGGGAGGAGTGCGTCGGCCTCGTAGAGATCCAGGGCCTTGGGGAGCTTTTCGTCGCCCAGGTCCTGCAGGGCCTGCCAGAGGGACTGCGCGCGGTCGGCGAGCTCGGCTTGCGATTCGATGCGCTGGTTGATCGCCCTGCCCTGTTCGGCGATCTCGGCGAGGTAGCGGATGCGGTTGCCGGGGATCAGGACCGTGGCGCGGGGCTCCTTCAGGGAACTGTCCACGGCAGGTTCCCAATCCACCCCGACCTTCTCCCGCAGCAGCCGGCACAGGTTCACGAACATCCAGGTGATGCCCGGGTCGTTGAACTGCGAGGCGATGGTCGGGTAGACCGGCACGTCATCGTCCTTGACCTGGAACTGCACGTGGTTGCGCTTCCACTGCTTGCGCACGTCGCGCAGGGCGTCTTCGGCGCCGCGCTTGTCGTACTTGTTCAGCACGATCATCTCGGCGAAGTCGAGCATGTCGATTTTCTCGAGCTGGCTCGGGGCGCCGAAGTCGCTGGTCATCACGTACATCGGGAAGTCGACGAGGTCGACGATCTCCGAGTCGCTCTGGCCGATGCCGGCGGTCTCGACGATCACCAGGTCGTAGCCCAGCGACTTCAGGAAGGCGATGCAGTCCTGCAGCACCACGTTGGTGGCGGCGTGCTGGCGGCGCGTGGCCATCGAGCGCATGAACACGCGCTTGGAGCGCAGCGAGTTCATGCGGATGCGGTCGCCCAGCAGCGCGCCGCCGGTGCGGCGGCGGGTCGGGTCCACCGAGATCACCGCGATGCGCATCTCGGGGAACGAGGCGAGGAAGCGATTCAACAGCTCGTCGGTCACCGAGGACTTGCCGGCGCCGCCGGTGCCGGTGATCCCCACCACCGGGGTCTTGCCCCCGGCGAGTTGCCACTGCTTGCGCAGCTTGGCCAGTTCGCCCTCTTCGAGCGCGCCTTCCTCGATCGAGGACAGCATCTGCCCGATTTCGACCTCGTTGCTCAGTTCGACCTTGTGCGGGGTTTCAACGGGCTGCCGCGCCTCGCCCGCACGCCGCACCACGTCCTCGATCATCGCCACCAGCCCCATGTGCATGCCGTCGTTGGGGTGGTAGATGCGCTCGACGCCGTAGGCCTCGAGCTCCTTGATCTCTTCCGGGGTAATGGTGCCGCCGCCGCCGCCGAACACCTTGATGTGACCGGCGCCGCGCTCGCGCAGCATGTCCACCATGTACTTGAAGTATTCGACGTGGCCGCCCTGGTAACTGGACAGCGCGATCGCGTCGGCGTCTTCCTGCAGCGCCGCGCGCACGACGTCCTCGACCGAGCGGTTATGGCCGAGGTGGATCACCTCCGCGCCTTGGGCCTGGATCAGCCGGCGCATGATGTTGATCGCGGCGTCGTGCCCGTCGAACAGGCTGGCGGCGGTGACGAAGCGCAGCGGCGTCGTTTCGGGGCGTGCTTCGGCGCCGGGAACCTGGGCGGCGGGGGTATTCATGCGCGAATCCATCTGGAAAACAGGCGACCCTGCATTCTAGCGCGCCCCCCGCGGCGTCAATACGCCAGCGCCCCCAGCTTTTCGCGCAGCACCCCGAGCTGGTCCGCGTAGCGCCGCCACTGGCCGATGTAGCGGTCGCTGATGCCGGCGCGCACCTGCGTGCTGCTCGGCGTGGCCACCGTGCCGTCGCGCTGTTCCAGTTTCGTGATCCCGGCGTGCGGGGCAAGGCCGATGAACGCCAGCACCTCGGCGGCGACGCGCTCGGGTTCCTGCACCAGTTCGTCGTAGCGCACGTCGAGGATCCGGCCGGGGAAGGCGGCGTGCCACTGCGCCATCAGCGCGCGGTAGCGGCGGTAATGCCCGGCCATTTCCGCCTGGTCGTGGCTGGGCGGATAGGCGCCGGCGAACAGCGTCTTGATGTTGGAGAAACAGGTGTCCAGAGGCCCGCGCACCATGTGCAGGATCCGCGCCTGCGGCAGCGCGCGGGCAATGTAGGCCACGTGCAGGAAGTTCGGCGGCAGCTTGTCGGTGTAGACCGCCTTGCCCTGCGCGCGCCATTGCGTGTGCGCCAGGTAACGGCGGCCGAGCTCGGCCCAGTCCACGCTCGTTTCGGCCTTGCGCGCCAGCGCCAGGTCCACCAGGCGGTCGCCGTCCATGTCGGCGCAGTAGCGCAGCTGGCGCAGCAGGTCGGTCAGTTCGCCGGCGTCGGCGATGTCCGGGTGGTTGCCCAGCACCCGCTCCAGCAGGGTCGTGCCCGAGCGCGGCAGGCCGACGATGAACACCGGCCGCGGGCCCTCGCCCTCATGGCCCGGTTGGGCCACCGGGCCAAGCTGGCCCAGGTGCTCGAACAGCGCCTCCTCGCCGGCCGGGTCGAACGGCAGCATCGCGTGGCGGGCGCGCATGCCGGCTTCCAGCGCGGGCCAGGCGGCGGCGGTGTCGCCGCGGCGGTCCAGCTCGGTGAACAGCGCGTACAGCAGCATCGGCCGGTCGGCGTGGCCCTCGGGCAGCTTGTCCAGGGCGGCGCGGATCCGGTCCACCCGGTCGATCCCGTCGCCGGGCGGCAGGCCGATCCGGGCCAGGGTCCACAGCGCATTGGCCGAGCCCGGGTCCATCCGCAGGCAGCTTTCCAGCATGTCGCGGGCGCCCGCGTCGTCGCCGGTGTAGTGCCGGTTGAGGCCGATGAAATAGCGCATCCCCGGCGAATCCAGGCCCAGCGCCCGGGCCCCGTCGAGCAGGCGCAGCGCCTGCGCCGGGAACATGTGGAAGGACAGCATCTTGCCCAGTTCGGCCAGGCTGCCGGCGCTGTTGCTGCGGAGCATGGTCGCCGACGTCGCGATTTCCACCGCCGGTTGCAGTTCGCCCAGGCGGAACAGGCGCTTGGCGATCATTTCCAGCAGGTCCGGGTCCTCCACCCGGGTCGCATGGGCGACCACCGCCTCGTCCACCGCGTCGCGGTAGTGGCCGCGGGCCTGGGCGATCAGCGAGAGCCGCAGGTGGGCCATCGGCGCCAGCTCCGGTTCGATCGTCAGGGCGCGGTAGGCGTGCGCGGCCTGCTCGTGCCGGCCCTGCTGGAGCTGCCGTTCGGCGGCCTGCCAGCGCTGCAAGGATTGGGGAGAAGGCATCCGGGAAACGTTCGGCGGGGGGGGAGCACAGGATAGCCTTGGCCACCCCCACGGGCTTTTGCCGCCCGACCCGCGTAAAATATCGGCGCCTGCAACCGGACCCCTCGCGGCCGGATTGCCGTGAAATCCCGTCGATTCAACGACTTAAACCACAAAGCTGGCGTCGCGTCTGTCCCGGGCGACGGCTGCCAGCGCTGGAGCACGCGATGATTTTCGAGACCCTCGATACCTTCGGCCACGAACAGGTCGTCTTCTGCCACAACAAGGACGCGGGCCTGAAGGCCATCATCGCGATCCACAACACCGTGCTCGGCCCCGCCCTCGGCGGCACCCGCATGTGGCCGTACAAGAGCGAGGAAGAAGCGTTGAACGACGTGCTGCGCCTGTCGCGCGGCATGACCTACAAGAACGCCGTGGCCGGCCTCGACATCGGCGGCGGCAAGGCGGTGATCATCGGCGACCCGGCCACCGACAAGTCCGAGGCGCTGTTCCGCGCCTTCGGCCAGTTCGTCGAGTCGCTGGGCGGCCGCTACATCACCGCCGAGGACGTCGGCATCGACGTCAACGACATGGAATACGTGTTCAAGGAAACCGAGTACGTCACCGGCGTGCACCAGGTCCACGGCGGCTCGGGCGATCCCTCGCCGTTCACCGCCTACGGCGCGCTGCAGGGCCTGATGGCCACGCTGCAGAAGAAGTTCGGCGACGAGGAAGTGGGCAAGTACAGCTATGCCGTGCAGGGCCTGGGCCATGTCGGCATGGAGTACGTGAAGCTGCTGCGCGAGCGCGGCGCCAAGATCTTCGTCACGGACATCCACAAGGACCGCGTCGACCAGGCAGTGTCCGAGTACGGCGCCGAGGCGGTCAACCCGGACGAGATCTACGACGTCAACGCCGACGTCTACTCGCCGTGCGCGCTGGGCGGCACGGTCAACGAGCAGACCCTGCCCCGGTTCAAGTTCAAGGTCATCTGCGGTGCGGCCAACAACCAGCTCGCCACCAACGCGATCGGCGACGAAGTGGCGAAGAAGGGCATCCTCTACGCGCCGGACTACGCGGTGAACGCGGGCGGCGTGATGAACGTGGCCCTGGAGATCACCGGCTACAACCGCGAGCGCGCGATGCGCATGATGCGGACGATCTACCACAACCTCACCCGCATCTACGAGATCGCCGACCGCGACGGCATCCCCACCTACAAGGCCGCCGACCGCATGGCCGAGGAGCGGATCGCGATCATGGGCAAGCTGAAGCTGCCGCTGGGCCGCGCCAAGCCGCGCTTCCAGGGCCGCATCCGCGGGCACTGAGGACCGATGCGCGCGTTCCCGCTGGGAGACGACATCGACGCCCTGCGCGAGGCGGTGCACCGCTTCGCGCAGTCCGAGATCGCGCCGCGCGCGGCCGCGATCGACCGTGACAACGCCTTCCCGCAGGAACTGTGGCCCAAGCTCGGCGAGATGGGCCTGCTCGGCCTCACCGTAGCCGAGGAATACGGCGGCAGTGGCATGGGCTACCTGGCCCATGTCGTGGCCATGGAGGAGATCTCCCGCGCCTCCGGCTCGGTCGGGCTGAGCTACGGCGCACACTCCAACCTCTGCGTCAACAACCTGTTCGCCAACGGCAACGACGCGCAGCGCACGAAGTACCTGCCGAAGCTGTGCAGCGGCGAATGGAAGGGCGCGCTGGCGATGAGCGAGCCGGGCGCCGGCTCCGACGTGGTCGGCTCGATGGCCTGCCGCGCCGAGCTGCGCGGCGACACCTGGGTCGCCAACGGCAGCAAGATGTGGATCACCAACGGCCCCGAGGCCGACGTGCTGATCGTCTACATGCGCACCGCGGGCAAGGACGCCGGCAGCCGCTGCATGACCGCGTTCATCGTCGAGAAGGGGATGCCCGGCTTCAGCACCGCGCAGAAGCTGGACAAGCTCGGCATGCGCGGCTCCAACACCTGCGAGCTGGTGTTCGAGGACTGCGAGATCCCGCAGGAGAACGTGCTCGGCGAAGTGCACCAGGGCGTGCGCGTGCTGATGTCCGGACTCAACACCGAGCGCCTGGTGCTCAGCGGCGGCCCGATCGGGCTGATGCAGGCCGCGCTCGACATCGTCCTGCCCTACGTGCGCGAGCGGAAGCAGTTCGACCAGCCGATCGGTTGCTTCGAACTGATGCAGGCCAAGCTCGCCGACATGTACACCGCGCTGCAGTCCAGCCGCGCGTTCGCCTACCAGGTCGCGCGCGACTACGACGCCGGGCACAAGTCGCGGGTGGACGCGGCCTCGTGCCTGCTGCATGCCAGCGAAGCGGCGGTGCAGGTCGGCCTGGAAGCGATCCAGGCGCTCGGCGGCAACGGTTACATCAACGAGTTCGACACCGGCCGCATCCTGCGCGACGCCAAGCTCTACGCCATCGGCGCCGGGACCAACGAGATCCGCCGCATGCTGATCGGCCGCGAACTGTTCAACGACAAATCCTGACCCACCCCCGTAGAGCCGACCCATGGTCGGCTTGCTCTCCCAAGCTCTAGATGGAGCCCCCCATGAGTGACATCGTCATCGTAGGCGCCAAGCGCACCGCCATCGGTTCCTTCCTCGGCCAGTTCACCGGCGTCCCGACTCCGACGCTGGGCAGCGCCGCCATCCGCGGCGCGCTCGAGCACGCCGGCCTCGCCGCCGACCAGGTGGACGAAGTGATCATGGGCTGCGTGCTGCCGGCCGGCCTCGGCCAGGCGCCGGCGCGCCAGGCCTCGCTGGGCGCCGACATCCCCACCTCCGCCGGTTGCACCACGATCAACAAGGTCTGCGGTTCGGGCATGAAGGCGGTGATGCTGGCCCACGACGCGATCAAGGCCGGCTCGGCCAAGGTGGTGGTCGCCGGCGGCATGGAGTCCATGACCAACGCGCCGCACCTGCTCAACGGCTCGCGCACCGGCATCCGCTACGGCAGCGCCGAGTTCCTCGACCACATGGCCTGGGACGGCCTGACCAACCCGTACGACGGCAAGGCGATGGGCGTGTTCGGCGACATGGCCTGCGCCAAGTACGCATACGACCGCGCCAAGCTCGACGCCTACTCCGCCGAGAGCGTGCGCCGCGCGCAGGAAGCGGTCACCTCGGGTGCGTTCAAGGCCGAGATCGTTCCGGTCACGGTCAAGACCCGCAAGGGCGAAGTGGTCGTCGATACCGACGAGGAGCCGGGCAGGATCGATCCGGCGAAGATCCCCAACCTGCGCCCGGCCTTCGGCAAGGAAGGCGTGCTGACCGCCGCGTCCTCGTCCAAGATTTCCGACGGCGCCGCCGCCACCGTGCTGATGTCGGCCGGGGAAGCCGCCAGCCGCGGGCTGAAGCCGATCGCCCGGATCGTCGCCCATGCCACCCATTCGCAGGCGCCGGAGTGGTTCACCACCGCCCCGGTCTCCGCGCTGAAGGCGGTCCTGGACAAGGCCGGCTGGCAGGTCGGCGACGTCGACCTGTTCGAGGTCAACGAAGCATTCTCCTGCGTGGCCATGGCGCCGATGACCGACCTGGGCATCCCCCACGACAAGCTCAACGTCAATGGCGGCGCCGTGGCCCTTGGCCACCCGATCGGGGCAAGCGGCGCCCGGCTGCTGGTCACCCTGCTCCATGCCCTGCAGGCCCGGGGCGGCAAGCGGGGCGTCGCCTCGCTGTGCATCGGCGGCGGGGAGGCCACCGCGGTCGCCGTCGAGATGGCGTGAAGCGTTAAACGCGATTAACCAAAAAATTCACCCCCCGCCGCTTGACAGGCGACCGGGGCTTGTCATCATGTTAGTGGCGCGCAGTTGCGCGTTGCCTAAAACCTACGACGAGGAAAAACCCATCATGACCATCAACAAGGCGCTGCTCGCGATTGCCATGGGCCTGGCCCTGGCTGCGTGCACCAACCAGGAGCAGGCCGCTGACTCGGCCGCCGAAGCGGCCGACGCCGCCACCGAGGCCCAGCAGGCCGCCGACAATGCCGCGATGACCGGCGACATGGCCGCCGCCGACGCCGCCCAGGCTTCGGCCGACGCCGCCGCCGCCGCTGCCGACGCCGCCGCCACCTCGGCCGACGCCGCCGCCGACGCCGGCAGCATGGGCGATGCCGATGACGCCGCCGACGCCGCCGAGAACGCGGCCGACGCTGCCGAGCAGGCCCAGGACGCCGCCGAGGAAGCCGCTGCTTCCTCCGACGCGCCGACCAACAACGACGGCGAGTAATCCAGCCCGAGTTGGTTGCACAATGGAAGGCCGTCGGTCCCAAGCCGACGGCTTTTCCATTCCCGGCCGCAGAAGGGCCGGCCCTTTTCCGAACCGCTATGGAGAGTGCCCGATGAATACCAAGCTTTTCGTGCTCGCCGCCGCCGCCGTGCTGGCGCTGTCGGCCTGCAAGAACGAGACCCCCGCCGCCCAGCAGGAAGCCGCTGAAGCCTCCGCCGCCGCCGACCAGGCGGGCGCCGCCGCCGCCGATGCCGTCCAGGCCACCGGCGCGATGGTCGAGGAAGGTGCCGAAGCCGCTGCCGCCGCCACCGGCGAGGCCGTGAGCGAAGTGGCCGGCAACACCCAGGAAGCCGCGGCCGACATGACCGAGGCCGGCGAGCAGGCTGCCGACGAGACCCAGGAAGCCGCCGAAGACGCGACCGACGACGGCGACCAGTACTGAGTCGAGCTGCATCGCAACACCAAAGGCCCGCCCCCCGGCGGGCCTTTTTTGTAGAGCCGACCCATGGTCGGCTTTTCCAAAGGCCGCCCGACCACGGGTCGGGCGCTACACCATGGGTCGGGCGCGACACCATGGGTGGGCTCTACAATCGGCGGATGCCTGCCATCACCTCCAAGCTGGAACCGAAGTCGCAGGAGTTCCGCGACAACGCCGACTACCACCGCGCCCTGGTCGAGGAACTCGACCGGCGCCTCGCCCGCGCCGCCGAGGGCGGGGGGCAGAAGGCGCGCGACAAGCACGAGGCGCGCGGCAAGCTGCTGGTCCGCGACCGCATCGCCGCCCTGCTCGACCCGGGCTCGCCGTTCCTCGAGATCGCCCCGCTCGCCGCCGAGGACATGTACGACGGCCAGGCGCCCGCGGCCGGCATGGTCTGCGGCATCGGCCGGGTGATGGGCCAGGAAGTGGTGGTCGTGGCCAACGACGCCACGGTCAAGGGCGGCACCTACTTCCCGATGACGGTGAAGAAGCACCTGCGCGCGCAGGAGATCGCACGCGAGAACCACCTGCCCTGCATCTACCTGGTCGACTCCGGCGGCGCGTTCCTGCCGCTGCAGGACGAGGTGTTCCCGGACAAGGAGCACTTCGGCCGGATCTTCTACAACCAGGCGCGGATGAGCGCGGAGAACATTCCGCAGGTCGCGGTGGTGATGGGCTCGTGCACCGCCGGTGGCGCCTACGTGCCGGCGATGAGCGACGAATCGATCATCGTCAAGGAACAGGGGACGATCTTCCTGGGCGGCCCGCCGCTGGTGAAGGCCGCCACCGGCGAAGTCGTCGATGCGGAAACGCTCGGCGGCGCCGACGTGCACACCGCCATCTCCGGCGTGGCCGACCACTTCGCCGAGGACGACCGCCACGCGCTGCAGATCGCGCGCGACATCGTCGGCAGCTTCAACCGGTGCAAGGCACTGCCGCTGGCCACGCGCGAGGTGCGCGAGCCGCTCTACCCCGCCGAGGAGCTGTACGGCATCGTGCCGAAGGATCCGCGCCGCCCGTTCGACATCCGCGAGGTGATCGCGCGCATCGTCGACGGCAGCGAGCTGCAGGAGTTCAAGGCGCGCTACGGCAAGACCCTGGTGTGCGGCTTCGCCCACCTGCACGGCTATCCGATCGGGATCATCGCCAACAACGGCATCCTGTTCTCCGAAAGCGCGCTCAAAGGCACGCATTTCATCGAGCTGTGCAACCAGCGCGGCATCCCGCTGGTGTTCCTGCAGAACATCACCGGCTTCATGGTCGGCAAGAAGTACGAGCAGTCCGGCATCGCCCGCGACGGCGCGAAGATGGTCACCGCGGTCGCGTGCGCGCACGTGCCCAAGTTCACCGTGGTCATCGGCGGCAGCTTCGGCGCCGGCAACTACGCCATGAACGGCCGCGCCTACGGCGGCCGCTTCCTGTGGATGTGGCCGAACGCGCGGATCAGCGTGATGGGCGGCGAGCAGGCGGCCAGCGTGCTGGCCACGGTGAAGCGCGACGGCATCGAGGCCCGCGGCGGCAGCTGGAGCGCCGAGGAAGAGGACGCGTTCAAGGCCCCGATCCGCGAGCAGTACGAAACCCAGGGCAGCCCATGGTATGCCACCGCCCGCCTGTGGGACGACGGCATCATCGACCCGGCCGACACGCGGCGCGTGCTTGGATTGGGCATCTCGGCCAGCCTCAACGCCCCGATCGAGGGACCGCCGCGCTACGGCGTGTTCCGGATGTAGCGGCTGCGGGCCCGGACTCCACGCCAACGCAGGGATGCCGATGAAAGCCATGCTCGAGCGGATCTCGCCGGTGCCGTTCTTCGGCGCCACCGCGATCGCGCTGTGCCTGATCGCGTTCGCCAGCACCGCGCCGGACCGCGCCGCGGCGATGTTCGATGCCGCCAATGCCTGGATCATCGCCGAGGCCGGCTGGTTCTACCTGCTTGCGGTCGGTGTGTTCGTGATCTTCCTGCTGTCGCTCGCGCTGAGCCCGCTGGGCAGGATCAAGCTCGGGCCCGACGACGCGCGCCCGGACTATGGGTTCGGCACCTGGGTGGCGATGCTGTTCAGTGGCGGCATGGGCATCGGCATCGTGTTCTACGGGGTCGCCGAGCCGATCACCCACTTCGCCTTCCCGCCGGACGCCGAGCCCGGTTCCGCGCAGGCCGCGCGCGACGCGATGGAAGTGACCTTCTTCCACTGGGGCGTGCATGCCTGGGCGATCTACGCGGTGGTCGGCCTGGCGCTGGCCTACTTCGGCTACCGCCGCGACCAGCCGCTGTTGCTGCGCTCGGCGTTCCGCCCGCTGCTCGGCCGCCACACCGATGGCCTGGCCGGCGACCTGATCGACATCTTCGCGGTGGTCGGTACCCTCGCCGGCCTGGCGACCTCGCTCGGCCTGGGCGTGTCGCAGCTCAACGCCAGCATGAACTACCTGTTCGGGCTGCCGCAGTCGCTGACCATGCAGCTGTGGCTGATCGGGATCGTGACCGGCCTGGCCACGCTCACCGTCGCCACCGGCCTGGACAACGGCATCCGCCGGATGAGCGAACTGATCATCCTGGTCTCGTTCCTGCTGATGTTCCTGATCCTGGCGCTGGGGCCCACCGAATTCCTGCTGCGCGCCTTCGTCGAGAACATCGGCCTGTACCTGGACGGCTTCATCCGCCGCACCTTCCACATCTATGCCTACGAGCCGACCGACTGGGTCGGCACCTGGACGCTGTTCTACTGGGGCTGGTGGATCAGCTGGTCGCCGTTCGTGGGCATGTTCATCGCCCGCATCTCGCGCGGGCGCAGCATCCGCGAGTTCCTGTTCGGCGTGCTGTTCGCGCCCGCCGGCTTCAGCTTCATCTGGTTCACCATCTTCGGCGACACCGCGATCTGGCTCGACAACCATGTCGCCGGCGGCGAGATCGCGCGCACGGTTTCGCAGAACATGCCGGTGGCGCTGTTCACCGTATTCGACTACCTGCCCTGGTCGCAGTTCCTGTCGTGGATCACAGGCCTGCTGGTGGCGGTGTATTTCGTCACCGCGTCCGACGCCGGCGCGCTGGTGATCGCGATGATCACCTCGCGCGGCGAAGAGGAGCCGGTGCTGTGGCTGCGGGTGGGCTGGGCGCTGGCCTGCGGCGCGGTGGCCGGCACCCTGCTGCTGGCGGGCGGATTGCCGGCGGTGCAGATGGCGGCGGTGATCGCCGGCCTGCCGCTGGCGGTGGTGATGCTGCTGATGTGCTGGGGGATCTGGAAGGGGCTGCACGACGAGCGCCGCCTGCGCAGCAGCGAACAGTTGCCGGCGGCGCCCCTGCTGCCCGGCACCCAGGTGCCGTGGCGGCGCCGGCTGGCCGCGATCGTCAGCCACCCCAACCGCGCCCAGGCCATCGCCTACCTGCAGTCGACCGTGGCGCCGGCGCTGGAGAAGGTGGCGGCGGAGATGAATGGGCGCGGGCTCGTCGCCGAGGTGCTGCGCGGCGACGACGAGGCCAGTCTCGCGGTCCGCCACGAGGGCGTGACCGACTTCAGCTACACCGCCCGGGCGGTGCCGCACGCGATCCCGCCGTTCGCCCTGGCCAGCGCCGCGCAGCGCGCCGGCGAGCGCACCCGCTACTACCGGGTCGAGGCGTTCCTGCCGCAGGGCGGACGCGGCTACGACATCTACGGCTACGACGGTGAACAGGTCATCGCCGACGTGCTGGCCCATTACGACCGCTTCCGCCATTACCTCTACACCCGCCCGGCCTGAGGCCCAAGCCGCGATCTGCGTCACGGCGCCACCCTGCCGGTGGCGTGCTAGATTCGGTGGCTCCGGGATGCTCCGCACTGGAGCCGCCGATCCACCCATAACCCCGCAGAGGGCATCACCATGGCGATCTTCGACCAGAAATCCGCGGCCAGGAAAGACACCTCGCCGTTCCCTTCCGACGTGCCCCCGTTCCGCGAGCCGCCGCCGGCCGCCGACACCGGCCCCAACCTGTCCGCGGCGCCGAAGCCGCAGGGCGCCCCCGCGAAGGAATCGCTGATCGCCGCCGACCTGACCATCGAGGGCAAGATCGAGGGCGCCGGCAACGTCCGCATCGCCGGCAAGTTCAAGGGCGACGTCAACGTCCAGGGCGACCTGACCATCGAGCCGGGCGCCAAGCTGACCGGCGGCGTGCGCGCCAAGCGCGTGGTCATCTCCGGTGAGCTGGAAGGCAACATCGAGACCGCGCAGCAGGTCGAACTGCAGCAGGGCGGCGTGCTGGTCGGCGACGTCAAGGCCGGCTCCATGACCGTGGCCTCCGGCGCGCGCATGCGCGGCCAGGCCGACTTCGGCTGGGACGAGAAGGGCGGCAAGCCCGCGGAGACCCGTCCGGCGTCATGAGCAACCCGCGCCCGGGGACGGCAGGCGCCACCCGCGCCTGTCCCCACTGCAAGGCGACCATCCTCGAGACTGCCAGCGTGTGCCCCGCCTGCCGGGGCCACCTGCGCTACGACGAGGCGTCGGTGCAGCGCGAGAAGACCAAGGTCGTGCCGCTCAACATCGAGGGCACGATCGCCTCGCCGGCGGGCGACGTGCCCTACGAGTACTCGATGGTGCTCAGCATCCGCAACGAGCGCGGCGAGGAAGTGAACCGCCAGGTGATCGGCGTCGGCGCCCTATGGCCCGACGAACCCCGCAGCTTCACCCTGCAAGTCGAAATGACCCAGGCCCAGGGCGCCAAGGCCAAAAGAAAACACTGATGTAGAGCCGACCCATGGTCGGCTTCTCCAGGGACCCACCTTGTGGGAGCGGCGGAAGCCGCGGCGCTCTACCTCAGGAAGCCACCGCGACCCTCGCCGCCCGCGAATTCCACCAGAACCCCAGCACCAGCACCGCCAGCACCGCCAACTGCACCCCGATCCCCTGCAGCGTCGGATACAGCCCGATCAGGTCCACCCGCGGCGCCGACACCAGCGACACCCCGAGCCAGCCCGCCTCCTGCAGCGCGGCCACGCCCTTGCCCGCCAGCACCACCGCCAGCACCGCGATCAGCACTGCGCTGATCGCGAAGAACTTGCCGAACGGCAGACGCCGGCTGTAGCGCAGCATCACCCAGGCGATCGCCGCCAGTGCCACCACCGCGGTCGCCGCGCCGGCCATCACCGCCGGATGGTTGCCCTGGCTCCACAGCGCGGCATAGAACAGCACGGTCTCGAACGCCTCGCGGTAGACGATCAGGAACGACAGGCCGAACAGGAACCACAGCGAGCCGCGCGACAGCGCGTGCGAAAGCTGCTCGCGCACGTAGCGCTGCCAGGCGTCGGCCTGGCTCTTGCCGTGCATCCAGATCCCGACCGACACCAGCACGGCCGCCGCCAGCAATGCGGCGAAGCCCTCGGTCAGCTCGCGGCTGGCGCCGCTGATCGCGACCAGCTCGGTCGCCACGATCCAGGTGATGCCGCCGGCCACCAGCGCACCGATCCAGCCCGCGTGCACGTAGGGCATCGCGTCGGTGCGTTCGGCCTTGCGCAGGAACGCGACCATCGCGATCACCAGCAGCAGCGCTTCCAGCCCCTCGCGCAGCAGGATGGTCAGCGCGCCGACGAACGCGGCCCCTGCCCCGGCTTCGCTGTCGTCGTCCAGCGCGACGCTGGCGCGGTCGAGCAATCCGGAAAGCACGTCTACCTGCGCCCGCACTTCGTCCAGGGTTGCGTTCTTCCCGACCTTCGAGCGCAGCGCGGCCATCGCCGTCTCGACCTCGGCCAGCAGCGCCTTGTCGCGGGTCGCCAGCACCGGCTCGACCGGCTCGAAGCCGTCCAGGTAGGCCGACAGCATCTTGTCCCGGGCCTGCGCGCGGTCGCCCGCGGCATAGGCGGCCACGCCTTCCTGCAGGCGCATGCGCGCCAGGGCGATGCCGTCCTGGTTGGCGCCGCCGCCGGTCGCGACGGCGTCCGGGTGGCGGCGCAGGTACGCGGTGAGCGCGTCGGCGTCCGCCTGCGACAGGCCGGCCATGCCCGCCGGCAGCGCCTGCACCAGGGCGTCGAGGTCCGGGATCGCGGCGCGCACGTCGCCGCGCGAGGTCCACAGCGACTCGCCGCGGGTGGCCTGGTCGAAGGCAAACTGGCCGATGTAGAACGCCAGCGCCCAGCGCTGTTCGTCCGACAGGTGCGCGTAGCTGGCCATGGATGTGCCTTCCAGACCCTGGGTGATCACCTGGTGCAGCGCGAACACGCTGCGCTGGCGCGCGCGCCCGGCGTCGGTGAAGGCGATCGGCGGCGGCTCGAGCCCGGCCGCGGCCGGGCCGTCGCCGTGGCCGGTGGGGCCGTGGCAGCTCGCGCACATCTGCTGGTACAGCGCGGGCGCGCCGGCCAGGTCGGGGGTGGTCTCCGGCCCGCGCGGGACCGGATAGGCCTGCAGCAGCGCGTCGGCGAGCGCCCGCGCCTGGCGGTCGACCTCGGCCGGCGCCGACTTCGCGGAGATCGCCTGCTCCAGCTCGCCGGCCCGGGCCACCAGCCCGTCGCGCGCCGGATGTTCGGGCAGTTGCGCCAGGCGTTCGCGCACGGTCGCCGAGAACTCCTGCATCTCCTGGAATTCCATCTCGCTTACGACCTGGCCGTCCTGCACGGCGGCGCCGTAATCCACCGCGATGTAGTCCAGCAGCTGCCAGATGGTCTGCACCTGGGGCGAGGCCTGGGCGACCCAACTCACGCACATCAGCAGCATCACGGCGAGGCAGGCGCGGAGGCGCGGGGACGTCAGGCGCATGGAACGGTATCCGGGCGGCACGGAGGCGGGACCGCCATTCTACGGCAAACGCGAATGGATCGCATTTGCTGTCCGCCCGGAAAGCCAGTGGCGGCGGGCGCTTGCGGCGGCCCGGCTATCATGAGGGCCTCGGCCTGCCGGAGTTCCCCGCGTGAAACAGCCCCTCTCCCTGCGCAAGGACGGCGCGGTCGCGCGCCTGCGGATGGAGCGACCGGACGTGCACAACGCGTTCGACGCCGCACTGGTCGCCGCGCTGGCCCACGCGCTGGGGGAACTGGCGCGGGATCCGGGCGTGCGGGTGCTGGTGCTGGAGGGCGAAGGCGCGTCGTTCTCGGCCGGCGCCGACCTCAACTGGATGCGCGGCATGGCCGCCGCCGACGAGCTGGACAACCGCCAGGACGCCCTCGCCCTGGCGAAGATGCTGCGCGCCCTGGACGAGCTGCCCAAACCGACCATCGCCCGCGTCCACGGCGCCGCGTTCGGAGGCGGCGTCGGCCTGGTCGCCGCCTGCGACATCGCCATCGGCGTGCCGGAGGCGAAGTTCGGGCTGACCGAGAGCAAGCTCGGGCTGCTGCCGGCGGTCATTTCCCCTTACGTGGTCAACGCGATCGGCCCGCGCCATGCGCGGCGCTACTTCGCCAGCGCCGAGATCTTCGACGCCGCCCAGGCGCAACGGATGGGCCTGCTGCACGAAGTCGTCGAGGCCGGCCAGCTCGACGCCGCCATCGACCGCCAGGTCGGCTTCCTGCTCAAGGCCGGCCCCATCGCCGCGGCCTCGGCCAAGGCCCTGGTCCGCAACGTCGCCGCCGCCAGCGGCCCCGTCGCCATCGACACCACCAACGCCGAACTCATCGCCCGCCTCCGCGTCTCCCCCGAAGGCCAGGAAGGCATCGCCGCGTTCCTCGAAAAACGCAAACCCCGCTGGGCACCCTGAAGGCAAACGCAGGACGCGGATAACGCGGATAAAGGCCGATCAACACGGATTGAAACAGGGAAGGAGCAGGAGGCTGGATGGACGTTGCGGACATGGATGGCCGCGGGAACGGGCTCATCGAAGGACCACTGACCGAGAAGGTGATTGCCGGGTTTTACGCTGTCTACAATGAGCTTGGACCGGGCTTCCTCGAGAGCGTTTATGTCAATGCGCTCGTGATCGCATTGGCGGAAATGGATTTGCGGGCCGAAACGGAAGTTCCGTTGCTGGTGCACTTCCGGGACCGCCTGGTCGGGCAGTTCCGGGCCGACCTGCTCGTGGAAGGCAGGCTCATCGTCGAAGTGAAGGCGGTCTCCCAGCTCGTTCGCATCCACGAGGTCCAATTGGTGAACTACCTGCGTGCGACCGGGCACAGGGTGGGCCTCCTGCTCAACTTTGGCCCCAGGGCGCAACTGAGGCGCCGGGTTTTCAATACTATTTCCTGATCTGCCCTTATCCGTTTTTCATCCGCGTTGATCCGCGTCAAAAGAGAAGCCGAATGTTCAGCCGAATCCTGATTGCCAACCGCGGGGAAATTGCGTGCCGGGTGATCCGGACGTGCCGGCGTCTTGGGGTCGGGACGGTGGCGGTGTACTCGGAGGCCGATGCGGATGCGCAGCATGTGCGGTTGGCGGATGAGGGGTTCCTGATCGGGGGCGCGCGGCCGCAGGAGTCTTACCTGGTCGGGGAGCGGATCATCGAAGCCGCGTTGGCCTCGGGCGCGCAGGCGGTCCATCCGGGTTACGGGTTCCTGTCGGAGAACGCCGAATTCGCCGACGCGGTGGAGGCGGCGGGGCTGGTGTTCATCGGGCCGAAGGCCGCGTCCATGCGCAAGATGGGCAGCAAGGCCGGGGCGAAAGAGCTGATGGCCGCCGCCGGCGTGCCGGTGGTACCGGGCTATACCGGCGAGGACCAGGCCCCCGCCCTGCTGCAGCGCGAGGCCGACCGCATCGGTTACCCGCTGATGATCAAGGCCGCGCACGGTGGCGGCGGCAAGGGCATGCGCATCGTGCGCGAAGCCGGCGAATTCGCCTCCGCGCTGGAAAGCTGCCAGCGCGAGGCGGCCAACGCGTTCGGCAAGGACCGCGTGCTGCTGGAGCGCTACATCGAATCGCCGCGACACATCGAGATCCAGGTGTTCGGCGACGCCCACGGCAACGTGATCCACCTCAACGAGCGCGAGTGCTCGGCGCAGCGCCGTTACCAGAAGGTGCTGGAGGAATCGCCCTCGCCGTTCCTGACCCCGGAGCTGCGCGCGGCGATGGGCGCGGCCGCGGTGCAGGCGGCGCGCGCAATCGACTACGCCAATGCCGGCACGGTGGAGTTCATCGTCGCGCCGTCGGGCGAGTTCTTCTTCATGGAGATCAACACCCGGCTGCAGGTGGAGCATCCGGTGACCGAGATGACCACCGGCCTGGACCTGGTCGAGTGGCAGCTGCGGGTGGCGGCCGGGGAACCGCTGCCGCTGGCGCAGGACGACGTGCCGCAGCGCGGCCACGCGATCGAGGTGCGCCTGTACGCCGAGGACCCGGAGGCCGGGTTCCTGCCGGGCTCGGGGCGGCTCGAGCGGTTGCGGCTGCCGGCGCCGTCCGCGCACGTGCGGATCGACTCGGGCGTGGTCGAGGGCGACACGGTCACGATCTTCTACGACCCGATGATCGCCAAGCTGATCGTCCACGACGCCACCCGCGACATGGCCCTGGCGCGGATGCGCGAGGCGCTGGCGCAATGCGCGGTGAGCGGGCCGAAATCGAACATTGCCTTCCTCGAGCGGCTGGTGCGCCACCCCGCCGTCACCGGCGCCACCATCGACACCGGCTACCTGGACAGGCACCTGGACGAATTCCTGCCCGAACCCGGCGCACCCTTGCCGCGCGAGGTGCTGTTGGCGGCGGCGACCGCGCGCCTGCTGCGCCAGGAGCGCGCGCAGCGAGAGGCGGCCGCGGCGTCGGCCGACCCGGGCTCGCCGTGGGCGATCGCCGACGGCTGGCGGCTCGGCCACGGCGGAAAGCGCCGGATCGCGTTCATCCATGCCGGCGAGCGCCACATCGTGACCGCGCACGGCAGCGCCGGCGATTACGTGCTGGTGCCGCAAGATGGGGAGCCGGTCACGGTTTCCGGGGCGCGCCTGGCCGAGGGTGTGCTCAGCGGCCGTTTCGACGGAAAAGCACGCCGTTTCGGGGTGCACGCGGAGCCGGGCAGCCTGGTCCTGCATGACGGGGCCGGACGCCTGCAACTGGCCGTCGTGGAGGTGTATCGTCGGGACAGCGACACGTCAGCGGCGCAGGACGACCAGGTCCGGGCCCCAATGCCCGGTCGCGTGGTGGTGGTCCGGGCCGCACGGGGGGACAACGTCGTGGCAGGACAGGAACTGCTGGTCATCGAAGCGATGAAGATGGAACTGGCGCTCAAGGCGCCACGCGACGGCATCGTGGCGTCGGTCGACGCCGCTGCCGGCGACTTCGTCGAGGCCGACACCGTGCTGGTGTCGCTGGAGCATTGAGATGGCCCTGCCCGCGCGCGTTCGCATCGTGGAAGTCGGGCCGCGCGACGGCCTGCAGAACGAAAAGGCGACCATTCCCACTTCCGCCAAGATCGAACTGATCGACCGGCTCTCGGCCACCGGCCTGCAGAGCATCGAGGCGACCAGCTTCGTCAGCCCGAAGTGGATCCCGCAGCTGGCCGACGCCGAGCAGGTGATGGCCGGGATCACCCGCAGGCCCGGCGTGCGCTACCCGGTGCTGGTGCCGAACCTGCGCGGCTACGAGCGCGCGCGCGCGGCCGGGGCCGACGAGGTGGCCGTGTTCACCGCAGCCTCGGAGGCATTCAACAAGCGCAACACCAACGCCGGCATCGACGAGTCGCTGGCCCGCTTCGAACCGGTGTTCGAGCGCGCGGCGGCCGACGGCGTGCGCGTGCGCGGCTACGTCTCCACCGTGCTCGGCTGTCCGTACCAGGGCGAGGTGCCGTTGGGCGACGTAGTCAGGGTGGCGGCCGCCCTGCACGCGATGGGCTGCTACGAGATCTCGCTCGGCGACACCATCGGCGTCGGAACCCCGGGGAAGGCGCGCACGATGCTGCGCGCGGTGGCGTCGGCGGTCCCGCTGCCGGCGCTCGCGGTGCATTTCCACGATACCTACGGCCAGGCGCTGGCCAACCTGCTCGCGTGCCTGGAGGAAGGCGTGGCGGTCGTGGACGCCTCGGTCTCCGGCACCGGCGGCTGCCCGTACGCGCGCGGCGCCAGCGGCAACGTCGCCACCGAGGACGTCGCCTACATGCTGCAAGGCATGGGCATCGACACCGGCATCGATCTGGAGAAACTGGTGGAGACGGGGCGCTGGCTCGCCGGCCAGCTGGGCCGCGCCAGCGGCAGCAAGGTCACCCAGGCGATGGAGGACGGCAAGCAAGCCGAAACGACGTGAACCAGGACCTGCCCGCGCCGCCGCCTTCGACCTCCGCCACCGCGGATGCCGAGGAGAGCCTCGCGATGCTGCTCGGGGCACTGGCGGACGAGACCCTTCCGGAGGACCAGCGCAACCTGCTGCAGCAGGCGGCCGATGCGCTGCAGGTCGCGATCGCGGTCGCCGCGGCCGAGCGCCAGCGCTACCGCGCGCTGTTCGACGCGGTTCCCGACCCGGTCAGCGTCCTCGCCTGGGACGGCACCGTGCTCGACCTCAACCGCGCGGGCGCCAACGCCTATGGCCGCCCGCCCGAGGACATCATCGGCAAGCCGATCGAGATGCTGAACCCGGACCTGCCGCGCGGGCACATGGGCCCGGTGCGCGACGCGCTCAGCCGCGGCAACACGCACGTGGTCGAAGTCACCAACATGCGCGCGGACGGCACCCGCTTCCCGGTGGAAGTGCACTCGGCCAACTTCGAGTTCGAAGGCCGCCCCTGCCTGGTCGCCGTGGCCCGCGACATCAGCGGCCGCGCCGAGGCCGAGCTGCGCTACCGCCAGCTGATGGAAGTGGTGGACAAGGGCATCGTGCTGCGCGGCGCCGATGGCCGCATCGCCTACGCCAACGCGGCCGCGATCCGCATGCTCAACGTCGAGTCCGGGCTGAGCCTGGACGAGGAACTGCAGCCGGAGCGCTGGCGGATCATCGACGAGGGCGGCCGCGAACTGAGCCGCGAAGAGCTGCCCATGTACCGCGCGCTGCACGAGGCGCGGGTGGTCGAGAACACGCTGCTCGGCTACTACAGCCTGCGCCTGCGCAAGCTGACCTGGTTCGCGGTCACTTCGGTGCCGCAGTTCGCGCCGGGCGCCGACCGGCCGCACCAGGTGCTGACCCTGTTCACCGACGTCACCTCGCTCAAGCGCGACAGCACGCTGTTCGAGCGGGTGCAGTCGCTGGCGCACATCGGCGGTTGGCAGTGGGACGCGGGCCGCGACCGCCTCTACCTCACCGCCGAGGCGCTGCGCATGTTCGGCCTGGACGCATCGCCGCGGGCGATCGGGCCGCTGCTGGAAGTGCTGGACCCGAGCGACCGCAAGCGCCTGCAGGCCGGGATCGAACGCCTGCGCGACCAGGGCGAGTCGTTCGACCTGGACCTGCGCGGCCAGCGCGACGGCGAGCCGTTCTGGGTGCGCGCGATCGGCGAGGCCGAGGCCGGCAACCCGCTGTCCATGCACCTGGTCGGCACGGTCCAGGACATCACCCAGAAGAAGCTGGCCGAGGAGGCGCTGCGGGTGCAGGCGCGCACCGACCCGCTCACCGGCCTGCTCAACCGCGACGCGATCCTCGGCGAGCTGGCCGGCTGGCTCGACGACCCGGCGATGGGCAAGGTCGCGGTGCTGTACATCGACCTGGACCGCTTCAAGGTGGTCAACGACGTGCTCGGCCACGCCGCCGGCGACGAGCTGCTGGTGACCGCGTCGCGCCGGATCCGCGACGCGGTGGACGAGGAAGGCCTGATCGCGCGCTTCGGCGGCGACGAGTTCCTGGTCGTGTGCACGGTCGACGACCCGGCGCGGCCGGTGCGGATCGCCGATGCGATCCTCGACGCGTTCGGCGACAGCTTCCGCTTCGACAAGGAAGAGTTCGCGATCACCGCCAGCGTCGGCATCGCCCAGTCGCCGCAGGACGGCACCACGGTGCAGGCGCTGATCCAGAACGCGGACGCGGCGATGTACGACTCCAAGCGGCGGATCCGCAATGGCTGGCAGGCCTACAACCCGGCGCTGGCGCAGTCGCAGCAGGAGCGCCTGCACCTGGAGACGCACCTGCGCAAGGCCGCGGAAAACAGTGAATTCCACCTCGTCTACCAGCCGCAGGTGGACCTGGGCAGCGGCGCGATCGTCGGCGCGGAGGCGCTGATCCGCTGGGAGAACCCGCTGCTGGGGGAGATGCGGCCGGACCATTTCATTTCCCACGCCGAGATCACCGGCGACATCGTCCGCATCGGCAGCTGGGTGCTGCGCGAGGCCTGCCGCCAGGTCCGGCAGTGGCGCGACGAGGGCGCCGGCATGGTCCGCCTGGCGGTGAACGTGTCCTACCGCCAGTTCCTCGGCGACGACCTGGCCGACACCGTGCGCAAGCTGCTGGCGGACTTCGAACTGCCCGGCTCGGCGCTGGAGCTCGAATTCACCGAGCGGGTGCTGATCGAGGACGCCCCCGACACCCAGCGCACCTTCGCCGCGCTGCGCGACATGGGCGTGACATTGACCATCGACGACTTCGGCGAAGGCTACAGCGCACTCAACTACCTGCGCCGGCTGCCGATCCACGGGCTCAAGCTGAGCCAGCTGTTCGTGCACGGCGTGCCGGGCAACCAGTCCGACGTCGCGGTGTGCCAGGCGGTGTCGGGCATCGCCCGCAGCCTGGGCCTCGGCCTGGTGGCCGAGGGCGTGGAAACCGAGGCGCAGCGCCAGTTCCTGATGGAGCTGGGCGTGCCGGTGGGACAGGGCTTCCTGTTCGCGCCGGGGCTGCCGCCGGAGGAGTTCGCGCTGCGGCTCCGGCATGCGAACGTGCCATTGTCCGCCTGACCGCCCACCGAAGGAGTCGCGATGCCCCAGCCCTGGTCGATCCGGCCGATCCGCGCGGAAGACGATCCGCGCATGGCGCACATCATCCGCACGGTCATGCCGGAATTCGGTGCCTGCGGCTCGGGCTTCGCGATCAACGACCCGGAAGTGGACTGGATGAGCCGGGCGTATTCGGCGCCGCGCAGCGCCTACTTCGTGGTCGAGCGCGAGGGTGTGGTGCTGGGCGGCGGTGGCGTGGCGCCGCTGGAAGGCGGCGATGCGGAGACCTGCGAGCTGCGCAAGATGTACTTCCTGCCGGAGGCGCGCGGGCTGGGCGCCGGCGCGGCGATGATGGCGCGCTGCCTCGAGGCCGCGCGCGGTTTCGGCTTCGCCCGCTGCTACCTGGAAACCCTGACCGGCATGGATGCGGCGATGCGCCTGTACGAGCGCAGCGGCTTCCGCCGCATCGACGCGCCGCTGGGCGCGACCGGCCACGGCGGTTGCAATACGTTCTATTTGCGGGGACTCTGAACCGCGCGCGCACGTGCGCGCCGCAAGCGAAAGGGGGAATCCGCATGACCAGGACGATGCTCGCCCTGTTTCTTGCCGTGCTCGCGTTCGCGGCCGGCGCCAGGGAGCCGCCACGCGGCGATTACCTGTTGCTGCCCGACCGGGTGTGGACCGCCGAAGGCGACGCCGCGCACGCCGGCTGGGCCGTGCTGGTGCGCGACGGCAGGATTGCCGCGGTCGGCCCGGCCGACGGCATCCAGGCCGGCGACGCCGAGCGCATCCGCCTCGAAGGCGCGACCCTGACGCCGGGCCTGATGGACCTGCACGCGCACCTGTACCTGCACCCGTACAGCGAAACCCTGTGGAACGACCAGGTACTGAAGGAGCCGGTGGCCTGGCGCACGATCGCGGCGGTCGGCTACGCGCGCGACACCCTGCAGTCCGGCTTCACCACCCTGCGCGACCTCGGCACCGAGGGCGCGGGCTACGCGGACGTGGCACTGAAGCGCGCGATCGAGGAAGGCGTGATCCCCGGGCCGCGCCTGTACATCTCGACCCTCGCGATCGTCGCCACCGGCGCCTACGGCCCCGGCCCCCGCGGTTTCCGCGACGACATCGACCTGCCCAAGGGCGCGCAGGAAGCCAGCGGCGTGGACGAGATCGTGCACGCGGTGCGCGAGCAGGCCGGCCACGGCGCCGACTGGATCAAGGTCTACACCGATTTCAGCTGGGGCCCGAACGGCAGCACGCAGGTGACCTTCTCGCCGGAGGAACTGCGCGCGCTGGTCGAGACCGCGCACCTGGCCGGGCGCCCGGTGGCCGCGCACGCGATGTCCGACGCCGGCATGCGCGCGGCGATCGAGGCCGGCGTGGACAGCATCGAGCACGGTTACGGCGGCAGCGCGGAGACCTTCCGCCTGATGCGCGACCGCGGCATCGCCTGGCTGCCCACGCTGACCGCCGCCGAAGCCTACGGCGTGTACTTCGAGGGCTACGTGCCCGGGCAATCGGCGCCGACCCGGGACATGCGCGACCTGGCCCGTGCCTTCGGCCTGGCGCTGAAGGCCGGCACCCGCATCGTCAACGGCAGCGACGTCGGCGTGTTCCACCACGGCGACAGCCACCGCGAGCTCGAATGGATGGTGCGCCTGGGCATGACCCCGGCGCAGGCGCTGCACGCGGCCACCGACCATGCCGCGGAACTGATCCGGGCGCAGGACCGCCTCGGCCGGATCGCGCCGGGGATGCTGGCCGACCTGGCCGCGTTCCAGGGCGACCCGACCGTGGACATCGGCGCCACCGCCCACCCGGTGTTCGTGATGAAGGACGGCGTCGTCCACCGCCGCCCGTAAAGTCGAATGCCCCGTAGGAGCCGACCCATGGTCGGCTCGCATCCGGCGGTTCCCGCCACCACGCCGAACCAGCCGACCATGGGTCGGCTCTACAGTAAAATGACGGGCTTTCCGCTTCCAGGGATCGCCCCATGCAGCTCCAGGACACCCGCGCCGTCATCACCGGCGGCGTCTCCGGCCTCGGCCTGGCCGTGGCCCGCCACCTCGTCGCCCATGGCGGCAAGGTGGCGTTGTTCGACGTCAACGCCGACAAGGGCGCCGCCGCCGTCGCCGAGCTCGGCGAGGCCAACGCGCGCTTCTTCCTGACCGACGTCACCGACGAGGCCGGCGTGGTCGCGAATGTGGAGGCCGCGCGCGACGCGATGGGTGGGCTCAACGTCGCGGTGAACTGCGCGGGCATCCTCGGCGCCGGGCGCGTGCTCGGCCGCGAGGCGCCGATGCCGCTGTCGCAGTTCCAGGCCACGGTGATGGTCAACCTGGTCGGCAGCTTCAACGTGGCCAAGGCCGCGGCCAACCTGATGCAACACAACGCGCCGGGCGATGACGGCGAGCGCGGCGTGATCGTCAACACCGCCTCGGTGGCCGCGTACGAGGGCCAGATCGGCCAGGCCGCCTACTCCGCGTCCAAGGGCGGCGTGGTCGGCATGACCCTGCCGATGGCACGCGAGCTGGCGCGCTTCGGGATCCGGGTGATGACCATCGCCCCGGGCGTGTTCTGGACGCCGATGGTGGACGGCATGCCCGAGAACGTGCAGCAGTCGCTGGCCGCGTCGATCCCGTTCCCCTCGCGCCTGGGCCAGCCGCCGGAGTACGCCTCGCTGGTCGCGTACATCCTCGGCAACACCTACCTCAACGGCGAGACCATCCGCCTCGACGGCGCGACGCGCCTGGCGCCCAAGTAATTCCCCATGAAGGCCTACGACATCAAGAAGGGCAACGTCGTCGAACACAACGGCGGCGTCTACCAGGTCCGCGACATCGAGCGCAGCTCCCCGCAGGGCCGCGGCGGCAACGTCAAGTTCCGCTTCACCCTGTACTCGGTGCCGGGCGGCAACAAGCTCGACCTCAGCCTGGGCGCCGAGGACGAGCTGAAGGAAGTCGAGCTGTCCCGCCGCCAGGTGACGTTCTCCTACATGGACGGCGACGCGTTCGTGTTCCTGGACGACGAGGACTACACCCCGTACACGCTCGACGCGGACGTGGTCGTCGACGCCGCCGGCTACATCGTCCCGGACCTGTCCGGCTGCCACGTGCAGGTGATCGACGAGCAGCCGGTCGGGTTGCAGCTGCCGCAGAGCGTGGCACTGGAAGTGGTCGACACGCCGCCCGAGCTCAAGGGCGGCACCGCGACCAAGCGCCCGAAGCCGGCGAAGCTCTCCACCGGGATCGAGATCCAGGTGCCCGAGTACATCGCGACCGGGGAGAAGGTGTGGGTGAATACCACGACCGGGGAATTTGCGGGCCGGGCGGACTGAGCCATCCTGCCCATGTAGAGCCGACCCATGGTCGGCTGGTTCGACCTGATTGCGGGAACCGTCCAATGCGAGCCGACCATGGGTCGGCTCCTACAGGGTCGGCTCCTACAGGGCCATCCACTTTTGCGCCATGCGGCGGACGCTTGCGTCCGCCGTGGCGTCCTGCGCCAGCGCGGCGATGTCGCGCCAGGCCAGGGCGTGGGATTCGTCGCTGACCACGAAGTCCTCGACCTCGCCGGCGCGCACGACGTAGCGCACGTCGTAGTGCCAGTGCGGGGGCACGCCCTTGTGTTCGGGGATCCAGTGGCGGTCGAGGTCGAAGATCGCGCGGTCGGCCAGGCGCAGGCCCGGCAGCCCGGATTCCTCTTCGGCTTCGGTCAGCGCCGCGCGCGGCAGGTCGGTGTCGCCGTCGGCATGGCCGCCCAGCTGCAGCCACAGCCCGAGCTTGCGGTGGTGGGTGAGCAGGGTGCGCAGGCCGTCGGCCGCGACCAGCCACGCCGAGGCGGTGAAATGCCCGGCCAGGCGCTCGCGCGCGAAACCGTGGCTGCCTTCGCCGAGCAGGTCCTCGAAGCGGGCGACGGTCGCCGCTTCGGACGGCCAGCGCTGGCGGTAGTCCGCCAGCGCCGCCGCCAGGGCCTGCAGTCGCTCAGCCGCCGGCACCCGTGCCCGCGTCCTCTTCGCGCTGGCGCTTGAGCCAGAACTCGGCGTTGCGGATGCCCAGGGCTTCCGGGTCGAAGCGCAGCGCGCCGCCGGTCTTGCGCTGGCGCTCGTAGTCGCGCAGGCAGGCCAGCGCCGGCTTCTGCAGCAGGATGATCGCGATCAGGTTCAGCCACGCCATCAGGCCCACGCCCACATCGCCCAGCGCCCACGCGGTCTGGGTGGTGCGCAGCACGCCCCAGACCACCGCGGCGAGGATGGCGATGCGCAGCAGCTGGATCAGCCACGGCCGGTGCACCTTGCGGTTGATGTAGGCGACGTTGGTCTCGGCCATGTAGTAGTACGTGACCAGGGTGGTGAACACGAAGAACAGCACCGCCACCGCCACGAAGCCCGCGCCCCAGCCCGGCAGCGCCGAGTCCACCGCGGCCTGCGGGAAGTCGGGGCCGGCCACCGCGCCCGGCAGCGCCTGGTACAGGAAGCCGCCGCCCGCCGGATCCGGGATGTTGTACATGCCGGTCGAGAGGATCATGAAGGCGGTAGCGCTGCACACCAGCAGCGTGTCCACGTACACCGCGAAGGCCTGCACGTAGCCCTGCTGCGCCGGGTGCGCGACCTCGGCCGCCGCGGCCGAGTGCGGGCCGGTGCCCTGCCCGGCCTCGTTCGAGTACACGCCGCGCTTGACGCCCCACTCGACCGCCAGGCCGAGCATCGCGCCGAAGCCGGCGTCCACGCCGAAGGCGCTGCCGATCACCATCTTGAACATCGCCGGCAGCTGGTCGGCGTTGAGCGCCATCAGGATGACCGCGACGATGATGTAGGCGACCGCCATGAACGGCACCACGAACTCGGCGAACGCCGCGATGCGCTTGACGCCGCCGTAGATGATCAGCGCCAGCCCGACGGTGATCACCGCGGCCAGCACCAGCGGCGGGACGCTGAAGGCGTTGACCATGCTCTCGGACAGGGTGTTGATCTGCACGATCGGCAGCAGGAAGCCGCAGGCGATCACGGTCACCACTGCGAACAGCCACGCATACCACTTCACCCCCAGCGCCTTCTCGATGTAATAGGCCGGGCCGCCGCGGTACTGGCCGTTGTCGTCGCGTTCCTTGTAGATCTGGGCCAGGGTGCACTCCACGTAGGAGGTCGAGGCGCCGAGGAACGCCATCACCCACATCCAGAACACCGCGCCCGGGCCGCCGAAGGCGATCGCCGTGGCGACGCCGGCGATGTTGCCGGTGCCCACGCGGCCGGCCAGCGACATGCTCAGCGCCTGGAACGACGACACGCCGGATTTAGACGATTGGTTGTTGATCATCAGGTGGAGCATCTCGGGGATGCCGCGCACCTGCATGAAGCGGGTCCGGATCGAGAAGTACAGCCCCAGCGCGAGGCACAGGTAGATGAGCGCGGGACTCCAGATGATCGCATTCAGCCAGTCGAGTGTCTTTTCCAGCACTGTTGCCTTCCCCCAGGCGCAAACGAGCGGTGAGCCTAGCAGCCCTCGCCGCGCGAGGCACCCCATGGATACGGGGGCGAACCGTGCCATTGGTCATGCCTTGCCCGCCGATTCGGCGCTGCGGTAAGGTGCCCCGTCACCCTTCCGGCGACAGACCGGATGGGGAGGGGCCTTCATTTTCCGGGGAATCAGATGTTCAAGAACCTCTTCAGCACCAAGCCGATCCAGCCGGCGGGGCACGTGGACGCGGGCGAGCCGGTCGAAGGCTCCCTGGAAGGCGAAGTCGGCCTCAAGCGCACCCTCACCGGCACCCAGCTGATCCTGCTGGGCATCGGCGCGGTCATCGGCGCCGGCATCTTCGTGCTCACCGGCCAGGCGGCGGCGGAATACGCCGGTCCGGCTGTGATGCTCAGCTTCGTCATCGCCGGCATCGCCTGCGCCTTCGCCGGCCTGTGCTACGCGGAGTTCGCGGCCATGCTGCCGGTCTCGGGCAGCGCCTACTCCTACTCCTACGCGACCCTGGGCGAAGGCGTGGCCTGGTTCATCGGCTGGTGCCTGATCCTGGAGTACCTGTTCGCCGCCTCGACCGTGGCGGTCGGCTGGTCCGGCTACCTCAACGCGTTCCTCGGCAACTTCAACGCGCAGCTGCCCGACGCACTGGCCAGCGCGCCCTACGTCTACAACGCGGAAACCGGCCGCTTCCTCGGCACCGGCGCGCTGGTCAACCTGCCGGCGGTGCTGATCATCGCCGCGATCAGCGGGGTCGGCTACGTCGGCATCACCCAGTCGGCGTTCGTGAACTCGATCATCGTCGCGATCAAGGTCACCGTGATCGTGATGTTCATCGGCTTCGGCCTGCAGTTCGTGGATCCGGGCAACTGGCAGCCGTTCATCCCGGAGAACCAGGGCGGCACCAGGTACGGCATGGACGGCGTGATCCGCGCCTCGGCGGTGGTGTTCTTCGCCTACATCGGCTTCGACGCGGTCTCGACCGCGGCCGGCGAGGCGAAGAACCCGCAGCGCGACATGCCGATCGGCATCCTCGGCTCGCTGACCATCTGCACCCTGCTCTACATCCTGATGAGCGCGGTGCTGACCGGGATGATGCCCTACGACCAGCTCGGCACCGCCGAGCCGGTGTCGACCGCGCTCAACAATTACCCGACCCTGGGCTGGCTGCAGACCCTGGTCGAGATCGCCGCGATCGCGGGCCTGGCCTCGGTGATCCTGGTGATGCTGATGGGCCAGCCGCGCATCTTCTACTCGATGGCGCAGGACGGCCTGATGCCGAAGATGTTCGGCAAGGTGCACCCGAAGTACCGCACCCCGCACGTGGGCACGGTGATCGTCGGCGTGATCGCGGCGGTACTGGCCGGGCTGCTCCCGGTCGGCTTCCTTGGCGACATCGTGTCCATGGGCACGCTGCTCGCCTTCGCCACGGTCAGCATCGGCGTGCTGATCCTGCGCTACACCCGGCCGGAGCTGCCGCGCCCGTTCCGGGTGCCGTTCGCGATCCTGATCTGCCCGCTGGGCTTCGTGTCCTGCCTGTACCTGTTCTGGCAGCCGTTCAAGGAGCATTGGCACCTGCTGGGCGGCTGGATCATCATCGGCGCGCTGGTCTACGCCTTCTACGGCTCCCGCCACAGCAAGCTGCGCGCGCGCTGACGCGCCTCTGCCGCGATGCAGAACCGGAAGATCGGAGCGGGACTGGCGACCTTCGTGGTCGCCAACAACATGATCGGGTCGGGCTTCTTCCTGTTGCCGGCGAGCCTCGCCGGCCAAGGCGCGGTGACCGCGTTCGGCTGGATCATCGGTACCGCGCTGGCGCTGGTGCTCGGCGGGGCCTTCGCCCGCCTGGCCCGCGACTACCCCGACCTGAGCTCGGCCGACGACTACGTGCGCCCGGCGCTGGGCCGCGACGCGAGCTTCCTCGCCTCGTCGCTGTACTGGGCGTCCTCGTGGATCGGCAACAACGCCATCGCGGTGGCCGCCTTCGGTTACCTGGTGATGCTGCTGCCGCTGGACGGCGCCGACCCGCACGTGCAGGTGGCCGGGCAGATCGCGCTGATCTGGCTGATGTTCGCGATCAACCTGCTCGGGCCCAAGCCGGTAGCGAAGTTCCAGTCGCTGTGCGTGGTGTTCGGCCTCGCCCCGGTCGCGCTGGTCCTGCTGTTCGGCTGGGGCAGCTTCGACCGCTCGATCTACGAGGCCGGCTGGAACGTCACCGACCAGTCCGACGCCGGCGTGGTGTTCGCGTCGCTGTCGCCGGTGTTCTGGGCCTTCGTCGGCCTGGAGACCGGGGCCATGATCGCCGGCCTGGTCAAGGACCCGGACCGCGACGTCCCGCGCGCGACCCTCGGCGGCATCCTCATTGCCGGCATCGTCTACATCACGTCCTCGGTGCTGGTCATGGGCATCGTCCCGGCGGAGGAACTGCAGGCCTCCAGCGCGCCGTTCGCGCTGGTGGCGGCGAAGATCTTCGGGCCGTGGGCGGCGATCGCGATCGCCGCCGCCGCGGCGCTCAAGGCCACCGGCACACTCGGCGGCTGGATGCTGGTGACCGGCGAGACCGGCGCGCAGGCGGCGAAGCGCGGCTTCCTGCCCGGCATCTTCGGCAAGCTCAACCGCCACGGCGCAGCCGGCTGGGGCCTGCTGATCATCGCCCTGGCAATGACCGCCATCGCCATGATCACCCTCGCCCCGCGGGTCTCGGTCCAGTTCGGGGTCATCATCAACGTGGTGGTCAACCTGGTCGTGCTGGCCTACGCCGCCGCCGGCCTGAGCCTGGTGGTCGGCACCCGCGAACGGCGCCCGCGCCCGCGCGAGCGGTTGCTCGGCATCGGTGCGCTGGTCGCCTGTGCGCTGCTGCTGGCGTCCTCGCCGGTGGACATGCTGGTCGGCGCCGCGATCGCCATGGTCGTGGCCTGGGGCCTGTACCGGGTCTTCGGCCGCCGGGGCTAAACTGGGCGCCATGAGCGCCCCCCTGCCCTACGACGCGCAAGCCCTGCGCCATCTCGCCGGCGAGCTGATCGTCAACGTGCGCGAGCTGGCCGCGCGCGGCTGGACGCCCGCAACCAGCAGCAACTTCTCGCGCCGGCTGGACGAGCGCCACGCGGCGATCACCGTGTCCGGCCGCGACAAGGGCCGGCTGGTGGAGGACGACATCATGGTGGTGGACTTCGACGGCCGCGCCGTCGGCAGCGACGACCGCCCGTCCGCGGAAACCCTGCTGCACACCCAGCTCTACCGCCGCTTCGCCGAAGTCGGCTGCGTCCTGCACACCCATTCGCTGGTGCAGACCGTGGCCTCGCGGCTGTTCGCCGGCGCCGGCCAGGTGCGGCTGGAGGGCTACGAGCTGCTCAAGGCGTTCCACGGAAACGACACCCACGAGGCCGAGATCGACCTGCCGGTGCTGCCGAACAGCCAGGACATGCCCACCCTGGCGGCGCAGGTGGACGCGCTGCTCGACGAGCGCTGCATGTGGGGCTACCTGATCGACGGCCACGGCATGTATGCCTGGGGGCGCGACATGGCCGAGGCGCGCCGCCACCTGGAGGCGTTCGAATTCCTGCTCGGCTGCGAACTGGAACTGAGGAAACTGAAATGCCACGCTCGATGAGCAGCCGCCTGCGGATCTTCGACGAGGCGCACCCCGACCAGCCGCTGCTGGCCACCGACGACCGCGGCGAGATGGCACGCGAGCTCGGCAGGATCGGCGTGGAGTTCGAGCAGTGGGAAGCGTCGAAGCCGGTCGCGCCGGGCGCCTCGCAGGAGCAAGTGCTCGACGCCTACCGCGCCGACGTGGACCGCCTGGTGGCCGAACGCGGCTTCCGCAGCGTGGACGTGGCGAGCATTTCCCCGGACCACCCGCAGCGCGAGGCGATGCGGGCGAAGTTCCTCGACGAGCACTTCCACAAGGAGGACGAAGTGCGCTTCTTCGTCGCCGGCTCGGGCCTGTTCACCCTGCACGTGGACGACAAGGTCTACGAGGTGCTGTGCACCCAGGGCGACCTGATCTCGGTCCCCGACTCGGTGAAGCACTGGTTCGACATGGGCCCGGAACCGGAATTCGTCGCCATCCGCTTCTTCACCGAACCCGACGGCTGGGTCGGCCACTTCACCGGCACCGACATCGCCCGGCGCTTTCCCCGCTACGAGTGACACTTTTTTAGCCACAGATTTCACGGATTTTCAAAGGCGATTCACACAGAGGTTTTTTGGTTCTTGATCCCTTTCAATCTGTGAAATCTGTGGCCAAAGAAACCATCAGATGACGACGATTCTTACCGATATCGAGGGGACCACCAGCAGCATCTCGTTCGTGAAGGAGGTGCTGTTTCCGTTTGCGCGCCGGGCGCTGCCGGGGTTCGTGCGGGAGCGGGGGGAGGAGCCGGAGGTGCGGCGGTGGCTGGATGTGGTGGCGACCGAGCATGGGGCGATGTGCGACGACGCGATGATCGTCGAGACGCTGCAGGGCTGGATCGACGAGGACCGCAAGCACACCGCGCTGAAGGCGCTGCAGGGGATGATCTGGCGCGAGGGCTACCTGGCCGGCGAACTGCAGGCCGACATGTATCCCGACGCCGCCGCCGGGCTGCGCCGCTGGCACGACGCCGGGCACCGGCTGGCGGTGTATTCCTCTGGGTCGGTTGCGGCGCAGCAGCTGCTGTTCGCCCACACCGACGCCGGCGACCTCACCGGCCTGTTCGACGCCTTCTTCGACACCGAGGTCGGGCACAAGCGCGAGGCGGCGAGCTATCGCGCAATCGCGGAACGGCTGGGCAGCGCGGCCGGCGACATCGTGTTCCTGTCCGACGTGGTCGAGGAGCTCGACGCAGCGTGCGAGGCCGGGATGCATACGGTCCTGCTCGACCGCCGCCAGGACTACGCGCAGCCGCGCATGGGCGACGCGACCCACGGGCACCCGCGCGCCGAATCCTTCGACCAGGTCGACGCCTACCTGTAGAGCCGACCCATGGTCGGCTGAAAGCGTCGCGGCTTCCGCCGCTCCCACAAGAAGGTTTTCCTGAAGGCCGCCGCGCGGCCACCTGTAGGAGCGGCGGGAGCCGCGACAGCCTCAGGGTGAGGCTTCCTCCAGCCGGTAGGTCGTGCTCGCCAGCTGTTCCCCTTGCCAGGGATCCACGTAGCGCACCTCCACCCTGTGCTCCCCCACCGCCAGGTCGGTCGCCAGCGTTCCCCGCCACAGATGCGCCGACGGCTCCGCTTCGGGCGAGCGGTCGTAACCGCGCAACGCATCCGCCTCGTCGTCGCGCACATTCTCGGCCAGCAGCGCGGGATCCGGCTGCAGCACCTTGCGCATCGGCCGCCATGCGCCGTCGTCGATGCGGTACTCGACCACGCTGTCGTCCATGCCCATGTACACGTTGGCGTACACGCCCCAGGCCGGATACGCGCCGCGGCGCAGGACCCTGGGCACGTGCAGTCCGATCTGGCGGTCCTCCGGATCGCGGGCGTTGTGCCAGGCCAGCGAATACCCGCCGCCGCGCTTCACCGTGAGCATTGCGTAGCCGTTCGGCGTGCCGTCGCTCATGGTGCTGTCGGGGACTCCCGCGGCGTCCTTCACCCCGGACCAGAACGCCCCGCAGGCGGCGCCGACGTTGTACTCGTGCAGGGGTTGCGCGCCGTGCCAGCCGTCGGCCGGGCCGTGGAACACGTGCTGCTGGTTGTGGCTGTGGCCGCTGAGCAGGAGCACATGCGGGAAATCCCGCAGCAGCGCGAACAGGCGCTCGCGGTCGGCGGCGCGGAAGGTCTCCGGCCGGCCCGGCGCGGCGGTATCGAAGAACGGGATGTGCACGCCGATCACCAGCAGACGGTCGCGGGGCACGGTCGGCAGGTAGGCCTCGAGGAAGGCGAACTGGTCCTCGCGCAACCCGCCGACGTAGGCCGGGCGCTGCCCGGGCATCGCGACCACGTCGTCGAGGCCGATGAACACCGCCTCCGGTTCCTCCCATGCGACCGTGTCCGGCCCGTAGGTGCGGCGGAAGGTCGCAAGCGTGGCCGCGTCGCTGCCCGCGCCCGCGTCGAGGTCGTGGTTGCCGGCGACGTGCAGCCAGGGCGCGCCGAGCGAGGTGGTGACCGCGTTGATCGCCGGGTACAGCGACAGGTCGTCGTTGACGATGTCGCCCAGGGTGATGCCCAGTGGCAGCAGCGTCGAGGTGTACAGCCGCATCGAATGCAACGGGATCGAGAGCCGGTCGCGCAGGTCGGCGACGATGTCGCGCGCGTAGTAGTCCACGTCCACCTGCGACTTCACCTGCGGATCGGTGAACAGCGCCACGGTCAGGCCCCAGCCGCGCATCGGCGGGAACGACTGCGGCCTCAGGGCGAAGTCATGGGTCACGCGGCCCGCGGCCTCGACCCAGAAGTCGGGCAGGCCGTCGTCGCGCTTGCCGACCGCGTAGCCGGCCGGCTTGATGACGAAGACGATGTCGCCGTCCGCGGCGTCGATGGCGTAACGGCCATCGCGGCCGGTGCGGACGATGCGGCTGCCGTTGGAAACGGCGACGCCGGCGAGGCCGGGTTCACCGGGATCGCGCACGCCGTTGCCGCTGGTGTCGTTGAAGACGGTGCCGGAAAGGGTGCCGGCGAAGGCGGGGCTGGCCGCCAACAGCAGGATGGCGGCAATCCAACTTGCCACTAGCCCAGCGCCTCGCGGGCGGCGGCGAGGACGGTGCCCTCTTCCACCATGGCCAGCGCGGCGCGGACGTCGCCGTCCAGCGCGCGGTCGTGCTCGAGGAAGGCGATGCGCGCGCGGATCGCGGCGTGCGCGGCGGCGACGGCGCGGCCGGGCCGGGCTTCGCCTTCGACCATCCGCAAGCGCAGGTCCAGCGCCTGCGCCGCGGTCATCAGTTCCAGCGCCAGCACCTTGCCGAGATCCTCGGTCATGGCCAGCACGTGGCGCGCCTCGTTCGCGCCCATCGACACGTGGTCCTCGGCGTTGGCCGAGGTCGGGATCGAGTACACCGACGCCGGCATCGCCCGGGTCGCGAGGTCGTTGACGATCGCCGCGGCGGTGTACTGCACGATCATGAAGCCGGACTCGGTGCCGTCGGCATTGCCGACCAGGAACGCCGGCAGGCCGTCGCTGGTCGCGGGGTCGACGAGCTTGTTGAGGCGGCGTTCGCTGATCGAGGCCAGCACCGGGATGGCCGCCTTGACGTAGCTCATCGCCAGCGCCAGCGGCATGCCGTGGAAGTGGCCGGCGGAGATCACCTGCCGGTCCAGCGGCGTGCCGTCGGCGTCCGGGAACACCAGCGGGTTGTCGGTGACCGCGTTGAGCTCGATCTCGAGAACGCGCGCGGCCTGGGCCACCGCGTCGCGCACCGCGCCATGCACCTGCGGCACGCAACGCAGCGAATAGCTGTCCTGCGGCTGCACTTTCTTGCCGGGCACCCGGGCGTAGGGGATGTCGGCGAGCGTGGAGCCGTCCAGCAGCGCGCGCATCCGCGCCGCGACGTGCACCTGCCCCGGATGCGGACGCAGCGCGTGCACCTGTTCCGCGAACGCGCCGAGGCGGCCCGCGAAGGCGTCGATGGTCATTGCCGCGGCCAGGTCGGCGGTGTCCAGCAGGTCCTCGAGCCGGGCCAGCGCCAGCACCCCGGTGGCGAGCATCTGCGCGGTGCCGTTGTTGAGCGCCAGGCCTTCCTTGATCGTGAGCGTCACCGGCTGCAGCCCGGCGCGGCGCAGGGCTTCACCGCCGGGGAGCCGCTCGCCATCGAAGAAGGCCTCGCCGCCGCCCAGCAGCACGATCGCCAGGTGCGACAGCGGCGCGAGGTCGCCGGAGGCACCCACCGAGCCGAGCTGCGGCACCACCGGCACCACGCCGGCATTGAGCAGGTCCGCCAGCGCGCGCACGGTCCCGACCCGGATCCCGGAATGCCCGCGCAGCAGCGTGTTGATGCGGATGCACAGCATCGCCCGCACGACGTCCGGTGCGAACGGTTCGCCCACGCACACGGCGTGGGTCTCGATCAGGTTGCGCTGCAGCTTCTCGGCGGCGCCGCGCAGCGCGTGCCCGGCGCCGGCCAGCAGCTTGTCCGCGTTCATGCCGAAGCCGGTGGTCACGCCGTAGATCGGCTCGCCCTGCTCCGCCTTGGCGGCGAGGAAGTCGGCCGCGCGGGCCACGTCGCCCAGCGCGGCGGCGTCGAGCTCGACGGGCGCGCCATGCGCGACCGCGACCAGCTGTGCGCGGGTCAGCGAGCGGCCGTCGAGGTGAACCGCCCTCCGCGTGTCGTGGGCGGCGCTCATGCCAGCGCCTCGCGCAGGCGTGCGGCGAGTGCGTCCGCGGCGACCTCGAACTGCTCGCCGCGGCGCAGGTCCTTGACCGCGACCACGCCGCGCGCGGCTTCATCCTCGCCGCGGATCACGGCGAAGCGGATCCCGGCACGGTCGGCGTACTGCAGCTGCCTGGCCAGCTTGCGCGGTTCGAGCTGGGTCTCGACGTTGAAGCCCGCCGCGCGCAATTGCTGCGACAGGGCCAGCGCGTCGGCCAGCATGGCGTCGTCCATCAGTGCGACCAGGACGTCCACGGTGCTGTCGGCCGCGGACACCAGGCCGGCTTCGCGCAGCTGGTAGAACAGCCGCGTGAGGCCGATCGAGATGCCCACGCCGGGCAGCTTCGACTTGGTGTAGTGGCTGGCGAGGTCGTCGTAGCGGCCGCCGGAGCAGATCGAGCCGATCTCCGGGTGCGCGTCCAGCGTGGTCTCGTAGACGATGCCGGTGTAGTAATCGAGGCCGCGCGCGATCGACAGGTTCAGGGCGTAGCGGTGCTCGGGCACGCCCAGCGCGCGCAGCTGGTCGAGCACCTGGCGCAGTTCGGCACGGCCTTCCTCGAACAGCGGCGTGCCGCTGCCCAGCGCCTCCAGTCGGGCGAGCGCGTCGTCGTGGCCGGTCGAGCGCACCCGCGAAAAGGCCATCAGCTTCGCGACCACGTCCGGCGCGAGGCCGAAGTCCCCGCCCGCGAGGGTCGCGGCCACGGCGTCCTCGCCGCGCTTGTCGAGCTTGTCCAGCTCGCGCAGCACCAGCAGCTGGCGCTCGCCCGCGATGCCCTGCCCCTCGAAGAACCCGCGCAGCAGCTTGCGGTGGTTGAACTGGATGGTGAACTCGCCGATCGCCAGCTTCTCGAACGCGGCGTTGATCACCGCCGGGATCTCGGCATCGAAGCGCGGCGACAGCGTGTCCTTGCCGATCACGTCGATGTCGCACTGGTAGAACTCGCGGAAGCGCCCGCGCTGGGCGCGCTCGCCGCGATAGACCCGCTGCATCTGGTAGCGGCGGAACGGGAACGCCAGCTCGCGCTCGTGCTCGGCGACGTAGCGGGCCAGCGGCACGGTCAGGTCGAAACGCAGGGCCATCTCCGGGAGGCCGTCGCCGCCTTTCTCCAGGGCGCCGGTGGACTGGACGAAGTAGACCTGGCGCTCGGTCTCGCCGCCGGACTTGGTCAGGAGCACGTCGGTGAGCTCGAAGACGGGCGTCTCGACCGGCAGGAAGCCGTAGGCCTCGAAGGTGCCGCGGATGGCGTCGAGCATGCGCTGGAAGGCGATCTGCTCGCGCGGCAGCAGCTCCATGACGCCGGCGGGGGTGCGGGGCTTGATCAAGCGGGGGCTCCGGAAGCCTGAATCCGGACACAGTTTACCGGCCTGCCCCTTGCCCGGGACCCCGGCGGGTCCGTAAAATGCCGGGCTCACCTGTCGGGGTGTAGCTCAGCCTGGTAGAGCGCTACGTTCGGGACGTAGAAGTCGCAGGTTCAAATCCTGTCTCCCCGACCAAGATTCCCGGAAAGCCGACCCTCGGGTCGGCTTTCTCCGTAGAGCCGACCCACGGTCGGCTTTTTTTCGTAGAGCCGACCCATGGTCGGCTTTTTTGTTGCCCGCTTCGTTTGCTCCGTTGGGTCGTGGGGCGGTGGGAGGCGGTGCCCCCAGGCGCCCCACGCGAGAAGCCGACCATGGGTCGGCTCTACAACGTGGCCCAGCGAGCGCGCAGTAGATCGAGGCGGAGGTCGGCGGCGGCGCCGGGGGAGGTGCGGGCGGCGAGGCTGGCGGCGGGGTCGCCTTCGGCCCAGCGGGCCGGGTCGGCGGCCTGCCGGTAGGCGTCGCGGAAGGGCGTGCCTTGCCTGGCCAGGTCGATCGCCAGGTCGGTGGCGTACATGGAAGGATCGAGCGCCGCGCGCATGGCCTCGGGCTTCCACTGCATCCCGCGCAGCAGGGCTGGCAGCAGCGCCAGCGCCTGCAGGCCCTTGCCGAAGCCGTGGAACAGCGCGCCCTTGGAGACCTGCAGGTCGCGGTGGTAGCCGGAGGGCAGCGACAACAGGTGCTCCAGCTCGGCTTTCGCCGCGGCGACGCTGGCGTAGGTGCCGCGCATCAGCTCGACCACGTCCGGATTGCGCTTGTTCGGCATGATCGAGCTGCCGGTCGTGTACTGCGGCGGCAACGCGACGAAGCCGAACTCGGCGCTGGTGAACAGCGACAGGTCCCAGGCCAGGCGGCGCAGGTCGAGCATGGCGCTGCCCAGCGCCTCCAGCGCCGCGAGCTCGAACTTGCCGCGCGAGAGCTGGGCGTAGGTCGCGGCCACCTGCATCCGGTCGAAGCCGAGCGCCTGCGTCGTGTGGTCGCGATCCAGCGCCAGGTTGACCCCGTAGCCGGCGGCGCTGCCCAGCGGATTGGCGTCGATCCAGGCACCTGTGTCGCGGGCGCGCACGGCGTCGTCGATGAAGGCCTCGGCCCAGCCCGCCCACCACATGCCGGCCGAGGAGACCACCGCGCGCTGCAGGTGGGTGTAGCCCGGCAGCGGCAGCGCGGCCTCGGCTTGCGCGCGTTCGAGCGCGATCCCGGCGACCTCGCGCGCGATCGCCTGCAGGTTGGCCAGCCGGTCCTTCAGCCACAGCCGGGTCGCGACCAGCACCTGGTCGTTGCGGCTGCGGCCGGTGTGGATGCGACGGCCGGTGTCGCCCAGGCGCTCGGCCAGGCGCGCCTCGATCGCGGAGTGGCCGTCCTCGTAGCGCGCGTCGAGCACGAACGCGCCAGTGCGGAAATCGTCGGCGAGCGCGTCGAGCTCGCGCGCGGTCGCGGCGAACTCGTCCGCGGACAGGATGCCGATCCGCAGCAGGCCTTCGGCGTGCGCGCGGCTGGCGACGATGTCGTGGAGGAAGAACTCGCGGTCGAGGACGACGTCGTCGCCGGCGAGGAAGGCCTGCACTTGCGCGTCGATGGCGACGCCGGGTTTGTGCCAGAGGAGATTGCTCATGGTTCGTGGCCTGACTTGTCGCGGCTTCCGCCGCTCCCACAAGGGGGGATTCCTTCGAATTCGGGAAAGCCGAAGGCCAGGTTGAGGTTCTGCAGGGCCTGGGTCGCCGCGCCCTTGAGCAGGTTGTCCTCGGTGGCGACCACGACCAGCCGGCGCCCGTCCCCGGACAGCGTGAGGCCGCCGATCTCGACGTGATGGCGGCCGGCGATCCGGCTGACCCACGGCGCCTCGTCGACGACCCGCACCAGGGGCTCGTCGGCATGGCAAGCGGCATAGCGCTCGCGTACTTCCTCCAGCGTCACCGGGCACGACAGATGCAGGTTCGCGGTCAGGGTGATGCCGCGGAAATGCGGCGCCACGTGCGGCATGAACTCGACCGGATGACCGAGCTGGCGCGAGACCTCGCGCTCGTGCACGTGGCCGGCGAGCGCGTACGGCATCAGGTTGTCGCGCAGCAGCGCCGGATCGTTCCTGTCCGATGGCGTCGTGCCCGCGCCGGAGTAGCCCGACACGCCGAAACACTGCACCGGCCCGGCCAGCAGTTCCCGCATCGGCGAAATCGCGAGCTGCATCGCGGTCGCGTAGCAGCCGGGATTGGCGATGCGGCGCTGGCCCGCGTAGCGCTTGCGGGTCAGCTCCGGCAGGCCGTAGTACCACGCGTCGTCGAAGCGGTGGTCCGCCGACAGGTCGACGATGACCGGGTCCTGGCCCGCCGCATCGTAGGCGGCGACGCAGGCATCGGATTTGCCGTTGGGCAGCGCCAGCACCACCGCGTCCGCGCCCAGGCCGGGCAGGTCCTCGTGTTCCGGCGCGCCGTAGCGCAGTTCGCCGCGATACTCGGGCACGTGGTCCGCCACCCGCTCTCCGTCCAGTGCACGCGACGACACGAACGCCAGTTCGAAACGCGGATGCCCGGCGATCAGGCGGATCAGTTCCGCGCCGGTGTGGCCGCGGGCTCCGACGATGCCGACGGGGATGCGGGCCTCAGCCATGGGCGTGCGCCTCCAGCTTCGCCAGCAGGCCGGACTTCACCGCCGGCCATTCGCGGTCGAGGATCGAGAAACACACCGTGTCGCGCAGGCTGCCGTCGCGGTGCCGCAGGTGCTGGCGCAGGATGCCCTCCTCGATCGCGCCCAGGCGCGCGATGGCCGCGCGCGAGGCGTGGTTGTGCGTGCTGGTGTGGAAGCCGACGCTGGCGCAGCCCATCGCCTCGAACGCATGCGCGAGCAGCAGCAGCTTGGCCTCGGTGTTGAGACCGGTGCGCTGCACGGAGCGTGCGTACCAGGTGTAGCCGATGCACAGCCGCGGCGTCTGGGGCAGCAGCTCGTAATAGCGGGTGCTGCCGACGATGCGGCCGTCCGCGGCGCGCACGGTGAAGGCCAACTGCTCGCCGGCGGCCTGTTTCTCCAGCGCGGAGGCCAGCCAGCCTTCGACCTCGTCCGGCGCGGGGACGCCGGTCCACCACAGGTTCCACAGCTCGCCGTCGGCCGCCGCCGCGCGCAAGCCTTCGGCATGCGCCGGTTGCAGCGGTTCCAGCCCGACATGGGTGCCGGCCAGCCGCGGCACGCGGGTCCAGGCTTCGTCGGTCACCGCGCTCATGCCACCTCCTGCGGTTCGGGCGGAATCGGTGCCGCATCGAGCAGGGTCGGCAGCCGCACCCGGCAATGTTCGGCGCAGGCGCCGATCTCCGCCAGGTCCTGGTAGCCATACCAGAAGACTTTCCAGCGCGGCTGCTTCAGGCAGCCGTCGCATTCGGCGAAATAGAACGGGTTGACCGGATTGCCGCGGCGCGAGCGCCAGAACAGCTTCGGGGTCTGCTCGCGCATCACCTGCCAGACCGCGCGGCCCAGGCCCTCGCCCTGGGCCTCTTCCAGCACCGCGAACTTGTCGAGGTAGATGCCGGCCTCTTCACGGGTGAGCAGGATCGCGGTGCGGTAGTGCTCGCTGACGTAGGCCCGGTGCAGCACCGTGCGCTCGAAGTAGTCGGGTGCCAGCGCACGGCCGAATGCGGACTCGACCAGCGCGCGCAACCGCGGCAGGTCGAGCTCGTCCCAGCGCGACGCCTGCAGCACGCGCTCGCCGCGCCGGACCAGGGTGCCCGAGCCCTTGTGGGTGAACAGTTCGCGGGCCAGTTCCGCCGGCCGGGTGATCGAGACCGACGAGGACGGCGGCAGGCCGTCGAGCAGCTGCTTCACCTGCGCAAGCTTCAGGCGCATGCCGCCTTCGACCCAGGGCTGGGCCATCAGCATGTCGTACTCGCTGGACAGGTTGATCGAGTCGATGACCCGGCCGTCGGCGTCGAGCAGGCCGCCGGTGCCGGTGAGGAACACGATCTTGTACGGCTGCAGTTCGCCGACCAGCGCGTTCGCGGCGAAGTCGGCATTGACGTTGAGGATCTGCCCGCCGGCGGTCTCGCCGAGGCTGGCGATCACCGGGATCGAGCCGGCCTTCAGCGCGGCATGGATCGGCGCGAGCTGCACGCCCTGCACGTTGCCGACCAGGCCGAGCGTGGCCTGGTCCACGTAACCGGCCTCGAACACGCCGGTGACGATCGAGGTCGCGCGCGCGTCCTCGGCCTGCAGCGCTTCGACCAACGCCAGGTTCTGCGCATGGAACACGCGCCGCACCACCGCCAGCGCCTCCGGCGAGGTCACCCGCAGGCCGTCCACGGTGCGCTTGTCGATGCCCGCCGCGGCCAGCTCGGCGTCGAGCTGCGGGCCGGCGCCGTGGACCACGATCGGGGTCAGCCCGACGTCCTGCAGGAACGCCAGCGAGGACACCAGCGCCGGCAGGTCGTCGCGCAGCACCGCGCCGCCGACCTTGACCACGGCGAAGCGCGCGGCGTCGAGCTGGGAGAAGCGCTTGAGGTACTGCGAGACCTCCTTGGCGCTGCCCATGCTGGACAGCAGCCGGATGATCGTCTGCCGTGTCGCGCCATTGTGTGGATTGGGAATGTTCATGCTTGTTGGAGCGGCGGAAGCCGCGATCAGGAAATGATCCTCGCAACAGACTCCGAGTACCGCCGAAGTTGCCCCAGCGACACCCATTCATCCGCCGAATGCGCCTGCGCGATGTCCCCGGGCCCGTACACGATCGCGGTCATCCCCGCGCGCGAGAACAGCGAGGCCTCGGTCCAGAAATCCACCGCGTTGCCGACCGGCAGCTGCAGCGCGTCGGCCAGGTCGCGCGCGGCCAGGCGCCGCTCCTCGGCCTCGGCGATGTCGCCCGAGGGCAGCGGCGGGCCACGGAAGGTTTCCTCGTAGCGCTCCAGCGCGCCGGGCGCGGCGCACGCACCGAAGCGCGCGTGCAGCTCGTCGATGTCGTGCGATGGCAACGGGCGGAAGCCGAAGCGGACCTCGGCGCTGGGCGCGATCACGTTCGCCTTGATCCCGCCTTCGACCTTGCCCACGTTGAAGCGCAGCCCGGTCAGCCCGCCGAAGCGGCGGTGCGCTTCACCTTCCACCAAATCCAGCGCGCGGGCGCCCCAGCGCATCGCCTGGTGCAGCGCGCTGGCTTCCAGCGCCGCCGCACCGGAGGCGTGCCCGGCCTCGCCGCGGAAACGCAGCGCCACCGACGCGATGCCGCGGTGGGCCAACACCGCCTCGCAGTTGGTCGGCTCGGCGACGATGGCCTCGCAAAACCCGTGATGGGCCGCGAGGAAGGCAGGGACGCAGCGCGCATCGTTCGCCTCTTCGTCGCTGCTGAACAGGAACGCGGCGTCGCCGCTCGTGACGGCGGCCGCCGCAAGCAGGCCGGCGGCCGCGCCCTTGATGTCGCAGGCCCCCAGGCCGATCGCCCGGTCGTCCTGCACGCGCAGCCTGAGCGGATCGGCGCTCCATTCCGGCGAGGCCGGCACCGTGTCCAGGTGCACGTTGAACACCCGCTTCGGCGCGCCGCGCACCGCCAGCAGCGACACCGCGCCGTCCCCGTGGTCGCGCAGCGTGCACTCGAAGTCGGGCAGCCGCGCGCGCAGGTAGTCGAAGATCCCCCACGGCCCGATCCGCCGCGGCGGATTGCGCGTGTCGAAACCCACCAGCGCCTCGAGATGCTGGAGCACGCGCGGCAGCAACAGGTCGCCCGAATCAATCATTCCCTATTCCCCATTCCCCATTCCCTGGCCCTTGTTCACCGACGCCCACAAGGTCGAGCTCATCCCGAACAACCGGATGAACCCCTCCGCCTCCTCCACGCCCCAGTCCGCGCTCTGCGCGTAGGTGGCGCCGGCCGCCTGCAGGATCCGCGGGGAGCGCACCTCGATCGCGTCCACCCGGCCGCCGCGCGTCTCCAGCAACACCTCGCCCTCGACCATGCGCTGCGAGGAGGCCAGGAACGCCTCCAGGTCGGCCTTCAACGGGTCGTGCCAGAAGCCCTCGTACACCAGCTCCACCCACTTGCGCGCGACCTCGGGCTTGAACCGGTTCTGCTGCTTGCTCAGCACCGCTTCCTCCAGCGCGCGGTGCGCGGCCAGCAGCGCGGTCAGGCCCGGCGCTTCATAGACGATCCGCCCCTTGAGGCCGATGGTGGTGTCGCCGGTATACAGGCCGCGGCCGACGCCGTACTGGGCGAACATGGTGTTGAGCCGCGCCAGCAGTTGCGGGCCGGGCAGCTCGCGGCCGTCCAGCGCCACCGCCTCGCCACCGGCAAAACGCAGCGTCGCCCGCAACGGTTCGTCGGGCCACTGTTCGCGCCGCGCGCACCAGCCGCGCGCGCCCTCGCCCGGCGCCTCCCAGCGGTCGATCTCGCCGCCGGACAGGGTCACGCCGAGCAGGTTTTCGTTGATCGTGTAAGCCTTCTGTTTCGAGCGCACGCCGAAGCCGCGTTCCTCCAGGTAGGCCTGCTCGTAGGCACGGGTCTGCGTGTGCTGCTTCTGGATTTCGCGGATCGGGGCGACGATGCGGTAGTCGCCGGAAGCCCCGCTCCTGGACGACATGACAGCAAGGTCGAAGCGCACCTGGTCGTTGCCCATGCCGGTGCAGCCGTGGGCGATGGCATTGGTGCCCAGTTCGGCAGCGCGCGCCAGCGCGGCATCCACGATCAGGTAACGATCCGACACCAGCAGCGGGTACTGGCCCTGGTAGCCCTCGCCCGCCCACACGAACGGGCGCACGAAGCCGTCCCACAGCGCGGGCCCGCCATCCACGGTGACGTGCGAGGCGACCCCGAGCTCGGCGGCGCGCGCCTCGATGGCGGCGCGCTCGGCCGCGTCCACCCCGCCGGTGTCGGCGAACACCGTGTGCACCCGCCAACCCTGCTCCTGCAGCCACGGCACGCAGAAGCTGGTGTCGAGGCCGCCGCTGAAGGCGAGGACGATGTCACCGCTCATGCCCGGGTCTCCTTCGCAAGCCACGCCATCACCGCCTTCTGCACGTGCAGCCGGTTCTCCGCCTCGTCGATCGCGATGCAGCGCGGCGAGTCCATCACCGCGTCGGTCGCCTTGACGTTGCGGCGCAGCGGCAGGCAGTGGCTGAACACCGCGTCGTCGGTCAGCGCCATCTTGGCCTCGTCCACGATGAAGTGGCGGTAACGGTCGCGGAGCGGCTTTTCCGCGTCCCAGCGCCCGAAGTACGGCAGCGCGCCCCAGCTCTTGGCGTAGACCACGTCTGCGCCGGCGTAGGCCGATCCGATGTCGTGGCTGACCCGCAGCGAGCCGCCCGAGGCGGCGACGTTGTGCTCGGCCCAGGCCATGTAGCGTTCGTCCAGCACGTACTCGGGGGTGGGGCACAGCAGGGTCACGTCCATGCCCAGCCGGGTGGCGATGGTCAGCGCCGAATTGGCCACCGCGGTGTTCAGCGGCTTCGGGTGGTACGTCCAGGTCAGCACGTACTTCTTCCCGCGCAGGTCGCTACTGCCGAAGTGCTCCTGCAGCGCCAGCGCGTGCGCCAGCTCCTGGCACGGGTGGGTGATGGTCTCCATGTTGATCACCGGCACGGTGGCGTGGGCGGCGAAGCCGCGCAGCACCCTGTCCTGGCGGTCCACCGACCAGTCCACGAACTTCGGGAACGCGCGCACGCCGATCATGTCCGCGTAGCGGCTGAGCACCTTCGCCACTTCGGCGATGTGCTCTTCTGCCTCGCCATCCATGACAGTGCCCAGGTCGAACTCGATCGGCCAGGCATCCTTGCCCGGCTGCAGCACCACCGCGTGGCCGCCGAGCTGGAACGCGCCCAGCTCGAAACTGGTGCGGGTGCGCAGCGAGGCATTGAAGAACACCAGCGCGATCGCCTTGCCGGCGAGGGCGTCGCCCATGCGCCGGCCGGCGGCGAACTCGCGCTTGAACCGCGCAGCCTCGGCGAGCAGCGCATCCAGCTCGGCGCGGCCCAGGTCCTGGGTATTGAGGAAATGCTTCATCGGAGGAAAACCTGACCTGTTGGAGCGGCGGAAGCCGCGAGGGAAAGCCTGGAAAAACGAAAAAGCCCGGCAATGGCCGGGCTTTTCTCGGAAATGCAGCAGTGCTCCGGATTACCCAGCGGTTCGTCGGGATTCCGGTCGACGCGCACGCGAGGTCATCCCCGCGGCCATGCGGGCAGCGGTCAGGACGAGGACGGTGGCGTGGGGGTGCTTCATCGGGCGGGCATCGTCGCATGCGCCGGGGGGCGGCGCAAGACGCCGGGTCAGTCGCCGTCGTCCTGGCCGGAGGGCTGGATCGTCACCTCGACCCGCAGCTTGTTGCCAGGGTCGTAGGGCAGCCGCGAGCGGTACTTCTGGCCCCGGTAGACGTAGTCCACGTCGTAGGCGATCGGGCGCCGGAACTGGCGCTCCACCGGCACCATCCTGCAGCCCGGGCGCGGCTCGGCCGGCGGCGGCTCGTCGCGGGTCAGCGCATCCTTGACCGCGCCGACGATCCGGGAGATCCCGCGGCGCTCGGCCTCGGCCTCCTCGCCCTCGCACTGCTCCTCCATCGCCGTGGCGGTGAGCGTCTGGTAGACCGGGTCCACCCGCAGCACCTGGGCCCAGCCGGTGCGCACGTTGCGCTTGGGCACCACGGTTTCCTGCGCGGCCGCGGGGAGCGCCGAGACGGCAAGCAGCAACCAGATCCAGCGACCGGCGGGCATCAAGGTCGGACGCATCCTGGGCAGGCGGGAAGGTTCCACGGGACCGGCAGTGTAGGCGGTGGGGACTTGGCGAGACTGAATCGTGGCTGTCGGCAGCCGGTTCGCTGACGGCTGGCGGACGCCCCGGCTAGAATTCACAGCATACCCGCCGCAGTCCTTCCGGATGAGCCTGCACCTGTACAACAGCCTGACGCGCCGGCTGGAGCCGTTCGCGCCGTTGGACCCCGCCTGCCCGACCATGTACCTGTGCGGGCCGACGGTCTACAACTACGTGCACATCGGCAACGCGCGCGGGCCGGTGGTGTTCGACGTGCTGGCGCGGCTGCTGCGGCGCCGCTTCGGCGGGCTGCGCTTCGCCCGCAACATCACCGACGTGGACGACAAGATCAACGCCGCGGCGCAGGCCGCCGGCGTGCCGATCTCCGAGATCACCGGTCGCTACGCCGCCGCCTACCGCGAGGAAATGGCGGCCCTGGGCGTGTCCGCCTACGAGGTGGAACCGGAGGCGACCGCGCACATCCCGCAGATCGTGGCGATGATCGAACGCCTGGTCGAGCGCGGCCACGCCTACGAGGCCGAGGGCCACGTGCTGTTCTCGGTGGCCAGCTTCCCGGAATACGGCAAGCTCTCGCGCCGCGACCCGGAGGAAATGCTGGCCGGCGCCCGCGTGGAAGTGGCGCCCTACAAGCGCGATCCGGGCGACTTCGTGCTGTGGAAGCCCTCGCCGCCGGAACTGCCGGGCTGGGACTCGCCCTGGGGCCGCGGCCGCCCGGGCTGGCACATCGAATGCTCGGCGATGGCCGGCGCGCACCTGGGCGAGACCATCGACATCCACGCCGGCGGCGTGGACCTGCAGTTTCCGCACCACGAGAACGAGATCGCGCAGAGCGAGGCCGCGCACGGCAAGCCGTTCGCCCGGGTCTGGCTGCACAACGGGATGCTCGAGTTCGGCGGCGCGAAGATGTCGAAGTCGGTCGGCAACATCGAGAAGGTCCACGACCTGCTGCAGGCGTACCCGGCCGAAGCGCTGCGCTACGCGCTGCTGTCCGCGCACTACCGCCAGCCGCTGGACTGGACCCCGCGCCTGGTGGCGCAGTCGGTGAGCACCCTGGACCGGCTGTACGGCACCCTGCGCGACCTGGAAGGCGTGCCGGCGCAGCCGACGATCCCGCTGGCCATCGAGGAAGCGCTGGACGACGACCTCAACACCCCGGCCGCGCTGGCCGAGCTGTCGCGCATCGCCGGCGAGGCGCGCAAGGCATCCGATGCCGGCGAGAAGGTGCGGCTGAAGGGCGAGCTGCTCGGCGCCGGCCTGGCCCTGGGCCTGCTGCAGCAGGCGCCGGCCGCGTGGTTCTCGCGCGGCGTGGCCGAGGGTGACGACGCCCGTATCCAGGCGCTGGTGGACGAGCGCGCCGCGGCCAAGCAGGCGCGCGACTTCGCCCGCGCCGACGCGATCCGCGCGCAGCTTGCCGCCGAGGGCATCGTGCTGGAGGACACGCCGCAGGGCGTGCGATGGAAGCGCGGATGAGCGACTCGCCGTTCCCCCTCGAACCCAGCGCCGCGGAGGCGCAGGCCGCGATTGCCGAGGAATTCGCGTTCTTCGGCGACTGGTCCGAGCGCTACCAGTACCTGATCGACCTCGGCCGCAAGCTGCCGCCGTTCCCGGAGGAATGGAAGACCGAGGAGCACCGCCTGCACGGCTGCCAGTCGATGGTCTGGATCGTGCCCTCGGGTGACGCCTCGAAACTGGAGTTCGCCGCGGTCAGCGACTCGGCGATCGTCTCCGGCCTGGTGTACCTGGCGCTGCGCGTGTACTCGGGGCGGCCGGCCGCGGAGATCCTCGCGACCGAGCCCGACTACATCGCCGCGATCGGCCTGGCCAGGCACCTGTCGCCGACCCGCAGCAACGGGCTCGCCGCGCTGCTGGCGTTCATCCGCGACACCGCGGCCCGGGCCGTGTGAGCGCGCCCGCCTCTGCCGCCGCGCACGGCCCGACGCCTCCCCAGGACTCGCCGCTGCGCAACGGCGCGTTCCTGTCGCTGCTGCTGTACCGCGCGTGCGCCGGGCTGTCCTACCAGATCGTCGCGGTCACCGTCGGCTGGCACATCTACACGATCACCCGCGACCCGTTCGCGCTCGGCCTGGTCGGCCTGGCCGAGGTCCTGCCCTACTTCTGCATCGCGCCGTTCGCCGGTTACCTGGTGGACCATTCGCGGCGGCGCACGCTGGGCGCGATCGCCTGCCTGGGCCTGCTCACCACCGCCGCGCTGCTGGCCGCGATCGCGCACACCGACACCGGCCAGCATTCCACCTGGCCGATCTATGCCGCGATCGCGCTCACCGGCATGGTCCGCTCGTTCCTCACGCCCGTGTACAACGCGCTGTTCGCGCGGGTGCTGCCGCGCCACCAGTTCGTCCACGGCGCGAGCCTGGGCAGCGTGGTGTTCCAGCTCAGCCTGGTGATCGGGCCGGCGGCGGGCGGCGTGCTCGTCGGCTGGGCCGGCGTCGGCGCCGCGTACATCGTCGCCGCGGTGCTGGCGATCGGCGCCGCGGCGGCGGTCTACTGGCTCAAGGTCACCGAGCCGCCGCTGCTGCTGCAGCGCGCGCCGGTGTTCGCCAGCATCCGCGAAGGCATGCGCTTCGTGCTGTCCACCCAGGTGATGCTGGCGGCGATGACGCTCGACATGTTCTGCGTGCTGCTCGGCGGCGCGGTGTCGATGCTGCCGGCCTTCATCCGGGAGATCCTGCACTGGGGCCCGGAAGGCCTGGGCATCCTGCGGGCGATGCCGGCGCTGGGCTCGATCGCGGTGGCGCTTTGGCTGGCCCGGCATCCGCTGCAGAAGAACGCAGGGCGGACCCTGCTGGTCTCGGTGGCGTGCTTCGGGCTGTGCACGATCGCCTTCGGCCTGTCGCGCCACTTCTGGCTGTCGGCGGTCATCCTGCTGTTCTACGGCGTGTTCGACGGTATCTCGATGGTGCTGCGCTCGACCATCCTGCAGCTCGCCACGCCGGACGAGATGCGCGGGCGGGTGTCGTCGATCAACGGCATCTTCGTCGGCTCCTCGAACGAGCTGGGCGCGTTCTACGACGGCGTCATGGCGCGCCTGCTCGGGCTGGTGCCGGCGGTGGTGCTGGGTGGCTGCGTGACCCTGGGCGTGGTCGCCGCCACCTGGCGGCTGGCGCCGAAGCTGCGCAGGCTGGACCTGCGCGACCTGCAATGAGCGCGGCCCGGGCGCTCGATCCGGGCACTTGACCCGGGACCATGCTCCAACCCGCATCCTGATCCGATGACTCCGAACACGATCTTGCGCACCCTCCTGACCGCCGCCCTGTGCGCGGCGCTGTTCCCCGCCGCCGCCCAGCACCATGGCGGGCATGCGGGGCATGACATGCCGGACATGCCGGCGATGCAGCACCACGGCGACGGCGCCGCCGACACCAGCGGCCTGCTCGGCCGCTATCCGATGTCGCGCGATGCCTCCGGGACCAGCTGGCAACCCGATGCGGCGCCGATGGAGGGCATCCATTTCAACCGCGGCGCGTGGAGCGGCATGCTGCATGGCTACCTGGTCACCGCGACCGGCGACACGCAAGGCGCGCGCGGCGGCCGCGACACCTACACCGAGAGCATGCTCATGGCGATGGGCCAGCGCGCGCTCGGCGGCGGCACCCTCGGCCTGCGCGCGATGGTGTCGCTGGACCCATGGACGATGGACAAGGACGGCTACCGCCTGCTGCTGCAGACCGGCGAGACCGCCGACGGCCACGAGCACCTGATCGACCGCCAGCATCCGCACGACGCGCTGATGGAACTGGCCGCGACCTGGTCGCGCCCGCTCGACGACGATGACTCGTTGTTCGTCTACGCCGGCCTGCCGGGCGAACCGGCGCTCGGGCCGCCGGCCTTCATGCACCGCTATTCCGGCCTGGACAACCCCGAGGCGCCGCTCGGCCACCATTGGCTGGACGCCACCCACATTACCTTCGGCGTGGTCACCGCCGGCTGGGTGCATCGCGATTTCAAGCTCGAGGCGTCGGTGTTCAACGGCCGCGAACCGGACCAGCACCGCAAGGACATCGAACTGCGCGGCCTGGATTCGTGGTCGGTGCGTGCGAGCTGGGATCCCGGCCCGCACTGGTCGCTGCAGCTCAGCCATGGCGAACTCGACAGCCCCGAACAGCTTGCCCCGGAGGTGTCGGTCCGCCGCACCACCGCCTCCGCGATCCACCACCGGCAGCTCGGCGCCGGCGGCCCGCAGTGGCAGACGACCCTCGCCTGGGGCCGCAACCGCAAGGACGGCGCGGAGGCGGTCGACGCCTGGCTGCTCGAGTCGGCGCTGGGCTGGGCCAACGGCTGGACGCTCTACGGGCGCGGCGAACGCGACGAGAAGGACGAACTGTTCGAGCACCACGATCCGCTGCACGGGATTCCCTTCGCGGTGTCGAAGCTGACCCTCGGCGTGGTCCACGACTTCCCGCGGATCGGCAACGGCCGCCTCGGCATCGGTGCCCAGGCCAGCCGCCACTGGCTGCCGGCCGAACTGGAACCGGCCTATGGCAGCCGCACCCCCGACAGCTGGCTGCTGTTCGTGCGCTGGAAGCTCTCGGGATGAGTCACGTTTTGACCTTCTCCCTTCTCCCCGCCCGCGGGGAGATGGTGGCGCGAAGCGCCGGATGAGGGGCGCTTTTGAAGTGCCCTTCTCCCCCCCGCCCGCGGGGAGAAGGTGCCCCGAAGGGGCGGATGAGGGGCGCTTTGCACATCGATTCCTGCACCCCAACTCCCCCCGGCGTAGTCTGATTCCGCGCCGCATCCCACCGCGGCCGGAGAACGCACATGTCCCAGCCCGACGGTCCCCCGCCCGGCCCCGACTTCCGCCAGGGCGTCGCCTTGTCCGAGCTGCCCGCCGACGCCCCGCTGGCGGGGCATGTCGCCGGCGAGGCGGCGCTGCTGGTGCGCACGGCCGAGGGCCTGCGCATCGTCGGGGCGCACTGCACCCACTACGGCGCGCCGCTGGCCGAAGGCCTGGTCGAAGGCGACACGATCCACTGCCCCTGGCACCACGCCTGCTTCGACCTGCGCACCGGCGCCGCCACCTGCGCCCCCGCCTTCGCCCCCCTCCCCGCCTGGCAGGTCGAAGAAAAAGACGGCACCGTCTACGCCCGCGCCCGGATTCCCTTCTCCCCGCCCGCGGGGAGAAGGTGCCCCGAAGGGGCGGATGAGGGGCAAAGGACTCCCTTCTCCCCGCCTGCGGGGAGAAGGTGCCCCGAAGGGGCGGATGAGGGGCGCTTTTCCGTAGACCACCCCCCCCACAAAATCCTGATCATCGGCGGCGGCGCCGCCGCCTACGCCGCCGCCCACCGCCTGCGCGAGCTCGGCTACGACGGCGCGCTGACCATGGCCAGCGCCGACCCCGACCTGCCCTGCGACCGGCCCAACCTGTCCAAGGACTACCTGGCCGGCACCGCGCCGGAGGAATGGATCCCGCTGCAGGATGCGCAGGCCTTCCGCGACCAGGGCATCGACCTGCGCCTGGGCTGCGAAGTCCTGTCGATCGACCCGGCCACGCGTCGCGCCCGGACCCGTGCGGGCGAACTCGACTACGACGCACTGCTGTTTGCCACCGGCGCCGAGCCGCGGCGGCTGCCACTGCCCGGGTTCGATTCGGAAAACGTGTTCGTGCTGCGCTCGCTGGCCGACGCGCGCGCGATCATCGCCGCCGCGCAGGACGCGCGCGAGGTCGCGTTCATCGGCGCCGGTTTCATCGGCATGGAAGCGGCCGCCGCACTGCGCACGCGCGGCCTGGCCGTGTCGGTGGTCGCGCCCGAGGCGATTCCGATGGAACGCGTGCTCGGCCCGCAACTGGGCAATGTCATCGCCGCCCTGCATCGCAACCAGGGCGTGGCCTTGCACCTGGGGCGCAAGCCGGCGCGCCTGGATGGCCGCGACCTGCATCTCGACGACGGCACGCGCGTCGGCGCGGACCTGGTGGTGGTCGGCGCCGGCGTAGTGCCGCGCACGCAGTTGGCCGAAGCCGCCGGCCTGGCGGTGGACAACGGCATTCTGGTCGACGAACGCCTGCAGGCCTCCCTCCCCGGGCATTTCGCGGCCGGGGACGTCGCCCGCTATCCGCACGCCGGCGGTCGCGCCCGGGTCGAGCACTGGGTGCACGCCGAGCGCATGGGCCAGCGCGCGGCGGAGAACATGCTCGGCGCGGGCAAGGCGTTCGACGACGTGCCGTTCTTCTGGACCCACCAGTACGACCTGGAACTGCGCGTGAGCGGGCATTTGTCCGACTGGGACGCGGTGGAGGTCGAAGGCGACCTGGCCGGCGGCGATTTCATCGCCCGCTACCGCCGCGACGGGCGCCTGGTCGCGGCGGCGGCCGCGGGCCGCGATGGCGAACTGCTGCGCCTGGAGCAGGCGGCGTTGCGGGTGCCGTGAACGCGCCGCTGGCCGCTTCCACCGCCTTCGTGCTCGCCGGCGGCGGCAGCCTCGGCGCGGTCCAGGTGGGCATGCTGCAGGCATTGCTGGGCGCAGGCCTGCGCCCGGACTTCGTGGTCGGCGCCTCGGCTGGCGCGATCAACGCCGCCTGCTTCGCCGCGCAACCGGACACCGACGGGCTGGCGCGGATGGCACGGATCTGGACCGGCCTGCGCCGCGCCGACATCTTCCCGCTCACCCTGGTCGGTGCCGCGCTGTGCCTGCTCGGGCGCCGCGGGCACCTGTCGCAACCGGCCCGCCTGCGCCAGCTCCTCGCGCGCGAACTTCCGGTCGCACGGCTGGAGGACACCACGCTGCCCTGTCACGTGGTCGCGACCGACGCGCTCGACGGCACCGAGGTGACGCTGTCGCGCGGCGACGCGGTGCAGGCGCTCCTGGCCAGCGCCGCGATCCCTGGCGTGTTCCCCCCGGTGACGATCGGCGGACGCCCGCTGATCGACGGCGGCGTCGCCAGTTACACGCCGATCTCGGCGGCGTTCTCGCTCGGCGCGCAACGCGTGGTGGTGGTGCCGACCGGTTTCGGCTGCGCGCTCACCGCACCGCCGCGCGGGGCGATGGCCGCGGCACTGCACGCGTTGAACCTGCTGGCGATGCGCCAGCTGCTCGCGGACGTGGAGCGGTTCCGTGGTGCGTGTGAACTGGCGATCGTGCCGCCGCTGTGCCCGCTGGCGACCAGCAGCCATGATTTCACCCAGGCCGCGCGCCTGATCGAACGCGGCGAGGCCGCCACATCGCGCTGGTTGCGCGAGGGCGGCCTCGAACGCGCGCGCGAGGATCCGCGCTGGGCGTTGCTGCCGCACCGCCACCGCGACGCGGCGGCGGTGCCGGCCTGATCAGTCGCCGATCTGCTTCTGCAGGTGCTCCCAGCGCTCCTGCTCGTCGATCGTGCGCTCGGCGGTGAGGCGTGCCTCGAGCCGCTCCAGGCCGATCTCCTCGCCCGAATCCACGCTGTAGCCGTACTCGCCCTCGTCGACGCGCTTGAGCGTGCTGTCGATCTTGCCGATCAGCTTGCGATAGCGGTCGCGGGTGCGCAGCTCCAGCGAGTTCTCGGTCTCGCGGGTGGCGCGCTCGGCTTCGTCGCCGACGTCGCGGACTTCGTCCTTGAGGTTCTCGATCGTCTGCTTGGATTCCTCGACCAGGTCGGCACGCCACTGCAGCAGCCGCTGGCGGAAGTACTCCAGCATGAGCGGATTCATGTACTCCTCGTCGGCGCTGGGCTTGTAACCCTGCGGGACGATCGGGCGGCCGTTCTCGTCGGTCTTGTACGGCACGACCTTGACCTTGGCCTTCGGCGCCGGCGCCGCCGGCGCGGCGACGCGGGCCACGGCGACCTTGCCCACCGGGCGCGGACGCGACGGCGCGGCGCTGGTCCGGGCGGGCGTGGTCTCGACCGGCGCCTGGCGCGCGGCGCGCGAGGCGGCCTTGGCGATCGGGCGCGGCGCCTTGGCCGGCTTCGCGGCCGGGGCCTTCACCGGGGCCTTGGCCGGCACCTTCTTCGGCGCCGCCTTCTGCGCGGCGGGCTTCTTCGCCGCGACGGCCTTCGCCGGTGCGGCCTTCTTCGCCTGGCTCGCCTTCTTCGCCGGCGCGGCCTTCTTCACCGGGGTCGCCTTCTTCGGCGCGGCCTTCTTCGCCGGCGCCGCCTTCTTCACGACCTTCTTCGCCGCGGCGGGCTTCTTCGCGACCACCTTTTTCGCGGGCGCCGGCTTCTTCGCGACCGGCTTCTTCGCGACCGGCTTCTTCGCCACGGCCTTCTTCGCGGGCATCGCCTTCTTCGCCGCAGCCTTCTTCACCGGCGCGGACTTCGCCGCCGGCTTGCGCGCAGCGGCGGCCTTCTTGCCGGCCTGCGGCCGGGCGGAGGTCTTGCTGGCGGCCTTGGCGGCCTTCTTTGCTGGCTTTTTCGCTGCCACGATCTGTGGTTCCTCTTCTGATTCCCTTGAGCCGGGAAAGCGCGCTGTTATACCCTGCCGGGGCAACAGCGGCAACCGAGCAAGTGTGTTCGCGGCCGCGTCCAGACCCTGTGATCGCACGCCTGCTCATCTTCCTGCTGCGCGGCTACAAGCGCTTCCTCAGTCCACTGCTGGGGCCGCGCTGCCGGTTCATGCCGACCTGCTCGGAGTATGCGATGACCGCGATCGGGCGATTCGGTGCATGGCGCGGCGGCTGGCTGGCGCTGCGCCGCATCGGCCGCTGCCATCCGCTCAACCCCGGCGGATACGACCCGGTGCCCGGGACCACCACGCCCGCGCCGGACCCGGTTCCGGCCCCCACCCCCGACGACGAAGGACACCAGGAATGTCGCAAACACTGATCATCAATGCACGCCTGGTGAACGAGGGCCGCGAATTCGACGGCGACCTGCGCATCCGCGACGGGCGCATCGACGCGATCGCCAGCGGCCTGTCCGCGCGCGACGGCGAGGCGGTGGTCGACGCCAACGGCCGGCGCCTGCTGCCCGGCATGATCGACGACCAGGTGCACTTCCGCGAACCGGGCATGGAATACAAGGCGGACATGGCCACCGAGTCCGCGGCCGCGGTCGCCGGCGGCCTGACCAGCGTGATGGACATGCCGAACACGCGCCCGCCCACGCTCGACAGCGACGCGCTGGAAGACAAGTACCGCCGCGCCGCCGGGCGCATGTGGGCCAACCACGGCTTCTACCTGGGCGCCAGCAACGACAACATCGACGCGATCCGCGCGCTCGACCCGAAGGCGGCGCCCGGGATCAAGGTGTTCATGGGCGCGTCCACCGGCAACATGCTGGTGGACGACCCGGCCACGCTCGACGCGATCTTCCGCGACGCGCCGACGCCGATCATCACCCACTGCGAGGACACCCCGACGATCGAGGCCAACCTCGCCGCGTACCGCGCGAAGTACGGCGACGACATTCCGGTGGAATGCCATCCGGACATCCGCTCGCGCGAAGCCTGCCTCAAGTCGAGCGTGCTCGCGACCGACCTGGCGAAGAAGCATGGCTCGCGCCTGCACGTGCTGCACATCAGCACCGCGGACGAGCTGGCGCTGTTCGAGGCCGGGCCGCTGGTCCGCGCCGACGGCAGCCGCAAGCGGATCACCGCCGAGACCTGCATCCATTTCCTGCGCTTCGACCGCCGCGACTACGCGCGCCTGGGCAACCTGATCAAGTGCAACCCGGCCATCAAGGAACCGCAGGACCGCGAGGTGCTCACCGCCGCGCTGGTGGACGGGCGCATCACGGTGCTGGCCACCGACCACGCGCCGCACACCTGGGAAGAAAAGCAGCGCCCTTACGTGGACGCGCCCAGCGGCCTGCCGCTGGTGCAGGACGCGCTGGTCGCGGCGCTCGAACTGGTCCACGAGGGCAAGCTGACCACCGCGCAGGTGGTGGACAAGGTCGCGCACGCGCCGGCGCTGCTGTTCGACGTGGCCGAACGCGGGTTCCTGCGCGAGGGCTACTTCGCCGACCTGGTGCTGGTGGACGACACCCCGCACGTGGTGCGCCGCGAGGACGTGCTGTCGAAGTGCGGCTGGTCGCCGTTCGAGGGCAGCACCTTCCACTCGACCATCGCCGCCACCTGGGTCAACGGCACCCAGGTCTGGAACGGCACCAACCTGATCGGCACCCCCGCCGGCCACCGCCTCCGCTTCGATCGTTAGGTTCGGTGTGGGTTGAGGTTTCTTTGGCCACAGATTCCACAGATTGAAAAGGATAAAAAGCAGGCGAAACGGCAACACGCGAAGCTCGCCGCGAACCAATCCTTTTCAATCTGTGAAATCTGTGGCCAAAAAACGCTTGCAATCAACCGGAAACGCGGGCGACGGCGTCGTGGGGGTGGAGGGATTCGAAGTGGGACACGGTGGCGTCGAAGCGGTCGACGCGGGGGTCCGCTGACAACACCGCGGCGACGCGGCGGGCGGCGTCTTCGCAGAACATCAGGTTGGCGGCGTTTAGCTCGGCAAAGGCCTGCTCGTCCTCGCGCTTCACCGCGGTCTGCACCGGCGTGCCGAGCGCGGCCTCGAGCGCGTCCACCAACGCCGCCACGGGCAGTTCCTCGAACGCGGGCTTCAGTTCCACCCGCACTTCCGCGCGGCTGCGCTGCGCATGCGGCGTCGCCGCCAGACCGCGCTCGGACGCGAGCCAGTCGCGCACGACCTCGGTGGACAGCGGCCGCGCCGCGGCGAAATCGCCGGCGAAGCGGTCCGCGTTGAGCTGCCGCGACAGCGCCGCCGACGCCGGGCAGGTGCTCGAGTATTCGACCGCCAGCGACAGCGCCAGCTTCAGGTGGCCTTCGCGCAGGCTCGCCTCCAGCACCACCGGGTAGCGCTTCCAGCCGCGATGGCCGCTGGCCAGCGCCTCGCGCTGCAACAGGTGGTCATAGCGCAGGGCGACGCGCGCGGCGGTGGACAGCCCCTGCTGCGAATCGATGAAGTCCTGCAGCACCCGGCGCAGGCCGCCGGGCGTGACGGTTTCGCTGGCGAAGGCCCGCTGCAGGCGCAGGTACAGGCGCGACATGTGGATGCCGCGCGCATCGGCGTCGGCCAGGTCCACGGCCACGTCCACCGAGGCCGCCACCTGCACGTTGCCGCCGGCGCCATCGGCGATCCGCACCGGCAGCGCGATGCCGTCCATGCCCACCCACTGCAGCGGGCGCGCGAGCGCGGCCGCGTCGTGGGCAACGTCGGGCAGCGCGGCGTTGGCGTCAGGAATGGGAGTCATTTCCACATTGTACCGGCGACCCCGGTGGGTACCGGGAACACGGTTGAAACGTTGCATTCCGCGGCCACGACGGATCAGCCCCGGGCCGCGGCCCATGCGGTTGCCAGCGCACGCCAGCCCGGCAGCGGCCGGCCGCCGTCGCGCCTGCGACCCAGCGCGCGCAGCCGCGCGTGCACCAGGGCGCGCTGGATCCGCTCCACCCGCGGCAGCCGGTCGGCCGCCGGCCAGGCCCGCAGCAGCATCGCCGCGGCCTCCTGGCGCAGGTCCGCCTCGCCCGCCTCCGCACCGAGGCGTGCCCGGACCTGCAGCGGCACCGAGGACGGATCGCCGTCGAGCAGCCGCTGGCCGAGCACGGTGTCCGCCAGGGCCCCTGCGCCGTCGGCGCCGGCACCGCCTGCCTCTTCCGCCAGCGCGCGGGACACGGCGACCGCCGCGGCGGCATATGGCTGCAACTGCTGCCGCGCCTCGTCGAAATCGGCGGCCCGCTCCCGCGCCTGCGCCAGCGCCGGCACCGCGGTCGCCAGTTCCGCCCACGGCGCCGCCAGCGGCTGCAGCGCCCGCGCCAGCGGGTGCCGTGCGTGGCCCTGCACCCAGGCCTGGAGTTCCTCGATCCACCAGCCGAGCTTGGCCTCTCCGGGGCGGGGGTCGACCCCGGCCCAGGCCGCATCGGCCAGCTCCTGGCGCAGGCACAGCCAGGCCAGCGCGGCATCGCGCCGCGCCGCGGGCAGGAACGCCGCGGCCACGCGCCACTCCGGCCAGCGCGCGTGCCATTTGCCCAGGAAGCTGTCGAGGTCTTCGCGACCGTCCACGGCGGCGCCTAGACCCAGTGGGCGAGCAGGTCGCGCGGCGCCTCGAACAGGGCGTCGGCCTGCCAGGCCAGCGGATCGTCCTCGTCCAGGCGGTAACCCCACAGCGCGACCAGCGCCGGCATCCCGGCCGCGCGCGCGGCGATGATGTCGCGCTCGTCGTCGCCGACATACACGCATTCGCCGGGGCCCAGCGATTGCGCCCTGGCCGCGTGCAGCAGCGGCCGCGGATCCGGTTTGGCCACCGGCAGCGTGTCGCCGCCGACGAGCACCGCGCAGCGCGCCTCCCAGCCGAGGATCGGCATCAGCGCGCGCGCCAGCGCCTCGGGCTTGTTGGTGACGATGCCCCAACGCGCGCCGCCGTCCTCGATCGCGCGCAACAACGTTTCCACGCCGTCGAACGGCCCGCCGTGGCGGCCGAGCTCGGCGCGGTAGACGTCCAGGAACGGTTGCACCAGCGCTTCGCGCGCGGCCTCGTCTAGATCGGGGAACGCCGCGCGCAGCATCGCCCGCGCGCCCTTGGAGACATGCGGGCGCAGTTGCGCCTCGGAGATCGGCGGCATGCCATGGCGCGAGCGCAGCACGCGCAGGGTCGCGACGAAGTCCGGCGCGCTGTCGAGCAGGGTGCCGTCCAGGTCGAACAGCACCAGCGGCGGAATGCCGCCCGCGGCGTGGCCGTCAGCGGGCATCGGGCTTCACCGCGCAGGCGAGGTAGTTGACGTCGGTGCGCGAGGACAGGCGCGCGCGCTCGCGCCACGGCGCGTAGGCCAGGCCGCTGACGTCCTCGAGTTCGAGCCCGGCCGCGCGCAGCCACGCGCCCAGTTCCGAGGGGCGGATGAAGTCGCGGTACTGGTGGGTGCCGCGCGGCAGCATCCGCGCCACGTACTCGGCGCCGACGATCGCCAGCGCGAACGCGGCCGGCGTGCGGTTGAGGGTGGACACGAACAGGCGGCCACCGGGCCGCAGCAGGGTCGCGCAGGCCGACAGCACCGAGGCCGGATCCGGCACGTGTTCGAGCAGCTCCATGCAGGTGATGGCGTCGAAGCTGGCGGGCGCTTCCGCTGCCAGCGCCTCGACGCTCGACAGGCGGTAATCCACCTGCGCGCCGGATTCCAGGCCGTGCAGCTTCGCCACCTGGAGCAGGTCCGGCGCCAGGTCGATCGCGGTCACCCGCGCCCCGCGCAGGGCCATGGCCTCGCTGAGCAGGCCGCCGCCGCAGCCGACGTCCAGCACCGCCGCGCCGGACAGCGGCATGCGCGCGGCGACGTAATCGAGCCGCACCGGATTCAGCGCGTGCAGCGCCTTCTGCGGGCCGCGCGGGTCCCACCAGCGGCTGGCGAGCGCATTGAACTTGTCGAGCTCGGCCTGCGAGGCGTTGCGGGCGTGCCCGGGCGCGCTCATTCCCCGGCTCCGTCCGGCATCTCGATGGCCGCGATGCGCGCCCGCCATTCGCGGGCGTTGGCAAGCAGCGCGGCCTCGTCCATGTCCACCAGCGTGCGATCGCGCAGCCTGGCGCGGCCGGCGATCCAGGCATCGGTGACCTGCTGCCGCCCGGTGGCATAAACGAGCTGGGAGAGCACGTGGTGCAGCGGCTGGGTCTCGATCCGGGCCATGTCCACCAGCACCAGGTCGGCCTGCTTGCCCGGCTCGATCGAGCCGACCAGGTGGTCGAAGCCCAGCGCCTTCGCTCCGCCCAGGGTCGCCGCGCGCAGCGCGGTGGCCGCGTCCAGCGCGGCCGCGTCCTGCGCCACCGCCTTGGCCAGCAGCGCGGCGGTGCGGGTCTCGCCGAACATGTCGAGGTCGTTGTTGCTTGCGCAACCGTCGGTGCCGATCGCCAGGTTCACCCCGGCGCGGGCGATGTCGGCCGCGCGGCAGAAGCCCGAGGCCAGCTTGAGGTTGGATTCCGGGCAATGCACCACGCTCACCCCGCGCTGCGCGCACAGCGCGATCTCGGCGTCGGTGAGCTGGGTCATGTGCACCGCGACCAGGCGGTCGTTGACCAGCCCGAGCCGGTCCATGCGCGCGATCGCGCGCTGCCCGTGCTTGTCCTGCGACTGCTCCACTTCCTGCGCGGTCTCGTGCAGGTGCAGGTGGACCGGGATGTCGAGCTGGTCGGAGAGCATCCGGATCCGCTCGAAGTTCGCGTCGGACACCGTATAGGGCGCGTGCGGCGCGAACGCGGTCGCGACCAGCGGGTCGTCGCGCCACTGGTCGTGGACCTCGCCGGCGCGATCGAAGTACTCGTCGTCGCTGCGCGCCCAGGCGGTCGGGAAGTCGATCACCGGCAGGCCGACCCGCGCGCGGAAGCCGTGGCGCTGGTAGGTCGCCGCCTGCATGTCGGGGAAGAAGTAGTTCTCGTTGCAGCAGGTGGTGCCGCCGCGCAGCATCTCCGCGATCGCCAGGGCCACGCCGTCGGCGACGAAGCCCGGCGCGATCACCGCGGCCTCGATCGGCCAGATGTGCTTCTGCAGCCAGACCTTCAGCGGCAGGTCGTCGGCGACCCCGCGCAGCAGGGTCATCGGGTTGTGGGTGTGGGCGTTGACCAGCCCCGGCATCAGCACCGCGTCGGGGCGCGAGACTACCTCGGCGGCCTGGAAGCGCGCCCGCGCCCCGACCACCGGCAGCAGCGCGACGATCTCCGCGCCGCGGATGGCGACGGCGTGATCCTCGAGGACCACGCCGTGCGGCTCGACCGGGACGACCCAGCCGGCCTCGATGAGGATGTCGCAGGGTTCCGGCGCGGCTTGCGTCATCGCTTACTTGACGCGCGAGACGTATTCGCCGGAGCGGGTGTCCACCTTGATCACTTCGTCCTGGCCGACGAACAGCGGCACGCGCACCACCGCGCCGGTCTCCAGGGTGGCCGGCTTGCCGCCGCCGCCGGAGGTGTCGCCACGCACGCCCGGGTCGGTCTCGGTGATCTTCAGCTCGACGAAGTTCGGCGGGGTCACCATGATCGGGGTGCCGTTGAACAGCGTGACCACGCACTCCTCCTCGCCCTTGAGCCACTTCTCGGCGCCGCCCATGCCGGCCTTGTCGGCCTGGACCTGCTCGAAGGTCTCCGGGTTCATGAAGTGCCAGTACTCGCCGTCCGAGTACAGGTACTGCATGTCGGTGTCGACCACGTCGGCGGACTCGAGCGAGTCGGTGGCCTTCATGGTGATTTCCTGGACCCGGCCGGAGCGGATCTGGCGGTACTTCACCCGGGTGAAGGCCTGGCCCTTGCCGGGCTTGACGTATTCCGTGTCGGTAATGATCGCCGGTTCATTGTTGACCAGGATCTTCTGACCGGTCTTGACGTCGTTCATGCCCAGGGTTGCCATCGCGAAAAACTCCTGCTGGTCCGCCGGAGCGGCCGGTAAAATGGGTCGTCCATGATACCTGCTGCCTCCCCTGCCCTGCAGCCCGCGGGGCCCTCCGAATCCGTCGCCGGCGGCTGGAAGCGCCTGTGGCGCGAGGCCGTGCGCGACCCGCGCGAGCTGCTCGGCCTGCTCGGCCTGGACCATCTGGCCGAAGGCCTCTCCGCGGAAGCCGCGGCGCAGTTCCCGCTGCGGGTCCCGCGCGGCTTCGTCGCGCGGATGCGCCATGGCGACCCGGCCGACCCGCTGCTGCGCCAGGTGCTGCCGGTGCTGGACGAGGAACGGGTGGTCCCCGGATTCGTCCTCGACGCGGTCGGCGACGGCGCCGCCCGCGCCGGCCATGGCGTGATCCGCAAGTACCAGGGCCGGGCGCTGCTGGTCGCCACCGGCTCGTGCGCGATCAATTGCCGCTACTGCTTCCGCCGCCACTTCCCCTATGCCGAGGAGACCGCGGCCGCGGGCCAGTGGCGCGAGGCGGTGGCGACGATCGCCGCGGACCGGTCGCTGCACGAGGTGATCCTCTCCGGCGGCGATCCGCTGTCGCTGGCGACGCCCAAGCTCGCCGAACTGACCGACGCGCTGGCCGACATCGCGCACGTGCGCCGCCTGCGCATCCACAGCCGCCTGCCGGTGGTCCTGCCCGAACGCGTGGATGCCGGCCTGCTGGCGTGGCTGCGCGCGCTGCCGTGGCCGGTCGCGATGGTGGTGCACGCCAACCATGGCAACGAGTTCGACGCCACGGTGGACGCGGCGATGGCGCGCCTGCGCGACGCCGGCGCGACCGTGCTCAACCAGGCGGTGCTGCTGCGCGGCGTGAACGACTCGGTCGACGCGCTGGCGACGCTGTGCGAGCGCGGCTACCAGGCCGGCGTGCTGCCCTACTACCTGCACCAGCTCGACCGGGTCGCGGGCACTGCGCACTTCGAGGTGCCCGACCCGCGCGCCCGCGAGCTGCACCGGGCGCTGGCCGCGCGCCTGCCGGGCTATCTCGTGCCCCGGCTGGTGCGGGAAATCCCCGGCGATCCCGGCAAGCGCCCGCTGTGAACGGGCGCCCGCACCCGTCGCCCGCACCGTCCACATTGGACGGAACCCCGGCCATCGTGTAGAAAACCTGACGCCATGGCCAACGGAACCGACCAAGCGCTGCGCCTTGTGATCGTCGACGACAGCGTCGAGGCGGCCGAGGCCATCGTCAGCACCCTGCGCAACGCCGGCATCGCGGTGCGCCCGCAGCGGCCGGGCACCTGCGACGAGCTCAACGAGCTGCTCGACGCCCAGGCGGTGGACCTGGTGCTGGCCGCGCAGTCGGCGACCGCGGTCTCGCTGGCCCAGGTCCTGGACTGCATCAAGGCCAGCGGCAAGGACCTGCCGGTAGTGGCGGTTGTCGACCAGGTGGACGACGCCGCGCTGACCCAGGCGCTGGCCGCCGGCGTGCGCGGCATCGCCCTGCGCCACCAGCCGCAGCAGCTGCTCGGCGTGGTCCGCACCGAATGGGGCGACCTCGAGGCGCGGCGCATGCTGCGCAAGCTCGAGGCCCAGGTGCGCGAGACCGAGCGCCGCTGCGACGCGCTGATCGAGTCCTCGCGCGACCCGATCGCCTACATCCACGAAGGCATGCACATCCGCGCCAATGCGGCCTACATGGAGATGTTCAACTTCGACTCGTTCGACGACCTCGAGGGCATGTCGCTGCTGGACCTGGTGGCGCCCGAGCACGTCGGCGACTTCAAGACCCTGCTCAAGGGCCTGAGCAAGGGCGAGCCGCCGCCGCCGCGCTACGAGTTGAAGGCGATCGACGGCGACGGCGACGAATTCCCCGCGGTGATGGAATTCACCCAGGCGATGTACGAGGGCGAGCCATGCCTGCAGGTCGTGTTCCGCCGCCAGGAGGTCGACCCGGAGCTGGCCCGCGAGGTCGAGGAGCTGCGCCAGCGCGACCAGGTCACCGGGCTGCTCAACCGCCCGACCTTCCTGCACCAGCTCGAGGATGCGGTCGCCGACGCGGCCCAGCGCAAGGGCCAGTTCGGCCTGCTGCTGATCGAGCCGGACCACTACCAGCGCCTGCTGCAGGAGATCGGCCTGGATTCGGCCGACGCGCTGCTGCGCGGCCTCGCCACGCGCCTGACCGGCGTGCTCGACGGCGACGCCCGCACCGCGCGCTTCGGCGAGCACACCCTCGCGGCGCTGGTCCGCGGCGACCATGTCGCCACCGCCGCGCTGGCGGAAAAGATCCGCGAGGCCTTCGCCTCGCACGTGGTCGAGATCGGCGAGCGCTCGGCCGCGATCACGGTCAGCATCGGCGGCGTCCAGATCGGCGAGAAGATCGCCAGCGTCAGCCAGGTGCTGACCAAGGCCACCGAGGGCGTGCAGGCCTCGATCAACGTCGGCGGCAACCGCTTCGAGGTGTTCGACCCGGGCGCGGTGGACCGCGCCGAGCAGGAGCGCGTGCAGGCCTGGGTCAGCCACCTGCGCGACGCGCTCGACAACGACCGCTTCCTGCTGCACTACCAGCCGGTGATCAGCCTCCAGGGCGAGACCGGGGCGATGTACGAGGCCTACATCCGCCTGGACGTGGGCGCAGGCGAGATGGTGCCGCCGCTGAGCTTCCAGCAGATCGCCGAGGAGCACGGCCTGCTGTGGGAGATCGACCGCTGGGTGGTCGGCCGCGCGATCCGGATCCTGGCCGAGCGGCAGAAGGCCGGGCAGCCGGTGACGCTGCTGGTGAAGATCACCCAGGCTTCGCTGGCAGACGAGACTCTCGCGAAGTTCGTCAACGAGCAGCTGGCCGCGCGCGGCGTGGACGGCGAGCGGCTGGTCCTGCAGCTCTCCGAGGCCAAGGTCTTCACCCACCTGCGCGCCGCGCAGGAGTTCGCGTCGGCCATCTCGAAGAGCCGCTGCAAGGTCGGACTGGAACAGTTCGGCATCGGCCTGGATTCGTTCCAGCTGCTGTCGCACTTCGATCCGGCCTACATCAAGCTCGACCGCAGCTTTACCGAGGACCTGCCGCGCAACGCCGCGAACCAGCAGCGGATCAAGGAAATCGCCGAGAAGGCGCATGCGACGGGCATCCGCGCCATCGCCGAGTTCGTGCAGGACGCGGCCAGCATGGCGATCCTCTTCTCCGCCGGCATCGACTACGTCGAAGGCAACTTCCTGGCCCCGGCGGGCCCGGAAATGAACTACGACTTCGAGTAGAACCTGGCGACCCGGGCAGTAGTGCCGACCCATGGTCGGCATTCCCCCCTCGATTGCCGCCCGACCATGGGTCGGGCGCTACGCGACCACCGACTTCTGCAGCGCCGCGATCCGCTCCTCCAGCGGCGGATGGCTCATGAACAGCCGCCGCAACCCGTGCCCGATGCCGCCGGAGATGCCGAACGCGTGGACCGCCTTGGGCAGGGTGTTGACGCCCTGGTTGCGGGCCAGCGCCTGCAGCGCCGAGATCATCTTGCCGCGCCCGGCCAGCGAGGCGCCGCCGGCGTCCGCGCGGAACTCGCGGTGGCGCGAAAACCACATCACGATGATGCTGGCCAGCGCGCCGAAGACCAGGTCGAGCACGAACACGGTGGCGAAGTAACCGATCCCGCCGCCGTTGTCGCGGCCGCCACTGAGGTAGCCGTCGATCGCCCGGCCGACGACCCGCGCCAGCACGATCACGAAGGTGTTGAGCACGCCCTGCAGCAGGGCCATGGTGACCATGTCGCCATTGGCGACGTGGCTGACCTCGTGGCCGAGGACCGCCTCGGCCTGGTCGCGGTCCATGGCCCGCAGCAGGCCGGTGGACACGGCGACCAGCGCCTTGTTGCGGTTCGCGCCGGTGGCGAAGGCGTTGATCTCCGGGGCATCGTAGATCGCGACTTCGGGCATGCCGATGCCGGCCGCCTGCGCCTGCCGGCGGACGGTGGCCAGCAGCCACTGCTCGGTCTCATTGCGCGGCGTGTCGATGACGTGGGCCCCGGTGCTGCGCTTGGCGATCCATTTCGACATCAGCAGCGACACGAAGGCGCCGCCGAAGCCGAACAGCGCGGCGAACACCAGCAGCCCGCCGAACTGGTCGGGATTGACGCCGAGCACCGACATCACCACGCTGAGGAGCGCCAGCACCGCGAGGTTGGTGGCGACGAACAGCACGACCCGCTTCAACATGTCCACTCTTTCCGGCATGCCGCAACCGTTTGCGGCTTCATCCCCGGAAGTGTGGCTTCACCGACCCGAATGCAAGTGGAATGACCCGCCCCCAGGCCACCCCCGGCTACCGCGGCCGCTTCGCCCCCTCGCCCACCGGGCCGCTGCATTTCGGCTCGCTGCTGGCGGCGCTGGGGAGCTGGCTGCTGGCGCGCCGGGCCGGCGGCGAATGGGTGCTGCGGGTCGAGGACCTGGACCCGCCGCGCGAAGTCCCCGGCGCCGCCCGCGCGCAGCTGCGCGCGCTGGCCGCCTTCGGCCTGGAGCACGACGGCGAGGTGCTGTGGCAGCACACGCGCGGCGAGGCCTACCAGGCGGCGCTGGAGCGGCTGCTGGCCTCGGGCCGGGCCTTCGCCTGCCACTGCAGCCGCAGCGCGCTGGCCGCTGCCGGCGGGGTCCATCGCGCATGCGTCGCCAGCGCGCCGCGGCCCGATCCCGCGATCCGCTTCCGGGTGCCGCCGGGCAGCGTCGTCGGCTTCGAGGACGCGATCCAGGGCCACTTCGAGCAGGACGTGGCCACCGCGGTCGGCGACTTCGTCCTGCGCCGCGCCGACGGTCCGTGGGCGTACCAGCTCGCGGTGGTGGTGGACGATGCCGCGCAGGGGATCACCGACGTCGTGCGCGGCGCCGACCTGCTCGACTCGACCCCGCGCCAGATCCTGCTGCGGCACGCGCTCGGCCTGCCGGTGCCGCGCCACGCGCACCTGCCGCTGGTGCTGGACGAGGACGGGCGCAAGTTGTCGAAGTCGCTGGCATCGCGACCGGTCGACCCCGACGATCCGCTGCCGGCATTGCGCGCGGCCTGGCGGGCACTGGGCCAGGACGAGCGCGCGATCGCCGGTGCCGGTTCGGTGGCCGCGCTGTTGCGTGACGCAGTCCTCGCATTCACGCCGGAAGCGATTCCAGCGGGCCCGGTCCGGTAACGCGACAGTTGCAAGCGCGCCCGCGCTGCGCGATGCTCGGGTCTCACCCAGGGGGGCTGGGCATGGCAATGCGCGTCATCAAGAAGTATCCGAACCGGCGTCTGTACGACACCGAGATTTCCAGTTACATCACCATCGAGGACGTGCGCCAGCTCATCGTCGAAGGCGAGGACTTCGAGGTGCGCGATGCGCGCACCGGCGAGGACCTCACCCGCTGCGTGATGCTGCAGATCATCGCCGAGCACGAACAGGACGGCGAACCGGTGCTGTCGACCCAGTTGCTCAGCCAGATCATCCGCTTCTACGGCGACTCGCTGCAGTGCTACATGGGCAACTACCTGGAGCGTTCGCTGCAGCTGTTCCTGGAGGAGCAGCAGCAGTTCCGCCAGCAGATGGGCGGCATGCTCGGGCAGACCCCGTGGGCGATGATGAACCAGCTCACCGAGCGCAACCTGGAGCAGTGGAAGGAGTTCCAGGCCAGCCTCGTGGGCGGCATGGGCAGTCGCGCGGAACGCTAACCGCTTCGGGATAGCCGACCATGGGTCGGCTCTACAACGCGGCCCCCTGCCCGCAGAAGCGGGCGCGGTACTCCATCGCCTTGGGCATCAGGGCCTGCAGGTTCTCGATGCGGGTGCCCGGATCCGGGTGGGTCGAGGCGAATTCAGGTTGCCCCGCCCCGCCGCTGGCGGCCTCCATCCGCTGCCACAGCGGGATCGCCTCGTTCGGGTCGAAGCAGGCCGCCGCGGCCAGCATCAGCCCCATCTCGTCGGCCTGGGTCTCCTGCTTGCGCGCGTACGGCAGCGCGCGGCCGTAGCCGTACACCGCCATCACCGCCTGCATCTGCTGCGCGTCCATGCCGCTCAGCGCGCCGGCCATCTGCCCGATCTGCGCCAGCTTCTGCTCGGTCATGCGCTGCGCGCCGTGGCGCAGCAGCGCGTGCGAGATCTCGTGGCCCATCACCACCGCCATCGCGTCGGCGCTCTCGGCCACCGGCACCAGGCCGGTGTAGACCGCGATCTTGCCGCCGGGCAGGCAGAACGCGTTGACCTGGTCGGAGGGAATCACCTTGGTCTCCCACGCGAAATGCTGCTCGATGTGCGGCGACTGCATGCCGTGCTCGGCGGCCAGCGCGTCCTCCACTTCCGGGACCTTGGCCACCAGCCGCGCGGCGATGTCCCGCACCTGCTGCGAGATCTGCGTGTCGTCCGGCAGCGGCGGCTCCTGCTGCAGGATCTCCTGGAACGCCTGCAGGCCGAGCGCCTTCTCGTCCTGCGGGGTGATGTTCTCGTCGATCAGCACCGTCTCGCCGGTGTAGGGATCGACGCTGCGGTTGGAGAACCAGTACCAGGCCGCGTAAGCGGCGAACAGCAGCAGGATGCCCCAGCGCAATCCGCCGCGGCGGCGCCGTGGCGCATTGGGATCACGGTTGCCGATGCGGAATTGGCGGCTCATGCGCGGCCCTCCAGGGTGGCTACAGTTCGCGCACGACCCGGAAGCCCATGCGCGCGTTGGTGGTGTCGGTTTCCGCCGGCGCACGCCAGGCGGAGCGGGTCTGGGCGGGGGCGCTGGCCCAGGAGCCACCGCGCATCACCCGCGTCCTGCAGCCAGGGTTGACCCAGGCCGCGCCGTCCACGGGCGCGCGGCGGTAGCCGTCGTGCCAGCAGTCCGCCACCCATTCACCGACATTGCCGGGCATGTCGTGAAGGCCGAATGCATTGGGCTCGAAACGGGCCACCGGCGCCGGGCCCCAGTGCCCGTCGCCGTAGCCTTCGAACGCGTTGTGCCAGCGCCTGCCACCGCTGGAGCGGTCCAGGCTGCCGGTGAAATTGCCGGCGCCCGGCGGTGGCTTGCCGTCGCCCCAGGGGAAACGGGTGGTGCTGCCGGCGCGCAGCGCGTATTCGAACTGGGCCTCGCTGGGCAGGTGGTAGTCCTTGCCGCTGCCCTCGGCCAGCCACTGCGCGTAGGCATCCGCGTCGCGCGCGCTGACGTGCAGCACCGGCATGTCCGGCGCGGCCTCGCGGCCGTCGAAGCCGCTGCGCCAGTCCACGCCGTTGCGGCGCACGAAGTTGCCGCTGCGCGGGTCGTAGACCATCGACCAGCCGCGCCGGGTCGCGGTCGGCTCGTAGCCGGTGGCGGCGACGAACCGGCCGAACTCGCGCACCGTCACTTCGGTGCGCGAGATCGCGAAGCCGCGGTCGAAGCGCACGTAGTGCGCCGGCCGTTCGCTGTCCTGGGCCTCGGGGTCTTCCTCGTCCGAGCCCATCCGGAACGCGCCGTGCGGCACCACTACCATCTCAGGTCCGCGCGCGCCATAGCCGATCGCGTCGGTGAACGATTGGCCGGGGCGGAACAGGCCGTAATGGCCGACCCGTTCGATCCGCTCGCGCAGTTCCGCGGCCGCGCGGTTGCCGGGCTCGGCCAGGCGCAGCAGCTCGGCGAGCTTGCCGCGGGCCTGCTCCAGGCCAGCGTCGCCGCGCTGCTGCAGGATCGCCAGGCCTTCGTCGCGCAGCGCATCGATGCGCGCCGCGCGGATGCGCGCGATCCGTGCGCGCGCGTCGCGCATGGTGGCGCTGCCGGGACGCACCGTGTCGGCGTGGGCCAGCCATTGCGCGGCCGTCTCGAAGTCGCCACGGCCCGCGGCGGCCTCGGCGCGCCGGATCAGCGCGCTCTCGACGGCGGCCAGGCCCTGCATCGCGCGCGGCTGTCCGGGGCGGATCTCCAGCGCCTGGCGCAGCTTCGCCAGGGCGCCGTCCTGGCCGCCCTCGCCCAGCTTGCCGGCACGCAGGTCGGCCTCGGCCTGGCGGTTCAGTTCCCACAGGCGGTCGGCTTCGTCCACCCGCTCCAGATAGGCCACCACCTGCGGGTCGGCCGCGGCGAGCGCGCGCGCCACCGAGGCCACCTCGTGGGCATGGCGCAACGCCTCGATCCGGTCGCCGGCATCGGCCAGGGCCGCATCGCCCCGTGCGATCAGCGCGGTGCGCGCGCGGGCCAGGCCGGCCTTCGCGCCGGCATCGCCGGGGGCCTGCTCCAGGATCGCCAGGTACAGGGGAATCGCCGAGTCCGCGTCGGCGTAGAGGCGGCCTTCGGTCAATGCGGTCGCCGCGCGCACCCGCGCCTCGTGCAGTCCGTCCGCGGCGACCGTCGCCTTGGGCGCCCGCCAGGTCAGGGTCTCGGCGATGGCGTCGTCGCCGCGCACGGTGATGCTGGGGGCGTCGTCCTTGCCGGACTGCGCGGCATCGTCGCCCTTGCCGCAGCCACCGGCGGCCAGCGCCGCGATCGCCACGGCCGCCGCCAGCAGGCGGGCGCGCGAACGGGTTTGGCGTTGGATGCGCTGGGCGACCGGCATCCGGACATGGTGCCAGATGGCGGGAGGCTTGGACGCGCGGCGCCGCCAGCAGGTAGGCTGGGCGCCCCTTTGCCCCACCGGACCCCGCGTTTGAGCGACTGGATCAGCGACCCCGAGGAATTGCGCACGCGCCTGCAGGACGCGCCGCCGCGCGTCGGCCTGGACACCGAGTTCGTGCGCGAGCGCACCTGGTGGCCGCGGCTGGCGCTGGTGCAGCTGTCGCTGGAGGACGGCAGCATCCTGCTGGCCGACGCGCAGTCCCCCGGCATCCCGGACGCGCTGGCACCGCTGCTGGCCGACGGCGCGGTGCTCAAGGTGATGCACAGCGCCAGCGAGGACCTGGTGGCGCTCAAGCATGCCTGCGGGGTGGTGCCGGCGCCGCTGTTCGACACCCAGGTGGCCTCGGCCCTGGCCGGGATCGCCGGCGGGATCGGCTACCAACGGCTGGTGCAGGAGCTGCTCGGCGTGTCGCTGCCCAAGGGCGAGACCCGCTCGGACTGGATGCGCCGGCCGCTGTCGCCTGCCCAGCTCGAGTACGCCGAGGATGATGTCGTGCACCTGTTCGCCCTGCACGACGCGCTGGCCGGGCGCCTGCAGGCGCTGGACCGGCTCGACTGGCTGCGCGAGGACTGCGCGCGGATGGTCGCCAATGCCGCCAGCGACGAACCCGAGCGCTGGCCGCACCTCGGACTGCGCGCGGCGCAGTACCTCGACGACGCCGGCCAGCACCGGCTGCTGCGCCTGCTGCGCTGGCGCGAGGCCTATGCGCGCGAGGCCGACCGCCCGCGCAACTGGATCCTGGACAACGAACTGGCCACCGCGCTGGCGCGCAAGCCGCCGGAGGACCGCGCCGGCCTGCAGCGCCTGCTGCAGGCCACGCCGAAAGCCCCGCGCAATCTCGCCGGTCCGCTCTGGGAGGCGCTGACCACGCCGCTGGACGACGAAGCCGAAGCGCCGCCGGTGCGCAACGAGGAGCGCGACAAGGCGGCGCTCCGCGCTCTGCAGGATCGCGTGGCCGCGCTCAGCGCGGAGCTGGCCCTGCCCGAGGGCGTGCTCGCCTCGCGCCGCTGGCTGCAATCGCTGCTCGAGCGCCAGGCCCGTGGCGAACTGGAATGGCCCGGCCCGCTGTCCGGCTGGCGCCGCGCGTTGCTGGAACCGAAGCTGTCGCCGGTGCTGGAGAGCGGAAAGCAGCAAACCGCATGAACCCGGGCGCCTACTGCGGCCTGGGACCGAACACGAAGGTCCCCCCGACGCGCGACCGTACCGGGATCAGGTTTTCATAAAGGCGCAGCGCACGCCTGTCGACGTACACCCACTCTGCCGGGCCGAACTTCGGGAACCGCGAGTAAAGCGCCCGGGCGGCCTTGCCATCACCCTGGAGATAGGCGAGCCGCAAGTAGGCCGCACTGTCGATATTGTCGACACCGGAATACGCATTCGAGAGCTCATAGTTCGCGTACACGCTACCGGCCAGCGACGCTTGCTGGAGCATGTCGATGCCTTCGGTCCGGCGGCCATGCTCGATCATTCGACTGCCCAGTTCCACCTGGGCCGCCAGGTCGCCCTTCTCCGCATCGCTTGCGAGCGCGGCATCGGTCATCCTCCCGAATGCTTCCTTGCGTGCCGGAGACGGATAGCCGTGCCGCCTCAGCCACGCCACCTCCTCCTCGGACTCCCCGGCATTGATTTCGCTGTCGCAGTGCGGCGAGCGACAGGCATACGCCTCCATGATCAACGCCTTGGCCTGCCTGGGGCTCACCGCGGGAGCCTCCCCTGCCGGAGGCGCAGGCGGCAATGCCGCAGCCCCGGCCTTGGGCGACGTGGTCGCGGCAGTGGAAGGATCAGTGGCATCGGCCGTAGCTGGCGACCTCGCGCACGCGGCCAGCAACAACAGCGGCAAGAACCGGGCGATCGAGCGTTCCATGTGTCCCCCTTGGGCGCGCATCCGATGCGTCCGAGGAAGCGTACCGTGGCTCCCCTCAGCTGTGAACCGCAACTACCGGACGGGCGCGGCCAAGGCTGGCGGGCCGCCCGCCGGCTCCGTATAATGCGCGGCTTCCGGCTCCGGCCGGAGCGCAACATGGGGCGGTAGCTCAGCTGGGAGAGCGTCGCGTTCGCAATGCGAAGGTCGAGGGTTCGATCCCCTTCCGCTCCACCAAATTCCAGAGACGGAAAAACCGGCCACCGGCCGGTTTTTTTGTGCCCGCAAGTCCCGCGTGGGACTACATCGTGTTGGTCGGCTTGTCCGCGTTCATGCCGGCCAGCAGGGCCTCGATCCTGGAGCGCACGGCCTCGGCGTCGCCGCCCTCGGTAAATTGAACGCCGACGCCGGCGACGCGGCTGCCCTGGGCACCGGGCGGGGTCAGCCAGATGACCTTGCCGGGCACGGGGTACTTCTCGTTCGACTCGGGCAGGGTCAGCAGCAGGAACACCTCGTCGCCCAGGGCGAAGCGCTTGATCGACGGCACGAAGATGCCGCCGCCCTTCACGAACGGCATCCACGCCCCGTGCAGGTGCGCCTTGTCCTTGATCGCCAGGTTCAGGATGCCGTGGCGGGCACCGCCCCCTTGCGTGCTCATCGACGTGTCCCCTCCCAGGCCAGCAACAGTTCCGCGACCGCCAGGTCGGCGCGCACCTGGGTGCGCAGCAGCGACGCGGTGCGGTTGGCCGCATCGAACCAGGCGCCCAGCCTGCGGGTTCGGCCGGCATCGGTCAAGCCGTCGGCAGCGGCCGCGGACGCCTCCTCGACCGCGAGGTCGGCGGCGAAGCGCAGCCGCAGCGCGGCCTGCTCGTCGCCGGTCCAGGCCTGGGCCACGGCGCTGGCGGAGGCCTGACCGCGGCGCAGCGCGTCCAGGTCGCGGGCTACCTCGCGGCGCAGGGCGAGGCTGCCGTCGCGCAGCCAGGCATCGGCCAGGCCGGGATGGCCGCGGGCGGCGGCCAGGGCTTCGGCCGCGGCGTCCGCCGGGTGACCCTGCCCGCGCAGCCAGCCCAGCGCTTCGTCGCCCGGCGGCAGCCGGAACTCGAGCTTCTGGCAGCGGCTGCGGATCGTGGCCGGCAGCCGCGCCGGGTCGCTGGCCAGCAGCCACAGATAGCGGCCGGGCTGCGGCTCCTCCAGGGTCTTGAGCAGCGCGTTGCAGGCGGCGTGGTTCATTGCCTCGGCCGGATCCACGATCACGACCTGGGCGCCGCCGAGCTGCGGGGTGAGCGACAGCTTCTCCGACAGCGCGCGGATCTGGTCGATGGTGATTTCGGTGCGCGGCTTGTACGGCGACTTGTCGCGGTTCTCGTAGCCGATGAACCAGGCATCGGGATGGCCGGGCTTGCCGAAGGGGTGCGCCAGCCCGCCGCCCGGGCGCAGTTCCTCCGGGTCGGCCTGCGAGCGCGACAGGAACAACGTGCAGCCGCGGCACTGGCCGCAGGGCTCGCCGCCGGGTGCGCGCGCCTGGCACAGCGCGCGTTGCGCGAGGCGCTCGGCGACGACGCGCTTGCCGAGCTTCGCCGGCCCCGCCAGCAGCAGCGCGTGGCCCATGCGCCCGCCGTCCAGGGCCTCCGCGGCCTGGTCGTAGTGGCGCTGCTGCCAGGGGGTGAGAGGCGGCAGGACACTCATCGGGCGAGATGGTCCCGCAGCAGGGCGCGCGCCTCGGCGGCGACGGTGGCCGCGTCGCGGCGGGCGTCGATCACCCGGAAGCGCGCCGGTTCGGCTTCGGCGCGGGCCAGGAATACCGCGCGCGCGCGTTCGAAGAACTCGTCGCGCTCGCGTTCGATCCGGTCGGAGGCGCGCTCGCGGCCGTTGGCGCGCGCCCGGCCCTCGGCCACCGGCACGTCGAGCAGCAGGGTCAGGCCCGGGCGGATGCCGACCACGCGGCGCTCGAGCTCGGCGATGAACTCCGGATCCAGCCCACGGCCGCCGCCCTGGTAGGCGTAACTGGAATCGGTGAAGCGGTCGCTGACCACCCAGGCGCCGCGCTCCAGCGCCGGCAGCACGGTCTCGCGCACGTGCTGCGCGCGCGAGGCGAACATCAGCAGCAATTCCGCCTGGGGCGACGGCGGTTCGTGCGACGGGTCGAGCAGCAGCGCGCGGATCATTTCCGCCAGCGGCGTGCCGCCGGGCTCGCGCGTGCACACGACTTCGAAGCCGCGCCCCGCGAGCTCGTCGCGCAGTGCCTCGAGCACGGTGGACTTGCCGGCGCCCTCGCCGCCTTCGATCGTCAGCAGGCGCGGGCAATCGCGCAGCGCGCCTGGGCTCATTGCGCCCTCCGCTGCGCGCGATAGCGCTTCAGGTAGGCGCGCACCGCGGCCTGGTGCTCGGCCAGCGTGCGCGAGAACACGTGCCGCCCGCTGCCGTCGCCGACCGCGACGAAGTACAGCGCGTCGCCTTCGGCGGGCTGCGTGGCCGCGCGCAGTGCGTCGACGCCGGGCATCGCGATCGGGGTCGGCGGCAGGCCCGTGCGCGTGTAGGTGTTGTAAGGCGTGTCGCGGTCGAGGTCGGCGCGGCGGATGTTGCCCGTGTAGGCCTCGCCCATGCCGTAGATCACGGTCGGGTCGGTCTGCAGCCGCATGCCCTTCTCGAGCCGGCGCACGAACACGCCGGCGATCATCGGCCGCTCGTCCGCGACGCCGGTTTCCTTCTCGACGATCGAGGCCAGCACCAGCGCGTCCTCCTTGCTCGCCAGCGGCAGGCCCTCGGCGCGCGACGCCCAGGCGGCATCGAGCGCGGCTTCCATCGCGTCGTAGGCGCGGCGCAGCAGATCGAGGTCGCTGTCGCCGCGGGTATAGAGGTAGGTCTCCGGCAGGAAGCGGCCCTCCGGATGCACGCCGGGATGGCCGAGCGCCTCCATCAGCGCGGCATCGTCCATCCCGCCGGTCTCGTGCGCGAGCGGTTGCGCGGCCGCAAGCGCGGCGCGCAGCTGGTGGATCGTCCACCCTTCGACGATGGTGAAACGGCGGCGCACGACCTTGCCGTCGCGCATCGCCACCAGCAGCTGGCGCGGGGTGATGCCGTCGGGCAAGGCGTACTCGCCGACCTGCAGGCGCGCGGCCGCGCCGAGCTGGCGGGCCAGCAGGCGCCATTCGGGGTCGCGGTTGGCCGGCATGCCCTGCTCGTGCAACTTGCGCAGCACCGCGCCGAAGTTGTCGCCACGCTCGACGAACAGGCTGGCGTCCGCGGCGAGGCCGGGCACCGGCTCGTCGGCGAAGCGCTGGTAACGGTCGAACATCCAGTACGCCAGCGCGCCAGCCAGCAGGGCGGTGACGACGAACACCAGGCGCAGTCCACGCCCGCGCGAATGCGTTTTCCCCGTGCTCACCCGGCCTCCGCTGCTTGCCCGTCCACGGCGTGCCCGTCCACTGCGTGCCCGCCAGCCTCCGGCGCAAGGCCGGGATGACTGCGTGCCAGGGCCTGGCGCGCATCACGGATCGCGGGATGCGATGCCCATTGGCGCGCGCCGAGCCTGGCCACGGGCAGGATACCCCGCACCGCGTTGCACAGGAAAACCGCGTCGGCGGTTTCGACCGCCTCGCGATCCAGCCGCGCTTCGCGCGCGCCCAACGCCACCAACAGATGCGCGCGGCAGATGCCGGCCACGCCGCAGCGGTCCACCGGCGGCGTCGTCCACGCGCCGTTGCGAAGCACGAACAGGTTGGCCGCGGTGGCGGACACGACGTGGCCGTCGCTGTCCTGCATCAGCCCTTCGTCCGCGCCGGCGGCATCGCATTCGCGGCGCGCCAGCACCTGCTCGAGCCGGTTGCAATGCTTGAGGCCGGCGAGCGCCGGCTGCAAGGCCAGGCGGGTGTGGCACCAGATTGCGTGCACGGCGCCGTGCGCGGGCGGCAGCGGATGCCGGGCCAGCATCCAGCGCGGCGCGGCGTCGGCGGGCGGCGCGTAACCACGCACGCCGCCGCGGCTGAGCAGCAGCTTGAGCACGCCGTTGCCGCCATCGGCGAACATGGCGTCAGCCTCGGCGCGCACGTGCGCGGGATCCGGCAAGGGCAGGCCGAGGCGCTGCGCGCCGTGCGCCAGCCGCGCCCAGTGCGCGTCCCACCAGGGCAGCGAGCCTGCATGCGCGCGCAGCGTTTCGAACAGGCCCTCGCCGTAGGCGAAGGCGCGGTCGTCCGCCGCGATGCCGTCGACCCGGCGCGCGCCTTCGAACATCCGGACTTCGTGCGCGGGGTTCATCCGTCGACCTCCAGTGCGCGCAGCATGCCGCGCGCCTTGGCCCGGGTCTCGTCCAGCTCGCGCACGGGGTCGGAGTCGGCGACGATGCCGGCGCCGGTGCGGAAGCGGACCAGGTCGCCTTCGACCTCGGCGCTGCGGATCAGGATGTTGAGGTCGAGGTCGCCGTCGCGGTTGAGCCAGCCGAAGGCACCGGTGTAGGCGCCGCGCCCCCGCCCTTCCAGCTCGGCGATGATCTGCATGCAACGCACCTTGGGGCAGCCGGTGATGGTGCCGCCCGGGAACACCGCGCGGATCACCGCGCCGGGCGTCGCGTCCGTGCGCAGGCGGCCGCGCACGTTGCTGACGATGTGGTGCACGTGCGCGTAGCTTTCCACGGTCATCAGTTCGTCCACCTCGACGCTGCCCGCCGCGCACACCCGGCCCAGGTCGTTGCGCTCCAGGTCGATCAGCATGACGTGCTCGGCGCGTTCCTTGGGGTTGCCGACCAGGTCGCGGATCCGCTGCGCGTCATCATCGCCCGGAAAGCGCGGGCGGGTGCCGGCGATCGGGCGGGTCTCGACCAGGTCGCCGCGCACCGAGACCAACCGCTCGGGCGAGGCGCTCACCACCGCCCAGCCCTCGCCCGCGAACAGCCCGGCGAACGGCGCGGGGTTGTGCCCGCGCAACTGCGCGAACAATGCCGCGGGTTCGGGCGTCCGGTCGAAGCGCGCGCGCCAGCCGCGCGACAGGTTGGCCTGGAACACGTCGCCGGCGGCCAGGTAATCGAGGATCCGGGCGACGCCTTCGGTGAAGCGCTCCGGGACGTCTTCCTCCATGGCGATGGGCGGCTGCCAAGGCGGCAGTGGCGGCAGCGTGGCGGCTTCGGCCAGGTCGGCGACGATGCGCTCGAGCAGCGCGGCGTGCGCGGGCTCGGCGATCGCGACGCATTCGCCGCTGGCGCGATCGCGCAGCACCGCGGCCGGGCAACGCAAGGCCAGCGCCACCGGCAGGATGCCCGGCGCGGGCGGCAGTCGCAGCACCGGCTCGACCTGCCCCGCCAGCTCATAGCCGAAGAACAGCGCCCAGCCGCCGCGGAACGGCCAGCGCGGCTCCTCGTGCGGCAGGCGCAGCGCGCGCCATTCGTCGTCGAGCGCGGCGAGGAAGTCGCCGGCGCCACGTCGGCCGTCTTCGCGCAGGAGGCTGCCGTCGGGCAGCAGCGCCAGCGACCCGCCGCTGGCGGCCAGGAGCAGATCCCAGCGTCCCTGGGCGCTGCCGGAGGCGGAGGACTCGAGCAGCAGCGGGTAGCGCGCGGGCGCCAGCCGCTGCAACGCCAGCAGGTCGCTGCCGGCGTCGAGGGTGCGGGTGAGCAGCACGGTGCCCGCCGCCTCAGGCGCGGCGGAACACCAGGGTGCCGTTGGTGCCGCCGAAGCCGAAGGAGTTCGACAGGGCGATGTCCACCTTCGCCTCGCGGGCGACGTGCGGCACGTAGTCCAGGTCGCAGCCCTCGGACGGGTTGTCGAGATTGATCGTCGGCGGGATCACGCCGGTGTGCAGCGCCATCGCCGAGAACACCGCCTCGACGCCGCCCGCGGCACCGAGCAGGTGCCCGGTCATCGACTTGGTCGAGCTGACCATCGTCTTGTACGCATGGTCGCCGAGCGCGGCCTTGACCGCGAGGGTCTCGGCCAGGTCGCCGGCCGGCGTGGAGGTGCCATGCGCGTTGATGTAGCCGACCTGCTCCGGCGCGATCGCGGCGTCCTGGATCGCGTTGCGCATGCAGCGCGCGGCGCCCTCGCCGCTTTCGCTCGGCGCGGTCATGTGGAAGGCGTCGCCGCTCATGCCGAAGCCGATCAGCTCGCAGTAGATGCGGGCGCCGCGGGCGACCGCCTTCTCGTAGTCCTCGAGCACGAGGATGCCGGCGCCGTCGCCCATGACGAAGCCGTCGCGGTCGCGGTCCCACGGGCGCGAGGCCTTCTCCGGCTCGTCGTTGCGGGTGGACAGCGCCTTCATCGCGCAGAACCCGCCGAGTGAGGTCGGGGTGGTCGCGTACTCGGCGCCGCCGGCGATCATCGCGTCGGCCTCGCCGTACTGGATCATGCGCATCGCCAGGCCGATGTTGTGGGTGGCGGTGGTGCAGGCCGTGACCGCGGCGATGTTCGGGCCGCGGGCGCCGGTCATGATCGAGACCTGGCCGGCGACCATGTTGATGATGGTGCTGGGCACGTAGAACGGCGACACCTTGCGCGGGCCGCCTTCCTTGTACTTCAGCGTGGTTTCCTCGATGCCCTTGAGGCCACCGATGCCCGCGCCGATGGCGACGCCGATGCGCTCGGCCGCCTCGCCTTCGATCGCGATGCCGGCGTCGGCGATCGCCATCAGCGACGCGGCCACGCCGTAATGCACGAAGGGGTCCATCTTCTTGACGTCCTTCGGCGCGATCCACTGGGTCGCGTCGAAACCCTTGACCTCGCCGGAGATGCGGGTCGGGAAGCCGGAGGCGTCGAAGTGGGTGATCGGGCCGATGCCGGAACGGCCGTTGACGATCCCGTCCCAGCTGCTGCGCAGGTCGTTGCCGAGCGGCGACAGGATGCCGAGGCCGGTGACGGCGACGCGACGTTTTGGCATGGCGGGCTCCATTCCGGTGGACTGCAATGCAAGGGTCCGTGGTTCAAATGCACAGGGCCGCGAACGCGGCCCCGGCAACTGGACAGGAACGTCGGGGGCTTACGCCTTGACGTGGGCCTTGACGTAGTCGATGGCCTGCTGCACCGAGGTGATCTTCTCGGCTTCCTCGTCCGGGATCTCGCACTCGAATTCTTCCTCGAGCGCCATCACCAGTTCCACGGTATCGAGCGAATCGGCGCCGAGGTCGTCGACGAACGAGGCGCTGTTGGTGACCTCTTCTTCCTTGACGCCCAGTTGTTCGACAACGATCTTCTTGACGCGCTCTTCGATGCTGCTCATGGGTGTTCGCTCCTCCCGGGAGTCTGTTCAGACGGATAGTGTAAGGGAAAGGCAGGGCGCTGGCGCACGTGGCCCCAATGCCTTGCGGTTCAGGTGCTTAGGGCATGTACATGCCGCCATTCACATGCAGGGTTTCGCCGGTGATGTAGGCCCCGGCGGGACCGGCCAGGAAGGCCACGGCGCGGGCGATGTCGGCCGGCTCGCCGAGGCGGCCCAGGGCGATCTGCCCGAGCAGCGCCTCGCGCGCCGAGTCCGGCAGCGCGCGGGTCATGTCGGTGTCGATGAAGCCCGGCGCCACCACGTTCACGGTGACGCCGCGGCTGCCGACTTCCTTGGCCAGCGACTTGCTGAAGGCGATGATGCCGGCCTTGGCCGCGGCGTAGTTGGCCTGCCCCGGGTTGCCGGTGACGCCGACCACCGAGGCGATGTTGACGATGCGGCCCTTGCGCGCCTTCATCATGCCGCGCATGACCGCCTTGCAGGTGCGATAGACGCTGGTGAGGTTGGTGTCGAGGATGTCGTTCCACTCCTCGTCCTTCATCCGCAGCAGCAGGTTGTCGCGGGTGATGCCGGCGTTGTTGACCAGGATGGTGATCGGGCCGAAGGACTTGCCGATCTCGTCGACCAGCGCGTCCACGGCGGCGCCGTCGGTGACGTCGAGCTTGCGGCCGTGGCCGCCGGCGGCCTGCAGGCGCTCGCCGATCGCGGCCGCGCCGTTGTCGGAGGTCGCGGTGCCGACGACCGTCGCGCCCAGGCGCGCCAGCTCGTCCGCGATCGCCGCCCCGATGCCCCGGCTCGCGCCCGTAACCAGCGCGACTTCACCCTGCAAGACCTTGTCCATTACCTGCTCCTTCAAACTTTTTCTTCGACGCGGATCAACGCGGATCGAAACGGATAAGGGCGGATTACATCAAATATATGAAGGAAAATCCGCGTTGATCCGCGGTTTATCCGCGTTGATCCGTGTTGAAAATCATGCCCAAGCGGCCAGCGCGGCGTCGAAGTCGGCGGGGGTGCCGAGGGGGCGGGGGTCGAGGGATTTGTCGATGCGCTTGATGAGGCCGGTGAGGACCTTGTTGGGGCCGCATTCGGCGATGCGGGTGGCGCCGCGGGCGGCGAGCGCCTGGACGCAGCCGGTCCACTGCACCGGCAGGTAGAGCTGGCGCACCAGCGCATCGCGGATCGACTGCACGCCCTCGTGCACTTCCGCGTCCACGTTCTGCACCACCGGCAATTCCGGCGCATGCCAGCGCAGCGCGCCCATGGTTTCCGACAGGCGGTTGGCGGCTTCGCGCATCAGCGGCGTGTGCGAGGGCACGCTCACCGCCAGCTTCACCACCTTGCGCACGCCGCGCTCGCCGAGCAGCGCGACCGCGCGATCCACCGCGGCAGCATGGCCGCCGATCACGACCTGGCCCGGCGAGTTGTAGTTGGCGGGCACCACGACCTCTTCGCCGGAGGCCTCGCGGCACACCTCCTCGACCAGCGCGTCGTCGGCGCCGAGCACCGCGGCCATCGCGCCCACGCCGGCCGGCGCGGCGCCCTGCATCAGTTGCCCGCGCACGCGCACCAGCTTCGCGCCGTCGTGCAGCGACAACGCACCGGCCGCGACCAGCGCGCCGTACTCGCCGAGGCTATGCCCGGCCAGCACCGACGGCTGCGCGCCACCGGCCTGCCGCCAGGCACGCCACACCGCCACGCCCGCCGCGAGCAGCGCCGGCTGGGTGAATTCGGTCTGGTCGAGCTGCTCGGCAGGGCCTTCCTGCGCCAGTTTCCACAGGTCAACGCCCGCGCCTTCCGAGGCTTCCGCGAATGCCTCGCGCACCTGCGCGCGCACCGCGCCGAGCTCGGCAAGCATGCCCAGCGATTGCGAGCCCTGGCCCGGAAACACGAAGGCAATGGAATCGGTCATGGCGTGGGTCGGTTCGAAAGGACGCGCATGATAAAGGCGACGCCTCCGGAATGTCTGTACTCAGCCGTATGTGGGAGCGGCTGCCCAGCCTCAATACCGCAGCAGCACCGATCCCCAGGTGAATCCACCGCCGAACGCTTCGAGCAGCACGAGCTGCCCGCGCTGTACCTTGCCCGAGCGCACGGCTTCGTCCAGCGCCAGTGGCACCGAACCGGATGAGGTGTTGCCGTGGCGGTCCACGGTGACGATCACGCGATCCATCGGCAGGTCCAGGCGCTTGGCCGTGGCCTCGATGATGCGCAGGTTTGCCTGGTGCGGAATCAGCCAGTCGATCTCGTGGCGATCCAGGCCGTTGGCGGCAAGGGTTTCCTCGACCACCGCGTCGAGCGCCTTGACCGCGTGCTTGAAGACCTCGTTGCCGGTCATCAGCACCTTGACGCCGGCGTTGTGCTCTTCCGGCTTGAACCCGACCGAGACGCCGACCGGGTTCCACAACAGTTCCTTTTTGGCGCCGTCGGCGTGCAGGTGGGTGCCGAGGATGCCGGTCTCCTCGTCGGCCTTCAGCACCACCGCGCCGGCGCCATCGCCGAACAGCACGCAGGTGCTGCGGTCGGTCCAGTCGAGCATGCGGGTGAGCGTTTCGGCGCCGACCACCAGCGCGGTCTTGACCGTGCCGGTGCGGATGAACTTGTCGGCCACCGACAGCGCGTAGACGAAGCCCGAGCAGGCCGCGTTGACGTCGAACGCCGGGCAGCCGTTCGCGCCCAGCCGCGCCTGCAGCAGGCAGGCGGTGGACGGGAAGATCAGGTCCGGCGTGGTCGTGCCGAGCACGATGAGGTCGAGCTCGGAAGCCTCGACGCCCGCCGCCTGCATCGCGCGGATGGCCGCCTGGTAGGCCAGGTCGCCGGTGGTCTCGCCCTCGGCGGCGACATGCCGCTCACGGATGCCCGTGCGGGTGGCGATCCACTCGTCGCTGGTATCGACGATCTTCGCGAGGTCGTCGTTGGTCAGCACCTTCTCCGGCAGGTAGCTGCCGGTGCCCGCGATCCGCGCGAAGGCCATCTCGGATCAGTCTTCTTCGACGATCTTGGTCTTCGGCGCGACCACCTGCTTGCCGCGGTAGTAGCCGTCGGCGGTCACGTGGTGGCGCAGGTGGGTCTCGCCCGAGGTCGGGTCGGTGGACAACTGCTTGGCGCTCAGCGCGTCGTGGGCGCGGCGCATGCCGCGGCGGGACGGGGAGACTCGGGACTTCTGCACAGCCATGGGATTGCTCCAGCTTCGATTGCTTCATGCCGCCGGAACCGTTCCGGCGACCAGGGGTTCACTCGCGCTTCTTCAGCGCCGCCAATGCCGCGAACGGATTGGCCTTCTCCGCCTCCGCGCCCGGCACCGGCCAGTCGCGTTCCACCGCCTCGCTGCCTGGTGCCACCGGCACCACCGGCACGGCGAGGATCAACTCGTCCTCGACCAGATCCGCCGGCCGCAGGCTGCCGTCGGCGGGCAGCACCAGCGGCTCGTAGCCCGGCGGCAGGCCGGCCTCGGCCGCCTCCAGGTCCACGCCCTCGTCCAGCAGCGCCAGCCGCTGCTCCATCCGCACCGGGTGCAGGAAGCGCTGCAGCGAGCGCTGGCAGGTGAGGGGCAGCGCCGCCTCGATGCGCAGTTCCACGTAGGGCACCTGCAGCGAGTCGCGGCCGAAGTCGATCACGTACCTGGCCTCGCCGTCGGAATCGCACAGCACTTCGCGCAGGCGATCCATGGACGACAACGGCAGGGTTCCTTCGAAACCCCGCCGTGCGGCCACCATGCGCCTTGCGTCCAGCACCTCGGGCAGGCGGGCCTCGTGGGGCGCGCCGGCCCGCGACTCGTGCGAATCCGCGGACATAAGCGGAGAAATGTTATCTGGCGCGGCCCCTGGCGTCAAACCCAAGTGCTTGCCGCGCCGAGGGATTTGCCGCCTGCGCGGGGGCGCGGCAGACTGGGCGTCCACCCGGCCGCGCACCGCCCTTTTGACCCTTCTCTACGTCCTGCTGCCCGTCGCGGCCCTGGCCGTCGCCCTGCTGTTCATTTTCCGCCGCCGGGGAGGCCGGCGCCAGCGCCTGCTGGCCGAGGTCCTGGATGCCGCCGATGCCCTGGAGGCGCGGCTGCGCACCGCCCGCGCCGAGATCGAGGCGATCGCCGGGAGCAGCGACAACCCCGTGCTCGAGGCGATGCAGGAGATGCTGCGCCAGCGCCTGTGGCTGCAGCAGCACGGCGCCGACGCCACCCTGGAGCAGCTCGAGCAGGTGCGCGACTCGATCGATGCCGGCCGCCGGCGGATCGACCAGCAGCTGGCCCGGATCGAGCAGGCCCGCGCCCCGACCGTGCACTGAACCGCCGAACCGCCGGACTCCCGATGCCGCGCCTGCTGCTTGCCTCGACCTCGCCCTACCGCCGCGAACTGCTGGCGCGGCTGCGCCTTCCGTTCGAACCGGTGCGGCCGGACGCCGACGAGACGCCCCTCCCGGGCGAGGCGCCGCGGGCCACCGCCCGGCGACTGGCCTGGGCCAAGGCACGCTCGGTGGCGGACCGCGCGGGCGATGCCTGGGTCCTGGGCTCCGACCAGGTCGCCGAGCTCGAGGGCGCGCCGCTGGGCAAACCAGGGGACCTTGCCCGCGCCCGGGCCCAGCTGGCGGCGATGTCCGGCCGCGAAGTCCTGTTCCACACCGCGCTGTGCCTGGCCCACGGCGATGGCCGCCGGCTGGAGGCGCAGGACACCACCCGGGTCCGCTTCCGCCCCCTGGGCCAAGCCGAGATCGAGCGCTACCTGGCGGCGGAGCAGCCGTTCGACTGCGCCGGCAGCTTCAAGTCCGAGGGCCTGGGCATTGCCCTGTTCGAAGCCATCGAGAGCGATGACCCGACCGGGCTGGTCGGGCTGCCGCTGATCGCGACCGCGCGGCTGCTGCGCGAGGCCGGCTTCACCCTGCCGTGAACACCGGCCCGGCACTGCGCCCCTTCCGCTGCCCCGCCTGCGGCCCCTCGCTGTTGCTGCGCTGGGGCGCGGACGAGATGCAGGTGCGCTGCCTGCGTTGCCGCGGCACGCCGGTGCACCTGTCGCTGCTGGCCGCGATCCGCGCGCACGTGGCCCGGCCGGGCCAGTGCCGCGCGTACGAGTTGTCGACGGTCGGGCCGCTGCCGCGCTGGCTGCGCCGCCACTGCGCCAGCCTGGCGACCAGCGAGTACCTCGACGGCGTGGCGCCGGGCGGCAGCCACCGCGGGATCCGTTGCGAGGACGTGCAGCGGCTGAGCTTCGCGGACGCCAGTTTCGACCTGTGCACCTCGACCGAAGTGTTCGAGCACGTGCCCGACGATGCCGCCGGCTTCCGCGAACTGCACCGGGTACTGGCGCCGGGCGGCTGGCTGCTGTTCACGGTGCCGTTGTCGGACGCGCCGGCCACGGTCGAGCGCGTGCGCCAGCGCGACGGCGAGGTGCAGCACCTGTTGCCGCCCGCGTACCACGGCGACCGGCTGCGCGGCCCCGGCGCGGTACTGGTGTACCGCGACTACGGCAGCGACCTGCCCGGCCGGGTGCGCGCGGCCGGCTTCGCCGAAGCCCGCCTGTGGGCGCCGCCGCGCGATTTCCTCGGCCACGTGCGCCGGGTGCTGGTCGCGCGCCGCTGAGTCATTCGACCACGTCGATGCGCTGTTCCTGCCAGGGCTCGACGCTGCCGTCGCGGCCTTGCAGGCGCAGCCCCAGCCAGTGCGTGCCGGTCGTGCCCGGCGGCAGTTCGACCATCGCCCGGTAGCCGACCCGCGGGTGCGCGGGGTCGGTGGAAATCTTCCAGAACGGGGCGACGTGCGGCGCCTCGCGCCCGTACTCGGCGCGCGCCACGGGCACGCCGTCGACGGTGACCTCGACCCGCTCGATGCCGACCCCGTCCTTGAACGCCCAGCCGCCGACTTCGAAGCGGCGCCCGACCTGCGCACCGGGCAAGGGCGTGTCGATCCAGCCCATCGCCGGCAAGGTGCAGTCGCCCCGGGCACGCTCGCGCCCGAGCACGAACAGCAGGAAGCGCTGGCGGCCATGGTCGGTCGCGACCGTGCGTGGCGCCGGCAACGGCCCGAGCATCCGGCACAGGTCGTGGTAGCGCTGCAGCAGGTGCTTGTACGGCACCTCCGACGCGCCCACCACCAGCAGCACCGGGTGCGCGCCCAGCGCTTCGCGACGGTCGACGCGCAGGCCCCACAGTTCCAGCTGCGGCGCGCGTCCATGTTTTTCGTTGAGCGGATGCGGCAGCACGGCGATGTCCGGTTCGCGCAGGGCGAAACCGAGTTCGGCGCCGACCTTGAAGTTGTCGGCCAACAGGCGCGTGTCGGGCGGAAGGGTCGCGCGCAGGTCGCGCACCGCGTCCGCCAGCGGCGCCCAGCCGGCGAAGTTGGCCGGATACGCCTTGGTGTCCGAGACCTGCGCGCGCAAAGCAGGCACCGATACCGCGGCGTAGTAGCCGAGCATCGCGAGCAAGCCCAGCGTGGCCAGCACCGCGGTGGCGCGCCGCAGCCACGCCGGCCACGTGCGCAGCACCGCCGGCAGCAGCGGCAGCAGCGCGAACCAGCCCGGCAGCGGCCAGTGGAAACTGACCCGCTCGGTGTCGGCGAAGAAGCCGAGCACGAAGAAGCCGCCGATCATCAGCGCGCCGAGCAAGGCGAAATAGCGATGGATGGTGCCGCCCTCGCGCGCCGCGCGCCACGCCGCCCACAGCAGCGCGGCGAACAGCAGCGGCGTGACCAGCAGCGCCTGCTCGAGCAGGAACCACAGTCCATCGGCGTGGAATGCCCATGGATGCCGATCGACCAGCTGGAAGCGCAGTCCGGCATCGGCATGCCCGTAGTTCCAGCCGAGCAATGGCAGCCACGCCATCACGCCAAAGGACAGGGCCACGATCACCCGCGGATCGCGCAGCACGCGGCGGCCGTCGGGCAGCATCAGCAATGCCATCGCCCCCACGCCGATCACCGCGAGGAAGCGGTAGTGGCAGAGGGCGCCGATCCCCAGGCCCAGCGCAAGCTCCAGCGCGGAGGCGGCGGTCACGCCACGCAGCAGCCGGGTGCCCGCGTCCAGGCAAAGCAGCGTCGCCAGCACCATCGGCACGTCCGGCAGGGCAAGCAACCCGAGGGTGCCGGCCAGCGGCAGCAACATCGCGTAGATGCCCGCCTGCCAGCCGGCCGCCTGGTCGAATTCGCGCGCGGCGATGCGCATGACCAGCCACGGCAGCAGCGCGGCCAGCAGCAGGAACGGCAGGCGCAGCGCCAGCGGATGCACGCCGCCGATCGCGGTGCCCAGCCGCGCCAGCCACGCGGTCAGCGCCGGCAGGTCGGAATAGGCCCATGCCGGATGCATGCCCTCCTGCCAGTAGAAGGCCTCGTCCACGAACAGCGGCAGGCGCGTCGCGAGCAGCAGCTTGGCCAGCAACAGCGAGGCCCACAGGGCCAGGAACCAGCGTCGTGACAACAGCGTTACCCGCATGCGTGGGGGCCTCGTTACACTCGGGGGATCGGTCCTGAGGAGGTGCGCATGTCGGCGGCAACACCCATGGCGGGCGCCATGCTACCCGACCCCCTGCGAACATCGCTTCGCGAGGCGCAGGCCCTGGTCAACGGACTGGTGCTGGGCAAGCCGCGGGAGGTGGACCTCGCGTTCGTGGCGCTGCTGTCCGACGGCCATCTGCTGATCGAGGACCTGCCGGGCCTGGGCAAGACCACCCTCGCCCACGCCCTCGCCGCGACCCTGGGCCTGGGCTTCCAGCGCGTGCAGTTCACCTCCGACCTGCTGCCTTCGGACATCGTCGGCGTGTCCGTGTTCGATGCCCAGAGCCGGCGCTTCGAGTTCCACCCGGGGCCGGTGTTCGCGCACGTGCTGCTGGCCGACGAGATCAATCGCGCCCCGCCGCGCACCCAGAGCGCATTGCTGGAGGCAATGGCCGAACACCAGGTGACGGTGGACGGCACGACCCACGCGCTGCCGGATCCGTTTTTCGTGATCGCCACCCAGAACCCGGTGGACCTGTCCGGCACCTACCCGTTGCCGGATTCGCAGCTCGACCGGTTCCTGCTGCGGCTGACCCTGGGCTATCCGGACGAGGGCGCCGAGCGCGCGCTGCTCGCCGGCGCGGACCGCCGCGACCTGATCGCGCGGGCCACACCGGTGCTGCAGGCGCCGGATGTCCTCGCGCTGCGCCAGGCGGTCGCCGGCATCCACGCCAGCGACGCGTTGCTCGACTACGTGCAGGCCCTGCTCGCGCGCAGCCGGCAGCAGCCGGGCGTGCGCGTCGGACTGTCGCCGCGCGCCGGCATCGCGTTGCTGCGCGCGGCCCGAGCGCATGCGCTGTTGCACGAGCGCGCGCACGTGCTGCCCGAGGACGTGCAGGCGCTGTTCGCGCCGGTCGCCGGGCACCGCCTGCTGGCCGATGCCGATGGCGGCGATCCGCAGGCGCTGGCGCGCGCCATCCTCCACGCCGTGCCGGTGGACTGAAGTGCCCGGCGGTTGGCGCGCGCGCTTCCGGGGCTGGGCGCGTCCGCGGCACCCGGAACCGCTGCCGATCCGGCTCGACCGGCACCGGGTGTACGTGCTGCCGACCCGCTTCGGCCTGTTCTTCGGCTTGCTGCTGCTGGCGATGGGCCTGGGCGCGCTGAACTACAACAACAACCCGGCGCTGCTGCTGGCGCTGCTGCTCGCCGGCGCCGCGAACGCGAGCCTGCTGGCGGCGCACCTGCAGCTCACCGGCCTGGAGCTGGACGCGATCGGTGCCGAGCCGGTCGCGGCCGGCAAGCCACTGGAGGTGCGGATCCACGCGCGCGCCGCGCCGGGCCGGGAGCGCCGCGGCCTGCGCATCGAAACCGACGCCGGCGCGGCGGTGCTGTCGCTGGCCGACGGCAGCGGCCAGGCGATGCTGCGGATCCCGACCGCGCGCCGCGGCTGGCTCGAACCCGGGCGGCTGCGCATCTCGACCACACGGCCGCTGGGGCTGGCGCGCGCCTGGGCCTACGCCTGGCCGGCCGAGCCGCTGCTCGTCTACCCGGCCCCGGAAGCCAGCGCGCCGCCGTTGCCGAATGGCGCCGGTGCCGCGGCCGCGTCGCGCCTGCATCCGGCCGGCGACGACGTCCACCACCTGCGTGCATACCGTCGCGGCGACGCGCGCCGCGCGATCGCCTGGAAACCGTCAGCGCGGCGCGGCAGCCTGTTGGTGCGCGAATACGAACAGCCTCTGGGCAGCGACGTGGTGCTGGACTGGAACACGCTCGCCCCGCTGGACCGCGAAGCGCGGATCCGGCGCCTGGCGCGCTGGGTGGACGATGCCGAGCGCGAAGGCCGGCGCTACCGCCTGTTGCTGCCGGGACAACCGGCGATCGGTCCGGGCAGCGGCCACGCCCATCGCCATGCCTGCCTGCGCGCACTGGCGCTGATGCCTGCATGAGCGACGCGCGGCCACTGCTGGATCCACGCACGCGCGCCTGGTCGCTGGTCGCGGCCGGGGCCTGCCTGCTGCCGCTGCTGCTGCAGTTGCCGGGCATGCTCGGCGCCGGCATCGGCACGAGCGCGGCGGTGGTCTCGATCGCGGCGTGGCGCCGGCCGATGCCGGGCTGGCTGCGCCTGCTGTTGTGGCTGGTGCTGGTCGGCGGCGTGCTCGCGGCCGCGCATTTCCGCTTCGGCCGCGACACCGCATGCGCGCTGCTTGCCGCGATGCTGGCGATCAAGCCCGCCGAAACCGCCACCCTGCGCGACGCGCGCAGCCTGCTCGGCTTCGCCCTGTTCGCGCCCTTCGCCACCTTCCTGCTCGAGCAGGGGCCGATGGCGCTGGTCCTCGGCCTGTCCGGCGCGTTGCTCGCGCTGTCGGCGCTGTTGCAGCTGGCCGAACTGGAATCCGGCGACATCCGCAGCGTGCGCCCGGCGCGGCGCTTCGCCAGCGTGTCGCGGCTGGTGCTGGTGGGGCTGCCGCTGGCGCTGGCGACCTTCTGGCTGTTCCCGCGCCTGGCCTCGCCGTTGTGGGGCGTGCCCGAGCGGGCGATGGCGCGGCCGGGCCTGTCCGACCACATGGCGCCCGGCGAATGGCTGGAGATCCTCAACGACGACAGCACCGCGTTGCGGGTGCAGTTCCACGGCGATGCGCCGCCGCGCGAGCGCATGTACTGGCGCGGGCCGGTGTTGTGGCACTACGACGGCCGCACCTGGACCCAGGCGCGCTGGCTGCGCGACCTGCCGCCGGCACGGGTGCGCAGCGGCCCGGTGCGCTGGTCGTACCGGATCGAACTGGAGCCGACCGATCGCCGGCAACTGGTGGCGCTGGACCTGCCCTTGGCGGCGCCGGACGGCACCTCGCTGTCGCGCGACTACAGCCTTCGCGCCGCGCGCCCGCTGACCAGGCTCACCCGCTGGGAACTGCAATCGGCGTCGCCGGCGGAATTCGCCACCGACCTGCCGGCCACCCTGCGCCGCGCCGCGCTGGAGCTGCCGGCCGGCTTCAATCCGCGGACCGTCGCGCTCGCCCGGCAGTGGCGGCGCGAGGCCGGCGACGACGACGAGGCGATCGCGCGTCGCGCCATGGCAATGATCAACGAGGGCTTCGCCTACACCCTGGCGACGCCGCTGCTCGGCCGCAACGCGGTCGACGAATTCCTGTTCGAGCAGCGCGCCGGCTATTGCGAGCACTTCAGCAGCGCGTTCGTGGTGCTGATGCGCGCGGCGGGTATCCCGGCGCGGGTCGTCACCGGCTACGTCGGCGGCTACCGCAATCCCATCGGCGACTATTGGCTGGTGCGCAATTCGGACGCGCACGCCTGGGCGGAGGCGTGGCTGCCCGGGCGCGGTTGGGTGCGCTTCGACCCGACCGCGGCGGTCGCTCCCGAGCGCATCTTCGACACCCTCGCCGATCGCGCGCCCGGCGCCGGTGCGCTGGGCGGCCTGGGCGGGCTGACCCCGGTGCTGGACCTGGGCGACTGGCTGCGCCGCGGCTGGAACGAACTGGTGCTCGGCTTCGACGCCACCCGCCAGCGCCAGCTGTTGCGGCCGCTGGGCGTGGACGACATGCCACCCAGCCGGCTCGCCGCGCTGTTCGTCGCCGTGGCATTGCTCTCGCTGGCCTGGATGTGGTGGCTCACCGCACGCGCCGGCCGCGAACACGATCCGGTGCTGCGCGCCTGGCACCGGGTGGGCCGGCGCTACGCGCGCATCGGCCTCGCTCGCCCCGCGCACGAACCGGCGGCAAGCTGGGGCGAGCGGGTCGCGCGCGAGCGCGCGGAGCTGGGGCCGGAGCTGCAGCGGCTCATCCACGGTTTCAATTCGTGGCGCTACGCTGGGAACCGGGAACCATCCACGACCGCCGGCCTGCTGCGCGCGTTGCGCCGGCACCGGCCGGCCCGGGCCACACGGAGACGTCCATGACCGCCATCCGCACCCTGCTTCCGCTGCTGGCCGCGCTCTCGCTCGCGGCCTGCGCCACCCAGCCGCTGCCCCTGCGCGGCCAGTACACCCCGATCACCCCGCACGAAGCGGCCGCGCGCGACTTCACCGGCGCGGTGGTGCGCTGGGGCGGGCGCATCGTCGCGGTCGAGCCGCAGGCCAACCGCACCTGTTTCGAGATGCTGTCCACGCGACTGGACGCCAGCGGCCGCCCGCGCTGGGCCAGCGACGAGGTCGGCGGCCGCTTCATCGCCTGCCGCACCGGCTTCTACGACCCCGCGCTGTTCGAGCAGAACCGCGAAGTCACCTTCGCCGGCCGCATCGACGGCTATGAGACGCGCAAGATCGGCGGTTACGACTACCGTTTCCCGCGGCTGGCCGCGGACGTGGTGTACCTGTGGCCGGTCCGCGACCACGTCGACGTGATCGAGCGCCCTGTTCCTTACTGGTGGGGCTGGTATTGAGTGCGTAGAGCCGACCCATGGTCGGCTTTGCCTGATTGCGGGAACCTTCGAAGGCCAGCCGAGCATGGCTCGGCTGCTACACGGTTGCGGGCTTACGGGGTGCCGAAGTGGCCCAGCGGTGCGCCCGCCAGCAGGTGCAGGTGCAGCTGGAACACCGTCTGCCCCGCGTGCTCGTTGCAGTTGATGACGACGCGGTAGCCGTCTTCGGCGAAGCCTTCCCGCTTCGCGTACGCGGCCGCCGCGACGACCAGCCGACCGACCACTTCGGCCTGGCCTGGCTGCAGGTCGTTCATCGTCGCGATGTCCACCTTCGGCACGAACAGCACGTGCACCGGCGCCTGCGGCGCGATGTCGCGGAACGCGATCAGGTGCTCGTCCTCGTAGACGATGTCCGCCGGAATCTCGCGCTTGATGATCTTGTGGAAAATCGTCTCGCTCATGGCATTTCGCTCCTGCTTCCGAACGCGTGCGACAAGGTGCCGCGGTCCACGTATTCCAGTTCGCCGCCCAGCGGCACGCCGTGCGCCAGGCGGCTGGGCCGCACGCCATGCTGGCGGGCAAGCTGGGCCAGGTAGTGCGCGGTGGCCTCGCCCTCGACGGTGGGGTTGGTGGCGATGATCAGCTCGCGCACTTCGCCGGCCGCGAGCCGCTCGCCGAGGCGGTCGAGCCCGAGCTCGCGCGGGCCGATGCCGTCGAGCGGGCTGAGCCGGCCCTGCAGCACGAAGTACAGGCCGCGATAGCCGGTCGCCTGCTCGATCGCGAGGCGGTCGGCGGGGGTTTCCACCGCGCACAGCGTCTGTGTGTCGCGCGCGGCGCTGGCGCAGGTGGCGCAGACCTCGGTCTCGCTGAAGTCGCGGCAGCGCGTGCAGTGGCCGATCCGCTCCACCGCCTGGGCCAGCGCCTCGGCCAGCCGCGCGCCGCCCTCGCGCTCGCGCTCGAGCACGTGGTAGGCCATGCGTTGCGCCGACTTCGGGCCGACGCCCGGCAGCACCCGCAGCGCCTCGATCAGTTGTTCGAGCAGCGCCGACACGTCAGAACGGCAACTTCATCCCGGGCGGCAGCGGCATGCCCGCGGTCGCGGCGCCGAGCTTCTCCTGCGAGGCCGCGTTGGCCTTGTTGACCGCGTCGTTGAACGCGGCGGCGACCAGGTCCTCGGTCATCTCGGGGTCGGAAATCACGCTCGGGTCGATCCGCACCTTGCGGCATTCCATTCGCCCGGTGAGGGTCACGCTGACCATGCCGCCGCCGGCGCTGCCGGTGACTTCCAGCTGCGCGAGCTCTTCCTGCGCGCGCTGCATGTTCTCCTGCATCTTCTGTGCCTGCTGCATCAGCTGGGCAATGTTTCCGCGCATCAGCGGGCCTCCTTGTGGGGGGTGTCGTCGTGGGGTCGGATGGAATCGGGAACGAGCGTCGCGCCGTGGCGACGCATCAGTTGCTGCACGCCGGGGTCGGCGAGGAACGCGGCCTCGGCGGCTTCCTGGCGCGCATCGCGCGCGCGCTCGGTGCGCTCGCGCAGGGTCTCGGCGCCGGAGTCGGCGACGGTCTCGAAGCGCAGCCGCGGGGTGCCGCCAAGCAGGTCGGCGAGCGCGGCGGACAGCGCGCGGTTCGAGGCAGGCGTGTTGAGCAGTTCGTCGTTCGGCGACAGGCCCAGGTGCAACACGCCGTCGTCGTGACCGAGGAATACCGCGTGCGCCGCCAGTTCGCGCGGAGCGCCCTTGAGCCCGCTACGTTCGACGAGCGCAAGCCAGCCTTCATGGTCCAGTCCGATCGCGGCGGGCGCCGGTGGCGCGGCGACCGGGGCCGGGGTGGGTGCCGGCGGCTGCGGCCGCGGCTCGGCGGCGGCGGGCTCACGAGGCACCGGCCTGGACGCCGCGGGAGTCGCCGGGGCCGGCTCGGCCAGTGCGGCACGCGCGGCCGCGGCCGCGCTGGCACCGCCGCGGCTCGTGCGCGGCGCCGGTTTCTCCGCGGGCGCGGCGCCGGCGCCGGCGGCCGCGGGCGCGCCCTCGACCGGCCGGAACGCGAGCATGCGCAGCACCGCCATCTCGAAGCCGGCGCGGCCGCTGGGCGCATACGGCAGGTCGCGGCGCGCGTTCAGCGCCATCTGGTACCAGAGCTGGACCAGCTCCGGCCGCAACTGCGCGGCCAGCGCCGCCAGGTCCACGCCCGCGGCCTCCACTTCGGCGCCGGGCACCAGCTGCTTCACCTGCAGCCTGTGCAGCGCGTCGGCCATCGCATCGAGCACGCCGTTCCAGTCCGGGGCGAAGCCGGCCAGGGTCTCCACTTCGGCCAGCAGCGCGGCGCCATCGGCATCCGCCAGCGCGCGCAGCAAGGCGCCGATCCGGGTCCGGTCGACACTGCCCAGCATCGCCGCGACGGTGGCGTCGTCGAGCTTGCCGCCGGCATAGGCGATCGCCTGGTCGAGCAGCGACAGCCCGTCGCGCAGGCTGCCGTCGGCGGCGCGGGCGAGCTGGCGGATCGCGCCGGGGTCGGCTTCGATACCCTCGGCGTCGAGGATCTTCGCCAGCTGCCCGGCGATCTGGTCCTCATCCAGCCGCTTCAGGTTGAACTGCAGGCAGCGCGACAGCACCGTGACCAGCAGCTTCTCCGGGTCGGTGGTCGCGAACAGGAACTTGACGTGCTCCGGAGGCTCCTCGAGGGTCTTCAGCAGCGCGTTGAACGCCGCCTTCGAGAGCATGTGCACCTCGTCGATCAGGTACACCTTGTAGCGCCCGCGCGAGGGCATGTACTGGGCGTTCTCGATCAGCTCGCGGACGTTGTCCACGCCGGTGTTGGAGGCGGCATCGATCTCCAGCAGGTCGATGTAGCGGCCGGCGTCGATCGCCAGGCAGGTCTCGCATTCGCCGCAGGGCTCGCTGGAGGTGCCGCGCTCGCAATTCAGGGACTTGGCGAAGATCCGGGCGATGGTGGTCTTGCCGACCCCGCGGGTCCCGGTGAACAGGAAGGCGTGGTGGACCCGGCCGCTGTCCAGGGCGTTGGTGAGGGCCCGGACCACGTGTTCCTGGCCGACCAGTTCGGAGAAGCGCCGGGGGCGCCACTTGCGGGCAAGCACGAGATAGGACATGGCCCATTGTGGCATGAGCAGGTAGAATTGCCGGCCCTGAACGCGGCCAGGAGGGCGGCGCGACGGGTTCCAGCGGAGAGGTGTCCGAGTGGTTGAAGGAGCACGCCTGGAAAGTGTGTAGGCGGCTAAACCCCGCCTCGGGGGTTCGAATCCCCCTCTCTCCGCCATAATGAATGTGCGCGTCCCTGCGCAAGAGCCCGCACACCCCTGTGCGGACTTTTCAATCAATGGTGGCCCCGTCGGCCCCTCGCGACGCTAGGTCGAAAACCCCGCCAGGGCCGGAAGGCAGCAACGGTATCGATCGACGCGGGCGCCGAGGCAAGTTGGCGGGGCTACCGCCTTTTTCATGCTACGCATGAAAAAGGTAATGCGCAGCGCCATATCCCCCGCCGCTTCGCGGCGCCCCCCTTAACTAAAGGGGGGCTGGCACCAGTACGCCGCATCCTCTCTTCAGATCCCGCGGCTCCAGTCGGCGTCGTAGGCGGCGCGTAGGCGGGCGAAGTCGCGCAGCACCTCGGCCTGGTGGCGCGCGCCACGTTCCTTCAGCAGCGAGCGCCGCAGGCGCTGCAGGTTGCGCTCGCGCCAGCCGGTCGCCGGGATCCGCAACTCGCCCTTGTCGAAATCGATCAGCCAGCCCTGGCCGCCGTGGTCGAACAGCAGGTTGTGCGCGTTGAGGTCTGCATGGTCGAGCCCGGCGCGGTGGAAGCGCGAGATGAGCCGCCCGGCTTTCTCCCACGGCGTGCGCGCGGGATCGGCGGCCACCAGCTGGGCGAGCGAGCGCACCCCGTCGAGCCGCTCCACCAGGATCGCGGCGCGGTAGCTGGCGCCACTGCGCTGGTACATCGCCGCCAGCGCGCGCGGCACCGGCAGGCCGAGCGCGTGCAGCGCGCGGGTCAGGCGGAACTCGGCGAAGCTGCGGGTCCGGTCGGCGCCGTGCCAGACGTAGCGGTCGCGGCTGAGCTTCGCCGCCAGCCCGCCGCGGCGGTATTCGCGCAGCACCGCGCGGCCCAGCGGGGTTTCCACGTACCAGGCGCCGCCGCGGCCGCCGGACGCGACCGGTTGCGCGCGGTCGCCCCACCACGACGGCTCGAACCAGTCCGGTTCGACCTCGTACATGTGCTGCACGTCGGACAGGATCGCGCCATAGCCGGACCCGCGCCCGTCGCGCCGGATCTCGAAAGGTGTCAGGCTTTCATTGGCGTCGAATGCCACCATCCGCCCGAGTCTAGCAACCCATGTCGCCCGCCGCGCCCGCCCATGCAACGCCCGCCCCGCACGCCTCCGCCTGCTTGCTGCGGCTGTCGGCGCTGGGCGACGTGACCCATGTGCTGCCGCTGGTGCACACGTTGCAGCGTGCCTGGCCGGGGATGCCGATCGCCTGGATCATCGGCCGCGCCGAGCACCGCCTGCTCGAAGGCCTGCCCGGCGTGGAGTTCATCGAATACGACAAGCGCAGCGGCATCGCCGGCATGCGCGCGCTGCGCCGCGGCCTGGCCGGGCGCCGCTTCGACGCGCTGCTGCAGCTGCAGGTGGCCGCGCGAGCCAACCTGCTCTCGGCCTTCGTGCCGGCCCGGCGCCGGATCGGCTACGACCGCGCGCGCTCGCGCGACCTGCACGGGCTGTTCGTCAACGAGCGCATCCGCGACCGCCGCGGCGTCCATGTGCTCGACGCGATCGGCAGCTTCTGCGAACCGCTGGGCCTGGTCCAGGACCGGGTGGAATGGAAGCTGCCCGTGCCCGCCGACGCGCACGACTGGGCGCGCGCGCAATGGCCGGAGGACGGGCGCCCGACCCTGGTGGTCTCGCCCTGTTCCAGCCACGTGCTGCGCAACTGGCGTGCCGAGCGCTACGCCGCGGTGGCCGACCACGCCGCGGCGCGCGGCTGGCGGGTGGTGCTGTGCGGCGGGCGCAGCCAGCTGGAACGCGACATGGCCGACGCGATCCTGGCGCACATGCGTGCCGGCGCGCTGGACCTGGTCGGCAAGGACACGCTCAAGCAGTTGCCGGCCCTGCTCGCGCGGGCGCAACTGGTGATGACGCCGGATTCGGGGCCGATGCACATCGCCAACGCGATGGGGACGAAGGTGCTGGGCCTGCATGCGGCCAGCAACCCGGCGCGCAGCGGCCCCTACTCCGACCGGCGCTACTGCGTGGACCGCTATGACGACGCGGCGCGCAAATACCTGGGCAAGCCCGCGTCAGCGCTGCGCTGGGGCGCCAAGATCGAGCGCGAAGGGGTGATGGACCTCGTGACCGTCGACGACGCGATCGCGGCGTTCGAGCGGTTCGTCGGCGATTACGCGGGACCGGCGCCGTAGTCCTGGTAGGACTTCTCCTCGACGTAGGTCGAGCCCAGCGCCAGGTTGATGTCCTTCTTGATCCGCGCGCGCTCGTCGTTCTGCACGTACACGCTGCGCGCCAGGCGGATGAATTCGTCGTCGAATTCCTGCGCCTTCTCCTTGATCCGGATGTCGTCCTCGATCTCCCAAAGGCGCTCGTTGACCGCCTTCAGCCGCGCGCGCATCTCCGCGATGTCCTGGACCGCGGCCGGGTGCGCCATCCAGGTGCGCTCCAGCGCCGACAGTTCGTTGCGGACGTTGGCCAGCTTGGCCGGATCGGTCATGCGCTCGGACTTGATCTGCAGGATCGCGATCTTGTCGAGCAGCTCGCCGTAGGAAACGGGGACCAGGAGTTCGTTGGGGTGCGGTGCGGGTTCCATGCGCGGCAGTCTACACGCGCCGGACGAGGACCACGGTGATGTTGTCCGAGCCGCCGCCGTCGAGCGCGGCGGAGACCAGCTCGTCCACGCATTCCTGGGCGCTGCAGTCCAGCCGCGACAGGATCGCCCCGATCCGAGCGTCGTCCACTTCCTCGGTGAGCCCGTCGCTGCACAGCAGCAGCTGCATGCCCACGCCGAGTTCGCCGGACATGGTCTCCACGTTGAGCTCGCGCGGGTCGGTGACCCCGAGCGCCTGGGTGACGACGTTGCGGTGCGGATGGCTGCGCGCCTGCTCGACGCTGATCGCGCCCTTGCCGATCAGCTCCTGCACGTAGCTGTGGTCCTGGGAGAGCTGGGCGAGCTGGCCGTCGCGCCACAGGTAGACCCGGCTGTCGCCGACCCAGGCGACCTCGAAGCGCGCGGCCGCGGGGGCCGGGCCGCCGATCCGGGCCGCCACCACGGTGGTGCCCATCGGCAGCGCATCGCCGCGCTCGCGCGAGGCGCGGATGATTTCCTCGTCGGCGGTGCGGATCGCCTGCTGCAGGCTGGCGCCGGTGCGGACCTCGCGGACGATCGCTTCGCGCGCCAGGGCGCTGGCGACCTCGCCGTACTCGTGGCCGCCCATGCCGTCGGCGACCAGCCACAGGCCGAGCTCGCCGTCGCCGTAATAAGTGTCTTCGTTCAGCTCGCGCCGAAGGCCGACGTGGGTCAGGTGTCCGAACTCGATCATGGACCGGTCATTCCGGCAGCGCGCCCGGGACGGGCGGTGTGCTGACTGGAACGCAACGGTCGGCAAGTCGCGGCCGTATGGTTGTCTGGCGGAGAGGGTGGGATTCGAACCCACGGTACGCTTGCACGTACGCCTGATTTCGAGTCAGGTACATTCAACCACTCTGCCACCTCTCCGGTGGGCCACGCATGATACGGGCGGCCGCAGGCTCGGACAAGCGGTTCCTGCCGGTGGCCCGATCGCCCGCTCAGGCCACCGCGAGCTCGGCGGCGGCGTCCTCGGCGGCGTCGATCCGGTCCCAGACCACGCTGCCGGCCTTGCGCCGGATCTGCTCGAGGCGCGCCTCGTGCGCCTCGCGCTCGGCGGCCATCACCAGTACCCGCGGGCGGGTGCCTTCGCTGGCGAATTCCGCCGCCGCCGTGGTCGCCGCGCCGGACGCTTCCGCGGCGGCCTCGAAGCCGATCTCGCCCTGGCCCGCGGTCAGCGCGAGGTAGGCCTCGGCCAGCAGTTGCGCGTCGAGCAACGCGCCGTGCAATTGCCGGTGCGAGTTGTCCACGCCCAGCCGGCGGCACAGCGCATCCAGCGAGTTGCGCTGGCCCGGGTAGCGTTGCCGGGCCAACTCCAGCGAGTCCTCGACCGCACACAGCTCGCGCAACGGGCGGTGCTGCGCCCCCAGACGGGCCAGCTCGGCGTCGAGGAAGCCCAGGTCGAAGGCGGCGTTGTGGATCACCAGCTCCGCGCCTTCGATGAAGGCGAGGAACTCCTCGGCGACGTCGGCGAACTTCGGCTTGCCGGTGAGGAACTCGCGGGTCAGGCCGGTGACTTCCTGGGCGCCGGGCTCGAAGTCGCACTCCGGGTCCAGGTAGCAGTGGAAGGTGCGGCCGGTGGCGCGCCGCTCCAGCAGCTCCACGCAGCCGATTTCGACCACGCGGTTGCCCTTCTCCCAGGACAGTCCGGTGGTTTCGGTATCGAGGACGACCTGGCGCATGGGTGCAGTCTAGCCTTTCAGGGCCTGGGCCTGCTCGCGGGCGAGCTGGTCCACGCGCTCGTTGTCCGGATCGCCGCTGTGGCCCTTGACCCAGCGCCAGTCGACCTGGTGCCGCGACGCGGCCTGGTGCAGGCGTTCCCACAGGTCGCGGTTCTTCACCGCGTCGCCGCCGGCGGTGCGCCAGTTGCGGCGCAGCCAGTTCGGCATCCACAGGGTGATGCCCTGGCGCACGTACTGGGAATCGGTGTGCAGGACCACCTCGCACGGTTCGCGCAGCGCCTCCAGCGCCATGATCGCGGCGGTCAGCTCCATGCGGTTGTTGGTGGTCATCGCCTCGCCGCCGCTGAGCTCGCGCTCGCGGCCGCGGTAGCGCAGCAGAGCCGCCCAGCCACCCGGGCCCGGGTTGCCGAGGCAGGCGCCATCGGTATGCACCTCCACCTGCTTGCTCACGCGGCCGGGACTCCGCCGCCGATGCGCAGTGGTGCGCGCTGGCGCACCGGGGTCAGCGGCAGCCGCCGCTTCTCGGCGCGCAACAGCCAGGCCGCGCGGATCCCCGGGCCGTGTTGCAGGCCGGCCTCGGGCGCGGCCTGCCAGCGCGGGCCTACCCCCTGCGACACCGGCTCGGGCACCAGCCCGGCGGCACGCAGCCGCCGGCGCCAGGGCATCGGCTCGGACGAGCGCGCGCCGCGCCCGCCCCAGCGCCAGCGCCAGGGCGAGAGCGGGTTGAGCGAATACACGACCAGCCAGCCGCCTGGCACCAGCACGCGGGCGCATTCCTCGACCAGCGCGGCGGCTTCGGCGCCCCGCTGGGGGACGTGCTGCAGGACCACGGTGGCGACCGACTCGTTGGCCAGCGGCAGCGGCAGCGCACAGCGCACCGGGCCGCGCCAGCCGCCTTCGACCGCCTCCAGCCGCAGGCCGTGGCCGGGCATTTCGGCGTCGGACCCGCCGGCCGGCCCGAGCCACAGCCAGCGTTGCCCGGGACGCTCGTCGAGCACCGCGCGGATGCTGTCGCGCTCGCTCTCCAGCAGCGCGCGGCCCGCGGCGCTGGCGGACCAGGCCGGAGCGGCGTCGGGTTGACCGTGGGCGGAACGGGCAGGCATGGTCGCCATTCTAGGGGGACAGCCCCGACCGTCGAGGCCCCGCGATGCCGCTGCGCCCCCTGCCCGCATTCACCGACAACTACATCTGGACGCTCGGCGACGAGGCTGGGCGTTGCGTGGTGGTGGATCCGGGCGAGGCGGCGCCGGTGCTCGAGGCGGGGATCGAGCCGGCGATGCTGCTGCTCACCCATCACCACGCCGACCATATCGGCGGCGCCGCGGAACTGCTGCAGCGCTGGCCCGGCATGCCGGTGTTCGCGCCGGCGGACGATCGCATCGACCTGCCCTGCACCCGCGTCGGCGACGGCGATGTCGCCGCGGGCGGGCCCTGGCGCTTCGAGGCGATCGAAGTGCCGGGACACACCCTCAGCCACGTCGCCTTCACCGGCCATGGCGTCCTGTTCTGCGGCGACACCCTGTTCAGCCTCGGCTGCGGCCGCCTGTTCGAGGGCAGCCCGGCGCAGATGCTCGCCTCGCTCGACCGGCTGGCGGCGCTGCCGGGGGCGACGCAGGTGTGCTGCGGGCACGAATACACCCTGGCCAACGCCGCCTTCGCGGCCGCGGTCGAACCCGCCAACCCGGCCCTGCGCCGGCGCACCGAGGAGGCCACCGCCATGCGCGATCGTGGAATGCCCACCCTGCCAAGCACCCTCGCCGGGGAACTCGCCACCAACCCGTTCCTGCGGGTGGACGCGCCCGCGGTGCAGGCCGCGGTCGCGGCGCGGCTCGGCCGCGCGCCGGCCGACCGGGTCGAGACGTTCGCCGAACTGCGGCGCTGGAAAGACGGGTTCCGCGCATGAGGCGCGCCCACGCGTGCCTGCTGCTGGCGCTGCTGCCCTTCGCGGCGGCGGCGCAGGCGCCGCAGGTCGCGGCAACCGCTCCCGTCGACACTGCGGGGGCCGCCGAGACCGCCGAAGCAGCGATGCCGCCGGACGCCACACCGGCGCTGGTCCCGACGACCCGCAGCGGCCGCGAGATCTACCGCCGCTTCCGCGAAGGCCTGGCCGATCCGGTCTGCGAGCCGGGCAGCAGCAGCCCGCGTTGGCGCAAGCACTTCGCCGCCGCACCGGTGCGCCTGGCCGACGCCGACGATGACGTCCTCGCCCTGTTCGGCTACGTCGTGGATGCGCTGCGCGAGGCCAGCCTGCCCACCGAGTACGCGCTGATCCCGTTCGTGGAAAGCGGCTACAAGCCGGCGGCGCGCAGCCGGCAGGGGCCGGCCGGGATGTGGCAGATGATCCGGCTGACCGCGCGCGCCCACCACGTACCGATGCATCGCGGCTACGACGGCCGGCTGTCGCCGGTCGAATCGACCCGCGCCGCGGTGCGTTACCTGAAGACCCTGCACGGCATGTTCGCCGGCGACTGGCGGCTGGCGGTGATGGCCTACAACGCGGGCGAGTACCGGGTGTTCGGCGCGCTGCGCCGCGCCGGCCAGGTCGCGCGCGACGCCGACCCGGAGAAACTCACCAGCCTGTCGGGCATCACCCGCGCCTACGTGCGCAAGCTGCACGCGTTGAGCTGCCTGTTCGACCGCGCCGACGACGGCGGCGACTGGTTGCAATCGCTGGACCGCCAGGTCCCGCTGCTGGAGCCGGTCGAGTTGCCGGCCGAAGTGCGCGACCTGCGCGCCTGGGCGCAGGCGAATGGCCGCGACCCGGCGCGCGTGCAGCGCCTGAATCCGGCGTTCGCGGGCGGCCGGCTGGCGCGCGGCGAGCGCGAACGCCGGGTGCTGGTGCCGGCCATGGCGCCACCACTGCTGGCGGCCGAGGCCGCCACGGCGCCGCTGCACGCGCCCGACCCCGCGGCCGAAGCCTCGCTGGAGGCGCCTTCCGCGCCCGTGGCCGCTGGCCCGGATGGCGCCGCGCAGGCACACTAGCGTCCTCGTTCCACCCGTTCAGAACCAGACACAGGACACACCGATGGGATTCCTGCAGGGCAAGCGCGCACTCGTCACCGGCATCGCCAGCCAGCGCTCGATCGCCAACGGCATCGCCGAGGCGATGCACCGCGAAGGCGCGGAACTGGCGCTCACCTACCAGAACGACAAGCTCAAGTCGCGCGTCGAGGACGCCGCCAACGAGTACGGTTCGAAGATCGTGCTGCCGCTGGACGTGGCCGACGACGCCCAGATCGACGCGTGCTTCGCCGAACTGGGCAAGCACTGGGACGGCTTCGACATCCTCGTGCACTGCATCGCCTACGCGCCGCGCGAGGCGATCGGCGGCGACTTCCTCGACGGCCTGGACCGCGAGGCGTTCCGCATCGCCCACGACATCTCCGCGTATTCGCTGGCGGCGCTGTCCAAGGCCGCGCGGCCGATGATGCAGGGCCGCAACGGCGCGATCCTGACCCTCAGTTACCTGGGTGCGGTGCGCGCGCTGCAGAACTACAACGTGATGGGCGTGGCCAAGGCCAGCCTGGAATCCACGGTGCGCTACCTGGCGCTGAACCTGGGCCCGGAAGGCACCCGGGTCAATGCGATCTCGGCCGGCCCGATCAAGACCCTGGCCGCCTCGGGCGTGGGCAATTTCCGCAAGATGCTGTCGCAGTTCGAGGCCAACGCGCCGCTGCGCCGCAACGTCACCATCGAGGACGTGGGCAACACCGCCGCGTTCCTGTGCTCGGACCTGGCCGCCGGCATCACCGGCGAGGTCACCTACGTGGACGCGGGCTTCAACATCCTCGGGATGACCGGGATCGAGTGATCCCGGCGCGGGTGCGCGAGCGGTCCCCGCGACGGGGACCGGACCGCACCCCGATCCTTCCTACATCCTGTCTTCGGCGACCACGATGCTGGCCTGCCGGCGCAGCTTCGCCAGCACGCCCTCGACGTCCTCGTTGCCGGCCACCTGGGCAAGCTGCACCGCCAGGGCGGCGCGCTGCTCCTGGGTCGCCTCGGCCGGATCGCCCGGCGTCACCTTGGTGACCGCGTAGACCACGATCCGGCCGTCGCCCAGCACGACCTTGCCGACACTGGGCTTGCCCTCGGCCGGGTGCGGCGCCGCGAACATCGCGGCGTTGCCCTCCGGCGTGGGCAGCGGCATGCCACGCGGCAGCGCGGGCACGGTGGTCGCGGCGAGCTGGCGCGCGGCGGCGACATCGTCCAGCGACTTGCCGCCCTCGACTTCCGCGACCATCGCATCGGCCGCCTCGGCGGCGGCCTTCGCCGCGCGGTCCTTGCGGATCGCGGCAATCACCTGGGTGGCGACTTCGGACAGCGGCCGCAGGCGCTCGGGCTCGTGGTTGACCACGCGGATCAGCACGCTGTGCAGCGGCGCGATCTCGATCGGGTCGCTGACGGTGCCGTCCTGGATCAGCTGCTCCGAGAACGCCGCGCGCTGCACCGCCGCGTTGCCGGCGATGCCTTCGGCGCCGGCACCGCGGACGATGGTGCCGGTGCGCTTGACCTCGAGGCCGCCGCTCGCGGCAGCGTCCGCCAGCGAGTTCGGGTTGCGGTAGACCTGGTCGACGAGCTTGCCGGTCACCTCGTTGAACATGCGCTCGCGATCGGCGTCGAGCTGCTCCCTGGCAAGCTGCGCGCGCACGTCCTCGAACGGAATCAGCGCGCCGGGCTTGACCTCGCGCAGCTGGATCACGTGCCAGCCGGACTCGGTTTCCACCGGGCCGGCGACCTCGCCGGGTTGCATCGCGAACAAGGCCTTGGAGAACGGCTCGGGGACCATGCCTTCCGGAGTGACCCAGCCCAGGTCGCCGCCGGCGCTGGCCGAGCCGGTGTCGTCGGAATGCTCGCGCGCCAGCGCGGCGAAGTCCGCGCCCGGCGCCTGCGCCTGCGCCAGCAACTGCTCGGCCTCGGCCTTCGCCTTCGCCTTGGCGGCGGCGTCCGCGCCTTCGGGCACGCTGACCAGGATGTGCGAAACCAGGCGCTGCTCCGGCTGGCCGAAGCGCAGCTTCTCGGATTCGTAGCGCTGGCGCAGGGTCGCGTCGCTGGCCGGCGGCGGCTGCAGCGTGCTGCCGTCCACTTCGATGTATTCGAGCTGCACCGTCTCCGGCGCGCGGTACTCGGACTGGTGGCTGTCGTACCAGGCCTGGATCTCGGCGGCGCTGACCGCGCCGGTATCCGGTTCCGGCGCCGGCATGGTCACGAAGGACACGTCGCGCTTCTCGCCGATCAGGCGCAGGATGCGGTCGACCTGCGAGGGGCTGGCGAAGGCCGATTCCGCCAGCGCGGTCGGGATCAGCGCGCGGCGCAGGTCTTCGCGCACCAGCGCCTCGAACTGCAGCGGCGTGCGCTGCGGGACCTGCGAGGCGAGCAGCAGCTGGTACTGCTGCGGGCTGAACTTGCCGTCCACCTGGAACGCCTCGATCGACTGGATCGTGTCGCGGACCTGGGCGTCGCCGATCGCGATGCCGGCGCGGCCGGCCATCACGTCGAGCAGGCGGCGCGCGATCATGTCGTCGAGGATCTCGCGCTTCTTCTCCGGCGTGGAGAAGGCGCGGGTATCGAACGCGTCGCCCTGCTGGGCGCGGGCTTCCTGGCGGGCGCGCTCGAACTCGGTGCGGAACTCGTCGGCCTCGATCTCCACCCGTTCCCACAGCTCGCTGGCAGGCCACCAGTGCGGGGCCGTGGGCCACCACTGCGGCGGCACGTCCACCTGCGCGACCCAGGTCGCGTTGCGCTGGGTGATGTACTGCTCCATGCCGAAGAACGCGAACGGGATCGTGAGCAAGCCCAGGATCACGCCTGCGATCCAGCCGTTGGTCTTGTCGCGGAGTTTCTGCAGCATGGGGAAGCGTTCTTGCGGAAGGCGGAGCCGCGCAGTTTACCCGGAAACGTGAAGGGGCCGCTTGCGTGGGGCCGTCCGGAAAAAGCAAAAGGCCCGCGCAGGCGGGCCTTTGGCGAGCATCAATGGCGGAGTGGACGGGACTCGAACCCGCGACCTCCGGCGTGACAGGCCAGCATTCTAACCAACTGAACTACCACTCCGCGGAGCCGGGCATGATACAGAGGGACGCGGCGTGCCGCAATACTTCCCGCTGCCCTTCCGGCGGTCCTGGTGGGTGCTGAGGGGATCGAACCCCCGACCCTCTCCTTGTAAGGGAGACGCTCTACCGCTGAGCTAAGCACCCGGGCTCCAAAATAATAACGTTGTCGCGCGCAGCGCGACGATCACTCCCCCTCTCCCCGCTTGCGGGGAGAGGGTTAGGGGTGAGGGGCGCTTTTGAACCGGGTCGCCCGATCAAAAGCGCCCCTCATCCGCCCCTTCGGGGCACCTTCTCCCCGCGAGCGGGGAGAAGGGAAAAATGAAAAAAGCCCGGCGGGGCCGGGCTTTTTTGTCGAACTCCCTCGGGATCAGCTGTTGACCGCGTCCTTGAGGGCCTTGCCGGCCTTGAAGCCGGGGTTCATCGACGCGGCGATGCGGATCTCCTCGCCGGTGCGCGGGTTGCGCCCGGTGCGGGCGGCACGCTTGCGCACGTCGAAGGTGCCGAAGCCCACCAGGGTCACGCTGTCACCCTTCTTCAGCGCCTTGGTGATGGTGGAGATCATGGCATCGACCGCGCGGCCGGCATCGGCGCGGGACAGATCGGACGCGCCAGCCACGGCTTCGATGAATTCGGCTTTGTTCATTGCTTGGCTCCCTGTGCGGCGCGCATGGCCGCCGGTGTGATGAGAACTGTGGTGACCGGACTCCCCACCGGCATGAAGCCGGTTCCGGTCGATGGTGCCGCGGCTCGGCGCGGTTGCGAATCGTTATACCAGCGGGTCCGGGCCGGCTCAATGCCCGGCCGGCCCGGCCCCTGGCGAAAGCTCAATGGCGCGCGCCCGGCTGTTCGCTGGCGGCGCCGGCCTCGCGCGGCTTGCCCGGGAGCTCGCCGCTGGTCGGATTGGGCGCGGGCGGACGCTCGAGCGCGAGGTCGAGGACCTCGTCGATCCAGCGCACCGGCACGATCTTCATCTGCTCGGTCACCGACTTCGGGATGTCGGCCAGGTCCTTGCGGTTCTCTTCCGGGATGATCACGGTGCGGATGCCGCCGCGCATCGCCGCCAGCAGCTTCTCCTTGAGCCCGCCGATCGGCAGCACGCGGCCGCGCAGGGTGATCTCGCCGGTCATCGCCACGTCGGCGCGCACCGGGATCTTGGTCAGCGTGGACACCAGCGCGGTGGCCATGGCGATGCCGGCGCTGGGGCCGTCCTTCGGCGTCGCGCCCTCGGGCACATGCAGGTGCACGTCGAGCTTCTGCAGGAAGTCCAGGTCGATCCCGAGCCGGTCGGTGCGCGCGCGCACCACGCTCAGCGCCGCCGAGGCCGATTCCTTCATCACGTCGCCGAGCTGGCCGGTCAGGATCAGCTGGCCCTTGCCCGGGACCAGGGTGGACTCGATCTGCAGCAGGTCGCCGCCGACCTCGGTCCAGGCCAGGCCGGTGACCAGGCCGATTTCGTTCTCGGCCTCGGCGCGGCCGAAGTCGAAGCGCTGCACGCCCAGGTACTTGTCGAGGTTCTTCGAGTTGACCTGGATCGCGCGCGGCTTGCGCTTGCCGGCGGGCTTCGGGCCCTTCAGCGCGATCTCCTTGACCACCTTGCGGCAGATCTTGGCGATCTCGCGCTCCAGGTTGCGCACGCCGGACTCGCGCGTGTAGTAGCGCACGATGTCCTGCACCGCGTCCTCGGCGATCTTCAGCTCGCCCTCGCGCAGCCCGTTCGCCTTCATCTGCTTGGGCACCAGGTAGCGCATGGCGATGTTGATCTTCTCGTCCTCGGTGTAGCCGGGGATGCGGATGACTTCCATGCGGTCCAGCAGCGGGCCGGGGATGTGCAGCGAGTTCGAGGTGGCGATGAACATCACCTCGCTCAGGTCGAGGTCGACCTCGAGGTAGTGGTCGTTGAACGCGTTGTTCTGCTCCGGGTCCAGCACCTCCAGCAGCGCCGAGGACGGGTCGCCGCGGAAGTCCATGGACATCTTGTCGATCTCGTCGAGCATGAACAGCGGGTTCTTGGTCCCCGCCTTGACCAGGTTCTGGACGATGCGGCCGGGCATCGAGCCGACGTAGGTGCGGCGGTGGCCACGGATCTCGGCTTCGTCGCGCACGCCGCCCAGCGACATGCGCACGAACTTGCGGTTGGTGGCCTTGGCGATCGACTGGCCGAGCGAGGTCTTGCCCACGCCCGGCGGACCGACCAAGCACAGGATCGCGCCCTTCATCTTCGACACCCGCGACTGCACGGCGAGGTACTCGAGGATCCGCTCCTTCACCTTTTCCAGGCCGTAGTGGTCGGCGTCGAGCACGTCCTGCGCGGCCTTGAGGTCCTTGCGGACCTTGCTGCGCTTCTTCCACGGCACGCCGAGCACCCAGTCGAGGTAGTTGCGCACCACCGCCGCCTCGGCCGACATCGGCGACATCTGCTTGAGCTTGTTGAACTCGGCCCTGGCCTTGGCCTCGACCGCCTTGGGCATGCCGGCCTCGGCGATCTTGCGCGCGATCTCGTCCAGGTCGTTCGGGGTGTCGTCGATTTCCCCGAGCTCCTTCTGGATCGCCTTCATCTGCTCGTTGAGGTAGTACTCGCGCTGGCTCTTCTCCATCTGCGACTTGACCCGGCCGCGGATGCGCTTCTCCAGCTGCTGCACGTCGATCTCGCCGTCGACCAGGCCGACCAGCAGTTCCAGCCGCTCGAACACGTCGGCGGTCTCCAGCAGCCGCTGCTTGTCGGCCAGGCGCACGCCGAGGTTGGCGGCGATGGTGTCGGCCAGGCGGCTGGGCTCCTCGATCCCGGCGAGGGTCTGCAGCAGCTCGGGGGGCAGCTTGCGGTTGGACTTCACGTACTGCTCGAACAGGCCCATCAGCGAGCGCGCGACGGCCTCGATCTCGCGCGCCTCGCGCGCCTCGACCGACTCGATGACGCTCGCGCGCCCGGCCAGGGTGCCGTCCTTTTCCGCAACCCGGTCGACCCGGGCGCGGTCCACGCCCTCGACCAGGACCTTGATGGTGCCGTCGGGCAGCTTGAGCAGCTGCAGGACGGTCGCGAGGGTGCCGACCGGGTACAGGTCGGAGGCGCCCGGGTCGTCGGTTTCGGCCGAGCGCTGGGCGACCAGCACGATCCGCTTGTCCGCCTCCATCGCCTGCTCCAGCGCACGGATGGACTTCTCGCGGCCCACGAACAGCGGGATCACCATGTGCGGGAACACCACCACGTCCCGCAAGGGCAGGACCGGCAGGACGGCGGATTCAGCTCGATCGGTCATGTTGGCTCCGTTTGGGGCTGGCGCCGAAGCGCCTGCCCACGGTTATGGGGCCACGGCCGGAGGGATGCAAGCGGAACCTGTCACGCAAACGGAACCGCCCCGGAAAGGGGCGGGTTTTCAAGGGGTTGGGGCTGAATGGGGGCCGAGTGGAGCATGGGCGAGCCGACCATGGGTCGGCGCCATAAGACGGGCGAGCCGACCATGGGTCGGCTCTACGGGGGGAGGCCTACTCGCCGGACGCGGCCTTGGGCGTCGGCGCAGGCGTCTGGTAGATCAGGTAGGGCTCGGACTTGTGCTCGATCACCGACTCGTCCACGACCACCTTGCTGACGTTCTCCAGCGACGGCAGGTCGTACATGGTGTCCAGCAGGACCGACTCGACGATGGTGCGCAGGCCGCGGGCGCCGGTCTTGCGCTTGAGCGCCTTGCGCGCGATCGCGGCGAGGGCGTCGGGGCGGAATTCCAGCTCCACGCCCTCCATCTCGAACAACTTGCGGAACTGCTTGGTGATCGCGTTCTTCGGCTCGCTCAGGATCTTCACCAACGCGGCCTCGTCGAGCTCCTCGAGGGTCGCGACCACCGGCAGGCGGCCGACGAACTCGGGGATCAGGCCGAACTTGATCAGGTCCTCCGGCTCGACCTCGGCCAGCACCTTGCCGACCTCGGCCTTGCGCTCGCTGCTCTTGAGCTTGGCGCCGAAGCCGATGCCGCCGGCCTCGGTGCTGCGCTGCTGGATGATCTTCTCCAGCCCCGCGAACGCGCCGCCGACGATGAACAGGATGTTGCGGGTGTCGACCTGCAGGAACTCCTGCTGCGGGTGCTTGCGGCCGCCCTGCGGCGGCACCGAGGCGATGGTGCCCTCGATCAGCTTCAGCAGCGCCTGCTGCACGCCCTCGCCCGACACGTCGCGGGTGATGGACGGGTTCTCGCTCTTGCGCGAGATCTTGTCGATCTCGTCGATGTAGACGATGCCCTGCTGCGCCTTCTCGACGTCGTAGTCGCACTTCTGCAGCAGCTTCTGGATGATGTTCTCGACGTCCTCGCCGACGTAGCCGGCCTCGGTGAGGGTCGTCGCGTCGGCCATGGTGAACGGGACGTTCAGCAGGCGCGCCAGGGTCTCGGCCAGCAGGGTCTTGCCCGAGCCGGTCGGCCCGACCAGCAGGATGTTGGACTTGGCCAGCTCGACATCGTCGTTCTTCTGCCGGCTCTCGATCCGCTTGTAGTGGTTGTACACGGCCACCGCGAGCGTCTTCTTCGCCCGCTGCTGGCCTATCACGTACTGGTCCAGGACCTCGAGGATCTCCTTCGGCTTGGGCAGCGAGCTGCGCGCCGACTGGGCCTTCTCCTCGAGCTCTTCGCGGATGATGTCGTTGCACAGCTCCACGCATTCATCGCAGATGAACACGCTGGGGCCGGCGATCAGCTTGCGGACCTCGTGCTGGCTCTTCCCGCAGAAGGAGCAGTAGAGGATCTTGCTGCTGTCGCCGGATCGGCCTTGACGGTCTTCGGTCATTCCCCACTTACCTGCTGCAGCCGCGGTTGCGGCCCGAGAATAGCACAGGGTTCCCGGCAGTCACCGGGGCCCCGTGCACGGTTTGAAAGGCGTTTGCGTTCAGTTACTTGGCGCTCATCCGGCGCCGCGATCCAGGCGCTCAGCCGGCCTGGATCGAGTCTTCCGGGCGGCGCTCCAGCACCTGGTCCACGAGCCCGTACTCGCGCGCCGCCTGGGCGCTCTTGAAGTTGTCGCGCTCGGTGTCGCGGGCGATGGTGTCGAGCGCCTGGCCGGTGTGCTTGGACAGGATCTCGTTCAGGCGCTGGCGCATCGACAGGATCTCGCGCGCGTGGATGTCGATGTCGGTGGCCTGGCCCTGGAAGCCGCCCAGCGGCTGGTGGATCATCACCCGCGAGTTCGGCAGGGCGTAGCGCTTGCCCTTGGCGCCGGCGGCGAGCAGCAGCGCGCCCATCGAGGCGGCCTGGCCCACGCAGATCGTGTTCACGTCCGGCTTGATGAACTGCATGGTGTCGTAGATCGCCATGCCGGCGGTGACGATGCCGCCGGGCGAGTTGATGTACAGGCTGATGTCCTTCTCGGGGTTCTCCGCCTCGAGGAACAGCATCTGCGCGACGATGACGTTGGCGACGTGGTCGTCGATGCCGCCGACCAGGAAGACCACGCGCTCCTTCAGCAGGCGCGAATAGATGTCGTACGCGCGCTCGCCGCGGCTGGTCTGTTCGACCACCATCGGCACGAGGTTCAGGGCCTTGGTCTGGTTGCTCATCGTCGTCCTTCGTCGGGGTGGGCTCAGCCCACCGCTTCCTGGAAGCTGAGGGCCTGTTCCGTGTGCCTGGCGCGCTCGGCGATCCAGTCGATCACCTGCTCCTCCATCGCACGGTTCTGCAGTCCCGCCATGAGTTGGGGGTCGTTGCGGTACAACTCAATGACCTGCTGCGGCTCCTCGTAGGTGGAGGCGATCAGGCGCATCAGTTCGTTCACCCGCGCCGGGTCCAGGCGCAGCTCGTTCTGGCGCGCCACCTCGCCGACCAGCAGCGCAAGCAGCACCCGCTTGCGCGCGGCGTCCATGAACGGCTGGTGCGCGTCGGGCGCCAGGGTGGCGTTGGGGGCGGCCTGGCCCTGCTGGCGGGCGCGCTGCAGCGCGTTCTGCGCCAGCGAACGGGCCTCCTGCTCCACCAGGCGCGGCGGCAGTTCGACCTCGGCGTAGGCGGCGGTGAGCTGCTCGCCCACTTCCTTGCGCAGGCGGTTCATCAGCGCGCCCTTGAGCTCGCGCTCGAGGTTGGCGCGGATCTCGCTGCGGAACTGGGACAGCTCGCCGCTCTTAACGCCGAAGCTGCGGATGAACGCGGTGTCCACCTCCGGCAGCACCGGCTCGGACACCTGCACCGCCTTCAGGTGCACCTGCACCGTCTTGCCGGCCAGCTGCGGCACCCGCCAATCGGCCGGGAAAGCGACTTCGACCGACTTCTCCTCGCCGGCGGACATGCCGACCAGCGCGGCCTCGATCTCCGGCAACATCGCGCCGGTGCCGATCACGTCCACGCCCTGCTCCACGCCCTGCGCGGGCAGGCGCTCGTCGCCGGCCTGCGACCAGGTCTCCACGTCCACCGCGTCGCCTTCCTTCGCCGGGCGGGTGACCGCGGTCCAGCTGCGGCGCTGCAGGCGCAGGTTCTCGACCATGCGGTCGATGTCCTCTTCGCCCACCTCGGCGGTGTGGCGCACCACTTCCAGCTTGGCGACGTCGATCTGGCCGAAGTCCGGGACCAGCTCGAAGGTGGCGACGTAGGCCAGCTCCCCGCTGCCCTCGCCCTCGCTGGCCGGCTCGATCTGCGGGTTGCCCGCGATCTTCAGCTCGTTCTCGCGGACGACCTTGTCGAAGCCCTCGCGCAGCAGCCCGTCCAGGACCTCGGCGCGGACCTGCTGGCCGAAGCGCTTCTCGACCACGCTGGTCGGCACCTTGCCGGGGCGGAAGCCCTTGATCCGCGCGGTCCGCGCGATTTCGCGCAGGCGGCCGCCGACCTGGTCGTCGACATCCCGGGACGGGACGCGGAGCGTCATGCGGCGCTCGAGATTGCCGATGGATTCGACCGATACCTGGGTTGCTGGGACTGCCATGACCACTCCATGCGGCCGCGGCCCTGCCGCGGCGGGTTTGCCTGATTGTCGGGAGCCGCGCCCGGGACGCGGCGGAACGCAATAGTTTCCCCGATTTCGGCCGGCGCCGCCAGCCGAATCCCGCCGCCCGCGGGTCCCGTGGTTGGTGCGAAAGGGGGGACTCGAACCCCCACGCCGAAGGCGCTGGAACCTAAATCCAGTGCGTCTACCAGTTCCGCCACTTTCGCCCGGGCCGGGGATTGTATGCCGGAAAAGGAAAACGCCCGGCGCGGGGCCGGGCGTCTTCGGAGTGGTGGGCCGTCAAGGATTCGAACCTTGGACCTATTGATTAAGAGTCAACTGCTCTACCAACTGAGCTAACGGCCCGGAAACCGGGTGGGGGCGAATTATACAGATTTGGGGTGGCTGAGGGGACTCGAACCCCCGACATCTGGAATCACAATCCAGGACTCTAACCAACTGAGCTACAGCCACCAGTGAAGCGGTCCCGCGGAAGTGGCGCGCCCGGCAGGACTCGAACCTGCAACCACCGGCTTAGAAGGCCGGTGCTCTATCCGGTTGAGCTACGGGCGCCCGGCCGGATTGTCGCATTCACGGGGCCTTCCGGGGCCGGATGGTCGGGGTAGAGGGATTCGAACCCCCGACATCCTGCTCCCAAAGCAGGCGCGCTACCAGGCTGCGCTATACCCCGCCGCTCGGAACTGCTTGTCCTTCCCACGGCGCGCCAACGCCACGAAAGGCCGGCTATTCTGGGCAGCCGGCAACACGCTGTCAACGCGCGGCGAACGCCGGCGCACGCCCGTGTATGCTCCGGTACAGGCATTCCCGGCCAAACGAGGACAAGGCAAGACATGCGCAGCGGCAATCCGGCACTGAACGCTTCCACCTTCCTGGACCTGGGCAGCGGCACCGTGGTGCGCCACGACGCCTCGGCCATGACCCTCAACGGCACGGTCAACAAGACCGCGTTCCTGCTGGTCCTGACCCTGGTCGGGGCGGTGTACACCTGGAGCCGCTATTTCGCCGGCGACGGCGCGGCGCTGATGCCCTGGGTCTGGGGCGGGCTGATCGGCGGCCTGGTGCTGGCCCTGGTGACCGTCTTCAAGAAGGAGTGGTCGCCGGTGACCGCGCCGCTGTATGCGGTCGTCGAGGGCCTGGCGCTGGGCGCGATCTCGGCGGTGTTCGAGCAGCGCTTCCCCGGCATCGTGATGCAGGCGGTCGGCCTCACCTTCGGCACCCTCGCCGCCCTGCTGCTGGCCTACCGCAGCGGCCTGGTGCGCGCGACCGAGAACTTCAAGCTGGGCGTGGTCGCCGCCACCGGCGGGATCATGCTGCTGTACCTGGTGAACATCGGCATGCGCCTGTTCGGGTTCGAGGGCATGGGCTTCATCCACGACAGCGGCTGGCTGGGGATCGGCTTCTCGCTGGTGGTGGTCGTGGTCGCGGCGCTGAACCTGGTGCTCGACTTCGACTTCATCGAGCAGGGCGTCGAGCACGGCGCCCCCAAGTACATGGAGTGGTACGGCGCCTTCGGCCTGCTGGTGACCCTGGTGTGGCTCTACCTCGAACTCCTGCGCCTGCTCGCCAAGCTCCAGTCGCGAGACTGAGGGAAAAACGCTTTAGCCACGGATGAACACGGATGACACGGATCAAAGAGCAAATGCTCTATCCGTGTTGATCCGTGTTCATCCGTGGCAAATAAAAGCGCTTACGCCGCCGCGCGCTTGGCGATGGCCTGGGCGAAGGCCATGGTGGTGCCGGTGCCGCCGAGGTCGGGGGTGAGGGAGTCGCCGGCGGTCAGGGTGGCTTCGATGGCTTCGCGCAAGCGGGTGGCGGCATCGTGCTTGCCGAGGTGGTCGAGCATCTGCGCGGCGCCCAGCAGCAGCGCGCAGGGGTTGGCCACGCCCTTGCCGGCGATGTCCGGGGCCGAGCCGTGGACCGCCTCGAAGATCGCCGCGTCGGTGCCGATGTTGGCGCCCGGGGCCAGGCCGAGGCCGCCGACCAGGCCGGCGCACAGGTCGGAGATGATGTCGCCGAACAGGTTGGTGGTCACGATCACGTCGAACTGCTCGGGGCGCATCACCAGCTGCATCGCGCAGTTGTCCACGATCAGCTCGTTGGCCTCGATGTCGGGGTACTGCGCCGCCACCTCGCGCGCGACCTTCAGGAACAGGCCCGAGGTCGACTTCAGGATGTTGGCCTTGTGCACGATGGTGACCTTCTTGCGGCCGGTTCGGCGGGCCAGGTCGAAGGCGTAGCGCACGATCCGCTCGGAGCCGCGGCGCGTGGTCCTGGTGATCGAGGTCGCGGTGTCGCCGTCGGCGGACAGCTCCTGGCCTTCCGCGCTGTACGCGCCCTCGGTGTTCTCGCGCACGGTGATCAGGTCCACGCCGCTGGGGAAGCGCGACCGGGTGTTCGGGTGCGACTTGGCCGGGCGCACGTTGGCGTACAGGTCGAAGCGCTTGCGCAGTTCGACGTTGATCGAGGAGAAGCCCCCGCCGACCGGCGTGGTCAGCGGGCTCTTCAGCGCGACCTTGTTGCGGCGGATCGAGTCCATGGTCGCCGCCGGCAGCAGCTCGCCGGTGGCCTCCAGCGCGGCGACGCCGGCCTCGGCGAATTCATAGGACAGCCCGACGTCCATGGCGTCGAGCACGTGCAGGGCGGCTTCCATGATCTCCGGGCCAATGCCGTCGCCACGGATGACCGTAATCGTCTGGGTCATTTGCTTGTTCCGAACGGAAGGCACGGCGCGCGGGCGCCGTGCGAGGGGGGAGTCGGCCGCCCATTATGCCAGACGGCCCGGTATGGACCCGGGGTTCAGCCGTGGTCGTGGCCCGGCGCCGCGGGGCTGGCGCCCTCCCCCGCCTCGAGCCGGTCCAGGAAGTCCACCGCCCGGCGCAGGTGCGGGATCACGATCGATCCGCCGACCACCAGGCCGATGGAGAACGCCTCGAACATCTCGTCACGGCTCACCCCGGCGTCCTTGCACTGGGCCACGTGGTAGCTGATGCAGTCGTCGCAACGCAGCACCAGGGAGGCGACCAGGCCCAGCAGCTCCTTGGTCTTCACGTCCAGCGCGCCGGCCTGGTAGGCCTGGGTGTCGAGCGCGAAGAAGCGCCGGACCACCTGGTTGGGCTCGGCCAGGATCCGCTCGTTCATGCGCTGCCGGAACGCGGTGAACTCCGCGACGCGGTCCTTGCCCCCGTCCCCGCCGGCGCTCATGCCGCGCCGTCCTTGAGGCCGTGCTGCTCGAGCAGCGGCGCCAGGCCGCCGGCGCGGTGCAGCGCCATCATGTCGTCGTAGCCGCCGACGTGGGTCTCGCCGATGAAGATCTGCGGCACGCTGGTCCGGCGCGCACGCGCGACCATGCGCTCGCGCTCGGCCGGGTCGAGGTCGATCCGCACCTCCTTCCACGCCAGGCCGCGGCTCTTGAGGAAGTTCTTCGCCGCCACGCAGTAGCCGCAGCTGGCCGAGGTATAGAGGGTGATGGGGGATTCGACGTCGCTCAAGGCCTGCTCCGGTACTGAACCTGGGGGATGGGACGCGGGCCAATATGGGATCGCGGACCACGCTTTTCCAGCGCAAGGTGTCGATTAACCACGCATTCACGCCACTGCGCGCCCTCCGCGCCGCCTTGGCCTATCCTCGGACCCATCGCTCCGGAACCATGGCCGCCCACCGCATGCGCCCCACCCTCGCCGCAGCTCCGCTGGCCCTCGCCCTGGCGTTCGCCCTGGGCGCCGCCCTGCAGGCGCCGCCGCTGCAGGCGCAGGAGCGCCGCCAGCTCCCGGACATCGGCTCGTCCGCGGGCGCGGTGCTGTCGCCGGCCGAGCAGGCCGAATACGGCGCCATGACCCTGAGCCAGCTGCGCAACTACGACTACGTGCTCGAGGACCCGCTGATCGCCGGCTGGCTGCAGTCGCTCGGGCAGCGGCTCGGCGCGCACAGCGACGACCCGCGCCAGCCGTTCACCTTCTTCATGCTGCGCGACCGCGAGATCAACGCCTTCGCCACCCTCGGCGGCTATATCGGGGTCAATGCCGGCCTGGTGCTGGAGGCGGACAGCGAGGACGAGGTCGCCGCGGTGATCTCGCACGAGATCGCGCACGTCACCCAGGAACATGTGCTGCGCGCGGTGGAACAGGCGCAGCGCGACCAGCTCCCGGTGCTGCTGGCGATGCTCGGCACGATCATCGCCTCGCAGCACAGCAGCAGCAATTCCCGCGACGACGCGGTGATGGCGGCGGTGGTCGGCGCGCAGGGCCTGATGGCGCAGCGCCAGATCGACTACACCCGCAGCAACGAGGCCGAAGCCGACCGCATCGGCATCCGCACCCTTGCCCGCACCGGCTACGAGCCGGAGGCCATGGCCGGGTTCTTCGAGAAGCTGCAGGCGGTGGTGCGCAGCACCCAGACCCGGGAAAGCATGCCCGACTACCTGCGCACCCACCCGGTCACCACCACCCGCATCTCCGAGGCGCGCGACCGCGCGCGCCAGATCGCGGACAACGGCGCCGGCTTCGTGCCCGCCAGCCGCGCGCTGGACAACCCGCTGCTGCCGGCATCCCTGTCGATTTCACCCGGCACCGCCAGCGGCGCCGGAAGCGAATTCGCGTGGGCGCGCGAGCGCCTGCGGGTGCTCAGCGCCAACACCCCGGCGGCCGCCGTGCGCGAATACGAGCGCCTGGCGCGCGCCGGCGAGCTCGACGACGCCCAGCGCTACGGCTTCGCCCTGGCGCACTACCTGGACGGCAGCCCGGCGCAGGCGGCGCGTGAGCTGGGCACGCTGCTCGAACGGCATCCGGGCGAACCGTGGCTGGAACTTGCACTCGCACAGGCGCAGGCGCGCGCCGGCAACATCGAAGCCGCCGATGCCCGCTTCGAGGCCCTGCACGCACGCATGCCGCGCAGCCGCGCGGTGGCCCTGACCTACGCCGCCACCCTCAACGAGCGAAACACGCGCGAAGCCGGGCAGCGCGCGCAGGCGCTGCTGCGCCCGCTGCTCAACAGCGCCGGCGACGACCCGAGCTTCCAGCTCACCTTCGCCCGCGCCAGCGAGATCGCCGGCGACCCGGTGCGCGCGGGAGAGGCCTACGCCGAGGCCGAGTTCCTCAACGGCCGGCCGGAGCGGGCGCTGGTCCAGCTCGGCCTGCTGAAGAAGCGCGACGACCTCGACTACTACGCCCGCGCCCGGATCGACGCCCGCATCGCCGCGATCACCCCGGTGGTGCTGGAACTGCACCGCCAGGGCATCCGCGACAAGGACCTGGAGCGCTAGGGCCGCGGTGTCATGCGGCTGTCATCGAACTGTCGTTCAATAGCCGCATGCCCAAGCGCATCCTGATCGTCGACGACGAGCCCGCGATCCGCGACATGGTGGCCTTCGCCCTGCGCAAGGCCGGGTTCGAGCCGGTGCACGCGGCCGACGGCCGCGAGGCGCAGGCGGCCATTGCCGAGCGGGTGCCGGACCTGGTGCTGCTCGACTGGATGCTGCCGGGCAGCAGCGGCCTGGAGCTGGCCCGGCGCTGGCGCCGCGATCCGCTGACCCGCGAGGTCCCGATCATCATGCTCACCGCGCGCGGCGAAGAGGACGACCGGGTCGGCGGCCTCGAGGCCGGGGTCGACGACTACGTGGTCAAGCCGTTCTCCGCGCGCGAGCTGCTGGCCCGGATCCGTGCGGTGATGCGCCGCAGCCACGAGGACGACGAGCACGGCAGCGTCAGCGCCGGCATGCTCCGGATCGACGGCGCCGCGCACCGGGTGTTCGTCCGCGACGGCGACGCCGAAGCCGAACTTTCGCTGGGCCCCACCGAATACCGCCTGCTGCATTTCTTCATGACCCACGCCGAACGCGTGCATTCGCGCGCGCGGCTGCTCGACCATGTCTGGGGCGGCGGCGCCGAGGTCGAGGAACGCACCGTGGACGTGCACATCCGGCGGCTGCGCAAGGCGCTCGAGCCGGCCGGCGCGGCGGCCATGGTCCAGACCGTCCGCGGGGCGGGCTACCGCTTCAGCGCGTCGGCGGCCTGAACCCGCGGTTCCTGCGAGAATCCGGGGCATGGACTGGAGCCTCGCCACCGCCATCGCGGCCCTCGCCGCGGCCTGTGCCGCGCTGGCCTGGCTGTGGCGGCGGCTGCGCAGGCTCGAGTCCGAGCGGCTCGACGAGCGCCGCCGGGCACGCGCCGGGCGACGCCGGCTGCTGGACCTGCTGCGTGCCTACCGCGCGCTGGCCGACGCGTTGCCCGACGCGGTGATCGTCGCCGAGCGCAACAGCCAGCGCATCGTCTGGTTCAACCCAGCCGCGACCCGGCTGCTCGGCCTGCGCCAGCCGCGCGACATCGACGCGCCGCTGGGCGAATGCCTGCAGGCCTGGCCGATCGCGCGCTGGCTGGCGGCCGGGCGCATGGCCGAACCGATGGGCGACCTGCCCTCGCCGATCTCCCCCGAGGTGCGGCTGAGCCTGCGCCTGGTGCCCTACTCGCCCGAGCACTGGTTGCTGATCGTGCGCGACGTCACCCGGCTGGAGCGGCTGGAGCACATGCGCCGCGACTTCGTCGCCAACGTGTCGCATGAACTGCGCACGCCGCTGACCGTGGTCCACGGCTACCTGGAAATGCTGGACCCGGCCGAGCATCCGGACTGGGCGCCGATGCTTGCGGAAATGCAACGCCAGTCGCAGCGCATGACCCAGCTGGTCGAGGACCTGCTGACCCTGTCGCGGCTGGAATCGCGCGATGCGGTGCCGGAGGAGACCGTAGCGATGGCGCCCTTGCTGGCGACGCTGCAGCGCGAGGCCGAGGCACTGAGCCAGGGCGCGCACGAGATCGGCGTCGAGGACGTCGCGCAGGTCGACCTGGCCGGCTCCCAGCACGAGTTGCACAGCGCGTTCTCGAACCTGGTGAGCAACGCGGTGCGCTACACCCCGGCCGGTGGCCGCATCGGCATCCGCCTGGCCCGCACGGCCGACGGCGGCGCCGAGCTGGCGGTCACCGACACCGGCCAGGGCATCGCACCGGAGCACCTGCCGCGACTCACCGAGCGCTTCTACCGCGTGTCCACCAGCCGCTCGCGCGAGAGCGGCGGCACCGGCCTGGGCCTGGCCATCGTCAAGCACGTGCTCGGCCTGCACCAGGCGCAGCTGCGGATCGAGAGCGAGCCCGGCGCGGGCAGCCGCTTCGCCTGCGTGTTCGGCCCGGGCCGGGTGGTCGCGCGCAAGCGCCGGATCGGGGGCACGGCATGAGCGAAGCGCAGGACGATCCGCTGCGCGATCCGGCGCTGTACTCCAGCCGCGAGCTGGCGCAGCTCGACTTCAACTTCCGGGTGCTGGCACAGGCCCAGGATCCCGCGGTGCCGCTGCTGGAGCGGTTGCGCTTCCTGTGCATCTCCTGCACCAACCTCGACGAGTTCTTCGAGATCCGCGCGGCCACCGTGCGCCACGCCCAGGACTTCGAGATGCCGCCCGGGCCGGACGGGCTGGCACCCGCGACCGTGCTGCGCAGGATCCACGAGCGCGCCGCCGAGCTGGTCGCGGCGCAGTACGACTGCTGGAACCAGGTGTTGCGCCCGGCGCTGTCCGAGGCCGGGGTGCGGGTGCTGGCCCGCGACCACTGGAACGACGCGCAGTCGGAGTGGCTGCGCCAGTACTTCCTCGACGAGATCCTGCCGGTGCTGTCGCCGCTGGGGCTGGACCCGGCGCATCCGTTCCCGAAGATCCTCAACAAGTCGCTGAACATCGTGGTGGTGCTCGAGGGCACCGACGCCTTCGGCAGGGCCGGCAACCTGGCGATCGTGCGCGCACCGCGCTCGCTGCCGCGGATCATCCGGCTGCCGCCGGAGGTGTCCGGCGGCGAGCACGACTTCGTGTTCCTGTCGGCGGTGCTGTCGGCGTTCGTCGGCGAGCTGTTCGCCGGCATGCGGGTCAAGGGCGCCTACCAGTTCCGGGTGACCCGCAATTCAGAACTGATCGTGGACGAGGAAGAAGTCGAGAACCTCGCCCTCGCCCTGCGCGACGAACTGGCCGGGCGCGGCTACCTGCGCGCGATGCGGCTGGAGATCGCGCACGACTGCCCGGCGCCGATCGTGCGCATGCTGCTGGAGAACTTCGACCTCGACGGCAACGCGGTGTACCGGATCGAGGGCCCGGTGAACCTCAACCGGGTGATCCAGGTGTACGACCTGGTGCAGCGCCCGGAGCTGAAGTTCCCGCCGTTCCAGCCGCGCCAGCTCGCCGGCAGCGACGCCATGTTCGAGCGCCTGCGCGCCGGCGACGTGCTGCTGCACCATCCGTTCGACGCGTTCACCCCGGTGCTGGAGCTGGTGCGCCAGGCCGCGGAAGACCCCAACGTGCTGGCAATCAAGCAGACCCTGTACCGCACCGGCAAGGATTCGGCGATCGTCGAGTCGCTGGTGCAGGCGGCGCGCAACGGCAAGGACGTCACCGCCGTGGTCGAGCTGCGCGCGCGCTTCGACGAGGAAGCCAACCTCGGCTTCGCCGACCGCCTGCAGGAAGCCGGGGTCCAGGTGGTGTATGGCGTGGTCGGCTACAAGACCCACGCCAAGATGCTGCTGATCGTGCGCCGCGAGGGTCGCCAGTTGCGCCGCTACGCGCACCTGTCCACCGGCAACTACCACGCCGGCACCGCGCGCCAGTACACCGACCTGGGCCTGCTCACCGCCGACCCCGACATCGGCGCCGACGTGCACCAGATCTTCCAGCAGCTGTCCGGGCTCACCCCGGTCACCCGGCTGCGGCGGCTGCTGCAGTCGCCGTTCACCCTGCACGGCGGCGTGCTGGAGCGGATCGCGCGCGAGGCTGCGCATGCGCGCGCGGGACGGCCGGCGCGGATCGTCGCGCGGATGAACGCGCTGAACGAGCCGCAGGTGATCCGCGCGCTGTACGCGGCGTCGCAGTCGGGCGTGGCGATCGACCTGATCGTCCGCGGCGCCTGCACCCTGCGCCCCGGCGTCCACGGCGTGTCCGACAACATCCGCGTGCGCTCGGTCGTCGGGCGCTTCCTGGAGCACAGCCGCGCCTACTGGTTCGCCAACGACGGCCAGCCGGAACTGTTCTGCGCCAGCGCCGACTGGCTGGAGCGCAACCTGCTGCGGCGGGTGGAGACCTGCTTCCCGATCCTCGACCCCGCGCTCGCGCAGCGGGTCAAGGCCGAGGCGCTGGACAACTACCTGGCCGACAACTGCAACGCCTGGGAACTGCAGGCCGACGGCGGCTACAAGCGGCTGGCGCCCGGCCCCGGCGAAGCGCCCCACTCGGCGCAGGCCGCGCTGCTCGACGCCCTCTGCGGCTGAGGACCCCGATGCCCGACGCCCCGCACATCCGCCTGCGTTCGCCCGCCCTGCCGCTGCAGGACGGCGATCTGCTGGCGGCGATCGACATCGGCTCCAACAGCTTCCACATGGTGGTGGCGCGCTACGTGCTCGGCCAGCTGCGCACCGTGGACCGGCTGCGCGAGATGGTGCGCCTGGCCGAAGGCCTGGACGCGCGCGGCGGGCTGCGCGCCGACGTGCGCCAGCGCGCGCTGGAATGCCTGGCCCGCTTCGGCCAGCGCCTGCGCGACATCCCGCCGCAACGGGTGCGCGCGGTCGCGACCAACACGGTGCGCCTGCTGGCCGCGCCGCAGGCGTTCCTGGTCCCGGCCGAAACCGCGCTAGGGCATGCTATCGAAGTGATTCCCGGGCGCGAGGAAGCGCGCCTGATCTACCTCGGCGTGGCCCACGCGCAACCGCCGCGGCCGGGCCAGCTGCGGCTGGTGATCGACGTGGGCGGCGGCTCCACCGAATGCATCATCGGCAGCGGCCTGGACGCGATCGAGCGCGAAAGCCTGCAGCTGGGCTGCGTCGCCACCACCGCGCGCTTCTTCGGCGACGGCAAGCTCAGCCGCAAGCGCTGGGACGAGGCGCTGATCGAGGTCGGCGCGCAGTTCCAGCAGTTCGCGGGCGTGTACCGCCACCTGGGCTGGCAGGAGACCCTGGGCGCCTCCGGCACGATCAAGGCGATCGGCGACGTGTGCGCGGCGATGAAGCTGAGCAAGGGCGCGGTGATGGCCAAGGCCCTGCCGCAGGTGCGCGAGCGGCTGCTGGCGGCGAAACGGATCGAGGACATCGACCTGCCAGGGCTGTCGGCCGAGCGCAAGCCGGTGATCGCGGGCGGGCTGCTGGTGGTCGAGGCGGCCTTCAACGTGTTCGGGCTGGAGCGGATGGCGGCAAGCAAGGCGGCGCTGCGCGAGGGCGTGCTCTACGACATGCTCGGCCGCGGCGGCGCCGACGACCCGCGCGACGCCTCCGTCGCCGCGCTGATGCAGCGCTACGGCATCGACCAGGCCCAAGCCGCGCGCGTTGCCGCGACCGCCGTCCAGCTGTTCGAGCGGGTCTGCCGCGACTGGCAGCTCGACAACGACGACCGGCTGATGCTCACCCGTGCCGCGCGCCTGCACGAGCTCGGCCTGGCGATCGCCCACAGCCAGTACCAGGTGCATGGCGCCTACGTGCTGCAGCATTCGGACATCGCCGGCTTCTCGATGCCCGAGCAGCGCATGCTCGCGGCGCTGGTGCGCACCCACCGGCGCAAGGTGCCGAAACACGCCTTCGACCTGATCCCCGACCGGCTGCTGCCGGCCACCCGCCGGCTGGCGGCGCTGCTACGCCTCGCCGTGCTGCTGCACCGTTCGCAGCAGCCCGAGGACTTCCCCGACCTGCGCCTGCACGCCGAAGGCGCGACCCTGCACTTCGTGCTGCCGCGCCGCTGGCTGGAGGCGCGGCCGCTGCTGCGCGCCGACCTGGAGGATGAGCCGGCGGCCTTCGCGCCGCTCGGCATCACCCTCAGGCTGGACGTGCACGACGACTGAGCGGGAGCCCGCTCAGTCCGCGCGCGGCACCGGCTTGCGCGGCAGCTTCGCGTCGCGCATCGCCGCGTGGTAGACGAAGCTGGCGACGATCGCCGCGGCCTGCTTCAGGTCCTCGGCGCGGGCGTGGTCGTAGGTGTCCAGGTTGGTGTGGTGGACGTTGCTGAAGTAGTCCAGCCCGTCCTGCACGAACTGGAAGCCCGGCAGGCCCACGCGGTCGAACGGGACGTGGTCGGTGCTGCCCGTGTTGCGGGTCACGACGGTGGTCGCGCCGACGTCGTTGAAGGGCTTCAGCCAGGCCTCGAAGATCGGCATCACCGCCAGGTTCTCCTGGGCGTAGATGCCGCGGATCCGGCCGGAGCCGTTGTCCAGGTTGAAGTAGGCGCTGAGCTTGTCGTAGCCCGCCTTGCGCTGCAGCGTGCCCTTGCCCTGGCGGAAGAACGCCGGCAGCTTCGCCTGCTCCGGATCCTCCGGCAGCGGCCACGCGGCGAAATGCCGCTCGACGTAATCGCTGGAGCCGATCAGGCCCTGCTCCTCGCCGCTCCACAGCGCGACCCGGATGGTCCGGCGCGGCTGCGCGCCGACCGCCTTGAGGATCCGCATCGCTTCCATCATCACCGCCACGCCCGCGCCGTTGTCGCTGGCGCCGGTGCCGACGTGCCAGGAGTCCATGTGCGCGCCGAGCATCACCACTTCGTCCTTCAGCGCGCCGCGGCCGGGAATCTCGGCGATGGTGTTGTAGCCGTCGCGGTCGGCGTCGGTGGTGAAGCGCGAATCGGCTTCCAGGCGCAGGCGCACGGTCTCGCCGTCGTCCAGCGCGCGCACCACCTGGTTGTAGTGCTCGGCGATCATCGCGAACTCGGGCACGCCGACCGGCTCGCCGGCCTTGCGCGAGCCGCCGGCGCCGGTGCGGACGATGCCGTTGTCGCGGCTGGAGATGGACACGGTCGCCAATGCACCCTCGTCCATCATGAACTGGTTGCGGGCGCGGGTGAGTTCCTGCCGTTCCTGGTAGCGCTTGATCCAGGAATCGCCGTCGTCCTTGTCGTCTCCCGGCACGGTGAACGCCTGCAGGTCCTCGAGGCTGGTCTTGTCGTGGCGGTGGAAGTCCGCCTTTTCGCCAGGCTTGTACTCGCGCGCCTCGTCGAGGAACACGACCTTGCCGCGCAGCTTGCCTTTGTATTTCTCCAGGTCGGCGAGCTTGTCGATCTTCACCTCGATCGCCTCGCCCTCGACGGGGCCGTCGGTGCCCGGGGTCCAGGCCTTGGGCAGCGCGTACAGCGGCAGCTGCCGCGGCGACAGCATCTCGACCCGCGACTGGCCGAAGGTCCAGCCGCGGCCGAAGTCGGCGAACGCCTCGTCGTGGACGTTGGCCAGGCCCCAGCCTTCGAACTTGCCGCGCGCCCAGGCGTTGGCCCGGTCCATCGCCGGGGAATTGGTCAGGCGCGGGCCGATGTCCTCGGTCAGTTCGCCCAGCAGGTCCATGACCTGCGAGTGGTGGAAGGCTTCCTGCCGGATGCGGCTGACCATGTCCAGGTCGACCGGCTCGGCCGGCTGTGCGCACACCGTGCCCACCGCCAGCGCCATCACTGCGCCCAACAGACCACGCTTCATTCGACTCCCCCGGGACGTCCCCAAAAGGTCGAGTGTAGGCGGCCCCGGCACGCGCGACCCATGCATTCGGTCATGGTCCCTTAGACTCGCGTCACATGAACTACCGACACGCCTTCCATGCCGGCAACCACGGCGACGTCCTCAAGCACGTGGCGCTGCTCGCCCTGTGCGAGGCGCTGGTGCGCAAGCCGGCGCCGCTGTTCGCCCTGGACACCCACGCCGGCCGCGGCCTGTACGCGCTCGATGCCGAGGCCGCGCGGCGGACCGGCGAAGCCGCGGAGGGCGTGGAGCGGCTGATCGCCCGGCCACGGCTCGAGCCGCTGGTCGAGCGCTACCTGGTCGCGGTCACCGCCTGCCGCCAGGCCCACGGCGCGCTGGCCTACCCCGGCTCGCCCTGGCTGCTCGCGCACGCCCTGCGCGGGCAGGACCGGATCGCCTGCTGCGAGCTGCAGCCGGAGGAGGCCGCGGCGCTGAAGGCGAACTTCCGCGACGACCCGCGCGTGGCGGTGCACCCGCGCGACGGCTACGCGGCGATCGGCGCGCTGCTGCCGCCCACGGTGGACGGCCAGCGCTACGCGCGCGGCCTGGTGCTGGTGGACCCGCCCTACGAGGCACAGCTGGCCGAGTTCGAGCACGCGCGCACGGCGCTGCGCACCGGCCTGGAGCGCTGGCCGCAAGCCACCTACGCGCTGTGGTACCCGATCAAGCAGCGCCGGCAGCTGCAGGCGTTCTACCGCCGCGCAGCCACGTTGCCGGCGAAATCGGCGTTGCTGGTCGAACTGCTGGTCCGCCCCGACGACTCGCCGCTGCGCATGAACGGCAGCGGCCTGCTCATCCTCAACGCCCCCTGGCAACTCGACCAGGTCCTCCGCCCCGCCCTCGCCCAACTCGCCACCCACCTTGCCGAACGCCACGCGCCGCAGCCCCGGCTGGAGTGGCTGGTCCCTCCGGCCTGAAGGAATTTTTTCGACACGGATTACACGGATCAATACGGATCAACACGGATAAGGCTTTTTATATTGGTTTTGCGTTATCCGTGTTCATCCGTGTAAATCCGTGTCAAAAATGCTTTTGCTCTTCTTCGGCGGTGGGGACGCGGGGGAGTTCGGGTTCGAAGAAGCTCCAGAGGACTTCGGGGAATTCGGCCTTGAGGCCGCGTTCGATGGCGCTGATCTGGTGCAGCATGGCGTCGGCGTCGCGTTCCTCGCGCATGCGCGCCTGCACCGAGACCAGCGCGCGGTTGCCCAGTTGCAGGGTGATCAGGCTGATGATGTTGGCGATCTCCGCGCGGCCCTCCAGGTAGGCGCGGATCTCGGCCTGGCGGCGCGGGTCCATGCTCTGCCCGATCAGCATCGCCTTGACCTCGATCGCCACCAGCACCGCGACCACCACCAGCAACACGCCGATCGCAATCGTGCCCAGCGCGTCCCACATCGGGTTGCCGGTGACCACCGTCATCATCACCGCGACCAGCGCGAAGCACAGGCCCAGCAGCGCGGCCAGGTCCTCGCCGAAGATCACCACCAGCTCGCTCTGCCGGCTCTGCCGGAACCACTGCCACAGGGTGCGTTCGCCGCGCGACTTGTCCACTTCCTGCAGGCAGGCGCGCATCGAGATGCCCTCGGCGACGATGCCGAACACCAGCACGCCCGCCGCCCACCACCACTGCCGCAGGGGCTCGGGCGCCTGCAGTTTGTGCACGCCTTCGTACAGCGAGAACATGCCGCCGACGCTGAACAGCATCACCGCCACCAGGAACGACCAGAAGTAGGTCGCCTTGCCGTGGCCCAGCGGGTATTCCGGCGAGGGCGGCCGGCGCGCCTGGCGCAGGCCGAGCAGCAGCAGGAGCTGGTTGCCGCAGTCCGCCAGCGAGTGCACGGTCTCGGCCAGCATCGCGCTGGAGCGGGTGAAGTAGGCCGCGACGCCCTTGGCGACGGCAATCGCGAAGTTCGCGCCCAGCGCGAACAGGATGGCGCGGTTGGAATCGCCGGATGAGGCCATGCAAGATCCAGTTCAAGAACAGGGGTCAGAGCACATTTTTTACCAAAAATGTGCTCTGACCCCTGTTCTCAGGTGCCGAAGGGGTAGGTGTCGGGGAGACCGCGGCCGTGACCGTCGGCCAGGGCCGTCACCGCCCGGGTCCGGTCGAACCAGGTCCAGCCGTCGTACTGCTGGGCCAGGGAGGAGGCGGCGTAGTGGCTCCAGCGCTCGGTGTCCGGGCGGTAGACCACGCCGATGTAGCGTTGCAGCCGCGCCGGCAGCAGGGCCTCGCGGGCGTGCCTGCGCTCGGTCACGTGGGCGTCGTCGCGCAGGTCGAGCAGGCCGCATTCGACCCCCGCCTCGTGGAAGTTGCGCTCCAGGCTGTCCGGCCGCGACGGGTTCACCTCCATGACCTGCATCGGCGCGTCCCAGTCGCTGGCCGCGGCCACGGTCCCGGCGTGGGTGCCGAATCCGAGCAGCGCCGCGCCGGTGCCGAAGACCTCGCGGCAGAGCTGGCCGATGTTGTGCTCGCCGCGCACCTGGCCCATCTCGGTGTGGCGCGCGTCGCCGATGTGGGAGTTGTGCGCCCAGACCACCGCCTTCGCATCCGGGCCGTGCGCGTCGAGCAGGTGTTGCAGGGTTTCGAACATGTGGCTGTCGCGCAGGTTCCAGGATTCCGCGCCGCCGTAGTACATCACCCGGTAGTAGGCCTCGGCATTGCGCACCAGGCGCGCGTTCTGTGCGGCGTCGTGGAATTCGGTGCCGTCCTGCGCGGCGTAGGCGAGGCGCTTGTCGAGCAGGTCGCGCAGCATCGCGGTCACCGCCGGCTCGCACGGCGCATAGCCCTTGCTCAGCGCCATCTGTCCATACCCGGCCGGCTCCGTCGCCCAGGGCGCGAGGCAGCCATAGCGCTTGCGTGCGACCTGCGCGGCTTCCGGGTCGACACGGTCGAGGTAGTCCACCACCGCGCGGATCGAACTGTTGAGGCTGTACAGGTCCAGGCCGAAGAAGCCGGTGCGCGCGTCTTCCGGCAGCGCTTCGTTGTGCGCGCGCAACCACCCCACGAAGGCATCCACCTCGGCGTTGCGCCACATCCAGGTCGGGAAGCGCTGGAACGGCACGGGCGCGTCCGGGCGCTGCGGGCGCAGGCGCACGTGGCGGTCGATCGCGGCCGCGTCCGGCCAGTCCGCCTCCACCGCGACGATACGGAAGCCGTGCCGTTCCACCAGGCGCCGGGTGATCGCGGCGCGTGCACGATAGAACTCGGAGGTGCCATGGCTGGCCTCGCCCAGCAGCACCACCTTCGCGCCGGCGAAACGGTCGTACATGCGGCCGAAGGCGGGGTCTTCGATGCCCGGCAGCGGCTCGATCGCCGCGGCGATCGCGCCGTACAGCGTGTCCGGCGCCGGCCGCGGGCGCGGCGGTGGCCGTTCCAGCACCGGCGCGTCGTCCCGCCAGGCATGCGCGCCCACCAGCGGCACGAACAGCACGTCGCCCAGGTCCTGCTCGTCCCAGTCGTCCTCCCCGACCCGGGTCAGCTTGAGCAGCCGCTGCCGGCGCCGGGTGTCGCCGACCGGCATCACCAGGCGCCCGCCCACCGCGAGCTGGCGGCGCAAGGCGTCCGGCACCGCCGGCGCGCCGGCGGAGGCGACGATGGCGTCGAACGGGCCGGATTCCGGCCAGCCACCGCTGCCGTCGCCGGTGCGCAATTCGACGTTGCCGTAGCCGAGCCGGCGCATGCGGTCGCGCGCCAGGTCGGCCAGCTCGGGGTGCCGTTCGATCGCGTAGACCTCGCGCGCGATGCGGCTCATCACCGCCGCGGCATAGCCCGAACCGGCGCCGATCTCGAGCACCCGGTCGCCGGGGCCGAGCGCCGCCGCCTCGACCATCAGGCCGACGATGAACGGCTGCGAGATGGTCTGCCCGGCCTCGATCGGCAACGGCGCGTCGTCATAGGCGAACTCGCGCATGCGCTCGTCCACGAACGCCTCGCGCGGCACCTCGCGCATCGCGTCCAGGACCCGCGGGTCGCGTACCCCGCGTCCTTCCACCTGGCGGCCGACCATGCGTTCGCGCTGGCGCGCAAAACTGTCCATGGCCCCGGTGTACACCGGGGGATGTCAGCATCCTGTAGAGCGGACCCATGGTCCGCTTGCGCGGGGTAGCCGACCATGGGTCGGCTCTACAGGAACAACGCCCCGATCTTCAGCGCCGTGTCGTACGGCTCCGGGTCGTTGCGGTTGCTCAGCAGCACCACGGTCAGACGCTGCTCCGGCCAGCGCACGATCACGTTGCGGAAGCCGATGGTCTCGCCCGAGTGCCACAGGGTGTCGCCGGTGATCCGCCAGCCATAGCCGTAGGCGGCTTCGTAGGGCTCGCCGGTCACCTGCACGTGCGGGGCGAACGCGAGCGCGCGCGAGGCGTCGCTGAGCAGGCGGTCGTCGTACAGTGCCGCGTCCCAGCGCGCGAGGTCGTCGATCGAGGAGTAGATGCCGCCATCGCCGAGCACCGCGCTGGTCGTGCTCTGGTCGGTGCGGGTCCACCCCGCCTCGCCCTCGCTGTAGCCCCAGGCCCGATGCGGCACCGCGGGGCCGCCTTCCACGAATGCCAGCGTGTCCTGCATGCCGAGCGGCAGGAAGATGCGTTGGCGCAGGAACTCCGGATAGGCCTGACCCGATGCCTTCTCCACGATCAGCGACAACAACGCGTATGCGCCATTGCTGTAGCGGTAGTCGCTGCCCGGCGGGAAGTACAGGCGGTCTTCCTTCTCCAGCAGCTCGAGCACGCCGGCGTCGCGGATCTGGCCCTGCCAGCCCTCGCCCATCAGGTCCTCGTAGTCGACCAGGCCCGAAGTGTGGGTCAGCAGGTGCTCGATGGTGATCGGGGCGGTCACGTCCGGGAGCGACGGCAGCCAGCGGCGCACCGGGTCCTCCAGCGAGAGCTTGCCGTCCTGCGCCAGCAGCAGGATCGCCGCGGCGGTGAACTGCTTGCTGACCGAAGCCAGCCGGTAGTTGGTGGCCGGGCCGGCCTCGGTGCCCTGCTCCAGGTCGGACAGGCCATAGCCGCGGCGGACCACGGCTTCGCCATCCTTCAGCACCAGCAGCGAGGCGCCCGGCACCTCGCCCTGGTAGCGCTGCATCAGCGCGTCGATCGCGCCTTCGCGATTGTGGTCGGTGGCGGAGATCGGGACGTCGTACATCACGGCGGGGCTCGGCTCCGGTTGCAGGGTGAAGTGCCACCATTCCATCGGATAGTTGGCGAAGCCTTCCCGCGCCATCGCCTGCAGCAGGACCTGGCGGTTGGCGCGCTGCTCCGGCGTCGCCTGCGGCGAGTCGGTGTTGGCGCGGGTGCCGAACCAGTCGAATGGCGTGCCCATGTCCAGCGGCGCGCAGTCGTTCGCGGCGTCGCCATTGCAGCGCAGCAGGGTCAGGTCGACGGTGCCGGCGCGGCTGTGCCCGGACACCGGCGCGATGTAGCCGCCAAGCAGCTGCGATTTGTCGAGCTCGGGAAAATGGGTGGCCTTGGTGCGCTGGTCCCCGAGGTCGTGCGCCCAGCGGACGAAGTGCGCGACCGCGCGCGCGGGCCTGTAGCAGTCGTACAGGCGCAGCCGGTAGCCCTGCTCGCGCAAGGAGGTCTCCACCCGTGCCAGTGCGGCGGCCGCGTCCCGGCGCAGCAGGCAGCGCGGCGCCTCGTAGCCGTCCACCGGCGAGCCAACGAAGTTGTCGTTGCCCGCATACTTGATGTCCTGGTCAATGTCCGGAACCAGCGCGCGGATGTCCACCAGCCCCGCTCCGGCCATGGTCGTCGCCGGCGACCGCACCGGGCCGCAATCGCCGGTGCGGGTGAAGCGCAGGTCCTCGTAGTCGGAGCTGAAGTCGCCGTCCGGGTCGAGCTTGGCCATGCGCAGGGTGCGCTCATCGCCCTCGCCGCTGAAATCGAGCCACGCGTCCAGGTCCACGCCGGGATCGTCCCAGTGGACCATGTAGCGGTCGTCGATGGTCGCGACGCGGCCGTGCATCTTCGGCGACTTGGCCGAGCGCCATTCCACTGCGTCGCCCGCCGGGCAGATCCGGACCTCGCCGAACCACGGGTCGCGCCAGGTACCGAGCCAGGCTTGCATGTCGACCGGCGACACCGGTTGGCGGGTGGCGACGTCGGGCACCACGGGCGCCGCCTCCGCTGCGTCCGCGGGCGCGGCCGGCGCCGGCCCGGCAAGATCGTCGGCGAAGTCGTCGACCGTGCGGGGGTCGCCCGGCCGGGTGAACTGCTTGACCAGCGCTTCGCCCAGCACGGTGCGCGCGGCGCCGCCGTTGCCGTTGGTCATGAACACGAAGCCGGACCTGCGGTCGGGCAGCAGCATCATCATCGAGTACATGCCGCCGAGCGTGCCGGTATGCGACACGGTGTACTCGCCGTCCATGTCGGCCAGGCGGAAGCCGAATGCGTAGGCGTAGAAGTGGGTGTTGTCCCAGCGCTTCTTCAGCCGCGAGATCGGCATCGGCGTGCGCGCCTTCCACATCTCCGCGCGCTGCGCGGGGCCCAGCCATTCGAGCTGCGCGGGGGTCGGCGCGAGCCAGTTGCGCGCCCAGGCGAGCATGTCGTCGAGGCTGCAGCGGATCCCGCCGGCCGGCGCCGAGGCGATCGGCGGCACCACCGCCGGATCCTCGCGCATCGGCTGGTTGCCCTGCGGCGACAGCCAGTGCGGCTGGGCGACGTTGCCCAGCGCCACCCGGTCGAACTCGCCGACCACGCAACGCTGCAGTCCCAGCGGCGCGAAGATCTCGCGGCGGACCAGTTCCTCGTAGGACACCCCGGCGACGTGCGCGGCCAGCTCGCCGGCAACCACGTACAGCAGGTTGTCGTAGGCGTAGCCGGCGCGGAAGCCGTAGGCGGGGACGATGTAGCGCAGTCCGTGGACGATGTCCTCGCGGGTGAACAGGTTCGGCTCGGGCCACAGCATCAGGTCGCCGCCGCCTTCGGGCAGGCCGCTGTTGTGCACCAGCAGGTCGGCCACGGTCATGTGCTCCGTGACCCACGGGTCATGCATGGCGAAGCCCGGCAGGTGTTTGGCCACCGGATCGTCCCAGCGCAGCTTGCCCTGCTGCACCAGCCGCGCGAGCACCGCGGCGGTCATCGCCTTGGAGTTCGAGGCGATCTTGAACACGGTCCCGGTATCCACCGCCTCGCCGCTGCCGGCGACGGTTTCGCCATAGCCGCGGGCAAAGACCACCTGGCCGTCCTCGATCACGCCGAGGGCGAGGCCGGGGAGCTGGTAGCGGGCGATGGTGGCGCGGGCGATCCGGTCGATCTCCGCGGGGTCGATCCTTTCAGACGCTGTCGCGGCTTGCGCCGCTCCCACAAGTGGGGTTGGCAGCAAGGGGGACGCCAGCAGCAGTGCGGCCAGCAGCCAGCGCTTCATTGCCGCGGCTCCGCGGCGTCGATGGCGGCCTGCCAGGCGCGCAGCAGGTTGCCGCTCCACAGCTTGGCGATGTCCGCGTCGCTGAAGCCGCGGCGGCGCAGTTCGGCGGTGACGTTCGGGGTTTCGGTCGCGTCCATCCAGCCGGTCAGTCCGCCGCCACCGTCGAAGTCGGAGGCGATGCCGACGTGGTCGATGCCGGCGACCTCGACCATGTGCACGATGTGGTCCACGTACTGGGCCACCGTGGCCAGCGGGTGCTCGCGCTCGATCGCGGCCATGCCCTCGATGTATGCCGGCAGGTCGTGGTTCACGTCGCTGTCGAAATGCTCCACGCCCAGTTCCTTCGCCAGCCGCGCCTCGAGCGCGTCGACCGCCTCCCCGCGCGCGGGGTCGTGCTTCACGAAGTCGTAGTAGGCGACCGCCTGCACCACCCCGCCGTTGGCGGCGATCGCGCGCAGCAGCTCGTCGGGCAGGTTGCGCGGCACGTCGGACAGCGCGCGGGCCGACGAGTGCGAGGCAATGATCGGCGCCTTCGAAAGCGCCAGCACGTCGCGCACGCAGTTGTCGGAGGCATGGGAGATGTCGACCATCATCCCCAACGCATTGGCGCGCTCGACCACGGCGCGGCCGAAGTCGGTGATCCCGGTGTCGCCCGGACTGTTGTGCGGCGCCTGCCCGAGCGACTCGTCCGGGTTGGCGCTGGTGCACAGGTCGTTGTTGCCGACGTGGGTCATGCCGACGTAGCGCGCGCCGCGGGCGTAGGCCTCGTCCAGGCGGGACAGCTCGTGGCCCAGCGAATAGGCGTTCTCGATCCCGATCATCGCCGACAGCAGGCCGGCCGCGTGGTTGGCCCGCACCTGCGCCGGCGTGGTGGCCAGGCGGATCCGGTCGGGATATTTCTGCACCATCATGTGGATGGCTTCGTACTTGCGGTCGGCCTTGGCGACGGCGTCCGCGTAGCCTTCCGCGGTCAGCGGGCCCTGGCCGACGTAGACCACGAAGAACGCCGCGTCCAGGCCGCCGCGCTCCATCTTGTCCAGGTCCACCTGCAGCGCGCTGTCGCCGCCGACGTCGTAGCGCGGCTCGCGCATGTAGTCGGACGGGATGTCCACGTGGGTGTCGAGGGTCAGCAGCGCGTCGGCAGGCGCCAAACCGGCGTCGCCCGGCGCTTCGCGCGGCGCCTCGTGCGTGCAACCTGCGGTCAGTGCGGCCAGCGCCGCGGCCAGGATCCCGATCCGGATGTTCATGCGGTCCTCCACTCCCCTGCCGGTTGTTCCCCGGCGACCATGTCGTCGAATGTCTGCCGCCGCCGGACCACGGCGTAGCGGCCGCCGTCCACCAGCACCTCGGCCGCCAGCGGCCGCGAGTTGTAGGTGGAGGCCATGGAGGCACCATAGGCGCCGGCGCCCATCAGCGCCACCAGGTCGCCGGGCCCGCACCGCGGCAGCGTGCGCCCCAGGGCGAAGGTGTCTCCGGTCTCGCACACCGGGCCGACCACGTCGTAGTCCACCGCATCGCGCCCGCTGGCATCGCCGACCAGGACGATGTCGTGCCAGGCGTCGTACAGGCTCGGCCGCAGCAGGTCGTTCATCGCCGCGTCCACGACCAGGAAATTGCGTTGCTCGCCCTGCTTGGTGCGCAGCACCCGGGCCAGCAGCAAGCCGGCCTCGGCCACGAGGTAGCGGCCGGGCTCGAGCACGATCCGGCCTTCGAATCCCGCCAGCGCGTCGCGGATGAGGCCGACATAGGCCACCGGGTCGGGCGCACGTTCGCCGGCGCGGTAGCGCACGCCCAGGCCGCCGCCGACGTCGATGCTGGCGATGGCGTGGCCGGCGTCGCGCAGCTCCCGCCAGAACGCGCCCAGGCGCTGCAGTGCCAGGCGCATCGGTTCCAGTTGCAGGATCTGCGAGCCGATGTGCATGTGCAGCCCGTCCAGGCGCACGTTCGGCCGCTCGCCGGCGGTGCCGAACCAGGTTCGCGCCTCGTCGATCGACACGCCGAACTTGTTCTCGGACTTGCCGGTGGAAATCTTGGCGTGGGTCAGCGCGTCCACGTCCGGGTTGATCCGGACCGCCGCGTTGGCCACGGTGCCGCGCGCGGCGGCGATGCGCTGGATCAGCTCCAGCTCATCATGCGATTCCACGTTGAAGCGGGCCACGCCCGCGTCCAGCGCCTGCGCGATCTCGTCGGCGCTCTTGCCGACGCCGGAGAACACGATCCGCTGCGCGGGGATGCCCGCGCGCAGGCTGCGCCACAGTTCGCCCCCGGACACGATGTCCGCGCCGGCGCCCTCGCCCGCCAGCAGCGCCAGCACCGCGCGGTTGCTGTTGGCCTTGACCGCGTAGCACACCAGCGCGTCCAGCCCCGCCAAGGCATCCATCAAGCCATGCAGGCGGCCGCGGATCGAGCCCGCGGAGTACACGTACAGCGGCGTGCCCTCGCGTTGCGCGAGGGCCGCCAGGTCGATTCCGTCAAGGTTGCGCATCTGGGGCCAAAAAAATGGCGGCCCGGTCCCCGGGCCGCCAAGGGGGCATGCACTGCTTCAGAAGCTGTAGGTCACGACCAGTTGCATGTAGCGCGGGGCCTGCCAGCCCTTCGCCTGGCCGAAGTACGGCATGTAGTTGCCGGGCGTGCTCTCGTAGCGGGTATGCACGTTCACGGTCGCCTGGCTGTTGAGCAGGTTGTAGACCGCGAAGCGGGCCTTCAGGTCGCCGACCGGCACCGGGATGGTCCAGGTGACGTTGGCGCTGAGGTCCTTCACCCACGGCATGCGGCCGTAGGCGCCCAGCGGCGAGAACACCAGCTCGCGCGTGGTGTAGTCGCTGCAGCCCGACACGCAGATCCAGCCCGAGCCGCCGCCGCTGAACTCGCCGGGGCCGCCGGCGCTGCGGTTGTCGTTCGGCCAGCGCACGCCGTAGGCCGAGATCGGGCCGCCGGAATGCGCCGAGAAGGTCGCGCCGAACATCCAGGCATCGTTGAGCTTGTAGCTGCCGCGCAGCTTGATCTGGTGGCGATGGTCGTTGAACAGCGGGCCATAGCGCTCGTTCACCGCCGGGTGGTCGTAGTACTGCACCAGGTTGGTGTCGTTGTAGCCGGTGTCGGAGTTGACCGGGCCTTCCATGTTGCCTTCGGACTTCGACAGGATGTAGCTGGCGTTGAACGCCCACTTGTCGTCCCAGGCGCGGTCGAGCTGGAACTCCAGCGCGCGGTAGGTGCGCTTGGGCTTGAAGTAACCCATGATCGCGCCGCTGCCGAGGGCCTGGTAGCCGTCCTTCGAGCTGTCGAAGGTCACCCATTCCTCGGTGGTCGGGCACCACAGGGTGTTGGTCTCGCCCGGGTTGAGGATCGGCCAGTCGCCCGAGTACCAGGGACAACCTTCGACGTGGTTGATGCGCACGTCCTCGACGGTGCGGGTCATCCTGCGGTAGGTCGCGTTGATGCCGTACGACCAGGCCTGGTTGATGGCGCGCTGGAAGCCGAGGATGTACTCGTCCTGGAACACCTGCTTCAGGTCGCGGGCGACCGCGGTGCGCACGTCGTCCGGGGCCGGCACGTTGCCGTCGGTGTTGACCGGGCCGATCTGCGCGCCGACCTGCGGGAACAGGTAGCTGGCGCCGGTGACCGGATCGGTGCGGGTCTCCCAGCCGTTGAACACGTAATAGGTGTGCTCGTCGGTGCTGCCGCCGCCGAAGTAGTCGGTCAGCTTGTTGGTCAGCGGGGTGTAGTAGCGGCCGGCGTTACCGAACACCTTGGTCGAGCCGTCGCCCTTCATGTCCCAGCTGAAGCCGATGCGCGGCGAGATCATGTCGGAGAAGTCGGCCTTGGCGAAGGTCGCGCCCGAGGCCAGCTTGTTGTGGAACTTGTCGGCGCGCAGGCCGAGGTTCAACAGCAGGTTCGGGGTGACGTTCCAGACGTCCTCGATGTAGAACGCCTGGGCCTCGGTCGAGACCGGGGCGCCGGTGATGTAGTGGCGCGCATCGATGTACGCGGTCACGCCATCGGGCACGGCCACGCCGTTGGGCAGGGTGCGGTCGGGTTCGTCCGCGGCGATGCCCTTCACGGTGTAGCTCACGCCATCACCCGGGTACACGCGCGAGCTGTTGGAGTCCATGATCTCCTGGTCCCAGCCGAAGCGCAGCAGGTGGTCGCCCAGCGCCCATTCGAAGTCGAGGCGGGTGGCCTCGCGCTCGTCGTAGCGGCTGCTGACGCTGCTGTTGCTCGGGTGGCAGCCTTCCGCCTGGGTGGCGGGGCCGAACAGGCGGGTGAACTCGCTGTCGCGGGAAACGATGCTGCAGCCCTCGTCCCACGGGCTGCCGGACAGTGCACTGCGCTTGTTCACGCCGTGCATGGCCTTGGCCATGAAGTTCTCGGTGAAGTGGCCGGTGTAGGTCAGCGACCAGTTGTCGCCGCCCGAGCCGGCGGTGGACTCACCGGTTTCCGGGCCGAACTGCGCCGAATCCCAGTCGTAGTCGTAGGCGGTGGTGACCGAATCGGCCTTGTCGGAGAACGCCAGCAACTCGACCAGGTGGTTGTCGTTGAGCTGCCAGTCGAGCTTGGCGCCCCAGAAGTCGTTGTTGCTGCTGGTCTTCCAGGCCTCGATGGTGTCGATGTCCTGCGAATCGGAGTCGCGCTTCTCGTACATCGCGAAGAAGAACAGGCGGTCCTTCATGATCGGGCCGGACGCCCACACGTTCGCCTTGTAGAACGAGCTGTCGTCGCGGCTGCTGCGGTCGCGCTCGTCGATGGTGCCGTCGTCGTGGAAGTGGTCCTTGCGCGAGGAGTTCCAGGCTTCCGGCTCGAAGGTGAGCTGGATGCCGCCATGGAACTCGTTGCCGCCGGAACGGGTGACGGCGTTGATCACGCCGCCGGTGCTGCGGCCGAACTCGGCCGAGTAACCGCCGGTCTTGACCTGGAATTCCTCGAAGAACGCGAACGGCACCGTGGAGAAGCCCTGGCGCCGGTACGGGTCGGTCACGTTGAGGCCGTTGATGTAGACCACGTTCTCGGCCACCGACGAGCCGCCGAAGCTGAGGCCGCCGAAGGTCGCGCCGGAGTTGATCACGCCCGGCGCCAGCAGGGCCACCGAGCCGACGGTCTGGTCCACCGGGATCCGCGCCAGTTCCTCGCGGGTGATGTTGGTGGCGGCCTCGGTGGAGTGCACGTCCACGCGGTTGACGACGCGCGAGCCGACCACCTGCACGGCGGCCAGGTCGACCGCGCCGCCGCTGGTCAGGTTGACCGTGGTGGTGCCGCCCAGCGACACCTCGACGGCGATCGGCGTGCCGCCCGGGCTGGACAGCGTGTAGCTGCCCGGCGAGAGCTGGCCGATGCGGTAGTTGCCGTCGCTGCCGGCGGTGGCCGTACGGGTCGCGCCCGTGGCGGTGTTGGTGATGGTGATCTGCGTGCCGGCATCCGCCCTGCCCGCGACCGCGCCGGTGACGCTTTGCGCGAGCACCGGCGCGGCGAGCGATGAGAGGCAGACACCCATCGCCATGCAGAGTACGGACTTGCGCAAGTTGCGGGTGCTTCTCATGGTCTCTCCCCGTTTGGTGCTCATGGTTGTGGCGTGGCTACGAAGTCGTAGTCCCACTGGTTGAAGTACAGGTTCCCGCCGCTCCATTCGGCCTCCCCGCGCTGCAGGTCGACGGTCTCGGAGCGGAAGTGGGTTTTCGCCGGCACGAACGCGCGGCTGTAGTCGTCGTTGAAGGCGACGCGGTAGCCGTCCAGGCCGCCGAGATAGAAGCCTGCGACGGAAGCATCGGCATCGTCGAGCCTGCCGAAGGTCACGTCCATCGGCATCCAGCCGTAGGGCGCGATGTAGAGTTGGCCCCAGTCGTGCAGGTTCCAGTAGCCGTCGGGCGCGAACATCATGCCCGACTGCCAGCGCGCGGGAATGCCGTTGAGCCGCAGCAGCGCGATCAGCAGCAGGGTCTGCTGGCCGCAATCGGCGTGGCCGGCGTGCAGCGCGTAGTCGCTGATGTTCGGGATGGTCGAATACTCGCGCGCGCCGGCCCACGGGATCGCATCCACCGCGGCGTACAGCTTCTGCGCGATGCGCCAGGGATTGGTCTCGTCGCCGACCACCTTGCGCGAGAACGCGCGCAGGTCGTCGGTGAACACGACGTGCGGCGCGCGCTCGGCGACGAAGGGGGCAAGCTCGGGGGTAATGTCGGCGGGAACGACCCGCGCCGGATCGACCTCGAAGCGGCGGGCGCTGATGTCGAGGTCGTAGGTAACCGAGAACCGGGTCTTTTCGCCGGCCACTGCCGGCTGTTCGAAATGGATGGTGCGCTGGAGCGTGTCGGGTGGAGCGACCTGGTGCGCCGCGGGAATGCTGGAGACCAGGGTGATGCGGGACTGCTGGCCTGGGATTTCCCGCGGATACGGGATCCAGGCCCGGATAGTCTCTCCCGCCGGGACGGCGTCGGCGTCCACGGTCAGGGTCTGGGTGATCCGCCATCGCCGCGGCAGCACGCTGTCGGAACGCTGCGCGCGCGCGGCGGCGACCACCTCGCGATGATGCGGATGCACCGACTCCAGCGGGCTCTGCACGAACGGCTTCGGATCCGCGCGCCGCGCGCGCGCCTGTTCGCTGATCCGGAACAGGTTGGATGCGGTGCGGTTGAAGTAGCGGCGCTCGCCGTCGAGCTCCATCCACTCGAACAGGCCGGCGGCGTCCCAGCGGTCGAACTCTTCCGTGGTGAGGTCCGGGATCTGCCGGCGCACGCGCTCGAACACCTGCTCGCGGGTCTGGTTGAAATCGAGGCGGATGCGGCGCATGCGCTCGGCTTCATCCAGTTGCACGGGATCCACCGCGGTGCCGGTGCCGGCCGCGAACCCTGCCGCATCGGGCGCCGTCATCGCCGGTGATGCGGCAAGGTCGCGGCCTGCCAGTGCGAGCAGCAACAGCGGCACGCACATGGCCCAGCGGCGCTGCCGCACCGTGGGCACCAGGACAGAGGCTTGGATGGAACCCGCAATCAAACGAACCGTTCCCCTGAGCGGCCAGTGGAGGCCTGTGTAACATGCGGGTGAAGGCTGGTCAATAATTTATTCTTAGCGTATAAGTTTTAAGAATCAGCTATTCTGCAGTGCACCATGGGGAAGCGATGATCCAGTCGGTCTGGCCATACCTGGCCGTCATGCTGCTGGCGGCGGGAATCTTCCCGGCGCTGGAGCGCCGCACTGGCTGGAAGTTCTTCTCGATCTTTCCCCCCATCGTCCTGGTCTACCTGTCGATCACCGCGCTGGCGGTGCTCGGGCTGTGGCAGGTGACCCCCGACATCCAGGACACCCAGGGGCTGCTGATCCGGACCCTGGTGCCGGCACTCATCTTTCTCTTGATGGTCAACTGCGACCTGCGCGCGATCCTCGCGCTCGGGCCGCGGGTGCTGGCGGTGTTCGCCTGCACCACGGTCAGCCTGTTCGTTGCGTTCATGCTCACCTTCCTCGCGTTCCGGGGCGCCCTGCCCGCCCCCGACGGCTGGCAGCCGCTGGCCGCGCTGAGCGGCAGCTGGGTCGGCGGCACCGCCAACCTGGTCGCGGTGAAGCAGGCGATCGGCATGGACGACAACCAGCTCGCGCTGGCCCTGCTGACCGACGCCATCGGCTATTCCGTGTGGGTGGCGCTGCTGTTCTCCGTCGCCAGGCTGGCGCCGGCGTTCAACCGCTGGACCGGGGCACGCTCCAGCGCGGACCTCGCGGTGGCGCCGGTGCGCAGCACCGCCCCGGTGACCGGCGACGCGGTGCTGCTGTGGCTGGCGATGGCCCTGGTGGCCACGCTCGGCGCGCGCTGGCTGGCCGGGTTCCTGCCGACCGGTGGGCTGGTCAGCGCCACCACCTGGACGATCCTGCTGACCACCGCGGCCGGGCTGGTCGTGGCACACACGCCGCTGGCCCGGTTTCCCGGCGCCAGCCCGATTTCCGGGACCCTGCTGATCTTCGTGGTCGCGGTGATGGCCTCGCAGAGCAACTTCAGCGGCATCGCCACCGCGCCGCTGTACCTGCTGTGCGGCTTCAGCATCCTCGCGATCCACTGCGCGGTGATGCTGCTGGCGGCGAAGCTGTTCCGTTTCGACATGTACCTGTGCGGGATCTCCTCGCTCGCGCACATCGGCGGCGTCGCCGCCGCACCGATCCTGGCCGCCACCTACTCCGCCGCGCTGGTGCCGGTGGCGGTGCTGCTGGCGCTGCTGGGCTATATCCTTGGCACCGGCTTCGGCCTGTTGATGGCCACGGTGTTTTCCTCCCTGGCCCCGGCCTTCTGAGGTATCACGATGCGATTCCCCACCCGCTTCCTTGCTTCGGCGCTCGTCCTGGCCCTGGCCCTGCCGGGCGCACCGGCAGCGCTGGCGCAGGACGGCGCGCCGGCGGCCTCCAGCGCCTGGCAGGTGCCGGCCAGCGGCGTCATCGGCGTGCAGGAGGCCTACCTGTCGCCGGAATTCTGGGTCGCGCGCCTGGACGCGCCGGATGCCGCGCTGATGACCCGCGCGCAGATCGAGGCGCAGAACGCGGAGCTGTTCCGCGTGGATGGCTCGATGTACGACCTGCGCGCGCTCCCCGCGACCCTCGACGGCGCGCAGGTGCGCGCCTGGATCGAGGACCTGTCCGCGCGCCCGGAGCGCCCGCGCTACGACGTCGAGGGCGTGCAGGTCCCCGCGCAGACGCTGGACGCACTGATGGCGAACCTCGCGCTCGACGCGGTGCCCGCCTCGCAACCCACGCGCTACGGCCTGGTCGTGCACCGCGCCGCGCTGCGCAGCTTCCCGACCGGGCTGCGCGTGTTCAGCAGCGCCGGCGACACCGACATCGACCGCTTCCAGGAAAGCGCGCTGTTCCCGGGCACGCCGGTGGTGGTCGCGCACGCCAGCGCCGACGGCCAGTGGCTGTTCGTGATCAGCCCGCGCTACGCGGCGTGGATCGAGGCGGACGCGGTGGCGACCGGCGACAAGGCCCAGGTGTTCGGCTACGTCGACGCCGCGCCCTACCGCATCATCACCGGCGACAAGGTGGACACCGTCCATACCCGCGAGGAACCGCGGGTGTCCGAGCTGCAGCTCGACATGGGCGTGCGCGTGCCACTGGCCGGCGACGTGCCGCTGGACCGCCCGGTCAACGGGCAGCATCCCTACACCTCCTGGATCCTGCGCCTGCCGGTGCGCGAGGCGGACGGCTCGCTGGCGTTCGCGCCCGCGCTGCTGCAGAAGAAGGAGGAAAGCGCGGCCGACTACCTGCCGCTGACCCGCGCCAACCTGATCCGCCAGGCCTTCAAGTTCCTGGGCGAGCGCTACGGCTGGGGCCATTCCTACAACGGCCGCGACTGCAGCGGCTTCGTCTCCGAGATCTACCGCAGCATGGGCGTGCAACTGCCGCGCAACACCAGCGCGCAGTCGGTGAGCCCGGCGTTCGAGCGCGTGCACTTCGACGAGACCAGCACCCGCGCCGAGCGCGAGGCCGCGGTGGCGCGGATGGACGTGGGCGACCTGGTCTACATCCCGGGCCACGTGATGATGGTCGTCGGCTACGTCGAGGGCGTGCCCTACGTGATCCACGACACCAACGGCGGCAGCTACCTGGGCGCCGACGGCGAAGTCCATTCCATGCACCTCAACGGCGTCTCGCTGACGCCGCTGACGCCCTTGCGCTTCGGCAAGGACCACGACTACATCGACCGCATCACCAACATCGTCCGGGTGGCCGCACAGCCATGAAGATCACAGAAATCCGCTTCGGCATGCTGCGGGTCCCGCTCAAGACCCCGTTCAAGACCGCATTGCGCACCGTCGAGCAGGTGGAGGATGTGGTGGTGATGATCCACACCGACACCGGCCACGTCGGCTACGGCAGCGCCCCGGCCACCGCGGTGATCACCGGCGACACCCACGGCTCGATCGTCGACGCGATCCGCCACTACATCGCCCCGCGGCTGATGGGCCAGGACATCGCCAACCTCAACCGCATCACCCACCTGGTGCAGGGCGCGATGGAGAAGAACTCCAGCGCCAAGGCCGCGGTCGAGATCGCGGTCCACGACCTGTGGGGCCAGCTCTACGAGGCGCCGCTTTACAAGCTGCTGGGCGGCGGCGACCCGGTGATCACCACCGACATCACGATCAGCGTGGACACCATCGACAAGATGGTCGCGGATTCGCTGAAGGCGGTGGAGCGCGGCTTCGATTCGCTGAAGATCAAGGTGGGCAAGGACATCGGCGTGGACATCGAGCGGACCAAGGCGATCCACGCCGCGGTCGAGGGCCGCGCCCTGCTCCGCCTGGACGCCAACCAGGGCTGGACCGCGAAGCAGGCGGTGTATGCGTTGCAGACGCTGGAAGAGGCCGGGGTCAAGCTGGAGCTGGTCGAGCAGCCGGTCAAGGCGCACGACCTGGAGGGGCTGCGCTACGTGACCGAGCGCGTGCATACTCCGGTGATGGCGGACGAGAGCGTGTTCGGCCCGATGGAAGTGATCGAGCTGATCCGCATGCGCGCCGCCGACATCGTCAACATCAAGCTGATGAAGACCGGGGGCATCTCCAATGCGGTCAGGATCGCCGACATCGCCGGCCTGCATGGGATCGACTGCATGATCGGCTGCATGCTCGAGTCGAGCATCGGCGTCGCCGCCGCGGTGCACCTGGCCGTGGCCAAGGCCAACGTGATCACCAAGGTGGACCTGGATGGCCCGTCGCTGTGCCAGTACGACCCGGTGCAGGGCGGCGTGATCTTCGACGAGTCCGAGATCTCGGTCACCGACGCCCCCGGGCTCGGCATCCGCCAGATCGAGGGCCTGGTGCCGCTGGCCGAGTACAAGGCGGCCTGACTCCCATGTCGGCGCTGGTCAAGATCCGCTCGGAGCGCGACCAGATGTCGGCGATCGAGCGCCGGATCGCCGACTTCATCCTCGAGAACGCCCAGCTGCTGCGCGACTATTCCTCGCAACAGCTCGCCAATGCGCTGGGAATCAGCCAGTCCAGCGTGGTCAAGTTCTGCCAGAAGCTCTCGTTCAAGGGCTACCCGGACCTCAAGTTCTCGATCAGCGAGGCGCTGGCGCGCGCCGACAACGGCCAGCCCGCGACCGAGGCGCCGACGACCCCGGACGAGCGCAAGCGCACCCTCGCCTCGACCCTGTGGCGGCGCAAGTCCGAGGCCGAGGAAGCGACCCGCCTGATCAACCCGCCAGAGGCGCTGGAAGCGGCGACCGAGGCGATCGGCTCGGCCAGCCGGGTGTTCATCATCGGCCTGGGCGAGGACGACATCCATGCGCGCGCGTTCGCGCTGAAGCTGTCGTGGCTGGGCATCCTCACCGTGCACAACTTCGACACCGCGCACATGACCGCGAGCATGTCCGCGGCGGCGCCCGGCGACGTGCTGCTGGTGTTCTCCGAGCACGGCAAGCAGCCGGCGCTGTGCCAGCTCGGCCACTACTTCCGCGCCCAGGGCGGGCGCGTGATCAGCATCACCCGGCACACCTCCAACGCGCTGCGCGCGCACGCGGACGTGTCGCTGCTGGTGTCCGCGCACGACGATCGCGCGCACATCGAGCCCCTGCTCTACCACTCGGCCCTGCAGCACCTGCTGGACGGCCTGTTCGTGATGCTGTGCGAAGGCGACGACGAGCGCCTGGCGCGGCTGTTGGCCAACCTGGAGCGGATCCAGCCGCTGCTCGAATCCTGAGGACCCCGATGACCGGACCCCTGACCGCCCCCGCCCGCACCGCGACGGGAACGACGCCATGAGTGCCACTTCGCGAATCCTCACCGGCCTGGTCTCGGGCGCCCTGCTCGGCCTGCTGCTGGCCTGGCTCGACCCGGCGCTGGGCGTGCGCGTCGCGGACATCGTGCAGCCGTTCGGCAAGCTGTGGCTCAACGCGCTGCAGATGACGGTGGTGCCGCTGGTGCTGGCGCTGGTGATCGTCGGCGTGAACACCGCCAGCGACGCGGCCAGCTCCGGGCGCGTGGCCCGGCGCGCGATCATCGTGTTCCTGCTGATCCTCGCCGGCGCGGCGGCCTTCACCGCGATCGTGGCGCCGGCGGCGCTGTCGCTGGTGACCCCGGACCCGGACCTCGCCCACGCGCTGTCCGGCGCCGCCGGCAGCGGCGGCGCGGCAGTGGCCCCGGCCAGCTGGGCCGATTCGCTGGTGGCGATGGTGCCGAGCAACGCGATCGCCGCCGCGGCCGAGAGCGCGATGCTGCCGCTGGTGGTGTTCGCGCTGTTCTTCGGCTTCGCCCTGACCCGGATCGACCCGGTCCAGCGCGAACGCATGGTCGGCTTCTTCCAGGCGATCGCCGACGCGATGATCGTGGTCGTGCGCTGGGTGCTGTGGGCGGCGCCGTTCGGGGTGTTCGCGCTGATCCTGGCGGTCTGCGCGCGCGCCGGCCTGGGCATGATCAGCGCGCTGGGCGTGTACATCGCGCTGGAATGCCTGCTGTACCTGGCGGTGACGGTGATGATGCTGCCGTTGGCGGTGCTGTGGGGCGGCGAGCGCCTGCGCCGCTTCGCCGCGGCGCTGCTGCCGCCGCAGGTGGTGGCGGCCAGCACGCAGTCGTCGCTGGCCTCGCTGCCGGCGATGCTGCAGAGCGCCGACCGCAACCTCGGCTACCCGCGCGAAGTCGCCTCGCTGGTGCTGCCGATGGCGGTCTCGCTGTTCCGCATCACCAGCCCGATCCAGTACGTGGCCACGGCCAGCTTCATCGCCTGGGCCTTCGGCGTGGACCTGACCGCGACCCAGCTCGCCACCGGCGCCGCGCTGGCGGTGCTGATCAGCATGGGCTCGGTCGGCCTGCCCGGCCAGGTCAGCTTCATGGCCACCAACCTGCCGGTGACCACAGCCATGGGCCTGCCGCCCGGGCCGCTGGGCCTGCTGCTGGCGGTGGACACGATTCCGGACGTGTTCGCCACCGTGGGCAACGTCAGCGCGGACATGACCGCGACCAGCGTGGTGGTGCGCCAGTCCCGGGACGACCCCTGATCCTTGTGCGAAAATACGGGGTCATGCCCCCGTAGCTCAGCTGGATAGAGCGTCCCCCTCCTAAGGGGAAGGTCGTGCGTTCGAATCGCGCCGGGGGCGCCAAGGCAATCTCACCGGAGCACATGATGACGCACCCTGTTCTGACCGCACTTGGACTCGGCGACAACGAGTCCGGGACCTACCTGGGCAATGGCGAGTGGTCGAAGGCCACGGGAGCGGGAGTGCTGGAGCCGGTGAACCCGACCGACGGCCAGGTGCTGGCCAAGGTGCAGGCGACCTCGCGCGAGGATTACGAGACCGTCGTCCAGCGCGCGCAGGAAGGCTTCAAGGCGTGGCGCACGACCCCTGCCCCGCGCCGCGGCGAGGCGATCCGCCTGTGCGCCGACGCGCTGCGCCGGCACAAGGACGCGCTCGGCTCGCTGGTCGCGCTGGAGATGGGCAAGTCCAAGCCGGAAGGCGACGGCGAAGTGCAGGAGATGATCGACATCGGCGATTTCGCCGTCGGCCTCTCCCGCCAGCTCTACGGCCTGACCATGCATTCCGAGCGCCCCGGCCACCGCATGTACGAGCAGTGGCACCCGATCGGCCTGGTCGGGATCATCTCGGCGTTCAACTTCCCGGTCGCGGTGTGGTCCTGGAACGCGTTCGTGGCCGCGGTGTGCGGCGACATCTGCATCTGGAAGCCCTCGCCCAAGACCCCGCTGTCGGCGATCGCTTCGATGCGGATCTGCAACGAGGCGCTGCGCGAAGGCGGCTTCCCGGACCTGTTCTACCTGATCAACGACGCCGGCAACGACCTGGCCCAGGACTTCGTCGACGACAAGCGCATCGCGCTGGTCTCGTTCACCGGTTCGACCAGGGTCGGTCGCCTGGTCGGCGAGCGCGTGGCGCGGCGCATGGGCCGCTCGCTGCTGGAGCTGGGCGGCAACAACGCGATCATCCTCGACGAGACCGCGGACCTGAAGCTGGCGATCCCGGGCATCGTGTTCGGCGCGGTCGGCACCGCCGGCCAGCGCTGCACCACCACCCGCCGCCTGTTCGTGCACGAGTCCATCCACGACGACGTGCTGGCCAAGCTGGTGTCCGCCTACAAGCAGGTCGAAGGCAAGATCGGCGACCCGACCGACCCGAAGAACCTGATGGGCCCGCTCAACAGCCAGGACGCGGTGAAGGCCTACCTCGATGCCATCGAGAAGGCGAAGGCCGCCGGCGGCAAGGTCGAGACCGGCGGCGCCGCGATCGACCGCCCGGGCAACTTCGTGCTGCCGACCATCGTCACCGGGCTCCCGAACGACGCCGAGGTGGTCCAGACCGAGACCTTCGCCCCGATCCTGTACGTGATGAAGTACCGCGACCTCGACGACGCGATCGCGATGCAGAACGACGTGCCGCAGGGGCTGTCCTCGTCGATTTTCACCAACAACCTGAAGGCCGCGGAGAAGTTCCTGTCGGCCGCCGGTTCGGACTGCGGCATCGCCAACGTCAACATCGGCACCTCCGGCGCCGAGATCGGCGGCGCCTTCGGCGGCGAGAAGGAGACCGGCGGTGGCCGGGAATCCGGCTCGGATGCGTGGAAGGCCTACATGCGCCGGCAGACGAACACGATCAATTACTCGGATTCGTTGCCGTTGGCGCAGGGGATCAAGTTCGATCTGTGAGGGACGGGAGCCGGTAGCCGCCAGCCGGTAGCCGGTAGCCGGATGGGAACGGGAAGACGGGAGACTGGATGTATTCGCTGGTTCGGCCTTTTCTGTTTTCCCTTGAGGCGGAGCGCGCGCACGGGGTGACCCTTGGCGCGCTCGAGCGGCTGCATGGCATGGGACTGGGCGGGTTGATGGCGAAGCCGCCGGCGCCGCTGGTGACCAAGCTGCTGGGCCTGGCCTTCCCCAACCCGGTCGGCCTGGCCGCGGGGCTGGACAAGAACGGCGCGCACGTGGACGCGCTGCTGGGGCTGGGCTTCGGCTTCGTCGAGGTCGGCACGGTCACGCCGCGGCCGCAGGCCGGCAACCCGCAGCCGCGGCTGTTCCGGCTGCCGCGGCACCGGGCCCTGATCAACCGCATGGGCTTCAACAACGACGGCGTGGACGCGCTGGTCCGCAATGTGTCGCGGGCCAGCCGCAAGGGCGGCCTGCTCGGCATCAACATCGGCCGCAACAAGGACACGCCCAACGAGTTCGCCGAGGGCGACTATCTGTTCTGCCTGGAGCGGGTGTATCCGCTGGCCGACTACATCACCGTCAACATCTCCTCGCCCAACACCGCCGGCCTGCGCGAGCTGCAGGAGGAGCAGGCGCTGCGACGCCTGGTCGGCACCCTGCGCGACGCGCAGGAGCGGCTGGGCGCGCTGCACGGCAAGCGCGTGCCGATGCTGGTCAAGATCGCGCCGGACCTGTCCGACGACGACGTCGAGGCCGCCGGGCGCGTGCTCGGCGACCTGCAGGTGGACGGCGTGGTCGCCACCAACACCACGGTCTCGCGGATCGCGGTGCAGGACGACCCGCGCGCGCGCGAGACCGGCGGCCTGTCCGGCGCGCCGCTGATGGAAAAATCCACCGCGGTGCTGCGGATGCTGCGCTCGCGCCTGCCCGAGTCGATTCCGCTGATCGGGGTCGGCGGGATCTTCTCCGGCGCCGACGCGGCGAAGAAGATGGCGGCGGGGGCCAACCTCGTGCAGCTGTACACCGGGCTGGTCTACCGCGGCCCGGAGTTGGTGGGCGAGTGCGTGGATGCGATGCGTCGACGCAAGGAAGCCCCCAGCCGCGGTACGCTGCCGCCGGATGAGTGAGCCCCTGACCTCCGCCAGCGCCCGCCTGCCCGGCTTCCGGGTGACCGAGCGGGCGCGGCTGGACGCGCGCAACACCTTCGGGGTCGCCGCGCGTGCGCCGATGCTGGTCGAAGTCTCCGATGTCGCGGTGCTGCCGGAACTGTTCTCCGGCTACGCGATGCTGCGCGACGCCCCGGTGTTGGTGCTGGGCGGCGGCAGCAACCTGCTGTTCGCCGGCGACCCGGAAGGCGCGGTGCTGGCGCTGACGGCCAGTGGCATGCGCATGCTCGAGGACCAGGGAGACACGGCGATCGTCCGCGCCGACGCCGGCGGCGAGTGGCACGCGCTGGTGCTGTGGACCCTGGGGCACGGGCTGTCCGGGCTGGAGAATCTGGCGCTGATCCCCGGGACCGTCGGCGCCGCGCCGATCCAGAACATCGGCGCCTACGGGGTCGAGGTGCGCGAACGGATCCATGCGGTCGAGGCGTTCGAACGCGCGACCGGCCGCACCTGGCGTTTCGCGGCCGACGAGTGCGGCTTCGCCTACCGCGACAGCCGCTTCAAGCGCGAGCCGGACCGCTTCGTCGTCACCGCGGTCGAGTTCGCGCTGCCGCGCACTGCGCAACCGCGCCTGGAGTACTCGGGCATCGGCGAGGAGCTGGCGGCGATGGGCGTCGGCGATGCGCCGCGGCCGTCGCAGGTGGCCGAGGCGGTGTGCCGGATCCGCCGGCGCAAGCTGCCCGATCCGGCGGTGATCGGCAACGCCGGGAGCTTCTTCAAGAACCCGATCGTCGGGCGCGCCGAGGCCGAGGCGCTTCAGGCCGAACACCCGAGCCTGCCCGTGTTCCGCACCGGCGACGAGGCCACGCGCAAGCTGTCGGCCGCGTGGCTGATCGACCAGTGCGGCTGGAAGGGACACCGCGAGGGCGATGCCGGCATCGCCGCCAGCCATGCGCTGGTGCTGGTCAACCACGGCCAGGCCAGCGGCGCGGAACTGCTCGCGCTGGCGCGCAAGGTCGCCGGCTCGGTGCGCGAACGCTTCGGCGTGGCCCTGGAGCCGGAGCCGCGGATCATCGGGGCGGCCTGGTGAGCGGACGCCCCGTCGTGGCATCGGAGCCGCCCGCGCCCTTCCTCAAGGCCGCGGGGCTGATGCTGCTCAGCACCACGTTCTTCGGCCTGATGGCGGTGGTGATCCGGCTGGCTAGCGACGCCGGCATCGCCACGGTGGAAATCGCGTTCTTCCGCAACTTCTTCGGACTGCTGGCGCTGCTGCCGTTCCTGCACCGCAGCGGGCGCGCGGTGTTCCGCACCACGCAGCTGCCGCGCTACCTGGTGCGCTGCGCCATCGGCGTCGCATCGATGCTGTGCGGCTTCTGGGCGATCGGCCACCTGCCGATGGCGCAGGCGATCTCGCTGTCGTATTCGGCGCCACTGTTCGTGACCATCTTCGCGGTGATCTGGCTGGGCGAAGTCGTGCGCCGGCGGCGCTGGACCGCGGTCGTGCTGGGCTTCATCGGCGTACTGGTGATCGTGCGCCCGGGCACCGAGGGATTCAGCGCGGGCTCGCTGGTGGCGGTGGCGGCGGCGGTGCTGAGCAGCGTGGTGGCGATCCAGATCAAGCAGCTTTCGCGGGTCGACGCGCCGGACACGATCGTGTTCTACACCTATGTGTTCTGGGTGCCGTTGTCGCTGGTGCCCGCGCTGTTCGCGTGGCAATGGCCGCAGGGCATCGCCTGGCTGTGGCTGGCGGCGATCGGCGTGCTCGGCACGGGCGGGCAGCTGTTCTGGACGCGGGCGTTGAAGCTGGGCGAGGTGTCGGCGCTGACCCCGATCAGCTTCATGCAGCTGCCGCTGGTGACCGCGCTGGCGTGGGTGCTGTTCGACGAGGTGATCAGCCGCTGGACGGTGATCGGCGCGCTGGTGATCTTCGCCGCGAACGGGTACATCGCGCATCGCGAGGCGACGTTGTCGCGGAAGGCGGCGACGACGGCGCCGGTGGAGGCGGCCAAGCCGGGGGAGTAGCGCTAAAAGCGCCCCTCATCCGCCCCTTCGGGGCACCTTCTCCCCGCACGCGGGGAGAAGGGAGTGCGCTGCGGCTGCGCCTTGCGCCGCCCCTCATCCGCCCCTTCGGGGCACCTTCTCCCCGCGCGCGGGGAGAAGGGAGGGCGCTGCGGCTGCGCCTTGCGCCGCCCCTCATCCGCCCCTTCGGGGCACCTTCTC